>NZ_JACCJZ010000016.1 GCF_013425765.1 Luteimonas deserti
CCGCGCCCGGCGACGGCCGGCCTTCATCGGGCTGTTCGCCTCGGGGCGGCGCGCGCGGATCCCGGCCGGGTCCGGGCGGCGGCCGCCGCGTCCGGGCGGCCTCGACCGCGGCGCGGTTGGCGAGCGCATCGGCCATGCCCGGCTGCAGGCGCAAGGCCTGGTCGTAAGCCGCGATCGCTCCGTCCAGATCCCCCTGCCTGGCCAGGGCGTTGCCGCGGTTGTAGGCCGCCACCGGCCCGGGCAGATCGGCCCAGTGCCTGGCGGCATCGGCATAGCGACCCGCGCGGTAGGCCTCCACGCCTTCGACGAGACGACCGTGCACGGCCTGGTCGGCACGTTGCCAGGCCGTGCCACGCATGGTCTCGTCCCGGGCGTCGGCCCCCAGCATTGGAAGCGCCGCCAGGCACGCCACTGCCGCGAGCGCCGCGCCGCGGCGGAACGCCAGCAGCACCAGGACGAGCAGTGGGAGGATGAACCAGTAGCCCTGATCCGCCCAGCGCAGGGCACCCTGGGGCAGCGCCCCCGGCCGGTCTGCACCGGTGGACGCAGTGTCCCCGTTCGCCGGATCAGACATCAGGCGCAAGGCTCGGAGATCGGCGTCGCCGATCGTGAGCCGCCGGTAATCGCCGCTGCCGGCCTCAGCGAGCGCCCGGAGTGCAGGCTCGTCGAGCCGGGCATGGACGAGCCCGCCAACGGCGTCGCGATGGGCCGCCCCCTGGGGGCTGCCCAGCCCGAGCACGGACACGCGATAGCCCATCCGTGAGGCGGTCGCGGCTTCGGCGATCGCCGGCCGGTCGGCCTGGCCGGTCAACAGGAGGATGCTCCCGCGGGTGACCGCGCGCTGGCGGAGCAGGCGCGCGGCGTGCTCGATACCGCGGTCCGCGCGCTGGCCGTCGGCCGGCATGACATCGGGGGCCAGCGCATCGAGATACAGCGCCAGATTGGCTGCCTCCGAGGTCAGCGGCGCGACGGTGAACGCATCGCCCGCGTAGACGACCAGTGCGGTTTCGCCTTCGGCGCGTCCGGCGAACAGCTCGGCGAGCTTGGCCCGCGCCTGCAGCAGGCGCGAGGGCGGGAGGTCCGCCGCCGCGGTCGCGGTCGACAGGTCCAGGACCACCACCAAAGGCGGCGACGTCGTCGCCTGCAGCGGCGCCGGAACCTGGCGCCACCCCGGGCCCGCGAGGGCCAGCACCGCGCATGCACCCGCGGTCATCCATGCGGCGAGTTCCAGCCAGCCGCGCCTGCCGGCGCGGTGTTCCGCGAGATGCGCCAGCAGATGGGCGTCGACCGCTTGCGTCCACCCGCTCGCGGCGCGCATGCGCAGTCGCCACACCACCCCCAGTAGCGGAAGGGCCAGCAACAGCCAGAGCCACGCCGGCCGTGCGAAATGCACCGCGTCGAGGCCGTTCACCGCGCGGCCTCCGCGCCGATGCGGCCGGAACGGCCGCCGTGCGCCGCCCGCGGCCACGCTGCCAGCGCGAGCAGCAGGCAGGCCCCGGCGAGCGGAATCGGATACCGCTCGATCCGCGCCCGCAGTGCGGGCCCTGCCCGCTCGACGGGTTCGATCCGGTCGAGCTCGGCGTAGATCCCGGCCAGCGCCGCAGTATCGCGCGCGCGGAAGGCCCGGCCGCCCGTCGCCTCGGCGATCGCTTCCAGCGCGGCTTCGTCGATCGCCGGTTCTCCGCCCCCGGGCAGGCGAAAGCCGAACAGCGCCCCGGCCTGCTCCTCGCCGCCGAACGCGATGGTGTGCACCCGCAGGCCGGCGTCACGTGCGAGCTCGCTCGCCTTGTCCGGAGTGAGCACGCCGGCATTGCTGACGCCATCGGTCAGCAATACCAGCACGCGTTGACCGGACGACGGATCACCCATGCGCTTGACGGCCAGGCCGATCGCATCACCGATCGCGGTTTCCCGGCCGGCGAGGCCGACGACGGTGTCGTCGAGCTGCTGGCGAACGCTGTCGAGATCGAAGGTCATCGGCGACATCGCATAGGCGCGGTGCCCGAAGACGATCAGGCCGACGCGGTCACCATGGCGCCGCTCGAGAAAATCGGCGATCACCGCCTTCGCCGCGGTCAGGCGGTCGACCCGACGCGATCCAAGCTGCATGTCCTCTTCGCCCATGCTGCCGGACAGATCCACGGCGAGCATGAGATCGCGCGCCGCCCGGGGTGCCGGCTCCGGCGGCCCCCACTGCTGGGGCCGCGCCGCCGCGAGGCACAGCAGCAGCCAGGCGAGCGTGAGCAGCCAGGGAACGCCACCGAAATTGCGACCGGTCATCCCCCCCGCGAGTGCCGGGAGTTGCGCATAGGGCACACGCAAGGCGGCGCCGCGTGGCGGCGCCGGGCGACGCAGGCGGTACACGATCAGGGGCAGCGGCAGCGCGAGCAGCATCCACGGCCACGCGAAGACGGTGCGCAGCATGTCAAGCGTCGTGTCCGGCGTCGTCATCGCCCGGCCTGCATCAGGGCGACGAAACGCGCGCGGGCAAGGCGCTGCGCCGCGACGATGTCCACCGGACCCGGGTCGCGCTTGAAGGCGCCTTCGCGCAGGACCGCGCCCGGACCGTCGCTGAATCCCGCCTCCGTGGCGCCGGCGTCGAGGAACGCCAGCCAGGCGTCGCCTTCCAGCCGATCGGCATCGGGCCGTACGCGCCGCGCGGCGCGCCGCAACAGGGCCGACATCGCAGCGATCCGCGCCGATGGGTCCGGCGCCGCGTCGACTGCGGTGTCGAACATCCTGCGCCAGGCCTGCCGCCTGCGCGCGCGCAGCCAGGCGTACAGGCCCGCCGCTGCGAGCAGGATGCACAGCGCCGCCGCAAGCCACCACCAGCCCGGCGCAGGTGGCCACCATGCCGGCGCGGCAGGCTGCTGGATATCACGGAGCACGATGTCGGGCACCCGCATCTCAGCGCGTCCGTCCGCGCATGAAGATCGGCAGCCAGCGATCACTGGCCATTTCCGTGGACAGCACCGCGGTACGCACGCCAGAAGCACGCAGCACGGCCTCGCATCGAGCGATACCGCCTGCGAAGCGGTCCGCCCAGCGCGCCCGGACTGTCGCCCGGTCGAGGTCCAGGGCCACCGCACCTCCGGGCGCGGCGAAGCGCACCGGGGCCACGGGTGGATCGCGCTCCAGCGGATCGGTCAACAGCACGACGCAGACCTCGGCATGTGCAGAGAGGGCAAGCCAGCGCTGCGCCGGCACTGCGAGCGCACTTGCCGCGTCGGACAGGACCAGCAGCCGCGATCCCGGACGAAGCAGGCGTCGCGCGTGGTCGAACGCCACCGGCAGGCCCTCGTCGCCGTCGGGCCGCGTCGCGTACCAGCGCGCCAGTGCATCGAGGACGCGCAGGCTGCCCCGGCGCCCGCCGGCGGGTGGGACCGGGGCCTCGCTCGAGGTTCCGCGCAGGGCCGCTACGCGATCACCCGCCGCGGTGGCCGCCCACACCGCGACCGCACCGGCGCGCGCCGCCTGCACGGACTTGAACCGCACACGCGTGCCGAAGTAGAGCGCAGGCGCGGTGTCGGCCACCACCAGCGTCAAGCGCTCCCGCTCGGTCTGGAAGGTCTTGGTGTGCGGGCGACCCGTCCGGGCGGTGACCCGCCAGTCGATATGACGCGCATCGTCACCTGCGATGTAGTCCCGTGATTCCGCGTATTCCATCCCCTGCCCGCGCACCGGCGCTGGCGCGTGCGCGCGGATGCCGGTCCGCCCCTGTCGGGCACCGATGCGTCGACCGGCCGGCTCACGCAGGGCCACGAGCTCCCGGAGCGATGGCACGACGCCGGTGGCGCCGGACGGCTCGAGAGTGGACGGGCCGGCACGCATTGCCACGTTCAGGGCAGCGGCACACAGTCGAGCAGGGCCGCGACGAGCTGGTCGCCATCCCAGCCTTCGGCCGTCGCCTCGTAGCTCGGCAACACCCGGTGGCGCAGGACATCCGGCGCCAGCGCCCGGACGTCCTCGGGGGTGACGAAATCGCGTCCGGCCAGCCAGGCCCGCGCGCGCGCGCAACGCTCGAGCGCGATCGACCCGCGCGGGCTCGCGCCCCAGGCGATCCGGCGGGCCAGCGCAGGGTCGTACGCTGACGGATCACGCGATGCGAGCACCAGCTCGACGAGATAGCGCTCCACCGCCGGAGCCAGGTGCACGTCCAGCACCGCGCGCCGGGCGGCGAACAGGATCTCCAGAGGCATGCGGTCGATGTCTTCGGTTCGCGCGTCGAGCTCGGCCAGCGCGCGCTCGCGGGCGAGGGCCAGGATCCGCGATTCGGTCGCCACATCCGGATAACCCACGCGCACGTGCAACAGAAACCGGTCGAGCTGCGCCTCGGGCAGCGGAAAGGTGCCTTCCTGCTCGATCGGATTCTGCGTGGCCATCACCAGGAACAGGTCCGGCAGCCGGTAGGTTTCGCGGCCCACGGTGACCTGACGCTCGCCCATCGCCTCGAGAAGCGCCGATTGCACCTTGGCGGGTGCGCGGTTGATCTCGTCGGCCAGCAGCAGCGGGTGGAAGATCGGCCCGGGCTGGAACTCGAATCGCCCGTCTTGCGGGCGCCAGATCTCGGTGCCGGTCAGGTCAGCCGGCAGCAGGTCCGGTGTGAACTGGACCCGCGCGAAAGGCGCATCCAGACGCGCGGCCAGTGCCCGGATCGCCGTCGTCTTGGCCAGTCCCGGTGCCCCTTCCACCAGCAGGTGACCGTCCGCGAGCAGGGCGACCAGCAGCCGGTCCACCAGTGCATCCTGGCCGATGATGGCCGCCGCCAGAGATGCCCGCAGCGCGTCGAAGCGTGCATGCAACCCCCGCGTCGACACGGGCTCGAGCGCCTGGTCCATCCACCGTCTCGCTGTCGACGCCGATCGCGTCGGGAACAGTGTGACCGCAAACGGTGAACGACGCTCGACCCTCCGCGCCGCCTAGACTGCGCCGCACATACACAGACGGGGCCCATACGGGCCCCGTCCGGAACGGCGCTGCGCTCGACTCAATCGAGGGGGCGCTGCGCCACCCGCATGACCTTCGGGGTCACGAAGATCAACAGCTCCGCCTTCTCCTTGCCACGCCCACGCGTCTTGAACAGGTTGCCCAGTACCGGAAGGTCACCGAGGAACGGGACCTTCGACAGCGAAGCCCGATCCGCGAACTCGTACACGCCGCCGATCGCAACGGTCTGCCCATCGTCGATCAGCACCGCCGTCGTAACCGTGCGCTTGCTGATGAGGGGAACCGAACCGATACCGGGATACGTCGTCTCGCCAGTCACTTCGTCCTTCTTGATGTCCATCGCGAGGAACACGCGGCCATCCGCCGTGATGGTGGGCGTCACCTTCATCTCGAGGAGCACGTCCTTGAACTCGATGGTCGGGATGCTGTTGCTCTGCCCGCCCGTCACGGTCAGGTAGCCGACTTCCTGACCCTGGCTGATCACGGCCTCGCGCTGGTTACTGGTAACGATGCGCGGGTTGGAGATGACTTCGCCGCGCTGCTCCTGCTGCAGAGCCTGGAGTTCCAGCTCCCAGTTGATCGTATTTCCCAGGATCGTGAACGCCACGGATGCCGGGTTCATATCGCGGATGCCGAAGTTGAGATTGCGGCGCGCAACATCGTCTGTCCAGGTCCGGACCGGATTCGGATTCTGTGCGGTCGGGATTCCGCTGTTGTTGTACTCGGCGTTGGTTTCGAGAGAGCCGGACGTGATCAGACGCTGCTTGGCCCCGAACACGCCGAAGCGTGCACCGAGATCGCGTGCGAACGATTCGTTGGCGATCACGATGCGGGCCTCGATCACGACCTGGTCAACCGGCTTGTCGAGCATCGAGACAAGGCGCTTGATTTCGTCCACGCGCTGGGGAATGTCGATCACCAGCAGCGTGTTCGTGCGGCGATCGAAACTGAGGCTGCCACGCGAGGAGAGGAAGCCTCGGTTTTGCGTACTGCCGCCGCCACCGCCTGTGCTCGTCTTGCTCTCCTCGGTCAGCAGCTTGGCGATGTCTTCCGCGTTGCCATAGCTGATCGCGATGTACTCGGTGGTCATCTCCGCGCGCTCTTCGATGGCCAGACGCGCGTCCTCGCGGGCCTGTTCGAACGCGGCGATCTCGCTCTGGGGCGCGACCCAGACCACATTGCCGCTGCGGCGCTTGTCGAGCGACTTGGCCTGCAAGACGATGTCCAGCGCCTGGTCCCAGGGCACGTTCTGCAGGCGCAGGGTGACGTTGCCGACCACGCTGTCGCTGGCGACGATGTTGAGGTTGGACTCGTCCGCGATCAACTGCAGCACGGTGCGCACCGGGACGTCCTGGAAGTTGAACGTGACCGGCGCACCGCGATACGCGCGTGTCTCGGCCGCCGTGGCAGCAGCCGTCTGGGCCATCGTCGAAGTGAGGCCGGCCGAGCCGACCGCACGCGACCCCGTGCGCGGAACGATTTCGACGATGTAGTCGCGGCCGCTCTGGTAGGCGAGCGGCTCGAAGTCGCCGCGTGCGGTCAGCACCACCTGGGTGCCGCTGCCGCCCTGGCGTGCATCGATCCGCTGCACCGGCGTCGCGAAATCGGTGACGTTGAGCGGCCGCTGCAGTGACGCCGGCAGCGTCGCGCCGCCCAGATTGATCACCACGTTCCCGTCCTGCGTGCGCAGGTCGGGCGTCGCGCCGTCCCCGTCGAAGCGGAGGATCAGCTTGCCCGCCCCGCCATCGCCTCGCTTGAAATCCAGGTCGGTCACGGTCACGGCCGAGCTCTGGCCTGCCGCAGCCAACTGCAGCACAGGAAGCAGCGCCCCCGACGCCACCGGCTGCGCGGCCTGTGCACCACTGAATGCAGCCACCAGTCCGATGGCGAGACCGAGCGCGCCGGCACGCATCGGAGACGTCCGGTCAGCCCGCAGGCTCCCCGCTTTGCTCACGGTCATCTTGCTTCCCCTCATCATTTTTCGTTCAGCGCGAGCGATGCCGGGCGTTCGAGCCACCCGCCGGCGCCATCGGGCACGAGCTCGACCAGCTCGATGCGATTTTCATTGACCGATGTCACGCGGCCATCGTTCTGTCCCAGGTAATTCCCCGGCCCGATCCGGTAGGTCACCTTGTCCGGCGCGAGCACGAGGCCCACCGTACGCGGACCGGTGCCGATCGTGCCGACCATCGACATGCTGTCGAGCGGGAACTGCTCGGTGATCTCCTTACGCCGGTTGGAGTCCGGCCGCGGCCCGCTGCCGTTGTCGGCATCGGTGAACGCGTTACTGAACGGGTCGCGGATTCCCTGCGCCGAATACTCGAAGGTCTCGAACTGCTGCATGACCGGCAGCGGATCGAGCGCGGGCGCGGGTCGCTGCTTGACCTCGTCCACCCACTGTTCGAGGTTGGGCGCGTCTCCCGGCGTGCTGGTGACGCCGCGGCCGCAGCCCGTTGCGACCAGTGCGATCGCGAGCAGTGTGAGGCCGCGCGTCATGCCTGTGCTGATCGACATCATTGCGCCCCCCCGGCAGCCTGTGCTTCTGTTTCCGCTGCCTGGGCGGCGGTCTCCTCTTCATCGAGGTAGCGGTAGGTCTTGACGGTGCCCGACAGCTCGAGGCTCGAGTTCGGCCCGATGCCGGCCAGGCCGTCGCCCGATCCGCCCCGGGGCTTCAGCGAGATGTCGTGCATGGTCATGATGACCACGCGCGGCAGCGACGCCACGCCGCTGACGAAGGCGCCGAACTGGTGGTAAGTGCCGACCATTCGCAGTGCGATGGGCTGCTCGGCGTAGAACTCGCGCGGCGATTCCTCGCCCGGCTTGAACAGGTCGTTCTGGATGCCGGTGGCGATCGCGGTCTGGGAGATGTCGACGATCAGGTCGGGCATCTCGGTCTTGCTCGGCAACTGCCGGAGCATCTGCTGGAGCTGCTGCTCCATCTGCGCCAGCTGCTGCTTCAGCGGTTCGAGATTCGCCGCGCGGCCCTGCTTGGTCTCGAAATCCTGACGCAACGTGCGCTCCTGCGCCTCGAGACCCTCGAGCTCGCCGCCCTTGTCGCGGGTGACCAGGTACCAGAGCAGGCCGAAGATCAGCAGTCCCACCAGGATGCAGGCGCCGATCTTGTACTCGCGCGGCCATGCACCGGTATTGTTGATGTCGAGCTCGCGCAGGCCCATCTTCTTCTTGCTCACGAAGCGACTCCTTCAGCGACCGGCGCCGGCGCATCGACGGGGGCGGTGGCATCGACCGGCTGCAGCGGGTCGACCGCGTCCGCGGCTTCGGCTTCCTTGGCCGCCGGCGTCGACAGCTGGACGTTCAACGTGAAGGCGTACGGCAGCCCCGGCACGCCATCGCGCGCCTCGATCACCGAAAGCTGGGCGTTGGACATCCATCCCGAGGCATCCAGCGAACGCATATAGGTACTGACGCGAGCATTCGACTGCGAGCGCCCTTCGAGCGTCAGTCGCTGCCCTTCCTGCTTCAGCGAGGTCAGCAGCACGCCGTCGGGAATGGTGCGTACCAGCTGGTCGAAGAGATGGACCATCTGCGAACGATTGCCCTGCAACTGCTCGATCACGGCCTTGCGGGCCAGCAGCTGCGAGCGCTGGCGGTCGAGCGCATCGATCTCGCTGATCTCGCGATCGAGCTCGACGATGCGCTGCTCGAGATAGGCATTGCGCTCACGCTGTCCGTCGATCTGCGCGTTGTAGTACGAGTTGACCAGGAACCACAGGGCGATACCCGCCACCGCGGCGATGCCCACCATGACCCCGAATTCCTTCTGCCGCTGCTTGCGCCGTTCGGCGCGCCAGGGGAGGAGATTGATTCTTGCCATCAGTCGAAGCTCCTCAGCGCGAGGCCGCACGCGATCATCAGCGCGGGGGCATCCTGCGCCAGCGCATGGGCCTGGACCCGCGGGCCGAGCGTCATCTGCGCCAGCGGATTGGCCAGTACCGTCTGCACGCCCAGCTGCTCTTCGACCATGTCGGCGACGCCCGGAATCGACGCGCATCCGCCGGCAAGCACGATCTGGTCGACACGGTTGAAGTCGCTGCCCGCATAGAAGAACTGCAGCAGGCGGCTGACCTGCTGGACCATCGCCTCCTTGAACGGCTCGAGCACTTCGACCTCATAGCTCTCGGGCAGGCCGCCCTGGCGCTTGGCCAGGCCCGCTTCCTCGTAGCTGAGACCGTAGCGGCGCATCACTTCGTCGGTCAGCTGCTTGCCGCCGAACACCTGCTCGCGCGAGTACAGGCTGCGCCCGTTGCGCAGCACGTTGAGCGTGGTCATCGTCGCACCGACGTCGACCAGAGCGACCACACCGTCGGTCGGCATGCTCAGCGTGCTGGCGATCAGCGCGAAGGCGTTCTCGACCGCGAACGCCTCGACATCCACGACCCGGGCGGCGAGTCCGCCGAGCTCGAGCGCGGACGCGCGCAGTTCCACGTTCTCCGACCGCGAGGCGGCCAGCAGCACCTGCACCATCTCCGCATTGCCGGGCATCGCGCCCAGCACCTCGAAATCGAGGTTCACTTCCTCGATCGGATACGGGATGTAGTTCACCGCCTCGAGCTCGACCTGCGATTCCATGTCGTCCTCGTCGAGGTCGGCCGGCATCGGGATCGTCTTCGTGATCACCGCCGAACCGGCGACGGCGGCGGCTGCATGCTTGGCCTTGGTGCCCGAGCGCGACACCGCGCGGCGGATGGCCTCGCCCACCGCCTCGACCTCCACGATGTTCTTCTCCACCACCGCGTTGGGCGGCAGCGGCTCCACCGCATAGTGTTCGACGCGGTAGCGGTTGCCCTGCCGCGACAGCTGCAGCAGCTTGACCGCGGTCGAGCTGATGTCGACGCCGACGAGCGGCACCTGGCTTTTTGTGATGAGCCCCACGGAATATCCCCTTTGCCACGGGCGCTTAGCCGCGCCTCGTGTCCCGGCGCATTAAATAACGGACTTTTAAGCCGATAGCAACAACCGGATCACGAAGACGCGATGCCGGGCGCCCTCCATCTTCGGGAATCAGAGGGCCGTCACGGACTGGCGCGGGGGGCCTCGAGTCAGCCGCTCCCCTATACTCCGCCGCCATGACACCCGCGCCCACTTCGCCCCGTCCGTCCCGGCTCCGTCGCACCCTGCGCTGGATGCTGGCCCTGTTCCTGGTCATCGCGATCCTGGGCGCGGTCGCCGCGGGCGTCCTCTATACGGCCGTCGCCTCCAAGCTGCCCGACGTCGAAAGCCTGCGCGATATCGAGATGCAGGAGCCGCTCTACGTCTATGCCAGCGACGGGCGATTGATCGCCCTGTTCGGCGAAACGCGCCGCTACCCGGTGAAGATCGACGACGTGCCGCTGCGGCTCAAGCAGGCCTTCCTCGCGACGGAGGACGCGCGCTTCTACGAACACGGCGGCATCGACTACCGGGGCGTCGCGCGTGCGCTGTGGCTGCTGGCGACCACCGACGACCGTCGCGTGCCTGGGGGCTCGACCATCACCCAGCAGGTCGCGCGGCAGTTCTTCCTGAGCTCGGAGTACAGCTTCACCCGCAAGTTCGCGGAGATGCTTCTTGCGCGGAAGATGGAGCAGAACCTCAGCAAGGACGAGATCTTCGAGCTCTACCTCAACAAGAGCTTCTTCGGCAACCGTGCCTATGGCGTGGCGGCCGCGGCGGAGTTCTATTACGGCAAGTCGCTCGACACCCTCGACCTCGACGAGATGGCGTCGCTGGCGGCGATTCCGAAGTTTCCGTCGAGCGGCAACCCGCTGAGCAATCCCGAGCGGGCCAAGGAACGCCGGGACGTGTACGTCCTGGCCCGGATGCAGGAGCTGGGCTTCATCAGTGCGCAGGAGGCGTCCGCCGCACGCGCGGTGGAGATGCACGCCACGCCCCATGAGCGGCCGATCGAAGTGTTCGCACCCTACGTGGCCGAGATGGTGCGCCTGGAGATGGTGGCGCGCTACGGCGGCGACGTACTGACACGGGGCTACCACGTCACCACGACCATCGATCCGACGATGCAGGCGGCGGCCGAAGCGGCCGTGCGCACGGGATTGTCGACCTACGACCGTCGCCACGGGTGGGTCAAGCCCGCGGAGACGTTCGAGCTCGCGGCAGGGGAGGACGTCGCCGCGACCGCGCGCCGTCTGCGCGGCATCGCTGCGCAGGCTGGTCTGCTGCCGGCTATCGTGGTCCGGAGCAGCGAGGGTACCGCCGATGTCGTCCTGGCCGATGGCGTCACGGTCACCCTCGATGCGGCCAGCAGCCGATGGACCGGTCGCACCCCGGGCGCGCTGCTCACCCGGGGCGAGCTGGTGCGCGTGCGCCGCATCGAAACGCCGTCCAAGGGGCCGGCGGATGCGACAGCAGCGCCGGCGGTGAGCTGGCAGCTCGATCAACTGCCGCGTGCGCAGGCCACGCTCGTGTCGATGCAGCCCGACGACGGTGCCGTGCGTGCATTGATCGGTGGCTTCAGCTTCGCAGGGAGCAGTTTCAACCGGGCCACGCAGTCCCGGCGCCAGCCCGGGTCGAGCTTCAAGCCGTTCGTGTTCGCAGCGGCGATGGAGAAAGGCTTCAACCCCGCTTCGATCGTGCTCGATGCCCCGGTGCTGTTCCGCATGCGCCAGGGACAGGACTGGCGTCCGCAGAATTCGGACGGCCGGTTCCTCGGCCCGATGCGCCTGCGCGAGGCACTGGTGCAGTCCCGCAACCTGGTCGCGGTGCGCCTGCTCGATGCGATCGGTGTGGACTATGCGCGCCGGTACATCAGCCATTTCGGGTTCGAGGAAGCGCAGCTCCCTCCCAATCTGTCGATCGCCCTCGGCACGCCGTCATTGAGCCCCATCGACGTGACCCGCGGGTATGCGGTATTCGCCAACGGCGGCTTCCGGATCACGCCGTGGTTCATCGACGAGGTGCGCGACCGCGAAGGCAACCTGATCTTCAAGGAGAATCCGCCGCAGGCTTGCCGCGGTTGCGCGGCGGGCGGCGTGCCCGGCCAGCCTGCAGCGCCCTCGCATGTGGTGGACGGCTTCGATCTTGGACCGGCGTCCGCCCAGCGCACCGTCACCCAGGCGCCCGAGGCCCCTGCCGAAGCGCCAGCGCCGCGCGCGGACGGCGCAGCGCCCGTGATCGCTCCGCGCGCGATCGACGAGCGTGTGGCCTACCAGATGATCTCGATGATGCGCGACGTCGTGCGTCGCGGGACGGGCACGGCTGCGCGTGTCCTCGAGCGTGACGACGTTGGCGGCAAGACCGGCTCGACCAACGAGCACCGCGACGCCTGGTTCTCGGGATTCGGCGGCAATCTGGTCACTTCGGTCTGGGTCGGCCGCGACGACAACCGCTCGCTGGGATTCCGCGAGTACGGGGGCCGCGCGGCCCTGCCGATCTGGATCGACTTCATGCGCGTGGCGCTCGAGGGCGTTCCGGAGGCGGGCAACGAACCGCCGGAGGGGATGGTCCGGGTGGCCGTCACAGCGGGCGGGCGGCTGCTGCCGACCACGTCCGAAAGCGGCGGCATCATCGAGTACGTCAAGGCCGAGGATCTCGAGCGCATGGAGACCGAGATCGAGCTCCCTCTGGACGATGTTCCGACCGAAGAGGCGTTCGACATCTTCTGATGGGCGTGGGCTGGCAGGGCGCGGGGCAGCGCCTGTCGGTCCGCATCCGGGCGTCCTGGTCGTTACCCTGCGGTGGTGCAGCGCACCCGCCACGGAGACGTCCGGCACCGGCCTGTCATCGCGACCTCGCCGTCATCTGCGCAAGGGGGCTGCCGGGAGGCCGGGCGACAAGAATGCAGCCCGTCGTCTCCTGCGGTCCGCGCTCCCGTCGGCCGCGGCGGCGATACGGAATCCATGCGGATGCCCGAGCGCGACGGCGAAGGCGCCGAAAGGCCGACACGTCCTCCGGAAACTGAATTTCCAGCGCTAGGCGCGCTTGTCCTGTAGGCCTGCTCCATGGCGACGGGTTAAAGTCGGCCGATACCAGTGACGGGGGATGCGCATGCGGCACGCACGCCAGCACGCGGAAACGCGCACCCGGGAGCAGCGCCAGCGCCTGGCCCACGAGGCGGCCCGACTCATGGCCGAGGGAGGCATCCGTGACTTCCATCAGGCCAAGCTCAAGGCGGCGAGCCGGCTTGGCATCCATGACGATGCATCACTGCCGCGAAATCGCGAGATCGAGGATGCGCTGCGCGAGCACCAGCGTCTGTTCAACGGCCCGCAGCACGCCGATGCCCTCGAACAGCGACGACGCGCGGCCCTGCGTGCACTGCACTTCTTTGCGGCGTTCGAGCCGCGCCTGGTCGGCCCCGTCCTGGACGGCACGGCAGACGCGCATGCACCGATTGCACTGCACCTGCATGCCGACCCGCCAGAGTCGGTGGGCCAGTTTCTCGACGAGCATGGGGTGCCCGCCGATGCGCGCGTCCGCCGATTGCGTCTGGACCGGCAACGCGCAGCCGAACTGGACGTCTGGGTCTTCAGCGCCGAAGGTCTGACCTTCGATCTGACCGTGCTTCCGACCGGGTGTCTTCGTCAAGCGCCGCTGTCGAACATCGACGAGCGGCCGATGCGGCGCGCGTCCCGATCCCAGCTCGAGGCACTCCTTGCGCTCGAGCACGGCGCCATGCCGCTCTGACCTTATATCCCGCGCCGCGCGGAGCAGGACAGGCGACCCGCTCGACGGGCCGCCTGCCTGGAGGCTGTCGACCTGACCGGGAAAAGACGCGAAAGAGCCCCGACCTCGGCGGTGGCGAATTCAGTCGGCTACGATCTGCGCGCTCGAGCCAGTGCCGAAAACGCGTGCTCGCGCGCCGACCCGGAGGCGATCCGCACTGGGTGCACGGATCGCCGATTCGCTGCCGTCGTCGAAACGCAGCATCACCATATAGGCGGTCACCATGGCCGCCCCCGGGGCTGCGGCAGCGCCGCCGACCACGTCCTGCGTGGCGCTGCTGGCCACGTCGTAGGCCTCGTACGAGTATTCGCCGGTCACACGGGACGCCGCGCGCCCTGCCACCCGACCCAGCGCGCGTCCGAAGGCGCCGCCTGTTCGCGTCGGCGCCGCCTGCTGGGAGGTGGATGCCGGCACCTGCACCGGCGTGATCCCGGTGATGACGCCACTACGGAAGGACATTTCCTGTGCGGCCGCGGGCAGGCCCGCAAGCGCCAGACCGCACGCGACGACCGCGCCCCATACCCATTTCGTGAACATCAGTGCATTCCTCGCCAGACAGGACCGGATGGGCGTCTTCGCTGCGTCGATCCGGCGCAGCGCGTCCGCTTCGAGACAGGAGTCTGGGGTGCATCGGGCTGAAGGACTGCCGGGACCCGGCGCATCGGCGAGTAAGAGTTCCCCCCAATGCAAACGACGCGGCCGCATGCGAAAAGGGCGGCCCGAAGGCCGCCCCAGATCCCGCTTGCGCTGCCGGACGTGAGCCCGGGTCAGCGGCGATCACTGCCGACGTAGTCGCGGACGTCGTAGCCGGTGTAGATCTGGCGCGGACGGCCGATCTTGGCCTCCGGATCGACCTGCTGTTCGAGCCAGTGCGCCACCCAGCCTGCGGTACGACCGATCGCGAACATCACCGTGAACATCTCGGTCGGAATCTTCAGGGCCTTGTAGATGATGCCGCTGTAGAAATCGACGTTCGGATAGAGCTTGCGCTCGACGAAGTAATCGTCCTTCAGCGCCGCCTCCTCGAGCTTCATCGCCACGTCCAGCAGCGGATCGTTGATGCCCAGCTCGCCGAGAACCTTGTGGGTCATCTCGCGGATGATCTTCGCGCGCGGGTCGAAGTTCTTGTAGACGCGGTGACCGAAGCCCATCAGACGGAACGGGTCGTTCTTGTCCTTCGCGCGCAGCACCGCCTTCTCGACGTTGTCGGCAGTGCCGATTTCCGCCAGCTGCTTGAGCACCGCCTCGTTGGCGCCACCGTGCGCGGGGCCCCACAGCGCGGTGATGCCGGCCGCGACGGACGCGTACGGGTTGGCGCCGGTCGAACCGACCAGGCGCACGGTCGAGGTCGAGGCGTTCTGCTCGTGGTCGGCGTGCAGGATGAAGAGCAGGTCCATCGCCTTGGCGACGACCGGGTTGAGCTCCAGCGGCTCGCTCGGCACTTCGAACATCATGTGCAGGAAGCGGTCGACGTAGTTCAGGCTGTTGCGCGGATAGCGGATCGGCTGGCCGATCGAGTAGCGGTATGCGGCCGCGGCGAGCGTCGGGACCTTGGCGATCAGGCGGATCGCGGCGAGGCGGCGCTGCTCGGGGTCCTGCAGGTCAAGCGTGTCGTGATAGAACGCCGACATCGACGCGACCGAGGCCGCGAGCATCGCCATCGGGTGCGCATCGTGGCGGAAGCCCTGGAGGAAGCTCTTGAGCGACTCGTGCATCATCGTGTGATGCGTGACTTCGTGCTCGAACTTCGCGAACTCGTCGGCGGTCGGCAGCTCGCCGGCCTGCAGCAGGTAGGCGACTTCGAGGAAGCTCGACTTCTCGGCCAGCTGGTCGATCGGGTAGCCGCGGTAGAGCAGCACGCCCTCGTCGCCATCGATATAGGTGATCGCCGACTTGCAGCTCGCGGTGGCGGTAAAACCGGAATCATAGGTGAAGCAGCCGGTCTCCTTGGGCAGCTTCGAGATGTCGATGCAGGGATTGCCGAGCGTGCCGTGCAGGACGGGCAGCGTCACCGCCTTGCCGGCGGCGTCGAGGGTGACCTGATCGAGCTTGGAATTGGATTCAGACACTCTGGAGCTCCTCATTTCTCCGGACGTCACACCATCCGGCCAGGCGGGCGCGGCGTGGATGCCGCAACGCGTCAATTATCGCATAGGGCCCAATGCCCCGCCCTCCGCGCGGCATTGCACGAAAGTCGAACATGACCAAGCCGCCCCGTCACGGGGACGCCGTGACGTAGCGGGAAACCAAACACAAACGGCCGCCCGGAGGCGGCCGTCGCACGACACGACGCGGACTTACTTCGCGTAGCGCCGGCGGAACTTGTCGACGCGACCGCTGGTGTCGATCATCTTGTTCTGGCCGGTGTAGAACGGGTGGGTCGCGGACGACACTTCGATCTTGATCAGCGGGTATTCGTTGCCATCTTCCCACTGGATCGTTTCCTTCGCCGTGGAGGCGAGGGTCGAGCGGGTCAGAAACTTGAAGCCATCGGACGTCACGTCCTGGAAGACGACTTCACGGTAATCGGGGTGGATGTCGGCCTTCATGGCGGGCACCAAATTGCGCAAGGGAAGAGCGGCATTTTAGCCCGCGTCGCGCCGTGGCGCAAGCGGGCTGTCAGCCGGCCTGGAGCGCCTCCCGCACCAGGGTGTGGAACCGGGCGCGGTCGTAGCGCAGCAGAATGACGGCGTTGTCGGCGCGCCCGAGCTGCCGCTGCCAGTCGACGATGGTCGCGCCGCGTGCCGGCCCGTGCTCGAGCACCACCTCCACCGGCCGCTCGGCGGTCTCCAAGGCCCCGTCCGGCGCGAGCAGCCAGGCCATCGCCAGCGCGTCCGCCGAATGCCACTCGTCGCCGCGCCGATCCGCGGACCACTCCCGCGTCTTGCGCGAAATCGCTTCGTAGAAGCGTGCGCGCTCGCCTCCATCGCGCATCCAGCCCAGCACCTCGTCGTGCGGCAGGCCATGCGCGACGGTCGCCTCCCAGTCGGAGAGCTCGAAACGCGGGAAGGCGGCGAACACGATGCAGGCCGCCTCGGGGTCGAAGTACACGTTGAATTCCGCCGATGGCGTGATGTTGCCGTGGCCGGTGACCGCGCCGGCCATCGTCATGAACCGGGCGATGCGCGTCGGCAGCGTCGGATCCAGCTTCAACGCCAGCGCGATGTTGGTCAGCGGCCCGAGCGCGATGAGGACCAGTCGGCCCGCGTGCTCGTGCGACAACCGCAGGATGGCCTGCGCCGCGTGTTCCGTTTCGGCAGCGCGCGCGGCCTGCACGTAGCCCACGTCGCCGAAGCCGTCATTGCCGTGCACATAGGCCGCGTCGGGCGCGGAATGCAGCAGCGGCGCCGCGCACCCGGGGAAGACCGGGACGTCGCTGCGGCCCACCACCTCGCACAGCTTCAGCGCGTTGGCCGTCGTATGGGCGAGGCCGACATTGCCGGCAGCGATCGTGAGGCCGACCACCCGATGACGGGCGTCGGCGAAGGCGAGCATCAGGGCCAGGGCATCGTCGACGCCCGGGTCGGTATCGATCAGCAGCGGAATCGTTTCGGTCATGCGTCATTATGGCGGGCGCCATGCGCCCGCGCGACGGCGACGGCGCCTGGACCGGTTTCCAGGCTGCCGCATAGTCCAATGCGTCGCCGCCGACCGCTGGCGCGAGCGACGGGCCGCCTACCCCGAGCGCTTCACTGCAAGACGTTCGAAGGGTCGTCCTCCGCCCAGGCGCGAGGCGGTGAACAGCCGTTCCGGCTGCCGGCTCGCCCTGTCTGGCCCGCGTCGGCGTTGCCGCGCCGCGCCGCGCAGGGCGGCCGTCAATCCGGAGCTATGCCGGGCAGACGACACCCACACGCAGACTGTCTCCCCTGCCCGCCCCGGTACGGCCGTCCAGGCAGGGAAGGCCACGGTGCGTGGCGGACGACCGTTCGACGCGGATCAGGCCGCGGCGAACCGTGACGCACCGCCGACCCAGCGCTCGACGATGGCATCGGCCGCTTCGGCGTCCGCGGCGAGCAGATGCGCCCCGATGTCGTGCACCAGTGGCAACAGGTCGGCATCACGCGCCAGATCGGCCAGACGGAACTCGACAAGCCCGGTCTGGCGCGTGCCGAGCAGTTCACCCGGCCCGCGCAGGGCGAGATCCTTCTCCGCGATCAGGAAGCCGTCGGTGGTCTCGCGCATCGTATCGAGGCGCTCGCGGGCGGTCCGCGACAGCGGTGCCTGATACAGCAACACGCAACTCGACGCTTCGCTGCCGCGCCCGACCCGGCCGCGCAACTGGTGCAACTGCGCCAGGCCGAGGCGCTCGGCGTTCTCGATCACCATCAGGGATGCATTGGGTACGTCGACACCGACCTCGATGACCGTGGTGGCCACCAGCAGATCGCTGTCGCCCGCCTTGAATGCCTGCATCGCGGCTTGCTTGTCCGCGGGGCGCATGCGCCCGTGCACGAACCCGATGCGCAGCCCGGGCAAGGCACCGGAAAGCTGGTCGTAGGTGCTCTGCGCGGCCTGGGCCACGACCTCGTCCGATTCGTCGATCAGCGTGCAGACCCAGTAGGCCTGCCGTCCCTGGGCGCAGGCGGCGCGGATGCGTTCGACCAGCTCGGGCCTGCGCTCCGCGCTGAGCACGACCGTCCGTACCGGCGTACGGCCCGGCGGCAGCTCGTCGATCGCGGAGACATCGAGGTCCGCGTACGCGGCCATCGCCAGCGTGCGCGGGATGGGCGTCGCGGTCATCACCAGCTGATGCGGGACGCCGCCACCGCGGGCTCCCTTGTCGCGCAGGGCGAGGCGCTGATGGACACCGAAGCGGTGCTGTTCGTCGACGATGGCCAGCGCCAGCGCATGGAAGCGCACCGCCTCCTGCATCAGGGCATGCGTGCCGATCACCATCTGCGCGGCGCCCGACGCGATCTCCGCCGAGACGGCCGCGCGCGCGCGCCCGGTCACCTTGCCGGCCAGCCAGGCCACGCGCACGCCAAGCGGTTCCAGCCAGGCGCCGAGGTTTCGCGCATGCTGTTCGGCGAGGAGCTCGGTGGGCGCCATCAGCGCGGCCTGCTGGCCGGTGTCGATCGCCGCCAGCGCCGCCAGCGCCGCCACGACCGTCTTCCCGCTGCCGACATCACCCTGGACCAGACGCAGCATGGGTCGCGGCTGCGCGAGGTCGGCCAGGATCTCCAGAAGCACCCGCCGCTGCGCCGAGGTCAGGGCGAACGGCAGGGTCGCCTCGAATCCGCGCGCCAGCCGCCCGGGGCTCAGCACCGGCGCGGCATACGCCTGCAGTGCGATGCGCTGCCGGCGCAGGCTGAGGTGGTGGGCCAGCATCTCCTCCAGCGCCAGGCGCCGTTGCGCCGGATGCCGCCCTTCGATCAAGGCAGCCAGATCGGCATCGGACGGCGGGCGGTGGACCGCGAGCAGCGCATCGCGCAAGGCGGGCAGTCCCAGATCCGTCAGCAGATGCTGCGGAATCAGCTCGAGCGCCTGACACTCGGGCAGACGCTCGAGCGCATGCAGAATCAACCGGCGCAGGACCGCCGGGCCTACACCGTCGAGCGCCGGATACACGGGATCGAGCGCGTCGCCGAGAACCGCGCCTTCCGGCGCGTCGACGACCCGGTAACTCGGATGCACGATCTCGAGCCCGTGCTGCCCAGGCCGCGGCGTGCCGTAGCAGCACAGCCGGGTGCCGACGGCGAACTGGGCCACCTGGGCGGCGCGAAAATGGAAGAAGCGCAGCACCAGGGAGCCGCCCGAATCGTCCGAGATCGCGACACGCAGCATCGGCCGTCGACGGAAGCCGCGATCCACCGCGTCGACCGTACCCTCGACCTGCGCCGGCACGCCGCCGCGCAGATTGCGGATCGGCACGATCCGGGTGCGGTCCTCGTATTGCCGTGGCAGATGCAACCAGAGATCGCCCACCGTGCAGAGCCCGCGCGCAGCGAGCTTTTCCGCTACCTTGGGACCGACACCGGGCAGCGTCGACACTGGCGCCGATCCGGCCGAGGACAGCCTGGGCGCAGGCAGGCTCATCGGATCCGCCGCAGCGCGATCAGCCCAGCACCATCACCGCATCGACTTCGAAGCGCGCCCCCTTCGGCAGTGCCGGCACCTCGATGGTCGAACGCGCCGGGTACGGTGCGTCGAAGTACTCGGCCATCACCGCATTGACCTCGGCGAATTCGCCCAGGTCGGTCACGTACAGCCCGACACGCACCACGTCCGCAAGGCTGCCGCCCGCCGCCACGGCCACCGCCTTGAGGTTCTCGAACGCACGCCGCGCCTGGGCCGTGATGTCACCGTCGACGAGCGCGCCGGTGACCGGATCCAGCGGGATCTGTCCCGAGAAATACACCGTGTCGCCAGCGCGCACGGCTTGCGAGTAGGGACCGATCGCGGCGGGCGCGTTCGAGGTGCTGACGGGCGTACGGGACATGCGCGGAACTCCGGCGTGGCGGGCGGGAGCCTAGTCTAACGGTCATGTCGGTCGCCCGAAGCCGTCCGCCTACATGCGTTGCACGCCGTGCACGACCGGGAGCCGGCGGGTCTTGCGGATCACGTCGGCGAGGTGCTTGCGCCCCTTGACCTCGATCGAGAAGCGGATCGCGGCGATCGTGCTGTCGCGTTCGAGGTAGTCGACGCCGTCGATGTTGGAATGCGCGCGCGCGATCGCGGCCGCGACCTGGGCCAGCACGCCCGGGTGGTTCTCCACCTCGATACGCAGTGCGACGCTGTAATCGCCGACCACCTCGCGGTCCCAGTCGATCGACACCCACCGCTCCGGCGATTTGCGGAATTCGGCGACGTTGGGACAGTCCATGCGGTGCACCACGATGCCGCGCCCGGTCGTGTGGTAACCCATGATGTCGTCGCCCGGGATCGGCGCGCAGCAGTTGGCGAACGTAATCACGCCGCGCTCGTCGCCGCGGATGCGGATGGTCTCCCCGGGCCTGGCCATCTGTCCCTTGGCCTGCGCACCTTCCTGCGGCGCCAGCGCCAGCGCGACCTGTGCCGGCATCCAGTTGCCGAGCGCGATGTCGGCCATCAGGGCTTCGAGACGCGGATAGCGGGCTTCCGCGAGATAGGCATCGAGACGCTCCTGCGGCAACCGGTCCAGCGATGTGCCCAGCAGCTCCAGCGCGCGATCGAGCATGCGATGACCGAGCTGCACCGCGTCCTCGTGCTGCAGGTATTTGAGCTGCGCGCGGATCGCGGTGCGCGCCTTGCCCGTCACCACGAACTCCAGCCATTGCGGGCGCGGCGCCGAGGACTTCGCGGTGACGATCTCCACCCGCTGCCCGCTGGCGAGCACGGTCCGCAGGGGCACCAGCTTGCCGTCCACGCGCGCGGCCACCGTCTGGTTGCCGATGTCCGTGTGCACCGCGTATGCGAAATCCAGCGCAGTCGAGTTGCGCGGCAACGACATGATGTCGCCCTTGGGCGTGAACAGGTACACCTCGTCGGGAAACAGATCGACCTTGACGTTCTCGAGGAACTCCAGCGACGAGCCGGTGGCGCGTTGTGACTCGAGCAGCCCTGCGATCCACGAATGCGCGCGAGACTGCGCACTGTTGGGGCCTTCGCCGCCGTGCTTGTAGGCCCAGTGGGCTGCGATGCCGCGCTCGGCGATGAGGTCCATTTCCTCGGTGCGGATCTGCACCTCGATCGGCGCGCCGTACGGTCCGAACAGCACTGTGTGCAGCGACTGGTAGCCGTTGGCCTTGGGAATGGCGATGAAATCGCGGAAGCGGCCGTCGAGCGGCTTGAACACCGAATGCGCGATGCCGAGCGCGTGATAGCAGTCGGCGGCCGAGCCCACGATGATCCGGTAGCCGAAGACGTCCATGACCTGGGTGAAGGTTTTCCCCTCGCCCTGCATCTTGTTGTAGATGCTCCAGGGTGATTTCACCCGACCGACCAGCCGGTACTGCAGGCCCGCGCTGGTGAGCCGCTGCGCCAGCTGGGCCTCGATGCTGGCCAGCGCCTCGCGGCGCACCAGAGGCTGGTTGCGGATGCGCTTTTCGAGCACGGTGTGCCGGATCGGGTGCAGCGCATGGAAACCGAGATCCTGCAGCTCGGCCTTGATCTTGTTCATGCCCAGGCGCTGGGCGATGGGCGCGTAGACCTCCAGTGTCTCGCGCGCGATGCGCTCGCGCGCCGGCCCCGGCTGGGCACCCAGTGTGCGCATGTTGTGCAGGCGGTCGGCCAGCTTGATCAGGATCACGCGCAGATCGCGTGCCATCGCCAGCATCATCTTGCGGAAGCTCTCGGCATCGGCTTCCTGGCGGCTGCTGAAATTGAGCTTGTCGAGCTTGGTCACACCCTCGACGAGCTCGGCCACGGTTTCGCCGAACGCCTCGGACAGCAGGTCGCGGGTGAGCGGTGTGTCCTCGATGGTGTCGTGCAGGATCGCGGCGACCAGCGTCTCCACGTCCACCTTCTGCTCGGCGAGCACGCCGGCCACGGCGACCGGATGGGTGATGTAGGGCTCACCCGACTTGCGCGTCTGGCCGGCGTGAGCGGACGCGCCCACGGCCCAGGCGCGACGCAGGCGCGCGCGCTGATCGGCGGGAAGATAGAGCGTGGCGCGCTCGAACTCGCGGACGTAGCCCGGCAGCGCCTCGTCGCCGGGCACGTCGGGCTCCAGGAGGCTGGCGGTGTGCGCTGGCGTCATCCCCGAAGCCTACGGGCCTGGTCGACATTTGGGAACCACGTCGCACGCGCGCGGATACGGCCAGTTCCGGGCACCGGATACGCGACGGCCCCGCGAAGGCGGGGCCGCTGGCAACGCATGGCGCGACGGACGAGGCCGTCGCTCGGGACGCTTACAGATCGTCGCCCTTCGCCATGTCCTCGTCGGCGACCACTTCGGCCGCAGCCCATTCCAGCGCCTCGCGCTCCTTGCGCTCGCGCTCGGACTTGTCGACGGCATCGATGAACGGCTGGTCGATGCGGCGTGCGGCAATCTCGCGCAGCGCCAGTACCGTCGGCTTGTCGTCGTTCTCGCTGTTGTCGAGCTGCGACTCGACGCCGTTGGCGAGCTGGCGCGCGCGCTTGGCGGCCATCATGACCAGCTCGAAGCGGTTGTCGACGACTTCCAGGCAATCTTCTACGGTGATGCGGGCCATACGGGCTCCCGGCGACCGGCTCGGCCGCGCGAATCAGGAAAAGGGGTCGACCATGGTACGGCCCCGCACAGGGGCACGCAAGCGCCCGCCCGAAAAATCAATGACTTGCCCTGCTCGGCCTGGGCGTCGTGGGTGCGTCAGGCACCCGACAACAGACGACCGATCAATCCGCCGTGGCGCAGGGTCTGGCGCTCCCGACGCAGGCGGCTCGCGCGGAAGATCGCGCACATGTCGGCCACGGCGGTCTCGAAATGCTCGTTGACGACCACATAGTCGAACTCGCCGTAGTGCGACATCTCCTCCTGCGCCGCGGCGAGGCGCTGGGCCATGACCGCCTCGCTGTCCTGGCCCCGCTTGCGCATGCGCTGGTCGAGGGCCTCGCGAGACGGCGGCAGGATGAACACGCTCACCGCATCGGGCACCTTCTGCCGCACCTGGCGCGCGCCCTGCCAGTCGATCTCCAGCAGCACGTCCTTGCCCGCCGCGAGCTGCGGCTCGACCGACTGCCGCGCGGTGCCCTTCCAGTCACCGTGGACCAGGGCGTGCTCGAAGAACTCCCCGGAATCGATCATCTGCTGGAACACGTCCTTGCCCACGAAGTGGTAGTGCTCGGCATGGCGCTCGCCCGGACGGGCCAGCCGCGACGTGAAGGAAATCGACAGCGCGATGTCGGCGTCGTGCGCGAGGCAGGCGTTGACGATGCTCGACTTCCCCGCGCCGGACGGTGCGGCGACGATGAACAGCGTGCCGCGCATCGGCGGCGCGCTCGCGGAAACCTGGGGTTCGGAAGGCGTCACGCCGGTCTCCGACGCTCGGAAGGCCGCGCATCGTACCGTTTTACGCCCGCCGCCGCTGGACCCCTTACTCGATGTTCTGGACCTGCTCGCGGATCTGGTCGATCAGCACCTTGAGCTCGACCGCCGCCTGGGAACTGCGCCGGTCGACCGATTTCGAACCGAGGGTGTTGGCTTCACGGTTGAATTCCTGCAACAGGAAATCCAGACGCCGCCCAACCGGCTCGCGCTGGGCGAGCACTCTCCGGATCTCGACGATGTGGCTGTCGAGCCGGTCGAGCTCCTCGTCCACGTCGAGCTTCTGCAGCCACAGCACGAGTTCCTGTTCCATGCGCCCCGGGTCGACCGGATGCGGCAGTTCATCGAGCCTGGCCTGCAGCTTGGCGCGCTGACCCTGCCCGATGGCCGGCATCAACGCGCGTACTTCGGCCGCGATCGCGGCGATGCCGTCGACCCGCTCCAGGATCGCGGCGACCAGCTTGGCGCCTTCCCGCTCACGGGCCGTGACGAACTGCTCGAGCACCGTGTCCAGCAGCGCGAGCGCCTCGGCCTGCAGGGCCACCGGATCGACGCCGCGCGACTGCAGCACACCGGGAAACTGCAGCAGATCGGTCAGGCTCGCGCGCAGCTCGGGAAAGCTGCCACGCAAATCGCCGGCCAGCCCCTGCAGCTGCGCCAGCATCGCGCGGTTGATCTGCAGTTCGCCGCCGCCCTCGACCGCGCGCAGGCGCAGGCCCAGTTCGACCTTGCCACGCGAGACCCGGGCCGCCACCCGTTCGCGCAGGGCCGGTTCCACCGAACGCAGCTCGTCGGGCATGCGCGTGCCCAGCTCGAGGAAGCGGTGGTTCACCGCACGTACTTCGCACGCCAGCGTGCCCCATTCGGTGCTGCGCTCGCCGGATGCGAAAGCGGTCATGCTGCGGATCATGCGGTCGGCCACTGCAGAAAACGGCGGACGAGTATGCCTGACCGCCCGGACCGGGCGCGGCCCGACCGCGGTAGAATGCGCTGCCGTTTTGCGGCGATCGCCCATGTCCGAGTTCTCCCGTCCCGATGGCCGCGCGCCCGACCAGCTGCGTGAGGTGCGTTTCGAACGCGGCTACACGCGCCATGCCGAGGGCTCGGTTCTGGTGAGCTTCGGCCAGACCCGCGTGCTGTGCACCGCCAGCGTCGAGAACCGCGTACCGGCGTTTCTGCGCGGCAAGGGCGAGGGCTGGGTGACCGCGGAGTACGGCATGCTGCCGCGTGCCACCAACACCCGCAACGATCGCGAGGCCGCGCGCGGCAAGCAGGGTGGCCGCACGCTGGAGATCCAGCGTCTGATCGGCCGCAGCCTGCGCGCCTGCGTCGACCGCAAGGCCCTGGGCGAGCGGACCATCACCCTCGACTGCGACGTGCTGCAGGCCGACGGCGGCACCCGCACCGCGGCGATCACCGGCGCTTACGTCGCCCTCGTCGATGCGATCGCCGTGCTGCGCGCGCGCCGCGACATCAGCCGCGATCCCGTGCATGGCGCGATCGCCGCGGTGTCGGTGGGCATCTACCGCGGCGTGCCGGTGCTCGATCTCGACTATGCCGAGGACAGCGACTGCGATACGGACATGAACATCGTCATGAACGACGGCGGCGGCTTCATCGAGGTCCAGGGCACGGCCGAAGGCCACGCGTTCCGGCGCACCGAGATGGACGCGATGATGCAGCTGGCCGAAACCGGCGTCGCCCGGCTCGTCACCCTGCAGCGCGAGGCGATCGCGGGATGACGCGGCGCATCGCGTTGACCACGCTGCTGGTGGCGGATTACGACGCGGCCATCGAGTGGTACACGCGTGCGCTGGGCTTCCGGGTGTTCGAGGATCGCCCGCTCGGTGAAGGCAAGCGCTGGGTGCGCATCGGCCCGGGCGATGCGGAGGCTGCATCGCTGCTGCTGGCGCAGCCCGCCAACGAGGCCCAGCGCGCGCGCGTCGGCGACCAGACCGGTGGCCGGGTCGACCACTTTCTCTATACCGACGATTTCCAGCGCGACCACGCGGCGATGACCGCCGCCGGTGTGACCTTTCTCGAAACGCCGCGCCACGAGCCCTACGGCACCGTCGCCGTATTCCTCGATCTCTACGGCACCAGATGGGATCTGCTGGAGCCCGCGCCATGAACACGCTCGTCCTGGCCAGCGGCAACGCCGGCAAGCTCGAAGAACTGCGCGCGATGCTGGCCGACCTTCCATTGACGATCGTGCCGCAGCGCGAGCTGGGCGTGGACGACGTGCCCGAGACCGGCACCACCTTCGTCGAGAATGCGTTGATCAAGGCGCGGCACGCATCGCAGGTCACCGGCCTGCCGGCACTGGCCGACGACTCCGGTCTGATCGTCGATGCGCTGGGCGGCGCGCCCGGTCTCCACAGCGCGCGCTACGCCGGCAGTCCCACCGACGATGCCGCCAACAACGCCAAACTGCTGCGGGCGCTCGACGGCTTGCCCGAGGCGCAACGCACGGCGCGGTTCTACGCGGTGATCGTGCTGCTGCGCCACGCCGAGGACCCGCAGCCGTTGATCGCCGAAGGCACCTGGGCAGGTCGCATCCTGGACGCGCCGCGCGGCCGCAATGGCTTCGGCTACAACCCGGTGTTCCTCGATCCCGCGCGCGGGCTGTCGGCGGCAGAGATGGCGCCGGAGCAGAAGAACCGGATCAGCCACCGCGCACTGGCGCTGCAGTCGCTGCGCGACCGGTTGGCGTCGTCGGGCCTGCCCGGCTGAGCGATCGTCGCCGCGCGCACTCCGCCCGCCGCCCACAGCCCTTCGTCCCCTCGTTCCGATGCTGATTCCGCCGCCCCTGTCGCTGTATGTGCACCTGCCCTGGTGCGTGCGCAAGTGCCCCTACTGCGACTTCAATTCGCACGAGTTCAGGGGCGGCACGCCGCCGTTCGACGCCTACGTCGACGCGCTGCTCGCCGATCTCGACCAAGACCTGCCACTGGTCTGGGGCCGCAGCGTGCACAGCGTGTTCTTCGGCGGCGGCACGCCGAGCCTGTTTCCGGCCGACGCGATCGAGCGGATTCTGCAGGGCGCATCCGCGCGGCTGCGCTTCACGCCGGAGGCCGAGATCACGCTGGAGACCAATCCCGGCACAGCCGAACACGGCCGCTTCGAGGACTACAGGCGCGCCGGCGTGAACCGGATCAGTTTCGGCATCCAGACCTTCGACGACGCCACGTTGAAGACGCTCGGCCGCATCCACGACGGTGCGCAGGCGTCCGCCGCGGTCGCGCTGGCCCGCGACGCCGGCTTCGACAACTTCAACCTGGATCTGATGTACGCGCTGCCCGGCCAGACCCTGGCGATGGCGGAAGACGATGTGATGCGTGCGATCGAGCTTGCGCCGACGCACATCTCGCACTACCAGCTCACGCTCGAGCCCAACACGGTGTTCGCCGCGCGCCCGCCGGGCGGGATTCCCGACGACGATCTCGCCTGGGACATGCAGGAGCGCTGCCAGGCGCTGCTGGCCGACGCCGGGTACGCGCAGTACGAGGTGTCCGCGTATGCGCGCGCAGGGCGGCAATGCGCGCACAACCTCAACTACTGGCGCTTCGGCGACTACCTGGGGATCGGCGCCGGCGCGCACGGCAAGCTCACGCTGGGAAGCGAGCAGGCCATCGCACGGCGCTGGAAACAGAAGCATCCAACCGCCTGGCTCGCCACGGCGGGGACGCCGGCGTCGATCGGCGGCGACGAGCGCATCGCGCCCGAGCGCCGTCCCTTCGAATACATGCTCAATGCCTTGCGCCTGGCGGAAGGGTTCACGCTCGCCGCGTTCGAAGCGCGTACCGGGCTGCCGGGCGACGCCATCCACGCGCGCCTCGCCGTCGCGGTCGACGCCGGGTGGCTGCATCTCGAGGGTGATCGTGTCGTGCCGACGCCGTTGGGGCAACGCTTCACCAACGATGTCGTGGCGCTGTTTCTGGAGGATTGACACCGCACCCCATCGCGCGCGACCGGAGCGGATGCCGCATAAGCACATCTGCGTGATCCCTGGAGCGTTCAGGGCAGGCAGGCGTGGCGAACGCGTCGGGAGCTTCGCAGCGCCGGCACAGGTGGGTCGGGACCGGGGCGGCACGGCGCCCCTTTCCGGGCAATCGCGTCTTCCGGCGCTCGTGATCCGGATGGGCTCGCACGCGATGCTGGCCCCGATCCCGGCGCCGTGATAATAGTGTGACGAGTGCCCCATCCTGCGACAGGTATGTCCGTCCAAGCCAGCGCGTCCCCGCCCCGATCGCTCGCCGCTTGCGGGCTTCCTTCGCGCGTGCGGCGGACGCTCGAACGGGCGCTTGCGATGGTGTCCGAGGAGCTGGATCACCCGCTCAATGCGCTGCTGCACGAGTTCGAGCAGGAGCTCTTCCGGCTGGCGGACCAGGCCCGCAACCCGGGTGTCGGGTCGGGCCACATGGCCACCCTCCGTGCCTTCCGCGTCAACCGGGCGGACCTGGTGCCGCGCTTTCTCATGGCGCTCGAGAGTTCGCTGGCGGCCGTGCGCAGTCCGGCACTGCCCGTGGCTCGCACCTCCGCCCAGGAGACCTCGCGAGCGGCGGGGTTCGGCGCCTTGAGCCTGGTCGACAACGCCGTGATGGACGAGGACACCGTGCTGCGCGAGATCGCCGCGCGCCAGGAAGGTCGCGCCAACCTGTCGCTGCATCTGCTCGGCCAGCGCTTCGGCGTGCTCGCCGGCGCACCCGCCTTCGACGGCGAGCGCCTGCCGCTCGGTCCGCAATGCGTCTGCCGCGCGCTGGAGACAGCTGCCAAGGCGCTGGAGATCGAGCACGATGCCCGGCTGCTGCTCTACCGGATCTTCGACCGCGAGGTGATGGCCGGCTATGCGCGCGTGCTCGAGCGGCTCGATGCCCAGCTTGCCGACAGCGGCATCCTTCCCGCACTGACCTTCGTGCCGATGCGCGTCCGTGCCACCGCCGTGGCACCGGACGAGGAACCCGCGACGACACCCGAACGCCGGCGGCCCGAGACCGTGCCCCGGCCGCAGTCTGCCAGTGGCGCGCAGCGCCCCTACACGGCGTGGGCACCGGGCGTGCAGGCCGCGGCCGAGCCGGAGGACGAAGACCACGAAGCCGCCTACCGGACGCTCCAGCAACTGATGTCGGGACGGCGCGAGCTCCTGCGCAAGTTCAGGCCCGGCGGCGAAGCGCGGGCCCGGCTGCAGCAGCTGCCCACCGGCGATGTCTCGAGGGCGCTGCTGCAGCTGCAGACCCAGCCGCTCGCGCCGGGCAAAGCCTCGCGCAATCTTGCCGAAGTGCGCCGCTCGCTGCTCGCACAGGCACGCCAGCGCGACGGCGAGCCCGCCACGCTGGCGCCGCAGGACGAGGACGCCTTCGAACTGCTGGGCATGCTCTACGGGCACATCGAGGACGAGATCCGCCACGAGGCGCCGGCCGCCGCGCTGGTGCGCGAACTGCAGATCCCGCTGTTGCGCGCCGCCCTCCAGGACCACTCGTTCTTCACCCGCAGGCAGCATCCCGCCCGCCAGCTGCTCAATACCGTGGCCGAGAGCGCGGCCAGCTGGCACGAGGAATCGGCGTTCGATCCGCGGGTGCAGGCGGTACTGCGCCAGGCGGTCGCCCACGTGGTGCGCAACTACGAACACGACGTCGGCGTGTTCGAGGAAGGCAATGCCCAGGTCGAGGCGCAGCTCCAGGCGCAGGCGCGTACGGCCGAACTGCAGGAGCGGCGCCATGTCGAGGCCGCGCGCGGCAAGGAGCGTCTCGAGGCGGCCAAGCTGCGGGCGGGGGCATTGATGCGCGAGATCCTCGGCGACCAGCGCCTGCCACGCTTCTCGCGCGCGCTGCTCGACCAGGCCTGGGCCGATGTGCTCACCCTGACCCTGCTGCGCCACGGCGAGACCTCGGACGAGTTCCGCCAGCAGCTCGGCGCAACCCGACGCATCGTCGACGCCGCGGTCTGCCCGGAGCTGCCGGCCGATCCGGAGCTCGCCACCCACGTCGAGGCCGCACTCGGCCAGGTGGGCTACCACGGCGGGGAGGCCGCGGTGATCGCCCAGCGACTCACCTGCCACCGCGCCGATGACGACGACAGCGCGGCTTCGCGCACCGAGCTGGCGCTGAAGCTGAAGGCACGCACCCGCCTGGGCGAGGACAACGACCGCGCACGCCGTCCCGCCCTGCCCCCGCGCACGCCCGAGGAACAGGCGCAGCACGAATACCTGCGGACGCTGCCCTTCGGCACCTGGATCGAGTTCACCACCAACCAGCAGGGCGACGTCGTGCGACGGCGCATGTCGTGGTTCAGTCCGATCACCGACCACGTGCTGTTCGTCAACCAGCGCGGGCAGCGCAGCGGCGAGCAATCGCTCGATGCGGTCGCGCGACTGATGGCGTCGGGCAACGCGCGCGTCGTCACCCAGGACCGCGGCCATCTGGTCGACCGGGCCTGGCAGGCCGCGGTGAGCGCGCTGCGCAGCTTCGCCGGGCGCGGCGAAGCCAACGCATCCGGAGCCCCCGCATGAGCCAGGAATTCCGACGCGCCCGCCGGCGCAAGGCCTCCGACGTGATCCTCGTGACCGATGCGATGACCGACCGTGTGGTCGGGCGCGTCGGCAACCTGTCGGAGACCGGCATGCTGCTCATCGCGGGCGAGCCGCTGATGGAAGATGCGCTGTACCAGTTCAGTTTCCAGCTGCCAGACGGCTCCGAGCCGGTCGAGCTCGGCGCGCACCTGCTGTGGATCGACGAGGCCTCGCTCGCCGGCAGCACCTGGGCCGGCTTCCGCTTCATCGCCACCACGCCGGCGCTGGTCTATCGTCTGCACGGCTGGGTCAACGCGCCGGGCAGCCGTTACGAGTGACACCGGCGCCGGTTCACCGGTTTGGGCACAATGGGCGATCCGCCTGCCGTCCGGGACCGCAATGCCGAGTTCACCTGCACCGTCGATCGCCGCGCTCTACGCCGACCACCTGACCGCCCTGCTCGCGCGTGCCGCCACCGCGCTCGAGCGCGGCGGTTTCGACCATCTCGTCGTGCCCAGCGGCACCCTGCACCAGCAGGTGTTCGACGACCGCGACTACCCCTATGCGGTCAATCCCCAGTTCAAGGCCTGGGTGCCGCTCACGCGCGCGCCCGGCAGCTGGCTGGTGGTCACGCCGGGCGCGCGGCCGAAGCTGGTGTTCCTGCAGCCCCGCGATTACTGGCATGTGGTGCCGGACGCGCCGAGTGGACCCTGGGTCGAGCACTTCGAGATCGTGGTGATCCGCAAGCCGGAGGACGCCCAGGCGCACCTGCCCAAGAACGCCGCGCGGTGCGCGATCCTGGGCGAGGCGCAGAGTGCACTCGGCCACTACGGCGCGTACCGGCCGAACAATCCGCAGGCGGTGGTCGACTATCTGGATTACCACCGCGCATTCAAGACGCCTTACGAGATCGCCATGCTGCGGCGCGCCTCGCAGCGGGCGGTGGGCGCGCATCGCGCGGCGGAGCGTGCATTCCGCGCGGGCGCGAGCGAGTTCGGCATCCACCTGGCCTATTGCCAGGCGGCCGGACAGGATGCGAACGAGCTGCCCTACGGCAACATCGTCGCCCTCGATCGCCATGCCGCGGTCCTGCACTACACCGAGCTCGGCCGCGTGGCGCCGGATCCGGTGCGCAGTTTTCTGATCGACGCCGGCGCCAGCCATGCGGGCTACGCGGCCGACATCACCCGCACCTATGCGCACGACACCGCGGGCGAATTCCAGGCGATGATCGATGCCGTCGACGCCGCCCAGCGCACGATGTGCGCGCAGGTCCGCGCAGGCGTCGATTACCGGCAGATCCATCTAGATGCGCATCTGGCCCTGGCCCGCGTGCTGCGCGAATTCGGCATCCTGCGGATCACCGCCGAGGAGGCCGTGGCCACGGGGGTCAGCGCGGCGTTCTTCCCGCACGGCGTCGGCCACGGCATCGGCCTGCAGGTGCACGATGTGGCGGGCTTCGCTGCGTCCGATGCCGGCGGGACGATCCCGCGGCCGGAGGGCCACCCCTATCTGCGGCTCACGCGCACGCTCGCGCCCGGCATGGTGGTGACCATCGAACCCGGGTTGTATTTCATCGACATGCTGCTGGACGATCTGAAAGCGGCCGGCAAGGGCGCGGCGCTCGACTGGGAACGTATCGATGCCTTCCGTCCCTACGGCGGCATCCGGATCGAGGACGATGTGGTCTGCACGGACGGCGCGCCGGTGAACCTCACCCGCGAGGCCTGGGCGCACGCGGCGGGCTGACGCCCGCGCCCGTCGCGCCCCGTCGCGCCTGGCGCAGTGTGCGGATGCGCGGTGCCTGCGCCGGCGAGGCACCGGTCTCCTGCGCGCACAGGCCGGCGCTTCCGGTTCCGCGGCACGGTCAGCGCGGACCTGCCATAAAGGTCTCGATCTCGTCGGCGGTCCGGGCGAGGCCGGCGGTGAGCACCTCGTGGCCCTCGCGTGTGATCAGCACGTCGTCTTCTGTACGGATGCCGATCCCGCGCCATTTCGGGTCCACCGAGGTGTCGTCGAGCGGCACGTAGAGGCCGGGTTCGATCGTGAACACCATGCCCGGCTCGAGCAGCCTCGATTCGCCTTCGATGCGGTAATCGCCGACGTCGTGGACATCCAGACCCAGCCAGTGCCCCGTCTTGTGCCGGTAGTAGCGCCTGTAGCTGCCGTCGGCGATCCGCGCCGCGCGCTTGCCCTTGAGCAGCCCCAGCTGCAGCAGCCCCTCGGTCAGGGCCTCGACCGCCGCCAGATGCCCGGCCTCGTACGGCCGACCCGGCCGCGCCTGTTCCAGCGCCGCCTGCTGGGCCTGCTCCACCACGTCGTGCAGGGCGCGCTGGGCGGCAGTGAACCGCCCGTTGACCGGAAACGTCCGCGTGATGTCGGCGGCGTAGCCGCGATACTCCGCGCCGGCATCGACCAGCACGAGGTCGCCATCGCGCACCTGTGCCCGGTTGGCGCGGTAGTGCAGCACGCACGCGTTTGCGCCCGCACCGACGATGCTCTCGTAGGCGGGTGACGCATCGTTGCGCCGGAAGACGTATTCCAGCTCGGCCTGGAGGGCATATTCATGGATGCCCGGACGGGCGGCACGCATCACCGCCTCGTGCGCCTCCACGCTGATCTTCGCCGCGCGCCGCATCAGCTTGAGTTCCTCGGCGCTCTTGAACAGCCGCATCTCGTCCAGAAGGTGGCCGAGTTCGAGGAACTCATGCGGCGGTGAGGCGCCCAGGCGCACCTGCGCCCGCACCCGGTTGAGCCAGCCGATGAGCTGCAGATCGAACTCGGTGTCGCGGCCGAAGTGGTAATACACGCGCGTACGGCCTTCCAGAAGGCCGGGCAGGATCTCGTCGAGGTCGTCGATCGGGTAGGCGTCGTCCACGCCGAGCGCATCCACCGCCCCGTCCGGGCCGATTCTGGGCCCATCCCAGCCTTCCCGCTCGGGATCCCGCTCGCGGCAGAACAACAGGGTCTCGCCGTGCGACCGCCCCGGTATCAGCACGAGCACGGCCTCGGGCTCGGCGCATCCGGTGAGATACCAGAAGTCGGAGTCCTGCCGGTACGGATGATGGGTGTCGCGGCTTCGGATGCGTTCCGGCGCCGCGGGCAGCACCAGGATGGCCTGGTCGCCCGCGAGGCTCATCAACTGTCGCCGCCGCCTGCGATACCCCGCCGCAGCAATTCCGGTGGCCGATGCCACGTCAGTTCAGCCGCTTGCGGTGACGGGCACCGAGCGCGGCATCGCCGTGCAGCAGCAGCGCAGCCACGCGCACGAATTCCTCGATCTCCGCCAGCGCGTCCTCCTCGCCTGCGTCGTCGTCTCCGTCGGTGTCGGGCTGGGCGGCCGCCAGCCGGGCGAGATCGGCCAGGGCCTCGGTGCCCTCGGGCGACAGGCCCGGCGCCGCGCCGGCAGCGAGTCCGAAGCCACCGAGGAACCCGCGGCACCAGTCGAACAGCGCCCCGCTCCGCTCGGCCAGCGAATGCTCGCCATCGGGCAGCAGCAGCGCGAATCCGAAGCTGCGGTCCTCGAGTTGCGCGGCACTGGTCACGCGCAGACGCTCCAGCGCGCCGCCTGCGTCGGGCGTCGGCAGCGCGGCGTCGGCGAGCACCGCGCCGAGCCAGTTGGCGCCGGCCTCCCCGCCGCCGGCCAGCCAGCCGCACAGTCCGCCATGCAGTTCACTCGGGCTCATCGCCAGTTGCAGCGCGCGGATCTCGGCATCGACCTCGGCAGGACTGGGCAGGGGCTCGGACACGGCATTCACTTGCGGCAGCGATCGGGGCGCCAGTGTACCAATGGGCCTCCGCGCCCCGGCGAAACCGCTTGTTGGCGCCTCCGCCGCATGTCTACACTCGCCATGCCGATGTCCCGGCGCGGAGTCCGCGTGATCGATCCCAACCAGCTCGTGGTGCCCGGTGCCGCGCTGCTCATCGCCCTGATCATGCTGCTGGTGGTCGCGGTGGTCCGACGCCGCACGAGCGAGCTGGCGTTCGCCAGCGCACTGACCGAGCGCGGCGAGCGGCTCGCGCTGGCGCTGTGGGCCAGCGGCGAGCGCTACTGGGACTATCACGTTCCGAGCGGCCAGCTCCGGCGCCTGATCGGCGTGAACCCGGATCCGGGCGGCGACGGCCTGATCGAGGACAGCATGCCGGCCGAGTCCCTGATCCATCCCGACGACCTGCCCATGGCGCGCGACGCACTGGCGCGCTACCTGGCCGATACCGACAGTCGCTACCAGATCCAGCTGCGCGTCACCGACGGGCAGGCGGGCTGGGTCTGGATGCGCGTGCGCGGGCGCGTGGTGGAGCGCGACGGTCAGGGCGCGGTGCTGCGCATCGCCGGCACCTCGCTCAATATCACCGGCACGCGCGCCGCCGAGCGCGACCGCAAGATCGCCGCCGAAGTGCTGCGCAGCATGAGCGAAGCTGTGGCGGTGATCGACGCGGACTTCTGCTTCGTCTCGGTGAATCCGGCGTTCCAGCGCATGACCGGCTACAGCGAATCCGACGTCGCCGGCCTCAACGCCGACCTGCTCGACAGCGACCAGCACGACGCCGCGTTCCACGCCCACATCCGCGCCCAGGCTGCACGCACCGGGGAATGGAGCGGCGAGCTGTGGCAGCGTCGCAAGGACGGCGAGGAGTTTTTCGCCGCGGTCGAACTGCGCACCGTGCACGACGCCGATCTCGGCACGAGGTTGCACGTGGTGGTGCTCAACGACATCACCCAGCACAAGCGCACCGAGCAGGAGCTGCGGTATCTCGCCAATTTCGACACGCTCACCAGTCTGCCCAACCGCTCGCTGCTCTCCGAACGCCTGTCACGCGCGATCATCCGCGCCCAGCGCGAGGACAAGCGCATCGCGGTGCTGTTCCTCGATCTGGACCGGTTCAAGGACGTCAACGACTCGCTCGGTCACGCAGCCGGGGATCGCATCCTGCGGGCCACCGCGACCCGACTGCAGCAGACCGTGGGCGCGCACCAAACGGTCGCGCGGCTGGGCGGCGACGAGTTCACCATCGTCATCGAGGACCTCGAGCACACCCACGACGCCGAACGGATCGCGCGCGAGATCATCACCGCCTTCGAAGCGCCGCTGCTGCTCGAGGACCGGCGCGAGATCACCATCTCGCCCTCCATCGGCATCAGCCTGTATCCCGACCATTCGCAGGTGCCGACCGAGCTGCTCAAGCAGGCCGACACCGCGATGTACCAGGCCAAGGCCGCGGGCCGCCGGACCTTCATGCGCTACGACGACAACATGGACGTCGCCGTGCGCCAGCGGGCCACGCTCTCGAGCGCGCTGCGCAAGGTGCTCGACCGCGGCGAGTTGCGTCTGGTGTTCCAGCCGCGGCTGTCGCTGGCAACCTCGCGGGTGACGGGCGTGGAGGCACTGCTGCGCTGGTCGAGCCCCGAACACGGCGACATCCCGCCCAACGACTTCATCCCGCTCGCGGAGGAAAGCGGACTGATCCTCGAGATCGGCGAGTGGGTGCTGCGCGAGGCCTGCTTGGTGCTGGGCCGGTGGCGCCAGCATGGTCTCGACGCCCTCACCGTCTCGGTGAACGTCTCGGTGCTGCAACTGCTGCGAGGCGATTTTCCCGACGTCGTGCGCCGCGTGCTGGCAGATACCGGCATCCCGCCCGGGCTGCTCGAGCTCGAGCTCACCGAGAGCGTCCTGATGGCCAATGCCGAGCAGACGGCCGCCAAGCTGCACGCGTTCCGCCAGCTGGGCGTCGCGCTGGCGATCGACGATTTCGGCACCGGCTACTCGTCGCTGGCCTACCTCAAGCGACTGCCGATCACCACGATCAAGATCGACAAGGCCTTCGTCGACGGACTGCCCAACGACACCGAGGACGCCGCGATCACCAGCACGGTCATCGCCATGGGCCACTCGCTGGGATTGAACGTGGTCGCCGAAGGGGTCGAGACCGAGGCCCAGATGCGCTTCCTCGCCGGCCGCGGTTGCGACGAGATCCAGGGATTCTGGGTGGCCCAGCCGCTCGACGCCCTGCAGTGCCTGGCCTTCATCCGCAACTGGCGGCCCGACACGCCGGCGCGCCCGGCCCCGGTCCGCGTCGCCACCCTGCCTTGACCGCCCCCGGCGGCCTGCCTATCGTGCCCGGATGGACCAGCCCGACGTCATCGCCCAGTTGCACCGACTGACGTCGCGCGTCGAAGCGTTGATCGAGCGCGTGCGCCAGCTCAGCGACGAGAACCGCAGCCTGCGCCAGCAGCAGGAGAGCATCGTCGGCGAGCGCGCCCAGTTGCTCTCGAAGAACGAACAGGCGCGCTCGCGGGTCGAGGCCATGATCGCGCGGTTGAAGTCGCTGGAGCAGCACACGTGAGCCCGACCGAAGCCGTCAGCGTGCGCGTGCTCGACCGCGAGTACACCGTCGGCGTTGCGCCCGAGGAACGCGACGGTCTGATGGCCGCGGCCCGCCTGCTGGATTCGCGGATGCGGGAGATCCGTGGCGCGAACCGGATGGCGGCGGTCGATCGGGTGGCCATTCTCGCCGCGCTCAACCTCGCGCACGAACTGCAGCAGCTGCGCGAGAGTGACAGCGGCGGCGCGCGCACGGTGGCCGATGTGGTCCAGGCCCTGCACAGCCGCCTCGATGCGTTCGACAGCGAGACACGTTGATCTCGTTCGCAGCGCGTCCACACGACTGAATTTTCCGCATCGTCCGGACACGATTGCCGACGAACGGGAGCGACGGCCGCAGCCTTCGGGCTATACTCCGTCTGCGTTCTCTGCCGTGCCCGACAGCGCGCAAAACATTCGCCTTGTCCCTTAAAAACGACACCGGGAATGTCAGGAAACCGGGAGTGCCAGTCCGCCCTCGAGCGGGAAGCCCGAAGGAATCCCAGCGTTCCCACTTGAACCTCGGGTTCAAGGTCGTTTCGCTCGCATCGGCATCGGCGGAGAACGTATCCTGATTCCGCCCGCCGCGTCGTCGGCACGCCCGACGACGAGACCGGCTGCATGACCGACCGCATCGACCTTCGCCGACGCCTGCGCGCGCAACGTCGTGAAACGCCTGCCGGCGCGCGCATCGCGGCCGCCGACGGCCTTGCGCGCGAGCTGCTCGCGCTGCCGCTGTTGCCTACTCGTGGCTATGTCGCCGGCTACTGGGCGGGCGACGGCGAGATCGGCCTTCATGTCTTCCAGCTGCGGTTGCCGGCTGGCCTCGTCTATTGCCTGCCCATCCTGCACGGCGACATCCTGCATTTCGCGCCCTGGCGCGCAGGCGATCCGCTGGTGACCAACCGGTACGGTATTCCCGAGCCGGACGTGGAACCGGCGTCGGCGCTCACCGCCGTGGACATGGCCCTCGTTGTCACCCCCCTGGTGGGCTTCGACCGCCACGGCCAGCGTCTCGGCATGGGAGGCGGCTGGTACGATCGCACGTTCGCGTTCCGGCGGACGTCGTCCCCGCCTCCACTGCTGGTAGGCGCGGCATTCGCCAGCCAGGAAACGACGCTTCCACCCCCGGCCCACTGGGACGTCCCGCTCGATGCGATCTGCACCGAATCCGACACCGTGATCCCCACCGCGCGCCCATGAGCACACGCAAACGCCACTGGCTGATGAAGTCCGAGCCTGAGGATTTCTCGATCGACGACCTCGCCCGCGTCGGCACCGAACCGTGGACCGGTGTGCGCAATTACCAGGCGCGCAATTTCATGCGCGACGGCATGCGCATCGGCGACGGGGTGTTGTTCTACCATTCGAATACCGATGTCCCCGGCATCTACGGGATCGCCGAGGTCGCCAGCACGGCGTACCCGGACCCGTCCCAGTTCAAGAAGTCCTCGAAGTACTTCGACGAAAAAGCGACCCAGGAAACGCCGCGCTGGTTTCTGGTCGACGTGCGTTTCGCACGCAAGCTGGATGCACCGGTGCCGCTGTCGCTGATCCGCGAACATGCGAGCGAGCTCGGCGAGGAGTTCGCCCTCATCCGCAAGGGTGCCCGCCTCTCGGTGCTGCCCGTCACCGCCGCGCAATGGAAGCTGCTCTTGTCCCTGGAGACGAAATCATGAGTGAAGCCAAGCGCCTGGCCGGCGAACGCGCGATCGACTATGTCGAGGACGGGATGATCGTCGGCGTGGGCACGGGCTCCACGGTGGCGTTCTTCATCGACGCGCTGGCACGCATCAAGCATCGGATCGACGGCGCGGTCTCGAGCTCGGACCAGAGCACCGAACGCCTGCGCGCGCACGGTATCCAGGTACTGGATCTAAATGCGACCGGCCCCTTGCCGCTGTACGTCGACGGCGCCGACGAATGCGATCCGCACAAGCACCTGATCAAGGGCGGTGGCGCGGCGCTGACGCGCGAGAAGATCATCGCCGAAGCCAGCGCGCGCTTCGTGTGCATCATCGATCCGGCCAAACAGGTCCCGGTACTCGGCACGTTTCCGCTGCCGATCGAGGTGGTCCCGATGGCGCGCAGCCTCGTGGCCCGGGCGATCCTGGAGACGACCGGCGGTCAGCCGGTCTGGCGCGAAGGCGTCAGGACGGACAACGGAAACTGGGTGCTCGACATCCACGGCCTGTCGATCACCGATCCGGTGGCGCTCGAGGCCAAGCTCAACCAGATCCCGGGCGTGGTGAGCGTCGGCCTGTTCGCGCGGCGCAAGGCCGACGTGGTGATCGTCGGCACGGCGACACCCACGGTGCTCTGATCGCCCCGGCAGATGGGCGTCGGCGTGGCGATTCGGGGCACTCCCCCACCGTTTCGACGCCGGCCTCGCCGTCGGCACGATCAGGTTCGGATCGAACGCCGACCAGCGGCTGGCGGTCCATGCGACGCAACGGGGGCGCACGCGCCTGGCGCTCCGATTGATGACGCGTGCGGCATTACGGGGATGCCTTGGAGAATCGCCGCCCGTGTTCGGCCCTCGAGAAGAAGATTCACGACGGCCATCGAATCGCTCAGACGATGAGCGCGGCCAGTCCGGTCGCGAAAGTCCAGCGTGCCGCCCTGTCGCATGCAGCCCATCGTGTCACCAGACTGTTGCCGACGACCGGCACCCAGGGTCGCGATGATGACGCGTCATCGCCGGATCCCGGCAGCTCGAGAACATGGCCGGCTCTCGATGCTGGCGGCCGGTATCGCGCGAGCATGCTCGCCTACCTCAGCACGGTCCGCCGCGTCTGGCGCAACAGCGCCGGGACGCTTGAGACGAATGAAAAAAGCCCGCCTTCCGGCGGGCTTTTCGATTGCAGCCGGGGCCACCGCCCTCACTCGACGTCGAGGAAGCTCCGCAGCTGCTCGCTGCGCGAGGGATGACGCAGCTTGCGCAGCGCCTTGGCCTCGATCTGGCGGATGCGTTCACGGGTGACGTCGAACTGCTTGCCGACTTCCTCAAGAGTGTGATCGGTGTTCATGTCGATGCCGAAGCGCATCCGCAACACCTTGGCCTCGCGCGGGGTCAGGCCGGCGAGCACGTCGCGGACCGTTTCCATGAGGTTGGTGTTGGTGGTCGCGTCGATCGGGGACTCCACGTTGGTGTCCTCGATGAAGTCGCCCAGGTGCGAGTCCTCGTCGTCGCCGATCGGGGTCTCCATGGAGATCGGTTCCTTCGCGATCTTCATGACCTTGCGGATCTTGTCTTCCGGCATGTCCATTTCCTTGGCCAGTTCCTCCGGCGTGGCCTCGCGGCCGTACTGCTGGAGCATTTGGCGGGAAATGCGGTTGAGCTTGTTGATCGTCTCGATCATGTGCACGGGGATACGGATCGTGCGCGCCTGGTCGGCGATCGAACGCGTGATCGCCTGGCGGATCCACCACGTGGCGTAGGTCGAGAACTTGAAGCCGCGACGGTGCTCGAACTTGTCGACCGCCTTCATCAGGCCGATGTTGCCTTCCTGGATCAGGTCGAGGAACTGCAGGCCGCGGTTGGTGTACTTCTTGGCGATCGAGATCACCAGGCGCAGGTTGGCCTCGACCATCTCCTTCTTCGCACGGCGGGCCTTGGTCTCGCCATAGGCCATCGCCCGGTTGATCTCCTTGAGATCGCCCAGGGTCACGCCCATGGCCTTCTCGATGGCCATCGTCGCTTCCTGCTCGGCGACGATCTGGTCGCGGACGTCCTTCAGGCCCGACGACCACTTCTGCTTGCGCTTGATCATCTCGTCCGCCCAGGCCGTATTGGTCTGGTTGCCGTCCCACGCGCGGATGAAGTCCTTGCGCGGCATCTTGGCGACGCGGGTCGAAAGGTCGAGGATGCGGCGCTCGTGGTCCTTGAGCTCGGCGACGACGTCGCGCAGCTTCTTGACCAGCAGATCGGTCAGCGGAAGGGGCAACTTGAACGTCATGAACTGGTCGGCCATCTCGCCGCGCAGCTTCACCACCGGCTTGGCGGTGGCGCCGTTCTTGGCATAGGCCTTCTGGAACTTGTTGAACAGGTCAGCGAGCACGTCCATGCGACGCGCGACCTCTTCCGGATCCGGGCCGCTCGGACCGGCGCTCTCTTCCTCGGCATCGTCCCCGTCGGCGTCTTCCTCGTCGGCATCGTCCTCGGCCTCCGCCTCGGCGACGACCGGCGCGTTGCCCGCGGCGGCTTCTTCCTCGGCCGCGAGTTCCTCGAGCAACTGGTCGTTGAAGCCCACGACCACCTCGGCCAGGCGCTTCTTTCCGGCCTTGTGCAGCTCGTATTCCTCGAGCAGCAGCTGGACCGACCACGGGAAGCTGGCCACCGAGGCCATCATCTGGTTCAGGCCTTCCTCGATGCGCTTGGCGATCGCGATCTCGCCTTCGCGGGTCAGCAGCTCGACCGTGCCCATCTCGCGCATGTACATGCGCACCGGATCGGTGGTGCGACCACCCTCGGTGTCGAGCGATGTCAGCGCGGCGGCCGCTTCTTCGGCCGCGGTCTCGTCGACTTCGCGGTTGCCGCCGGACTGGCCGGCCAGCAGCAGCGTCTCGGCGTCGGGCGCGACCTCATGGACATCGATGCCCATGCCATTGATCATGCCGATGATGTCTTCGATCTGCTCCGGGTCGACCATGTCGTCGGGCAGGTGATCGTTGACTTCGGCATACGTCAGGTAGCCCTGCTCAAGCCCCTTGCTGATCAGGAGCTTGATGTCGGACTGCTGGACGGGACGTTCATTCGCCATGTGGCGCACCGTTGTAAAAGTGAACCCGTAATTGTACCACCTGCAGGGCCGGGATCACGCCCGCAGCAGGAAAGTCACCGGGCCGTCGTTGACCAGGCTGACCTCCATATGGGCACCGAAGCGGCCGGTTTCCACCCCTGGATGACGCGCCCGGCAGACATCGGCCAGTCTCGCAAAGAGATGTTCAGCTTCTGCCGGTGCCGCTGCCGTGCTGAAGCCCGGCCGGTTGCCGGACCGGGTATCCGCGGCCAGGGTGAACTGGCTGACCAGGAGCAGCCCCCCGCCGGTCTCGACCAGCGAGCGGTTCATCCGGCCGGCCGCATCCGGAAACACACGATAGGACAGCAGGCGTGCCGCCATGCGTTCGACCTCGGATTCGCCGTCGGCCGGCTCGATGCCGACCAGCGCCAGCAGCCCGGCCCCGGTGCGCCCGACCACCTCACCCTCCACACGCACCTCGGCCCGGCTCACCCGCTGGATCAGGCTCAGCATGCTCAGCCCAGATAACGGTTGCTGATCGGATAGCGCCGCTCACGGCCGAACGCGCGCCGGGAGATCTTCGGACCCGGGGCGGCCTGGTGCCGCTTCCATTCGCTGACGCGCACCAGGCGCAACATGCGGTCCACCAGCACGGCATCGAAGCCGGCCGCGACGATCTCGTCGCGGGACTCCTCGAGGTCCACGAACCGGCGCAGGATGGCGTCGAGCACGTCGTAGGGCGGAAGCGAGTCCTGGTCGAGCTGGTCCGCCCGCAGTTCGGCCGACGGCGGCCTGTCGATCACGGCCGGGGGGATGACCGGCGCGCCGCCCACCGTGTTGCGCCACTTGGCGAGCCCGAAGACCTCGGTCTTGTAGAGGTCCTTGATCGGTGCATAACCGCCGCACATGTCGCCGTAGATCGTCGCGTATCCCACCGCGTATTCGCTCTTGTTGCCGGTGGTCAGCAGCAGGCCGCCGTGCTTGTTCGACAGCGCCATCATGATCGCGCCCCGGGTGCGCGACTGCAGGTTCTCCTCGGTGACGTCCACGTCCTTGCCCTCGAAGGCGTCGGACAGCGTGTCGAGAAATCCCTGGAACGGGGTTTCGATCGGGATGGTCAGCAGGCGCACGCCGAGCGCAGCGCACTGCTCGGCGGCGAGGTCGTTGCTGAGCCCGGCCGTGTAGCGGGAGGGCATGCGCACGGCGGTGACCTGGTCCGCGCCGAGGGCATCCACCGCCATCGCCAGCACGATGGAGGAATCGATGCCGCCCGACAGGCCGAGCCACGCCGTGGTGAAGCCGTTCTTGCCGCAGTAGTCGCGCAGCCCGCGGACGACCGCGCGCCAGGCCAGCGCGTCCATGCTCTCGTCGCCGTCGTCCACCCACACGACCGGAGCGAATCCCCGCCGCGCGGGTTCGTAGTCCACCACCAGCCACTGGTCGTCGAATGCGACCGCCGCCGGATGCACGGTGCCGTCGGCGTCCGCCACCACCGAGGCGCCGTCGAAGACCAGCGCGTCCTGTCCGCCGACGACATTCACGTAGGCCAGGGCCACGCCACTGTCGCGCGTGCGTTCGGCCAGCAGTGCATCGCGCTGGCGGTGCTTGCCACGCTCGTACGGCGACGCGTTCGGTACCACCACCACCTCCGCGCCGGCCCGCGCGGTCTCGTCGAGAGGCTCGGGGAACCACAGGTCCTCGCAGATCACCAGGCCCACGCCGATGCTGTTGACCTCGAACACGCAGGGGCCGCCGTCGGGGTCCACATGGAAGTAGCGCCGCTCGTCGAAGACGTTGTAGTTCGGCAGTTCCCGCTTGCGGTAGGTGCGCTCCACCTTGCCGTCGCGCAGCACGCTCGCCGAGTTGTAGAGAATGCTGCCCGCCGATTCCGGCCAGCCGACCACCGCCACGATCCCGCGCACGTCCTTGGCGATCTGCATCAGCGCCGCTTCGCAGTCGATCAGAAAGGTCGGCCGCATCAGCAGGTCTTCCGGCGGATAGCCGCTGATCGCCAGCTCCGGGAACACGACCACGTGCGCGGCGAATTCATCGCGCGCCTCGGCGATCATCGCGGCGATGCGTTCTGCGTTGCGGCCCACGTCCCCGACCGGGAAATCGAACTGGGCCAAGGCGATGCGCAGAGGGTCGGTCATGTCGGGCGGCACGCGGGCGGGACGACCATCATAGCGGCGCCCCGGCAGGCCACCGCATGTCGGCGACGGCGCGGCAGGCACGCGGGCGACGGCGGCCGCCCATGAAAAAGGCCGCCCGGAGGCGGCCTTTCCGTACGCGCCGTGCGGCGCGACTTACTTGACCAGCGCGGCGATCGCCTCACCCAGGTCACCCGGCGAACGGACGGTCTTCACGCCGGCCGCTTCCATCGCCTTGAACTTGCCTTCGGCCGTGCCCGAACCGCCCGAGGCGATCGCACCGGCATGGCCCATGCGCTTGCCCGGAGGGGCCGACGCACCAGCGATGAAGCCCACGACCGGCTTCTTGACGTGCGCCTTGATGTACTCGGCGCCCGCTTCCTCGGCGTCGCCGCCGATTTCGCCGACCATGATGATGCCCAGCGTCTGCGGGTCTTCGTTGAACAGCTTCAGGCAGTCGACGAAGTTCAGGCCGTTGATCGGGTCGCCGCCGATGCCGATGACGGTCGACTGGCCGAGGCCGGCCGCGGTGGTCTGCTTGACCGCCTCATAGGTCAGCGTGCCCGAGCGCGACACGATGCCGATCTTGCCCGGCATGTGGATGTGGCCCGGCATGATGCCGATCTTGCACTCGCCCGGCGTGATCACGCCCGGGCAGTTCGGACCGACCAGGGTGACGTCCGGGTGCGACTTCAGCACGTTCTTGACGCGCAGCATGTCGAGCACCGGAATGCCCTCGGTGATGCAGACGATGACCTTGATGCCGGCCGCGGCCGCTTCGAGGATCGCGTCGGCCGCGAACGGCGGCGGCACGTAGATCACCGAGGCGTCGGCGCCGGTGGCCTCGACCGCTTCGCGCACGGTGTTGAACACCGGCAGGTCGATGTGCGTGGTGCCGCCCTTGCCCGGCGTGACGCCGCCGACGACCTGGGTGCCGTATTCCACCATCTGGGTGGCGTGGAAGGTGCCCTGCTGGCCGGTGAAGCCCTGCACGATCACCTTGGTGTTCTTGTTGATGAGGACGCTCATTGGAAATCCTGTGGTGTCGTAGAAGCGCGCGCGGCATCGCGAAGACCGCGACCGCGCGCAAGCGCGTGTCTACAGATGATGTGTGGGCTTACGCGGCGGCCGCGACGGCCTTCTTGGCGCCGTCGTTGATGTCGTCGGCCGCGGTGATGGCCAGGCCCGACTCGGCCAGCAGCTTCTTGCCCGCTTCGACGTTCGTGCCTTCCAGGCGCACGATCACCGGCACCTTGACGTCCACTTCCTTGACCGCGGCGATGATGCCTTCGGCGATCATGTCGCAGCGGACGATGCCGCCGAAGATGTTGACGAAGATCGCCTTGACCTTGTCCGAGGACAGGATGAGCTTGAACGCCTCGGTCACGCGCTCCTTGGTCGCGCCACCGCCCACGTCGAGGAAGTTCGCCGGCGAGCCGCCGTTGAGCGCGATCACGTCCATCGTCGCCATGGCCAGGCCCGCGCCGTTGACCATGCAGCCGATGTTGCCGTCCATGGTCACGTAGTTCAGGTCGTACTCGCTGGCGCGCACTTCGGCCTCGTCTTCCTGCGAGGTGTCGCGCATCGCGGCCAGATCCTTGTGGCGGAAGGTCGCGTTGTCGTCGTTGTTGACCTTGCCGTCGAGGGCGTACAGATCGCCGTTGTCGAGGATGGCCAGCGGGTTGAGTTCGACCAGCGCCAGGTCCTTCTCGTTGAACAGGGTGTAGAGGCCACCCATGATCTTGGCGAGCTGGTTGGCCTGCTTGGCGGTCAGACCGATCTTGAAGCCGATGTCACGGCCCTGGTAGGGCTGGAAGCCTTCGACGAAGCCGACGTTGAGCGTCTCGATCTTCTCCGGCGTCTCGGCGGCCACCTGCTCGATGTCCACGCCGCCCTCGCTGGAGACGATATAGGTGATCGACTGGGTGCCGCGGTCGACCAGCACCGACAGGTACAGTTCCTTGTCGATCTCGCCGGCTTCGGTGACCAGCACCAGATTCACCGGCAGGGCGACGCCCGCCGACTGGTAGGTCGCCATCTTCGTGCCGAGCATGGCGGCCGCGGCCGTCTTCACGTCGTCGGTGGTCTTGCAGAACTTCACGCCGCCGGCCTTGCCGCGGCCGCCCGCATGGATCTGGGCCTTGACCATCCAGGGGCCATCGCCGAGCGCCTTGGCGGCCTCGACTGCTTCGTCGGCGGTGGACGCGACGCGCCCGGCCGGCACGGGGATGCCGTAATCGGCAAACAACTGCTTCGCCTGGTATTCGTGGAAGTTCATGTGGGGTCCATCGGTGAGGAGTAGTGCCGGCCGCATGCGGGCGCGCGAAGCGCCGGAGGCCGACCGGGCCCGCCATTCTCGCGCATGCGGCGCCCCCGGGCAAAACCGCCGGTCCGGCGCCGGCCTATACTGGGCACCGTCCGCACCGCTGGAGCGTCTGTGCGCCTGCTCGCCGTTCCCACGATGTCGCCGTGGCTGATGCAGCGCGAGCTGTCGCTGTTCTCGCTCTACCGCCTGCTCGAGGCCGCCCTGCTCGCCCTGCTGGTGTTCAGTCCCTGGGGCGCCCTGCTGGGCGAGGTGGTGGATGCCCCGCTGGCGATCTCGGTGGCTGCGGGGTATTTGGTGGCGTCGGTGGGCCTGCTGTTCCATGCCCGCCGGCCACGGATCGACCACCCCGCGCATGCCCTGGTCGGGGTGGGCGTGGACATCGCCGTCGCCGCCCTGGTGACCCATGCGATCCCGGAGGTCGCGCCGGGCGTGGCGATGCTGCTGCTGTTCAACATCGGCGCCGCATCGCTGTTCGTCCCGCTGCGCATCAGCTTGCTGATCGCCGCCGCCGCCGCGCTGTCGCTGCTGGTCGAACGCATCGCGAGCGTCCTCGGGAACGGCTTCGACCGGCCGCTGGCGGAAACGCTGATGTTCGCCCTGGGCTTCTTCGCGGCCGCATCGCTGACCCACCAGCTCGCCCGCCAGGCGCGCGAGAGCCAGGCGCTGGCGGACCGCCGCGGCGCCGAAGCCGCGAATCTGGCCGAGATCAACGACCTGATCATCCGGCGCATGCAGACCGGCGTGCTGCTGGTCGATGGCACCGGAGAGGTCCGCCTGGCCAACGAGGCGGCCATGTTGCTGCTGGGCGATGGCGATCCGCCTGCCGACGACCGGCTGCACGGGCGCACGCTGTCCCAGCTCGCGCCGCCGCTGGCCATGCGCCTGGCCGAATGGCTGCGCACCGGGCGCAGCGACGATGCGCCGCTCACCCTGCGCGAACACGCCGACGTCATGCCGCGCTTCGTGCGCCTTCTGGCCAACTCGGACTCGCGCGACAACACCCTGGTGTTCCTCGACGACACCTCGCTGGTCTCGCGTCGCGCGGAGTCGCTGACGCTGGCCACCATGGGCCGGTTCTCCGCCGGGCTCGCCCACGAGATCCGCAATCCGCTGGCGGCCATCAGCTACGCCACCCAGCTGCTCGAGGAGTCGGACGAGATCCACGATGCGGATCGCCGCCTGCTGCAGATCATCCACCAGCAGTGCGTGCGTACCAATGGGATCGTCGAGAGCGTCCTGGGTCTGGCGCGCCGCGAGCGCGCGCGGCCGGAGCATGTCGAGCTGGGCGGCGCGGCCCGCGCCTTCCTCCAGGACTACCGGATGATCGTCACGGACGAGAATGCGGAACTCCAGGTGAGCTGCGAGCATGCCGCGCTGGGCGCCATCTTCGATCCGCGTCACCTGCACCAGGTGCTGACCGCCCTGGTCAACAACGCGGTGCGCTACGGGCGCATGCCGGGCGAGCCGGCGCGGATCACGCTCCGCATCGACCAGCAGGGCGACCATCCCGCGCTGAGCGTGCTGGACCGGGGCCCGGGCATTCCGGAGGCCGTCGCCGCGCAGCTGTTCCGGCCGTTCTTCACCACCTCCGAAAGCGGCACCGGCCTCGGCCTCTACATCGCCCACGAGCTGTGCCGGGCCAACGAGGCCCAGCTGGCCTACGTCGCCGTGCCCGGCGGCGGGGCCTGTTTCCGGGTGACGATGGCGGCGCGTCAATCGCTGTTGCGCGACTGACCCCGCAGCCGCCGCCTGCCTGGCCCTTGCCCGAGCGGTCTCGGGCAGCGGGACACCCTCGCCCGGCCTTCCGCTTCCCGCGCTGCGCCTCCCGACGTCTTGGCGTGCGGTCACCGTGCCTGGGCGCGGGCGTGCCCTGCTATCGCGCCTCCACCGTGCCGGGGAAAGTCACCTTGCAGCGGACCGGCGTCCGCTGCCGGGCGACGGCGGACGAGGCCCGGAACCGGCACCGCGTTGCGCCACGCCGGAGGGGCACAGCCGCCCCAGAGCCTCCGGAAACGAACACGGTGCGGTCTGCGCGGGAGACACGAAGCCGGTCTGTCATGCCTCGTCACGATGAGGCGCCGTGCCGGCGTTGCGGCTGCACCGCGGGTCGTCATTTCACGCCCACCCCTGCGCCGCATGACGGGCGCCCCCACCTCGATGCCGCCGCCCGGCCCACGCCAGGCCCGGGGCCCTGATGCTCGATGTGCAGGTGCCACAACCGCGACGGCCTCACCGATGGGCCGACCGATGCCACGCGAACGGAGATACGGGCCTCCCGGGACGGCGGCGGTCGTACAATGGGCCGGAGCCGCCGGTGGCGCGCCTGCCGCATGCACATGTCTCCAGCGCCGCGTCGTGCTCGTGCTCATGAGCGCACTTTGCCGACCGTCATACTCACTCGCGGCTCGCCCCTGCGAGACACACGCTGCCTTTGCAGCCCTGCCGTCGGACCGGTGGGCTCGACCCCGTCCTGCGGCGTGAATAGCCGGGCGCCGCGGTGTGGCGCCGTTTTCCGGGGACCCCCGCCTCGTCAGCCGGGTCAAAAGCTGTCACCATGCGTCACATCCAAACCGCTGTTTGACCGCCTCGATGAGTGAAACCCGCAGCGCCCTGATCGTCGACGACGAACACGACATCCGTGAACTGCTGGTCCTCACCCTCGGGCGAATGGGGCTGCGCACCGATACCGCGCCCAACCTCGCCGCCGCGCGCGAGATGCTCGGCACGGCCACCTACGATCTCTGCCTCACCGACATGCGCCTGCCCGACGGCTCCGGCCTCGAGCTCGTGGGCGAGATCAGCACCCGCTTTCCCGGCATGCCGGTCGCGGTGATCACCGCCTACGGCAACGTCGAGGCGGCGGTCGAGGCGCTGAAGGCCGGCGCATTCGACTTCGTCAACAAGCCGGTCGACATCCATGTGCTGCGCGGCCTGGTGCGCCAGGCCCTGGAGCTGGGCGAGCGCGCACGTCGCACCAGCGAAGAACACAGCAGCCGCCTGCTCGGCGCGTCGGATGCCATGGTCACGCTGCGCAACACCATCGCCAAGGTCGCCCGCAGCCAGGCGCCGGTGTTCATCAACGGCGAATCGGGCACCGGCAAGGAACTGGTGGCGCGCACCATCCACGCCCAGGGCGCACGCGCCGCGGGCCCGTTCGTTCCGGTGAACTGCGGCGCCATTCCCACCGAACTGATGGAGAGCGAGTTCTTCGGCCACAAGAAGGGCAGCTTCACCGGCGCGCACAGCGACAAGCCCGGCCTCTTCCAGGCCGCCGACGGCGGGACGCTGTTCCTCGACGAAGTGGCCGAACTGCCGCTGCCGATGCAGGTCAAGCTGTTGCGTGCGATCCAGGAGAAATCCATTCGGCCCGTCGGCGCCCCCGGCGAGGTGCAGGTGGACGTGCGCATCCTCTCGGCCACCCACAAGGACCTCGGCGTGCTGGTCAGCGAAGGCCGCTTCCGCCACGACCTGTACTACCGAATCAACGTGATCGGCCTGAACGTGCCGCCCCTGCGCGAGCGCGCCGGCGACCTGCCGCTGCTGTCCAACGCCATCCTCCAGCGTCTGGCACAGGCCATGCACCGTGCACCGCCGATGCTCGACGACCACGCCGTCGCCGCGCTCGAGGCCTATCCGTTCCCCGGCAATGTTCGCGAACTGGAGAACGTGCTGGAACGCGCGCTGGCCATGGCCGACGGCGACAGCATCACCGCCGACGACCTGCACCTGCCCGCCGCCCCCGGCGCACCGCGCACCATGTCTCCGGTCATCACCGGCACGCACCCCGCCCTGCCCGCCGGCACGCCCCCGCCGCGCGACCCGCGCACCGTCAGCCCGTTCGAGACGGCGGGCACTGCCCTGCCTTCCTTCATCGAGGACATCGAGCGCGCCGCGATCCAGCAGTCCCTGCAGGAAAACCGCTACAACAAGACCAAGACCGCGGCCGCGCTGGGCATCACCTTCCGGGCGCTTCGGTACAAGCTGAAGAAGCTCGGGATCGATTGAGCATGCGCGCTGGCTGCAACGTTTGACAGCGCATCCCCAGACCGCGACCCTCGCTCCGCCGTTCGGCGAGGGGTTCAACATGCACACACCGTTTGTCCAGCGCCGTACTCTGGGGATTGCTCTCGCCTTCGTTCTGGTGCTGCGCCTGATCCATATGCGCTATGCACTGGCTGGTCCACTGACCTGGCAGATGGGTGCAGACGAGGATTTCTATTGGCGCTTCGCGCAGGACGTCGCCCAAGGCAGCGGCGGGCTGACCGCGGAATTCGCGTTCATGGACCCGCTGTACGGCTATCTGCTCGGCGCCAGCCTGAAGCTGGGTATGGGAGCCTTCCCTCTCTATCTGTTGCAGATCGGCGTTGACTGCCTCTCCGCCTTCGGGCTCTACCGTCTAGGGTGCCTGCTCGGGCGCCCGCGTGCCGGGCTGCTCGCACTGGTGGTTTACGGCCTGACGGGCACCGCGATCGCCTACAGCATGGCGCTGCTCAAGGCGACATGGGTCGCGGCATTCGTCATCTGGTGGATGTATGGCGCACTGCGCCTGACGGCCGGGCAACGCGGACGCAGCGCGATCATGTTCGGCGTGTTCTGCGGGCTGGGCATCGCCCTGCGGGCCAATCTCCTGCTGATGGTTCCGCTGGCCGTGTTTTGCATCGGATGGCTGCGATGGCGCGATGGCGCGCGCGCGCCCGAGCTGGCGCGTTTGGGCGGGGGCATCCTTGCGGGCGTCCTGATCCCCGTTCTGCTGCTGGTCGCTCGGAACGTCACGATTTCCGACAAATGGTCGCCCATGCCCAACAACGGCGGCATCGTGCTTCACCAGATCTACAACGCCGGGAATCCAGAAGGCCGGGCCGGCGTGCCGGAATTCGTCGGGAGGTACACCGCGCCCAGCGAGATCTGGGACGGCTACCGCAGGGAAGCCGAGCGGCGCCTCGAACGCCCGCTCGCACCCCAGGCGGTCGACGCCTATTGGAGGGCCGAGGCCATGGCGTACCTGCGGGCGCACCCGGGTCGATCGATCGGCAATGGCATTCGCAAGCTGCGGGAGGCCAGCGCCTATCCGGAAGTACCGAACACGCGGAACTACGTCGACGAGCGCATCGTCTCGCCCCTGCTCGCCGTCCTGCCACTGCCGTTCGGCTGGTTGTTCGCCCTGGGCATTCCGGGCCTCGCCCTGCTGGCGGTCCGCGATCGCCGCAGCCTCATCGTGCTGGCACCATTGGCCATGGGCGCACTGACCCTGGCAGTGTTCTTTGCGGAAGACCGGTTCCGCTTCAATGTGATCGGGCCATTCGTCCTCGGTACCGGCATCTGGCTCGATGCGGCCTGGCGGCTTGCGTCGGCCCGGCGATGGTCCGTCTTTGCCGCAGCCTGCGGCCTGCCTCTAGTGCTGGGTGCATGGACCCTCGTCCAGGCACGGCTGCTCATTCCTCCCTTTCCCAGCGATACCCAGCGATTGATGTGGGGCTACATCAAATCCGGTCAGGAGGCCAAGGCGCGCGCCCTGCTCGACCAGATGGCCGCTACCCACCCCGAAGCAGCCGGAATCGACGAAGTGCAGGGCTACCTTGCAGTTCGCGATACGCGCTGGACCGACGCCGCCGCCCATCTGGAGCGCGCGATCGGGCAACGGCCGGACCGGCACGAGGCCTGGCACAATTTCAGCCTGGCGCTGGAGGCTACGGGGCGTGTGGAAGACGCGCTGGTGGCCGAACTGCGAGCAGTCGACCTGCGCCCTGGCCAGGCCGACTACCTGATTCGTGCAGGTGATCTGCTGAAGGCGCTGGGGCGCGAACAGGACGCCCGCGAGTTGTGGACATGCGCGACGCGCGTCGCACATTCGACAGCGCAGCAGGCAGGACTCCACCAGCGTTTGGCAGCTCCCGGTGAAGCACCGACTGACGCCGTTGGTCACAGCCCATGCCCGGAGTGACGTTATGCGTCACCACCTTCGCCAATCCGAAGACCAAAATGGGACCTGAAGCAGATTTACCGAGTCAAAACAGTTGGCATGCAACATGCTGCTACCAGATGGCACGTGCATGCGCACGGCTGCCCAAGGATCGGCAACCAGCCGGCCACAGGCACGTGACACTCCACTCCTAGGGGATACATCATGAAAATGCTGCAGAAGGGCTTCACTCTGATCGAACTGATGATCGTCGTTGCGATCATCGCCATCCTGGCCGCCATCGCGCTGCCGGCCTACCAGGACTACGTGGCTCGCTCGCAGGTGTCGGAAGGCATGAGCCTGTCGGCCGGAGCGAAGACCGCGATTGCCGAGTACTACGCGAACTTTGCGGCGTGGCCGGCGAACAACACGGCCGCCGGGCTCGCAACCGCCAACTCGATCAGCGGCAAGTACGTGTCCAGCACCACCGTCGGCGCCAACGGCGTCATCACGGTTGCATACAACCAGAGTGCGACCAGCACCAAGATCCGCAATAACGATCTGACGCTGACCCCGAGCGACCGCGGCGGCAGCGTGGCCTGGGCCTGCGCCGGTTCGATCGACAACAAGTACCGCCCGAGCTCCTGCCGTTAATCAGCAGTAGTTTCGTGAACGAGGGCCGCCATGTGCGGCCCTCGTTCGTTCCAAGGTCCGGCCATTGCCTCGCGGGACCCGCGATGCGGCCATTACAGGGGGACTGATCATGCGTTCGAAGGGATTCACATTGATTGAACTGATGATCGTGGTCGCGATCATCGCCATTCTGTCCGCCATCGCGCTCCCGGCCTACCAGGACTATGTGGCCCGCAGCCAGGTCGCGGAAGGCCTTGTAGTCGCCGGTGGCGCCAAGATCGCCGTCACCGAATATCACGCCCACAACGGCGAGTGGCCCGACAGTCACGCAGCAATGGAACTGGCCGCCGCGCAGTCGATTACGGGACGATATGTGTCCTCCACGTCTGTCGGGAACGACGGTCGCATCACTGTGGCGTACAACCGCACGGCAACTAGTGCGAAGATCCGCAACGCCGATCTGGTACTGGTACCGCGCACGTCCGATTCCACCGTCTACTGGGACTGCGAAGGAAGCGTGGATCCGCGCTATCGCCCCAGTTCCTGTCGCTGACTGACGCTCTGCGATGCCGCGATCTGGGTTGACCGTGTCAGGCCGTGCCCTGGTGTGGGGCGCGGCCACATTCTTGCTCCTACTGGCGTTCGCAGTCTTCGTGCAGGGACTGAGCGGCGGGTTCGTGTTCGACGATTACCCAAATCTCGTCAACGACCCGCACTGGCGCCTGACGTCGTTGACGTTGGGCGGCGTGCGCGAAGCCACCGGAAACGGGTTTTCAGGCCTTGGCGGCCGACCACTTGCACTGCTGTCGTTCGCGCTGGACCACCTGCGTGCGGGCCCCGATCCGGCGGCACTCAAGCTGACGAACGTGGCCTTGCACGCGCTCAACACGGTGCTCGTCTTTCTGCTGGTGCGCACGCTGGTGGAGCTCATCCCTGACCGCAAGGGCGCGACAGTTACCCGCGACGCGCTGTTTGCGGCTGCCGTTGCAGCCGTCTGGTCGATCCATCCGCTTCAGGTATCCACAGTGCTGTACATCGTGCAGCGCATGGAGATCGGCGCCACGACCGGCATCCTGCTGGCTTGCCTGGCGTACCTGCAGGGCCGACGGCGACAGATCAGCGGGCAGCGAAGCTGGACCTGGTTCACCGGCGCCACGCTGGCCACACTGGTCGGACTGGGGTTTAAGGAATCGGCAATCCTGGCCCCCATCTTCATCGCGGCGATCGAAGTCTGCGTGCTGCGGTTCGCCGGACCGGCACGAATGTCGCGCTGGCTCAAACTGCTGTTCACTGCCGCGGCGATCACAGGCTGCCTGGCGTTCGCGTTCGTGGTGGTACCTCATTTCGCTGCGCCCGGACGCTACGCGTTCCGTGAATTCGATCTCCAGCAGCGCCTGCTCACACAGGGCCCCGTGCTGGTGCATTACCTTAGTCAGATCCTGCTGCCGATACCCGATCGGCTGGTGTTTTACTACGACAACTTCCCGCTCTCTCGGGGACTGCTGGCACCCGCCTGGACGCTGGCCGCGTGGACCATCCTCGTCGCCCTCGCCGCCCTCGCCCTGGTCTACAGGACACGCTACCCGCTGGCGTCGCTAGGCGTCGCATGGTTCTTCGTGGGGCATCTGCTGACCAGCAATGTCGTCCCTCTGGAGATCGCGTTCGAGCACCGCAACTATCTGGCGCTCATGGGCGTGCTGCTGATCGTGGCCGATGCCGGCGCGCGCGTAATGCGACGCGTGCATCTTGATGCCCGTATCACCATCGTGGTGGTGGTCGTGTTCGCCACGATCGTGCTGACCACGCTCCAAGTGAAGACCTGGGCCGAACCCATGCGTCTGGCAACCGCTCTGGCCAGCCGCAACATCGACTCGCCCCGCGCGTCCTACGCCCTGGGCCGCGGCCTGTTCGAGCAGAGCCGCGATGACATCAACTCCCCCAGCTGGAGCCTCGCCAAGCAGGAATTCCTGCATGCCGCGCGGCTCGGCGCGCGCTCACCGTTGCCCGAGCAGGCACTGATCATCATGCATGCCCGCGACGGCACTCCACTTGCCGATGACATCTGGCCACGCCTGCAGCGGAAGTTTGCCGAGCATGTGCTGACCGCCGAGTCCGAAGGTGCACTGTGGCAACTGGCCAACTGCCGGCAGCTGGAACAATGCCCACTTGACGCGCAGGCGCTGTTCGAGACATTCATCGTCGCACTCGAACGCAATCCCGATTCCGCCCGCTTGCATTCGATGTACGCGACCTTCGCCTATACCGTGCTGCAGGATCCTGACCTCGGTATCGCGATGATGCGTGAGGCTATCGCGCTCGCACCGACCGATGCGCAGTTCAAGGCGAATCTCGCGCGGATGATCGTATGCCTGCCCCAGTATGAAGACGAATGGGAACGGCTGGTCGCGACGGTACGCCTTGCAAATCAGCACGGAACCTATGCAGAGGACCTCTTGAAAATCGAGCGCGGATACGACAACTGCGCAACACTGCCCGCTCGACCCCGGTCCTCCCAAGAGCCACCGGAACGTCGCTAGTATCTGCCACGGCTTCAGCGGATAACGCTACTGCGCGCCGAATACTGCGCCACGTAGTGGAGTCAGACGGCTGCATCACACGGAATAGCGAACTATCATGATGTCTGAGGCTGCGCCGGATCCGCTGGACGTACTGATGGTGGCCAGCTCTTTTCCGTCTGATGCCGATGATTGGCGGGCTGTTTTCATGCGGGAGTTGGCCAATGCACTGGGCCGCCAGGCCGCGATACAGCTCCGCATCTGGGCCCCGCCGGGTGACACCGGGCCGGGCGTAGAACACGTGCTTCAAAGCGACGATGCCAACTGGCTGTCAAGATTGATGCGCGAAGGGGGAATTGCGCATCTGCTGCGCACCCGCCCCCTCTACGCCGGCCTGGTCGCGGCCGGACTGCTGCGACGATTGAGACGGAGCTACCTCGGGAACGCGGATATCGACCTCCGCCATGTGAACTGGCTACAGAACGCGCTGGCGCTTCCCGATGATCGCAAGCCACTCGTGGTGACCGCGCTTGGCAGCGATCTCGCACTTCTCCGTTATGCGCCCATACGTTGGGCAGTCAGGCGCCTGTTGAAACGCCGCCCGGCGATCGTATGCCCTAATGCAGGCTGGATGGTGACCCCGCTGCGCGGTGCGCTCGGCGGGGATATCGATATCCGTGAAGTGCCCTTCGGCATTGACGCCATTTGGTACGACTTGACCCGCGCACCGTTGCAGACCCCGCACCGCTGGCTGGCAGTCACGCGTCTGACGAGCGGAAAGCTGGGCGATCTCTTCGCCTGGGCTGCGCCGTACTTCGAGGATGACCGGAGGCATCTCGACCTCATTGGGCCGATGCAGGAAGCCGTTGATATTCCCGAATGGGTCCACTACCACGGTCCTGCGACGCCGGCACAGCTGTGCGAGCACTGGTTTCCCAGTGCGACCGGCCTAATCACTCTCAGCCGCCACGCAGAGGGTCGCCCGCAGGTGATGCTGGAAGCCATGGCGGCGGGCTTGCCGATCATTGCGTCAGACATCGACGCGCATGCCAGCTTTCTGCGGCACGACGAGACCGCTTGGCTCTGCAACAGTCCAGGGCATTTCCGCGACGGCCTCCTCAGGCTGGAGAATGCAGACTCCAACACTGTTATTGGCGAGGCGGCACGTAACTGGGCACGTAGCACCATCGGCACATGGAACGATTGCGCAGCGCGGTATCTTGCGCTTTATCGCGAACTCCTGGAGCTGCCGCCACGTGACTGACCAGATCTTCGTGCTGGGTGCAGGCGGCTTCATTGGCCGGGCCTTGTGTGATTCATTGGCATCCAGCGGTTTTCGGGTGCTGGCCGCCACCCGGCAGCCAACACCGTTCGTCCGGGCTGGAGTCGAGAACATCGTTTCGCCTTTCAGCGAATGGGAGCACTTCGCTCCGTGGCTCGGAAGATGCAACGCCATCGTGCACGCCGCATCGCTGACCACCCCTTCAAGCAGCGCCGCCCATCCACAGTTGGATGGCAACCTTCGGTCGACATTGGCACTGATTGAAGCACTGCAGGAGTTTCCATCAAAAAGCCTGCTGTACTTGTCTTCGGGCGGCGCTTTGTATGAGGAGCGACTCGGCCTCGTGGAGGAAACGACGCCCCTCCGGCCACGCTCCTATCACGGCGCGGGCAAGGCGGCTGCCGAGCACTTCATTCAGGCCTGGTCCACGCAATACGGGGGGTCCGCCACCATATTGCGACCATCGAACGTCTACGGCCCCGGTCAACATCCCCGCCCCGGCTTTGGTGTGGTTCCTGCCGCGTTCGAGTGCATTCGATCCAACAGCCCGCTGCAGATATGGGGCGATGGAGAAAGCGTCCGGGACTATCTCTATGTTGACGACCTCGTCAACCTGTGCTGCGACGTGTTGCGTGCGAGTCCGGGTGCCGGCAGGACAGAACTGATAAATGCGTCCAGTGGAACCGGGACCTCTTTGCTCAAGATGTTGTCACACGTCGAGCGCGCCACCGGCCAGATGATTCGCAAGGAGTTTCTACCTGAGCGGTCGGTCGACATGAAACGCGTGGTACCTGACAACAGCTTGGCCAGGCGACGGTTCGGCTGGGAGCCGCGCGTGAGTCTTGATGACGGATTGTCCGCTGCATGGCATTGGTATCGAGGCGTGTATGGGTGAAACGAGCCCACTGATCTCGGTCTGCATTGCGAATTACAACGGGGAGAAACTGCTATCGGACTGCATCGATTCAGTCCTCGACCAGGACGTCTTAGCGCGCGTGGAAATCATTGTCCACGACGATGCGTCCAGCGACGCCTCGCTTGACCTGCTTCAGACCCGATATCCCCAGGCGAGGGTGATCGCCTCCCCCAGCAATGTCGGCTTCTGTGCCTCCAACAACCGAATGGTGGATGCCGCCATCGGCGACTACGTCCTGCTGCTCAATAACGATGCGGCGCTGGCACCATGCGCGTTGTCAGCCTTGCTTGCAGAGCAGCGGAGGATTGCCGGGCCCTGCATCCTTTCGCTTCCGCAGTACGACTGGGACAGCGGTGCCCTGGTGGACCGCGGGTGTCTGTTGGACCCGTTCTACAATCCTGTTCCCAATCTTGATCCGGCGCGCCAGGATGTCGGCTACGTGATCGGGGCATGCCTTTGGGTAGAGCGCCGACTCTGGCTGGAGCTTGACGGCTTTCCCGAATGGATGGAGTCGATCGGAGAAGACCTGTTCCTGTGTGGGCTGGCGCGTTTGCGTGAGGTGCCAGTGCGCTGCATCGATGGCAGCCGCTACCGCCATAGACAGGGGGCGAGCTTCGGCGGAAACCGGGTCGACGGTGGCTTGCGCAGCACGTACAGGCGCCGGGCACTGAGTGAACGCAATAAGACCTTGGCGTTGTTGATCTGTACGCCCGGTTGGCCGGCCTGGCCTCTGCTGATACTGCACCTGTCCCTACTCTGCGCCGAAGGCGCGCTGATCTCGCTGCTACGGCGGGACGCGCGGTTGTGGCGCGAGGTGTATCGTCCGGTGCCGCACACCGTGCTGGGTTCGTTAGATCGTTGGAGCGCGCTCCGGCGGCGCGTGCAGAGCGCCACCTGTACAACGCCTCGCGAGTGGTGGAGTGCCTTCAAGTGGTTGCCGCGCAAGCTCTCGTTGATCTGGCGACACGGCGTTCCCGAGGTCCGTTGATGCTCAGGCCGGCTTGCGGTACAGGAAAAACGGTTCGGCCCGATTGACGCCTGCAAGAGACGGGTCCGTGTCGCCCAGCAGGTCGTCATGCTGGCGGACGCGTGATTCGAAGCCGGCGGCTTCGATACGCTCGAAAACGTCCCGCCCGAACAGCCGGACATGGTCTTCCTGGCCATACGCCTGGAGCCGCGCCTGCGGAGTGTCGATGCCTTCGTCGGACCAGGTGTGTTGGAGCTTCGCGCTGTAGGGCGTCTGCAGGATCGAATAGCCACCTGGTTTAAGGACGCGGAATATCTCGCTCGAGGCCCGATCCACATCGTCGACATGCTCAAGTACGTGGTTGGCGATGACCATGTCGACCGAAGCAGATGCGATGTCCATATCCAGCATGTCCACTCGGCGAACATGCGGCGACAGCGGACAGAGGTCACAGGCCGTGTAATCAGCCGGTCCGGCGGCCTGGATCCAGCGCGGCAGGCGCTTTTCGGGGGCGAAGTGCAGAATGGACCTGTCCTTCATCCACTTCAGCATTCCACTGGCGCGCAGGTACAACAGTAAATGGCGTTCACGATCATGTGCACCGCAGCGCGGGCATTCGAAGTTGTCCACGTCGCTGCCGACGACTTCGAGTGCGTGCATCAGCGGAGCAACGCTGCGGGAGCCGTTTCGGTAGGGCATGAAGCGCCAGACCCGGCGGCCGCATAGAACGCAATGGCGCCGTCCGCCGGGAATCCAACCGGAGATGGCATAGGGAAGGACCTTGGTGAGCTGCAATGCCATTCGCGCATCTCTCAGTGACGGTATAGGACGTTCTTTTCTTGGCCAGAGAGGGATACACGCGCAGCCAGCATTTTGCCGCAAATGCGCAGGATGTTCGCGGCGACCAGAACGGTGGTCCATGCCGCACCGTACGGAGACGCAGCGTAGACTCGTGCCGCCCACGTGCGCAGCAGCCCCGGATCGCGTGTTGCCAGGGAGCGGAAGAATACCCGGCGTAAGAAGTCGGCGAGACCGCGCGCATAGTCGTCATCGCTTACCGCATTGCGCGGCACGCTCTGGATCGCTTGCCAGTAGAGCTCGCGTACCCGTTCGTTAGACGAAGCCACCATCGAGCCACGGGTAGCGACGCGGTACGCAGCCAGGGGTTCGCCGATGTGGCCGAGCCATCCCCTTAGGGCTTGTGACAGGTGAACCTCGTAATCCAGTTGGTCCGCGTTGTTCGCCCAAAGTGGCAAGTTGGTTGCGCGGAACAGAACTGAGCTATTGTTCAGCGCATTGCCGCGTCGCAATAGTGCAGGTAGTGTAATGCGCACGTCGCCAAGATCGTTGAACAGCCCCAAGCGGGTCCCAGCTTCGTCGACCGTGACGGCATTGGCGTATACCGCGCTGCATGCCGGGTGCTTCGCCAAGTAGTCGAGCTGTCGGCCGAGCTTGCCAGGAAGCCAGTAATCGTCGCCGTCGACCCGTGCAATGAATTCTCCTTCGGCGCGAAGAAGCAGGTCACACATGTTCTGCTTGGCGCCCATATTAGGTTCGCGGCGGAAATGGCGTAGACGCTTGCCGTACTGCGCTGCCAGGGCTTCAATAATCTCGCTGGTGCCGTCAGTCGAACCATCATCGCCGACCAACACGGAAAGTTTGGCGCCTGCTTTCTGATCCAGAATGCTGCGTAGGCAGGTCTCGATAAAGTTGCGCTGATTGTAGGTCACCACACAGACGGTCACGGCAGGGAGGCTCATACCGAAGCTCTTCCCGCGTCGCTTTTCCTGTCAGGCCTAAGTTTCCTCAGCAGCGCCACCAGGTCGCGCCATGCCGCAACGTTCATGAGGATGGCGAAGGTCGCGAACGTGAGAATTCCCGTCGCAATAGCGCCTGCCAGCGCGAGTGCCGGGTGTGCCGGCAGTTGCATGGCAAGCAGGGCGGATGCGCTGGAGAGCAAAGTGAGCAGGAAGGTAGCCTTCTGATCGGACAACTGTGCCAGGAGTCCGTACCCGAGCAATCTTCGTGAGTAATAGGTATTGGCAACGAGGCAGGCGACGTTCGATAGCAGTACTGCCCACGCCACGGCCTGCACGCTGTGGAAACTGGCTGCCACAACCAGCGGAACAGAGATCGCGCATTTAACCACCTCCAGCCTGAAGACCAAGTCCGACCTGCCACGCGCCCCGAGGGCTGCCAGATTCAGTACGTGCATGGGCCAGAACATCGATGCCATCGCTAGCACGCTCAGCAGCGGGGCCGCCGGCGTCCATCTTTCGCCATACAAGGTTGTGACGAGAGGATGGGCGCAAACGGCGATTCCAGTCATGGCGGGTACGAAGACGAAGATGGCGACCCGCAGCGACAGGCGGAGGCCGCCGCGCAGCTTGTCGGGCTGGTCTGCGATGGTGGAGAACACCGGTAGTCCTACCCGGTTGAGCAGGCTGCTCATGAACTGCGCCGGGGCTTGCTGCGTCTCCTGCGCCATAGCGTAGAAGCCGAGGGCCCGGGCATCGAACACACGGCCGATCAATAGCGATTGCAGGCGGACCGATACTGTGTTGAGTGTGTTGGCTAAAAGCAGGAATCCGCCGAACCGAAACAGGCGACGGAACGCCACGGGGTCGAAGCGCCCTGAGGGGCGCCAGCGGGACAGGGGCCATAACATCGCCGTGCGCATGCAGGCTCCAATCACCGCCTGCCATACCAGACTCCACACTCCAAATCCCCGCCACGCGAGCCACAACGCCACCGAACCTGAAACGAGCGAAGCGACCAGCTCCGCGCCTGCACGAGGGCGGAAGTCCAGCCTCAGCGACAACAGTGCATTGGGTACTGCAGCCATGGCGCCGAGTGGAAGTACCAGCACCAGCAGGTGCATCAGGCCAACTAATTGAGGCCGTGAATAGAAGCGTGCTATGGCTGGGGCGACGAGCCACAGCACCGCTACCAGCAGTACGCTCACGCCCAAGCTGGCCAGGAACACCGTAGTCTCGTCATCCCGCGTCGGGTGTTGTTTCTGCACAAGGGCAGAGCCGAGCCCCCCTTCGACCAGCAGGGCAGCCAGAGTGACGAAGACCAGCAACATCGCCATCAGGCCGAAATCGGCCGGGTCGAGAAGTCGCGCCAGTGCGATCGCGACCACGAACTGGATACCGTAGCGCCCGGATATCTCCAAGGCGCTCCACCAAGTGGCGTGGATGGCTCGGTCGGTCAGCGAGGCCACAGGCGTGATGCTAGCTCTTGACGGTGCCAATGCACAGCAAGCGTTCGCTGGTTTCAAGGTGCGCCAACCCGCTTTCGCGCAGGCAAGTCCGTAGTACTGCTGGATCCGTCACGCCGTTCTTGATGAGAATGTCTTCGTGGTGCTGCTTGCCCTTGCCGACGGGGATGATCGCGACTTCGCTGCAGGCAGCCCGCATCAGTTCCACCATTTGCTCCATCTCGAAGAATCGGATGTCATACAGGGGGTCGCTGGCTTTTTTCCGCTCGAAGTAGTCCACGAACTGTTTGTTGTGCGCGTTGTGAACCGTGGCGATCATGCGGGCCCGCGAGACGCGCGCCTGCTCCGATGCGAGCTCTTTGATCTGGGCGTCAGAAAAAAGCACCCAGAACCCATTGTGGTAACTGCCGTCGAAAGCATTATCGGCGAACGGCAGGGCAAAAGCGCTTGCATGGTGGATGGCCGAAGAGAAATCGGGGAAGTGTTGCTTGGCTCTTGTCACGGCTTCCTTCGAGAAATCCATTCCCTCGCAATCAATTCCGCGTCTGCGCAGTTCGGCCATGTCGCGGAAGCTGCCGGCAGCAATCTCCAGGACATGGCGCTCGTCGCGTTCGAGCATTGCGTGGATGTAATACGCGTGTCTCAGGTCGTTCTGGTAGTGGTCGAAAATGTCTGCCCACTTACGATCCCAACCGTCGCTGCTGGATGACGGACCTAGGTTACGGAGTTGCATGACTTGTTCCTGATGGGTACTCGACCATTCCGCGGACGTAAACAGCGTCCGGCGCACGGATGACCGGGTCTATCGTTCCCCCGGCGCCGAAACAGCGCAGGTGATTGGCGACCATGTCGTAACCTGCCATCAGGCTGAATGCAACGCCCGCTGAGAAGCGCGGGTTCACGTCCATCAACAGCGGGGCACCATCGACGACGAGGAACTCGAGGTTGACGCATCCGTGGAGGCCGATGGTCCCCGCCGCCTCTCGGGCGAGCGCATCACACTCATGGCCGGGTTCCATTTTCACGGTCATGCCGGCTCCGTTAGGAGTGCGCAGCAGCTCCCTTCGGGTCATGGCGATCGACAGACTGTCGTCCAGCTCGCGCACCACGTCGGAGACGAACACCTCGCCCTGCAGCAGAGGCTGGAGTACGTAAGCGTCCCGCCCCAGGCGCGAACGCCAGAAAGCGAGGGCGGATGCGTCGGGGATGACGATATGCCCCTCTCTGCTCCTACCGTGCCGGGGCTTGGCAAGCAGAGGGTACGGGAATCCAGGCGGCAGTTCCCACCCAAGCTCGGCAGTCGGAATCGGATGGATGCGCGGGTGACCGGAGAAACACCGGTAGAGGGCCAGCTTGTCCCGGGCGAGCCGTATCGCGGGTGTGGAGGGAATGCATAGCCTTACGTTCTGGTCTTCGAAGCGTCGCCTCTCCCCCGACAATGCATCCACCTCGGGATCGGTCAGCGCGATGATGTGGCTGATTTGCTCGCTGGCGCAGATTTCAAGCAGCCGGGAGATGTACGCAGGCGTGTCCCTTGCCGAGGGCACCTGATGGAACCGGTCGACGAGCCGCGCCGCGGCGCTCCATTCAGGTGGGTGAATGTTACAGCCTACGACTGTCGCGCCCGGATGCCGGCTGACCGCCACGATGACGGCCTCCGCTGACATAGAGCCGATGGCGGTTACTAGGCACCTCATGGCGGCAGGGCGAGAACTCGCACCACGTCGCAAGCCGCCTGCACTTCCGCGGCGCTCACCGCCGCCCCGGCAGGCAGGACGATAACCCGCTCCGCCGCCGCGATGGTGTTGGGGAGCAGCAGTCCCGCATGCGGGAACAGGCCGCGGTAGGGCTGCATCCCGTGGCAGCCGGGCCAGAAGTATTTGCGGGCAAGAATGTTCTCCGCGTGCAGGGCGGCGATGATCAGGTCGCGGCCGACTGGGAACGCCTCATCAATCTCCAGCACCACGTAGTGGTGGCTGTTGCGCTCTGCAGGGTCATACTCGAGCAAGGTTATGCCGGGGATCTCGGCGAGCGCGCGGCGGTATTCCTGATGATTGCGATGGTTGGCGTCGAGCACGGCGTCCAGCGCGTCCAGGTTGGCCAGCCCCATTGCAGCACAGACCTCGATCATCTTCCCGTTGGTGCCCGGGTGGATGACGTTGTCATACCCCTTGAAGCCGAAGTTGCGCATCAGCCGCATGGCTTCCGCCAATTCGTCGTCGTTGGTCGTGACGGCGCCACCTTCCATCGTGTTGAAGGCTTTGGTGGCATGGAAACTGAAGACCTCGCACGCGCCAAAGCTGCCGATGCTCCGCCTCCTGTAGGTGCTGCCAAACGCATGGGCCGCGTCGAACATCAGCTTGAGTCCATGCTCGTCGGCAATGGCTTGCAGTTCGTCCACCGGGGCCGCCCGTCCCCACAGGTGCACGCCGATGATCCCGCTGGTGCGCGGGGTGATCATCCGGCGGACTGCGGCGGGATCAAGGTTGTGGGTGGCCGGGTCGATGTCGGCGAATATCGGGGTGATTCCCTGCCAGTAAAGCGCGTGCGCGGTGGCCACGAAGGTCCAGGACGGCACGATGACCTCGCCCTCCAGCCCCAGCGCCCGGATGGCGATCTCCAGCGCGATCGTGCCGTTACACATGGCGATGCAGTGCTTGACACCGAGGTACCCAGCGATGCGCCGCTCGAATTCCTGCACCATGGGGCCATTATTGGTCAGCCACTGATTGTCAAGGATGGCCTCGACTCGCCGCAGGAATTCTTCGCGGTCTCCTATGTTGGGGCGACCGACGTGGAGCGGTTCAATGAAGGCCGGCGGAGCTCCGTTCACGGCCAGATCCTTCAGGTCTCTGATCTCTTTCATGCCGTCAGCCGTCACGGCGATAAGTCAGATTGGTGATCTGTTCGGAAATTAATCCGATCAAGAAGATAATCACCGAGGCGCTAAACAGCAGGGTGCTCATGTTGGTGAAGCGACCGGCGGACGCGAAGGTCCATCCGTAATAAGTCAAGCCGATGCCGAAGAACGCAAACGCCACCGGTAGAAACAATTTCAATGGCGAGTACAGCGTCGCGATCTTGAAGATGATCAGCAGAAATCGGATGCCGTCCCGCATCGGCCGGATGTGACTCTTGCCGATCCGCTGCGCCACCGGAATCGGCACATAGGCCACGGGGTAGGCACTGCGGAAGAACGCCATCGTGCAAGTCGTGGGATAGGAGAAGCCGTTGGGCAGCAGGTGAAGGAACTCGCGAAACCGGTCGGCACGTACGGCGCGGAAGCCCGAAGTGAGGTCAGCAATTCGGTGCCCCGTCATCCAGCTGGCAAGCCGGTTGTAGAAACCGTTCGCCGCGCCCCGGCTACGGCTGGCCTGTCCGGAGGCATCGCGGGCCCCCACGGCCATGTCATAGCCCGCCCGCAGGCGTTCGAGCAGCGCTTCGATGTTGGCCGGATCATGCTGTCCATCGGCGTCCATGAAGACCAATACCTCGCCGACTGCCGCCCTGGCGCCACGCTTGATCGCCGCGCCGTTACCCATCGAGTATGGTGCCTGGACCACGCGGGCCCCGTACTCCGCGGCAACCGCGGCAGTGTCGTCGATCGAGCCGTCGTCCACCACGACAATCTCGGCGCCCGGCTGGAGCTCGCGGAGCCGCGGCAGGGTCTTGCGCAATCCTTCGGCCTCGTTTTTGGCCGGCATCACCACCGAAATCCGCATCGCGCTCCCCTTTCCCGGCACGGAGCGTAGCGCGGCGGCGCCCCGGCGCAAAGCCGCCGACCTGCACCCCGCGGTTTTCATGCAGTAAAGTGCGCCCAGCCCCACTGGATTCGCCCCATGAGCGCTGTCGCCACCTCGAACCTGATCGGCATCACCGGCATCGCCCGCCGCCTCGTGCTGGACGGCGCTCTGGATGAGGCAGCCGCGCGCGAGGCGCTGGAAAAGGCTACCGCCGCCCGTAAGCAGATCGCCGCCTATCTCCGCGAACAGAAGCTGGTGACGGCCGCGCAGATGGCCGCGGCCAATTCCATCGAGTTCGGCATGCCGGTCTTCGATCCGGCCGCGATGGATGGGCAGTTGAGCGCGGTCAAGCTGGTGAGTGAGGAACTGCTGGGCAAGCACGGGGTGCTGCCGCTGTTCAAGCGGGGCAGTCGACTCTTCGTGGGTACCGCGGACCCCACCAACGCGCATGCGCTGGACGAGATCAAGTTCCACACCAACCTCACCGTCGAGCCCATCCTGGTCGACGAGGACAGCATCCGCAGGACGCTCGAGGTGTGGCTCCAGGCCTCCGACAGCCTGGGTGACGCATTGGACGACTCGGAGGGTCTGGAGGGCCTGGATGTCGGCGGCGATGACGACGGCAGCAAGATCGAGAACGTCGCCGACGGCAAGGACGACACGCCGATCGTGAAATTCGTCAACAAGGTGCTGGTGGACGCCATCAAGCGCGGCGCCTCCGACATCCATTTCGAGCCTTATGAGACCGACTACCGGGTGCGTCTGCGCATCGACGGCATCCTCAAGCAGTCGGCGAAGATGCCGGTCAAGCTCAACCAGCGCATCACCGCGCGCCTCAAGGTCATGGCGCAGCTCGACATCGCCGAGAAGCGGGTGCCGCAGGACGGTCGAATCAAGCTGAACCTGTCGAAGACCAAACAGATCGACTTCCGCGTGAGCACCCTGCCCACGCTGTTCGGGGAGAAGGTGGTGCTGCGTATCCTCGACGCCAGCGCGGCCAAGCTCGGCATTGACAAGCTGGGCTACGAGCCCGACCAGCAGGCCTTGTTCCTCGAGGCCATCCACAAGCCCTACGGCATGGTCCTGGTGACCGGCCCGACCGGCTCGGGCAAGACGGTGTCGCTGTATACCGCGCTCGGCATTCTCAACGACGAGACGCGCAACATCTCGACGGCCGAGGATCCGGTGGAAATCCGCCTTCCAGGCGTGAACCAGGTGCAGCAGAACAACAAGCGCGGCATGACCTTCGCCGCGGCGCTGCGCTCGTTCCTGCGCCAGGACCCGGACATCATCATGGTCGGCGAAATCCGCGATCTGGAGACGGCCGAGATCGCGATCAAGGCGGCGCAGACCGGCCACATGGTGCTCTCGACCCTGCACACCAACGACGCGCCGCAGACCATCTCACGCCTGATGAACATGGGCATCGCGCCCTACAACATCACCTCGTCCGTGACCCTGGTGATTGCGCAGCGCCTGGCGCGTCGACTCTGCCCCAAGTGCAAGAAGCGCGCCGATCTGCCGGAGCACACCTTGCTGAGCGAGGGCTTCACCGAAGACCAGGTCCGCGCCGGTATCGAGCTGTACGAGGCCGTGGGCTGCGACGAATGCACCAACGGCTACAAGGGCCGCGTGGGCGTGTACCAGGTGATGCCGATGTCCGAGTCGATCCAGGAGATCATCCTGCAGGGCGGCAATGCGATGCAGATTGCTGAAGTGGCGCAAAAGTCGGGGGTCCGCGACCTCAGACAGTCCGCGCTCGAGAAGGCTCGCCAGGGACTGACCAGCCTGGCGGAGATCAACCGGGTCACAAAGGATTGAGTGTCTGCTGATCCAGCGCAGCGTGTCGGCGCGCAGGCTGACCGGGGAAGATCCAGCCGCGTCCGGAGAACACCGGGCCCGGCCGCGGTGCAGCGATTCGACGACCCGGGAGGAGCTCTTTGCCTCTCTGAAGGGTGCCCGACGTCGGAAAGCGGCCGCCCGTCACGGCGCAGGGGCCCACTTTTGCGCGTAACCCGCTACCATGCGGGCATCTGCCCGGCTGGGGAAAGCCGGTTCCTTGGGGAAGGCCCGCATGTCGATTTCACGTACTGCCGCACGGAAAACCGTTGCCCGCAAGCCCGCCGCCGCCGCTCCCGTCCGCGCAGGCGTGACCTTGGACACGTTCGTCTGGGAGGGCACCGACAAGCGTGGCACCAAGATGAAGGGCGAGCAGCAGGCGAAAAACGCCAATCTGCTGCGCGCCGAGTTGCGACGAATGGGTATCCAGCCCAGCGTGGTCAAGGCCAAGGGCAAGCCCCTGTTCGGCAAGACCGGCAAGACGATTTCGGCCAAGGACATCGCGGTATTCAGCCGCCAGCTGGCGACGATGATCAAATCAGGAGTGCCGGTCGTGCAGGCCCTTGAGATCATTGGGTCGGGCAACAAGAACCCGCGCATGGCCGACATGGTCAACAGCATGCGCCTCGATATCGAAGGCGGCTCTTCGATCAGCGAGGCACTGGCCAAGCATCCGGTGCAGTTCGACGAGCTGTTCCAGAATCTGGTGCGAGCCGGTGAATCCGCCGGTGTCCTTGAGACAGTGCTCGACACCATCGCCACATATAAAGAAAACACCGAGAAGCTCAAGGGCAAGATCAAGAAGGCCCTGTTCTACCCGGCGGCGGTCATCGCGGTGGCAATTATCGTCAGTGCGATTCTGTTGATATTCGTGGTGCCGCAGTTCGAGGCGGTGTTTGCTGACTTTGGCGCTGATCTTCCCGCGTTCACCCAGATGATCGTGGCGGCAAGTGAATTTATGGTCAGCTACTGGTGGGTGGTGCTTGGCCTCGCCGCGGGCGGGGCGTTCGCCTTTATCTTCACTTATAAGCGCTCGGTGCCGATGCAGCACGCGATCGATCGGATGATGCTGAAGATCCCGGTCATCGGCCCGCTGCTGCACAACGCCTCGATCGCCCGCTTCGCGCGCACGTTGGCAACAACTTTCCGCGCCGGTGTGCCGCTGGTCGAAGCGCTGGACACGGTGGCCGGCGCCACCGGCAACACCGTCTACGAGAAAGCCGTGCTGCGCATGCGCGACGACGTATCGGTGGGCTACCAGGTCAACATGGCGATGAAGCAGGTCAACCTGTTCCCGCACATGGTGGTACAGATGACTGCGATCGGCGAAGAAGCGGGTGCCCTCGATACGATGCTGATGAAGGTCGCCGAGTTCTACGAGGAAGAAGTCAACAACGCCGTCGATGCCTTGAGCAGCCTGCTTGAACCGATGATCATGGTATTTATCGGTGGTCTCGTCGGCGGCATGGTCATCGGCATGTACCTGCCGATCTTCAAGCTGGCGGCCGTCGTCTGACGCCCGCGGCTTGCATTTGACTGTATAGATGGCGTTTCTCGACCAGAACCCCGCCCTGGGTTACCCGCTCGCCGCCGGCCTCGGCCTGCTGGTGGGCAGCTTCCTCAACGTGGTGATCCTGCGCCTGCCGCGCCGCATGGAGTGGCAGTGGAAGCGCGACTCGCGCGAGATCCTCGGCGAGCCCGAGCTGTACGACCCGCCGCCCCCGGGGATCGTGGTCGAGCGTTCGCACGATCCGGAGACCGGCACGCCGCTGGCGTGGTGGGAGAACATTCCCGTCCTGAGCTACGTGATGCTGCGCGGACGCTCGCGTCACAGCGGGAAGCGGATCTCGCTGCAGTATCCGGCCGTCGAGCTGCTGACGATGCTGCTGTTCGTCGCCTGCGTGTGGCGCTTCGGCTTCGGCTGGCAGGGCTTCGGTGCGCTGGTGCTGACCAGCTTCCTGATCGCGCTCTCGGGCATCGACATCCGCACCCAGCTGCTGCCCGATTCCCTGACCTTGCCGCTGATGTGGCTCGGCCTGATCGCCAGCCTCGACAACCTCTACATGCCCGCCAAGCCGGCCCTGCTCGGCGCGATCGTCGGGTATGTGAGCCTCTGGTCGGTGTGGTGGCTGTTCAAGCAGGCCACCGGCAAGGAAGGCATGGGCCACGGGGACTTCAAGCTGCTGGCCGCACTGGGCGCCTGGTGCGGACTGGTCGGCCTGTTGCCGATCATCCTGCTCTCGGCCGTGGCGGGCGCCGTCATCGGCTCGATCATGCTGGCCGTGCAGGGCCGGGACCGCGCCACGCCGATCCCTTTCGGCCCCTACCTCGCCATTGCCGGCTGGGTGACCTTCATGTGGGGCGACGACATCATGGGGCGCTATCTGCGCCTGACCGGGCTGCAATAAGCCGGTCGCGTGGGATGAGCCGCCTGATCATCGGCCTCACCGGCGGCATCGCCTCGGGCAAGACCGCAGCGACGAGGGCGTTCGAAGCCCACGGCATCGTGGTGGCCGATGCCGACCTGGCGGCGCGCGAGGCGGTGGCTGTTGGCAGCGCGGGGCTGGAGGCGGTGGTGGCCCGTTTCGGCGCGGGCGCCCTCGCCGCCGATGGCGGTCTGGACCGCCGCGCGATGCGCGAGCGGATCTTCGCCGACCCCGAAGCGCGGACACAGCTCGAGGCGATCATCCACCCGAGGGTGCGCGAGGCCTTGCGTTCGGCCTGCGAGGCGGCCGGGAGCCCGTATGCGATCGCCGCGATTCCGCTGCTCGCGGAGGGGGGCCGCGCGGCCTACCCCTGGCTGCACCGCGTGCTTGTAATCGACGTGCCGGTCGCGCTGCAGATGGACCGCCTGCTGGCGCGGGACGGGATCGACCACACGCTGGCGACCCGGATGATCTCGGCCCAGGCGAGCCGCGACGCGCGGCTGGCAATCGCCGACGACGTATTGCCCAATGACGCCACCTTGGCGGCGCTCGACGCGCGCGTCGCGGCGCTCGACCAGCGGTATCGGGCGCTGGCAGCCGGGATGGCCCTACAGCCTTAGCAAGCGGGTCGCGGCGACAGGTCGGCCGGAGGCCTGCGCGTCTGCCATGCCCGGCCATCCGGCGGAACGCGCGGCGCGTGGCACGTCCATGCAGGCCGTTTCCCGACAGGACATACGCGTCGATGCGCCCCCCGCTAAGGGAGTGACCGAGGCGCCTCGGCGGTGGGTTCGGGGCGTGTGGGAACGTCGCTCCGCCCGGAGGGCGAGCGCCTCGCGGGTGGAATGCTGCCACGCGGTGAGGCGGACCCGTCACCAGCCCCCGAGCGCGCGTCGTGCGACCGGTCAGACGCGGGGTGGTCGGGTTCTCCACGATGGCCGACTTCGATGCGCCGGCGCGTGCCCGCCGCTGCCGGCGAACCTCCTGGCGAGCGCGACGTGCGCGCCGGATTGCCCCGGATCAGCCACGACATACGCGCGAGCACGGCGCCACACGCCCTCACGCGTCGGCGGCGCCCCACAGTCCCCGGATCGCCGCGATGCCCTGCGCGCCGTGGCGGCGGGCCTCGTCGAGATCGGCCGGCGCCAGTCCGCCGATGGCATAGATCGGCAGGGCCGTGTGCTCGCGGAGCGCCTCGAATGCCGGCCAGCCGATCCCCGGGACACCCGGGTGGCTGGGCGTGGCGTGGACGTGCCCCAGCACGACGAAATCGCAACCCAGCGCCTCCGCCATCCGCAGTTCCTCCAGCGAATGGCAGGAGGCGGCCAGGCGTACGCTCGGGGGCACGGGGCGTTCACGCATCCCGCGCAGCGCCGAGGACGACAGGTGCACGCCCACCCCGGCCGCACGGGCGAGCGCCGGCGCGCCGTTGAATAGCACGTCCACCTGGCGCCGGACACACAGCGTGGCGGCCTCGCCGAGCAACCGCGCCTGTCGCGACGGCGGCATGCCGTGCAGCCTGATCTGCACCCGCCGCACGTCCCGGGCGATCGCGCGGTCCAGGCCTGCGAGCCATTCGGCGTCGTCGTCGCCGGGCTCCGGCGTCACCAGATATGCGGATGGCTGGCGCAGCGCGGCGACCACCGGCAGATCGGCCGGCGGCATCGAGTAGCGCCCGAGTCGCTCCGGCGCGACCCACGCCAGCGCCTGTCCTTCCCGCCCACGTGGCGTGCCGGTCCAGCGGGCGACGTGGCGGACGTCGAGACGGATCCGCTTGTGCGGATAGGCCTGTGGCACGGCGATCAAGGGCGCGCCGATCACCGCGCGGATCCCGAGCTCTTCGTCCAGCTCGCGCGCGAGAGCGTGGTCGGCGGCTTCCCCGGGTTCGCGCTTGCCCCCCGGAAACTCCCACAGCCCCGGCAGATCCTGGGTCGGCGTGCGCCGCGAGAGCAGGATGCGGCCTCGCGCATCCGTGATGACGCCGGCCACCACCTCGATACTGCGCTCGCTCATGCGGTCTTCTGGTGCGGGAGGCGGCAAGGGTAGGCTGCAGGGCCGTCGGATGCCAATGCGCCGGACCGGCACGTCGGCGTCCCGCCCTCTCCATCCGGCCTGCCGGACCTCGGGTTGCGCCCTGGTGATGCACCCGGAGCCACCTCGCTGCGCGACGGAGCGTCGACCATCGACCGTTTCGTGACGGCCGGGGTGTCTTCGCGGCGCGGACCGGCGGCCGGCCGCTCGATGTGACCGGGCGTTCGCGCCCCGGGAGGCCGCACGGGACGCTCGCGCGGGGCACGCAATGTGCGGGCCAGATGGGCCGCGCGCCAGGGCCCCTCCTCCTTACGGCCCTGCCGGCCGCCGCCCGGTCGGGAGTGCGCTCGGCGATGCGGGCGCATCGGGCATCCTCTGCGCCGGAGCGCACAGGCCGAGCACGCCGCGCTTCGCCGACGCCATGCGCGGGTGTGGCATCCCGCGGTCGCCCACGGCATCTGCCTTCACCCGGACCGGTGCCGCGGACGTCGCCGCGCAGTGGACGCGGGCCCCGCCGCGGCCGGACGGCGCCGGACGCGGCAGCACTGCAACGGCCGCGCGACGCGACGGCAGCCGCCGCTCGCCGCGGATCGCCAGCTGTCAGCCGCAAGCTGGCCCATCGCTTCCAGACCCGACCCGTGCGGCATCACCGCTTCGCACGCGGGAATCGACCGCCGCACATGGAAACCGCCGCATGCGCGGCGGTCTCGTCCCGATGCGGCCGGCTGGACTCAGCTCAGCTGGCCGTGGCAGTGCTTGTACTTCTTGCCGCTGCCGCATGGGCATGGGTCGTTGCGGCCCACCTTGGCTCCATCGCGCACGATCGGCGCCTGGGCCCCGGCCTGGCCGGCCGCGCGGACGTCCTCGGCTTCCTCGTCGGCGCCGTAGCCGCCGGCATCGGCGTGCTGGAACTGGGCCTGGTTGAGCTTGGCCTCGATCTGGCGCCGCTCCTCGGCCTCCAGCGCGGCGATCTCGTCCTCGCTGCGCACGCGGACGCGGGCCAGCATGGTGGTCACGTCGAGCTTGACCTTGTCCAGCATCTCCGAGAACAGCTCGAACGCCTCGCGCTTGTATTCCTGCTTGGGCTGCTTCTGCGCATAGCCGCGCAGGTGGATGCCTTGGCGCAGATAGTCCATGCGCCCGAGATGCTCCTTCCAGCCCTGGTCGAGCACGTTGAGCATGATGTGCTTCTCCAGCATGCGCATCGTCTCGGGGCCGAGCTGCGCCTCCTTGTCGGCGAACAGGCGGTCGACCTCCTGCTGCACGTGCTCGGTGATCTGCTCGGCGTCGAGCTCCTGGCGCGACGAGGCCAGGTCCACCAGCGGCAGGCGCACGCCGAACTCGCGTTCGATCTCCGACTCCAGGCCGGGCAGATCCCACTGGTCGTCGATCGACTGCGGCGGCACGTAACGCCCCACGATGCCGGCGACCACGTCGGCGCGGATGCCGTCGATGTTGTCCTTGACGCTCTCGGCATCGAGAAGTTCGTCGCGCTGGCCGTAGATCACCTTGCGCTGGTCGTTGTTGACGTCGTCGAAGTCGAGCAGGTTCTTGCGGATGTCGAAGTTGTGCGCCTCGACCTTGCGCTGCGCGTTGGCGATCTGCTTGGTGACCAGCGGCGACTCGATGATGTCGTCCTCCTGCAGGCCCATGCGCGCCATGACCTTCTGCACCCAGTCGGCGGCGAAGATGCGCATCAGGTTGTCTTCGAGCGACAGGTAGAAGCGGCTGGAACCCGGATCACCCTGACGGCCCGAACGGCCACGCAACTGGTTGTCGATGCGCCGCGATTCGTGGCGCTCGGTGCCCAGGATGTGCAGGCCGCCCGCCGCCTTGACCGCGTCGTGGCGCACCTGCCATTCGGCCTTGAGCCGGGCCTTGGTGGCCTCGTCGACCGGCGCGCCGGCCTCGGCCTCGAGCTGCGCCAGCTCGCTCTCGAGCGAGCCGCCGAGCACGATGTCGGTACCGCGGCCGGCCATGTTGGTGGCGATGGTCACCGCGCCCGGGCGCCCGGCCTGGGCGATGATCTGGGCCTCGCGCTCGTGCTGCTTGGCGTTGAGGACCTCGTGGTGGATGCCTTCCTTGCGCAGGTGTTCGCTGAGCAGCTCGGAGACTTCGATCGAGGTCGTGCCGACCAGCACCGGCTGGCCGCGTTCGTGCGCGGCCTGGATCTCGCGCGCGACCGCGCGGTACTTGCCGGCGCGGTTGAGGAACACCGCATCGGGCGCGTCCTTGCGGATCATCGGGCGATGGGTCGGGATCACCACGACTTCGAGCGAATAGATGCTCTCGAACTCGAAGGCTTCGGTATCCGCGGTACCGGTCATGCCCGAGAGCTTGCCGTACATGCGGAACAGGTTCTGGAAGGTGATGCTGGCGAGCGTCTGGTTCTCGCGCTGGACCGGAACGCCCTCCTTCGCTTCCACCGCCTGGTGCAGGCCGTCGGACCAGCGCCGGCCCGGCAGCGTGCGGCCGGTGAACTCGTCGACGATGATGACCTCGCCATCGCGGACGATGTAATGGTCGTCACGCTGGTAGATCGCATGCGCGCGCAGGCCGGCGTTGAGGTGATGCACGACGTGGATGTTCTGCGGCGCGTAGAGGCTGTCGTCCTCGCCGAGGATGCCGGCCTTGCGCAGCAGCGTTTCGGCATGTTCCTGTCCGGCTTCGGACAGATGCACCTGCTTGCCCTTCTCGTCGACCCAGAAATCGCCGTCCCCGTCCTCGGTCTCCTGACGCACCAGCGAGGGCACGATGCGGTTGACCTTGATGTAGAGCTCGGGCGAATCGTCGGCCGGGCCGGAGATGATCAGCGGCGTGCGCGCCTCGTCGATCAGGATCGAGTCGACCTCATCGATGATCGCGTAGTTGAGCCCGCGCTGGTACCGGTCCGCCTTCGACAGCGCCATGTTGTCGCGCAGGTAGTCGAAGCCGAACTCGTTGTTGGTGCCGTAGGTGATGTCGGCGCGGTAGGCCTCGCGCTTGGCTTCGCCGTGCGGCATGCCCGGCCAGATCACGCCGACCGACAGGCCCAGCCAGTTGTAGAGCTTGCCCATCTGGGCCGCGTCGCGCCGGGCCAGATAGTCGTTGACGGTCACGACGTGGACGCCCTTGCCTTCCAGCGCATTGAGATAGGTCGGCAGCGTGCCGACCAGGGTCTTGCCTTCGCCGGTGCGCATCTCGGCGATCTTGCCCATGTGCAGCACCATGCCGCCGATGAGCTGCACGTCGTAGGGCCGCATGCCCAGCACGCGGCGGCTGGCCTCGCGGCAGACCGCGAAGGCTTCCGGCAGCAGCTTGTCGAGGGTCTCCCCGTTGGCGACGCGGCTCTTGAACTCCGGCGTCTTGGCCTGCAGCTCGGCGTCGGACAGCGCCTCCATCTGCGGCTCCAGCGCGTTGATCCTGGTGACGATCTTCTCGAGCTGTTTGACGAAGCGGTCGTTGCGGCTGCCGAAGACGCTGGTGAGCAGGCGATTGAGCATTGGAGGTCCGGGTCGGTAAACGGAATGCGGACGTCGGACGGTTTTCGCCGGGCCCGCAACAAAGAAAGGGCGCTCGGCGCCCCTTCGATTTGGCAACAGGCATTGTAGCTCGGGGCGAGGAGCGGCGTTTGCAAGCCACCGGCTCGCGCCGGGACGAGCGCCGGAGCGGCTGCGCCGCGCAGGGTCGGAACGCGGAACGACGTTGGCGAGCCTCTGGCTCGCGCCGACGAGCGCCGGGCGGCGGCGCCGTACAGGCCCGGCGAGCAGCGACGTCCTGCAGGGCACCGCCTTGCACCTGCGCCTGCGTGTGCCAGGAGCGCTGGACCGCGCATGACCGGAGCGAGGAGCCGCATGTGCAGGCGACAGGCTGTCGTCGCAGTGCGTCCCGGAGCGCCTGCGACACGACACCCGGAGCGCAAGGCGCTCGTGGGCATTCACCTCGCCATCTCTCGCACGGCGACCCGGCCCGATCCTGGCGGGCCTCGCGTCGTCGCCAGCCCTCCCCACGCCGACCGAGACGCAGTGCGGATCATCCGCTGACAGGCCGACCGGCGCGTCCACGCGCCCGCTGCACGGGGCCGGCGGGCACGACGAAAGGTTTCCGGGGCCGGCCGGGGGCGATTCCAGGAACGGCCGGCACGTGCAGCCGGCCGGAATGCGCCTACTGGCGGCGCACGCCCATGTCGCCGAGGAACTTGCGCGGGTTCTGCACCCGGCCGTTTTCCCACACTTCGAAATGCACGTGCGCGCCCGTCGAGCGGCCGGTGGAACCGGCCTTGGCGATCTCGTCGCCGACCCGGACCAGATCGCCCACCTTGGCCACATTGCGCGAGTTGTGCGCATAGCGGGTCACGAAGCCGTTGCCGTGATCGACCTCGACCACGTTGCCGTAGCCGCCGCGCACACCCGAATAGCTCACCACGCCGTCGGCCACCGCCATCACCGGATCTCCGGTGCGGGCGTCGAAGTCGATGCCCTTGTGGAACTGGCCGCCACCGCCGAAGGGATCGGCGCGGTAGCCGTAGGACGAGGTGACGAATGTGCTGGCGACCGGCGAGCGCGACGGGCGCGCGTTCTGCTCGAGCGTGCGATCGAACAGCAGGGCTTCCAGCACCGAGAGCTGCTGGCCGGAACTGGCGAGATCGCCGTCGAGCGCGTCGAGGCCGTGCAGCAGGCGCGGCGCGGGCATGTCGAACGCGGACCCGGGGCCACCGATGCCGACCGGACGGTCGAAGTCGAACTCGCCGCCGTCCAGCCCCGCACCGCGGGCCAGCCGGTCGCCGAGCGCGTTGAGCCGGTTGGCCTGGGCCTGCAGCTCGCCCATGCGGGCGGCCAGGGCGTTGATCTCGCGCTGGGCCTCGCGCCGGGTGTCCTCGAGGCTGCGCTCGTGCTGGGCGGCGACGTGGTTGAGGCGGGCCATCTCGGCCGAGTTCATGGTCGCGGCACCGCACATGCCGGCGGCGGCGATCACGATCGCCATCGAAACGGGGCGGCGGCGTGCGAGGAGACGGGTCTTGCGGGCCACCTGCGTCAGGCGCAGGCGCATATCATTCATGAGGTTGTTGACTGTCATCGTGCCAATGTCTGATTTCCGGTCCAGGTCCAAGCCTCCCCGCATCGGCGTGCCGACTGCCGCGCTCGAGGCGGCACTGGGAGGCGCGTCGGCCGATCCGATCCGCCGTGCCATGTGGCTCGACGCACTGGACCGCCGCCTTGTTCCCCTGCTGCCTCAGGCGTTGGCGCCGCATGCGCGGCTGGCCAACGTCGACCGCAACAGGCTGGTGTTCCTCGTCGATTCGCCCATCTGGCACGCCAGGCTGCGCCTGTCGGCCGATGTGCTGCTCGACGCCGCCCGGTCCATCGGGCTGGATGTCAGCGACATCGTCGTCAGGACCTCGACCCAGGCCTTGCGTCCCGCGCCGGTCGGCGCGGGTACGCCTCCCGCGGGAGGCGCCCCGTCTGCGGCCTCCCGTGAGGCCTTGCAGGCGGTGCTGGCGTCGCTGCGTCCATCGAAGGACGATGCGGCGGACTGAATCGGAACCCTGCTCCCGCGCCGGCGTCAAGGCCGGGTGAAGGAGACGGGGCATCCTACCGGCGTCGCGCCGGCGGAAAGTTAAGCGGCCGCCGATGATTCAGGCCGATTTCGTTAGATATTCGTTAAGACCGCGCTGGACGTCACACTTCGGACGACGCGGATGTTGGTCAGACCGGGACCGGAGTGCCGTACGCGACCGGCGGCGCGGCCTGCCGGTCGAAGGTCACCGTTTCCCACGCCGAACGCTCCTCGAGCAACGCCCGCACCAGCTTGTTGTTGAGCGCATGGCCGGACTTGTGACCCTTGAACAGGCCGAGGATCGGATGCCCGGCGAGATACAGATCGCCGACCGCATCGAGAATCTTGTGCCGCACGAACTCGTTGACGTAGCGCAGGCCGTCGTCGTTGAGCACGCGGAATTCGTCGAGCACGATGGCATTGTCCATCGAGCCACCCAAGCCGAGATTGCGCTCGCGCATGTACTCCAGATCGCGCATGAAGCCGAAGGTGCGGGCGCGGCTGACCTCGCGGATATAGGCCTCGGTGGAGAACTCCACTTCGGCGCGCGATTGCGCCAGCGGAATGGCCGGATGGTCGAATTCGATCGTGAAATCGAGCTTGAACCCGTCGTACGGTTCGAAGCGGGCGATCTTGTCGCCTTCGCGCACCTCGACAGGCCTGAGTACGCGGATGAAACGCTTGGGTGCCTCCTGCTCGACCACGCCGGCCGATTGCAGCAGGAACACGAACGGACCCGATGAGCCGTCCATGATCGGCACTTCGGCCGCCGACAGTTCCACATACAGATTGTCGACACCGAGGCCGGCCAGAGCGGACATCAGGTGTTCGACCGTCTGCACCTTGGCCTCGCCCCGGGTGAGGCCGGTGCACAGGGTGGTCTCGGTGACCAGATTGCCGTCGGCAGGAATCTCGACCACGGGATCGAGATCGACCCGACGGAAGACGATGCCGGTGTCGGGGGCTGCCGGACGCAGGGTCAGGAACACTTTCTCGCCGCTGTGCAGGCCGACGCCTGTCGCGCGGATCACGTTCTTGATGGTGCGTTGGCGGGGCATGGGCATTCCGGGGGAGGAGGTTCCGGACGTCGCCGCCAGCAGGGCCGTCATCGGAAGGGGGGCAGATTATCACGCAGGCGGCTGAACCTGAACGGAAGTCCGCCGCGCTCCAACGCAGCCGGAACGGCGCTGCGGGTGAAAACCGTCCGCCGGGCCGCGAGGCCCGACGGACGCAAATCGAGGGTGCGCGGACAACGCGCCCTCGCTGTTGCGAGGTACGACAGCACGGACTCACCTGCCTCGTACGGACACGGCAGGCGGGCGGTCCGATGCGTCCACCGGCAGGCCGACGGCACATCGCGGACCGCGCTTGCGTTCAGTCGGCCTGGCGACGCAGGAAGGCCGGGATGTCGAGATAGCTGTCGGTCCCAAAGTCGGCCACCTTCGGCGCATCCGCAGCCTCGTTGCGCGCCGCCGGCACCGCGCGGCCGGTCTGGGCCGCATTGCCGCGCAGCGAGGCCGCGATGCTGTGGCCCGGGCTGTAGGCGGAGACGGCGTCGCCCTCGTCGTCGATCAGCATGCCGGTGGTGCCGTCGCGCAGGCCGCGCTGGTTGTTGCTGATCAGCTGGACCTGCGGCTTGCCGCCACGGGCCGTCCCCTCGGTGAAGCCGGCAGCGCGCGCAGGCGCACGGTTCAGGCCCGTGGCGACGACGGTCACGCGGACCTCGTCCTGCATGTCGGGATCGAGCACGGTGCCGATGACGATGGTCGCGTCCTCGCTGGCGAAGTTCTCGACGGTGCGGCCGACCTCGTCGAACTCGCTCATCGTGAAATCCGCACCGGCGGTGATGTTGACCAGGATGCCGTTGGCGCCGGCCAGATTGACGTCGTCGAGCAGCGGATTCTGGATCGCCGCCTCGGCTGCGGCCTGCGCGCGGTCGTCGCCGCGGGCGTGGCCGGTGCCCATCATCGCCAGGCCCATCTCGGACATCACGGTGCGCACGTCGGCGAAGTCGACGTTGATCAGGCCCGGACGGACGATCAGGTCGGCGATGCCCTGCACGGCGCCCAGCAGCACGTCGTTGGCGGCGCGGAAGGCCTGGATCATCGTGGCGTTGCGGCCGAGGACGGTGATCAGCTTTTCGTTGGGAATGGTGATCAGCGAATCGCAGTGCGCCGACATCTCCTCGATGCCCTTGAGCGCGACCTGCATGCGGCGGCGGCCTTCGAACGGGAACGGCTTGGTGACCACGGCGACGGTCAGGATGCCCATCTCCTTGGCCAGCTGCGCGACGACCGGGGCTGCGCCCGTGCCGGTGCCGCCGCCCATGCCGGCGGTGATGAAGACCATGTCGGCGCCCTGCAGCGCGTCCATGATGATCTCGCGGTCTTCCAGTGCGGCCTGACGGCCGACTTCGGGGTTGGCGCCTGCGCCCAGGCCCTTGGTGACGCTGCTGCCGAGCTGCAGCTGCAGCTTCGCGCCGCAGTTCTTGATCGCCTGCGCGTCGGTGTTGGCGGTGATGAACTCAACGCCGTCGACGCTGTTGTTGACCATGTGCGCGACCGCGTTGCCGCCGCCGCCGCCCACGCCGATGACCTTGATCACCGCGTTGGGTGCCATCTTTTCCACGAGTTCGAAATGTGCCATGTCCGTCGTCCTCTGTTGTTGGTGTCGGGTCGCCGTGCGTCCGACGTTCTTCTAGGTTTTGTGGGTGTTGCCGTGTCGCCGATACCGCTGTTGCCGTGCGCCCTGCCCGCTCCGCCTTCCGCCCCGGCGCTCAGAACTCGCCGTTGAACCAGGTCTTCAGCTTCCGCAGCAATCCGCCTGCGCGTCCGGAGGAGATCACCGGACGCCGCGGATGCTCGATCTGGCTGCCCATCAGCAGCAGGCCCACGCCCGTGGCGTGGACCGGATTGCCGACCACTTCGCCCAGGCCCGTGACGTGCTGCGGAATGCCCACGCGCACCGGCATCTGCAGCATTTCCTCGGCCAGCTCGACCACGCCTTCCATCTTCGCGGCGCCGCCGGTGAGCACCATGCCGGCGCGCACGTGCTGCTCGAAGCCCGAGCGGCGCAGTTCGGCCTGGACCATCTCGAAGATCTCCTCGTAGCGCGCCTGCACCGCCTGCGCCAGCGACTGGCGCGGCAGACGCCGCGGCGGGCGATCGCCGACGCTCGGCACCTGGATCGATTCCTCGCTGGTCGCCAGCTGCGCGAGCGCGCAGGCGTAGCGGACCTTGATCTGTTCGGCTTCCGGCGTCGGCGTGCGCAGCATGTGCGCGATGTCCTCGGTGACCTTGTCGCCGGCGATCGGCAGCGACGCGGTGTGGCAGATCGCGCCCTGCACGAACACCGCGAGATCCGTCGTGCCGGCGCCCATGTCGACCAGCACCACGCCGAGCTCGCGCTCATCCGAGGTCAGCACCGCGGTGCTCGACGCCAGCGACGACAGGATCAGATCGTCGATCGACAGGCCGCAGCGCTGCACGCACTTGCTGATGTTGGCCGCCGCCGACTGCGCGCAGACCACGAGATGCGCATGCACTTCGAGACGCACGCCGGTCATGCCGACCGGGTTGCGGATGCCTTCCTGCGAATCGTCGAGCACGTACTCGCGCGGAATCGCGTGCAGGATCTTCTGGTCGGCCGGGATCGCGACCGCCTTGGCGGCGTCGAGCACGCGGTCGAGATCGGACCAGGTGACCTCGTTGTCGCGGATCGGCACGATGCCCGGCGAATTGCGGCACTGCACGTGATTGCCGGAGATCGACGCGTAGACCGAGCGGATCTCGCAGCCCGCCATCAGCTCGGCCTCCTCGACCGCGCGCTGGATCGACTGCACCGTCGATTCGATGTCGACGACCACGCCACGCTTGAGGCCGCGCGATTCGTGGCTGCCGATGCCGATGACCTCGATGGGATTGCCGGGCGAATACTCGCCGACCAGCGCCACCACTTTCGAGGTGCCGATGTCGAGTCCGACGATGAGCGTCTTGTCGCCTTTGCGGTTCATGAGAGGCCGTGGTTGCTGAAGCGTGGGGCGTGACTGGGGAGTGCCGCCAGCGGGCGCACGGCGGGCGCCGCGGTGCCCGCCGCATCCGCGGGCGCATCGACGGTCCGCGCGCCCCAGACCAGGGCGAACCCGTTGGTGTAGCGAAGGTCGGCGCGGGTCAGGGGCTCGCTGCGGCTGGCCACGAGCTGGGGCAGCATCCGCGCGAACCGCGACAGGCGCAGGCGCGCTTCCTGGCTGCCGACGACGACGTCGGTGCCGTTGGACAGGCGCAGCTGCCAGCTGCCGCGCGCATCGAGCACCACGCCCTCGACCTCGACACCCGCCGGTCGGAACAGATCGCGTGATTCGTTGTAGAGGGCCACGATGTCGGGCACGCGCGCCTCGGGACCCTCGAACCGCGGCATGGCGGGCGGCACGTCGACGCCATCGGCGGCGAACAGCCGTCCGCGCGTGGACAGCAGCCGGTCGTCACCCCAGCGTGCGAAAGGCACGTGCTCGGCAATGCGCACTTCGAGTACGTCGGGCCAGCGCTTGCGCACCTCGGTGCCGGCGACCCAGGGCAGGCGCGCGACGTCGCGCTGGGCCTGGCCCAGATCGATGGCGAAGAACCCGCGCCGGGCATGCGGCAGCACGGTTTCGCGCACGCGCGCCACGTCCACCTGCTCGAGGCCGTCGTTGATCCGCAACACACGCAGCGGCCAGCGTTCCGTGCCGATCCAGCCCTGGAGCACGGCGACCACGGGCAGCGCCACGAGGGCGAGCGCCAGTGTCCATGCGAAGACCCGCAGCGTGGTCGCGAAGGCCTGGCTCATCGCGCGGCCTCCTCCATCGGCAGGGTGGCTTCGAGCACCCGCCAGCACAGGTCGGCATAGTCGATACCGAGCTGCGCCGCGGCCTTGGGCACCAGCGAATGGCTGGTCATGCCCGGCGCGGTGTTGATCTCGATCAGCTGGAAGCCGCGCTCGACATCGCGCATCACGTCCACGCGGCCCCAGCCGTGACAGCCGGCGGCGCGGAACGCGGCCAGCGCGAGCGCCGCGATCTCGGCCTCGGCGTCGCCGGTCAGGCCGGGGCACAGGTACTGGGTGTCGTCGGCCACGTACTTGGCGTGGTAGTCGTACCACTCGCCCGCCGGCACGATGCGGATCGAGGGCAGCGCGACATCGCCGAGGATCCCGACCGTGAGCTCGTCGCCGCGGACCATCTGTTCCATCAGCAGTTCGCCGTCGTAGGCGGCTGCGAATTCGATCGCCGGTGCGAGCGCGGCTTCGTTCAGCACCCGGAACACGCCGACGCTGGAACCTTCGCACGCCGGCTTGACGAACACCGGATACCCCAGCGCAGCGGCCGCAGCACGCAGGTCGGCGCCGCGCGGCAGGCGTTCGAAGCGTGGCGTCGGCAGACCGGCACTGGCCCAGACCTGCTTGGTGCGGATCTTGTCCATGGTCAGCGCCGAGCCGAGCACGCCCGAGCCGGTGCACGGCACGCCGAAGGCCTGCAGCAGCCCCTGGAGGACGCCGTTTTCGCCATCTCCGCCGTGCAGGATGTTGAACACGCGGTCGAAGCGGCCGGCCACGATGGCTTCGGCCAGCGCGGGCACACCGTCGACCGGCTGCGCGTCGATGCCGCGCGCGCGCAGGGCGTCGAGCACACCGCGACCGGAGTCCAGCGACACCTCGCGCTCGGAACCCGGTCCGCCGAGCAGTACGGCGACGCGGCCGAACACGGCCGGATCGGTGAAGCGCGCGGGCGCGACGGCACTCATCGCGCCGCTCCCGCGAAGCCGTGCTGCGCCAGTTGCTGCACCGCGGCGCCGATGTCGCCGGCACCCATCATCAACAGCAGGTCGCCGTCCTGGAGAATATCGGGCAGCACGCCGGCCAGCGCGTCGGCGCCGCCCACCACCACCGGATCGATGCGGCCGCGCGCGCGGATCGCACGCGCCAGCGCCTTGGCGTCGGCGCCCGCGATCGGCGTCTCGCCGGCGGGATACACCTCGGTCAGCACCAGCGCGTCGACGTCCGACAGGACGCCGGCGAAATCGTCGAACAGTGCGCGCGTGCGGCTGTAGCGGTGCGGCTGGAAGGCCACCACCAGCCGACGCCCGCCCCAGCCGCCTCGGGCCGCGGCGAACACCGCAGCCAGCTCGCGTGGATGGTGACCGTAGTCGTCGACGAGCTGCACACGTGCTCCGCCGGGCGTGACCAGCTCGCCGAGCAGATTGAAGCGGCGGCCGATGCCCTCGAACTTGCCGAGCGCCGCGACGATCGCCGCGGGGGCCACGCCGAGCTGCCAGCCCACGGCCGCCGCGGCCAGCGCATTGAGCACGTTGTGGTGTCCCGGCAACGCCAGATGCGCTTCGATACGCACGTTCTCGGGCAGACACAGGGTGAAGCGCATCGATGCGCCATCCTGGCGGACCGCCTCGGCGCGCACGTCGGCATCGGGCGACAGCCCGTAGGTCATCATGTGCCGGGGCACGATCGCAGCGAGTCGGGCGACTTCCGGATCGTCGATGCAGAGCACCGACAGGCCGTAGAACGGCAACCGGTGCAAGAATTCCGAGAACGCCTCCTGCACACGCGCGAAGTCGCCGCCGTAGTTCTCGAGATGGTCCGCATCGATGTTGGTGACCACCGCCACCAGCGGGTTCAGGCGCAGGAAGCTGCCGTCGCTCTCGTCGGCCTCTGCCACCAGCCAGTGCCCGCTGCCGAGGCGCGCGTTGGCGCCGGCGGCGAGCAGCTGGCCGCCGACGACGAAGGTCGGATCCATGCCACCTTCGGCGAGCACGCTGGCGGTGAGCGAGGTGGTCGTGGTCTTGCCGTGCGTGCCGGCCACCGCGATGCCGCGCCGGAAGCGCATCAGCTCGGCCAGCATCTCGGCACGCGGCACGATCGGGATGCGCTGCGCGCGCGCTTCCATCAACTCGGGGTTGTCGTGGCGGATCGCGCTGGAAACCACCACGCAGTCCGCATCGAGCACATTGGCCGCCGAATGGCCACGATGCACGGTGGCGCCGAGCCGCGCGAGGCGACGGGTCGCAGCGCTGTCGGAGGTATCGGACCCCGACACCGTATAGCCCAGCGTGCACAGCACCTCGGCGATGCCGCTCATGCCGGTGCCGCCGATGCCGACGAAATGCACGCGCGAGAAGACCTTCGCGAAGTCTTCCTTGGACAGGCCGCGGTTGTCGTGCAGGCGGCGGATCATGCGGAACTCCCGGCGCCGAACGACGGCTCGACGCGCTGGCGCAGCCGGCTCGTGCCGCGTACCGGCGTGGCCGGTGCGACGGGCAATGGCGGCTGGGTGGTGGGGGGAAGCGGCGCGGCCGGTGCGGGCACCGCGGTCTCGCCGCGGAGGCGGGCGACCTGGCGCTGCGCGCGGTCGAGCTCGAAGGACACGCGCAGCAGCAGGCCGAGCGCGACGCAGGTCATCATCACGCTGGAGCCACCGGACGACACCAGCGGCAGGGTCAGCCCCTTGGTGGGCAGCAGGCCGAGATTGACCCCGATCGACACCAGACTCTGCATGCCGAGCATCAGCGACACGCCGAAGGCGCAGTAGCCGGCGAAGTGGCGCCGCATCTCGACGCATTTCAGACCGATCCAGAGCCCCCGCCCGACCAGCGCCGCGAACAGCAGCACGACGAGGCACACACCGACGAAGCCGAGTTCCTCCGCCAGTACCGAGAAGATGAAGTCGGTATGCGCTTCGGGCAGATAGGAGAGTTTCTGTACCGATGCGCCGAGGCCGACGCCGGTCAGCTCACCACGACCCACGGCCATCAGCGCATTGCTGAGCTGGTAGCCCGCGCCGAGCTGGTCCTCCCAGGGATCCATGAACGAGGTGATGCGGCGCAGCCGGTACGGCTCGATCACCGCCACCAGCACGACCGCGGGCAGCAGCAGCAGGATCGGCAGCATCATCCGCTTGAGATGGCCGCCACCGAGCACCAGCATGCCGGCCGTCGCACCGAGCAGCAGCATCGAGGAACCGAAATCGGGCTGCAGCAGCAACAGCACGACCAGCACCACGGCCACGCCGATCGGCTTGAGCATCGCGCCCCAGGTCGCATTGACCTCGTCGCGGAAGCGCACCAGATAGCTCGCCAGCCAGACGATGTAGATGACCTTGACCGCTTCGACCACCTGGAAATTCGACACGCCGAGGGTGATCCAGCGGTGCGCGCCGTTGACCGAGCGTCCGAGGCCCGGCACGAACACCAGCAACAGCAGGCCCGCGCACATCACCAGCACGAAGCGGTCGTACTTCTCGATCGTCCGCAGCTCGGTGCGCATCACCGCGATGGCGAGCCCCAGGCCGAGGGCCAGAAAGGCCAGATGACGGGTGAGGAAGTAGTAGCGGCCGACCGCCAGGTCCTCGCCGATGGCGATCGAGCTCGAGGCGACCATGATCACGCCCAGCGTGGCGATCGCGATCACCAGTCCGAGCAGCCACGGGTCGAACCGGCCGTGGATCTCGTCGAGGCGCGTGGCCTGGTGCGCGTTGTCGCGGATGCCGGCCATCAGCGCACCTTCAACGTGGCGAGGCCGACGAGCACCAGCACCACCGAAATGATCCAGAAGCGCACGATCACGCGCGGCTCGGGCCAGCCCTTGAGCTCGAAGTGGTGATGGATCGGCGCCATGCGGAACACGCGCTTGCCGGTCAGCTTGAAGCTGGCGACCTGGATAATCACCGACAGCGTCTCGATGACGAAGATGCCGCCCATGATCACCAGCACCAGCTCCTGGCGCACGATCACCGCCATGGTGCCGAGCACCGCGCCGAGCGCCAGCGCGCCGATGTCGCCCATGAACACCATCGCCGGATAGGTGTTGAACCACAGAAAGCCCAGCCCCGCCCCGGCGATCGCCGCGCAGATGATCACGAGCTCGCCCGCGCCGGGCACCTGCGGAATCTGCAGATAGCTTGAGAACACGGCGTTGCCCGAGGCGTAGGCGAAGACGCCCAGACCGCAGGCCACCAGCACGGTCGGCATGATCGCCAGGCCGTCGAGGCCGTCGGTGAGGTTGACCGCATTGGAGAAGCCGACGATCCAGAAATAGGCGATCGCCACGAAGCTGATGCCGGCCAGCGGCAGCGCGATCGACTTGAACAGCGGCACGTAAAACGTGGTCGCGGCCGGCACGTCCGCATAGAGATACAGGTACAGGCCGGCCGCGAGCCCGAACACCGACTGCAGCAGGTACTTCCAGCGCGACTTCAATCCGTTCGGATCGCGGCGGACGATCTTGATCCAGTCGTCGTACCAGCCGATCGCGCCGAAGGCGACCATCACCGCCAGCACCACCCACACGTACTTGTTGCGCAGGTCCGCCCACAGCAGCACCGAGGCGAGCACCGTGATCAGGATCAGGGCGCCGCCCATGGTCGGCGTGCCGGCCTTGGAGAAATGCGTTTGCGGACCGTCGCTGCGGATCGGCTGGCCGCCCTTGTACTGGGCGAGCCGGCGGATCACCGCCGGGCCCAGCCACAGCGACAGCATCAGCGCGGTCAATGCAGCCAGGATGCCGCGCAGGGTGAGGTATTCGAACAACGTGAACACGTCGTCCAGGCCCTGCAGCCAGCGGGCGAGTTCAAGCAGCATCGTGGGGTCCTTGTGCAGCGAGCAGGGCGTCGACCACCCGGTCCATCGCGCTGCCGCGCGAGCCCTTCACCAGCACGCGCGCCGCGCCGTGCAGATCGGCGCGCACGGCGTCGGCGAGCGCCGCATGTGTGTCGAAGTGCCGCCCGCCTTCGCCGAAGGCGGTTGCGGCCGCGGCACTGAGCGGTCCCAGCGCGTAGAGACGGGCCAGCCCGGCCGTGCGCGCACGCAATCCGGCCTGTGCGTGCATGGCCTCGCCGTCCGCACCGAGCTCGCGCATGTCGCCCAGCACCAGCCAGCGCTCGCCGTCGAGTGCGGCCAGGGTGTCGATCGCGGCCAGCAGCGAGCCCGGATTGGCGTTGTAGCTGTCGTCGATCAGCAGGGCGCCGTCCGCGAGCGTGTGCCGCACCAGACGCCCGGCCACACCCTGCGATGCGGCGAGGCCCTCGACGATGCTGGCCAACGGCACACCGGCCGCGACCGCGATCGCGGTCGCGGCCAGCGCGTTGCGCACGTTGTGCCGCCCCGGCAGAGGCACGCTCGCATCGGCGTCGCCGAGCGGCGTGTGCAGGCGGAAGCGCGAGCCGAGCGCATCGGCGCGCAGGTCGGTCGCGACGACGTCGGCGCTGCTGTCGAGCGCGAAACGCAGCAGGCGCCGGCCATGGGCGCGCTGGGCGAAATACGGTGCGAAGGCATCGTCGGCGTTGATCACCGCGGTCCCGTCGGCAGGCAGCGCGTCGTAGATGGCCGCCTTGGTATCGGCGATGCCGAGCAGGCTGCCCATGCGCTCCAGGTGCGCGGGCGCGATGTTGTTGACCAGGGCGATGTCGGGCCGCGCGATCCGGGCGAGATAGGCGATGTCCCCGGGCTGCCCGGCACCCATTTCGTACACGGCGTAGCGCGCGTCGTCCGGCGCATCGAGCACCGACAGCGGCAGCCCGATCTCGTTGTTGAGATTGCCCGGGTTGAAACAGGTCGGCGCATGCCGGCCGAGCACGGCCGCCACCAGCTGTTTGACGCTGGTCTTGCCGTTGCTGCCGGTGATGCCGATCACCGTGGCGGTGCGCTGCCGCTGCACGGCGCCGGCGAGCGTGCCGAGGGCCTCGAGCGGGTCGGCGACCACGATCTGCGGCAGCGCACTGTCCAGCACGCGCGCCACCAGCGCGCCGCACGCGCCGAACTCACGCGCTTCGGCCACGTGGTCGTGGCCGTCGAAGCGTGGTCCGCGCAGCGCGACGAACAGGCGTGCGCCGCGGTCGTCCGACGCGAGACGACGGGTATCGGTGACCAGCGTGTCCACCTGTACCGCGCCGTCGCTCCCGTGCAGGCGGCCATTGACCAGCTGGGCGATCCGGGCGAGCGACATCGGGATCATCGCGACACCTCCGCAGTGCGTGCAGCCAGTGCGGCCTGGGCGACCAGACGGTCGTCGAAGGCATGCTGCACGCCGGCGATCTCCTGGTACGTCTCGTGTCCCTTCCCGGCAATCAGCACGATGTCGCCCGGCCGCGCTTCGGCGATCGCCCGCTCGATCGCGCGTCGGCGGTCGCGCTCGACGACGACCGCGTCGGGCCTCGTGAAGCCGGCCAGGATGTCGGCCACGATCGCGTCGCCATCCTCGTTGCGCGGATTGTCATCGGTGACGATCACCCGGTCGGCCTGCGCCTCCGCGATCGCGGCCATCTGCGGACGCTTGCCGGCATCGCGCTCGCCGCCGCAGCCGAACACGCAGACCAGCGCTCCGCGTAGATGACCGCGCAGCGAGCGCAGGGCCTGATCCAGCGGATCGGGTTTGTGCGAATAGTCGACCACCACCAGCGGCAGCTCCGCGCCGCCGCCGAAGCGGTTCATGCGGCCGGGGATCGGCTGAAGCGCGGCCAATGTCGCCAGGACGGTCGCTGCGGGCCGGCCGAGCGCGGTGAGCACGCCGGCCACTGTCAGCAGGTTGTCAACGTTGAAGCGCCCGAGCAGCGGTGAGCGCAGCGGATGCCAGACGCCGTCGAGACGCAACTCGAATGCCAGGCCATCGGCATCCAGCACGATGGCGCGTGCCGCGAGGTCGGCGTCCGCGCGACCGGCGGCACTGACCGTCAGCGCACGCACGTCGCCGGCGAGCCGTGCCGGAAGCGCCGCGCCGAAGGCGTCGTCGATGTTGACGACCGCCGCGGTCAGGCCCTCGCGGACGAACAGCTTCGCCTTCGCTCCGCCGTAGGCGGCCATGTCGCCGTGGTAATCGAGATGGTCGCGGGTGAGGTTGGTGAACACCGCGACGTCGTAATGCACCGCGTCCACGCGGCCCTGATCGAGCGCATGCGAACTGACTTCCATCGCCACCGCCGCGGCACCTGCATCACGCAGCTCGGCGAGTAGGGCATGCGTCTGCAACACCAGGGGCGTGGTGAAGCCGGTCGGCGTCACCGCGCCATGCAAGCCGGCGCCGAGCGTGCCGATGGTGCCGGCGCGCAGGCCCAGTGTCTCGAACGCCTGGGCCAGCAACTGCACCGTCGAGGTCTTCCCGCTGGTGCCGGTCACGCCGACCATGGTCATCGCCCGCGAGGGCTGGCCATGCAGCGCATGCGCCATCGCGCCGAGGCGCGCGCGCAGTCCGGTCACCGCGATCGCATCCATCGGCGGCGGCGGGACATCCCCCGGCACCGGGGGTTCGAACAGGATGGCGCTGGCGCCGGCGGCACGCACCTGCGCGGCGAAATGCAGACCATGGGTGCCGAAGCCGTCGATCGCGACGAACGCATCACCCGGACGCACCGCTCGGCTGTCCTGGACGAGGCCGGTCACCACCGTGTCGTCGGGCACCGTGGCCACGTCCGGCAGCAGATCGCGCAGGGTCATGGCCGGGCTCACGGCTGACCCCCGGGGCCACGCGCGGCGATGACCGGCGCGGTCTCGATGGGCGCCGGCGCCGCCGGCGCAGGCCGCGCGGGCGATGCCGGACGCGCCTCGGCGCGGGCCCGGCGCGCATCGTTGGCGGCCTGCGCGGCCAGCCAGGTATCGATGTCGTCGGGCGGCACGTCCATCAACCGCAGCGCGCCCTCCATGACCCGCTGGAACACCGGCGCCGAGACGTAGCCACCGCCGTACATGTTGCGCGAGGTGTCGGGGTCGTCGATGACCACGGCCATCGCGAAGCGCGGATTCTCCACCGGCACCAGGCCGGCGAAGAACGCGACGTAGCGGCGGTCGTAGCCGCCGCCGCTGGCCTTGCGCGCGGTGCCGGTCTTGCCGGCGACGTGGTAGCCGAGGATCGCCGCGCGCGTGGCGGTGCCGCCCGGCTCGGTCACGGTCTGCATCATCCGCACGATCTCGTCGGCGATGCCCGGATCGAGCACCTGCCGCGCCTCGCCCGGATGGCCCTTGACGAAGGTCGGCGTGATCGCCCGTCCGCGGTTGCCGAGCGTGGCGTAGGCGTGGGCGATCTGCAGCGGCGTCGCCGAGAGGCCGTAGCCGTAGGACATCGTCTGCTTGCTGGTGCCGCTCCAGCGCGACGGATCGGGAAACAGCCCCGCCGCCTCGCCCGGAAAGCCGCTGCCGGTGCTCTGGCCGTAGCCCATGCGGCGCAGGAAGTCGTAGAACTCCTGGTTCTGCAGCTTCTGCACGATCAGCGAGACGCCGACGTTCGAGCTCTTGGTGATGATGCCGGTCGTGTCGAGCACGCCGTAGTTGCGGAAGTCGCTGGTGCGGTAGCGGCCGTTCGGAATCCAGCCCGGGCTGGTGTTGAACGTGCTCGTCGGGCTGATGATGCCCTTCTCCAGGCCCGCGGCCACGGTCAACGGCTTCATCGTCGAACCGGGCTCGATCAGATCGGTGACCGCGCGGTTGCGGTGCGCGTCGCGGTTTTCGCCGGTGACGCGGTTGTTGTTGTACGAAGGCAGGTTGGCCATCGCCAGCACTTCGCCGGTCGACACCTCGAGCACGACGATCGAACCGGCACTGGCGCCGGTTTCCTCGAGCGCGTGCTTGAGCTCGCGATAGGCGAGGAACTGGATGCGGCGGTCGATGCTCAGCACCAGGTCCTTGCCCGGCTCGGCCGCGCGCACCAGGTTCACGTGCTCGACGATGCGGCCATGGCGGTCGCGGATCACGTTCTGCGCGCCCGGCTTGCCGGCCAGCCATTCGTCGAAGGCGAGCTCCACGCCTTCCTGGCCGCGATCGTCGATGTTGGTGAAGCCCAGCACGTGGGCCACCGCGTCGGCCTGCGGATAGAAGCGCCGGTACTCGCGCTGCGAGAACACACCGGGCACGCCGAGGTCGAGGACACGCTTGGCCGCCGCTGGACTGATCCGGCGGTGGCGCGGCACGTACATGAACTCCTTCTCGGCGCGCTGCGACACCTCGCGCGCCAGATCCTCGACCGGCAGGCCGGTGGCCTGCGCCAGCTCCGGCAGGCGGTCGGGATGCTTGCTCAGCTCCTGCGGATTGATCCACAACGACTCGACCGGCGAGGAGATCGCCAGGGGCTCGCCGTTGCGGTCGGTGATCATGCCGCGCGAGGCCGGGATCGGCACTTCGCGGCGCACACGCGCATCGGCCTTCTGCTGGTAGAACGCGTTGTCGATCAGCTGCAGGTCCACCGCGCGGCCCACCAGCGCCACGGCGCCCAGGCCCAGTGCGCCGCCGACCAGCATCAGACGCAGGCGCAGGTCGAACTGCGCGCGCTTGCGCGGCTTCTTGGCATGGCCGTCGCCGGCCTTGATGAACCTGCGGAAGTTCACGGCCGCACCACCACGATCTCGGCGGTCTCGGGAAAGCGCATGCCGAGGCGCTCGCGGGCGACCTGGTCCACGCGATTGCTCATCGCCCAGGTGGCCTGTTCGAGCTGCAGGCGGCCGAAATCGATGTTGAGCTCGTCGCGTGCGCGCTCCAGCCGCGTGAGCTGCACGTACAGCTGGCGGTAATCGTGGCGCGCATGCACCACGCCGATCGCGGTGACGATGTTCGCGGCCAGCAACACGGCGATCAGCAGGCGGCCGAAGGTCATGCGGCACCGTCCGTCGCGCATTTTTCGGCCACGCGCAACACGGCGCTGCGTGCGCGCGGGTTGGCGCGCAGTTCGCCGTCGTCGGCCTTGGTCGCGTCGGCGACGATGCGCAGGCGCGGTACGAACGGCGCGGCCTCGGGCAGCCGACGGTTGCCGGCAGGCGCCTTGGCATGGCCGGCGATGAAGCGCTTGACGATGCGGTCTTCCAGCGAATGGAAGCTGATCACCGCGAGCCGGCCACCCGCACGCAAGGCGTCCAGCGCAGCGTCGAGGCCGGTTTCGAGATCGGCCAGCTCGCGATTGACGTGGATGCGGATCGCCTGGAACGAACGCGTCGCCGGATGGGTTTCCTTCTGGCCCGGCTTGCTGCGGCCGCGCGGAACATTGGCGGCGATCACCGCGGCCAGGTCGGCGGTGCGCAGGAACGGGGCCTCGGCGCGCCGGGCGACGATCGCGCGGGCGATACGCCGGCTCATGCGCTCCTCGCCATAGGTCCACAGCACGTCGGCGATCGCGCCCTCGTCGGCGCGCGCGATCCACTCGGCGGCGCTCTCGCCTGCGTCGGGATCCATGCGCATGTCCAGCGGCCCGTCCTTGCCGAAGCTGAAGCCGCGTTCGGCGACGTCGAGCTGCGGGGACGACACGCCGAGGTCGAACAGGACGCCGTCGAGCGGGGCGGCGGTCGCATCGTCCCAGTGGGCGAGATCGGCGAAGCTGCCCCGCCGGACCGCCACACGCGTGTCGTCGCCGAAGCGGGCCTGCGCCACCGCGATCGCTTCGGGATCCTTGTCCATCACCAGCAGCCGGCCATCGGCACCGAGGCGTTCCAGCACGCCGCCGGCGTGACCGCCGCGCCCGAACGTGCCGTCGAGGTAGCGTCCGTCCGCGTGTACGCGCAGACCTTCGAGGACTTGCGCATACAGCACCGGAAGGTGGCCGGACGTGGCATCCGCACCACCCGCGGTCACAACTGCAATCCTTCGAGATCGTCGCCCGCCATGTCGTCGTCGGTGAGCGTCTGCCGGATCTGGGCCTGGTGGGCCTGCTCGCTCCACAGTTCGAACTTGTCGCCCATCCCCACCAGCACCGCGCGACGCTCGATCCCCACGGTCGTGCGCTGGCTGGCCGGAATGCCGATCCGGCCGTTGCCGTCGGGTTCGACCTCCATCGCCGCGCCGACCAGCTTGAGCTGCAGCGTGCGATGGGTGGACCGGGTCCGCGGCAGGGCATTCACCTTGTCGCGCACCGCCTCCCAGACCGCATGCGGATAGAGATAGAGGCTGCCCGCGTCGAAGGGGTTGTAGGTCAGCACCAGGCGGTTGCCGCACTCGCGCGCGATCAGGTCCCGATAGGCGGTGGGAATCGCCAGTCGGCCCTTGTCGTCGATGGTGATGGCGGTCTCGCCCTGGAACACGTCGGTCCTGCCCGGTTGGCGCCCGTCTTGCGCGGGCTTGTGCGACGGAAAACCACGAAATTCCCGGTTTTCCCACGAGGCGCCACCTTAGGACCGCTCCTGAGGGTTGTCAACAGCTTTCCCGCCCTGTTTTCGCCTGTTGCGTCAATGACTTGCAGCACTCTTCACAGACTTGTTCAAGGTTTATCCACAAGCGTCTGTTTCGTCTCAAATTTTGAGATCGGACGGCTTCAGCGCCCTGCACGTGACTCTCACGCGGCCTTTACGAAATCGTCACGGGGCGCGTGAGGGGCCGCCTACGGGAACGGGTTTGGTTCGCGGAACTGCGCGACCATGCGATACGCGTGTCGACGAGCGGGTGGCCGCCTGCAAACCCTGCAGGCGACACGCGCCCGAAATCGCGGCGCTCAGGTCGGGGCGTTCCGAAAAAAAGGGTGGCGGAGCCGGCCTGTAAGCCGGGTTCTGTCGTGGACAGTCATTCCTCTAGGCGCATCGTCACCGATACGCTCGAGCAACCTACCCGGACCCGACGCGGGCCGCGTCATGAGGTCCCTATTTGGTCTTGCTCCCGGTGGGGTTTGCCGTGCCGGCCTGTTACCAGGCTCGCGGTGCGCTCTTACCGCACCATTTCACCCTTGCCGTCCTGCCGGAGCAGTCTTGGGCGGTATCTTTCTGTTGCACTTTCCGTCGGCTCGCGCCGCCCAGGCGTTACCTGGCACCGTGCCCTGTGGAGCCCGGACTTTCCTCGGCATCGCCGGGCGCCGAAGCCCCCGGGATGACGCGACTGTCCAGCCGACTCCGCCGGGGCGGATTCTACACCGCGACGGGTGCGCCCGGTCCGCTCGTCCGCAACGCGCCATCGCGGGCACAGCGAGCGCGATGATCAGCAGAACCGCCACGCCCACGCCCCGGACGAACCGCCCGCGCAGCACCCGAAGCGCGTCATGCCCGGGCCCGGCAGCGGCCAGCGTCGGCAGCGGCGCGATACCGGCCATCCCCGGCACGACGCCGATGAAGCCGAATCAACTGAGCGCACCGTGGCGCCTGCGGCGATCTGGGGAGATCCCGATCCCTGGAAGCACCATGCGGCTCCGCCAGCAAGGCGACCGTGCACGCCGCAGCGCCCGGCGGGCGGACCGGGTCAGCGCAGGCCGGTCGGCCGTCGACACGTCAAGCGACGGCGTCCGGCTCGGCCTGCCCGCCGTAGAGCGCCTTGCGCGGTGCACCGGTGATGTCGGCGGCCAGTTTCGCCGCCTGCGACGGCTTCATCTCCCGTGCCAGCAACGCATACACGCGCCGCCCGTCCGCGAGGCGGGCATCGGCGTTCTCGCCGACGCCTTCGACGATCACGACGAACTCGCCCTTGCGCTGGTCGGCCTCGGCGGCCACCCGCGCCGCGAGCGCAGCGAGCGGACCGTCGAGCACGGTCTCGAACAGTTTGGTCAGCTCGCGCGCCACCACTGCCGGCCGGTCGCCGCCGAACACCTCGGCCGCATCGGCGAGCATCTCGGCGATGCGGTGCGAGGCCTCGTAGAACAGCAGCGTGCGCGGCTCGGCGATCAGGGCCTGCAGGCGCTCGCGGCGCGCGCCGGCCTTGGCCGGCAGGAAGCCCTCGAACACGAAGCGGTCACTGGGCAGCCCGGCCACGCTCAGCGCCGCGATCAATGCGCTCGGCCCGGGCACCGGCGACACCCGTAGTCCCGCCGCGCGCGCGGCGCGCACCAGGCGATAGCCCGGATCGCTGACCAAGGGCGTACCCGCATCGCTGACCAGGGCCAGCGATTCGCCCGCCTGCAGGCGCTCGACCAGACGCGCGGCCAGGCCGTCCTCGTTGTGCTCGTGCAGCGCAACCAGCGGACGCTCGATGCCGAAGTGGCCGAGCAGCTGGCGCGTGTGCCGGGTGTCCTCCGCGCAGATCGCATCGACGCCGCGCAAGACGGCCTGCGCGCGGGGCGACAGGTCGCCGAGATTGCCGATCGGGGTGGCGACGACGTGCAACTGGCCCGGCGCGGCGCCGGTACGGGCGGATGCAGTCATGGTCTCCACGATCGAACGCTAGAATGCGGACATTATCCCGCAGCGGAACCGCGACATGGCAGCACTGTCCCAGGCCCCTTCCGTCCGCCCCGCCCGGCGTCGCGCCGCGCGTCTGGCGCTGTGCATGTCGCTGGCGGCGCTGCTGGCCAGCTGCGCGACGGTGCAGACCTCCGGGGGCACGGGCGCGGTACCGGAAGCGAGCGGCCCGGTCGATCCCGGCCGCTGGACCTTCGAGGGCGACCGCCCGGCAGCCGAGCGGGACGGTTACCGTCCCCCGCGCCGGCTCGCGGTGCTGTTGCCGATGACCGGCAGCCTGGCGACAGCGGCGGCGCCGGTGCGCGACGGGCTGCTGGCGGGTTATTACGGCGAGCGACGCACGCGCCCGGATCTCGCGTTCTACGACACCGCGGGCACCGCGGCCGGCACGGCGTCGGCGTATGCCCGCGCGATCGCCGAGGGCGCGGACCAGATCGTCGGTCCGCTGGGGCGCGACGAGGTCGGCGCGCTCTTCCAAGCGGCACCCTCGGTGCCGGTGCTGGCGCTGAACCGCGGACCCGCCGCGGCGCCCGACAACACCGCGGCCTTCTCCCTGGCTCCCGAAGACGAGGGTGATGCCGCGGCGCAGCTCCTGCTCGCCCGCAATGCGCGCAACGTGCTGGTGCTGAGCAACGGCGACGAGAACGCACGCCGCAGCGTGGATGCCCTGCGTGCGCGGCTCGTCCAGGGCGGTGGCCGGGTGACCGGCACCGTGGCCATCGTCGGCGACACGCCGGCCGACCAGACCGAGGTCTTCCGCAATGCGGTGACGGCCGAGGGCGGTGTGGACGCCGTGTTTCTCGCGATCCGTGGCAACCAGGCACGCGTCGTCGCGCCGCAGCTCTCGGTCGCCGGGCTCGGCGGACGGCCGCGCGTCGGCACGTCGCAGCTGACGCTGGGCACCGGGCAGCCGCAGGAGGACCAGATCCTCGACGGGATCGTGTTTCCGGCCGAACGCTGGACGACGGGCGCCGGCCCGCGCGCGCTGCCGCCGCAGGCCACCGCCGCGCGCGATCTGCCCACGGCGCGCGGCCCGGCAGCCCGGCTGTTCGCGTTCGGCTTCGACGCCTGGCTGCTCAGCGGCTATCTCGAACACCTGTCGCGCAACACCGAGGCGTCGGTCGAAGGCGCGACCGGCGTCCTCCGTGTCGCCACGGACGGCAACGTGGTCCGCCAGCCGGCATGGGCGACCTGGCGCGGCGGCAGCGTCGTGGGCCAGGCCGACGGCGGTTGACCCCGCGGCGCGATGACGGCGCGAACGTCGAGCGGGCCGCCTGCCGTCATCTCGAAGCAGCAGGACTGCGCCTGCTGGCCGCCAACGTCGGCTATCGCGGCGGCGAACTCGATCTGGTGATGCTCGATGGCGACGACGCGCGCCGCGTGGTCGTGTTCGTGGAAGTGCGTCATCGCCGCTCGCAGGCCTTCGGTGGTGGCGCCGCGTCGGTGGATGCGGGAAAGCGCCGACGCCTGGTGCTGGCGGCGCAGCAGTTCCTGGCCGGTCGACGCGACCTGTCCGACCTGCCTTGCCGTTTCGACGTGGTCGCGGCCACGGGCGATCCGGCCACGCCGACCCTGGACTGGATCCGCGACGCATTCCGCGCCGACGACTGATCCGCGCGCCCCCGGGCCCCACGGGCGCCGCGGCAGACAGCTCCGGAGACGAGGTCCGCATCCGCGGCTGCTCGTGTCCTGTACAACCGGCGGCAACTCCCGCCCGCCCACTCCGTTGGCCGCCGCACGTCGGCACTGCCGCCGCCGGAAATGACGGGCACGGCGGACTGGAAGCTCGCACCCTGATCTGTAAGGCATCGTCGGCATGCGGAGCTCGTGATCAGCACCGCGGCGCACGCGCTCCCGGGAACCGGACGGCCCCGGGGAGCCGGCGGAAGCTCCGCGAGGCTTCGGCGCACGCGTCAGGGTGCACAGTGCTCGAGTCGAGAGGGAACTCGCCCGGTCGCAGCCCCGAGCGAACCGATCCTGGCGCAACGCGCGGCGCCGAGATCAGCGTCACCCGCTGCGGGCCACGAACGTTTGCGGATGCAGGTGCCGATGCGCGACCGTCCGAGGCTGTGTGTCACCGGGCGGGTTCCGGGCCCGGCGCGTTTTCGACGCGACGATGCCGGCCGCAACGGACCGCGCCGGTCCGCGCACTCGGCGCGCCTGCCGAGAGCCGCATGCGGACGGTCCCGGGCCGTGCCCCGACCCGGTGACGGTACTTCGGTATCGGCGGTCACGGGGACATGGTCCGCGCCAACGCCGTGCCGCGCGCCCGGTGCGGGTCCGGCGCCGGATCGTGCCGTGGACCGCTTCGCCCACGGACCGGCATCGCCCTCGCGCTAGTCCGCCTCGCCGCGTCCGAAATGATCCCAGCCGCGCGAGGGCGGGGTCCAGGGCACATCGCCCCGCCATGCGCTCACGCCCGATCCGGTAAGCAGTTGACCGATCCGCGTGACCGGCGTCGCCGAGACCCGTCCGGCGTCGATCACCGCCGCGCGCGCAGCGGACGGCGCGGCGAAGCAGAGTTCGTAATCGTCGCCACCGGTGGCCTGCAGGGCGTAGCGGACGTCGTCGCCGAACGCGGCCCGGAGCGCGGGTGAGACCGGCAGCGCGCCCAGATCGATACGCGCAGCCAGTCCGCTCGCGCCGGCGAGATGCTGCAGGTCCGCCAGCAGGCCATCGGAGACGTCGATCGCCGCGTGGGCCACGCCGATCAGGGCGATGCCCAGCGCCGTTCGCGGCGTCGGCCGGTCGAGCCGGGCACGCAGCGCCGCATCGCCCCCGGCGCCCGCCTTCCACTGCGCAAGCGCACCCGCCGCGTCGCCCGGCGTGCCACTGATCCAGATGTCGTCGCCGGCCTGCGCACCGTCGCGCCGCAACGCGGCGCCCGGTGCGACGAGACCGTGCACGGTGACGCAGACCGACAGCGGCCCCCGTGTGGTATCGCCGCCCACCAGACGTGTGCGGTGCGCCTCGGCCAGGCCGAGGAATCCATCGAGGAAGGCGTCGATCCACACGCGGTCGCCCGCGGGCAGAGACAGCGACAGCGTGCACCACGCCGGTGTGGCGCCCATCGCGGCGAGATCGGAGAGATTGACCGCGAGCGCTTTCCAGCCGATGTCCGCCGGGGCGGTGTCGTGCGGGAAATGCACACCGGTGTTGAGCGTGTCCATGGCGACCACCAGTTGCCGGTCCGGTGGCAGGGACAGGACGGCGGCATCGTCGCCGATGCCGAGCACGACCCCGTCCGGTCCGGCGACGGCGTGCGGGCCGCCGGCCCGCTCCCGGATCCGCGCGATCAGATCGAATTCGCCGCTCACGCCATCAGCCCGCACGGTGCCGGAGGACCCGCGACCGACGCGATGCCTGCGTCCTGCGTCCGCGTCGAACGCGATGCGAGGGGAGACCGCCGGGTTGCAGGTTCCGGCCTGCCCGAGCGGCTGGCGCCATGACGCCGGGGCAACGCGCGCGGCTCAACGTCCGCGCAGCGCCCCGACCTCGGGCGCGCGCCACGCCGAAGCGGCCTTGTCGAGCACGCCGTTGACGTAGGTGTGGCCGTGTTCGGAGCCGAAGCGCTTGACCGTCTTCAGGGCCTCGTCGATGACCACGCGATACGGCACGTCGACGCGGTGCTGCAGCTCGTAGGTGGCGATGCGCAGCATCGCGCGTTCGATCGGATCCACCTCGTCGATCGAACGGTCGAGGAACGGCGCGAGCGCGGCATCGAGTTCGCGATAGCGCGTGCCGACGCCGAGCACCAGATCCTCGAAATAGGCCAGATCGGCCACTTCCTTGGCCTGCTCGTGGGCGAACTGGGCAACGGTCTCGCGCGGCTCGGTGCCGGACATCTGCATCGCGTACACGGCCTGCAACGCGCGTCGACGCGCGCGCGAGCGCAGGACGGGATCGACGCCGCCGGTGCGGCTGCGGGTCTGGTTCATGCGATTTGTTCCAGCAGATGGCTCATTTCGATCGCGACGAGTGCGGCTTCCTCGCCCTTGTTGCCGTGGTTGCCGCCGGCGCGTTTCTCCGCATCGGCGTAGTCCTCGACCGCGAGCACGCCGTTGGCCACCGGCACGCGGCTGTCGAGCGCCACGCGCATCAGCGCGTCGCTGCAGCCGTCGGCCACCTGTTCGTAGTGCCGGGTGTCGCCGCGCACCACGCAGCCCAGTGCCAGCAGCGCGGCGTAGCGGCCACCCGCGGCCAGATGCGCGCAGGCCACCGGAATCTCCCAGGCGCCGGGGACGCGGATCACGTCCACGGCGTCCTCGGCGACACCGTGATCGGCGAACGCCTTGCGCGCGCCGGCGACCAGGGTCTCGGTGATCTTGGGGTTCCAGCGGCTGGCGACGATCGCGTAGCGGGCGCCGGCTGGCGCGCGCAGGTCGCCTTCGAAATGGCTCATCGTCAGGGCGACGCTTCGTGGACGGGGGGCAGGAAGTCTACCGCGTCGACGCGGCCGCGGCCCGTGACCGGCGCGCTCACGGCTGCACGTACTCCACGATCTCCAGCCCGTAACCGGCGAGGCCGATCTGCTTGCGCGGGGTGCCCAGCACGCGCAGCTTGCCCAGGCCGAGCTCGGCCAGGATCTGCGCGCCGGCGCCGTTGCGCCGCCACTGGCCGACGTCCTTCGCATTCACCGCGACCGGCTCCTTTCGCAGCCGCGCGAGCAACGCCTCGCCGTCGCGCGGGGCCGACAGCACCACCATCACGCCCTGCCCCGCGTCGGCGATCGCGCGCAGCGCGTCGGTGGCGGCCACGCCGAAATCGTCCCGGCGCCAGTGCAACAGGTCGCTGAGCGGATTCTCGACCTGCACGCGCACCAGGGTCGGGTTTCCGGCCGTCGGCGTGCCGCGCACCAGCGCGAAATGCAGATCGTGGGCGATGCGGTCGCGGTAGGTCACCAGCTGGAAGGGACCGAATTCGGTTTCGATCTCGCGCGTGTCGATGCGCTCGACCGTGTGCTCGTTGCTCAGGCGCCAGGCGATGAGATCGGCGATCGAGCCGATCTTCAGGCCGTGGGTCTGCGCGAAGACTTCCAGCTCCGGCCGGCGCGCCATCGTGCCGTCGGCATTGAGTACCTCGACCAGCACGCCCGCGGGCTCGAGCCCGGCGAGCATCGGCAGGTCGCTCGCCGCCTCGGTATGGCCGGCACGGGTGAGCACGCCGCCGGGCTGGGCGGTCAGCGGGAAGATGTGGCCCGGCTGGCTGAGATCACGCGGCTTGGCGTCGGGACGCACCGCGGTGCGCACGGTGTGTGCGCGGTCGTAGGCCGAAATGCCGGTGGTCACGCCCTCGGCGGCCTCGATCGAGACGGTGAAGTTGGTCTGGAACTGCGCGGTGTTGTGCTGGACCATCGGCGCCAGCCCGAGCTGGGCGCAGCGCTCGCGGGTGATCGACAGGCACACCAGGCCGCGGGCGTGGGTGACCATGAAGTTGATGTCCGAGGGCTTGACCAGCTCGGCGGCCATGATCAGGTCGCCCTCGTTCTCGCGGTCCTCGTCGTCGACGATCACCACCATGCGGCCGGCGCGGATCTCCTCCAGCAGCTCGGGGACGGGTGCGAATTTCATGCCGCCGCTCCCGCCGGGACCACGCCGGCGCCGAGCAGGCGCTCGACGTAACGCGCCACGAGATCCACTTCCAGGTTCACCGCATCGCCGACCGCGGTGCTGCCGAACGCCGTGTGCGCCACCGTGTGCGGCACCAGCGCGACCTCGAAGCCGGCCGCGTCGACGGCATTGACGGTGAGGCTGACGCCGTCGACGCAGATCGAGCCCTTGTGGGCGACGTACTTCAGCAATGCGGCAGGCGCATCGAAGCGCCAGCGCTGGGCGCGCGCGTCCTCGTGCACCGAGGCGACGCGACCGACGCCGTCGACGTGGCCGCTGACCATGTGGCCGCCGAGGCGATCGGTCGGGCGCATCGCGCGCTCGAGGTTCAGCGCATGGCCCGGCGCCAGCGCGCCGAGTGTGGTCAACGACAGGGTCTCGGTCGAGGCATCGGCCTCGAAGTGCGCGTCGTCGAACGCCACCACGGTCAGGCAGACGCCGTTGACCGCGATGCTCTCGCCCATCGCCACGTCGTCGAACGGCAGCGTGCCGACCGCGATGCGCAGGCGCGCGTCGCCGCCGCGCGCTTCGGTGGACACCAGGCGTCCGACGCCCTCGATCAGTCCGGTGAACATGTCGCTGCCTCCGTCCGCGCGGAACACCCGCACGGTCAAGCCGAAAGGGAACGGTCCGGGACGCGACAGCGTGCGCGGCCGCGGGGCCACGCAAGAGGTCGTCTTCTCGCATCCGGACTCTGACCGTCGGCTCCGGAGTTCGACCGGATCTGCTGGACCCATCGGCAGGTGCCGATGGCGCTCGCGGGCTCGCGCGTGACCGCGCCTACCGCCGGTGGGGACTTCCACCCCGCCCCGAAGACATTCGATTGTGTTGCCGGCACCGCCGACCCGCGCATTCTACCAGCGCTGCCGGCCCGATCCGGGCGCCGGGACGGGACGCTTCATTGCGCGCGCCGCTGCACGCTCACGCCTGCCAGTTGGCTGCGCCCGTCAGTCCGATGCCGGGGTGGTCTGCCGACACCCAGGTGCCACCGACCTGTGCCTCGATCGGAACGCCCGCGCCGGCCTGTCGAGGGAATGTCTGACAGCAGGCGCCTTCAATCTCCTGCACCCTGTTCTCAGGCCTCTTCCAGCATCGATCCGCATCCACACCTCCGCGCGCCTCCCGAGCCCGACCATGAAATTGCTGCGAACCTGCGCCGCCGCGCTGCTGGCCTGTCTGGCCAGCGCGTGTGCACACCCCGTCCCCCGACACCAGGACAGCGCCATGCCCGCACCGCCCGAGTCCCGCTATCCAGGCCTGCACATGCAGGATGAAGTGCCCGACATGAGCCCGGCGGAGATGGGCCGTCGGTTCCTGCAGCTGATCGACAGTCTGCAGCGTTACGACCAGCTCACTCTCGATCATGTGCAGGAGATCATGCGACTCAAGCTGGAGGGGCAGCGCGGCAGGCCTGGTCCGCAGTTCAACGTCCGCATGCCCGAGTCGGGCTGGCACTACCGGCTGGGCTTCTCAGAGACCGAGGGGGAGTCCGATCAGACCATGGCCGAACTGGACTTCCTGCACCGCGAAGATGCCAGCCGCGTGGACATGGCGCCGGTGTGCGCGATGGATTTCGAGGCCTACCACCAGGCGCTGTTGGCGATGGGTTTCCAAGAGCGCGAGGACCTTGTGAGCTACGAACTGCAGCACTACGTCCCCTTCACCAACGCGCGCGGTGAAACCGAGCACCGCCTGATGCCGGCGCAGCCCCGGCCACTGCCTTACACCTATTACCGGCGCGGCGACATCAGCGCCAGCATCCGATACCGGCCGGAGGTGGCGAGTCTGCAATCCGACCGCCGCCGCCCCTGCGTGATGCGCATCGCAGTCGGCTTCTACGAGAAGCATCAACCGTGAGCAGCGCCGATGCCAGCATCGGGCCAGGCGCGCACCTGGAAGCGGCCTTGCAGCGTTTCGCACTGCGGCCGGACGTGGCGCCCGTGCAGGCTGCGGCGCTGCGCGATGCGTTGACCAGCGATGCCGGACTCCGAGCGGACTACGAGGCTCTCGCGGCACTGGGGCAGGTGCGTGACTTCGCGCCGGCGCCGGCGAGTTCAAACCTGCAGATCGGCCGATACGATCAGATCCTCGGCCAAGTCACCGTGCCGGCGGATCAACTGGACGCCCGCGATGCCAGGTCATCGACGGCATTGGCCGGCACCCTGCGCATCCAGCAGATGCTCGCCGGATATGCACATAGCCAATGGACAGATGCCGAGCAGCGGCAACAGCCCGTCAGCCAAGACATGGTGGACAACCTGCAGGCCACGCTGAATGGATCACCCGCACTGGTGGCGCAACTCCGCCTGGCCAGTGTCGCGAGTGCACCCACGCAAGCAGCACCGGTGCGAGTCTTCGAATCGCTGCCTGGCACCGTCCATGCCGGCGGCACCTACAATCCCGACACCGGCGCGCTTGCCTTCCCCCCAGCGGCGCTGCATCGGCCACCGGTCGCCTTCCAGCACGATGCGCAAGCCCGCACCGACCTTATATTCGTGATGGGGCACGAGGTGCAGCACGGCCTGAACGCCGCGGCCAAGCAGGCCGAGCGTTTGCGTTTTATCGAAGACATCACGCAGATCGCGCGTGGCGGCGGCCCCGCCTACGACTACACCGCACCGCTTCTGCGCTATCAGCAGGCCGCGCGTAGCGATGAAGCCAAAGCACAGATTGCCGGGTGGAACGCGACGCAGAGCGAACTGCAGCAGGACAGCCCACGTGCAACCCTGGCTGAGATGTTCGATCTGGCGAACCGCGAGACGAACAGAGGAACACAACGGATCAACGACTTCGTCGTGAGGGACGACGCCAGCGGCCAAGTGGTGCCCAGACCCGGCCTCGCTTTCGAGCACGACGGCAGCCTGCGCATGACCGAGGCCAACATCGCCGCCGTGGCGCGCCACTACTTCGACAAGCCGCCCGAACAGACCCGGATCGGCCACCACGGCGACTCCGACTATCCCAACTACTACGGCGCCGACGCGGTGACCGTGGTGATCTACACCCATCGGCAGCTCGCTCGACAAGCGGATGGCAGCACGCCGCCGATTCGACTGGACATGGGCCAGCTGCGCCTCCAGGAAGTGCTGCTGGAACGCAACGGCCTGGCGTTCCCGCCAGGCAGCACGCCGCTTCCCACCGGCGCGGAGACCGACGTGCGCCAGGCCTATCTGGACATCGGGCAGGATCCACCCATCGTCGGCCATTTCGATTTCACCCGTACGCCCGAGGGCACGCCGCACCGGCACCAGCACCGCCCTATACCGGCCCCGGCGCAGGCAGGGGCTGCATCCGGCGTGTCGCAACCCGAGACCCTGTCGGGGCAACTCGACCGCATGCTGGTCGCGCTGGAGACGGGCGATGCCCGCACCTTCCAGCAGATGATCGACGCCCTCGCCCAACGCCCGGCCGTCCAGTCCATGCAGGCGGAAGCGGCCCGTATGCTGGAGCAGCAGGTGCAGGCCAACGAGAACGAATCGCGGCGTTCCAGTGCGCCACCGGTCCACGCCCCGTCCGCGCCCGTCATGGAGATGCGCTGATGCCACCTGCGCCCACCGACATCACCGAGGACGCGCTGCACGATCTGCTCGCCAAGATGGCGGTGCTCGTGGCCCAGTTCGATCGCCACTGTGCCCAGAGCCGCGAGGCGCTGCAGACATCCGCGCGCGAGATACCCCAGCAGGTGCGCGCGTCGGCCGACCAGCAGATGGAACGGTTGCACACCGCGCTTTCGGCGCAGGTCGGCAGCGCGATCGAGCGGCCGGTCGCGCGCTGTATGCAGCAGCTGGACGCGTCGAGCGCGCAATTGCAGCGGGCATCGGACGCGCTGGCTGCACAGGCGCAACGGTCGGACCGTGTGCACCGGGGCGCGCTGTGGAAAAGCACCGGAGTCGCCGGCGTGGCGCTCCTGGCCATACTGATCGCGGGTGCGTCGTCGGCCCGGTACTACGCCGGCGAAGTGCAGCGCCAGCGCATTTCGGCCGAGCTGCTCAGGGCGTACAACGCGGCCGATGTGCAGCTGTGCGGGGAGCGACTGTGTGTGCGGCCCGAGGCGGACGCCGATGTGCAAGGCGGGTACGTGCGGGCCGCGCTGCGCTGACGCCCGGTCCGATCAGGACGAGGACGGACGCAACAACAGGCGCAGATCGTCGCCGACGCGGACGGTCTCGATCGTCTGCAGCTTCAGCCGCTGGGCCATCGTCTCGATGCCGAGGCCGTCGAACAGCGGCCGGCCGCCCTCGCCGAGCAGCACCGGCGCGATGTACAGCAGCAACTCGTCGACGAGGCCGGCACGAAGAAACGCACCGGCCAGCGTGGCCCCGGCCTCGACCTGGACCTCGTTGATTCCTGCATCGCCGAGACGCGCGAGCACGGCAGCCAGGTCGAGCTGGCCGGCGGCATCGCGCGCGACGCTGGTCCTGGGCGCGTCGAAGCCCTTGGGCACCTTGGTGTCGTGGGCGTGCACGTACACCGTGGGGGCGGCGGCGTCGCGGATGTTGCCGCGCGCGATCGTCGCCAGCCCCGCGTCGAGCACGACGCGCAGCGGGGTCGCGAACGGCGCGTCGGTGCCGAGGCGCACGGTCAGATGCGGATCGTCGGCGAGCACCGTGCCGCTGCCGGTCAGCAGCGCGCCCGCCCGCGCACGCCAGCGCATGACGTCCGCGCGCGAGGCCGGGCCGCTGATCCACTTCGATTCGCCGTTAGCCAGCGCGGTGCGGCCGTCGAGGCTGCAGGCCAGCTTGAGCCGTACCCAGGGGCGGCCGCGCTCGACACGCGAGAGGAACCCGCGGTTGAGCATGCGCGCCTGCGCCTCCATCAGGCCGGACGCGACCTCGACGCCTGCCGCACGCAGGCGTTCGAAGCCGGCGCCGTCGACCTGTGGAAACGGATCGCGCATCGCGGCGACCACGCGGGACACGCCCGCTGCGATCAGCGCATCGGCGCAGGGCCCGGTGCTGCCGGTATGCGCACACGGCTCGAGCGTGACGTAGGCCGTCGCGCCACGCGCAGCGGTGCCTGCGGCCTCCAGCGCCACCACCTCGGCATGCGGGCCGCCTTTCCGCACGTGGAAGCCCTCACCGACAGCGTGGTCGTCGCGTGCCAGCACGCAGCCGACCATCGGGTTGGGTCGCGTGGTCCAGGCGCCACGCTCGGCCAGTTGCAATGCGCGGGCCATGTGGCGGTGATCGTGTTGCGAGAACGGCATCATCGGATTTCCCGGAGTCGCATGAAGAAGCCCATGCGCATGTTGCGAAAGGGGGCGTGCGGCGCGGCATCGCGGAAATCATGCGCGAAGGCCGCCATGTCTTCGAAGCCGGAATAGATCGCACGCTCGCCGGACCTGTCGTCCACGAGGAGGCGCGTCACGCGTGACCGCTCGATGATCGCCTCGATGTTCACGATGGAATCGAGCGGCAGCGATTCGCCCGGCACCAACGGGACCGCGACATGCATCACGCCGGGTTCGAACCAGACCTCGTACCGACGCTTCACCTCCCAGCGCTGGCGCTCGAAGCGGCGCTCGCGAACAGCCTGCCAGGCGGCATAGACCAGATAGAGACCCGCGAATGACCAAAACACGGCGCCATCGGGCCTGCCCAACCCCCACCACAGGCCGCCGACGCACGCGCCCGCAAGGCCCAATCTGGCAGCGACTCCCGCCTCACCCCTGCGCAAGGCCTGCCGGGAAAACCGGTGCCGGCGGTGGCTCGACATCGGCGCTAGCGCCGTTTGGGCCGGTCCGGCTTCGCGGGCACCGCGGGGCCGCCTTCGAGCAGCGGCAGCTGGCCGTCGCCCGGCAGGTCGCGTTCCAGGCGGTCGAGTTCCTCGCGAAAATCAGCCACGTCCTCGAACGAGCGGTAGACGGAGGCGAAGCGCACGAAGCCGACGTGGTCGAGCTTGCGCAATTCGCCGATGACGAACTCGCCCACACGCCGCGACGAGACCTCGCGTTCGGCGGTCATGCGCAGGTGATGCACGACGGCGCGCACCGCGGTTTCCACTTCTTCCTCGGACACGGGCCGCTTGTGCAGCGCGCGGTCCATGCTCAGACGCAGTTTCTTCGCATCGAAGGGCTCGCGCCGGCCGTCGTCCTTGATGATCGCCGGCAATTTGAGCTCGATCGTCTCCAGCGTGCTGAACCGCTCGCCACACGCTTCGCACTCGCGGCGACGACGGATCGTCGCGCCGTCCTCAGACACGCGCGAATCGATGACGCGGGTGTCGGTGTGCTGACAGAAGGGGCAATGCATGAGGAGAAATTCCGAGCGCGGTCAGCGGGACGGCAAGCCGAAGTCGATCGGCTGCCGTCCGTTCGAGCGGATCGGCTTGCCGTGCAAGGTAGCGGGGCTGAAGCGGTAGCCCGACACGAACTCCACCGCGCTCGCTTCGTAGAGCGGATCCGAACTGCAGTTGACCAGCACCCCCGGCACCGTGCCGTCGTTCTCGATCAGCATCATGACGACGACGTGCCCCGCCTTGTAGCCGGCCAAGGGCCTGCGTGGATAACGCAATTCTGCAGGACGCTCGAGCAGTGTGACTTCGGTCGCTCCGGAAACATCCTGATCCACCAGATCGCCCAGCCATGCCTCGAGCTGCCTGCGCAACTCGTCTTCCGTCATTCGCGGCGTCGTGCCGTCCGGGCAGACCAGCAGCGTGTCGGGGTCCGATTCGGTATAGACGGGATCGATTTCGGGCGTCACGTCTACTGGCTGATATCCCTGCCCGGCCACGACGGCCAGCAGCACAGCCAAGGACGACGCCCACATCTCAGCCGTACACCGGATACTTCGCACACTGCGCGGCAACCTTGTCGCGCACGGCGGCAATGACGGTGTCGTCCGCCGGCGCGTCGAGCACGTCGCAGATCCAGTGCGCGAGGTCCGCGCAGTCCTGCTCGAGGTAGCCGCGCGTGGTCACCGCCGGCGTGCCCAGGCGCAGGCCCGAGGTCACGAAGGGCTTGCGCGGATCGCCCGGCACGGAATTCTTGTTGACGGTGATGTGGGCGCGGCCCAAGGCTTCTTCCGCGTCCTTGCCGCTGACGTCCTTGCCGATCATGTCGACCAGCATCAGGTGGTTCTGCGTGCCGCCGGAGACGATCTTGTAGCCGCGCTCGACGATGACCTCGGCCATGGCCTGCGCGTTCTTCACCACCTGCTGCTGGTAGGTCTTGAACTCCGGCTCCAGCGCCTCCTTGAATGCGACGGCCTTGGCCGCGATCACGTGCATCAGCGGGCCGCCCTGGATGCCGGGGAAGACGATCGACTGCAGCTTCTTCTCGAACTCCTCGAACTTCTCGCCGGCACCCTCGCGACTGGCGACGATGATCCCGCCGCGCGGACCGCGCAGCGTCTTGTGCGTGGTCGAGGTGACCACGTGCGCGTGCGGCACCGGGCTCGGATACACACCGGCGGCCACCAGGCCGGCGATGTGGGCCATGTCCACGAAGAAGACCGCGCCGACCTTGTCGGCGATGCTGCGGAAGCGCGCCCAGTCGATGACCTGCGAATACGCTGAGAAACCGGCGATGAGCATCTTCGGCGTGTGCTCGACGGCGAGACGCTCGACCTCGTCGTAGTCGATCAGGCCGGCCTCGTCGACGCCGTACTGCACCGCGTTGAACAGCTTGCCCGACGCGTTGACCTTCGCGCCGTGGGTCAGGTGGCCGCCATGGGCCAGCGACATGCCGAGGATGGTGTCGCCCGGCTGCAGCAGCGCGAAATAGACCGCCTGGTTGGCCTGCGAGCCCGAATGCGGCTGCACGTTGGCGTAGTCGGCGCCGAACAGCTGCTTGAGCCGGTCGATCGCCAGCTGCTCGGCGACGTCGACGTATTCGCAACCGCCGTAGTAGCGCTTGCCCGGGTAGCCTTCGGCGTACTTGTTGGTCAGCTGGCTGCCCTGCGCCTCCATGACCAGCGGGCTGCAGTAGTTCTCCGAGGCGATCAGCTCGACGTGGTCCTCCTGGCGACGGACCTCGCTGGCGATGGCCTGGGCGAGATCGGGATCGTACTGGTCGAGGCGGGCGGCGCGCTGGAACATCGAAGGCTCCGGGAGACGTGAACGGCGGGGCCCGCCATTGTAGCGCCGCCCCCTGCGCCGCGCCGGCCCGGTGCGGCGCGAGCCGCTATAATCGCGTCATTCCCTCATCCCCCGACGCCGCCCCACCGGGCCCCGGCGCGGGCCGGCGCAACCGGAGCCCCCATGTCGCAATACATCTACACCATGAACCGCGTGTCCAAGGTGGTCCCGCCGAAGCGGCAGATCATCAAGGACATCTCGCTGTCGTTCTTCCCGGGCGCGAAGATCGGCCTGCTGGGCCTCAACGGCTCGGGCAAGTCGACGGTGCTGCGCATCATGGCCGGCGTCGACACCGATTTCGAAGGCGAGGCCCGTCCGCAGGCCGGCATCAAGGTGGGCTATCTGGCGCAGGAGCCGCAGCTCGATCCCGGGATGACGGTGCGCGAGGCGGTCGAGGAAGGCGTGGGCGAAGTGCTGCAGGCCCAGGCCGCACTGGACAAGGTCTACGACGCCTATGCCGAGGAAGGCGCCGATTTCGACGCACTCGCCAAGGAGCAGGAGCGCCTGGAGGCGATCCTCGCCGCCGGAGACGCGCACACCCTGGAGAACCAGCTGGAAGTCGCCGCCGACGCGCTGCGCCTGCCGCCGTGGGATGCGATCGTGGGCAAGCTGTCGGGCGGCGAGAAGCGCCGCGTCGCGCTGTGCCGCCTGCTGCTGCAGAAGCCGGACATGCTGCTGCTCGACGAACCCACCAACCATCTCGATGCCGAATCGGTGGAATGGCTGGAGCAGTTCCTCGCCCGCTACGCCGGCACCGTCGTCGCGGTCACCCATGACCGCTACTTCCTCGACAACGCCGCCGAGTGGATCCTCGAACTCGACCGCGGCCGCGGCATTCCGTGGAAGGGCAACTACACCGAGTGGCTGACGCAGAAGGACGAGCGCCTGAAGCAGGAAGAGAACCAGGAGAAGTCGCGCCAGAAGGCGATCCAGAAGGAACTGGAGTGGTCGCGGCAGAACGCCAAGGGCGGCCGCTCCAAGGGCAAAGCCCGTCTTGCGCGCCTGGAAGAGCTGCAGTCGGTGGACTACCAGAAGCGCAACGAGACCAACGAGCTGTTCATCCCGCCGGGCGAGCGCCTGGGCAACGCGGTGATGGAGTTCAAGAACGTCTCCAAGAAGTTCGGTGACCGCCTGCTGATCGACAACCTGTCGATGATCGTTCCGCCGGGCGCCATCGTCGGCATCATCGGTCCGAACGGCGCGGGCAAGTCCACGCTGTTCAAGATGATCACCGGGCAGGAGAAGCCGGACTCGGGCGAGATCGTGGTCGGTCCGACCGTGCAGCTGAGTTACGTCGATCAGAGCCGCGATGCGTTGGAGGGCAACCACAACGTCTTCCAGGAAATCTCCGGCGGCCTCGACATCCTCAACATCAACGGCACCGAGATCCAGTCGCGCGCCTACATCGGCCGCTTCAACTTCAAGGGCCAGGACCAGCAGAAGCTGGTGGGCACGCTGTCGGGTGGTGAGCGCGGTCGCCTGCACATGGCCAAGACCCTGCTGCAGGGCGGCAACGTGCTGCTGCTCGACGAACCGTCGAACGATCTCGACATCGAAACCCTGCGCGCACTCGAAGACGCGCTGCTGGAGTTTCCCGGCAACACCTTCGTGATCTCGCATGACCGCTGGTTCCTCGACCGCATCGCCACGCACATCCTCGCGTTCGAGGGCGACAGCCACGTCGAGTTCTTCCCCGGCAACTACCGCGAGTACGAAGAGGACAAGCGCCGCCGCATGGGCGACGACGCGGGTCCGAAGCGTCTGCGGTTCAAGGCGCTGAAGTAAGCGCGTACGCGCGCAGCGCTCTTCCGACCAAGGTTCCGATGCGCACCCGCACGCTCCCGCTGCTGACCGCCGCCGCCCTGCTGGGCGCGTGCGGCGGCGCTCCGGGCGGACGGATGGCCCCGGCCACGTCGCTGGAGCCCGCCGCGCGGACGGTCGACGTCGACGACACGTCCCTCGATTTCACCCGGGAAGCCGGAGCGGCCCTGGCCGCCCTGGCGGTCGAGGTTCCCGCCTCGCTGCGCGATGCGGTCGGCGCGCATGCCGATGCAGCGGCCCACGCGGAGGACTGCGCGCGGTATCCGGAGCCGACCGCGTGTTCGCGCTCGACCTCGACGGCGACGACGCGCCGGACGGGCTGGCCACCTACACCCTGGAAGGCTGCGGGGGCGGCAATCATTACAGGCGCATGCTGCTGGTCCTGCGCGGCGGCGGTGACGCCTGGCGCCCAGCGCTGGATGCCGTGCTGGGCGCCAAGCACGCCACACGACGGATCCACTCGATCGCCGCCGGCGCTCTCGTCCTCGGCCCGTCCGGTGATGCGCCGGGCGCCAGCGAGGCGGCACCGGAAATCCTGTCACTGCCACCCGCGGAGGGGCCATTGCCATGACCATCCAGACCCTGGAAGAACTCGAAGGCCTCCGGCGCGCCGGCGCGCTGGTGGCACGCATCCTGTCGACGATGCGCGAGCAGGCCCTGGCCGGCACCACACCGCGTGACCTGGATGCCATCGGTGCCGACCTGATGCGCGACGCCGGCGCGCAGTCCGCGCCGGTGCTGACCTACGGCTTCCCGGCCGCGACCTGCATCAGCGTCAACCGCGTCGTCGCGCACGGCATTCCGGATGCGACGCCGCTTCGCGATGGCGACCTGGTCAACATCGACGTCTCGGCCGAACTCGACGGTTTCTTCGCCGACACCGGCGCGAGCTTCGTCGTCGGCACCGCCAGCGCGGCGCAGCAGCGCCTGCTCGACGCGACCCGCGAGGCGCGCGACGCCGCGATCGCGCAACTGCGCGCCGGCGAGCTGCTCAGCGGCATCGGCCGCACCATCGAGACCGTCGCCGCGCGACGAGGCTTTCGCGTCATCCGCAACCTGCAGAGCCACGGCGTCGGTCGTGCGCTGCACGAATCGCCCGGTTCGATCCCCGGCTACTTCGATCGTCGCGACACCCGCCGCCTGCACGACGGCATGGTGATCACCGTCGAGCCGTTCCTGGCCACGCATGCCACGCGCACCGAAGAGTTGGACGACGGCTGGTCGCTGATCTGCCCCAAGGGCTTCGGGGCGCAGTTCGAGCACACCGTCGTCGTCACCCACGGCGCGCCGATCATCGTCACTTGAGAGCCGTTCCATGACGCCCACCTTCATGCAGGCGCTGCGTGCGCGCTGGCAATCCGCCGACACGCTGGTCTGCGTCGGCCTCGATCCCGAACCGGCGAAGTTTCCCGCCCGTTTCGCGAACGATCCCGATGCGGTGTTCGCGTTCTGCCGCGACATCGCCGATGCGACGGCCGAGTACGCCTGCGCGTTCAAGCCGCAGATCGCGCACTTCGCCGCGCTCGGTGCGGAAGACGCGCTGTCCCGGCTGATCGTGCACCTGCATGCCGCGCATCCCGGCGTACCGGTGATCCTCGACGCCAAGCGCGGCGACATCGGCAGCACCGCGCAGCGTTATGTCGCCGAGGCCTTCGAGCGTCACGGCGCCGATGCGGTCACGGTGAATCCCTACCTTGGCCGTGATTCGGTGCAGCCCTTCCTTGATCGCGCCGACAAGGGCGTGGTGATCCTGTGCCGCACGTCGAACCCGGGCGCGGCCGATCTGCAGGACCTGCCGGTGGCACACGCCGGCGGTACGCGCCCGCTGTACCAGCACGTTGCCGAGACCATCGCCCGCGACTGGAACGGTCACGGCAACGTGTCGCTGGTGGTCGGCGCGACCTGGCCGGAACAGCTGCGCGAGGTGCGCGCGATCGTCGGCGACATGCCGTTCCTGGTGCCCGGCATCGGCGCCCAGGGCGGCGATGTCGAAGCGGTGGTGGCGAACGCGAAAACCGCGGACGGGGCCGGGCTGATGGTCAGTTCGTCGCGCGCGATCCTCTACGCATCCAGCGATGACGACTACGCCGACGCCGCGGCCCGCGAGGCGCGCGTGCTGCGCGACGCGATCAACCGCTGCCGCTGAAGAACGTGACCCGGGCGCGCGCCCGGATCAGCCCAGGAAGTCGAGGACCGGCCGGCTGAAGTTGCCCAGGCCCGGGAACACGGTCGGCAGATCCGCATCCGGCACACCCAGCCAGCGCGCGAAGGTCGCGCCGAACTGGTTGGTGGAGGTGGTCGGGATCATCCGGCCGCGCTCGACAGCCTGCGGGCCGTCGAGCTCGAGCAGCGGATAGGCACCGTGCACCCGGCGACCGCGCAGCGGGCCGCCTGCTGTCGATGCGCCGCCCATCATCAGCTGGACACCGCCCCAGGCGTGATCGGTGCCGTTGCCGTTGCTGTTGAGCGTGCGTCCGAAGTCGCTCATGGTGAACGTCACCACGTCGTTCAGCGCGCCCACTTCGGACAGCGCATTCCGGAACGCGGCCAGGCCTTCGCTCAGACGCGACAGCAGCCGCGCGTGGCTGCCCTCGGCCATCTGATTGTCGTGGGTGTCGAAGCCGCCGAGGGTGGCGTAGTAGATCTGGCGCGAATGGTTGATCGCGCTGCCCCGGCTGACCTTGATCATCCGCGCGATCATGCGCAGCTGCGAGGCCAGGTTGTCGTTCGCCGGGAATGCGGTGGTGACGTCGCCGCCGGCCGCCGGGTCGAGCGCTGCGCGCAGGGTGTCGCTGATCTGCATCGTGCCCTCGCCCAGCACGGCGTAGTGGTCCTGCATGATCGGTGTGTAGCGCCGATCGAGCATCGCCTCCAGCGCCTCGCGGCGGATCCGCTCGGCCGCGTTGGTGGTACTGGTGAACCGCCGCAGCGCAACCGGCCCACCGGTGCCCATGCCGTAGGCGGCAGTCGCGCTGCCGCTCTGGAACAGGTTGTTGCCCGCCAGGGAAATGGTGGGCGGCAAGGTCCTCAGTCCGGCGGCGTTGGCAATTTCCAGACGGTCCGCGCAGCGTCCGCCCCAGCCCGTCGTGGAGCTGGCCAGTTCCGATTCGCCGCGCATCCACAGGCGCTGCTGGTCGTTGTGCGAGTACAGCGCCTGCGGCAGGCGGCGGCTGCGCGCGATGTACTCGGCCTTGGTCACCGGCTGCACCAATGTGCCGACGTTGGCCATGAATCCCAGCTCGCCGCGATCGAACAGCGGCTTGAGCGGCGCGCACGAGGGATGCAGGCCCCAGGACTTGCCCGCCGTGTCGGTCACCTGCACCAGTGCATCGCGTGCCAGGCCCAAGCCCTGGGAGTTGGTGCTGGCGTTGTAGACGCCGCCGCGACTGGCGAGATAGACATCGTGCTCCTCGCGCACATGCGGCACGAGCATGTTGAAGGAGTCGTTGCCGCCGAGCAGGAAGATGCAGACCACCGCGCGGTAACCGGGCGTCGCTGCGGGGGATGCGGCCAGCGCCCGGCCCATGAGTTCAAGCTGGGGCAGCGTGGCGACGGCCGCGCCGCCGGCGAGCAGCGTGCCCAGCCGCGCGATGAACTGGCGACGCGAGGTGCGGGAATGAGTGTCCATCGTGGCCTCAGCGCTGGATGACGAATTCGGGGGAGGCGACGGCCAGCTGCACGAGCGAGCGCACGCGCTCGTCGGCCGGCCGCCGTTCGGTCTTGAGGCGATCGAGCATCAGCACCATCGTCGCCCGGTTGTCCGCGGTCAGCGCGCCGGCCAGCAGCAGGGTATTGACCTGGTCGACCATCGCGCCGTGGTTGTCCTGCTCGGCGAGTGCGAGCAGCGGCCGGATGTCCAGCACCGGTGCCGAGGTATTGGCGGTGGGCGGCGCGGTCTGCAGCTGGGACCAGCCCGCGCTGTCGAGCTGGTTGAACACGCTCACGAAGGTGGCTTCGTTGTAGAGCTGCAGCTCCGGGGCGTAGGGGCCGGCGACGCCGTTGGCACCCTGGAGCCGGTAGTCGGGTTCGAAGAAATTGAACACCGACGGCGAGCGCAGCGAATCCTGGGCGAGGGTCGTCGCGAAGTCCCAGGCGTTGGAGAACCCGAAGTAGTACTGGCCGTCCGCGCGCGGGATGTAACGGGCGTCGAACGCGCGCCACAGCGCCGTGAGCTGCAGCAGGGGTTCGCGGGCCTTGCCGTAGCCGGCGTTGTCGGCCGCGGGGGGAATGCGCGCCTCCACATCGAGCAGCACCGCCTTGATCACGCGGCCGAGGTCGCCACCGGTGTCGGTCCAGACCTTGGAGACGCGTCCGATGTACTGCGGACTCGGATTGCTGGTGACGAAGCGCTGGATCAGCTGGCGGCTGATGAACGGCGCGACGTTGGGGTGCGCCGACAGCGCGTCGAGCATCTTCGCCAGGCTGGCGACGCAGTTGCTGCCCTCGTTGATGACCACGCCGTTGAAGATGGTCTTGGGCTGCTCGTCGTGGAACTCGGGCACACAGCTCATCGGCCGCGCCTCGTTGTCCGCGCCCCACCGCCAGAAGGTCTCGCGGGTGTTGCCGGGCCAGGTCCAGCCGGTGAGCACGCGTGCCATGCCCTTGACCGTTTCCTGGTCGTAGGTCGGGATGGTGCGGCCCTGGGCATCGAGCTTGGGACTGAAATCCGGGTTGCGCTCGATGAGTCCGATCGAGAACAGCTGCATCAGTTCGCGCGCGTAGTTCTCGTCGGGCACGATGGTGACGCGCACGCCCTGGCCGTTGGTGTAGCTCGTGGACTTGCGGTTGGAAATATGGCTCAGGTAGAGCCCCATCGCCGGGTGCAGGGTGACCCGTTCGACCAGCTGCCGGTAGGAACCGAAGGCGTTCTGCGCGAGCATGTCCTGGTAGTTGCTGATGCGCCCGAAGTTCGCCGTGTTGTAGTCGCGGTCGGAGACGACGAAGATCTCGCTCAGCGCGAACGCCATGCGCATGCGCAGCTGGTCGGGCTTCGTGGTCGCCTGCCACAGCCAGTAGTTGCGGCGCTCGGCGTAGTTGAGCTGGGCGACCGGGATCGACAGGATGTGCGGCGTGACCAGGGTGACCGGCGTTCGGCCCGGGTCGAGCTGCTCGTCGATCCAGGCCGAATAGCCGATCTGGCGCAGGCGGTCGATGTCGGCGCGGGTGGGGCCGAAGGTGGCCTGCACCAGGAAGCGTGCGGCCTCGCCGTCGCTGGCGGGAATGGGCGCGAAAGCCGGCACGGGCGCCGGCGTCGGCGCGGGCGCGCCGGGTGCGGGCGTCGGCGCGGCATCCCCTCCACCGCCACCGCCCCCGCAGGCGGACAGCATCAGGGCCACGAGCGCGAGCGGCGCCCAAGCGGTTCTGGACATCTGGATTCCCCGGTTGCGACGGCGGTCTTTCCCCTGCGCCAAGCGTACACAGGGTGTGAACACTTTCGGCATCCGGGGCCACCCCAGGGCGGATGGATTCTCCGCTCTGCCAACCCAGTCGCACTTTTTCGCGGGGCCGCTAGCCCCCGGTGCGCAGCCTGGCGCGCAGGGCGGCGACCGGCAGCCGCAGCCAGATCATGGCCCAGACCGCCACGCGGACGGGCCAGCCTCGCTTGCCCGCCTCGAACCGGCGGAAGTAGCGCCACAGCCCACGATGCTTGTGCCATTCGACGAAAAGCGGACGCGCCCGGCTGGAGACGCCACGGACGTGGGCCACCACGATGTCGTTGGCCACCGCGACCACGGCGCCCGCCTCGCGCGCCCGGCGGCACAGATCGAGGTCCTCGGCATGCAGGCGATAGCCCTCGTCGAAGCCGCCGATGCGGTCGAACAGCCGCCTGGGCATCAGCATCAATGCACCGGACACCGCATCGACGCGCTGCAGCGTCCGCTGCGGATCGCGCGCCACCGACAGGCGACGCGCCGCCGGGCGGTAGAGCATCGCGGCGAACTCGGGATCGCGGCGCCGCGCCGCCGGATCGTGCACGCCGTCCTCGCCGACGAGGTCGGTGCCGAGCAGGCTGTCGCTCTCCAGCGAGCCAGCGTGCGCCTGCAGTCGCGCCAGCGCATCGGCCTCGACCAGGCAGTCCGGATTGACGAAGGCGATCCACGGCGATGCGGCATCGCGCGCGCCCTGGTTGCAGGCGACCGCGAAGCCGGGGTTGTCGGGGTTGGCGATGAAGTGCACCCGCGGGTCGAGCGACGCATGCCGCTGCACCACCGCGAGCGTGGCGTCCGACGAGGCGTTGTCGACCACCCGGATCTCGGCCACCCGGTGCGCGCCACGCAGCCGGCCGAGGCAGGCATCGACGGTGCTGGCGCTCTGGTGGGTGACCACCACGGCGACGATGTCCGCGGCCCCACGAGCAGGGATCACGACGCAGACCCCTCGGGCTGCGCGGCGCGTTCCTGCGGCGGTGCGGTCGGATCGCCGGCCACGGGCTCGGCGGTCGGGCCCTGCGCCGGCGTCGCGGGCAGCGGATCGCCGAACAGGCTCGGCTGCGCCGGTGCCTGCTCGAGTGCGGCGAAGCGCTGGGCCAGCGACTGCCGGCAGCGGTGCAGGGGATCCTCCATCAGGAACGCCGCCAGCCGTGAATGCCAGGCCGGCCAGCGCACCGCCAGTGCGTCCATGTCGCCGTCGGCCGGCCCGCCCTCGCCGCCGCGGGCCACGAACGCGGTCTCGCACAACGCATTGCGCCACCCGAGGCCTGCCATGCGCATCGACAGGTCGGTCAGGGCCGCGTACCAGGAGGCGTAGCTGGACGCATCGAGCCCACCCGCCTTGCGACGCGCGTTGCCGCGCAACAGCACGGCATGGCCGATCGCTGCCGGCAGTTCGGGATAGAGCGGCGGCATCTGCTGGCAGGCACGCGCCAGCCGGGCGGGCGCATCGGGCACGGGATTGATCTCGCCGATGCGCGGCCACGCCGCCGCCTCTCCCGCGTTGCACCATGGGGTCGCCGTGGCGATGGCCGCATCGCAGGCGAAGCATGTGGCCAAGGCGTCCAGCCAGCCCGGCAGCGGAATCGCATCGGCCGCCAGCACCGCGACATCCGCGTCTCCGCAGGCGCGCAGCACGTCGTCGAGATGGGCGACCTCGCCGATGCTGCGCTGGCGGCAGGTGTAGTCGGCCTGCAGCGGCGTAGACGCCAGCCAGCGGCGCACGATGTCGGCGCCTCGCGGGCCGATTCGCGCGTCGTCGGCCAGCCACACCGGCGTACCGGGCGGCGTACCCGCATCGAGGCCGGCCAGACAGGCGTCGAGCGCGTCGTCGTCGTGCCCCACCGCGACCACGACGACCGGCAGTGTCGCCATGTGGGGGTCAGTCCTGCGGACGTTGCAGCGGCTGCATGGCCCGGAAGCGGCGGCCGTACTCGTCGGTGAGCTGCCGCGCTTCCTGTGGATTGCGCACGATCGTCGGGGTCAGCAGCACGACGACCTCACTGCGCCCCGTGCTCGAGCGCTGGTTGCCGAACAGCCCCCCGACCACCGGAATCCGCGACAGCCCGGGCAGCCCGCGCGAGCGTCGTCCCACTTCGTCCCGGATCAGGCCGGCCAGCATGACAGTTTCGCCCGCCTGCACGGCGGCCTCGGTCTTCAGTCGTCGCGTATCGATACGCACGTTGCCCTGCGCGTCCGCGGTGCTGGCGGGCGCCGGCGAACTGACTTCCTGCACGATGTCGAGAAACACCATGCCGTCGCGGGTGACCCGCGGCCGCACCTTGAGGATGGTGCCGGTTTCCAGGTACTGCACCTGGGTGTACTGGCTGTCGCCCAGAACCGGATTGAAGCTCGTCGTGGAGATCGGGATGCTCGCGCCGACGTTGAACTCGGCCATCGCGTTGTTGCGCACGAACACCGACGGCGACTGCAGGATCTGCACGTCGGTGACCTCGTCGAGCGCATCGATGATCGCTGCCGCATCGTTGCGGAACAGCGTCCACCGGGCGCCCGGACCCGCGACCCCGCCGATGCTCGCGCCCAGCGTGCTCCAGCTGCGTGGCAGTAGCGGGTTGTCGGCAAGCGAAAGACTGGGAAAGCCGTTGTCGGTGGCCGCGCGCTCGATGAACCACTGCACGCCGTACTCGAGCGCGCCGCTCAGCGTCACCTCGACCACCTGCGCCTCGATGTGCACCTGCGCCGGCATCACGTCCAGACGTTCGACCACGTCGCGGATCGAGCGCCACGCCGCGGGCGAGGTGCGTACCAGCAACGTATTGGTCTCGTCGATCGCCGACACGCCGACCCGGGCGCCCTCGACCTCGAGGGTCACGCTGCTCGGGCCGTCCTGGGTGTCGCTGAGCTGCATCTGGCCGATGTCGCCGCCACCCCGACTCCCGCCACGTCCCGCACCGCCGCCGCTGCCGAGGCCGCCCGTCCCGGCGTCGAGGCCGCCCTGGCTCCCCGCCTGGCTGCCGAGGCCACCGCTGCGCAGGGTCGCCCCGGTGGTCCCGGGCATCAGCGACGCACTGCCCTGGCCCGCGCCACTGCCGCCGCCGAACACCTCCGCAAGCCGCTGCGCGAGCTCGCGCGCCTTGATGAACTTCAGCTCGTAGGAGAACAGCCGCGGTTCCTGGCCGGCGTTGTCGATGCGCTCGAGCCACTGCTGGATCTCGCCGAGGTAATCCGCCTGCGGCGTGATCACCAGCACCGCATTGGCGCCTTCCAGCGGCATGAAGCGGAACATGCCCGACACCGGCGATTCGCTGTCCTGGCCGAAGACCTTTTCCAGATCGGCGACCACCTGCGTGGCCTTGCCCGACTGCAGCGGAAACACGCCGACCGACATGCCCGACAGCCAGTCGACGTCGAAGATCTCGATCGTGCGCAGGTAGTTGTCGAGTTCGGAGCGGCTGCCGGAAATCGTGATGACGTTGCGTGCGTTGTCGGCGGAGACGATGGCGTTCGGGCGCGCATACGGCACGAGCACCTTCTCCATCTCGGTCGCGGAGATGTAGCGCAGCGGCACGGTCCGCACCTCGAAGCCGCGGGCGGCCCCGGTGCCGCCGGTGCGCGGCGCGACAGTGCCGGTGGCCAGCGCGGTGTCGGCCGGCACGATGTTGTAGCGGCCGTCGCTGTAGATCATGCGGGCGTTGTTCCAGCCCAGCACCATCTCCAGCAGGCTCAGCGCCTGGGCCGGGCTCACCGGCTGCGGCGTCGCCAGGGTCACCGTGCCCTGCACCTCCGGTGCGATGACGTAGTTCTGGCCGAGCATGTCGCCGAGGATCGCCTTGGCGACCGCGTGCACGGATTCGCCCTCGAAATTGAACGACGCCTGCCCGGTGGTGCCGCCGCCGAGCGTCGGCGCAGGCGCGGCCGCCGCGCCGCGGTTGATCACGGTGCCGGTGCCGCGGCGGATCTGCGGGCGCGGCCGGTCCTCGTCGTCGAGCAGGACCTGGCTGCGCACCACGGGGGCATCGGGATCGGCGGCCACGCCCGCATCGGCCGGCAACTGGGCCGAGCGGCGGATCGAAGGCGACGGCGCGGTGGCACAGCCGGCCAGCAGGGCGATGCCGGTCCCGAAGGCGATGGCACGAAGAGACAGGGATGGGGTCATCGAAGGCTTCATCGGCTGGAGTCTAGGGCCTGCGGTGCGCGGGGGCGCGGCCGGCACGGAAGGCGGACCCGCGCATTGCGGCGGTGAGGACGGAACGGGCGGCGCGGATCACGGCGCCTGCCCGCCGGTCGCCTGTTGCTGGCGCAGGCGCGCGCGCCGTTCCTCGATGCGGCGACGGATCGCTTCGACCTGCGCCTCCGAAGGCCCTGCACTGTCCGCCCCGGCCGCGGGAACCGGCTCCACGGCGGGGGCCGGCGCCGGTGGAACCGGGCTTGGCGCCGTGACGGCGGCCGCGCTGCCGGGCCGTGTCGGCGGTGTGGCCGGCGGCGGCGGGGCAGCCGCGGAGGGCACCGGCGCACCGGCGCGCCGCCGGCTTCCGTCCGTGCCCGACGCGGCGTCGGCTGCGACGACGGGGGGCCGCATCGCGGTCGGCGGCTGTCCGCCGACACCGTCGTAGACGCGCAGTTCGAGCGTCCGCGGCCCTTCCGGCCCGACGAACACCACACGCCTCGCCTCGACCGAGTCCAGGGTCCATCCCGTCGCGGCTGGCGGCGCCTCGCCCACACGCAGGCGGATCGAATCGCCGCCGCCGACGGGCTGCAGGATGGCCATCGCGAAATCGGGCGTGCGCAGCACGCTGGTGAGCACGTAATCGAAGCCGGTGGCGGCGCCTTCGCCCTCGTCGGTGGGATCGATGAAGAACGGATGCGGACGGCGGTCGGCCGAGAACAGGGGACGGGCGGCGATCTCGGGATACGCGGCGAGCGGCGGCTGGGCCTCGGCTGCCGGCATGGCGGCAGCCGGCGGTGGCGTGGCGCCATCGTCGTCGGCCGGACCGATCCGCCCGCCGAGGCCGGCCAGGGCGAGTCCCCACACCGCCAGCGCCCAGCCGGCCACGGCCGCGACCAGCCAGGTACGCGTATTGGTGGTCTCAATCCCCATCGGCGCCTCCACCGGACGTGGCCGAAGGCGCTGCCGCGCGACCCGGACCTGGCGCGGTGCCCGGCCCCGGCAGCACATGGCCCGACAGGTCGAAGCTCACGTCGGTTCCGCCACTCGCGGTCCCGGCGGCCACGGTGTGGCGCTGGCTGAGGATGTTGAGGTTGTCGACGAACAGGCGTGGTGTACCGGTCTCGAGCGAATGCAGTACCGCCGCGAGCTCCGGATTGCCGCAGCGCAGGCGCACCTGGACGGTGGCGCGCGGGTAACGTTCGGTGCGTCCGCCGGTCATCGGCGACCGGTTGCTGATCGCGCAGCTGCGGTTGCCGGGACTCGCGTCGAGCACCGCCTGCTCGAGCCGCTGGACCAGGGCCGCGGTCGCGAGCTCCACGCTGGCCTGCGGCATGAACCCGGGCACCTCGAGCATGGTCTCGCGAGCCCGCTCCAACGCTTCGCGCACCTGGGGCGCCTGTTCGAGCTCACGGCGCACGCGCAGTTCGCGCGCCTGCAGCATTTCGATGCGACTGCCGAGTTCGCGCATCGGGCGGGTCCACCACGGATGCACGAGGACCAGATAGGCCGCCGCCAGCGTGGCCACCAGCAGCGCCAGCGCGAGCCAGCGGTCGCGTGCGGTCACCGGGCTATCGTGACGCCGCACGGGCGGTCTCCGGATCCGGGCGGGCCGCGGGCGCCGCCCCGGGCGCGAGTTCGGCGGTCAGGGTGAACCGGTCGGCGCGGCTGCGCGGATCGTTCTGCAGCGCGCCCGCCAGCGCCGGTGCCCGCCAGAGGGGCGAGCCTTCGAGATAGCCCACCAGCGCCGAGGCCTCGGTGCTCAGCCCGATCAGCAGGATCCGGTCGCCTTCGATCGCGGCCTTCTCCAGCGACGTGGTGTCCGGCAGCCGTCGTGCCAGTTCGTCCAGCACCGCCACCGTCGTCGGCCTGGCCGCGCGTTGCGCCTGCAGGAAGGCGAGGCCTTCGCGCAGGTCGGTCAGTTGCTGGCGCTGCGCCGAGGCTGTGCGCGCACGTGCGGCATCCGCCTCGACACGCGCTTCCAGGGCGTCGGCCGCCGCGGCGCGGTTGTCGCGGATCTGCCACAGCCCCAGCGCGGTGAACACCACCGCGGCGGCCGCGAGCACCCACTGGATCCGGCGCTGCGGATCCTCGCGGCGGCGGGCCTGGTGCGCCAGATTCACGCCGAGCGGGCCCTCGTCGCCGCCGTCCAGATCCACACCCGCCAGGGTGGAAGCGAGCGGGCCCAGTGCGGCCAGACCGGCATCGATCGTGGCCCGAGGCACGACCACCAGTTCGACGTCGAGCTGGCCGTCACCGCGCTGGCCGAGGACGCGGTGGTCGTAACGCACGTCGGCCGCCGCGAACGGCGTCTGGCGGTCGATCTCGAAACCGAGCACGTCGTGCAGCCGGTCGGCCGCGGCCTCGGGCAGGACCAGCCGACGGCGCAGGCCCGCGCGCGCAGGCAACAGCAGCCAACGGGGAGCATCGACCACGTGCGGCGCCAGCAGGCTGGCCAGCGGATCGCCGGCGTCGTCCGCCACTGGCGCGAGCGGCACATCGGCCAGCGCGCGGGTGGCGCCGTCCTCGAACAGCACGAGCTGCACCTGGCCGTCACCGGTCCGCAGCAGGAGCCGGCGGCCGGCGAGGCCGAACAGCTCCCGCGCGCGGGCCGGGAGCCAGGACGACAGACCGGCGGCCCACCAGCTCAGGAACGCGCGCAGGCGCAGGCGGAGGCGGCTGCCGCGGAGACGGCCGGGCGCGGCCTCGCCGGACGCTGCAGGTGTCGCGGACATCATCGTGGTGACGCTCCCTCCTCCCAACGCAACACGCCATAGGCCGTGCCGGGCACGGCGCCGGCGCCGGTTCTCACCACCGCCCGCAACCGCGCGGTCCGGCCCTCCTCCAGGCGCGCGCGGCTGTCGATACTATACGTGCCGCTACCGGACCCCAGCAGGGCACCGGCGATCGGGGCGGTGGCGGCATCGCGCGCAGCCAGCAACGGATCGGCATCGACACCCATCGCCCCCAGCACCTCGGCCGAGGCGAACTGCGGATCGGGCACCGGCATGCGGCTGTAGATGGTCAGGTGCGGCGACAGCGCTTCGAACAGGGCCGGCGTCATGCCGAGCACCTGCTCCACTTCAGCCACGCTTTCGAACGGCGCGTTCTTGGCGCCGTAGGGCCGACCCGCGGCGGCGTAGTCCGACGACTCGGCACCGCCGACCACCTGGACGAAATCGTCGCCGTCGCGCCAATCGACGATCGCCCCGGCGACAGCGGTGGCCAGCGGAGCCTCGGCCCCCACGCCCTGCATCAGCGCCGCCAGCAGCTCGGGACCCGCCGCGTTGAGATCGACCTTGCCGGTTTCGTCCACGATGCGCAGCTCGACCTCGATCCCGTGGTAGCGCCAGGCGTAGGGACGGCCGTCGGGCTGCCAGGCGAAGGCCGGATCGCCTGCCGCCAGCCGGGTCATGGCGTAATCGAGTCCGGCGCGCGCCGCCTGGTCGGCCACGAGGCCGCGGGTGAGCACCCGGGCCTGCTCGTTCTCCATGCGCGCGGTCAGCGCGAATGCGCCCACCAGGGCGGCCAGCAGGGTGATCAGCCAGAGCACCAGGAGCAGGGCCGCGCCACGTGCCCGGGTCATGGCGTCGCCTCGGGCACGGCTGCCTGTCCGGTGCCCTGCGGCAGGGTGACCAGGATCGGAGGCCACGGGCCCTCGCGCTCCGTGGTGATGCCGATCTCGACCTGCAGCGGCAGGCTGCCCGGCCCCCAGCGGTCCTGCCAGGGCCCGAGTGCGCCGGTCTCGTCGAACCCGCGGTAACGCAGACGGAGCTCGCCCAGCGCCTCGAGCAGCGGTTCGGGCGGCCGCGGGTCGGTTGTTTCGATCGTCCGGCCGGTCATCACCATGCCGAACGCGACCGTCAGCCGGCGGCGCCCGCCGGCTTCGTGGCCGGCGATGTCGTGCAGGTGCGGACCGCCCTGCCCGAGGTAGTTCGGCAGGTCGGCGACGAAGCGCACGCGATCCGGTTCGCCCACGAACAGATGGATCGCGCCCGTGGTCTCGTCGGTATGGAAGGCGATCTGCTGCGCCGAGCCGAGACGGCGGCGCAGGAACCCCTCGACCGCGCGCATCCGCTCGCTGCGCTCGGCCAGCCCTTCGCCGCGTTCGACGGTGCCGGTCGCTGCGCGCAGCGTGGTCAGCGCCAGCGCGAGGCCGGCCGCCAGCAGCACCGTGGCGAGCAGGACTTCGATCAGGGTAAACCCGCCCGGCCGGCGCGCGTTCATGGCCCCTGAATCCCGTCGACATCGGCAGTGCGCAACCGCAGCGTCTGCAGGCGTAGGCGCTCACGAGGACCGGCGGCGCCCCAATCGACCGCCAGCGTCAGTTCGAAGAGATCGGCGCCCTGCCCCGGCGATGGAAGCAGTGGCCCGACGTCGGAATCGACGAAGAGCGCGATCTCGAGCGTCCAGCGGTAGCGGCCGTCGTCGAAGGTGCCCGACTGGCGGCCCGGCGCCACCGGCAGGCCGAGTCCGACATCGTCGAGCAGGGAGCGTGCATGCATCGCGGCGCGTCCGGCGTCGGCGGCCCAGCGCACCTGGCGCGTGCCGTTCGACAGCGTGCCGAGCAGCAGCGAGAGCGCCAGCCCGAGCACGGCGAAGGCGACGATCACCTCGATCAGGGTATAGCCGCGGCGCCCACGCCAAGCCTGGCGATGGCCACGGGTCACGGCGCGCCCCCCGCGCGCGCCAGGCGGACCTCGCCGGTGAGCCAGGCCACGTCGATCTGCCAGACCGCGCCACGCAGATCCAGGCGGATGCGCCCGCCGGTGGCCGCACCGTCGGCGAAGAACAGCACGGCGCCCTCGTCATCGCGCGTCTGGATCTCCCGCGCGCCAGTGAACTCCACTTCAAGCGAGGGGGGAATCGTGCCGGCACGACCGTTGGGCGCACTCCATGTACGCGCGACCGGATCGAGCGTGAAACGCTGCGGCACGCCGGTAGAGATCGCCTGCGCGCGCGTGTATCGCAGCTGCGCGGCGAGCTGCTTGGCGGTGGATTGGAGCGCGATCCGGTCGAACCCGCCGCCCATCACGCCGGCCGCGAGCACGCCGGTCACCGCGATCAGGCCGACGACCAGCAGCACTTCCAGCAGCGAGAAACCACGGACCCTGGCGCGGGGGCGGGACATGGGCGGCGGAGGGGATCCGGAACGCGGCAGCAGCGGCGAATCTAGCACCCCGCCGCCGCGACCGAGGCACCGGTCGAACGCGAGGGACGCGCGGCCACTTATTCGTAACGGATGTCGGCGTTGACGCTGTCCCCGCCCGGCCTGCGGTCGGCGCCGAGGCTGACGATCTCGAACGGCTGGCGCTCGCCGGGCGCGCGATATTCGTAGGGCGTGTTCCACGGGTCGCGCAACTCGGCCTCCTTGGCATAGGGGCCCAGCCAGCCGCCCGCATCGCCGGGCGCGACCACGAGGTCCCCGAGCGAATTGGGCAGACGCCCGGTGTCCATCTCGAACTGGTGCACCTTCTCGGCCAGCGTCTGCACCTGCGCCTTGGCCAGGTTCACGCGCGCGCGATCGCCGCCGCCGAGGATGCGCGTGGCCGCGAACGCGACGATGCCGCCGATCAGAACCACCACCAGGATGATCTCGATCAGGCTGAAACCGCCCTGCGCAGTGCGCGGGGAACCGACGGGACGCGGGCGCGAAATGGGCTGCATGGGCACTGCCTCGTACGGGGGACTACCGGATTGTAAGCCGGAGGCGAATGAACCCCGCCCGGCCATCATCGCGCCCCTACGTTTCGCTCCTGCGGGTCGAAACCGGCTGCGCGGTCGCCGCTGGATCGGGCGACCGTCGCAAGCGATGCATCCGCCCTGCACGTGTTCACCGCGAGGCCCGCTCCAGCCAGATCGCCAGGCCCTGCGCGTTGATGTCGATATCGTTGCCGAGCACCGTATCGACCCGGGCGGCGGCAGCATCGACGCCGTGGGCCTCGGCGCGTGCGGTGTAGAGCCGTCGCAGCGCCCCGGCGATGCGCGTGTGACGGTCCGGCGCATCCGCGGCATCGCGGGTGATCGTCACCATCGCATCGATCTGTTCGTGCAGATCCGCACCCAGCCGCTCGCAGTCGTCCACCTCGCCGAAGTGCGCCACCCGGATCGATGCGGGCGCACGGGCCAGAAGGATGTCGATCGAGCGGTGCATCTGCTCCGGATCGAACTGCACCGGCGAGGTCGTCGGCACCACGAAGGCGCCCGCGGCGGTGTCGAACTCGCGATACGACAGGCCGAACGTGTCGCCCGCGAACCAGCTGCGCGTATCCGCGTCCCAGACGCTGTAGTGATGCAGCGCGTGGCCCGGCGTGTCGATGCACAGCAGAGAACGGCCGGCGAGCGGCACCACGTAGCCGTCCTCGGCGATCACCACACGCGATTCGGGCACCGGCAGCATGCCGGCGTGATCGCGCTCGAACATGGCGTCCCCGTACACCGCCCGGGCCCCGGCGATCAGCCGGGTGGGGTCGATCATGTGCGGCGCGCCGCGCGGATGCACCACCAGACGCGCATTCGGCAGCGCGCGCATCAGCGGGCCGGCCGCACCGGCGTGATCCAGATGCACATGGGTGACCATCAACCAGTCGACTGCCGCACGATCGATGCCCGCTGCATCGATCGCATCGAGCACGCGTTGCGCACAGGTCGCGGTACCGCAGTCGATCAGCGCGGCGCGGCCGCCTGCTTCCACCAGATAGGCGGCGCACAGTCCAGGGCGCAGGTAGCCCGTGTCGATGAGGGTGATCCCGTCGCGCTCGCGCATCGGTCGTCGTCCATTCGGCAGGGCGACCAGTCTAGACCGTGGTGCGTCGCGCGCCCGTCGGCCGCTCAGCGACGCGAGTGAAGCACACGGCGACGGATGGCGAATGCCGCGCCCAGCACCGCCAGGAACACCCCGTAGCCGACGGCGGTGGCGAGGATCTGCTGCCACATGTGGCCGTGGCGGCTGTCCGCGATGGCCTGCGCCCAATGGATGGCCAGCAGGAAGGCGCCCACCGACGCGCCCAGGCTGACGAGATCGAAGAGGACGCGCCGCGCCCCGCGGGGTTGCCGCGGGTAGACCCAGAACAAGGCGCCGAGAATCAGGAACCACGGCAGGAACAGCAGCAGCGCGAGATTCAGCTCGACAGCGGGATTCACGATGCCTCCGCCTTCGCGGCCTCGGCCGCGGCGATCGCATCGAGCGCGGCCTGGACCGCCGTCGCGTCCACACCCTCACCGAAGGCCACGGGTGCATCGGCGAGCGCGAGTTCGCCGCCCCGCAGCCGGGCGATCGTCTGTCCGGCCTCGCGGGGAACGTCGAAGGCGGCGCTCTGCAGCAGCACACGCTCGCCGTCGACGAACTTGAAATAGAACTTGCCGTCGGCATCGCGGTACTGCTTGAACATCGCGAGTGGACGCGCGGCCTGACCCGGCCTGTCGCCGGTTGCCGCGACCGCCACCCTGCCCAGGTCGCGCAATCCCACCGCATCGCGCAGCTGCTGCAGCAGCGGCGTGGCGTACCGCTCGCGCAGGCGCCGGCCGCCCTCGCGGAGCGTGTCCTCGATATCGCCCGGCCGCGCGATGAGAGCCTCGTAGCGTTCGCGCATCGGCGCGATCTCGCGCTCGACGACATCCAACAGCTGCTGTTTCGCATCGCCCCAGCCGATGCCCTCGCCGAACGCCGCAGCGAACCCCGCGGTCTCTTCCGGCGTCGCGAAAGCCTGGAAGAGCTGGAACAGCGCCGAGCCGTCGGTCGACTTCGCTTCGCCCGGCGGCGTCGAATCGGTGAGGATCGAGAACACCAGCTTCTTGAGGTGCGCCGGCGGCGCGAACAGCGGAATGGTGTTGTCGTAGCTCTTGCTCATCTTGCGGCCGTCGAGGCCCGGAAGTGTGGCCACGCTGTCGTCCACGACCGCCTCCGGCAGCGTGAACCAGTCATGCCCGTAGACATGGTTGAACCGCTGGGCGAAATCGCGCGCCATCTCGATATGCTGGATCTGGTCCCGGCCCACCGGCACCCGGTCGGCGTTGAAGATCAGGATGTCGGCGGCCATCAGCACCGGATACATGAAGAGTCCGGCAGTCACCGCGGCATCGTCGTCCTCCCCGTCGGCGCGGTTCCTGTCGACCGCGGCCTTGTACGCATGCGCACGGTTGAGGATGCCCTTGCCGGCGACGCAGGTCAGCAGCCACATGAGCTCGGTGGTTTCCGGCACGTCGCTCTGGCGGTAGAACCACACCTTGGCCGGGTCGAGGCCGGCGGCGAGCCAGGTGGCTGCGATCTCCAGCGTCGAGCGCTGGGTGCGCGCCGGATCCTGGGCCTTGATCAGACTGTGCAGGTCGGCCAGGAAGTAGAAGCTCTCGGTGTCCGCTGCCCGGCTGGCCCGGATCGCCGGACGCACAGCGCCCACGTAGTTGCCGAGGTGGGGCGTGCCGGAGGTGGTGATACCGGTGAGGACGCGGGTGGCGCGAGACGGCATGACGGATACGACCCTGGAACAGGCCGCAAGTCTAACCCCTGCCCGCCGCCGGTCCCGTAACCCCGCACGGGGGTACGGCGCGTTGGAACACGTGCCTCCATCACGAGCCGATGCCATGTTCCGATCCCGTGTGCTCCTGTGCGCCAGTCTCGCCGTCGCCGCGTGCGCCCTCCTCGTCCCCACGGCGCAGGCACTGCGACCTGCCGCGCCACGCGACCTCGTCCAGCTCGACGTGATCGACCGCGACGACGGCCGCGTCCTGCCCCGCTATCGCCATCGCGGTGAAAGCTGGATCGCCGGACAGCCCGGAACGCCGTACTCGCTGCGCCTGCGCAATACCACCGGCGAGCGTGTGCTGGTGGTGGTGTCCGTGGACGGGATCAACGCGGTGAGCGGACAGACCGCTGCACCCGACCAGACCGGCTACGTGCTCGAACCGTGGCAGCAGACTGAAATCACCGGCTGGCGCAAGTCGCACGACGAGGTTGCGCGCTTCGAGTTCGCTGCACTCGCGCAGAGCTACGCCGCCCGCACCGGGCGTCCCGATCACGTCGGGGTGATCGGCATCGCGGTGTTCCGCGAACGTCCAGCTCAGCCCCCTGTGACCGTGACCCGGGCGCCGCGCGTGCGCGATACCGCCGAGCGCGCCGCCGGCGACGCTGCGTCGCCCGTCGCGCGTGAATCGGTGACGATGTCGCAGCAGATCGGAACCGCCCACGGTGCACGCGAATGGTCACCCAGCGGGCGCACCCGCTTCGAACGCGCCACGCGCACGCCCGAGCAGCAGACCGCGTTCCGTTACGACAGCGTCGACGCGCTCGCGGCGCTCGGGATCGTGCCTCGACGGCTGCCCCTGCGCGGGCGTCCGCACGCGTTTCCCGCCACCTTCGTGCCGGACCCCTGACACGATACGGACGGACCGGCGCCGCCGGTCCGTCCGCATGTCACCCGCCGGCGTCACAGAGGCCCGGCAGACACAATCTCAGTCGAGGGTTCGTTCGAACTCGCGCACTTCCTCTTCCGCGCGTTCGCGCTCCCAACCGTATTTCTCCTGCAGCTTGCCGGCGAGGTATTTGCTGTCGCCGGCTGCGACGTCGAAAACGTCGTCGGTGAGATCGCCCCACTTGGCCTGGGCCTTGCCCTTGATCTGGGTCCACTTGCCGGAAATGATGTCTTTGTTCATGGGTCCTCCTTCGGACTCGGACACCGCCAATGCGCGATGCAATGCGGGCCGGATAATCCTGACCCGCGCCGCATCAACTCGAGGTCAAGACCTCGACGGAGCGCAGGCTTCCGCCGGCGATCACCCGGCCGCCGGTCGACGCGCACTGCGCCGCGTGGACCTGCGCGTGATGCGCGAACAACAAAAAAGCCGGCGCAAGCGCCGGCTTGTTGTTCGCGAGGCTAGAGCCTTACGGGCGCGAGGTGCCGCCGGTGTTCTCGGCGCTGTCTTCCATCTTCTCGCCGACCTTCTGGACGTCCTGGCCAGCGCCACGGACGGTATTGCAGGCGCTCATCGAGCCGGCGGTGAACAGGGCGAGCAGCAGCAGGGCAATCGAACGCTTCATGGGTGTCTCCAGATAGGTGGGCATGGACGATTGCGTCAGCTCGCAACCATGGCGCGCACTATAGGAATCGATCATGTGAACGCGACGTCGTTCCTGCCGACGGAGCGCTCCTCCCTGTTCATGTGCCACTTCAGTGGGCGAACGGTGCTCAGTCCCGCATCAACGTGGATTTGCCGAACAGGCTTTCCACGAGGTCCACAGCGAGCTCCGCGGTGGCATTGCCGTGATCGAGCGCGGTGTTGACCTCGACGATGTCGAGCGACCCGAGCCGCCCGGTGTCGGCGATCATTTCCATCACCAGCTGCGCCTCCCGGTAGTTGATGCCGCCGGGCACCGGCGTGCCCGTGCCGGGGGCGATGGTCGGGTCCAGAACATCCACGTCGAAGCTCACATGCAGGTGGGTGGTCTCGTCGAGGCCATCGAGGGCCTGCTGCACGGCAGCGCGCATGCCGACTTCATCGATGTAGCGCATGTCGTAGATGTCCAGCCCGTGCGTCTTGACCAGGCGCTTCTCGTCCGGATCCACCGAACGGATGCCGATCTGCCGGAATTCCGAGACACGGGTCGCCGGCACGTGCCCGCCGAGGCCGGTCAACGGCTCGGGACCGATGCCGCACAGACAGGCCACCGGCATGCCGTGCACATTGCCCGACGGCGTGATCTGCGAGGTATTGAAGTCGGTATGCGCATCGAGCCACAGCACGCGCAAGGTCTTGCCGGTGGCCCGGCAATGGTTGGCCACCGCGGCGATCGACCCGATCGCCAGGCAGTGGTCGCCGCCCAGCATCACCGGCATGCGGCCCTGCGCGAGTTCGACGGTGGAGGCCTCGAGGACGGCGCGGTTCCATGCCACCACTTCGTCTAGGTGCCGGTAGCCCCCCGCAGGGCCGAGCCAGGGATTCTTCGGGCCTTTGAGGTCGCCGCGGTCGACGACATCGATGCCGCGTCCGAGCAAGGCCTCGACTAGGCCGGCCACGCGCAGGCCCTCGGGGCCCATGGATGCGCCGCGTCGTCCCGCGCCCACGTCGGTGGGCACGCCGAAGATCGAGACGGGAGGGTAGGACGGCTGCTGCATTCGGGTCTCCGTATGTCGCCACGAGAACCGAGCGCGGGCCGGGCGGACACACCAGCGGATCATCGGCGCAGCGGACGACCCGTGGCGGCGCTGTCGAGTGGTGCCGGCACCCGGATTCGAACTGGGGACCTACCGCTTACAAGGCGGTTGCTCTACCAACTGAGCTATACCGGCATGAACGTGCGGCGGTGCCGCGGTGCGGATTCTAACCCGCTTCCCAGGCGACGTCGCAGTCACGCGGCTCGGCACGCGCCGCGCCCGCGTGCTGGCGCAGGACCTGTGCGTCCTGGCCCTCGGCGGCCATCGCGTCCACCCAGTAACGCACCAGCACACTGCCCAGCGGTTGCGCGTCCGCCTCGAAGCCGGCGCTGCGCAGCGCTTCAGCGCGCGCGCGCGCCGGCGCCTCGCTGCCGAAGCGCCCCAGCGCGATGGCGTTCGCCTCCGCGCCGTCGCCGATCACGTAATAGTCATTGAAGCCGGCCTCCAGCAGGCGCACGACGATGGCGTTCGCCGAGGCGCGGTCCTCGCGCGGCGACATCCACACGCGCCAGCCGCGCGGAGTCTCGCCGACATCGCGCGGTGCGGTGCGCGCGGCGACCGGTGCAAGGCGGATGCGTGCGGCATCGCGATTGGCCTCGTCTGCGAACGGTCCGAGCGCGAAGCATTGCGCCGCCGCGGGTGGCGGACCCGGCGGCGCCGGCGCCGGCATTGACGCTGCCGGATCGATCTCGGGCGGCGACGCGGGCCCGGTCGGACGGCCTGCCGCTGCCGTAACGGCCGCCTCCTCCGCGTGTTCGTCCACCGGTTCGGACGCGAGGCGCAGGCTGCCGCGGTCCGCGGGTGGCACGGCCTGCGCGTCGCCCGGCGTCCCGCGCGCCGCCCACCAGGCGGCGACGCCGAAGTTGAGGATCACCAGCAGGACGACGAGTGCACGCAGCAGCATGGGCGGATTCTAGGCTGCCCCGCGCGCCGTTGCGCGGTGCCAGCGCGCCAGACCGGCGAGCACGAGCTCCGGCTGCAGCCGCGCCTGCGGCAGATGCGGCTGGAGTGCGGCTGCGCCGCCACCGTGCAGCAGCAGGGCCGGGACCGCACCCACGCGCGTGGATGCCTGCTCGAGGCTGCGCTGCACCAGGGCGACCGCCGCGCCCTCGCATCCCGAGGCGAGCGCATCCTCGGTGTCGGTGGCGAATTCGGCGTACACGCCGCCGTTGGGCGCGAGCTGGGCGACGCGGCGGTGCAGCGCCTCGCGCATCAGCGTGGGCGAAGGCGCGATGCGGCCGCCGAGATGGCGGCCATCGACATCGAGCAGGTCGACCGTCAGCGCGGTCCCCACTCCGACGACCATCGCCGGCCCGGCCCCCCCGGCGCGGGCGGCCAGCAGGGCCAGGAAACGGTCGACACCGAACCTGGCGGGCTCGGCATAGGCGATGGTCACCCCGTCCAGCGCGATGCGCGTGCGAGCGACCGTGACCCGGGCACCGCGCGCAGCCAGCGCATCGAGCAGCACTGCGCACAGCGCCGGCGACGCCACACTGGCCACGACCGCTTCGTCGATCCGCGGCGGCAGCCCGGTCAGCCAGTCCGGATCGAGCCCGCCTGCCGCATGCGCCGAACCCGCGACCACGCCCGGGACGCCGTCTGCGCCCAGGCGCGCATATTTGAGCCGCGTGTTGCCGAGATCGAACAGCCACACGCTCATGCCCCCGCCACCGCGCGCACGCTGACGTCGCCGGCGTGATAGGTGGACAGGGTCCCGTCGGCGGCACGGAGCTGGAAGGCCCCATCCGGGGCGACCCCCGCCGCGACGCCGACGACGCGCTCGCGTGCGGTGGTCACGGCCACCTCGCGGCCACGCAGGGCGTCCAGCGTGTCGAACCTGGACAGAAGCGGCGCGAGCCCTGCCCGGTCGAAGTGTGCGAGCGCCGGCAACCAAGCGCCGAGCACCGCGGCCGCGACGGTGTTTCGGCTCGGCGGCCGGCCATCGCCGAGCCCGGCGAGGTCGGTCCACGGCTGGTCGATGCCCGATGCCTCGGCATCGGGCATACGCACGTTCACGCCGATCCCGAGCACCGCGCGCACCGGCCCCGCATGCTCCCCTGCGCCTTCCACGAGCACCCCACCGAGCTTGTGCAGGGTGCCGTCCACGACTGCGACCAGATCATTCGGCCACTTCAGGCGGACGGCGTCGAACCCGAGACCCTGCAACGCCTCCGCCGCCGCGATGCCAGCAACCAGGCTCAGCCCGCCCAGGCGGGCCAGGCCGCCCTCGAAGCCGCGCTGCAGCGAGAGATAGACATGGGCCGCGAGCGGCGAGCGCCAGGTGCGTCCGCGTCGCCCCCGGCCTCCGGTCTGCCGCTCGGCCAGGAGCGCCTCGGCGCGCATGCCGGGCATCGGCCGGCGCAGCAGTTCGGCATTGGTGGAATCCAGGGTCCACGCGACCTCCAGGCACGCCAGTGCGGCGCGGGCATCTGCCGGCAGGGCACGCAGGATCGCGTCGGCATCGAGCAGGTCCACCGGGTCCCGCAGCGCATAGCCGCGGCCGCGGCACGCGTCCACGACGACTCCGGCCTCGCGCAGCTGGGCGATGCGCTTCCACACCGCGGCCCGGGTCTGTCCCGATTCACGGGCCAGCACATCGCCCGAGACCGGCCCTGCCGCAAGCCGCTGCAGCAGCGCGCGTTCGGCATTCAAGCTGCACGCTCGAGGCCGAACGGACGGGGCGCGCGGGACGGGGGCGACGGGCCAGACATGCGCCGATTATCGGCGAGCCGGCCGGCCCTGTCGCCCGGGCGCCGGAGGCGCATCCGGCTGCGTTATAGTGGGCCGCTGCATGCCCATCCGACCGCAGGGGTGCCCCGATGACCGTCCGTCCGCTCCTCTGCCTGTGCCTGCTGGCCGCGTGCCTGCCGGCCGCCGCGCGCGATCCGCGTGCGGTCGCACCCGCCGAACAGCCCCCCTGCGTGACCACGGCCAATGGTGCCGCCGACACGTCCGATGCTGCAGTCACCGGCGCCCGTCGGCCGCCTGCGGCGAACGCATCACGCAATCGCGCCGCACCGGCCGCTGGCATGGACAGCGACAGCCCGTCGCGCGGCCCCCGGTGGCACAGCTTCCTGCCCGGCATGTTCCGCTGAGCGTATGAGAGCGTTGTGGCGGCGCCTGACACGGGGCGCCGTGCCTGTCATCGATGCGCGCGACTGGGCGACGGCCATCGCCGGACTGCCCTGGGTGGCGGCACTCGACGCCCAGCGTGCGGACCGCCTGGCGCAGCTGGCCGCGAGCTTCCTGCAGGCCAAGACGATCACGCCGGTGGGCGGGCTGGTGCTGACGCCGCAGGACCGCATCGCGCTCGCCGCCCTGTGTTGCCTGCCCCTGCTTGAGTTCGGCAGCGAAGGCCTGCACGGATGGCGCCAGCTCATCGTCTATCCGGAGGCATTCCGGGTCAACCGCAGCCACCTCGATGCGGCCGGCGTGATGCACGAATGGGAAGACGAGCTGATCGGCGAAGCCTGGGAGAGCGGTCCACTCGTACTGTCCTGGGCCGACGTACAGGCGGACATCGCCGAGCCCGACGCGGGCTTCTGCGTCGCGGTGCACGAAATGGTGCACAAGATCGATGCGCTCGACGGCCTGCTCGACGGCACGCCGCCCTTGCCGCGCGCGTGGCAGCGCACCTGGGCGCGCGACTTCCAGGCGGCCTACGACGGATTCGTCAGGGCAGTGGACGCGGGCCGGGAGGTCGGGCTGGATCCCTATGCCGCCGAGGCGCCCGAGGAATTCTTCGCGGTATGCAGCGAATACCATTTCAGCGCGCCGGCCCTGCTGCGCGAGGCGCTGCCGGACGTGGCCGCGCATCTCGACCGCTTCTACGGGCCGTCGCCGCGGGCCTGAGCGGGCATCAGAACCCGGGCGGCAGACGCACGGAGAAGCAGGCGCCGCCGAGTTCGTCCGAGCGGCCGACCTGCAGGGCGCCACGGTAGCTGTGCACGATGTCCTGCACGATCGACAGTCCGATTCCGTGGCCCTGCACCCGTTCGTCGCCACGCACGCCGCGCTGGAGCACCGTGCTGACCCGGTCGGCCGGGATGCCCGGGCCATCGTCCTCGACGATCAGCACCAGCCCGGGCCTGCGGTTCGGTGCGCGGTCGCCTTCCTTGACGGTGAGCAGCACGCGCGAACGGGCCCATTTGAACGCATTCTCGAGGAGATTGCCGAGCAGCTCCTGCAGATCGCCGGGTTCACCGTGGAAGCGCGCGGCCGGATCGATCTCGAACTCGCAGACCGCGCCCTTGGACGCATAGATCTTCTCGAGGCCGCGCACGATCTGCTCGGCGTGGGGTTCGATCTCGATCGCCGCGGAGAACAGCTGATGGCCGCTGGATGCGGCGCGCGCGAGCTGGTAGGTCACCAGATCGGTCATGCGCTGCAACTGGGCTTCGACTTCCTCGCGCAGTTCCGCCTCGCCCGTGCCGGCATCGAGGCGCGAGCGCAGCACCGCCAGCGGCGTCTTCAGGCTGTGGGCGAGATCGGACATGGTGTTGCGCTGGCGCACCAGATGCTCGCGTTCGCTCTCGATCAGGGCGTTGATGCTCTCGGTGAGCGGCTGCAGTTCGCGCGGATGCTGCATGCCCATGCGATCGGCCTGGCCCCGCTGCACGCGGACCAGCTCCTGCTCGACCCGACGCAGCGGCCAGAGGCTCCATCGCACGATCAAGGCCTGCAGCAGCAGCAGGATCACACCGGCGATGCCGAGGTTCACCCACAACGCGGCACGGAACACGCGCACCTGGCGCGGGACGATCCCCGCATCCTCCATCACGTAGATGGTGTAGGCGAATTCGTCCTCGGCGCGACCCTCCGGCGACCACACCAGGCCGAGACCGTAGCGGTAGACCTCGCCGCGACTGCCGTCGCTGCGCACCATCGGCAGCGGCCCCTCGAACCGCTCCTCGCGCGCGCCGAGCATGGTCGCATCCGGCAGCTGCGGCCCGGAAGCGGACCGCGAGGTCCAGGAACCGTTCGGCAGCACCACTTCGGCGTAGAGGCCGCTGCCGGGACGCAGGAACCGGTCGTCGGGCGGCGATTCGGAAGGATAGATGTCGCCGCCGCGCAGGAACTCGATGTCGCCGGCGTAGGCGTAGACGTAGGTCCGCAGCCGTTCGCGCTGGCCCTCGCCCGCTACGTCGATGAAGGCCCGATCCAGCGCATAGCCGGCCAGCGCCAGAAAGGCGAGCAGACCGACGCTCGCGGCCAGCACCTGACGTGCCTGCAGCGAGCGGGGACGCCAGCGCGAGGGTCGGCGACGGTCAGCGGTCATGGGTCATCGCTTTGCCGGGCGCCGCGCGGCAAGCGCGTCGGCAAGCCAGCGGTGGATCAACCTTCGGTGTTGCGGGGAATCGCGAAGCGGTAGCCGCGGCCACGCACGGTCTCGATCGGCTTCAAGGTGCCGTCGGGGTCGAGCTTCTTGCGCAGGCGACCGATGAACACCTCGAGTACGTTCGAATCGCGGTCGAAATCCTGCTGGTAGATGTGCTCGGTGAGATCGGCCTTCGAGACCAGCTCCCCGGCGTGCATCATCAGGTATTCGAGCACCTTGTACTCGTAGCTGGTGAGATCGACGTTCTTGCCTTCGACGCTGACCGTCTGCGCGGCGAGATCCAGCGTGACCGTGCCGCACTCGAGCGTCGGCTTGCTCCAGCCGGCGGCGCGGCGCACCAGCGCATTGATGCGCGCGAGCAGTTCCTCGACGTGGAAGGGCTTGACCAGATAGTCGTCGGCGCCCTGCTTGAGCCCGTCGACCTTGTCCTGCCAGCTCGAACGCGCGGTGAGGATCAGCACCGGAAACTGCTTGCCCTCTTCGCGCAGGGCCTTGATCAGTTCCATGCCCGACATCTTCGGCAGGCCGAGATCGATGATGCCCACGTCGAACGGAACCTCGCGCCCCATGTACAGGCCTTCCTCGCCATCCTGGGCGGCGTCGACGGCGAAGCCTTCACGCTTCAGCCGTGCGGCGAGGGTCTCGCGGAGGGGGGCTTCGTCTTCGACGAGCAGGATGCGCATGGGTCAACTCCGGTCAGACGGCCGTCCCGGCCGTGAATTTGGGGCGAGAGTGCAGGATCAATCGTCGTCGCCGCGTGCACGCTGCGCCCGGCCACGCTGCTGCGGATCGTCGACGTAGACGCGGACCCGACCGCTGTCGTCCATGACCTTCACCCGGTTGAGATCGCGTCCGTCGGAGTGCATGCGCTCCACACTGAGGACACGACCACGGGTGGTGCGTTCGATCCGGCGCACCGAATCGGACATCGAATCCTGCGCACGGGCACGGCTCGCATCGCCCCGGATCACCGCGGCGCGCATGTCCGGGCTGCCCGTCGGGCCGGCCTGGCGCGGGGGCGCGTCCTGGGCCATGGCCTGCACGGCGCTTCCCGCCAGCAGCATGGCGAGCAGGAGCAGATGCAGCGGTCGGAACGGGAGGCGCACGGCCACTCCTGGGGTTCGGGCTGGATAACGTATTGAATGGTCGATGGAAAGCGGTGAATCCGTCCTTAACTTTTCGTTGACATTCCCGTCGTCGTTCAGGTTCGGACGGGGCGCCATGATGGCCAGCTCAGTAGATTTCCGCAATGCAACAGCGCAGCGAGCCGCCCGCCGCCTCCAGTGCATCCAGGGCGACGGCCTCGAGATCGAACCCGGCCCGATCCAGGTCGGCGCGCGCCTCCGGACCCAGGCTGGCGGCAGCGCCTGCGCTCATCCAGACGGTGCCCGGGGTCAATGCGATCGCGTTGGCGGCGAACGCGGCCTGCTGCGCCGATGTCAGCATCAACGCGTGTGGCGCGTAGAAGGCCGCGATGGCCTCCGCGATGCGAGGCGCCGCGAAACCGCCGGCGCAGACCAGCGCCGCGCGTCCGGCCAGCACGGCGAGCACGACATTGGTGTGGTACTCGCCGGGCGCAAGATCGAACACCAGCGTCGCGCGCAGGCCGAAGGCGTCGTGCATCAGCCGTGCGCCTTCGGCATCGCAACGTGCGGACAGCCCGCAATAGCCGAGCCCACGGGCACGGTCCACGACCAGCGAGCCTGTCAGCTCGCAGGCGTGCGGCTGCTGCGACAGATCGCGCTCGCGGTAGCCGAGGATGTCGTACAGAAAGCCGCGGATGTCGGCGCGCGCCGCTTCCCTCCGGCGCACCGGATGATGCATCCGACCGACGATGGCATGCCCCGGCACGGTCGCGAACACGTTGTTGGGGAACACCGCGTCGGGCGTGTCGTCATGCCCTGGAAAGCACACCGTGGGCAGCGCGCCCGCCATGCGCAGGTGCAGCGCGCGGTGCTCGGCCTGCGCCCGGGCGCCGTCGAAGGCGTCCGCAGGTGCCATGTAGCGGTTGTCCTGCGCGGATTCGTCGGCGCGACGGAAGCGGTCCGGCGCGACCAGAAACGCCGCACGCGGCACGGCCGGCCCGAAGTCCAGGGGACACTGCCGGGCGCGGGCGAAGAACGCTTCGGGATCGCGGGTGATCATGCCGCCGTGCGCGCGCGGTCGGCCTGCGCGGTCGCCGCGATGGCGCGTTCGACCAGGGTCCAATCGGCGCCGGGACGGTGCGCGCCTTCGCTGAGGATCTGACGGAACATCCGTCCACCCGGTTGACCCTGATAGAGACCGAGCACATGCCGGGTGATGTGCTTGAGCGCGACTCCCGCCTCCAGCCGGGCCTCGGCGTAGGGCCGCAGCGCGCGCAGCAACGCTGCACGCGGCTGCAGCGAAGCCCCCGACAACGCGGCATCGGCAACGTGCAGCAGATAGGGATCGTGGTATGCGGCGCGGCCCAGCATGACGCCGTCCACATGCGCGAGCTGCGCGTGCACGCTGGCAAGATCGGCGATCCCTCCGTTGAGCACCACGGGCAGCGCGGGGCGCTCGCGTTTGAGCCGATACGCCCAGTCGTAGCGCAGCGGCGGCACGTCGCGGTTCTCCTTCGGCGAGAGCCCCTTGAGCCAGGCATTGCGCGCATGCACGACGACCATCGCAGCCCCCGCCCCGACCACGCCGTCGACGAAGGCGCGGAACACGCTGTAGTCGGCGTCGTCGTCCACGCCCAGCCGGCACTTCACCGTGACCGGCACGGGAGCGGCCGCGGCCATCGCGGCGACGCAATCGGCGACCAGCGCCGGCTCGCGCATCAGACAGGCGCCGAAGCGGCCGGCCTGGACCCGGTCGGACGGGCAGCCGCAGTTGAGATTGACCTCGTCGAAGCCGTGCGCCGCGGCGATGGCGGTGGCCTCGGCCAGCAACGCCGGCTCGCTGCCGCCGAGCTGCAGCGCCAGCGGCGCCTGACCTGCCGTCCTGGCGAGCAGGCGCGCGCGATCACCCCGGATCACCGCATTGGCATGGACCATCTCGGTGTACAGGCGCGCGCCCGGCGCCAGCAGGCGGTGGAACTCACGGCAATGCACGTCGGTCCAGTCCATCATCGGCGCGACCGACAGGCGGATGGTGGCGGGGTCGAGCACGGTCATCGGGGTCGGAATCCTGTTGCGGCGTCGGGGGCGGTCGGCGACACGGCGCTGGCCGTGGACGACCCCGGATTGTGACAGCGTGCCGGTCAGGTCGCAGCGGACGGGCCGCCGTGCGGGGCGACACGTGGGACGCCGCAGCCGTCAAGCAGAATCCGAGTCTGGAACCGTGGAGCTGTATATGGTCTTTCTCTACGTCCTCGCCGCGGCGGTCGCGGTCTGGGCTGCGGGCGCACTGCAGCTGGTCGCCGGCCCGCGCCACGCAGGACGCGTCGCGGCCGTGACCGCGGGCGTGCTGGCGTCGGCCTTCGTCGCCTGTCTCGCCTATGGCGTGTACGGGTTGGTGGGTCACGGCGACTGGTCGACGGTCACCCACGGGCAGGCCCTTCACGGGCTCCTGGGCGAAGGCAGCCTCGCACTGCGGCGTACCGGATGGACCGCGCTCGACCGTGCGGCGAATGCGCTGCTCAACACGAACATCGGTTGGAGCCTGTTCGCGCTGTCTGCGATCCAGTTCCAGTCGATCGGCTTCTGGGCCCGGCGGGCCGAGGCCCGACGCCGCCGCAGGCGCGTGCACTGACCTGGACGCGACGCGCTGCACACCCGGTCGATGCCGGCGAAGCCGCGCGCGCTCCCGCACCGGGCGCGCACGATCGAACCGCGCAGCGGACACCGCGCTGCCATCGACGCGAAATCAAAGCATCACATTCCGTCTCTAGGCTGCGCCGCTTCACGCGAGGCGAGCGGCCGGGTGCGAGCGCACCGGGCCCGCTGCCGCGCGGTCCTCCGCCCGCATCCCGAGAGTCCCATGACGCATCGCAGTCGTTCCGCCCGTCCGTTCCACCCGCGCCGCACGTATCTGAGCCGGCTCATCGAAGGTGTGCTCGTCACCGGAATGACAACGGTGCCATTCGCCGCGCTGGCGCAGGAGGCCGGTGATGCCGAGGCGCAGATCCAGCAGCTGGATTCGGTGCGCGTCTCGGGCACCTACAGCCGCAGCCTCGAGCAGGCGGTCGATCTCAAGCGCGACAACGTGGGCTTTTCCGATTCGATCGTCGCCACCGACGTGGCGGACTTCCCCGAGCAGAACCTCGCCGAGGCGTTGCAGCGCATGCCCGGCGTGACCATCGAGCGCAACAAGGGACTCGGCGCGCGGGTCAACGTACGCGGCCTGCCCTCGGACTACACCCACGTTTCGATCAACGATCTGGCCACCGCATCGGGCAGTGGCGGCCGCGAGGTGGAGTTCGACATCTTCGCGTCCGAGATCATCCAGCAGGTCACCGTGCAGAAATCGCCGACCGCGGCCGACGAGGAAGGCGGCATCGCGGGTTCGGTGAAGATCTCCACCGCGCGTCCGTTCGACTACAGCCAGCGCCAGTTCGTCGCGTCGTTCGAAGGTGCGCACAACTCGATCTCCGATGTGGTCGACCCGAAGCTCTCGTTCCTGGCCTCCGACACCTGGGGCGACTGGGGCGCGCTGGTGTCGCTGTCGAGCGCCAAGCGGACCAACCGCACCGACGCCACCTCGGGCATCAACTTCCGTCCGATGTCGCGCTTCCTCGGCGCCTCGGGCGTGCGCGGGTCGCAGGCCGAGGCCGTGATCGAGCGCGATACCGGTCGCCAGATCGGCAACCGCGCCAATACCGCGGAGTCCAACCTGATCGTGTTCCAGGACAAGGTGGGCGATCGCGTGTTCCTCAACGAGCAGGACAAGTGGGGCGCGACCGCCTCGCTGCAGTTCCGGCCCAGCCGCGATTTCAGCCTCAGCTTCGACGCCCTCGTCGGCGGCTACGACACCACCGAGGACGAATACGATGCGGCGGCCTATTCCGCCTCCAGCCGCAGCACCCTCGAGACCATCCACGAATACGACGCCAGCACGCTTGCCGATTACGGCATCCTGGTGCTCCGCGACGTGTCCTACACCGCGACCCAGCACGAATTCCTGAGCAAGGAACGTCTGGGCGAGACCGATTTCCGCCAGTACAGTGCAGCGCTCGACTGGCGCGCCGGCAGCTGGACGGTCGACGCCCTGCTCGGCTACTCCGGCGCACGCAAGACCCTGGATTACGCCAACCTCAAGCACGTCGCGTACGCGCCGTCGCGCACGCGCTGGACGGGCCGCAGCGGCGAGACGATCCCGAGCGCGTCTTCGGCCGGGTTCGACATGTACGCCTCGCCCGAGCGCTATCTGTTCGAAGCCTACGAGACCACCCGCGAACACGTCAGCGACGACAAGTACGCCGCCCAGGTGAACGTGGGCCGCACGCTCGATCTCGCCTTCCTTCCCGCACTGCGCGACGTGCAGTTCGGCGCGCGTCACACCGACAAGTCGAAGGAACGCCAGTATGGCGAGGCCAAGATCGGCGGCCCCGCGGCCGGCGACAACCGCTGGGTCAACTCGCGCACCATGGCCGACAGCGCCCTGCGTCCGATCCGCGACATCGTGCCCGGGGGTGCCTACACCGCGCGCGATCTCGACTGGCAGATGATCTCCAATGCCTACGCACGCGACACCTTCCGCTACGCCGGTTTCGCCACGCCCTTCGACGACGCCCAGTACTACCGGGTCGACGAGCGGACCACGGCGCTGTACGCGATGGCCAACCTCGGCTTCGATCTCGGCCGGGTCCCGGTGACCGTCAACGGCGGCGTCCGTTACGTCGACACGTCGGTCACCTCGTTCGGCTATCACCCGATGCAGAACCCCGACGGCAGCACCGGCTACACGGATGCACCGGTCTCGATGGACGGCGACTACAGCGACGTGCTGCCGAGCCTCAACCTCAGCGCCGAGCTGCGCGACGGCCTGCTGCTGCGCGCCGCCGCGTCGGAGACGCTGATCCGCCCGGCGATGACCGACATCGCCTACAAGCGCACTGCGAGCTGGAGCTCGTACCGCTTCACCGACGGCAACCCGGCGCTCGAGCCGACGTATGCCAAGCAGTGGGAAGTGGGCCTGGAGCAATACCTCGACAACGGCGGACTTCTGGCCGCCTCGTACTTCCGCAAGAACATCGATGGCGTGGTCATCAATGCGCTGACCGGCGTGGTTCCGGACGTGCCGGTCTACAACGCCAACGGCACGCTCAACGGCATCTACGATTTCGACGTCTACCAGCCGGTCAACGCGGCGGGCTCGTACGAGGTCGACGGAATCGAGCTCATCGCGCAGCTGCCGCTGTCGGCCGTCCACTCCTCGCTCGACGGCTTCGGCATCAATGCCAACTACACGATGCTCGACAGCTCGCTGGCCGGCGAATCCGCCCTCGGCATCCAGACCCCGATGCCGGGCCTGGCCGAGAAGACCTGGAACCTCACCGCCTATTACGAGAACGCCCGCTTCGATGCGCGCGTGTCCTACAACCACAAGAGCGAGTACGTCGAATCGATCGGCTACAACATGTATCCGATCTACCGCGACGGCTACGGGCAGCTGGACGTGTCGATCGGCGTGCGGCTGTCCGACAACGTCAAGCTCAGCCTCAAGGGCATCAACATGACCGACGAGGCCACGACCGGGTACACCATGGATCCGTCGTTCCCGACGATGTACGAGCTCTCCGGCCGTCGGATCAGTCTCGGCCTGCGGGCGGACTTCTGAGCCGCACGGCGGACGCCGGACGCGGGCCCCGCACGGGCCCGCGTCGCACGCGGCGCGTCCAGCGGGGTGCCGCGCTGTCGGCGGTCGCGCTGGGACTGGGGCTGGCGCTCGCGGCGTGCTCCACGGCAGGCGGGCCGCGAGGCGCGCCGCCGGCGGAGCCGCTGCGCATCGCCTTCATGCCGGACGTGCACTTCCACGACGTCTACGCGGACTTCGGCCCCGGCAGCTTCGCCGGCGTACCCAATCCGGCCAACGGCCGCGCCGCGACGATCCGCACCATGGACGCGCAGCTCACGTCCACCCGGCTGTTCAACGAGAACTACTTCGCCTTCCTGGCTGCGCTCGACGACGCCGTCGCGCGCGGCGCGACCCTGATCGCGCTGCCCGGAGACTTCTCCGACGACGGTCAGCCCGTGCACCTGCGCGGCCTGGTGCGCGTGCTCGACGAGTACACCGCGCGGCATGGCGTGCGGTTCTTCGTGGTGCCGGGCAATCACGATCCCGTCCGCCCGTTCGAGCAGCCGGGCGGCAAGCGCGACTATCTGGGCCTCGACCCGGCGAGCGGACGCATCGGCGCCGCGCACGGCGTCTTCAGCCGGGGCGCGCATCCGGCCTGCGACCCGACCGGCGGCGAGCCCGCCGCCGGCGTGGACTGCAGCGAGGACGTGCGTCACCTCGGACATGCGGGCGTCACCGCCGCCCTGGCCGGGCACGGCTTCATGCCCCGCCCCGCGGATCGCTACTGGGCCACTCCGTACAGCCGGTACGACTACGAGGCCTACAGTTTCGAGGTGGCGCTCGAACAGGCGCGATGGCCGGCCCGCGTGTCGACCGTGTGCCGCGAAGGCGCGCCGTCCCGCGACACGGCGCGGACGTGGTGCAGGACGGTGCCGGACGCGTCCTACGTGGTCGAGCCCGTGGACGGCCTCTGGCTGGTCGGCCTGGACGCCAACGTCTATGTGCCGGACGGGCCCGCACCGGACGCCTTCACCGGCTCCGGCAACCAGGGCTACGACCGCATGCTGAGCCACAAGCCGCACGTGATCGCATGGCTGCGGGCAGTGGTGGAGGACGGCGCGGCACGCGGCAAGCAGGTGGTGGCGTTCAGCCATTTCCCGATGACCGAGTTCTACAACGGCGCCTCGGACATGATCGCTTCGCTGCTCGGCGAGGAGAGCATGCAGCTGGCGCGCCGTCCTGCGGACACCACCACCGACGTCCTCGCCGGCACCGGCCTGCGTGTGCATGTCGGCGGTCACATGCACCTCAACGACATCGCGGTGCATCCCGGCCGGGGTGACCGACGGGCACTGTTCAACATCCAGGCGCCGTCCCTGGCCGCCTACGTGCCGGCCTACACGCTGATGACCCTCGACGGCAGCCCGCATGTCGACGTTCGTACGGTGGTGCTCGACGCGGTGCCGCGTTTCGACGAGCTCTTCGGCCTCTACCGCGCCGAATACGCGGCCGGCGCGCGCTGGACGCCCTCGATCCTGGACGCCCGCGACTACCGCGACTACAGCCGGCGCGCACTGACCGAGCTGGTGCGCCTGCGCCTGCTCGAGTCCGACTGGCCCTGCGACATGCGCGAACTGGTCCGGAGCCCGCTGACCGGCGCGGATCTGCTGGTGCTCGCGCAGCTGCAGTCGACGGTCACGCTGGCGGACCTGGCCGTTGCGCCGGCACCGCGGCTGTCGCCGGCGTTCTTCGCATGCTTCGCCGACGCCGATCCGTCCACCCGCGCCGCGTCCACAGCACTGGCTGGCGACCTCGCCGCGGCACGCGAGCGCGCGCGCCGCCACGCGCGGACGCACGGCGTGGCTCTGGACGATCTCGGCAGCTGGCAGGCCTTCGATCTTGCGGTGGATCTCGTGCGGCTCGCCAACGCCGGCGACCTGGCCTCCGACGACATCGGGCCGGAGCGGACCGCGCACTACGCGCTGCTGGCGGCCGCACTCGCACCGGCACAGGACACCCTCGCGAGCGGCGGCGGGCGCCTGCCCGGCGACGTCGCAATGGGCCGCTACATCCGCGCGCGTCTGAAGCCGTTGCTGGCGATCCAGCAACGCCTGGCGGCGGGCACACCGACGCGCCATGTCCGGCTGGATCTCGAACGGGACCGCGTGATCGACCTCACGCCGCCTCTGGCGGACTGACGCGGCGTCGCGCCCGACGCGACCGCCTGCCTGCGTGACCGGGCTCCCGGCTCAGTCGCCGAGGCGTTCGGCGATCAGCGACGGATCGCGCCGTGGCGCCTCGGTCGAGACCGGCTCGACCTTCAACTCGACCGGTCCGATCGCAAGTCCCGCGGCGTCCCGGGCCGTCCCGGCCACCGGCGCCGCGCCCTGGGCGTCGGTCGTGCTCACGATGCGCACCATCTCGCTGGAGCCGTCCGGCCAGACCACGCGGAAGGTCTCCCCTGCCGGCAACGTGCGGAACGGCGTGGCGCTCTGCGCGCGATGCAACGCGGCGACCTGGGCGGCGCCCAGCCGGCGCGCCTCATCGGGCGATGCGGCGGTCGTGTCGGCCACCTGCGACATGCGGCGGACATGGTCACCGATGGCGTCCACCACGACGCCGGCCACGGCCACCGAATAGCCGCAGAACAGCGCCACCCAGAACCAGAAGCGCACGCGCCGCGAGGTCAGTTTGCTGGTCATCTCATCACCATCCCGATATCCGGCTCGCGCACGAGCTCGTCCACCCACTTCTCGACCTCGTCCGCGTCCTTCGGCGACAACGCCGCTTCCAGCACGAACGAGGAAAAATCCTGCCGCGGCTGCCGGGCGCAGATGCCGCCGTTGGCGCAGTAGGTCGTCATCAGCGCGCCCGCGGGGCTGCAGTCGAGCCCCAGCCTGCAGGCCGCGAGCTGCCACGCGAGTTCCGCGGCCTGGCTGCCGGCCACCTGACCGGCAAGCGCCGCGTCCCCGGCGGCGGCCAGGCCCATCGCCGGTGCGAGGGCCGCATAGGCATCCGGGTCGCGCGATGCCTGCACCCGTTCGACCAGGTCGGTGCGGTAGAGCTCGTCGTCGGCGAGCGGCTCGCCCATCGCCAGCAATGCGGCCTCCGCAGCCAGGCTGCCCGCCAGCGCAGCCTCCTCGCGCTGGGCCACCAGTTGCACGAAGCCCACCGGGTCCTCCGGCGCGAAGCGCTGGCAGCGCGCGGCCACTCGCGACCGCGCCCGGCCGAGCGGCCGCGCGGCGCGCAGTTCGAGCCCCTCGATCAGGGCCGTGTCGCGCGCGTAGTCCGCCGGCGCGCGGGCATAGCCGGCGCAGTACTCGTTGGCCCGACTGACCAGCCAGCGCGCTTCGGCATCGCCCGCGTGGGCAGCCGGCTGCAGACGCTGCACGAAGCCGAACAGGTCGTCGGTGCGTTCGAACTCCTGCTGCCGCGTCCGCCAGCGCCGCGGCGGCGTGAACACCGGCGCAGACAGCGACGTGACCTGGCCGACCGCGACGGGCCGGGCGGCCGTGGACGGCGCAAGGGCGGCCAGTGTGCCGGCGGCAGGGCCATCGACGGAGACCGCGTCCGCCGCCCGCGCGTCGTCCACCCGCCAGGACGACCAGAGGCCGACCAGGCTGCCGACGATGGCGATGAGGGCGAACATTCTGACCAACACGTTCGATCCGGCGGACGGAGGCCGTGCGCCGGAGCCGGCGCGGAAGGCGGCAGTCTAGCCGATCCCCTGCCGGGGCCCGCAGCGGCGCGCGGCCGTCGCAGCCGCGGCTGCGAATGTGGCGGGGGTTTACGTACCCGCCCCCGGCCAGCCACCATGCCGCCCCGAGCCCGCCGTGGACATGTCATGCCCCATCTCGAACTGAGCCTGCAGTGCAGCGAGGCCGAGCAGCCGCGGTACGCCCGTGCACTGGAGGACGTGGGCGCCCTGGCCGTGACCATGCTCGATGCCGATGCCGACACCGGCAACGAACACGCGATCCTCGAGCCCGGCGTGGGCGAGACCCCGCTGTGGAACTCGGTGGTGCTGGCCGCGCTGTTCGATGCCGGCACCGATGCCCTGGCCCTGCTGGCCGCGCTCGACGCCTTCGACGGCGACCTCGACTGGACCCGTGTCGGCTTCCGCACGGTCGAGGACCAGGACTGGGAACGGGCCTGGATGGACCAGTACGCGCCGCTGCGCTTCGGCGAGCGCACCTGGATCGTGCCTTGGAATCATGCCCTGCCCGACGAGGCCGGCGAAGACGCGGTGGTGGTGCGGCTCGATCCCGGACTCGCGTTCGGCTCGGGCACCCACCCGACCACGTCGCTGTGCCTGCAGTGGCTGGACACGCTGGCTGCGCGCGGCGAGCTCTCGGGTCGCCAGGTGCTCGACTACGGGTGCGGCAGCGGCATTCTCGCGCTGGCCGCGCTCAAGCTCGGTGCGGCCGAGGCGGTCGGTGTCGACAACGATCCCCAGGCGCTGCTGGCCACGGCCGACAACGCGCAACGCAACGGCGTCGACGCCGCGCTCGCCGTGCACCTGCCGGCCGACGCGCCGCAGGCGACGTATCCGGTGGTCGTGGCCAACATCCTGGCCTCGGCGCTGGATGCGCTGGCCGAGGTGCTGGCCGAGCGCGTCGCCCCCGGTGGGCGGATCGCGCTGTCGGGCATCCTCGATGGCCAGGAGGAGGAACTGCTGCGCCGCTACCGGCCCTGGTTCGACACCCTGGCCGTTGCCCGCGAGGGCGACTGGGTGAGGATCGACGGCGTCCGCCGCTGACGCCCCGGTATCGCGCCGCGCGCATGATTCAATAGCGTCATGTTCATCAACTGCAAGCATTGCGGCTCGCTGGTGGCCACCGATCCGGTGACCGATGCACCGCCGGAGCGCTGCCCGCGCTGCCGCGGCGCCCTGCGCGCGTCGCAGGCCGCTGCGGCGGCGGTGTCGGTCGCGAGCCTGCTCCGCCCCGCGGCGCCGGCCCCGGCCCCGGCGGATGTGGCGCCCGCGTCCGACGTCGTCGAGGCGGACGTCCCGCCAGACGAGGCCGTGTCCGCGGAGCGGACGGTCGTCGAACGCGTCCCTCCCCCCACGCCCGCGTCGGCGCGGACGCCGGCGGCTGCCGACGTCGCGGCGTCGGCCCCTGGCGCCGCCGAAGCGGCCCCCGGTCCGGCCCAGGGCATACCGGGCGTCGCGCCTGAGGCACCGCCAACCCAGCCTCCGCCCGCCGCGCTGCCGGTGCCGGTGCCGGCGCCGACCCCGTCGCCAGCGCCCCAGCGGGCTGCCACGTCGGCGATCACGATGGGAGCTGGCGCGGGCCGCCCCTCACCCAGTTTCGCCCGCCGCCTGCGCAACGCGGGCGCTGCCGGCTCGCAGCGTCAGCAACGCTGGCTCGTGGCCGGCGTGGTGGCGCTGTCCCTGCTGCTCGTCCTGCAACTGCTGTTGGCGGACCGCGACCGGCTCGCGCGCGACGCGGGCTGGCGTCCGCTGCTGACCTCGCTGTGCGGTGTATTGCGCTGCACGTTGCCGGCATGGCGCGAGCCCGAAGCCTTGACCCTGCTCGCGCGTGACGTACGCCCGAGCCCGGGCGCGCCGGACCAGCTGCTGGTGAGCGCGACCTTCCGCAACGATGCACGCTGGCCCCAGGCCTGGCCGCAGCTGCGTCTGAGCCTCTCGGACATCGACGGTCGCGCGCTCGGCACGCGCACGTTCATGCCCGACGAGTATCTCGCAGGCGAAGGCGCCGCTGCCCCGTCGCTGGCCGCGGGACAGAGCGCGAACGTGCAGCTGGTACTGCGCGAGCCGGAGGGCGGCGCGGTTTCGTTCGCCTTCGACTTCCTCTGACCGGTGCGGCGGCGGCCACGTTGTCCACGGCTCGGGGCGCGCGATAGACTGGCCCGCCGTTCCTCCGCCACCGGCCTTGCGCCGGTCGCCGCGCCGACGTCATCCGCCGAGACCCGCCTTGAACGCAGACCGCTCCGAACACAGCGCGCGCGAAGCACCACGCACGCCGCTGCGTGAACATGTCGCGGTCTCGATCCAGCGCTATCTGGGCGACCTCAACGGCAACGACACCGACAATCTCTACGAGGTCGCACTGCGCGAACTCGAGATCCCGCTGTTCGTCGAAGTGCTGAACTTCTGCGACGGCAACCAGAGCCGCGCCGCGGCGATGCTCGGCATCCACCGCGCCACGTTGCGCAAGAAACTGCGCGAGTACGCCCTGGTCTGAGCGCTCGGGTGCGATGCCGGCGGCCGCTATAATCGCGCGTCCATCCGCCTCGTCCCCTCGCCCATGACCGCCCACGTGCCTGCCGGCGCGCCCGTGAAGATCGGCCGCGCCCTGCTCTCCGTTTCCGACAAGACCGGCCTGATCCCGCTGGCGACCGCACTGTCCGCGCGCGGCGTCGAGCTGCTGTCGACCGGCGGCACCGCGAACGCGATCCGCGACGCCGGCCTGCCGGTGCGCGACGTCAGCGAGATCACCGGTTTTCCGGAAATCATGGACGGCCGGGTCAAGACCCTGCACCCGAAGGTCCACGGTGGCCTGCTCGGCCGGCGCGGCACCGACGACACGGTGATGGCCGAGCACGGCATCGGCGCGATCGACCTGCTGGTGCTCAACCTCTATCCCTTCGAACGCGTGGCCTATGCGCCGGATGCGAAGTTCGACGACATCGTCGAGAACATCGACATCGGCGGCCCGGCGATGCTGCGCGCGGCGGCGAAGAATTTCGCCCACGTCGCGGTGGCGACCGATCCGGCGCAGTACGACGCGCTGCTGGCCGAGCTCGACGCCAACGACGGCGCGCTCGCCGGCGCCACCCGCTTCGCGCTGGCGGTCGCCGCGTTCAACCGCGTCGCGCAGTACGACGCGCGCATCAGCGACGTGCTGTCGTCGATCGCCGAGGTCTCCGACGCCGGCGCGGTCTGCCGCGGCCCGTTCCCGGCGCAGAGCAACGGCAGTTTCATCAAGCTGATGGACCTGCGTTACGGCGAAAACCCGCACCAGCGCGCGGCGTTCTATCGCGACCTGTCTCCGGTGCCGGGCACGCTGGCCACGTTCGAGCAGCTGCAGGGCAAGGAACTGTCGTACAACAACATCGCCGACGCCGATGCCGCCTGGGAATGCGTGCGCCAGTTCGATGCACCGGCCTGCGTGATCGTCAAGCACGCCAATCCCTGCGGCGTCGCCGTGGGCGCGGCCTGCGGCGATGCCTACGAGCTCGCGTACGCGACAGATCCGACCTCGGCCTTCGGCGGCATCATCGCGTTCAACCGCGCGCTCGACGCGGCGACCGCGAAAGTGATCCTCGACCGCCAGTTCGTCGAGGTGCTGATCGCGCCCGACTTCGAAGCGGGAGCACTGGACTACGCGACCAAGAAGGCCAACGTGCGCGTGCTGCGCATCCCGCACGGCGACGGGCGCAACACGATCGACGTCAAGCGCGTGGGCTCGGGCCTGCTGATGCAGGACGCCGACAACCACGACCTCGCACGCGACGCGCTCAAGGTGGTCACCCAGGTCGCGCCGACGGATGCGCAGCTCGACGATCTGCTGTTCGCGTGGAAGGTCGCCAAGTTCGTCAAGTCCAACGCGATCGTCTACGCCAAGGACCACCGCACGATCGGCGTGGGCGCCGGCCAGATGAGTCGCGTGTACTCGGCACGCATCGCCGGCATCAAGGCCGGTGATGCGGGCCTGGTGGTACCGGGCTCGGTGATGGCGTCGGATGCGTTCTTCCCGTTCCGCGACGGCATCGATGCGGCGGCCGAGGCAGGCATCCGGGCGGTGATCCAGCCCGGCGGCTCGATGCGCGACGCCGAAGTGATCGCCGCTGCAGACGAGCACGGGATCGCGATGGTGTTCACCGGCGTGCGCCACTTCCGCCACTGAGCACCCGCCGTGCGCCCGACCGGTGCGCACGCTGTGCCGGACTTCGGCAGCTTGCCGTCGCTGGAACCGCCCCGCCACACGCGCGTAGCGTGGCTCTTGCGATGGAGCGGAGTACCGCGAAGTCGCTGCCGCCGATATACGGGGCCGCGCATGCAGCGGTTGCCGCTTCGCGCCCGAGCATGCTCGCAGGATCGGCATTGCGCGCGCAGAGAGAGGAGGGCCGGGACGTCGCACCCCGCGGACACGGCGCGCGCGTCATTCCCGGCGGATGTGCGTGCGCGGGACTGCCGATGCGTCTCCAGTGTCCGCGCCCGGCCGCTTACGAAGCCGAAGCCTGCAACAGCACCTGCCTGCGCCGCATCCTCGAACGCGGAACCACGGCTGCGCCAACCGGCATGCGCCGCGCGTCAGGCCCGGGACGTGTCGGCCGGCGTCGTCACCGGGGCAACGGTCCGGGTCGCAGTCCAGATACTGCGATCGATGGTGTCGCCAAGTTCCGGGAAATCCGCCGCGTCCAGGCGCGGCGATGTTTCGCCGGCGCGGATCTTGCGGTCGTAGTCGCGGGTCAGGCGCACGGCGACGCCCGACAGCAGCACGATCGCCAGCAGATTGACGATCGCCATCAGGCCCATCGCCGCATCCGCGGTGTCCCACACGATGTCCAGGCGTGCGAACGCGCCCCAGCCCACCATGCCCAGGCACCCCAGGCGCAGTAGCAGCATCGCGACGCGACCGCCGCGCAGGAACACCAGCGCACTCTCGGCATAGGCGTAGTTGCCGAGGATCGAGGTCGTGGCGAAGAACGCCAGTGCGATCGCGATGAAGGTCGGCCCCCAGCCGCCGAAGTGGATGGCCATCGCCTGCTGGGTGAGCACCGCGCCGTCGCCGCCGGCGGTGTCGAGCGCCCCCGACAGCAGGATCATCAGCGCGGTCGCGGTGCAGATCACCAGTGTGTCGACGAAGACACCGAAGGCCTGCAGCAGGCCCTGGCTGGCCGGATGGTGCGGCGAGGGCGTGGCCGATGCGGCGATGTTGGGCGCGCTGCCCATGCCGGCCTCGTTGGAGAACAGGCCACGCTTGACGCCGTTGAGCAGCGCGACCGCCAGTCCGCCGAGCACACCGCCGGCCGCCTGGTCGAGACCGAGCGCGCTGCGCACGATCAGCGCCAGCATCGCCGGCACGTCCCCGAGATTGGTCACGATCACCCAGGCGGCGAGCAGCAGATAGGCCAGCGCCATCGCCGGCACCACCAGCTCCGCGATCGCCGCCACGCGGCGCAGACCACCGAAGATCACCGGCGCCGCGACGGCGACGAGCACCAGCGCCGTCCATCCGGGCGCGACGCCCCAGGCGCCGGTCACCGCTTCGGAAATCGAATTGGCCTGCACGGCGCTGAACACCAGGCCGAACGCCAGTATCAGGCAGACCGAGAAGATCGCGCCCAGCCAGGGCTTGCGCAGGCCGTGGGCCATGTAGAACGCCGGACCGCCGCGGTAATGCCCGGCGGCGTCGCGGCGCTTGTACAGCTGGGCGAGCGCACTTTCGACATAGGCTGTCGCCATGCCGAAGCAGGCCACCAGCCACATCCAGAAGATCGCGCCGGGGCCGCCCACGGTCAGCGCGATCGCCACGCCGACGAGATTGCCCGTCCCCACCCGCGAGGCGAGGCTGGTGCACAGCGACTGCAGCGGCGAGATGCCGGCGTGGTCACCCTCGGTGCCACGCACCAGGCCCGAGAGCATCTTCGGAAACCGGCGGAACTGGATGAAGCCCAGGCGCACACTGAACCAGACACCGACCAGTGGCAGCACGCCCACCAGAACGTAGTTCCAGAGCACGCCGTTGATCGCATCGACGACGGGCGCGAGCGCGGATTCGATCAGCGGGACGACATCCATCGGCGCGGTGGACTCCGGTGCGGGAACGGGGACCGAGCCTAGCATCCGCGCCGTGTGCGTCCGGATGCACGTACGCGTCGCGGCCCGGCGCATATGCCGGCAGGCGCGTCCTGGCGCCAGCCGCTAAAATCGGGCTCCCCTTCAGTCTGGTGGTCTCATGCAGAAGCTGCTCGTCATCGGCGCCGGTGGCCGCGAACACGCGCTGGCGTGGAAGCTCGCGCAATCGGCCCACGTCGGCGAAGTGCTGGTCGCACCGGGCAACGCCGGCACCGCGCGCGAGCCGAAATGCCGCAACGTGGCCGTCACGGCGACCGATCTCGACGCGCTGCTGGCCCTCGCACGCGACGAGGGCGTCGCCTTCACCGTCGTCGGCCCCGAAGCGCCGCTGGTGGCCGGCGTGGTCGACCGTTTCCAGCAGGCGGGGCTGCGCATCTTCGGGCCGTCCGCGGCCGCGGCCCAGCTCGAGGGCAGCAAAGCCTTCGCCAAGGATTTCCTCGCCCGCCATGGGATTCCGACCGCGGGCTACTCGGTGTTCACCGACGCCGACACCGCGGTCGAGTACGTACGCCAGCACGGCGCACCGATCGTCATCAAGGCCGATGGCCTGGCCGCGGGCAAGGGCGTGATCGTCGCGACCTCTGTGGACGAGGCGGAAGCCGCGATCACCGACATGCTGTCGGGCAACGCCTTCGGCGCGGCCGGTGCGCGCGTGGTGATCGAGGAATTCCTCGACGGCGAGGAAGCCAGCTTCATCGCGATGGTCGACGGCACCACGGCGCTGCCGATGGCGACCAGCCAGGACCACAAGCGCGTCGGCGACGGCGACACCGGCCCCAACACCGGCGGCATGGGCGCGTACTCGCCCGCACCGGTGGTCACGCCCGAGGTGCACGCGCGGATCCTGCGCGAGGTCATCGAGCCGACCGTGCGCGGCATGGCCGCCGACGGCGTGCCGTTCACCGGGTTCCTCTATGCGGGCCTGATGATCGATGCGAGCGGCGCGCCCAAGGTCATCGAGTTCAACGTCCGCTTCGGCGACCCCGAGACCCAGCCGGTGATGATGCGGCTGACCTCGGATTTCGCCGCGCTGATCGAGGCCGGCATCGACGGCCGCCTGGATACGGTGCAGGCCGGCTGGGACCCGCGTCCCGCGCTCGGCGTGGTGATGGCCGCCGAACATTACCCGGGCACACCGCGCACCGGCGACGTCATCAACACCTGGGACACGCCGCCGCTGGCCGATACCAAGGTCTTCCATGCCGGCACGACGCTCGACGCCCACGGCCAGGCGGTGACCGCCGGCGGTCGCGTGCTGTGCGTGGCGGCACTCGGCGACACCGTCGCCGACGCGCAGACGCGCGCCTACGGCGAGCTCGCCGGCATCTCCTGGCCTGGCGAGTTCCACCGACACGACATCGGCTGGCGCGCGATCGCGCGCGAACGGGCTGCGCAGGACGGCTGACCATCCACGCCATCGGAGCATCGTCATGATTCCAGGCAACACCCAGCTGAGCATGACCGTGCTGATGACGCCGGACATGGCGAACTTCTCCGGCAACGTGCACGGCGGCACGTTGTTGAAGTACCTCGACGAGGTGGCCTATGCCTGCGCCAGCCGCTACGCCGGGCGCTACGTGGTCACGCTGTCGGTGGACCAGGTAACCTTCCGCGAGCCCATCCACGTCGGTGAACTGGTGACCTTCCTCGCATCGGTGAACTACACCGGGCGCACGTCGATGGAGGTCGGCATCAAGGTCGTCACCGAGGACATCCGCAACCGCGCGGTGCGCCACACCAACAGCTGCTTCTTCACGATGGTGGCGATGGACGAGCACGGTGGCACGACGCCGGTGCCACCGCTCGAACCCGTCACGGCGGACGAGCGGCGCCGTTTCGAACAGGGCCGGCAACGCCGCGAGATCCGCCAGGAACTCGAGCGCCGCTATCGCGCGGTCCGCGAGGATCCCGGCACAGCCCCGGCCGGGGCCCCGCCGGCGTCCGATCAGAACGTGTAACCGACGCGCACGCCGTAGAGCCGCGGGCTGCCCGGCACGAAGGTCGGAATGCCGAACAGCGCGCCGGTGTTGCCGGCATCGATCAGGTACTGCCGGTCGGTGAGGTTCTGCGCATAGACTCCGAGATCCCAGCCGCCGGCCAGGCGCAGGCCGGCATTGAGGTTCAACAGGCCGTAGGCGCCCTGCTCGATGCCGGGCCGGTTGTCGTCCTCGAAGAACACCTGCGAGCGCCAGGTGTAGTTGGGCCGCACATAGGCCGCGCCGCCATTGCCCAGCGGCATCTGCCAGTCGAGACCCAGCGCGACGGTGTGCTCGGGCGTGAGCCGGAAGCGGTTGCCGGCCAGCGACTGCGGGTTGCCGGCATCGTCGACCGCGTTGAACTTCGCATCGATCCAGCCGTAGTTGACGAAGCCGCCGAGCCGATCGGTGAAGCGGTGCATCAGCGCCGCCTCGACACCGACGGCGCGCGCGTTGCCGCCATCGGCGGTGATGTAGAACGGCGGTGCGTTCGGGTTCTCCACCTGCGCCTGGAAGTTGCTGTAGTCGTAGTAGAACGCCGCGAGGTCGTAGGTGAAGCGGCCGGCGGCGGCTTCGCCCTTCAGGCCCAGCTCGTAGTTCCAGACGATCTCCGCCGCGACTTCCTCGATGGCGCCGTCGTTGAACTGCAGCAGGTCCGGCCGGCGCCCGCGCGACACACTGGCGTAGCCGTTGAGCGTATCGGTGAACCGGTAGCCGGCGACCACGCGACCGACGACGGAGGAGAACGTGTCGGATGCCTGCAGGCGGCCGCCGGTCGGCGCGGACAGCGCGTTGGGAAACGCGACGTTGTCGGGGAACGACGGCAGGAACAGTCCGAGCACACTGGGGACGCCGTCGAACAACGCTTCGTAGCCGGACCGGATGTCCTCGCGGGTGTAGCGCAGGCCCAGGGTGAGATCGAAGCGGTCGGTCAGCGACCAGGTGCCATCGGCGAAGAGTTCGAGCGCACGCGTATCGCCGAAGTTGGCGTATTCCTCGGTGTGCCGCGCCTTGAGCGGCAACACCGGAGGCAGGCCGAGCAGCTGCTGCAACGCCGGATGGACGGTGATCACCGACAGCGCGGTGTTCGGCGTGCCATCGGGATTGAGCAGCGGCACCACCGGCAACAGACCGCCGGCGGCCGCGGTCAGGGTGGGCGACAGCAGCGCGTAGAGGCTGCGCTCGTCCGTGCTGAAGGGCACGCGCTGCGAGCCGGATTCGTCGAACCAGCTGGCGCCGGCGAAGCCGCGGAATGCGCCGCCGCCGTCGTAGTTGAAGCGGATCTCCTGGCTGAACTGGCGGCCGGCGGCGATCTCGGCGAATTCGAGCAGGTCGGCCTGCGAGCCGTCGCCGTCGAACTGCTCGGTGGAGTCGAAGCGGCGCCAGCCGGTGATCGTCGCCAGCGTCCAGTCGTCGCCGAGGCGGAGGTCGCCGAGCAGCGTGGCGCTGTCGACGGTGCGGTCGAGACCGAGCTGCGCGCCGCGGTTGAGATCGGCGGCGCTGTCCCAGAAATTGGTACTGCCTTCGCGCGTGGGGATGTTGCCGCTGCGGAACGCGGTGCCCGGCGGGGTGTCGCGCTGGTGGTTGAGGACGAGATCCAGCGTGCCGGTGTCGCCGAGATCCCAGCGCAGCGCGCCGCGGATCGCCTGCGTATCGCGCCCGTTGAGGTCGCCGCCGGCGAGATTGTCGATGCTGCCGTCGCGCTGCTGGTGGAACACGGCGACGCGGCCGTAGAGCGTGTCGTCGACCAGCGGTGTGTTGAGGTGGCCGGTGAAGTAGGTTTCGCCGAAGTTGCCCATCCCTGCGCGGAATGCGCCGCCGAAGCGGCCGCGCGCCTTGTTCTGGATCAGGTGCACCGCACCGATCTGCGCGCCGCGGCCGAACAGCGTGCCCTGCGGGCCGCGCAGCACCTCGACGCGCTCCATGTCGAACAGCTCGACCACCGAGCCGCGCGAGCGGCTGATCGACACGCCGTCCTGGAACACCGACACGCGCGGCTCGCTGCTGGCATCGCCGCTGTCGGAGGTGATGCCGCGGATCACGAAGCCGGGATTGTTCGGGCTCTGCACCTGGGTCTGCAGGCCGGGCACGTAATTGCCGAGCTGCTCGAAGCCGTCGACGCCGAGCGCGTCGAGGAATTCGCCCGACAGCGCGGTGATCGCGATCGGCACGTCCTGCACCTGCTGCTCGCGCTTCTGCGCGGTCACCGTGATCCGGTCGAGCTCCTGCGGCGAGGTCATCGCAGACTGCGCATGGACATCGGCGGCGACGAGCGAAGCGAGGCCGGCCAGCAATGCCGGCACGAGTGGATGGACGCGGACAGGCATGGTGCGGGTTCCCCGGAAGTGGACGGTAAACGCCCAGCATTGTGGCCGCGCATTGCGCGCACTTGATCCGGCGATGACATCCTCGTGACGCGGCGGCCGGCAGCGCGCGCAACGGCAGCGTCATGCGCAGCGCCGACGATGCCCGCTTCGCCCGCCATCGCCAGCCCACGCATGCCCGTCCTGACGCGTCGCCGTTTCCTGTCCGCCCTCGTCGTCGCCGCCTCGGCGACCGTGCTTCCGTCGCTGCCCGCGGCCGCGCGCAGCGCGACGCGCGTCTCGCGCACGCTGTTTCCGCAGTCGGTCGCGTCCGGTGATCCGCGCCCGGACCGCGTGCTGCTGTGGACGCGCGTCGCTACCGACGCGCCGATGCCGGTGCGCCTGCAGGTGGCCGAGGACGCGGCTTTCGAACGGCTGCGCGTGGATCGCATGCTCACGCCCGTGGACGGCAGCGACGGCTGCATCAAGGTGCGGGTCGAGGGGCTCGCACCGGCGACGACCTACCACTACCGCTTCGTCGCAGGCGACGGCGCCGATGCGCCGACGTCGCCGCACGGCCGCACGCGTACCGCGCCGGCGCCGGATGCCGACGTGCCGGTGCGCTTCGCGTTCCTCAGCTGCCAGGACTACGGCGGGCGCTGGTACAACAGCTTGTTGCCGCTGCTGGGCGAAGACCTCGACTTCATCCTGCACCTCGGCGATTTCATCTACGAGACCGCCGGCGATCCGCAGTTCCAGCAGCAGAGCGCCGAACGCGCGATCGTGTTCGACGACCAGGACGGCGCACTCCGGCTCGAACGCGGCGGCAGCGCGTATTACGCCGCGCGCAGCCTCGACAACTACCGCCAGCTGCACCGCACGTTCCGCACCGACGAGGTGCTGCAGGCGCTGCTCGAACGCGCGCCCCTGGTCGCGGTCTGGGACGACCACGAGTTCTCCGACGACTGCTGGCAGGACGTGGGCACCTACCACGACGGCGCGCGCGACGAGCGCGACCGCGAACGCCGCCGCAATGCCGAGCAGGCCTATTTCGAATACCTGCCGGTCGACCTGGAACTGGCCGACGGTGCGCAATTGCCTGTCGCACGCGCGCAGCTGTTTCCGAACCTGCGGATCTGGCGCGGGCTGCGCTTCGGCCGCGCACTCGATCTGCTGGTCACCGACTACCGCAGCGCGCGGCCGGACCACGCGATTCCCGAGGACGCGTTTCCCGGCGCGCTGGCCTTCGACGAGGCGCAGCTGCGCGCGGGGCTGCCGAAGCTCGGACTGGATCCGGCGCAGGTGCTGCCGACGCTGGTGCCCTACGTTCCGCTCGACGCAGCGGACCGGGCGCCGCTGCGCGCGGTCGCGCATGCGGGCGCACTGCAGGCCGCCCGGAGCGCCGGCCTCGATGCCGCCGCCGCCCGCCGTTACGCGGACGCCGCGATCGCAGGCGGCGTCGCCCTGCCCGCGCTCGCGCCGATGCTCGAGGCCTGGAACGCAGCCGCGCCGGCGGACGCGCAGCTTACGCTGCCCGATGCCGCCGGCCTGCCGCGCGGCCTGCCGTGGCTGGCGCTGGGCAAGACATCGGCCTTCAGCGACATCGGCGCGCGCTACGTCGTCGTGCAGGCGGGCTTCGACCTGTTCGCCGCGCTGCGCGCGCTCGACGGCGCGCAGTCGCCGTTCGCCGCCGACCAGCGCGACTGGCTGCAGACGCGCGTGCGCGGCAGTGATGCGCGCTTCAAGGTCGTCGCCAGCTCGGTGTCGTTCACCTCGCTGGTGCTCGATCTGGCCGATCCCGCGCTCGATGCACCCGAGCCGATGCGCCGCCGCTTCTATCTCAACCTCGACCAATGGGACGGCTTTCCGGCCGAGCGCGCGCGCCTGTTGTCGGAGGTGTTCGACCCGGCCGGCGGCACGATCCTGCTCTCGGGCGACATCCACGCCAGCTTCGCCACCCAGCACAGCGAACGTACCGTCGAGTTCACGACGCCGGCGGTGTCGTCGGACACCATCGGCAGCATCGTCGCGCGCAGCGCGTCGGGCGACGACCCGCAGGCGCAGGCCACCCGGCGTCTCGCGGCGGCGCTGGATACGGTGCTCGCCCACGGCAATCCGTCGATCCGCTACGCGCAGACGCGCCGCCACGGCGTCGGCCTGGTGCACATCGCGGGTGATGCGGTCGAGGCCGGTTTCATCGAGTTGCCCGAGTCGGTCACGCGCACGCGCCATTACGATGCGCCGGACGCGATCGGTCCGATGCTGCAACGGCATCGCTTCGCGTTCTCGCGCGGCGACATGCGACTGCGACGCATCGAGGGGTAACGGCCGCCGCTGCGACGCTGCAGGCGCGCAGGGACCAGCGCCGACGTGACACGGTGGCCGGCAGGGTTCGAGGTCCCGCGACCTCGGCATCCCGCACGCGTGCGACCGGCGACCGCGAGCGCCGGCGTCCCGGCCTTCGCGTGCCGCGTGGATGCAACCGGCACCCGTTCCACGACCAAACGCCCGCCACGCAAGCGTCCTTGTCCGATGACATGCCGATCGGCGGGCCCGTGATCGCGGGCGGATACGTGTCCCGGTGCACGTCCAGCGCTGTCGTGCCGTGCGTTCCGGATGCCCCGACCGCGCGCAGCACACGCCTTGTGGATCGACGTCAGCCTGCTAGGCTCCGCGCAATCGACGAGGAGCCCGAATGGCCGGCCAGTCCCAGTTCGCCCTGCTGCGCCAGCGGCGCTTCCTGCCCTACTTCACCGTCCAGGCTCTGGGCGCGTTCAACGACAACGTCTACCGCCAGTCGATCATCGCGCTGCTGTTCGTGCTCGGCGTCAGCACGGCGGAACGCACGCTCTACACCAACCTCGCGCCGGCCCTCTTCATCCTGCCCTACTTCCTGTTCTCGGCGATCGCCGGGCAGATCGCGGAGAAGGTCGAGAAGCAGAAGCTCATCGTCGTCACCACGGCGATGGAGATCGGGATCATGTCGCTGGCGGCGATCGGCTTTCTGCTGGCGAGCATGCCGGTGCTGCTGGTCGCATTGTTCCTGACCGGCACGCAGTCGACGCTGTTCGGCCCGGTCAAGTACTCGATCCTGCCCTCGGTGCTGCGTCCCGAAGAACTGACCGGCGGCAACGGCCTGGTCGAGATGGGCACGTCGATCGCGATTCTCGCCGGCATGATCTACGGCGGCCTGGTGTTCAAGATCGCCGGCAGTTACGGGCCGGAGGCCGCGGCGGCATCGGTGGTGGCACTGGCCGTCACCGGCAACGTGGTGGCGCGGCTGATTCCCAAGGTCGATGCCGGCGCGCCGGAGCTCAAGGTCAACTGGAATCCGGTCCCCGAATCGGTCGCCGTGATGCGGCTCGCGCGGCGCCAGCTCGCCGTGCGCAACGCGATCCTCGGCGTGTCGTGGTTCTGGTTCGTCGGCACCGTGCTGACCGCGCAGCTCCCGACCTACGCCGAGGTCCATCTGGGCGGCGTCGTCAACGACACCGCGCTGTACATCTTCGCGCTGGCGCTGTTCTCGGTCGGCGTCGGTGTGGGTTCGCTGCTGTGCGAGAAACTCTCTGCGCGGACGGTCGAACTCGGCCTGGTGCCCCTTGGCGCGTTCGGCATCACCGTCTTCCTGCTCGACCTCTACCTCGCGCGGCCCGGCCAGCCGCCGGCCACCGGCCTGTCGATCGCCGCGTTCCTGGCCACGCCCGGCGGCTGGCGGATCGCACTCGACCTCACCGGCATCGGCCTGTTCACCGGTGTTTTCGTGGTGCCGCTGTTCGCGCTGATCCAGAGCCGGACCCCGAAGTCGGAGCTGTCGCGGGTGATCGCCGGCCTGAACATCCAGAACTCGTTGTTCATCGTCACCGCCGCAGTGCTGGGGGTGCTGGTGCAGATGGACGGGGTGACCCTGGCCGGCCTGCGCATCCCGCTGCCGGGCCTGAGCATTCCCCAGGTGTTCCTGGCGCTCGGCGTCGCGAACCTGCTCGTGGCGGTGTGGATCTTCACCCTGGTGCCCGAGTTCCTGATGCGCCTGGCCAGCATGGTGCTGGTGCGCACGCTCTACCGGCTGCGCGAGCGCGACGTGGATCCGGCGATCCCGGCCGAGGGCCCGGCGCTGATCGTCTGCAACCACGTCAGCTACATGGATGCGCTGATCCTGGCGGCCACGATTCCGCGTCCGGTGCGTTTCGTCATGGACCACCGCATCTTCGCGATCCCCGGCATGCGCTGGATCTTCCGCCACGCCAAGGCGATCCCGATCGCCGGCGCGAGGGACGATCCCGCGTTGATGCAGCGTGCGTTCGATGCCATCGATGCGGCCCTGGCCGAGGGCGAACTGGTGGGCATCTTTCCCGAGGGACGCCTGACCCGCGACGGCGAGATCGCCGCATTCCGTGGCGGGGTCGAGCGCATCCTGGCGCGCGCCGCCGAACGCGGACAGCCGGTGCCCGTCGTGGCGATGGCGCTGCGTGGCATGTGGAGCAGCATGTGGAGCCGGCGCAGCGAAGCCGCCGGCGCCGGGCGCCTGGCCAGGATGCGCGTGCCGCGTCGCTTCCGCGCGCAGGTCGAAGTGGTGGCCGCGCCGCGCATCGTCGAGCCGGCGGCGATGAGCGCCGCGGCGCTCGAAGCCTGCGTGCGCGGGCTGCGCGGCGACGCCGCCTGAGTCCGCAAGTCGACGGCAGGCGGGTACAGTACCGCCGACGCCGGCCCTCGCGGAGGAGGTCCGGACGCATCCTCGCCTTGCACAGGAGACCACCATGAGCTCGATTCCGCCCGTTCCACCGGCCGCCCCGCCCCCGCCTCCACCCGGCGATCCCTACGGCGCACCGTCCGCGATGCCGGGCTCGCCCATCGCGCCGGGCACCGTGCCGAACTATCTGGTCTGGGCGATCGTCGCCACCGTGCTGTCGATCTGCCTGTGCTGCATCGTCGGCACCATTCCCGGCATCGTCGCGATCGTATTCGCCGCAAAGGTCAACACGCTGCTCGGACAGGGCGACCTGGCCGGCGCGCAGCGCGCATCCAACACCGCCAAGGTGTGGTGCTGGGTGACCACCGGCCTGTGCATCGTCGGCCTGCTGTGGACGGTCTACTCGATGACCGTGGGCGGCGGCATGGAAATGTACCGGCAGATCTTCGAACAGATCCAGGCTGGCGGCTGATGGCCATCGCGCGCAGCCCGACGTCGCGTCGTCTCCCCGTCACGAAGGTCGCCCTCGCGGGCGCCGGCGTGGCGGCGGCGGGCGCGGGCGTCTGGCTGCTGCGCGTTTTCGATCCCAACGCGCCGGGCAATCCGTTTCCGCCGTGCCTGTTCTACGCCACCACGGGCTGGCACTGTCCCGGCTGCGGCATGACCCGCTGCCTGCACGCCCTCGTCCACGGCGATCTGGGACAGGCGCTGGCGATGAATCCACTGATGCTGGTCGCCATCCTCGCCGCCCCGCTCCTCGTCGCCTGGCGGATGGGCTGGCGTCCGCGCGTGCTGCAGCCGCTGGCGCGCTGGATGTCGACGGCGACGTTCTGGCTGGGCCTGATCGCGCTCTACGGCATCGCACGCAACCTGCCCTGGGCGCCCTTCAGCTGGCTCGCACCCGGCTGAACCTCTCGCGGCTCACCCGGCGCTGCTGCGCATCGCATACCAGCGGGCGATGAGCCAGCGCGAGATCGACGAGACCGGCGAAAGCTGCAGATCGGGGTGGCCATCGTCCAAGGCGAGGCCGATCGCCTCGGCTTCGAACCAGCGCGCGTCCTCCAGCTCGTCGTTGACGCGCGGCACGTCCGGTTCCGCTTCGGCCACGAAGCCCAGCATCAGCGACGACGGAAACGGCCACGGCTGCGAGGCGAGATAGCGGCAGCTGCGCACCCGCACGCCGCTCTCTTCGAACACTTCGCGCATGACGGTCTGTTCCAGGGTCTCGCCCGGCTCGACGAATCCCGCAAGCGTCGAGTAGCGGCGCGCCGGCCACGCGCCCTGTCGCCCGAGCAGCAGCCGCGATCCGTCGGAGACGGCCACGATCACAGCGGGATCCGTCCTCGGGTAGTGCTCGATGCCGCAACCGGTACAGCGCCCGAGCCAGCCCGCACGCGCCCACGCCAGCGGCGCGGCGCATGCGCCGCAGTAGCGCTGCCGGTCGCGCCAGTGCAGTACGGCCCGCGCCTGCGCGAAGGCCGTCGCCTCGCGTGCAGGCCACTGAGCCGCGGCGCTGCGCAGATCCACGAAGCCCTGCGCAGGCACCGCCGGCGGCGCGTCGGCAGCCGGCAGGGCGAACCAGCCCTGTTCGCCGTGCAGGCCCAGGAACACCGCACTCGAGGGCCGCTGACCGACCGCGGTCCCGGTCAGCGCCGGCGGTCCGCCGTGCGCGTCCACGGCCGCATCGCCACGCGCATCCAGCAGCAGGACGCGCGCCTCGGGCCAGAGCCTGGCGAGCGCGGCGGAGTCGGTGCGCAGGTGTTCGGCGCGATCGAGCGGGGCATCGACGAAGCTGAAGTCCATGCGGCGATTATCGCCGCTGCCGCGCCCGTCGCGGGTGGCCGGACTCAGACGGTGAAGCTGCTGCCGCAGCCGCAGGTGGACTTCGCGTTGGGATTGCGGATGGTGAACTGCGCACCGTGCAGGCTTTCCACATAGTCGACCGACGCGCCCATCAGGTACTGCAGGCTCAGCGGGTCGACCACCAGGGTCACCGCATCGGTCACGATGGCCAGGTCGTCGTCGCTGCGCTGCTCGTCGAACTCGAAGCCGTACTGGAAGCCCGAACACCCTCCGCCCTGGATGTAGACCCGCAGGTTCAGGGCCGGATTGCCTTCGCCCTCGATCAGCTCGCGCACCTTGGCCGCGGCCGCAGGCGTGAATTCCAGCGGCCGCTCCAGGGACTGGTAACCCGGTGCTTCGATCGTGAGGACATCGTTCATGGCTGCAAGGATGGGGGTCCCCTGCTCCCGCTTCAAGCGTCCGGACCGGAACGCGGCGTCACATCGGCCCAGCTGAAGGCGCGATCCACCGCGCCGCCGCGTTCCGGCGCGAGGCGCACCGTGACCCGCAGCGGCTGGAAACCGGGCGGAAGCACGATGTCGCCCTCGATCTGCTGGAAGTACTTGAACGAGAACGCCACGCCGCCGGCGTCCGTGCCCGGGCGCAGATCGGCCCATTCCAGGGTCTCGATCCGGCCACCGCGGGTGCCTTCGATCGCCAGACGCATCTCGCCGGTGCTGGCGGCATCCCGACTCAGGCTCTGGGTGAGCGTGGCGGTGTAGTGCCAGCCCTGGTCGGTGCGCGGTTGCAGCCGCAACTCGTGCACCGTGAGCCCGCGCCGCTGCGCGGTGGAACCGACGAACCGCTCGTAGAACGCGACGTCCGCGCGCAAGGCCACGATCTCCTCGTCGCGTTCGGCCAGCGTGCCCTGCAGCTCCCGGTTGGCGTCGCGACTGATCTGGTCGGACCGGGTCAGCGTGGCCACCTGCTGCTGCAGACCCTCGATCTGCGCGGCCGCCGCGCCGAGTTCGCGCTGCGGATTGGTGCCGGAAGGCGCGAACACCTGCCATGCGCCCCACAGCCCGAACACCAGCGAGAGCAGCACCGCAGCCAGCAGCCCGAGGATCAGGCGCATGCCCGGCATGGGCGCCGGCGCGGACGCTGTCGGCCGGGGCGCCTGCCCGGTGGGATCGGTTTCGGTCATCGGCACGGTATAGCGAGGCTGCGGAAGCAGCGTCAAGCGCGTGGCCTGCCTATACTCGCCGGCGTTGGGCGGCCGTTGCACTCGCGCCGCCGGTGTCGGGAGCAGCGGATGTCCGAGGCCCAGTTGTTCGCGACCGGTGTCCTGCTGGCCTGGCTGGCAGGCATCCGCGTCTATCTCACGGTCTTCGGCGTCGGAGTCGCAGGCGCGCTCGGCTGGCTCGACTTGCCGCCTGCGCTGGAGGCGGCGGCATCGCCCTGGGTGCTCGGGGTCGCCGGCAGCCTCGCCGTTGCGGAATTCTTCGCCGACAAGATTCCGGGCATCGATTCCGGCTGGGACCTGCTGCACACGCTGGCCCGGGTGCCGGCCGGCGCGTTTCTGGCCGCGGCCGCGCTGTCGCCCGATGGCGAACTCGGCGGCGGCATGCTCGCCACCGGCGCCGGCGTCGCCTTCGCCAGTCATGTGCTCAAGTCCGGAACGCGGCTGATGCTCAACCTGTCGCCCGAGCCGGTGAGCAACGTGGCCGCCTCGTCGACCGAGGACGTCGTGACCCTCGGCGCACTGGGCCTGGTGCTCGTATCGCCCTGGCTGGCGCTGACCCTGGTGCTGGCGGTGGCGGCGCTTGCAGTGCTGCTCCTCGCGCTGGTGTGGCGGCGGTTGCGGCCCGGCGGCCGTCGACGCGCCGCGGGCTGAGCCCTTCCGGCCTTCGCGCTGCGCCGGGCGCCACCGGTTAAAGTTGCCGGCCTGCCTTCATCGCGTCACAGTCCACGCCATGTCCGACGCCGACAGCCGACACCGCGCCGAATTTCCGCCTGCCGCCTACTGGCGCCGCTGGGCCGCAGACGCCGGCCAGCCCCGCCTGCCCGAGGATCCGGCCGAGGCGGCGCGTGCCGATGCACCGCCCGCCGGTCCGGCGTCGACGCCGAATGCAGCGCCCGAGCCGGCCCATCGCGTGCTCATCGTCGAAGACGATCCCAGCCAGGCGCTGTTCGCCGAAAGCGTGCTCAACGGCGCGGGCTTCGAGGCACGCGTGGTCGGCGTGGCGGCTGAATTCCTGATCACCGCGGCCGAGTTCCAGCCCGCGCTGGTGTTGATGGACCTGCACATGCCGGGCATGGACGGCGCCGAATTGACCGCGCTGCTCCGGCAACAGCCGGCGCTCGCACACATTCCGGTGGTGTTCCTGACCGGCGACGACGATCCGGAGCGCCAGTTCGAGGTGATGGAGGTCGGTGCCGACGACTTCCTCACCAAGCCGGTGCGCCCGCGGCATCTGGTCGCGGCGGTGCAGAACCGCATCCGCCGGGCACGCGCACTGCAGCAGATGGCCGACCCCGGTCGCCATCCGGTGACCGGTCTGCACAGCCGGCTGCAGCTCCTGCAACAACTGGCCGCGGCGATTCCCGCGCGTCCTGCCGGGGCGCTCGCCTTCATCGAGGTCGAAGGCATCACCGCCCTGCGTGACCGCTACGGCTATGCGGGGCTCGAGACCATCCTCACCGATGCCGGACGGCATCTGCGCGAGCTGGTCGGCGATGCGTCCGCGACCCGGCTCAACGACACGACGTTCCTGGTGTTCGCGCCCGAGATCGCGCGGACGTCGCTCGATGCCTGGGCGCGCGGATTGCGCGACGGCATCGGCAGCCATCCGTTCCCGCTGGGCGACCAGCGCATCCGCCTGCGAGCGCTGGTCGGCTATGCGGATCTGGCTCACGGCTACGAGGATCCCGGAACCGCGCTGGCGTCGGCCGAACAGGCGCTGCGCGACGCGCGCGGTACGCCGATCGGCATTGCAGTGCACCTGCCCGTGGCCGCGCCCGCGCCGGGCGCCGCACCCGACGCCTTCGCCGGCGATCTGCGCGACGCACTGGCCGACAACCGCATCGAGCTCGCGTTCCAGCCGATCGTCGCGGTCGCCGGGGGCGATCAGGCGCAGTACCAGACCCTGCTGCGACTGCGCGGTCGCGATGGCGAGCTGCATTCCGCGGCGCGGATCCTGCCCGCCGCCGAGAGCGCCGGACTGCTGCACGACATCGACCGCCGGGTCATCGAACTCGCACTGGCCACGCTGGTCGAGCGCAATGCGCGGGGCGGTGCGATGCGTCTGTTCGTGTCGCAGTCCTCGCGCAGCCTGATCCAGCCGGGGTATGCGGACTGGCTGCTGCAGCTGGTGGAGGCTTCGTCGGTCGGCAACGGTGCACTGGTGATCGACGTGCGCCAGGACGATGCCCTGATCCACGCGCTTTCGCTGCAGGAGTTCTGCTCGGCGATGGTGCCGGCGGGCGTGCAGCTGTGCCTGGGCCAATATGCGGCGGGCGACGACGCCGACGCCCTGCTCGCCCAGTTGCCGCTCGGCTTCGTGAGGCTGGCGGCGCGCTATTCCACCCAGCTCGACGAACCCAAGATCCGCGACGAGATGCGCGGCGCGATCGAGCGCGCCCATCGCCTCGGGCTGCAGGTGATCGGCCAGCAGGTCGAGGACCCGCAGGCCGCGGCCACGCTCTGGATGAGCGGGATCGATTTCATCCAGGGCAATCTCGTCCAGCGCGTCGCCGATGCGCTCGACTTCGATTTCCACCACTCGGTGCTCTGACCCAGATGATCATCCGCCGCCGTCCGTCCGCCCTGATGCTGCGCTGGCCCGCGCTCGGGGCAGCCGCCGGCGCCGCCCTGACGATGCTGCTGGAAACCCTCGGCATTCCGGGCCCCTGGCAGGGGATCGCCCTGATCCTGGCCCTTGTCGCGGTGTTCGCTTCGCTGGCCCTGAGCCTGCGCCTGCACCAGGGCGTGCGCGAGCTCGAAGCCGCCGACGAGCGCCTGCGCCAGGACGAACTGGCCCTCGGCGAGCTGCACCGCGAACTCGAGGAGCGCAGCCGGCTCGAACTCGAGCTGCGCCAGGCCAAGAACGCAGCGGAATCGGCAGTGATGGCCAAGGGCGAGTTCCTGGCCACGATGAGCCACGAGATCCGCACCCCGCTCAACGGCATCACGCCGATGCTCGACCTGCTGATGCACGCGCCTCTGGCGCCGGACCACGCGGAGCTGGTGCGCACGGCCTACCTGTCCTCGCAGCAGATGCAGCGCATCGTCGACGACATCCTCGACTACTCCAAGCTCGAATCCGACAAGCTCGAACTCGAGACCACGGGCTTCCACCTGCGTGAACTGCTCGAAAGCGTCACCCAGCTGATGGAGCGCGCAGCGCAGAGCAAGGGCCTGCGGCTCGGTCTGCAGGTCGATCCGGCCGTGCGCCTGCCGGTGCGCGGCGACCCGGTCCGCCTGCGGCAGGTGCTCGGCAACCTGATCAGCAACGCTGTGAAGTTCACCGAGCGCGGCGGCATCACCATCTCCGTGCGCCGGCTCGGCGAGAGCCCCAGCCAGCACCAGCTCCGTTTCGAAGTGCGCGACACGGGCATCGGCATCGCCCAGGCGGCGCAGACCCGTCTGTTCCAGGCCTTCAGCCAGGCGGATGCCTCGACCACCCGGCTCTATGGCGGCACCGGCCTGGGCCTGGCCATCTCGCGGCGCATCGTCGAGCTGATGGGCGGGCGGATCGGTGTGGAGTCCGAACCGGGCGCGGGGTCGACCTTCTGGTTCGAGGTGCCCCTGCTCAAGGCCCAGGGCGACATGCCGGTCGACGATGCCGCGCCGCGCGAAGGCCGCGCCCTGCTGCTGAGCGCCGATCCCAGGCTGCGCCTGCGGCTGTCGATGCTGCTGCCCAACTGGGGACTGCGGGTCAGCGCGGTGGAGACCACCCAGGAAGCCCTCGACCGCCTGCGCACCGCCGCGACCCAGGGCTCGCCGTGGGCGTATTCGACCGTGGTCGCCGACCTCTCGGGGATGCGCAATACCGCCGTCGCCCTGTACCGCAACCTGACCCGCCAGGCGGCGTACGGCCGGTTGCGGCTGGTCTGCCTGTACGGCGACGAGCCGGTGGCCGAAGAACTCCGCCAGGGCACCACGTTGCTCAGTCGCCAGGCTCCCGACGCCGATCTGCGCGCCGCGGTGCTCGACCTGCAGGCGCCCGCCGCGGCGGGCAGCCCTCGTACGCCGGCACCGGACGGTGCCGGTCCTTCCCAGTCCCCGGCCCCCGCAGGCACCGCCATCGAGCCGTCCACTCGCACCGATTCGGGCCGCAGCGCGCCGCCACGCAAGCCGCGCGTTCTTCTGGTCGAGGACAACCCGGTCAACCTGATGGTCGGCCAGCGCCTGCTCTCGGTGCTCGGCATCACCTGCGACACCGCCAGCAACGGTGAGGCCGCGCTGCTGAAGATCGCCGATGCCCGCTACGACATCGTGCTCATGGACTGCCAGATGCCGGTCATGGACGGCTACACGGCCACCCGCCGCTGGCGCGAGCACGAGGCGGCCCTCGACGACGGACGGCGCCTGCCGATCATCGCGATGACCGCCAACGCCATGGCGGGTGATCGCCAGAAGTGCCTGGACGCAGGCATGGACGACTACCTCGCCAAACCGGTCACACGCAGCGAGCTCGAGCGCTGCCTGCACCACTGGTGGGATCCCGAGGCTGCCGGCAGCGGCGATGCGCACGGCGACGCCGACAGCGACAGCGAACCCGACACCCGGACCACGGCGCCCGAGGCGGGCGCGCCCCGCACGGAGACCGTGTCGGCTGCAACGATGCCGCCCCTGCAGGCGCCCGGCCCGGCTGTCCGCCCGTCGGGGCCGACCCCGGAGGCGGCATCCGCAGCACCGGCGCAGCCGGCGGTTCAAGCCGCAGCAGTGCCGCCCGCAGACACCGTCGCGGATCCCGCATGGGAGCTGGTGCTGGACCTCGACGTCGCCGACGCCGACGCCCCGATCCTGCCCGCGGCGGCAGCGCAGTCCGCAGCGCCCGCGCCGCGGAACGCGCCGGTGACCCCAATCGCCCCGCCTGTTGCCCCGACGGTGGTTCCGCCCCCCGAGCGGGTGATTCCCGCGCCGTCACCGGCCGCCACGGCTGCAGCACCGGTGGTTCCGGTGGCCTCGATGCCGGTCTCCGTGCCGACAGCCGCACTTGCGCCGCCGGGAGCTGCGCCACTGGACCCGCCCACGCCGGGCGCGGTGCGGACCGGCCCGATCCCGCCGCAGCCCGTAGCGTCGCCGCTGCCGCCGCGCCCAGCCTCGGCGCCGTCTACAGATGCGTTCCAGACTGGGGCCAGGGCACCCGGCCCTGCGCCGAATCCAGCGCCTGCCCCGGCACCGGCGCCAGCACCCGCACCGACCTCATCTCCGGCGGCGATGCCGACCGCGGGCTCCGCCACCTTGCCACCGGTGATCGACCAGGATGTGCTCGACGACCTGCGTGCGCTGCTCGGCGAGGAAGTGGACCGGCTCATCGACGTGTTCCTCGAGGACACCCCGCGCCTGCTCGCGGCCCTGGAGAATGCCGTCGACGGCCCCGACTACGCCGCGCTGCGCGAAGCGGCGCATTCCCTGAAATCGTCCAGCGCCAATCTCGGTGCGATGTCGCTGTCGGCCGCCGCGCGGCGCATCGAGACCGCCGCGCGCGAGCGCGCGCTCGAGCGCCCCGCCGTGGCGGTGGCGCTGGTGACCAACGAGTTCGCGCGTGTGCGGCGTGCGCTGCGCGACGTCATGCAGACCCGGGCACCGTCGGGCGTCGACTGACGTTCGCAGCGACCCGCCCGGGCGACTCAGTCGTCGCCGAGCTGGCTCTGCAGATAGTTTTCCTCGCCGATCCGCGCGATCAGGTCGAGCTGGGTTTCGAGCCAGTCGACGTGTTCTTCCTCGTTCTCGAGGATGTCGGACAGCAGTTTGCGGCTGACGAAATCACCGACCGACTCGCAATGCGCGATCGCTTCGCGCAGCAGCGGCAGGCCGTCGAGTTCGAGCGCGAGATCGCACTCCAGCAGCTCGCGAGGCGTCTCGCCGATGCGCAGCTTGCCGAGCGCCTGGAAATTGGGCAGGCCTTCGAGAAACAGGATGCGCTCCGACAGCACGTCGGCATGCTTCATCTCCTCGATCGACTCCTTGTACTCGTGCTTGGCCAGCAGCTCGAGTCCCCAGTTCTTCAGCATCTTGGCGTGCAGGAAGTACTGGTTGATCGCCGTGAGCTCGTTGTAGAGCGCCTGGTTGAGAAAACGGATGACCTGCGCGTCGCCCTTCATCGGCGTGCTCCTGGAATGCGGACGCCGCTACTCTAGCCACTCGTCGGCAGCGATGACGGAACGCGAATCGTGCGCATTGTTACCCGCGCGACACACCGCGCGGCGCTGTCAGGTCAGGCAGCGGATGCGATCAGCGGCAATTCGATCAGCGGCGTGGCGGAGCGTGCGTAATACGCATCGAGCAGTCCGGCGGCCATGTCCATGCAGCTGCCGCAGGTTGCGCCGCAGCCCGTGCGCATCGTCAGTTCCGTCACCTCGCGACAGCCGTTGGCAGCGGCCTGGCGGATCTGGGTATCGGTGACGCCGTTGCAGATGCAGACGTACAAGGCAGGTGTCCTGGCGGTCGGGCTGGAGCCATTTCGCCAGAAACGAGAATCACTGTCAAATGAGAAGGATTCAGCTTGCGCCGTCGGAGTCGCGGCTGCGGGCGGGTACGGCCTGGCGCGGCCGCCGCTGCGGGCGACGCAGGCGCGGCCGCGCCTCGGCCAAGGCCTGCGGGATGGCGTGGGTGCCGGCGACCTGCCGCGCATACGGCGCCAGATGGCGCAACGCGCTGCTGTAGACCCCTCGCTTGAACACGACCACATGATCGAGCGGATACCAGAAATCCACCCATCGCCAGTGATCGAACTCGGGCTTGTCGGTCAGATCGAGGCGCAGGTGGGCTTCGTCGCCGACGAACTGCAGCAGGAACCAGACCTGCTTCTGGCCCACGCACACGACACGGTCGTTGCGCCGGATGGCCCGCTGCGGCAGGCGGTAGCGCAGCCAGCCGGGGGTCGCGCCGAGCACGGCGACATGTTCGGGCAACAGCCCGGTTTCCTCGCGCAGCTCGCGGTACATCGCCTCGAGCGGCGTCTCGTCGGTGTTCATCCCGCCCTGCGGGAACTGCCAGCCGTCGCGGCGGACGCGCCGTGCCCAGAACACCCGGCCATCCGGGCGCATCAGCACGATTCCGACGTTGGGCCTGAACCCGTCCGGATCGATCACGATGCGGACTCCTAAATGCGATTGACTTGCGTCACTGGCTTCGACTCTGCCACGGGGACGCCGGGGCGACAAGCCGGGGGCGGCACCGCGTCGATACGATACGGACCCGATCGCGGACCGCGCCCGCTCGGCATTTCGAGCGAGACCTTACGGCGTATTCGCAGCGGATTGCGCGCAAGCACGCCCGGCCGTGCACGCAAGCCGCATACCCCGGCCCGCGCAGTCGCCCGGCAGCCTGTCGACGCCCCAGCCCATCCGGATCGAGCGGGACCGGATGCATCCCGCGTCATCGAAGACGACATCCGCGCCCTTCCGAACGGCATCCGATGCCTCGCGCGGGCGTCGGCTTCCATCCGCGCGAGGCACTCATCGCAGCGCGGGATTGCGGGCCGGACGCCCCCGGGCCGGTGATCAGGCGATCGACCGCACGCTCTCGCCGGACACGGGCCGACGTCGCGGCAGTTCGATCACGTGCTTGCCGGCCAGGTACGAGCGCGCCTGGGGCCGCAGACCCGATGCATGCGCGGCCTTCACTTCCTGCGCGACCACCGCCGCAGCGTTCTCCCACGAAGTGGCGGCGACCAGCCGCTGCTGCTCGGTCACGCGCTGCGCGCGCCCGTCGGGCGTCTCGGCGAGCGCCGCGCGACAGGCGGCGACGAAGGTATCGGCGTCGGCGGCCAGCGCAACGCCCGAGGCATAGAGCCGGCGCACATCGGCGATCTCGGTACTGACCACCGGCTTGCCCGCGGACATGTATTCGAGTGTCTTGGTGGGGCTGATGAAACGCGTCGATTCGTTGAGCGCGAAAGGCATCAGACAGACGTCCCAGGCGGCGAGGACGTCGGGCAGGTCGTCGTAGGCTTGCTGCGGCAGGTAATGCAGATTGGCGCGCTGCGGCAGCGTGGCCGGATCGATCTTGACCACCGGACCGAGTACGCAGACCTGCCAGCCCGGCTCCGCATCGGTTAGATGCGCCAGCAGATCGAGGTCCAGCCGCTCGTCGACCACGCCGTAGTAACCCAGCCGGGGATGCGCGATCCCATCGAACAGCGGGCTCGACGCGTGACCCGCCCCGCGGGGCGAAAAATGCGCCGCATCGACGCTGCTGGGCAACGAATGCACGTTCGGGTTGGCGTGACGCTTGGCGTCGTACAGCGAGGGCCCGCCGGTGAACACCACATTGGCGATGTCGAGCAGGGTCTTCTCCCGCCGGAGCAGCTGCGGGGGCGCGCCCTTGAAGGCACTGAGTTCGTCCATGCAGTCGTAGACGATCACCTGCGGCGCGAGACCGCCGAGCAACGGCAGGGCCATCGGTGTGTACATCCACGCCCCGTACTGGGTAATGCCCTGCGCGTCGAGATAATCGCGCAGGAGTGCGCCGACGGGCTCGAACTGGCTGTCGTCGAAGCCGTGGCCCGGCGCGCGCGTGTGCGGCTGGAGCACGGTGACACCAGGCGCGGGCGTGGTGACCGACAAGCCGGGCTCACCCGGGACGGGCTCCTCGACGACCAGGATGTTCCAGTGGGACGCAAGACGCGCGAGCAGATGCTGGGGGCGCTGGTAGACGAAGTTCCAGCGCAGATGCGAGAAGACGATCAGGGTTTCCATGGGGCTCCAGAGGGTGCATGACGGCGGGTGATCCGCGCGTTCGATGTCGTGTTGCGCACGCGCGAGCGCATGCACGTGATCGGGATCGAGACGGTGCTGGCGGCCTTCGGCAACCCCGCGCCCTCGGCCGGTGCGATGCCAGTGGTCGGGCTCTTCGCGGCAGGCCCGGTCGAGCACCGCATCCAGGCAGGCCCCGCGCACATCCGTGTCGCCGGCAACGGCGCAGCGCGCCCAGCCCGCGAACCCGCCCAGCGGCGCGGCGCGCGTGCCACCGATATGGCGGGGCCGCCGAAGAGGATGGGGCCCCGGCGGGCGCGGACGTCGGGCCGCACGGTACGAGACGGGTGTTCGCGCGGACCACTGCGCGCGTGCATCGACACGACCGCCACCTCCGAACCCTGGTCCCCGGAACTGGCGGATGCCGCAACGTTCGGTATCGGCACGCGACTCACGGCGTGCGCACCCTGTCCGCCTGCGCGGGGAGCGAAAGGAACCTTGCAGGGGTAGACAGCACGACCATGACGATCACGACTCCTCGGAAGCAGTGCCAGGCCGCGCGACTCGCTTCGTACCGGGGGATGTACGGATCGATCTGTGACTCGATCGCGAGCGGTCGAGCGCGGGACACACACGCTGCGCGCGGGCCGGCGTGTATCCCGTGAATGACGGTGCCCGCCGGCATGAAGAAGATGCAGCGCTGGCGGCCGATGGAGCGGCCGCGGCGCGACTGCAGGCCGGCCCCGTGCCGTCGAGGCCGTCGTCGACGCCGTCGACACGTGAGGCGCTCGAACCGGACGCCCATCCGTCGGCGCGCCCCGCGCGGAGCCGGGATTCGCACGCGGAGCGCGCTTCCGGTGTCGCTGGTACCACCCGCTGACGCCGACACCCAGCAGGCACCGCCCCGCGCATCGCCGCTCGCAACGGCCCTTTGCTGAGCCTCGCGCCCCGGATCGGCATCGGCATCGACCCCGCTGCCTGCCAAGTGCAGGCATGGCGATGGAACCCGCTGCGCGCGCCGGATCCCGTACACAGCCGGCTGGCAGCCGCGCCCGACGGCCCCGACGATCTCGTGGCAGCTGAGGCGGTGTTCTGGGCCGATCGCAGCAGGTCCGCCGGCACACGGCCGACCGCCGCGTCGGGCTCAGCGTCGACGCACCATGCTCCGCGGCATCGCGCCCTGCGGCAGCTTGCGCGTCGACGCCACCACGATCACCGCCGCCGACAGCAGCGTGCCCGCGATCATCGCGCCCAGCGCCATGAGGCCGCGGGTGGAGATGGCGACCTCCGCCTGCAGCGATGCGCTGCCGGCTGACAGCCGCAGCGACGCGGTATGCGACGAAGATGTGGCGGCGCGCGCCGTGCGCCCCGGTCCGGAGTCGGCCATGGCGTGTCCCTCCTTCCTGCGTTCGGGCCGCGGAGTCTGGACGCCGGTGCGTGAATGCCGCGCCGATCCGTAGATACGCAAAACCCCGCACGGGGCGGGGTCTCGAGTGTGGTGGCTATGGGTGGACTCGAACCACCGACCCCAGCATTATGAGTGCTGTGCTCTAACCGGCTGAGCTACATAGCCATCGGTCGCGCGGGCATGTCGTCCGCGACGAGCCGCGCATTCTGCATCGACCGGGGCCACGCGTCAACGTGGCACCGGCCCGCGTTCTCAGCGCCGCGCCGTGGCCGCGGCCCCGAGGCCCAGCTGGTCGAACATGAACGCATACATCTCGGCCGACTCGCGGAAGCGGCGGAACCGGCCCGACTTGCCGCCGTGTCCGGCTTCCATGTTGGTCCTGAACACCACCGGCCGGTCGCTGGTGTTGACGTCACGCAACCGGGCCACGTACTTGGCCGGTTCCCAGTACTGGACCTGGGAATCCCACAGTCCCGTGCCGACGAACATCGCCGGATAGGCCTTGGCCTCGAGATTGTCGTAGGGCGAATACGAGAGCATGTAGTCGTAATACCGCCTCTGCTCCGGATTGCCCCACTCGTCGTACTCGTTGGTGGTCAGCGGGATGGTCGGGTCGAGCATCGTGGTGACCACGTCCACGAACGGCACCTGGGACAGGATGACGCGGTACTTCTCGGGCGTCATGTTCGAGATCGCGCCCATCAGCAGGCCGCCGGCGCTGCCGCCGTAGGCCGCGACGCGGTCCGGAGCGGCATAGCCCTGGCGCACCAGATCGTCGGTGACATCGATGAAGTCGGTAAAGGTGTTGATCTTGTTGAGCAGCTTGCCGTCGTCGTACCAGGCGCGGCCCATTTCCTCGCCGCCGCGGATGTGCGCGATGGCGTAGACCATGCCGCGGTCGAGCAGGCTGACGTTGGTGACCGAGAAGCCCGGATCCATCGACGCGCCGTAACTGCCGTAGCCGTATTGCAGCAGCGCCGCGGTGCCGTTCTTCTCGAAGCCCTTGCGGTAGACCAGCGACACCGGAATGCGCGCGCCGTCGCGGGCCGTCGTCCACACGCGCTCGGTGACGTAGTTGGCCGGGTCGTAGCCGATGACGGGCTGCTGCTTGAGCTGGCGGCGCTCGCCGGTCGCGGTGTTGACCTCGAGCGTGGTCGCCGGCGTCGTCAGCGAGGTGTAGCTGTAGCGCAGCCAATCGGTGTCGGGCTCGGAGTTCACCGACAGCCCCATCGCGTACGCCGGCTCGTCGGCCTGCACGAAGTCGTCGCTGCCGTCGGCTTTGAGCACGCGCACGCGGGTCAGCGCCTCGGCACGCTCCTCGATCGCGGTGAAGCCGTCGAACAGCTCGTAGCCTTCGATATAGACGTCGTCGCGGTGCGGCACCAGGTCGGTCCACTGGCGGCGCGAGGTGGCATCGCTCGGCGCGGTGACGAGTTTGAAGTTGGTCGCCTTGTCCGCATTCGTGCGGATCACCCAGCGGCCGCCGTGATGATCGGCGTCGTATTCCACGTCGCGCGCGCGTGGGGCGAGCACGGTGAAGGTCTCCGGGGCGTCGGCCGGCGCGTAGCGCAATTCGCTCGACACGGTGCTGCCGACGCCGATGACGATGTACTTGTCATCGCGCGTGCGGTCGATGCCCATGTAGAAGCTGTCGTCCTTCTCTTCGTACACCAGCACGTCGTCGGCGACCGGCGTGCCGAGCACGTGTTTCTTCACGCGCACGGTGAGCAGGGTGTCGGGATCGTTCTCGACGTAGAACAGCGTCCGGTTGTCGTCGGCCCAGACGAGATTGGCCGACACGCCCGGGATCGACTCGGGGTAGACCTCGCCGGTCTCCAGATTCCTGAAGCGGACGGTGTACTGGCGCCGCCCGTTGGTGTCGTCGGCATAGGCCAGGATGCGGTTGTCGCGACTGACGTCCCAGTCGCCGACAGCGTAGTAGTCCTTGCCCTCGGCAAGCACGTTGACGTCGAGCATGATCTGCTCGCCGGCGAAGTCACCGCGTGCATTGGCCGCCTGGATCGTCAGCGCGTCGACGCCGGGCGCGTCCGGCCGGCGCGCGTGCACCGGATAGTCCTTGCCGGTCTCGAAACGCGAGTAGTACCAGAAGCCGCGGTCCCGGTACGGCACCGAGCTGTCGTCCTGCTGGATGCGGCCGACGATTTCGTCGTACAGCGCGTTCTCGACCGGCTTGAGCGAGGCGAGCATGGCATCCGCGTAGGCGTTCTCGGCATTGAGATACGCCAGCATCGCCGGATCTTCGCGCGTGTCGTCGCGCAGCCAGTAGTAGACGTCCTCGCGCGTCGCGCCGTGCGGCGCCTTGACGGTGTGCGGGCGCTGTTCTGCGTCGGGCGGCACCGGCGTGGCGGCACGGCTAGCGGGAGAAACACTCATCAGGCTCAGGCTCGTCAGGATCGGCGCGGCCAGGAACAGGGCCGCGCGGGGGATAGATGGCTTCATCGATGGGTCCATTCGTCGCGATTGCAACGCTGAAAGAAGCATCGGCCGCGAACGCGACCGATGCCGGATGGAATCACTTGCCCAGCTGCTGCCACAGGAAGGTCAGGTAGAGGGCATCCATATGCGCCTGCTGCCGGTTGTTCGCAGCGCCGCCGTGACCACCCTCGATGTTCTCGTAGTAGCGCACGTCCTTGCCGGCTGCGGACATCAGCGCGTGCATCTTGCGGGCATGGCCCGGGTGCACGCGATCGTCGCGCGTTGAGGTGAGGATCAGTGTCGGCGGATAGTCCTTCGCCGGATCGAACAGGTGGTACGGCGAGAAGCTGCGGATGAAGTCCCACTCTTCCGGCTTGTCGGGATTGCCGTACTCGGCCATCCACGACGCGCCCGCCAGAAGCCGGTGATAACGCTGCATGTCGAGCAGCGGCACCTGGATCACGACCGCGCCGAACAGCTCGGGATACTGGGTGAGCATGTTGCCGGTCAGCAGGCCGCCGTTGCTGCCGCCGCGGATACCCAGGTGCGCCGGGGACGTGATCCTGCGGTCGATCATGTCCTGCGCGACGGCGGCGAAATCCTCGTAGGCCTTGTGGCGGTTCTGCCTGAGCGCCGCCTGGTGCCAGCGCGGCCCGTACTCGCCGCCGCCGCGGATGTTGGCGACCGCGTACACGCCGCCCTTCTCCAGCCAGCCCTTGCCGACGCCGCCCGAGTAGCCTGGGGTCAGCGAGATCTCGAAGCCGCCGTAGCCGTAGAGCAGCGTGGGGTTGCTCCCGTCGAGCGGCATGTCCTTCGGGCGCACGAGGAAGTACGGCACGCGGGTGCCATCCTTCGAACTGGCGAAATGCTGCTCGACTTCGTGCGTGCTGGCGTCGAAGAAGGCCGGCATCGTCTTCAGCGTTTCCGGCGCAGCGTTGCCGCCCACCTCGGCCAGCATCAGCGTGCTCGGCGTCAGGTAGTCGGTGACCGTCATCCACACCGCGTCGGACTCGTCGCTGTCGACGGCGCTGACCGCGACCGTGCCGAGTTCGGGCACGCCGGCCAGCGCGCCGCGCGCCCAGCCATTCGCGCCCGGGGTGAGCACGGTGAGCTTGTTCTTGACGTCCTCGAGCACGTTGATGACGAGGTGGTTCCGGGTCCATGTCGAACCTGCGAGCGAGGTGGTCTCGCTCGGCTCGAACAGCACGTCGAATTCGCGCTTGCCGGCCATGAAGGTGTCGAAGTTCGTCGCCAGCAGCGAGCCGGCCGGATACGTACGGCCGCCGATCTCCCAGGCCTCGCGCAGCTCCAGCATCAGCCAGTCGCGGTGGACGGACTTGTTGGCGGAGTTCGGCGCGTCGATCTTGGTGAGCTGGCCATCGGCGCCGCGCAGGTACAGCTCGTCGTTGTAGAACGCCAGCGTACGGCTGACGAAGTCACGCTCGAAGCCCGGCGTGTCGTCGCGCATCGCGGCGATGTACATGTCGTCGGGCCGGCCTTCGTAGACCAGGGTGGCCTGGTCCATCGACTGGCCGCGCGCGAGCTGCTTGACGATGCGCGGGTAGCCGGACGAGGTCAGCGAGCCGTCGCCGAAGTCGGTGTAGACGTAGACGTTGTCCCGGTCGATCCAGCCCAGCGCGCCCTTGGCTTCCTCGCGGAAGAAACCGCCCTCCACCCAGGACCTCGATTCGAGATCGAACTCGCGGGTGACGTCGGCATCGGCGCCGCCGCGCGACAGCGCGATCAGGCAGCGCGTATACGCCGGACGCAGGCAGTTGGCGCCGTGCCACACCCAGTTCTCGCCCTCGGCGCGGTTCAGCGCATCGAGGTCGAGCACGGTCTCCCACTTCGGCTGCGGCTTGCGGTATTCCTCGAGCGTCGTGCGGCGCCAGATGCCGCGCTCGTGGTTCCGATCGCGCCAAAAGTTGTAGTACCACTCTCCCTGCTTGTAGACGCCGGGGATCTTGTCGTCGGAGTCGTAGATCCCCAGCAGGCCGGCTTCGAGCTGCTTGAACTCGGGCGTCGCGGCCAGTTCGGCCTCGGCCTGGGCGTTCTGCGCGCGCACCCAGTCCAGGGCCTTCTCGTCGGTAACGGCTTCGAGCCACTGGTGGGGATCGGACACGGTGGCCTCCTGGGCAGATGCGGCGCCCACCGACAGGCCGGCGGCGACCGCCGCGGCAAGACAGAGCTTGGACAGTGCAGACACGGCGACTCCGGGGACGCTTGGACAGCCGTCAACGCTAGCACGCGGGCTTCGCCCGGCCGTATGACCAAAGTCATAGCCGGGCGCGCCCGGGCGGTCAGCGCGGGTCGGGCAGCAGACCTGCGGCGGCCATCGCCGCGCGTGCGGCCAGGCCGGCGCGGCGACGCTGCGCAGGGCGGCGCATCGCCTGCACCCGAGCGCCCGGCCGACGCCGCCGCGGGCCCGCTGACGAGGCCGGACCGCGGCGGCGCGGCAGAGCAAGCAGTTGCAGGGTGGCCCAGGCCACCGCAGGCGCGCCGACCAGCCACAGCGGTGGCCAGCCGACGACGCTGCTCCCGGCACGGGCCCCTGGAAACGACAACAGCACGACCGCGCCGATGGCGAGCAGACCCAGCAGCGCGGCACCCAGCAGCGCGTGGGGCGACGGTGGAAGCGGTTCGGACTTCGACATGACGATCACCTCGCACATGCCCGGATCGGGCCGTGCGGGGAGTGTGGGCCGGCCTCATCTCACAGGCTGCGACCTCGCGCCACGCGGGGCCTGGATCAATAGCCGGCCTCGGCCAGGGCCTGCACGGCCTGTCGCCGGCCGATGTCGATCAGCTCGGCGGCACGCCAGAATTCATAGAACTGGCAGACGTCGCGCGGGATGCGGATCACCAGTTCCGGCGGATCCAGCGCCAGCTGCACCCGCGAGATCTGCGCCTGCATGGTGTCGAGCGAACGCGACATCGTCTCGACCAGGCCCATGCGACCCTGGCTGGCGGCGGTGGCGATCATCGCCTCGCCCTGCCGCGCAGGCGAGCCCGCCGGCTGCGTCGGCCAGCCGTGCATGTCGACCGCGATGAGCCGGTGGGCATCCGACATCCGGGTGGCCGCGATCGGCAGCGGTGCCAGCAGGCCGCCGTCGACGAGGGCACGCCCGTGCACGACGTGCGGGGTGAACACCCCCGGGATCGCGAACGAGGCGCGCAGTGCGTCCCACAGCGGGCCGGCCTGCAGCCACACCTCGCGTTGTCGCTGCAGATCCACCGCCACCGCGGTGAACGCGATCGGCAGATCCTCGATACGCGGGTCGCCGACGACCTCGCGCATCGCGTCCACCAGGCGGGTGCCACGCAATACGCCGCCGCGGCGCACGCCGGGATCGAGCAGGCGCAGGAAATCCCGCCGCGCCATCGAGCGCAGCCGCGCGTCGAACGCACGCAGCCGTCCCGCCGCGTGGATGCCCCCGACCAGTGCCCCGCTGGATGCGCCGGAGATCGCGACGATGTCGAAGCCGTGTTCTTCCAGCACCTCGATGACGCCGATCTGGGCCAGGCCCCGGGCGCCGCCGGCACCGAGCGCGAGGGCGACGGGTTCGCGGCGGGTCATCCCGCGGGCTCAGCGGCCGGCGTAGCGGGCGAGCGCGAGTTCGAGCAGCGAACGCGCCTGCTCGCGCAGTGCCACGGGCTCGAGGATCTCGGCATCGGCGCCGTAATGCAGCACGTCCATCAGCAGCTCGCGCGCATTGCTGTAGGGCACCTTCAGCTCGAAGCGACCGTCGGGCAGGAACCGGCCCTGCTGCTGCGAATGCCAATGCTCGTCGGCCACCCAGCGCGCGGCCTTGGGCTCGAACACGATCGTGGCCACGCCCTTCGGCGGCCCGGAGAAGATTCCGTAGCTGCCGGCCAGGTGGGTATCGAGCTCGGCGTCCTCGATGTCGCGTGCGGTCGCCGTGAGCACCCGGGCGTTGCTGATGCGGTCCACCGAAAAGCTGCGCAGCGCGTCGCGCTCGTGATCCCAGGCATCGAGGTACCAGTTGTCGCGGTAGTGGGTCACCCGCTGCGGCGACACCGTGCGCTTCGTGCGCTCGTCGGTCGACCGGGCGCGGTATTCGAAGGCCAGCTGGCAGCGCTGCAGGACCGCCGAGCAGACATTACGGAAGGCGTGCTCGTCCATGCGCCGTCCGCGATGCGGAATCACCCGTACGCGCTGCACCGGCCACTGCTTGCCGGCCGAATGCTCGTCGAGCAGCTTCTCGATCCGCGACTGCAGGGGCGCCAACGCGGTCGACAGGACGCCGCCGCCACTGCGCGAGAGCAGCTGCTGCGCCGCGAGCAGGGCATGGAGTTCCCCCGAACTCAACCACAGGCCTGGCAGCTCGAACCGGTCCGCTTCCTCGCTGTCGTAGCGGAATCCGGCGTCGCCGTCGCCGATCACCGGCGCCATCAGTGCATCGCGCAGGAAGGCGAGATCGCGATAGACCGTCGCCCGCGAGCATTCGAGATCGTCCTGCAACTTGGCGACCGTCACCGGATAGCGCGCCGTCTTGAGGATGCGGTGCAGCGAGAGGATGCGTTCGTATCGGTCCATGCGGCGGATTATGCGGCCTGGTCAGGGCAGCCGGGTGTGCAGGCCGACACGATCCGGTACGCGAGCGGTGGGACGCAATGCGGACGCCGCACAGGCGTGGACGGCACACACCGGCTCCGCGTCCGGCGCGACCGGTCCGTTTGCGGCCGGGCGCGGAGGGCCGCGTCCCGGCCGGCGCGCCTGTCACCACGCGGCCATGGCCGAGCAACATGCCGACACGCCTTGAATGCCTTGCGGCTTGCAGGCCACCTGTACCGGAAAGCCCCCGATGACGGCGGGCAGTTCATGGCTGGCTGCTCGTCCCGTCACTGTGCACGCAGCACGCGCGGGTGACCCGGAGGTTCCGGGATCGCACGGTCCGGGTGACATGCGACCGCCTCGTCGGCGCTGCCCGGGGCGGGGCCTGTTCGTCCCGCTCGAAGCGGATGGGGGTTGCGGGAGCGGATCCCGACAGCGCTTCGGCCCCCACGCAGCCGACGCCGGCCTCAACCCGTGCCGGCGCCGGACGCAGCGCAACCCGTCGGTCGCTCGAGCACGCGTCGCGGCGAACGGCCGGCGATGACCGCATGCGTGGCACTGTCGCAGGACGCTCCGTCATGCAGCAGCCGCTCGCGAAGGCAGGGCAGCCAGTCCGCCCCGCTCCGCTCCGGCTGCCTGCAACCCTGTCGCTTGTAGGTGCGCTCTTATCGCTTCGCTGAAACGCCGGCAATCAGTCCATCCCCCTTCTGGACGGCGGTGTTCGCGGCCGGGTGGCCTCACGCCGCGCGTGGGCCGGGGCACGAATGATTGCCGCAACGGCCCCTCAATGACCGCCCTGTCGCTCCTCGGCGCGGTCGCCTTCGTTCTCGTTGGACAGCTTGCCCGGCTGCGCCGGCTCGTCCTTCGGGGGCGGCGCCTTTTCGTCCTGCGACTTGCGGATGCTGTCGGGCGTCTGCGGAATGCTCATCGGGTACTCCGTTGCGGCACATGGCGGGGAAGGCAGCCAGCCTGCGCTGCGGGGGATCAAGCGTCCGTGCACGGGCCGCCGCGAGGGCCGGCGCGTCGGCGACAATCGACGCCGCCCTTCCCACCGGACTCCCGCATGCGCGACGCGTCGACCATCGCAGTGGCCGAGCTCTACCAGGCCATCCGCCACGAACACTGGCACGGCAAGACCTTCCGCCAGTTCTGGACCTGGTTCAACGCACGCTGCATCGACGTGGTCGGCAGCGCGGATGCCGCGGATCTCGATGCGCTCGGCTCGGAACTGATGGCCGTGCGCGATGCCGTCGACGCTGCCGGGTACTGCGTGCCATCGGACCGGCTGGACGCCGTGATCGACGCTGCGGACTGAGCGCCGGGACGCCTGAACGGCGAATTCCGAACATCCGGCGCGGAAGCTGGTATGGTGGGCGCACTGTTCAAAGCGGGATCACGGTACATCGTGGCTCCGATGCGGTTGATCACAGGTTCCAAGGCCGGCAACGGCCTGTCCAGACGATCCGCTCCATCGCTTCGCGTTACCCCTTGCTCGATACAGTCCCGGCGCCGTGTTCTGCGGCGTCGTGCATTCCAACACTGATCCAAGGAGTAACACCATGAGCAATCGTCAGACCGGTACCGTCAAGTGGTTCAACGACGCCAAGGGCTTCGGCTTCATCACCCCGCAGAGCGGCGACGACCTGTTCGTCCACTTCCGTTCGATCCAGGGCAGCGGCTTCAAGTCGCTCCAGGAAGGCCAGAAGGTCTCGTTCGTCGTCGCGCAGGGCCAGAAGGGCCTGCAGGCTGAAGAAGTCCAGGCCGAGTAAGTCTCGACCTGCGTCGCGCACGCGATGCCTCGAACCCCGGACGGCGACGTCCGGGGTTTTTTGTTGCCTGCGCGCCGCCGGGACCGGTCCAGCGTGCACGCACGAAAGGCGGTCCCGAGCGCGCGGGTGGCCGCGCGCCGCGGCGCATGACCCTCGGGTCACGATCTGCCAGACTGCGCGCCCTTCGTGATGACCGGCAGGCACGGCCATGCGCCTGAACAAGCACATCAGCGAGACCGGCGCCTGCTCGCGGCGCGAGGCCGACCGCCTCATCGCGGACGGCCGGGTGACGGTCAACGGCATCCGGGCCCGTGTGGGCTCGGAGGTCGGCGACGGCGACATCGTGATGATCGACGGCCAGCCGCTGCAGACCCGATCGGTCGCGCCCGGGAAGCGTCGCCACGTCTACATCGCGCTGCACAAGCCGGTGGGCATCACCTGCACCACCGAGTCCTCGGTGAAGGGCAACATCGTCGACTTCGTCGACCACCGGGAACGCATCTTCCCGATCGGCCGCCTCGACAAGGATTCCGAGGGCCTGATCCTGCTCACCAGCAACGGCGACATCGTCAACGCGATCCTGCGCGCCGAGAACAAGCTCGAGAAGGAATACCTCGTCACCGTGAACCACCCCGTCAGCCAGGAGATCCTGCGCGGCATGGCCCGTGGCGTGCCGGTGCACGGGCAGATGACCCTGCCCTGCCGGACCAGTCCGCTCGGCAAGTTCGGCTTTCGCATCACGCTGGTGCAGGGGCTCAACCGGCAGATCCGGTTGATGGCCGCGCACTTCAACCTGCGGGTGAAACAGTTGATCCGAGTGCGTATCGGGCCGGTCAAGCTCGCGCACCTCAAGCCCGGACAGTGGCGCAACCTCACCGACGCGGAACTGCGCGGCCTGCTGCCGGGTCACGCGGAGTTCTGACATCGCGCGGCCGCGGTGCCGCGCGATCGCTGCGTCGCGGCCGACTGCCCGCACGGAGGACGCTGGCGACGGTCCTAGCCGGTCGGCGAATCGTCCGGAATCAATCCGGCATCGGCCAGCATGCGGTGCACGCTGTCTTCGACATGGGCCTCGTGCTCGGCGGGCACCCCGGCCGTGACACGCCGGGTCTCGTCCGCGAAGGCCTCGAGCACCCGCTCCGGCGGAAGCTCGCTGCACAGGGACTGCAGACGGTCCTCAAGCTGCGCCAGTGCGCTGTCGATCTCGGCCTGGGTCTTCATGGCGGGCATCCTGGAGACGCCCGCGTCATGGCGACGTGCAGCCGGACGGCCGTGCGCCGGAACCGACGGCGTCGCATCCGCCGCAGGTGACCCGGGATCGACAGCCCGCGACCCGTGCGGACTCGACCCACCGAGAGGTCCGACGTGCCCATGGCCTGTGCGGCGTGACACACGCATGGACCGGAGCGTCGCCGTGCGGCGGTCAAAGCAGTGGAAGCGCACCCGGCGCGCGACGGGCACACGCGGCGGCAGCGCGCCGTCCAGCGCCGATCGCCCGCACCCTTCCGCGTCGCGCCGAGGTCAACAGCCCATGGGTGGCTCGAACGTCACCCGGGTCACCTCGACCCACCGCCCGGCCTGCAGTATCTCCACGCGGACGCGGATCGCGCTGATCCCGACGGCCGGAACCACCTCGGCCTGCTCCGGCGGCGCATCCAGCCCGTCGAGCCAGCGGGCGACCTTCTCGGGATCGTCCGCCAGATGTGCACGCACCGCCGCCTCGAGCTCGTCGCGCGTGTACTCGGGAAAGCACGCCTGGTCATCCGGGCTCGCGACCGGCAGCACGAACGCGTGCGCATCGAGGGCCTCGGCCGACGTCCAGTCCGAGACGCAGTGCTTCCATTCGGTCAGGTCCAGATGCGGGCCGCCTGCGCCCAGGCTCAGGCTGGTCTCGAACTGCACCTGCACGCGCCATGTGCCGCCCGGACGCGCGGGGTGCAGCAGCAAGGTACCGCCCTCGATCGCGTCGCCGAGTTCGAGCGCAACGGTCTGCGCGGGCGGCAGCGGCCCGTCGCTCCGCCAACCGGGACGCACGTCGCCGCCCTCGGGCAACGGCACGACCTCCAGGGCGTCCAGGGCCTGCGGGTGAGCCTGGATGTCCGCCGCCAGCACGGCGCAGGCGCACGCCCACCCGAGCAGACAGATCAGACCCCGCCACTGCAGGCGTGCGCGCGATGCGGTCATGCGGTGTCGCTCCGTTCGGGTCGCGCCACTCGGGCCGCCGTGCGCAGCGGCACGCGCCCCTCTCCGTGCCCGGCGTGGCACCCGCCCCCGCCGCAGGGCGGCGCCGTCGGAAGCACAGGATTCATGCGGGACGATGGATCGCACAAAGCTTATTGCCGTCCGGATCACGCACATAGGCCAGGTGCAAGGCGCCCATCGGTCCCTCGCGCAGGCCGGGCGGCTGCTCGATCGAGACACCGCCGGCGGCCACCGCGACATCGTGAAAGCGCTGGACCTGTTCCGGCGAGTCGCATTTGAAGCCGACCGTACTGCCGTTGCCGGGCGTCGCCGGCGCATCGTCGATCGGCTCGCTCACGCAGAAGGTGCTGCCGGCGTGCCGGTAGAACAGGCGGCGATGGCTGCTCGGCGCACGGTTCTCCAGCGGCGCAGGGGCGCCGAGGACGCCCAGCACGGCGTCGTAGAACCGCCGGGCGCGCTCGATGTCGCTGCAGCCGACCATGACGTGATTGAGCATCTGGGGTCTCCGTATCGGGCGAGGACGTGCGGACGCAGTGGCGAGTATGGCGCGGACGGCGGGGGCAACGCCCGTGCCGGGCGCCCTGCGCCGCAGCGGACGCGGCGTGCTCCGCCCCTTCGGCGCGTTCCGCGCCGGCCCCGTGACGTCCATCCGCAGGGCCAGCCGCGCTTGCTCAGTCGCCGGCGGGTTCCAGGTCGCGCACCCAGCGCATCTGCTCGCGGAAGGTGGCCGTCCAGTACGTCGCGCGATGCGCGGCGAGATACGCGAGCAGGGCGTCGTGGGCTTCTCTGGACACGGCCAGATGGTCCCCACCGATGCCGTGGAAGGTGAAGTTCACCATCGTGCCGCGCCGCCCGGCCGCCTCGACCAGTGCGATGAGCTCGGCGCCGGTGCTGCCCACCGGCACGGCGACCGGCACCGCCATGCGATCGAGCCGGCGCATATCGGGCACCACCGCGCCGGTCCCGAGCTTGATGCCCAGGAACCGGCTTTCGAGACCGGTCACATAGTCACCGTCCGCCGCGCGCCGATCGCCGCAGGGCGCGGTGAAGGTATGTTCGGTGCTGCCGTCGATCGCATGCAGCAGGGTGTTGCCCAGCGCGACCTCGGCCTGGACACGCGCGACCGACATCGTGTCGAGATCCTGCCCGGGTTCGACCCACCCGCGGTCCTCGCCGGCGGCCGAGCAGGGATGGAACAGGCTGTGGTTGCCGAGCTCATGGCCCCGGCGCGCTGCCGCGCGCCACGCCTCGAGCCGCGTGCGCACGGTGTCCGCCGCCAGCACGAGGTAGAAACTGCCGTGCAGACCGTAACGGTCGAGCGCGGGAATCGCGGTGTCGAGATGGGACGGCAGGGCGTCGTCGTAAGCGAGGCTCACCGCGGCGCGGGCGCCGCCCGGCCATGGATAGGGCGGCGCGTCGTCCGCGCGCGTCACGCCGGGCAGCGCGGCGCAGAGCAGCGTCGCGAACAGGCCCGCCCTCGCCCGGGTGCGCATCTGCATCATCGGCGTTTCGCCTCTCGTATGGAGATGCCGACGATACCCGTCCGGCCGGCCATGCCGCAGCCCGTGCACGGCTGGCGCCGTGCAGCGTGGGCACCCGGGACCGAATCGTGTGCGCCGGTGCCGGCACGCGACGACGTTGCGGGCAGACCGGGCGTCGCGCCTCAGCGCGCGGCCAGCGACACGCCGTTGTCGAGCCGCGCGAGGTAGTGCTGCGCGCGACACGCGTGATGGCGCAGGCGCTCCATCCAGCGCAGGACATCCAGCGCGGACAGCGCTTCGTCCACCCCGATCTCCCGCGCTGCGGAGGCCTCCAGGATCTGCGCGCGCAGGCTGTCGCCGCGGCTGTCCGGCATCGGTACAAATTCGCCGTCCGCCGACGCCGGCGCAGGACGCGCGCCGTCCACGTCGAGGTCCGCCGCGAGCACCAGCGCGTGCGCACGCAGCGCCGGCAGCCCGTCCAGCGCACCACGGGCACCGGGGTTGGCGATCTCGCGGACGAACTGGCGCACGTGATCGAGCAGGTGATAGGCCGCGGCCAGGCGGGCCAAGGTCGCCGGGTCGGTGGCGTTGAGATGTTCGATCTGCCGGGCGGCCGCCTCCACCGCCGCTTCCAGCGGCTGGAGGCGTGTGGTCGGCGGCGCACCCGGCGCCAGCAGGATCGGGCGTACGGTCCGGATCGCGACCGCCAGCACGCCGCGCAGGGTTTCGCCCGCGGCCGCCACTGCCATGGCCGGCACCTCGCGCAGCCCGGGGTCGAGGTGGCGTGTGAGCGGTGAATGGCGGTCGGGAAGGATGCGTTGCGCCAGACGCGCCAGCTGCGGGACCAGGGGCACGAACACCAGTGCGCCGAGCAGATTGAACGCGGTGTGGAACGCGGCGATCGCCAGTGCCTGGTCGGCGCCACTGCCGTCGGCGGCCATCACCCATTCCATCAGATCGACGAACCACGGCAGGATCACGAAGGCCATCGCGCCCGCCCCGATATTGAACAGCGCATGCACCAGTGCTGTCCGCCGCGCCGGCACCGACGCGCCAATCGCCGCCAGACCGGCGGTCACCGTCGTGCCGATGTTCTGACCGATCACCAGTGCGGCCGCCTGGTCCAGCCCGATCGCCCCGCCCGCCAGTGCGGTCAGCGTGGTCGCCATCGCCGCACTCGAGGACTGCATCACCACGGTCATCGCCGCGCCCACGAGCACCAGCCACAGCCGCGGCCACAGCCCGGCGCCCGGCGCGAACGCCAGGTCGACCCGGCCGGCGATGCCGGCCATGCCCTGCTGCAGCGTGTCGATGCCGACGAAGATCAGGCCGAAGCCCGCGAGCACCAGGCCCACGTGCGTGGCCCGTCCGCGGCCCACCAGACGCAGCAGCGCGCCGACCCCGACCAGCGGCAGCGCGGCGGCGGCGATCGAGAATTTCAGCCCGAGCAGCGACACCAGCCACCCCGTGCTGGTGGTGCCCAGATTGGCGCCGATGATCACGCCGATGGCCCCGGTGAAGCTGAGCAGCCCGGCCGACACGAAGCCGATGGTGGCCAGCGTCGTCGCGCTCGACGACTGCACCAGGGCGGTGATGCCGGCGCCTGCGGCCACCGCGCTCAGGCGATTGCCGGTGAAGCGCGCCAGCACCCGGCGCAGCGCATCGCCGGCCAGCGTCTTCAACCCGTCGGTCATGAGGACCATGCCGAGCAGGAACAAGCCGATCCCGCCGAGCACGGTGGACAGGACGGTGATCATGCGGAACGTGGCTTGCTCAAGCGGAACCCTCTCGCGGTGGACGCACGCGGAGCCGGCTCCACGTGCGTCCATCATCGCCGGTGCCGGCACATCGCGGAAACCGGCATCGCATCGACGCAGAACCTGCGACGTGGCGCTGGTGGCGCAACCCGCCAGCGCATCGTCCGCACCCCTGCGCCGCACCCGCACGCGCCTCGACACCGCACGCCATCGCCGAAAACACGAGTCCGAACAACGCAACGACTGCAACGACACCGGCCGGCCCGGGCGCGACGACGCGACGACGCGACGTCGCATCGGCCTCGCCATCTCCTGCAGCTGTGCGTGACCGCGGCGTCGCTGGCCGCCCCGACACACGCGAGGGCGGGGTCCGGCTCCGACCGGACGAGGCGCCGGTTACGTGTAGGCCATTGCCGCGCGCGTCCGTGGGCGCGCCCCTCAAGTTCTTCAGGCCCGGGCCGCTAACGCGAACAGGCAACCGCTCCGCACCTCGACAGGAGACATCGATGACCGCACGACCGACCGTGCTGCTGTGCGACGACTCGCGCGCATTGCGCATGCTCGCCGCCGGGCAGCTGGACGAAGCCGGGTTCCAGGTGGTGGGCGAGGCCGGCAACGGCCTGGAGGCCGTGAAGCAGTACCAGGCCCTGCGTCCGGACCTGGTGCTGCTGGACCTGGTGATGCCCGAGTGCGACGGTCGCCGCGCGCTGGCCCGGATTCTCGAACTCGATCCGCACGCGCGCGTGGTGATCCTCAGCTCGCTCGGCGCCCAGAGCGACATCGAGGCGTGCCTGCGCCTGGGCGCACGCTCCTACCTGCAGAAGCCCATCGACGCCGAGGCGATGGAACGCGTGCTCCACGCGGCACTCGCCTGACGGCGACCCGTCCGACCTATTGCGCAGAGGGCACACGATGGCAGCGAAATTCCTGGGCCAGTTCCTGCTGGAACGCGGCGTGATCACCGCACCGCAGCTGCTGGCGGCGATCGAGGCGCAGCGCGCCTCCAACCCCCTGCTGGGCGAACTGGCCGTGAGCCGGGGCCTGCTGGATGACGTGCAAGCGCGGCGCATCCATCAGCGCCAGCGCGTGGAGGACCGCCGGTTCGGCGACATCGCGCTGGAGCTGGGCGTGCTCGACCAGGCCCAGCTCGACGGCCTGCTCGAAGCGCAGAAGGCCGGACGCAGGATGCTCGGCCAGGTGCTGGTCGACCAGGGCGCGCTCGATGCGGCGCAACTGGAGGCGGAGGTCGCGTTGCATCGTGCCGACCAGGTGCAGGCGCGCGACGCGCTCGACAGCGTGGTCGGCGCGCATCCGCTCGGCGCCCTCGCCGACAATGCCATCGCCCTGTGCGCCCGGTTGTTTCCGCGCATGCTCGGCAGCCAGTGCCAGGCGGCAGCCGTGCTCGGCGCCCAGGACCTCGCGGACGCGTCCTGCGTGGCCCATGTCCGGGTCGAGGGCGATCGGCCCTTCGGCATCGGCCTCGCCTGCGACATCGCCGCTGCGCGTGCCCTGGCCTGCGCCCTGCTGACCATTCCGGACGCCAGGTGCGACGACGCCCTGGCGCTGGATGCGCTCGGCGAGATGGTCAACGTGCTGATGGGCTATGTCGTGCGCGATGCCTTGTCCGACGACGATGCCCACTACCGCGCGCTGCCACCGGACACCTCGGTGCCGGCCGCCCGCATCGCTGCCGCCACCGACCGCAGCCTCGCGGTCCGGCTCGAATCGCAGCTGGGCAGGTTCGTACTGCTGGTGGACCGGCCGGCCTGAGCAGCCTGGTCACGCTGACCGGCCGCGCGCGTCCCGCGGGCGGGCGGCTGCGGCGCACGGCGCGGTGCCGATCACGCCTGACCATCGACCCCTGCGACCGGTCCGGACCGGCCAGCCGGGCGCATGCAACGCCCAGCGACATGCGCCACGGTTCCCAGCGCCCCGGCACCTTATGACGGCGCGGCGCCCTCGCGCGCTTCGATGATGCGCTCGGCCAGCTTGTCGGCCACCACCCGGTGCTGCAGCGACTTGCACAACGCGATGCCGGCGCGCGTCAGCACGACCCGGCCGTCGTCGTCCTCGACCAGCGCACTGGCGACGAGACGCTTCTTGACCTCGGGATCCAGCGAAGGTGCGTCGGTGCCGTGACTGATCTGCTGCAGCACCTCGAGCAGAGCGAGGTCCTCTAGAGCGATCGGTTCCATGGCAGCAGCTTCATCGGGCAAGGGCCGCAGTATATGGGAATGGATGGCCGTGCCCGCGGGCGGCGCATCGCGTTCCCGAGGCGCCCGGATGCGGGACACGCGGTCCTGCCGCGGGCCGCCGGCGCGGCGCCCTGCCACGCCCGAGCGCTTCAGCGCGGCGGTTCGCCTTCGATGGGAAGTACCAGGCACGCCACCGGTACGCCCCCGACGCGATCGCCGAGTTCCAGGCTGCCGCCGTGGCGCTGGGCGACCGAGCGCACCACGGCCAGGCCGAGACTGCGCCGCCCGTCTCCCGGCTGCGGGAGCCTTCCAGCCGCTGGAACGGCTGCATCGGCCGATCGCGCGCTTCCGCCTCGATCCGCGGGCCGCGATCGGACACGTCGATCCGCACCCGGCCCGCGTCGATATGGACGCCCACCTCGGCAGCACCGGCATCGCGCACCGCGTTGTCGAATCAGATTGGACAGCGCATCGCGGCACCTGCCGCATATCGCCGACGCCGCGGCACCGCCGATCGACGGCATCCTCGGCAACGACCTGATGGGACGTTTCGACGCCGCGTTCGATCTGCCCGACGGTACGCTGCGCCTGGCGCCGCCCGGACGCCTGCGGCGCGAGGGCTGCCTGTCCAGCGCCCTGCCCGATCGTGCGCCGGGGCCGCAGCGTTTCACCTTCGTCACCGCAGATCTCGAGGCCGACGGCCGGCACACGCGCGCGGTCGCGGTCGTCGATACCGGGCCGCCCAGAGCGTCCTCGACCCGTCGGCCGCGTAGGCCCTCGGCCTGGCGGACGACGACGCCCGTCCGCGCCGCCGTGAGGCCGGCACGCGCGGTATCGCGAAGGAGTCGGTCGAGACCTGGCTCTACAGGCTTCCGGCATTGCGCGTCGACGGCCGGATGCTGCCGGCCTCCGAGGTACGCATCAGCGCGCTGCCGGTGTTCCCGACCCTGGGCTTCGAATCGACACCCGCACTCATTTTCGGCATCGATGCGCTGCGCGATCGCCGTATCGACGTACTCGCGGCAGGCGGCGGCCTGTGTCCGTGGTCCGAGCCGTGAAGCGGGCGGGTCGCCCGACGCGGCCGGCGGCGGCGACCGAGGGTGGCGATCCGACCGGCGGACCGCCACCCCGTGGACCGTCCTACTTCAGGCCGCGATTGCGCAGCAGCGCATCGGCTGTCGGCATGCGACCGCGGAACGCGGTGTAGCTTTCGGCCGGATCGCGCGTATTGCCACGCTCGAGCACCTCGCGGCGCAGCTTGCCGGCGAGCACCGGGTCGTAGACGTCGCCGGCTTCCTTGAACGCGTCGAAGCCGTCGGCATCCATCACTTCCGCCCAGGTGTAGGCGTAGTAGCTGGCCGAATACCCGCCATCGAAGATGTGCGAGAAATGCGCGAGGCGATGGCGCATGCCGATCTCCTCCGGAACACCGAGCTCGGCCAGCTGCTGCTGCTCCCAGCTCCGCGCATTGAAGCCTTCGGGCAGTTCCGACAGCGAGTGCAGACGCAGGTCCAGGATCGCCGACGACAGCTGCTGCACGGTCAGGAAGCCCTGGTTGAAGGTCTGCGCCTTGAGCAGGGCCTGCAGCATTTCCTCGGGCATCCGCTCGCCGCGCTCGTTGCGCGCGTGCTGGCGCAGGATCTCGGGCTGGGTGATCCAGTGCTCGTAGACCTGGGCCGGGAACTCGACGAAGTCACGCGAGACCGCGGTGCCCGACAGGCTCGGATAACGCGCCTTCGACAGCATGCCGTGCAGCGCATGGCCGAACTCGTGGAACAGGGTCTCGGCCTCGTTGACCGAGATCAGCGCGCGCTGTCCGTCGGCCGGGCGCGGCAGGTTCTGGTTGTTGACCACGATCGGCGTATCGCCGAGCAGGGTGTTGGGCGTGCGCAGGCTGTTCATCCACGCGCCGGGACGCTTGGTCGGCCGCGCGAACCAGTCGGCGTAGAACAGGCCGATCTTGCTGCCGTCGGCCTCGCGCATCTCCCACACGCGCACGCCGTCGGCATAGACCGGAATGTCGTTGCGCTCGTGCGCGGTGATGCCGAAGAGCTTCTGCGTGGTCTCGAACAGCGCGTCGACCATGCCGTCGAGCGGCATGTACTGCTTCACCGCGGCGTCGTCGAGGTCGAAGCGCGCCTTGCGCACCTGCTCGGCGTAGTACCGCCAGTCCCAGGGCTGCACCGTGTCGACGCCGTCCTTGGCGGCGAGCGCACGGATGTCGGCCAGCTCTTCCTGGGCGCGGGTCAGTGCGGGCCGGTAGACCGACATCAGCAGATCCATCGCCGCATCGGGCGTCTTGGCCATCGCATCGCCCAGCACGAAGGCGGCATGGCTGTCGGCGCCCATCAGCGTGGCCCGCTCCATGCGCAGCGCGACCAGGCGCGCGATGATCGCGTTGGTGTCGTTGGCGTTGTCGTTGTCGCCGCGGTAGGTGAAGGCGCGCCACACCTTCTCGCGCGCGCCGCGGTTGGGCGCCGACGTCAGGAAGGGCTCGGCGGCCGAGCGGGTGGCCGGCACCAGATACGCGCCGTCCTTGCCGGCGGCCGTGGCGGCCGAGGCGAACGCCGTGGCCTGGTCCGCCGGAAGGCCTTCGACTTCCGCGGCCGTCAGCCACACGTCGCTGGCCTTCTGGTCGGCCAGCAGCTTCTGGCCGAATTCGACGGCCAGATTCGCCATTTCCTCGTTGATCGACGCGACGCGGGCGCGCGCCTCGGGCGAGAGCGCGGCGCCGGCACGCACGAAGCTGTCGTGCGTGCGCTCGAGCAGGCGGTCCTGCTCGGGCGTGAGGCCGAGCGTCGCGCGCTGCTTGAACAGGGTGTCCACGCGCGCGAACAGGTTCTGGTCGAGCATCCGCTCGTTCGACAGACGGGTCAGCTTGGGCGTGATGTTCTTCTGGATCGCCTGGATTTCGGGCGTGGCATCGGCCGATGCCACGTTGAAGAACGTGCTCGACACGCGACGCAGCTGGCGCCCCGAACGCTCCATCGCTTCGATGGTGTTGGCGAAGGTCGGCGCCGTCTTCGAATTCGCGATGCGCTGGGTCTCCTCGCGCGCTTCGGCGATCGCCGCGTCGAACGCCGGCTCGTAATGCTCCGGACGGATGCGGTCGTAGGGCGGCACGCCCTCGGGTGTGGTCCAGGTGCCCATGAACGGGTTGGCGGACTGCGCGACGGCGGCGTTGGTGGACTGGGCGGTGGCCGGATTGCCGGCGGCAAACAGCGCGGCGGCAACGGCGGTGGCGAGAAGGCAGGAACGAACGAGCATCGATGGACTCCGGAACAACACGGCGGATAAAAGGTTTCGAACGGGGGACGCCGCCTGTGCGACGACGCGCGACAGGTCCGTCGGCGGAGCGGCCACGGGCCGCATGTGGACGTCGGATCGCCCCGGTTTTGGTGATCGCTACGTTATAACACCCGCCGGAATGCGGGGCGAACCCAGGCTGTCCGGCGAGGCCGCAGGGTGCCGCGGCGTACCTGGAAGCAGCGCGATGCCCGCCTTTCGTCGCGGTCCGGTGGCGACCGCACGACGCTTGCCCGTTCAGCGAGACAGGAAATTGCTGCAGCGCGTCATCGCCGGACGCGTCGCCGAGACGCAAAAAATGCCGCGAACCCGAAGGTCCGCGGCATTGGTCGAGTGCGCGATGCCGGCATCGGGGCCGGCGATCGCAGCCTGACTCAGTTCGCGGCGCGGCCCATGGTGAGGCCGGCGGTCTGCACATCGGTCACGCCTTCGATCTCGCGTGCGATGCGGGTGGCCTCGTCGATCTGCATCTGCTGATCGACCTGGCCGGTCAGGGTCACGACGCCATTGACGGTTTCGACTTGGATGTCGAGGCCCGAGACATCGGAATCGGCGAGCAGCGAGGACTTCACCTTGGTGGTGATCCAGGTGTCGTCGACCGGCTGGTTGGAATCGCGGCCGTCGCCATCCATGCCCATACGCGAATCGTCCATCGTGCCGGCAGTCGTACCGGTCGCGGTGGTATCCGCCGTCCCTACGGCCGGTGCGGTCTGGGTCGCGGGATCGTTCGCCGGCATGGTGGCGCGTTCGTCGGTGGCAGCGCGGTCACCCGAGCAGCCGACGGCGAGCGCCAGCGCGGACGACAGGGCGATGGCGAGGGGAATGCGCGTGATCTTGGACGTCATGTTGGTGCTCCAGCGGGGTGGATGTGCCGGCGAGTGTGTCGGGCACCGCGCGCACGTCGCGTGACAGAGCATCCTGAAACCGCACGATTCATGATGTCATTCATCATTGCCAACGCCGCATGACGATCCGGGCGATGACCTGCCGGGCGGCGCCCGGTCCGGTTCGTTGGCAGGCGATACGGCAACTGCACGTCGCTGGCGCGCATGACGTCGTCGCGGATGACGCGGCACACGTCCTCGATGAGGATGCCCTCGGTACACGAATCCAACCGCGGTCGACGCGCCACTGCGTCATTTTTCCGGGCGTGTATCGGCGCGGTGCGAGCCCGGTCCATCGCGCAATCGGCCCTGCGAACAGTCACGGTCGTCGACTCCGGTGATGGCGGCCGCGCAGGATCGAGTCGGATCGCCGCAGGATGTCCAACATCCGTCCATCGTCCGATGCCTGTGGATCGCCTAGCCTGCGGCGCGAATCGATGTATCGAGGCGATTCGAGAACCGGAAGCCGGCCAGTCGCCAACACGGAACTCCCAGGAATCGCCCGCTCGAGCAGGGCGGCATCGCGTGACGCGAACGCTCCATCGCTCCGGTTCGCCAGACCTGCCCCTGGGCGCAACGGGCGCATCAGGACGCAGTGGACTGCACTCCGTCCGGCCTCTTGCTGGAGATCACGCCGTCGGTAGCGCCGCTCGCCGACGGCGATGCGCGCCCACCATGCCCATCACCCGCGTAAACAGCACCAGCAACACGACGGTGAAGCCGACCGACCACAACGTCTTTTCCCACGTAGGCCGCACCAGATTGAAATACGCGAGCTGTCCAAGGTTGAGCACGACGATGCCGCGCAGCATCCATTCGTGGGAGACGCGGCGCAGCACCGCACTGCCCAGCGGCGCCATGACCAGCACCACCGGCGCTGCGCACAACCAGGTCTGCACCTGGAACGCGGTGAGTTCGCCCTGCACGAGTCCGCGCCAGGCGTAACCGAGCACGCTCAGACTCGCCATCAGCATGATGCTGATCTCGGTCGCGCGCTTCTCCTTCAATGCGAAGCGTGTGACCAGCAGGGTGTACAGCAGGATGTCGGCCCCGGTGCCGAACAGGCTGGCGCACAGGCCACCCAGCAGCAGCACGACGATCGTGATCGCATGGTCGCGTGGCTTCGCCCCCGCCACCGCCTCGGCGTAGCCGCGATGCGGGCTGCGCAGATAGACCAGTGCGAACGCGGCGATCAGGCTCAGGAACAGCGCCTGGATCACCGGCACGCGCACGCCCTGCAGCGTCGCCATGCCGAGGATGAAGCCGAGAAAGGCCACCGGCACCCACCACAGCAGCGGCCGGAAATCGGCCAGGCGCGATTCCTTGCGCGACAGGATCAGCAGGCTGGCGCTGGTCATGCCGATGGACTGCACCATCAGGCTGAAATCGCGCGCCAGCACGCGGTCCACGCTCAGGAAGATGTTGAGCACCGGGAATGCCACAGCGCCCCCGCCCTCCGGCGTGGCGCCGGCGACGAACGCACCGACCACCATCGTGGCCGGGTAGTACCAGTGCGCCGCCAGGAACGGCAGGCTGCTGTAGGTGTGGAACAGCACCAGCAGCGTGGTGGCGGCGATGCACAGCCAGAGCGGAAAGATCAGCCGCCGACGCGGAAGGACGCTCGGAACGGACGGCAGTCGGGCGTGTGGCATCGGCATCCAGCGGGCAGGCGACGGGACCGCCATTGTCTACGACACGCCCGTGGGGCGGGACGTGCATTGGACGGTCATCGCCAAGGGGGCCGGGGCAGACGCGGTCACGCGCAGAGGCCTGCATCCGCCGTGAGGGAAGCCTGGACGGTTCCGCTCTTGGCCGCCGCTCCCGCTAGGGCGAGGCCTTCAACCGCCGTATGGGGGGTCATCCAGCGTTCTTGTTGTCAGAGACCTGAAGTCGCCGGATCCCCGCTTGCGAGGACTGCAGTGATTCAGACATTCCCTAGCATTCCACGGCGCTCTGCGCGCCGAGAGCCCCCTCCCCTCCAGCGGGAACCCGCGCGGTCGCGTCGCCCCATTCCACTCGGTTGCGCCCTGCATTCTTGCCGCGATAAAGCGCCGCGTCGGCATCCTGCATCGCCCCGACCAGTGACGCGTCGTCATCGAAACACCTCGAGATGCCCACGGTGACGGTGCAGCGCACCGCCTCGCCCGCCACCTGCAGCAGGACGGTCGATGCCACTGCGATGCGGATATGCTCGGCCAGGCGCAATGCGGTGGCTGCGTCGGCGCCCGGACAGACAGCAGCGAACTCCTCGCCGCCCATCCGGCACAGCAGATCGTCCGTGCCTACGGCCCCGCGCAGCACATCGACAATGGCACACAGCACGGCATCCCCGGCGTGGTGACCGTACCTGTCATTGACATGCTTGAAATGGTCGACATCGATCAGCAACAGGCGCGCGCCTGCGTTGGGACGCCGCAGGCGCGCATCCAGCGCCTCGGTCAGCCCGCGGCGGTTGAGCAACTGCGTCAGCGGATCACGCGCGGCCATGTCGCGGAGCTTGTCGGTCAGGCGACGCAGCACCACCCAGACGATGAACGGCGGGATGACCGTCGCCAGCGAGCACATGTAGACGTAGAAGACCACCTGGAACTGGTCATCCATACCCAGCGCAGGAAGACCACCGGCCAGCAACTTGACCAGCTTGAGCACGTTCAACACACAGATGCCGCTGATCAGCGTTGCAAACAGCAGCACCTCGCCACGCAGATCACGGGCGAACGTGCGCAGCCCCGCCAGCAGCACGACCACCATGCCGGCGAAACACAGCGCACACATCGCTGCGAGCACCACGTAGCGCGCCACCGGACCCAAGGCCCACTCCACCGTGATCTGCACGAGCGCGTAACCCAGCGCGAGCGCGGCCAGCGGCCAGAGCAGCGGCGCCTGGCGACCGAAGAAGCGCAAGCCGCCAACGCTGTAGGCCAGCAAGGCGCAGAGCGTGAGCGAGTGATTGACCACGCCCATCCAGCTCCACCCCGCCGGACCTTCCAGCAGCTGCAGCACGTACGCGATCCCGAGGGCGAGGTTGCCCACGGCGAATGCGTCCATCCCCATCTTCCCGGCACCCAGGCGCCTGCCGATGAGCAGGAACATCACCGCGAAACTCAGCAGGTAGACACACAACATGCCGACGAGAAGGGTGGCGATCATCGGGTGTTTGCAGTCGGAACAAGGATCAGGATGGGCTGCCGGAGCGCGCGCAGCCGCCACTGGAGGCACGGGCGAAGTGCCTCGTGACGCGCGCATCTGGACTTCAGCACTGGCATCGTAGCGACCGCCCGATCCGACGGTGACAGTCTGACAGCAGCGGCCGCGTGGCCGGAAACTTGAGTCCGCTTTCGCTTCGCGGGCGGGGCGCGGAAAGGAATCGGGCCCCCTTCACCGGTAGCCCACGCTGGACGCGGCAAGCCGGCACGCTCACCAGCCGCGATGGCGCATGGCGGTGATGCTGGCACCGCCAGCGCCCCATCGACCGCCCGCGGATGGCGCCGGTCTTCGAACCGGTCGACCTGCACGGATGACGCCGCGCGAGGCCGCTGCGCTTGCGCGCGCCTGATTGTCGTTGCGTGTCGCGATGCAGTGCCTTGCCTCGGCGTCGCCCGGCGCGTCACCCACCAACGGCGGCACTTCGATGCGCTTGATGCGATGCGCCTGGATTGAACCGGACGTCGTGATCGCAAGTGACCCGGCACCGCATGGGCCGCGAGCGTACGCGACGGAATCAGGCGCCCAGCAGCTCGACGTCGAACTTCAGCGTCGCATTCGGCGGAATCACGCCACCGGCGCCGCGTGCGCCGTAGCCGAGCGCGGCGGGGATGATCAGCGTGCGCTGGCCGCCTTCCTTCATGCCCTGCACGCCCTCGTCCCAGCCCTTGATGACCATGCCGCCGCCCAGCGGAAAGATGAAGGGCTCGTCGCGGTCCTTGCTGGAATCGAACTTCGCGCCCTGCACGCCGTCCTCGAACAGCCAGCCGGTGTAGTGCACGGTCACGTTGCGGCCGGGCTTGGCCTCGGCGCCGGTGCCGACAACGGTGTCTTCGTACTGCAGGCCGGACGGGGTGGTGGTGTAGGCCATGACGGGCTCCTGGTCGAATGCGGAACGGGGCGCGCAGTTTAGCGGGCCGGTCGGGGCTGGCGCCGCGCAACGGGACGAGGTCCCCGATCTGCTGTAGCCGTCCCGGCCTCATTCGCCGATGGGCGAGAAACGTCAACGAGGCGCACCTTTCAGGGGAGGCCATGGTCGTGGGTCTCTGAAATTTCCGCCTTTGAAACGCGCTTCGAGATCTCTCGCCATTCGCAATGCATCCAGCTCCGCTTCCGCTTCTTCCATGGGCTCCAGGGGCCTTGCCATCAAAAGATTCCTGGCCAGCGCTATGCGCGTATCGCCCCTGATCTCCTGGACTCGACTGATCGAATAGGCGAGCGCGGGGCTTCCATCGGGAGACACCGCCGCGTAGCTGGCGAGCTTAGTGAGCGCGTACAGCGACCCCTGTTCCGCCGACGCCAACAACCTGTCGACCGCTTCGTGATCGCCCTGCATCAGCAAGCGACCGTCGAGCTCCACGCGCGCAAGACGGTCACCGCGCTCCGCCGCAACCCTCAATAGCCCGTCGCTCGCGGTCGAATACTCCCGCAACTGCGCCTCGTTCGGAAACCCGTTCCGGTCCAACCACCGTTGCTCTTCGATCGACTCGGCCTCGAAAGGGTCGGTGGCAAGCGGCATCCCGAACCGCGATGCGGGGACGCGCGAGAAAGGCGCGAGGGTCGCATTTGTCTCACCGGCGCCAGTCCCATTGCGCAGGCTCCAAAGGGGACTGGATTCAACATCACCGAGGGCGTCCGGGGCCTGCGCAACAGGGGCGCCCTCAGCGATCGGCTGCGCCTCTCGAGCGTCCCGGCCGTGCAGATAGGCCCACGACGCCAGCACCGCGGCCACAATGAAGACAGAGATTCTGAAACCGGAACTCGCCATTCGCTGTACCTCCATCCCCTCGACGTCGGATCCCACATGTCAGCCTTGATGCTCCAGCGCATCCGTGAGCACCGTCGCGTACAGCTCATGCGTCAGCCGCATGCGGACGGCCATGACGCCGATCCACCACGTGATCACGAGGAACGGCGCCAAGACGCCCTGCCAGAGCGGCACGTCGGCGAGCGATTCGATCCCGCGACAAGCCTGGCACCTCAACCGCGGTGCACGAGCACGCCGCCGATGTCGAACAGCCTCGACTTCAGCTCGACGAACGGAGTCACCTTGTCGGCGGCTTTGCCAGACAAACTCGTGTGGAATTTCTTGAAGAATGAGAATGCCATGCAACGTCCCTGCTTGACTAAGAAAACTGCGCCCTGACCCCTGTTTTCTCAGAATCTTCCTTGTATTCCAAGCTGTCAACTTCGACGACGGTAAGTGCACCTGACCCCGTCATCTACCCCTCGGGCATGGTCTCGACCTGGGCGTCCAGCAACGCAAATGTCAGGGATGCCTGTTCCATGGCCTCGTCTCGCCTCTCAGTTCAAACAACCAAAATAAGTGAACCTGACCCGTTATCGCGTGGCCTCGGCGCCGGTGCCGACGACGGTGTCTTCGTACTGCAGGCCGGACGGGGTGGTGGTGAAGGGCATGGCGGATTCCTTGTCGAATGCGGAAGCGAGGCGCGCAGTTTAGCGGGCGGGTCGGCGTCCGGCATTCTCAAGGAAGCTCGGATCGCGATCCGATCACTTCTGTCGTTTCAGCCAACGGTCAGCGCTGCACCGCGGGGGTGAACCACCGTTCTCTTTTCTGAGGCCGCTTTCGACTCGCACTCCGATAGCCGAATCTGGCGCCGTTAGTTGTTCCTTCGTAAGGGTAGGCAGCGACTATGTTCGCTGTGCAGCGTCGGCAGCATCGGTGATGCGACGCCAGCGGACAGACGGACAATCTGCGTAGCCAGAAGCAGCATTCCGTTCGCATTGACGACGACCCCAGCTAACTCGTGCTCCGGCATGGGAGACAGCGCCTGCACAAACGGCCGAATGCCTCCGTGGACATACGAGTGCATCGCGCGCCAACTTCTGGCTTTCAACTCGTTCAAGGTTTCGAGCAGCCAAGCAGGATGCCTGCCTTGAATTGCCAGCATCATGCGATCGACCGACAGGCCCATTCTGGTCTCGGCATCCGAGGTCAGTGCTTCCGGAGTGGTCGACAAAAAGCCTTCGAGCCACTCGTCGTCTGCGCCATCCGTGCACCAGACAGCGCGCAACAATGCCTCGAACGTGGGCCTGACCAACGTTGCTGCCGTTACATCAAGCTCCTGAGCGGCCAGGATCATCTGGCTTGTCGCGTGCTGACGCACGATCAGGCAGAACCCGGTTGCGGCGAGCGACCTTCGATTCGACAGCGGCTCAACATCCCAGAGCGGATGCACCGCTTCGTGGAACAGCATTGATTGCTCAAGGACAGACTGGAGACTGCGCGGCATCGTCAAGGCTCACTAGTCGGATCACTACTCTTGATGACTCGGCATTCGCAGCATTCGGCAACCCTCGTTGATGCCGGCGCCTTGGCACCGTGCTCCAGCGCATCCGTCAGCACCCAATCGTAGAGCTCGTGTGCCAGCCGCCTCCGCATCGCCATGACGCAAATAAACCAAGTGATGACGAGGAACGGGGCAAGTACGGCCTGCCAGAGAGGGACGTTGGCAAGCGATTCGATGCCGAGACCATCGACTTCGCGCAGCAGGAAGAATCCGGCGACCAGCACCGGTAGGATGCCAACCCGCTCGATACCACCCGTTAGCAGAACGAGTTTCGAGCCAAGCCGACCGTGCGCCCGTCGTGCGAAGTTGCGATGCTCTTCGAGAGCTTCAAGCGGGAAGGTCAACAGCCAAGCACGCAACGCCTGGAACTGCGCGAGATCGTGATCGCTCTGCTCGACCAGTTTGACGCGCCAACGCCAGAACTCCAGCGCCATGACGTAAACACCCCGCGCCATTCCGGGTCCGTAGAGCAGCCACGCACTTCCGACACCGACCTGCGCCATGTGCACCATCCACATTTGCGGCGTCAAAAATTGCACCAGCAGGAAGGGCAGCAAACCAACGCCGACCGCGACAGTGCCGGCAACATTTAACCAGCGAATCCAACTCGGTGTTTTCAGGATCGACGCCGGTCCGCCGGGCATGTCGCGGAGGCGAGCTTCCAATGCCGTGAAGCTCAAAGCTTGCGCCTGGATTTCCATATCGAGTGCCTGTGTCGCGATGATCACACGTGCGGCGCAGTATCGATCTGCGAAGCGCGCGGCTTTGTCACCTCGACCGCGATCGGATAAACCTGCTGGGAAATCGTCGTGAGTAGTGCCTGCGTCGCCTTCTGCTCGCGGACCAGCTCACGCAACAATGGCTTGATACCGAAGATCGCGAACGGCACAAGAATCCACAGAATCGCGAGCAGCCCGACGAACAACATCCACACCAGACCCAACGCAGCAATTCCCGCCCCAAGTTCACTGGTCATCCGTTTCCCCAAGTCAACGCCGGCATGGCGTGTTCCGGTCCGAGTGTAGGGCCTGATTCACGTAGGTCATGGGGCGTCGATTCGCTAGCCCGCGACAAGCGCGATAAGTGAACCTGACCCCGTTACTCGCA
>NZ_JACCJZ010000017.1 GCF_013425765.1 Luteimonas deserti
CACCCGCGCGGCCGACGACTGGGGTGATGGCGCACGCGCACGCGACGGCGGTCAGGCGGGGCGCCCGTCCGGCCTTCTCGGCGCCGACGGCCGGCCGCGGCTCGCGGATGGCGGTCGAGTCGGTGGCGGATTGCCGCCCGGCACGGTCACCGAGGATTTCGCCCGCATCGATCGCGAAGGCTTGTGGCTGCGCCGACCCCCGACCGGTTACGAACCCACCCGCTTCGACCGCCTGTGGGTGCCCAGCGAGACGCTGCTCGAAGAATGGGTGCGCCGCAGCATCAAGACCGTGCTGATCCCGATCCCCGGCACCAGCAAGACCATCCAGTGCAATGTGGCGTTGCTGGCCTTCGGCGGCGGCTGCGGGATCACCGATCCGAACATGCAGGACGTCGAGAGCGACGGCCGTCCGCCCCCGGACGTGCCGTGGAAGCCGGAGCTGCAGGAAGACCAGGACAGCCTGGGCGGCTGAGGGCGGCCGCTGCCCCGCGGATCCGGGCACGCCGTGCCTGACGTGTCCGCGGATCGGGGGTGCGCGCCGGCGTCGCACCGGTTTCGAGCTGCTGCAGGTCAGGGGGCCACTGCGAACGGGCGCCGGGCTGCCCCGTCCGCCTGCACCCGGGCGCTCCGCGCAGGACGGGCTTCACGCGCGTGCGGGGTTCACGCCTGTCGCTGCACGACGCACCAGGGGCGCACCGCAACGTGCGATGCGAGCGGTGACGTCGCCCTGGTCAGTCGCGATCGGCCTGCAGCCCACCTCGCCTGATGTGCGCACGGACCGGTTCGCATCGTCCCCTGCACGGGGGCCTGTTTCACGATCGGGGATGTCGAGCGCAGGCAGCCGACGCCGGAGCGGCCCCCGCGGCTGGCGCAGCCCGGCAGGTGGCTATCGGCATCACAGCCTGCGCATGGACGTGCATGGGGGCATCGCGCTTGGCGCGCTGGCGGACCTTGCGTTCCTCGATCCGGCATGCGCCTGTCGCGCTGCGGCAGGCGCGGAACGCGCGGATCCGACTCAGTTGTCGTGGGCGCCGCGCAGGTCGCGCAGCTCGCTCGGCTGGGCCGCGAAGTAGACCGCCAGGTCGGCGATCTGCTGGTCGCTCAGACCGGCTGCCTGCTGCGACATCAGGGCATGCTCGCGATCGCCGTCGCGATAGGCCTGCAGGGCGTGGGCGAGATAATCGCGGAACTGTCCGCCGATCTTGGGATAGGTCGGATCCAGCGGAACATTGCCGCCGGCGCCGTGGCAGTCGATGCAGGTCTGGCCGGTGGCTGCGCTCTTGACGTTGGCGGCCTGCTCGCCGGCTTCGATCGAACCCCGCGGAAGGCCTGCCGACGACGCGCTCGCCGCTGCCTGCGCGTCCGGATCCGGCGAGGCGCCGCAAGCCGCGATCAGGAGCACGCACAGCAGCGGAAACGCGCGGAGGGTCGGTCGGATCATGGGGCCGCTCACTTGGTCAGGTCCGAGAGAAACGCCGCGATGTCGGCGATGTCCTGGTCGGAGAAGCTCCGCGCCTGGGCCTGCATCGTCGGATGGCGGCGCGTGCCGCGGCGGTATTCGTGCAGCGCGTTGACGAGGTACTCGCGCGACTGCCCGCCGATCTTGGGCACGTGGTAGTGCGGATAGATGTTCCTGTACCCCTCGATGCCGTGGCAGCCCTGGCAGGTGTAGGCCAGTTCGCGGCCGGTGGCGGCATTGCCGGTGAAAGGCACATTCGTGGCCTCGGCCGCAGGCGGTTCCTGTGCGAGAGCGGACACGGCCGGGACGGCCATGGCGAGGCAGGCGGCGAGCAACAGCGTTCGCGTCATCTTTTTATCCGCAATCCTGGAGGGCTGGAACGTGGCGATCTGGGAAGCGTCGTAGCAGTGATGCGCAGGGAACCGGATGAACCGGCGCACAACCGGGCCAGTATAGCCACGCGGCCGGGGCAAACCCAATGGCATGCACCCGGCGTCACCCGGAGGTCACCATGACCTATGGCGCATGGAGTGACATGTGCGGGTGATATACCTTGCTACCACACCGTAGGGGTCCACTGAAACCAATGTCCACACCGCATGCCTTCGCGTCCGCGGGACGCGTTCTGACCGGCGCAATCCTCGTCTCCGCCGTCCTCGCGCTGTCCGCCTGCAAGGGAGGCGATGCCAAGGACAAGCCCGCCGACGAAGCGGCTGCGCCCGTGCCCGTGGAAACCGAGCCGGTGGTCCGCCGCAGTGTCGCCGCCACCTGGGCGGGCACGGCGTCGCTGGAAGTCCCGCGCGGTGCGGATGTCGTGGCCAAGACCTCGGGTATCGCGCTCGCGGTGCTGGTGGAGGAGGGCGATGTCGTGCGTGCCGGGCAACCTCTGGTGCGGCTCGATCCGGATCGGGCGCGCCTCGCGGTGCTGCAGAGCCGGGCGACGCTCGGCAAGCTCGAGAACAGCTACAAGCGCGCGCAGCAGCTGTCCGGTCAGCAGATGATCAGTGCGAACGATCTCGACCAGATCCGCTTCGACCTCGACACCGCCCGGGCCCAGCACGAGATGGCCCAGCTGGAGTTGTCGTACACCACGGTCACCGCGCCGATCTCGGGCGTGATCTCCCAGCGCATGATCCGCACCGGCAACTTCGTGCAGATCAACACGCCGATCTTCAGCATCGTCGACGATGCGCGCATCGAAGCCACGCTCAACGTGCCGGAACGCGAATTGCGCGTGCTCAAGCGTGGCCAGCCGGTGCGGCTGCAGGTCGACGCGCTGCCGGGCGAGACCTTCGAAGGCGTGGTCGAACGCGTCGCGCCGATCGTCGACGCGCGCAGCGGCACGTTCCGGGTGATCTGCGCCTTCGCCGGCAACGAGGGCCTGCGCGCCGGCATGTTCGGCCGCATCCGTATCGACTACGACCAGCGCACCGACGCCCTGGTCATCCCGCGCAGCGCGCTGCTCGAGGACGGCGACACGCCCGCCGTGTACACCGTGCGCGACGGCAAGGCGGTGCGCGTGGACGTGGTGCTCGGCTACGTGGACGGCGCCCTGATCGAAGTGCGCGAGGGACTGGAGGAGAACGCACCGGTGGTCACCGCCGGCAAGGTGGCGCTGCGCGAAGGCAGCGCGGTGCAGGTGGTCGGTGAGAACGCGCCGGCCGAAGCGACGGCGGCTGCGCCGACGGGCGAGGGTGACACGGCCGCAGGTGAAGCACCGTAATGGCCACCCCGACCGACGGACCTGCGGGCGGGGCGCCCGCACACGACACCCCGATGGATCCGCATGCCGCGCCGGGCGGGCGCTTCGACCTGATCGAGTTCTCGACCCGGCGCCGGGTGACGGTGTGGATGGCGACCATCAGCCTGATGCTGTTCGGCCTGATCGCGCTGACCAATCTCAAGGTCAACCTGCTGCCGGACCTCAGCTATCCCACGCTCACGGTGCGGACCGAGTACACCGGGGCCGCGCCGGCCGAGATCGAGACCCTGGTCAGCGAGCCGGTCGAGGAGGCGGTGGGCGTGGTCAAGGGCGTGCGCAAGCTGCGCTCCATCTCGCGCACCGGCCAGAGCGACGTGGTGCTCGAGTTCGCCTGGGGCACCGACATGGACCAGGCCAGCCTGGACGTCCGCGACAAGCTCGAGGCATTGCAGCTGCCGCTCGAGGTGACGCCGCCGGTGCTGCTGCGTTTCAACCCGTCGACCGAGCCGGTGTTGCGCCTGGCGCTGACCACCGAAGGTCAGGGCGACGCGGTCGCCGAACTCACGCGCATGCGGCGCTACGCCGATGACGATCTGAAGAAGAAGCTCGAGCCGGTGATCGGCGTGGCCGCGGTCAAGGTGGGCGGCGGCTTCGAGGACGAAGTGCAGGTGGACCTCGACCTGCAGCAGATGGCGCGCATCAGCCTGCCGATCGAGAACGTGATCCAGCGTCTGCAGCAGGAGAACATCAACCTGTCCGGCGGGCGCCTGGACCAGGGCACGCAGCGCTATCTCGTGCGCACCGTGAACCAGTTCCAGACGGTGGACCAGATCGGCGAGATGCTGGTCGCCACCCAGGCCGGCGGCGACGATGCCGCCGCCAGCGCGGCGCAGCAGATGGCGGCGATCGCCGCGGCCAGCGGCTCCCAGGCCGTGCTCGCGGCCGCAGCCTCTGTGCAGAGCGCATCGGGCGGTGGAGGCACCACGGTGGCGGGTGGACGCGCGGTGCGGCTGCGCGACATCGCCACCGTCAGCCAGGGTTTCAAGGAACGCGAGAGCATCATCCGTCTCGGCGGCCGCGAAGCGGTGGAGCTGGCGATCTACAAGGAGGGCGACGCGAATACCGTGTCCACCGCCGATGCGGTGCAGGCGCGGCTCGAGGCGATCCGCAAGGAGCTGCCGGCGGACATGCGGCTCACCGTGGTCGACGACCAGTCGAAGTTCGTGCGCGCCGCCATCCGCGACGTGCGCACCGATGCGGTCATCGGCGGCACGCTGGCGATCCTCATCATCTTCCTGTTCCTGCGCAACGGCTGGAGCACGTTCGTCGTGAGCCTGTCGCTGCCGGTCTCGATCGTCACCACGTTCTTCTTCATGGACCGGTTCGGGCTCAGCCTCAACGTCATGTCGCTCGGCGGCCTGGCCCTGGCGACCGGTCTGGTGGTGGACGATTCCATCGTCGTGCTGGAGAGCATCGCCAAGGCGCGCGACCGCGGTCTGGGCGTGCTGGAGGCGGCGATCGTCGGTACGCGCGAAGTCGGCATGGCGGTGGTCGCGTCGACGTTGACGATCATCGCGGTGTTCCTGCCTCTGGTGTTCGTCGAGGGCATCGCCGGGCAACTGTTCCGCGACCAGGCCCTGACGATCGCGATCGCGGTCAGCGTCTCGCTGGTGGTGGCCCTGACCCTGATCCCGATGCTGGCTTCGCTGAAGGGCCGGCCGCCGCTGGCCTTTCCGGAAGAGCCGCCGCATCCGCAGTGGCGCCCGGAGCGTCGCTGGCAGAAGCCGGTGGCCGCCACCGGCCGCGGCGTCGGCGCCGGCGTGCGCGGCGCGCTGTTCGGCGTCGTCTGGGTGTTCGTCCGCGTCTGGCGCGGTGTGTCGCGCGTGGTGGGCGCGGTCATGGCGCGGGCCAGCGATCTCGCGATGGCGCCGTACTCGCGTGCCGAACGCGGCTATCTCCGCGCGCTGCCGGGTGCGCTGGCGCGGCCCTGGCTGGTGCTCGGCACCGCGTTCGCGGCGTTCCTGCTCAGCCTGCTCGCGGTGCCGATGCTCGGCACCGACCTGATCCCGCAGCTCGCGCAGGACCGGTTCGAAATGATGGCCAAGCTGCCGCCGGGCACGCCGCTGCGCGAGACCGACCGGATCATGCGCGAGGTGCAGACGGCGCACGGCGAGGATGAGGGCGTCGCGCTGCTGTTCGGCGTCAGTGGCAGCGGCACGCGCCTGGATGCCAGCCCGACCGAGAGCGGTGAGAACATCGGTCGCCTGAGCATCGTGATGGAGGGCGGCGGCAGCCGCGAGTTCGAGGCCGCGCAGACCGAGAAGCTGCGCGAGACGATGCGCCGATACCCGGGCGTGGCCGTGGACTTCAGCCGGCCGGCGCTCTTCAGTTTCTCCACGCCGCTGGAGATCGAGCTGCGCGGCCAGGATCTCGATGGTCTCGCGCGGGCCGGCCAGCGCATGGCCGAGCTGCTGCGCGCCAATGCCAACTACGCCGACGTCAAGAGCACGGTGGAGCAGGGGTTTCCCGAGATCCAGATCGTGTTCGACCAGGAACGCGCCGGCGCCCTGGGCCTGACCACGCGGCAGATCGCCGACGCGGTGGTGCGCGCGGTGCGCGGCGAGGTCGCGACCCGGTACAACTTCCGTGATCGCAAGATCGACGTGCTGGTGCGTGCGCAGGAGAGCGACCGCGACTCGGTCGACCGGATCCGCAACCTGGTGATCAACCCCGGCGGAGCGGCGCCGATACGGCTGGACTCGGTGGCCGACGTCGTCGCCACCGTCGGTCCGAGCGAGATCCATCGCGCGGACCAGGTGCGGGTGGCCGTGGTCTCGGCCAACCTGCGCGGCATCGATCTCGGCACCGCGGTGCGCGAAGTGCGGCAGATGGTGGCGGAGAACCCGCTCGGGCCCGAGGTGGGCATGCACATCGGCGGCCAGGGCGAGGAGCTGGCCGAGTCCCTGCGGTCGCTGCTGATGGCGTTCGCGCTGGCGATCTTCCTGGTGTACCTGGTGATGGCGTCGCAGTTCGAATCGCTGCTGCACCCCTTCGTCATCCTGTTCACCATCCCGCTGGCGATGGTCGGTGCGATCGGTGCACTGCTGCTGACCGGCAACACGATCTCGATCGTGGCCTTCATCGGCCTGATCCTCATGGTCGGCCTCGTGGTCAAGAACGCGATCATCCTGATCGACAAGATCAACCAGCTGCGCGAGGCCGGCGTGGCCAAGCGCGACGCGCTGGTGGAAGGTGCGCGTTCGCGCCTGCGCCCGATCATCATGACCACGCTGTCCACGCTGTTCGGCTTCCTGCCGCTGGCGCTGGCGTTCGGCGAGGGCGCCGAGGTGCGCTCGCCGATGGCGATCACCGTGATGGGCGGCCTCGCCGTGTCCACGCTGCTGACGCTGCTGGTGATCCCCGTGGTGTACGACCTGCTGGACCGCAAGTCCGATGCCGAGTACGCCGAACGCGGCCGGCGCGCACGCCTCGGATCCGCCGCGGACCTGGAGGCGGTCGCGTCATGAGCATCGTCGAGCTCAGCCTGCGTCGTCCGGTCACCACCATCATGTGCTTCGTATCGATGGTGGTGGTCGGGCTGATCGCCTCGGTTCGTCTGCCCCTCGAGGCGCTGCCCGACATCACCGCGCCGTTCCTGTTCGTACAGCTCCCGTACGCGGGCGCCACGCCCGGCGAGGCCGAGCAGAACCTGTTGCGGCCGGCTGAAGAAGCACTGGCCACCATGAGCGGCATCAAGCGCATGCGCGGGCAGGCGACACCCGAAGGCGCGAACGTCTTCATGGAGTTCAGTGACTGGGACCGCGACATCGCCATCGGCGCATCCGAGGCGCGCGAGCGCATCGACGCCATCCGCAGCGAGCTGCCGGACGATTTCCGCCGCTACTTCGTCTTCAAGTGGTCGAGCGGCGACCAGGCCGTGCTGCGCATCCGTCTGGCGGCCAATGTCGACCTGAGCGGCAGCTACGAAATGATCGACCGCCAGCTCAAGCGTCGGCTCGAGCGGGTGCCGGGCGTGGCACGGGTGGAGATCAGCGGCGCGCCGCCGAACGAGGTCGAGATCGCGGTCGATCCCGATCGCCTGACCGCGCACGGGATCGAGCTCAACGAGCTGGCGACGCGCCTGCGCGCGCTCAATTTCTCGGTCTCGGCGGGACAGATTCTCGACGGTGGCCAGCGGCTCCGCGTGCAGCCCGTCGGCGAGGTCGGCGACCTGCAGGAACTGCGCGAGCTGGTCATCAACCAGCAGGGCCTGCGGCTGGGCGACATCGCGGACGTGCGCTTCAAGCCGCAGCGCATGGACTACGGACGCCGCCTCGACGGACGCGCGGCCGTGGGCCTGGACATCTACAAGGAACGCGACGCGAACCTCGTCGAGGTGTCGCGCAGCGTGCTCGCCGAGGTCGAGGCCGCGCGTGACGAGCCCGGTCTCGAAGGTGTGGATCTCAAGGTGATCCAGAACATGGGCGACGAGGTCACCTCCTCGCTGTTGGAGCTGGTGGAAGCCGGGGCGATCGGACTCGTCCTGTCGCTAATCGTGCTCTATTTCTTCCTGCGCCACTGGCCCTCGACGCTGATGGTGACGCTGGCGATTCCGATCTGCTTCATCATCACGCTCGGCTTCATGCACTTCTTCGGCGTCACCCTCAACGTGCTGTCGCTGATGGGCCTGCTGCTGGCGGTGGGAATGCTGGTGGACAACGCCGTGGTCGTGGTGGAGAGCATCTACCAGGAGCGCGAGCGCATGCCCGACCAGCCGTGGCTGGCGTCGGTGGTGGGCACGCGCAACGTGGCGATCGCGCTGTCGGCAGGCACGCTGAGCCATTGCATCGTGTTCGTGCCCAACCTGCTGGGCGAGACCAACAACATCAGCATCTTCATGTCGCAGCTCGCGATCACCATCTCGGTGTCCCTGCTGGCATCGTGGCTGGTCGCGGTGAGCCTGATCCCGATGATGTCGGCGCGCATGAAGACCCCCCCTGCGGTCGCCAGCCCCACCGGCCTGATCCCGCGTCTGCAGCGTGCCTACGCGCGCGTGCTGCGCTGGTCGCTGCAGCATCGCGGGTGGACGCTCGTCGGGATCGGCGTGCTGGCAGCGGCCAGCCTGGTGCCGCCCACCCAGATGAAGTTCGACATGTTCGGCGGTGGCGGCGGCAGCAAGGAGATCAACGTCTTCTACGAGTGGAACGGCAGCTACAACCTGCGGCAGCGCTCGGACGAGGTGGCCCGGGTGGAAGCCTTCCTCGACGCGCGCCGTGAGGAGTTCCGCATCAAGCAGCTCTACTCGTGGTTCGGCGAGGGTGGTGATTCGGCCACGATCGTGACCTTCAACGACGACGTCGGCGATACCCGCCCCCTGAGCGAGGCGATCAGCAAGGCCTTGCCGAAATCGGCGCGCGCCAAGATCGGCATCGACAGCGGTGGCGGCCAGGGTGGGGGGGGCGGTGGCGGCGGCGTGCAGGTGCAGCTGATCGGAGATTCGAGCCAGGTGCTGCGCGAGCTGGCCGACGGCGTGCTGCCTCTGCTTTCGGCCAACCCGTCCCTGCGCGATGTGCGCGTCGATGCGGGCGATCAGAACCAGGAACTCACCATCCGGGTGGACCGGGACCGCGCAGCCGCGTTCGGCTTCAGTGCCGAGCAGGTGTCGAACTTCATCGGGCTCGCACTGCGCGGCTCGCAGTTGCGCGAGTTCCGCCGCGGCGACGACGAGGTGCCGGTGTGGGTGCGTTTCGCCGGGGCCGAACAGTTCAACGAGGGCGACATCGCCAGCTTCATGGTGCGTTCGCCGGACGGCCGCAGCGTACCGCTGACCAGCCTGGTCGACATGAGCGTCGAACCCTCCGCGAGCCGCATCACCCGCTTCAATCGCCAGACCTCGCTGACCCTGCAGGCCAACCTCGCCGGCGAGGCGACGATGCCCGATGCGCGCAAGGCGATCGAGGCCACGCTCGACAACGTGGTCTTCCCGCCCGGTTACGGCTACAGCTTCGCCGGCAGCGGGTTCGAGGACGACTCGGCCGCGGTGCGGCAGATGCTCTTCAACTTCGTCATCGCGCTGGTGATGATCTACGTGGTGATGGCGGCGGTGTTCGAGTCGCTGCTGTTCCCCGCTGCGATCATGAGCTGCGTGGTGTTCTCGATCTTCGGCGTGTTCTGGCTGTTCTGGCTCACCGGCACGGCGTTCACGGTGATGGCCTTCATCGGCATCCTCGTCCTGATGGGCGTGGTGGTGAACAACGGAATCATCATGGTCGAGCACATCAACAATCTCAGGCGGCGCGGCATGCCGAGGCTCGATGCGCTGGTCGAAGGCAGCCGCGAGCGTCTGCGCCCGATCCTGATGACGATGGGCACCGCGATCCTGGCCATGATTCCGATCTCGCTGAGCGACACGGTGGTGCTCGGCGGCCTGGCCTACTCGCCGATGGCGCGCGCGGTGGCCGGCGGGCTGGCGTTCTCGACCGTGGTCAGCCTGCTGTTCCTGCCGACGATCTACGCCATCCTCGACGACCTGCGGCATGGCAGCGCACGGCTGATCCGGCGTGCGCGCGGTGCCCGGCAGATGGCGCCGGCGGTGGATGCAGGCTGAGAAACACTGCGGGCGAGCGCGAAATACGGCGCTCGGCGCAACCGCAATCGCGCGCATCCGCCCGGTGTCGATGCCGCTCCGAGACGGGCCGCTCGCGGCCCGTCCCGCATCCAGGAACCCGCTGCGATCAGCCGGGCGCTGCGATCAGCTGAAGACCTTGCCCGCAATGCGCAGGCCGGCGACCCAGACGCCGATGCTCGAGCCGATGTTGGTCAGCATGAAGTTGAGAATGGTCCGCGAGACCCGGTTGCGGTACCAGCCACGCAATGTGCCCGCGTCGTCGCGCAGCGCGAGAAAGTGGCCATAGGCCGGCTTGCGCACCTGCGCCTCCACCAGTGCGCTGAACAGGCCGGGTGACACGCCAGGCGGACGGATCGGCTTGAGCGGTGCGGCGATCGCGGCGGCGAGGATGCCGAGCGGGTGGGCAAGGGCGGCCAGCGCACCGAGCGCGGCGAAGCCGGCGGTGATCAGCACCCATTCCTTGACCAGCTGGCGGCCGAGCTCGGCGCCGCCCTGGTAGTAGCCCCAGCCGATCATCGCCAGAATCAGCAGGGTGATCACGGTCATGACCCAGCGCAGGCTGCGGCCGGGCGGCGCATGCTCGAGTTCGGTCCGCGTCTGCCCGGGGGGCTGGCCGTCGTCAGCCAGATGCCGGGCGAGCCCGGCCAGATGACCGGCGCCGACGACCGCAAGCACCTCGCGCGCCTGCCCGGCGCTTTCACGCAGCCGCGCCGCCATGTAGCGGTCGCGTTCGGCGATCACGGTCTCGTAGAGCTGTGGACTGGATTTCGCGAACTCGCCGAAGCTCGACTCCAGCATGTCGCCCTGCTTGAGGTTCTCGATCTCGTCCTCGCCCAGCTCGTCGGACGCGAGCAGACCGGCGAGCAGGCTGCCCATCAACTTCATCCGCCCGAAGAAGCCGAGCTGGCGCGAGGCGCGTTTGAAGGTCAGGCCGACATCGCGATCGATCAGCGCGACGGGCAGGCCGCGTTCGCCCGCCAGCGATACCGCGCGTTTGAGTTCGGCGCCGGGCTCGATGCCGAGCTGCTCGGCCAGTCGGCGCTGGTAGGCCGACAGCGCCAGGTTGGCCGCGAACAAGGCGACGCGTCCCTTGCGGATGACGTCGACCAGATTGAGCTTCGCCAGTGCGTCCGGATCGCTGATCGCCTGCAGGCGCTGCGCATCGAGTTCCACCGCGACCGCATCGAAGGCGCCGCTGCCGATCGCATCCTCGACCGCCTCCACGCTCACCCGCGAGATGTGCGCGGTGCCGAGCAGGGTATAGCGCACGCCGTCGCGTTCGACGATCGCGTGGGGCTGCGAGCGCCAGGTCGTGGCGCCGTCTGGCGTCGTCGCGCCGGGCATCGGTTCGGTCATCGAATCATTCGTCCGCGGGTGGAGAGGCGGCGCCGTCACCGAGCGCGCGCTGCATGAAAATGGTGTCGAGCCACCGTCCGTGCTTGCGTCCGGAGCCGGGCAGCACACCGACGATCCGGAAACCGAGCCGCTCGTGGAAGCGCACCGAGGGACCATCCTGCGGCGGGCCGATCACCGCCATCATCTGCCGGTCGCCACGTCGTGCGCACAGCTCGATCAAGCGTGCCATCAGCTGTCGGCCGATGCCGTGTCCGTGCTGCGCGTGCTCGACGTAGACCGAGCTCTCGACCGTGAAGCGATAGCCGATGCGCGCCCGGAAGGTGCTGGCGTACGCATAGCCGGCGAATGCGCCGTCGCGAAGCGCGACGATGTACGGATACCCGGCCGCGCGCAGCGCCATCCAGCGACGTCGCATCTCGGCGGCGTCGGGGGCGTCGTACTCGTAGGTGGCCACGCCGCCCGCGACCTCGCGGGCGTAGAGCGCGGTGATGGCGTCGAAATCGGCGTCGACGGCGTCGCGGAGTTCGACCTGCATGGGCTCAGTCGATGTAGCGCTTGAGCAGGTCGCCGTAGGCGTCGATGCGCCGGTCGCGCAGGAACGGCCAGATCCGGCGCACGTGCTCGCTGCGGCCCAGATCGACCTCGCAGGTCAGCAATGTCGGATCGCCGCCTGCCTCGGCCAGGAACTCGCCCTGGGGCCCGAGCACGTGGCTGTTGCCCCAGAAGTCGATGCCGGCGGCGCCGAGTGGCGAAGGTTCGTGGCCGACACGGTTGCAGCTCAGCACCGGCAATCCGTTGGCGACCGCATGCCCGCGGTGGCTGAGGATCCAGGCGTCGCGCTGACGGGTCTGCTCGGCCGTGTCGTCGGTCGGATCCCAGCCGATCGCCGTGGGATACAGCAGCAGGTCCGCACCGGCCAGAGCCATCAGGCGTGCGGCTTCGGGGTACCACTGGTCCCAGCAGACCAGCAGACCGAGGCGGCCCACCGATGTGTCGATCGGCTTGAAGCCGATGTCGCCCGGGGTGAAGTAGAACTTCTCGTAGAAGCCCGGATCGTCCGGAATATGCATCTTGCGGTACTTGCCCGCGAGGCTGCCGTCGGCGTCGAACACCACGCCGGTGTTGTGGTACAGCCCGGCCGCTCGGCGCTCGAACAGCGAGCTGACCACGACGATGCCGTGCTTCCTGGCCAGCATGCCCAGGCGTTCGGTGCTCGGTCCCGGAATCGGTTCGGCCAGATCGAACGCGTCGACATTCTCTTCCTGGCAGAAGTACGCGCCGTTGTGCAGCTCCTGCAGCAGCACCAGCCTGGCGCCCTGCGCAGCCGCCTCCGCCACACGCGTTTCGATGACCGCCAGGTTGGCGTCGGCGTTGTCCGCGCCGCGGTCGATGATGGCGCGCTCCTGGATCAACGCGACGGGCAGCGTGGTCTTGCGGGACATGGCTTCGGACCCTCGGGGGATGGCGACAATGCTAACGCGGTGTCACGTGCGGGCAGATAAACGCGACGATGGATGCGCGAGGCGTGTGCACGGTTTCCATCGTGGGCGGCGTCGGGCCCCGCGACCAGGGCGCTTTCCGCCATAGGCGCGGCGGGGCCGGGTCGGATACCCGGTCCGTGACCGCGGAGCCTGCAGCGCAGACTTCGCGCCGCTTGATGGCATCAGCCCGGACGGGCGCGCAGCAGACCGTCCGGCAACTGCATCGTGATGCAGTGCAGGCTGCCGTTCTGCCAGATCAGCGGCCGGCAGGGCACCTGGACGATCTCGCGTCCCGGATGCGCCTGCGCGAGCACGGCCGCCGCCGCATCATCGGCCGGGTCGCCGTAGGCCGGCACCAGCACTGCACCGTTGATGACCAGGTAATTGGCATAGCTGGCGGCGAGCCGGCGGCCGGCGTCGAGAACCGGCTGCGGCCAGGGCAGCGGGAACAGGCGGTAGGGCCGTCCGTCATGCGTGCGCAGCGCGGCGATCTCCTCGGCCATCGCCCGGAGCTCGACGTGGTGCGGGTCGGCCGGGTCGTCGCAGGCCTGGAACACGATGGCATCGTCCGGCGCGAAGCGGGCGAGGGTGTCGATGTGCGCGTCCGTGTCGTCGCCTTCGAGATAGCCGTGGTCGAGCCACAACACGCGGTCCTGCGCGAGCCAGTCCGACAGCTGCGCGGTCAGCGTTTCGCGTGCGACGTCAGGGTGTCGTTCGTGCAGGCAGCGCCAGGTGGTCAGCAACGTGCCGGCGCCATCGGTCTCGATCGCACCGCCCTCGAGTGCGAAGTTGATCTCACGGCGTTCGGCAGACGCGGCGAACACACAGGCGCCGTGCAGATGGCCGACCAGCCGGTCGTCGCGGCTCGCGTCGAACTTGCCGCCCCAGCCGGTGAAGCGGAAATCATTGAGCCGGAAGCCGCCCTCGCGTCGCAGCGAGATCGGCCCGGAGTCGCGCAGCCAGGTGTCGTCGTACTCGGCCTCGACGAACTGCACGCGATCCATGTCGATGCGGTTCGAGGCCAGGCGCACGAAGGCATAACTCTGCACGTCCTCGTCCGGCACGCAGATCACCACCGGCTGGAAGCGGGTGATGGCGGCGACGAGCGCGATGTAGGTGTCTTCGACCTCGCCCAGGCGCGCGGCCCAGTCGGTGTCCTCGGTCGGCCACGCGATGAGGACCGCGGACTGGGGCTCCCACTCCGCGGGGAAACGCCAAACGGATGGATTCATGGACTCAGCGGATCGCCGGCTTCGGGCCGACCTCGGCCGCAGTGGCCCGGTTGGCGACCGTATCGATGACCTTGTTGCGCTCGAAGTACACCGTGAAGCTGGGATACACCCAGCGGTGGATCGTCGGCCACTGCCGCTTCTGGCCGCCGCGCGGATCGAGCCGCTCGCTGGGCGCGCCGAATCGCGCTTCGACCTCCGCCATGCTCATGCCGCGCGCCGGCACCGCCACGGCCGCCGGTTGGCGGGCACGATCCACGAGCAGGGTATCCGCGGCTGCGGGCGGCGCGGCGGACAGCAACGCGCCGCCGAGGGCGGTCGCGACGAGGACAGAGACGATCGAACGCGTCATGGCAGAGCTCCGGTAGGGTGCGACGGACAGGCGGGCGAAGACCGCACCGCGCCTGCCTATTTAGCAGAAACCCGGCGCCCGCGCCGCGGCGGCGGACACGAAAAAGGCCGCATCGCTGCGGCCCCCGTCGCTGCCTGCCGCGATGCGGCGGCGTCGCGATTAGCGCTGGCGCGCCTTGAATCGCGGATTGGACTTGCAGATCACGAAGACCTTGCCGCGGCGACGCACAACCTTGCAATCGCGGTGGCGGGTCTTCGCCGACTTCAGGGACGACAGGACCTTCATGACAAACCTCTGGGATGGGATACGGACGCGAAGCCGGCTATTCTAACGTCTGATTTCCACGAAATTCAAGCGCTTGGGCGAACGACCCGCGCGCAAGAGGAGAGCTGCATGACGGCCGACGCGCCGGTGTTGACGATCGACGGGCCTTCCGGCTCGGGCAAGGGCACGATCAGCCGTGCGGTCGCCCTGCGTCTGGGCTGGCATTATCTCGATTCCGGCGCGCTCTACCGGGCCGTGGGGGTCGCCGCGGGCTGGGCCGATCTCGATCTCGGTGACGCCGCCGCGCTGGTGCGCTGCACCTTCGACACCACGATCGCGTTCCGGGACGACCCGGCGGGCGAGCCGCGGGTGATCGTCAACGGTCACGACGCGACCGACGAACTGCGGACCGAGACCGCGGGCGCCGCAGCCTCGGCGATCGCCGCGATTCCGGAGGTGCGGGCCGCGCTGAAGGACCGGCAGCGGGCCTTCCGCCGCGCGCCCGGCCTGGTGGCGGACGGGCGCGACATGGGCACGGTGATCTTCCCGGATGCCCGCTGGAAGGTCTTCCTGACCGCGAGCGCGGAGGAACGTGCCGAGCGTCGCTATAAGCAGTTGAAGAACAAAGGGGTTTCGGTGACAATGGACGGTCTGCTGCGCGAGATTCTCGCGCGTGACGCCCGCGATGCGAATCGCGCGGTGGCGCCATTGCGCCCGGCCGAGGAAGCCGTGCGCATCGACACCACCGGTCTCGGCATCGAAACGGTCGTCGCGCAGGTGTTGGCACTGCTGCCTGCCCGCATGGACTGAAAGTCCCGCGGGTCCGGCGTTGCAGCCCGGCCCGGGCGGACGGCTGCAGGCCATCGCAGACGCAGACGAGTCGCCGCTTCAACAGAAGTACCGCCGTACCGCTCCACAGTTCCGGCCCCGCGCGCAGGCGTGGCGGCCGGTGTCCGTCAATCCACCAACACTCACGGCCATGCAATCCCGCGACGGCCGATCAACGGGTGGACCCCGGCATCGAGTTCGCGCTCGCCCGGCGGTCTGATCAAACCAGGTATTTACCAATGACCGAATCATTCGCAGAACTGTTCGAAGCCAGCCAGAACAACCTGTCCAAGCTCAAGCCCGGTGCCATCGTCACCGGCATCGTGGTGCAGGTGCGTACCGACGTCGTCGTGATCAACGCCGGCCTGAAGTCCGAAGGCATCGTGCCGATCGAACAGTTCCGTAACGAGGCCGGCGAGATCGACGTCGCGGAAGGCGACACCGTCAAGGTGGCGCTGGACTCGCTCGAAAACGGCTTCGGCGAAACCGTGCTGTCGCGCGAGAAGGCCAAGCGCGCCATGGTGTGGGACGAGCTCGAGGAAGCGCTCGAGAAGAACGAGACCATCACCGGCCGCATCAGTGGCAAGGTCAAGGGCGGCTTCACCGTCGACATCAAGGACGTCCGCGCATTCCTGCCGGGCTCGCTGGTCGACGTGCGTCCGGTCCGTGACCCGGTCTACCTCGAGGGCAAGGAACTCGAGTTCAAGCTGATCAAGCTGGACCGCAAGCGCAACAACGTCGTCGTCTCGCGCCGCGCGGTCGTCGAGAGCGAGCACTCGGAAGAACGCGAGCAGCTGATGGAGAAGCTGGTCGAGGGCGCGGTGCTTAAGGGCGTCGTCAAGAACCTCACCGACTACGGCGCGTTCGTGGACCTCGGCGGCATCGACGGCCTGCTGCACATCACCGACATGGCCTGGAAGCGCGTGCGCCATCCGTCCGAAGTCGTGGAAGTGGGCCAGGAGCTCGAAGTCCGCGTGCTCAAGTACGACCGCGAGCGCAACCGCGTCAGCCTCGGCCTGAAGCAGCTGGGCGAGGATCCGTGGGACAACATCGCCCGCCGCTATCCGTCCAACACGCGCGTGTTCGGCAAGGTCTCCAACGTCACCGATTACGGCGCGTTCGTCGAGATCGAGCCCGGCGTCGAAGGCCTGGTGCACGTGTCCGAGATGGACTGGACCAACAAGAACGTCAACCCGTCCAAGGTGGTGCAGGTCGGTGACGAGCTCGAGGTCATGGTGCTCGACGTCGACGAGGAGCGTCGCCGCATCTCGCTCGGCATCAAGCAGGTCACCTCGAACCCGTGGGAGACCTTCGCGGCCATCCACAAGAAGGGCGACAAGGTCGACGGCCAGATCAAGTCGATCACCGACTTCGGCATCTTCATCGGCCTGGACGGCGGTATCGACGGCCTGATCCACCTGTCGGACATCGCGTGGAACTCCACCGGCGAAGACGTGGCCCGCAACTTCAAGAAGGGCGACACCGTCGAGGCCGTCGTGCTGGCGGTCGATCCGGAGCGCGAGCGCATCTCGCTGGGCGTCAAGCAGCTCGAGCAGGACCCGATGGGCCAGTTCATGGGCAACACGCCGCGCGGTTCCAAGGTCACCGGCACCGTGAAGGAAGTGGACGCCAAGGGCGCCGTGATCGATTTGGGTGACGGCGTGGAAGGCTATGTGCAGGCGCGCGACATCAGCGACCAGCGCATCGACGACGCCAGCCAGCACCTGAAGGTCGGTCAGGAGATCGAAGCCAAGTACTTCGGCGTCGACCGCAAGACCCGCGTACTGCAGCTGTCGATCAAGGCGAAGGACGAGGCGGAAACCGCCGAGACCCTGGCCGAGTACAACAAGCAGTCGTCGGACGCGTCGAGCGGCACCACCAAGCTGGGCGCGCTGCTGCGCGAGCAGCTGGGCAGCAAGGGCGAATAAGCCTCTGGAGCGCCGGCCCGGGCCAGTCCCGGGCCGGCGCTTTCGCATTTTCAAGAAGAGACATGACCAAGTCGGAACTCATCGAACTGCTCACGCAGCGGCAGGCCCACCTCAAGGGCGAGGACGTCGACCTGGCGGTCAAGGCCATGCTCGAGATGATGGGCAGCGCCCTGGCATCGGGCGACAGGATCGAGGTCCGCGGCTTCGGCAGTTTCTCGCTGCACTTCCGCCCGCCGCGCACAGGCCGGAATCCCAAGACCGGCGAAGCGGTTGCACTGCCCGGCAAGCACGTGCCGCATTTCAAGCCGGGCAAGGAACTCCGTGACCGGGTCAGCAACGTGCATCCCTTGCCGGCTGAAGATTGACCGCGCCGGCGACCGCGCCGGTGCACGAATTCCGCATGCCGCCATCCGGTTGGCGTGCCCGATCCCCGAACGGGTAGGATCGTCGATGGCCCGTCGGGGCCGCAGGCCTAGTATTACGGCGCCCCCGTGTCGTGCCGTATCGCGCGGCGTGCCTGCCTCATGACGGAGCATGTGTCCAATGGCGTTTGTGACCGAATGGTTCTGGTTCTTCCTGCTGTTGCCGATCGCGGCGTTGAGCGGCTGGGTGATCGGGCGCCGCGGTGGCGAGCGCCATAGCGATACCCAGGTCAGCCGACTGTCGACCACCTACTTCCGTGGTCTGAACTACCTGCTCAACGAGCAGCCGGACAAGGCGATCGAACTGTTCCTGCACATCGCGGAACTGGACAAGGACACCTTCGAAACGCAGGTCGCGCTGGGCCACCTGTTCCGCCGTCGCGGCGAGGTGGACCGGGCGATCCGGCTCCATCAGGGGCTCGTTCAACGCTCCGATCTCAACGATGCGCAGAAGGTCCAGGCATTGCTCGCCCTCGGCGAGGACTACATGAAGTCGGGCCTGCTGGACCGTGCCGAGACCGTCTTCAGCGATCTGGCACGGATCGACCAGCGCGCGCCACAGGCGCTGCGGCACCTCATCGGGATCTACCAGGCCGAACGCGACTGGGCCAAGGCGATCGAGAACGCTATCCGGTACGAGACCGTCACCGGCGAACCGATGGGCAAGCTCATCGCCCAGTTCGAATGCGAACTGGCCGATCGCCTGCGGTCGGCGGGCGACGCCGACGGCGCGCGCGCGGCGGTGGCGAGGGCCTATGCCGCCGATTCGGGTTCGGTCCGCGCCGGCATGCTCGAGGGCCGGATCGAGAGCGACGCCGGCAACGATGCTGCGGCGATCCGGGCGTTCGAGCGCGCGGCCCGTCATGATCCGGACTTCCTGCCCGAACTGCTGGCGCCCCTGCTGGCCGCCTACGAGCGTGTCGGCGACATGCCGGGCGCGCGCAATTTCCTCTCGCAGATGACCGAGCACTACCCGGGCGTCGCCCCGGTCCTGGCGCTGGCACGGCTGGTCGAACAGGACGAAGGCGTCCGCGCGGCGCGGACCTATCTGGCCCGCCAGTTGAAGGACCGGCCCTCGGTCCGAGGCGAGGCCGCCCTGATCGATCTCACGCTCGCCGACGGCGTGGACCACGCCGGCACGCTGCAGGAGCTGCGGCTGATCACCGAACAGCTGCTGGTGCGCAATCCCAGCTATCGCTGCAAGCAGTGCGGCTTCGGCGCGCGCAGCCACCATTGGCAGTGCCCGAGCTGCAAGGAGTGGGGCACCATCAAGCCGCTCCTGAACTATGCCGTGGTCTGAGTGCAGGCCTCCGTTCTCGCGCCCGTCTGCGCGACGATCTTCGTCACTGCGCTTGTCGGCACGTGGCTGGCCCGGCGATATGCACTGCGACGACGGCTGGTCGACCTGCCGGGCGAGCGCCGCAGTCACGTGCACGCGACGCCGCGCGGCGGCGGCATCGCGATCGTCGCGGCCGTGCTCCCCGTCCTCCTCTGGCTGGCCTGGGCCGGGTCCTTCGGCGCGATGTGGCTGGCCGCGGCGGTTGGCTTCGTCATGGTCGCCGGGATCGGGTGGGTGGACGATCACCGGTCGCTCTCGCCCTGGCTGCGCCTCGGCATCCACGCGACGGCGGCCGCGACGCTGGCGGCGGGCATGGCCTGGGCAGGGCAACCGTTGTGGTGGTGCCTGTGCATATGCGTGCTGGCGGTCGGCCTGGTCAATGTCTGGAACTTCATGGACGGGATCGACGGCCTGGCCACCACCCAGGCGATGCTCGTCGCGATCGCCTGTGGGCTGCTTTCCGGTCATGTGCTTCCACTCGCCGTTCTTGCTGCCTGTGCCGGGTTCCTGCCGTTCAATACGCCGCGCGCACGGATCTTCCTCGGCGATGTCGGAAGCGGCGCCCTCGGATTCCTGATCGCCTGCCTGTTCGCGTCCTTGCCAGCCCCTGATGCAGCGCCGGCGACGCTTCTGTTGCTGCTCCCGGTTTCCGCATTCATGATTGACGCAGCGTTGACACTTGGGGCGCGCATGCTTCGCGGCGAACGCTGGTGGATGCCGCACGTGCAGCATGTCTATCAGCGCCTCGTGCAGCACGGGGCGTCGCATATGGCCGCAACTCTCGGCTACGCGGCGTGGACCTTTGTTGCAGTGGGATTACTCGCCATACTGGGCAGACAGGCGCCTGCGCCTATTTTTGGAGCCGTGGCCACGTGGTATCTGCTGACTGCTGCCACATGGCTCGTACTCCGCGTCCGGCTGGATCGCCGGACGCCGCCCTCACGGAAGAGGCTCGATGACTGACCTGAGATCCCGGCTGGGCGTCCTGGGGCCCCGCATCGCGGTGATCGCGCACGACCTCGCCATGGTCTGGTTGTGCTGGATCGGCCTGCACCAGTTCCGTCATTCGGTGATGGAGCAGGCGCCGGTCTTCTCGCCGCTGTCCGTCGAGGTTGTCCTGATCCTCGCCGTCCAGGGGCTGATTTTCTGGCGGGTCGGGCTCTACCGCGGCGTCTGGCGCTTCGCGAGCGTTCCGGACCTGATGAACATCGTCAAGGCGTCCGTCCTCGGACTGTTGTCGATCCTGCTGGTGCTGTTCGTCTACAACCGGCTGGCACTCGTGCCGCGCACGGTGCTGATCGCCTATCCGCTGCTGCTGGCCGCGATGCTCGGCATGCCGCGCCTGTTGTATCGCGCGTGGAAGGACCACGGCAGCCTGCGCATGGACCGCGCGGCAGTGCGCGTGCTGATCCTCGGTGCGGGACAAGCGGGTGAAACCCTGGTCCGTGACCTGCGCCGCACCGGCGCTTACGATCCCGTCGGCTTTCTCGACGATGCCCCGAAGCTGCGCGGCAGTCAGCTTCAGGGGGTGCCGGTGCTCGGACGGGTCGACGAGGTCGAGCTGATCGCCTCCGAGACCGCGACCAAGCTGCTGGTCATCGCGATGCCGTCCGCCGATGCGCCCGCGATGCGCCGGGTCGTCGCGGCATGCGAGCGGACCGGCCTGCCGTTCCGGACCGTGCCGCGCCTCGACGATCTGCTCGAGGGCCGTTCGCTTCCCGGCGAGCTCAAGGAGGTGGCGATCGAGGACCTCCTCGGGCGCAAGCCGGTCACGCCGGACTGGAAGGCGATCCGCAGCTGGCTGCGCGGCCGCAGCGTCCTGGTGACCGGCGCAGGTGGTTCGATCGGCTCGGAACTCTGCCGGCAGTGCGCACGCCACGGCGCTGCCCAGATCGCGTTGCTGGAGATGGACGAGCTGGCCCTGACCCGCATCGAGAACGAACTCAGGCGGGATTTCCCGCATGTCGAACTCGCACCGGTCCTCGGCGATTGCGGAGATCCGGCGGTGATCGCGCACGCCATGCGTCTGGCCGCGCCCGAGGCGGTGTTCCATGCCGCGGCCTACAAGCAGGTGCCGGTGCTGCAGCATCAGCTGCGCGAGGGCGTGCGCAACAACGTACTGGCGACCCGCACCGTCGCGCGCGCCGCGATCGCGGCCAGGGTGGGCACGTTCGTGCTGATCTCCACCGACAAGGCCGTCGATCCGGTCAATGTGCTCGGCGCCACCAAACGTCTGGCCGAAATGATCTGCCAGGATCTCGCCGGCAGCGAGGAGACGCACTTCATCACCGTACGGTTCGGCAATGTGCTCGATTCGGCCGGCAGCGTGGTGCCGCTGTTCCGCGAGCAGATCCGGCGCGGCGGGCCGGTGACGGTCACCGATCCCGATGTCACCCGGTACTTCATGACCATCCCCGAGGCCTGCCAGCTGATCATGCAGTCGGTGTCGCTTGGTGCTCCGCAAGCGATCTACACCCTCGACATGGGCGAGCCGGTGTCGATCCGTCTGCTCGCGGAGCAGATGATCCGTCTGGGCGGCAAGCAGCCCGAACGCGACATCGCGATCATCTACTCGGGCCTGCGCCCGGGCGAAAAACTGCACGAGACCCTGTTCCATGCCGAGGAGCGCTATCGCCCGACGGTCCACCCCAAGATCCTCCAGGCCGAGGCCCGGCCCGTTCACGGGGAGCGCCTCTCGGCGGCATTGGGACGTCTGAGCGACGGTGTCCAGAGCTACGATCTCGAGCTCATTGCCGGCGCTCTGCGGGATGCCGTTCCCGAGTTCGTGCCCCTTCAGGCATCACCTTCGCGTGAGGCGACGGCGAATATCGTCGCGTTCCCTCCCCGACACGCGAGACATCCATGAGTCAACGGATCAGAAAGGCGGTCTTCCCGGTCGCCGGCCTCGGCACACGCTTCCTGCCCGCGACCAAGACCGTTCCGAAGGAAATGTTGCCGATCGTCGACCGCCCGTTGATCCAGTACGCGGTCGACGAAGCGATCGAGGCCGGCTGCGACACGCTGATCTTCGTCACCAACCGGCACAAGCACGCGATCGGCGACTACTTCGACAAGGCCTACGAGCTGGAGGACCGGCTCGAGGCGGCCGGCAAGCACGAGCTGCTGGAGAAGATCCGCCGCCCCTTGCCGGAGGGTGTGCGCGCCATCTTCGTGACCCAGCCCGAGGCGCGTGGGCTCGGACATGCCGTGCTGTGCGCACGACCGGTGGTCGGCGACGAGCCGTTCGCGGTGATGCTGCCCGACGATCTGCTGTGGAACCGGAATGGCGACGGTGCGCTCAAGCAGATGGCGGACGCGCATGCGGCGACCGGCGCCAGCATGATCGCGGTGCAGGACGTGCCGGCCGAGAAGACCGCCAGTTACGGTATCGTCGCGACCGACCCATTCGAAGGCCGCCATGGCCGGATCCGCTCGATGGTGGAAAAGCCCAGGCCGGAGGACGCTCCGAGTACGCTGGCCGTGGTGGGCCGGTATGTGCTGGATGGCCGGATCTTCCCGCTGCTCGAGGACACCGCCCCGGGCGCCGGCGGCGAGATCCAGCTCACCGATGCGATCGCGGCCTTGCTCGAGGAAAAGCCGGTGCACGCCTACCGGTTCCGCGGCACGCGTTTCGATTGCGGAACCCATCTCGGCCTGATCGAGGCGACGATCAGCTATGCGCTCGATAACGAGAAGCTCAGCGAGCAGGCCGCGGCGCTGATGCGCAACGCGCTCGACGAGCTCGGCGTGCGCAATCTGGAATAGCGCGGTCGCGAGCCGCGTAAGGGAGCGCCCCGGCTGGTCCGGGGCGTTTTGCGTCGGGTGCTGGCGCTCCAGCCCTCGGTTCGCGGTGGTTCACGCGGAGCACGCGCGGTGCAAGCGATCGCACCGTCGAGGCCCGCGGAGAATCGAACAGGCACAGGCGGCCCGGAGGGAGCCCTCGGGATCTGACATGCAGCCCGGGCTCGCAGTACACGACGAACCGGGCGGCGTGGCGCCGCGACGTGACGTCGAGGGCGTTGCAAGCATGGCAGCTCGCCATCGTGCCCAAAAAAAAAGCACGCCCGACGGGCGTGCTCTTCCTCGACTCACCGGCGCTTGCGCGCCGGTGACGCGTCTCAGGCCAGGCCGGCCTGCTTCATCACTTCGGCCGCATAGTCCTCGACCACCTTCTCGATGCCTTCGCCGACGGCGAGGCGCTGGAAGCCGATCACTTCGGCCCCGGCGGCCTTCAGCGTGGCTTCGACGGTCTTGTCGGTGTCGAGCACGTAGGGCTGGCCGTACAGCGTGACCTCGCTGACGATCTTGTTGATCTTGCCGCTGATGATCTTCTCGAGAATGTCCGCCGGCTTGCTCTTGTCCTTCTCGGACATCTTGGCCAGCTCGATTTCCTTTTCCTTCTCGACGAACTCGGACGGGACGTCACCGGCCTTGTTGTAGGGCGGGTTCATCGCGGCGACGTGCATCGCCAGGCCGCGGGCCAGGTCGGCATCGCCGCCCTTGAGCTCGAGCAGCACACCGATGCGGCCGCCGTGGACGTAGGCCGCCACGTTGTGCTCGCTTTCGATCCGGACCATGCGACGCACCTGCACGTTCTCGCCGACCTTGGCGATCACGGCCGCGCGGGTTTCCTCGATCGTCTCGCCCGACTCGACCTTGACCGTCTTCAGCGCATCCGTGTCGGCGACGCCGGAGGCGAGGGCGGTCTGCGCGACGGTGTCGGTGAAGCGCAGGAAGTTGTCGTCCTTGGCGACGAAGTCGGTCTCGGAGTTGATCTCGACCAGCACGGCGGTGCCGCCGTTCTGGGCGGCCGCGATGCGACCCTCGGCCGCGATGCGATCGGCCTTCTTGTCGGCCTTGGCCAGCCCCGACTTGCGCAGCGCTTCGGCAGCGGCGTCGATGTTGCCTGCGGTTTCGCTGAGCGCCTTCTTGCACTCCATCATGCCGGCGCCGGTGCGCTCGCGCAGTTCCTTGACCAGGGATGCGGTGATTTCCATTGCGGACCTCTGAATTCTGGGGATGTCGGACGGGTCGGGCCCGTCGGGGAATCGACGCTCCGCCTCGCGGAGCGTGACGAGCGGCCGCCCAGCATGGGGCGGCCGCATGTCGCGGCGGTTACTCGGCCGCGGGGGCCGGGGTCGCGGCGTCTTCGGTCTTCTTGCCACGCGGGGCGCGGCCCTGCTTCTCGCCGGCCTCGTTGAACTCGTCCTCGCGCACGGTCGCGGCGCTGGGCGCGGCTGCCTTGCCCTCGAGCACGGCGTCGGCGGCGGCACCGGCATACAGCTGCACGGCGCGGATCGCATCGTCGTTGCCGGGGATCGCGTAGTCCACCAGGGCCGGGTCGTAGTTGGTGTCGACCACCGCGATGACCGGAATGCCGAGCTTCTTGGCTTCCTTGATCGCAATGTCTTCGTGGCCGATGTCGATGACGAACAGCGCGTCGGGCAGGCGGTTCATTTCCTTGATGCCGCCCAGCGACGCTTCCAGCTTGTCACGCTCGCGGCGCAGGCCCAGCACTTCGTGCTTGACCAGCTTGTCGAACGTGCCGTCGGTCTCGGCCGCTTCCAGCTCCTTCAGGCGCGACACCGACTTTTTCACCGTGGCGAAGTTGGTCAGCGTGCCGCCGAGCCAGCGCTGGGTCATGAACGGCATGCCGCAGCGCTCGGCTTCTTCCTTGATCGCGTCGCGCGCGCTGCGCTTGGTGCCGATGAACAGGATCATGCCGCGCTTCTGCGCGATGCCCGAGATGAAGTTCATCGCGTCGTTGAACAGCGGAACCGTCTTCTCGAGGTTGATGATGTGGATCTTGCCGCGGGCGCCGAAGATGTACGGCGACATCTTGGGATTCCAGTAACGGGTCTGGTGGCCGAAATGGACGCCGGCTTCCAGCATCTGGCGCATGGTGATCTGGGGCATTGCAGACACTCCTGACAGGGAACCGGCCGCCATGGTTGGGTAGGGCGGATGCGCCGCACGGAGCGACACGATGGTTCCGGGGTTGGGCCTCCCTGCCGCCGCCGTGGCCGAACCTCTCGCGAGGCACCCCGGCACGGGATGTTGCAGCAGGTGTGGATTTGCCGGTGGCGCCCGGCATGGGCGGCGGCGCAGGCCTGGACCTTGCGCAGCCGGCGGAGTGTAGCAGGGCGGAAGGCCCACGGCCACCCGGCCGGACGATGGCACCGGGAGGCGGACCGCCGCGCCCTGGCGAGGGGCGTGCGATCGGCGGTTTGCGCGATAATGCGCCCATGAGCATCCATACCAAGACGCCCGACGAGATCGAGAAGATGCGCGTGGCCGGCCGCCTGGCCGCCGAAGTGCTGCAGGTGGTCGCCGCGCATGTGAAGCCGGGCGTGACCACCGAGGAACTCGACCGCATATGCCACGACCACATCGTGCGGGTGCAGGGCGCGATCCCGGCCAACGTCGGCTACAAGGGCTATCCCAAAACGACCTGCATTTCGGCCAACAACGTCATCTGCCACGGCATTCCGAGCGATGCGAAGGTGCTCAAGGACGGCGACATCATCAACATCGACGTCACCGTCATCAAGGACGGCTGGCACGGCGACACCAGCCGGATGTATTTCGTCGGCACGCCCTCGGTGATGGCCAGGCGACTGGTCGAGGTGACGCGCGAGGCGATGTGGCAGGGCATCCGCGCGGTGCGTCCGGGCGCGACCCTGGGCGACATCGGCCACGCCATCCAGAAGCATGCCGAGGAGCAGCGTTTCAGCGTGGTGCGCGAATACTGCGGCCACGGCATCGGCAAGGTCTACCACGACGAACCCCAGGTGTTGCACTACGGCACGCCGGGCGCGGGCGTGGTGTTGAAGGAGGGCATGACCTTCACGATCGAGCCGATGATCAACGAGGGCGCCCGTCACACGAAGGTGCTGCCCGACGGGTGGACCGTGGTCACCAAGGACCGCAAGTTGTCGGCGCAGTGGGAGCACACCGTCGCGGTCACTGCGAACGGTGTCGACGTGCTCACCCGGATCCCGGGCGACGACAACGACGCGTTTCTCTGACGTGGGCGAGCGCGCCGCCACGCCCGCCACCGGCGCCGACAGCGGTGACGCGGCGTGGGTGGCGGAGGCGCGCGAGGCACTCGCAGCGCACGATGCCCGTCTCGTCGAGGGCTTCGACGCGGGCCAGGAGATCGACCGCTTGCTTGCCGCGCGCGCCAATGCGGTGGACGGCTGGGTGCGCAAGGCCTGGGCACGCTGCATTCCCGGCGAGGCGGCGCTCGCGCTGTTCGCGGTGGGCGGGTACGGCCGCGGTGAACTGTTCCCGCATTCCGACATCGACCTGCTCGTGGTCGGCGAGCCGGACGTCCAGGCCGCACATGCCGACGCGCTGAGCCGCATGCTCGCATTGCTGTGGGATCTGGGGCTCCCGGTCGGCCACGCGGTGCGCAGCTTCGACGAGTGCACCCGCGCCGCCTCGGACGTGACCGTGCTCACCGCATTGCTGGAAGCACGGCCGCTGCTGGCCAACCTGGCCGAGGTCCGCGCGCTGATGGACGCGATCGCCGACGAACGGGCCTGGGCGGCCGCGGCGTTCTTTCACGCCAAGCGCCAGGAACTCGAGCGCCGCCATGCGCGTTTCGGCGACACCGCCGACAATCTGGAACCGAACATCAAGGATGGCCCCGGCGGCCTGCGCGACGTGCAGAACCTGCGCTGGATGGCGCGGCGCGTGCTCGGCGTCTACGGGACCGAGGAGCTGATCGCACTCGGCCAACTGGGCGTGGACGAGCACGCCACACTCGAGCGCGAACGCCGGACGCTGTCTCGCCTGCGCTTCGGACTGCACCTGGTGGCGGGCAAGGCCGAGGAACGCCTGCGTTTCGATCACCAGAAGGCCTTGGCCGCGCGCCTGCACCAGTCCGGAGGCGACGAGGCTCCGTCCGGTGGAAACCGTCTGGTCGAGACGATGATGCAGGAGTTCTATCGCAGCGCGGCGGTGGTGCAGCGCATCAGCGACCGCATGCTGCAGCGCTTCGAGGAGCAGATCGAAGGCGAGGGCGAGCTGTTGCCGCTGGATGCCGAGTTCGCCACCCGGCGCGGCTATCTCGTGGCGCGCGACGACGTCTGGCCCGGCGGCGACATCGCGCGCGTGTTCGAACTGTTCTCGGTGTGGGCCGACCATCCGGCGCTGCGGGGCCTGCATTCGCAGACTGCGCGTGCGCTGGCCGAATCGCTGCACGCCCTGCCGGCGTGGCGGCAGGCGCCGATGGCTCTGCGCGAGGCGTTCATGGCGCTGCTGCGTGGCCCCGGGCCGGTGCGCAGTCTGGAGCGGATGGCGCGGCTCGGTGTGCTCGGGGTGTGGATTCCGGAGTTCGCCAATGTCACCGGTCGCATGCAGTTCGACCTGTTCCACGCGTACACGGTCGACCAGCACACGCTCGCCGTGCTGCGCAACATCGCCGGGTTCGCCTCAGAACTGCCCGACGAACGCTTCTCCACCGCGCACGAGGTCTGGCCGCAGCTGCGCAAACCGGAACTGTTGCTGCTCGCGGGCCTGTTCCACGACATCGCCAAGGGACGGGGCGGCGATCACTCCGAACTCGGTGCCGTGGATGCACGGGCGTTCTGCGAGGGGCACGGCCTGGGCGAGACCGACACCGCTCTGGTCGAATGGCTGGTGCGCCGGCACCTGTTGATGTCAACGAGTGCGCAGAAACTCGACATCTCCGACCCGGCGGTGATCCACCGCTTCGCGACCGAAGTCGCGGACCGCGAACGCCTCGACTACCTGTATCTGCTCACCTGCGCCGACATCGCCGGTACCTCGCCCAAGCTGTGGAACGCATGGAAGGACCGGCTGCTGACCGATCTGCGCAGCGCGACGCGGCTCGCATTGCGCCGCGGACTCGAAAACCCGGTCGCCGCCGCGGAACGCATCGTCGAATCGCGTGATCGCGCGCGCGGTCTGCTCTCGGCGCACGGCATCGACGAGATCGAGGCCGACGCGCTGTTCGCGCGGATTCCGCAGGAGAGCTTCCTGCGGGGTCGCGCCGACCAGGTGGTCTGGCAGGCGATGGCCTTGCGCGACGGCGTCGACGGCGAGGTGGTGGCGCGGGTGCGACGCCTGCGGGCCGGTGCCCAGGCGCTCGAGGTGTTCGTGCATTCGCCGGACCGCGACGGGCTGTTCTCGGCCATCGTCATCACGCTCGACCGGCTGGGCCTGGTGATCCAGCAGGCGCGCGCACTCGATGGGCCGGGCCACACCATCTTCGACCTGTTCCAGGTGCTGCCGGCGGATCCACGCCAGTCGCTGGAACTCGGCGAGATCGAGCGCCGGCTTGCCGAAACACTGGCCGGGCCATTGGAGATGCGTCCTGCCCGGCGTGCGCAGCCACGCCACCTGCGGCATTTCCGCGTGCCCCCGCAGATCGAGTTCAATACCAGCGCCGACGGCCGGCATACGGTCTTCAGCCTGGTCTGTACGGACCGCCCCGGGCTGCTCGCCGACGTCGCGCACGTGCTCCGCGACAACGGCGTGCGCGTGCACGACGCGCGCGTGGCGACCTTCGGCGAACGCGTGGAAGACGTGTTCCGGCTCAGTGACGGGGACGGCGGTCTGCTCGACGCCGCCGCGCAGGAGGCGCTGCGCGCGGCCCTGCTCGCTTCGATCGATGGCGACATGGCACGATAGCGCCCCGTTTTTGCACGATATGGCCTCATCATGACCGACGCCCTGCAGACCACCATCGAAGACGCGTTCGCGCGTCGCGCCGAATTGACCGCTGCCGAGATCGGCGATGCCGTCAAACCGGCCGTCGAGCAGGCGATGCAGGGCCTGGAATCGGGCGAGCTGCGCGTCGCGCAGCCCAACGGCAACGGCGGCTGGCAGGTCAACGAGTGGCTGAAGAAGGCGGTGCTGCTGTATTTCCGCACCAACGACATGGCCGTCGTCGACGCGCAGCCGGCGCCGTTCTGGGACAAGGTCGAGCCGCGGTTCGCGGGCTACGACGAAGCCAAGTTCAAGGCCGCCGGCGTGCGCGTGGTGCCGGGCGCGGCCGTGCGCCGCGGCACGTATTTCGGACGCGACGTCGTGCTGATGCCGAGCTTCGTCAACATCGGGGCGTACGTCGGCGAGGGCACGATGGTCGATACCTGGGCGACCGTCGGCTCCTGCGCGCAGATCGGCAAGCACGTGCACCTATCCGGCGGCGCTGGTATCGGCGGCGTGCTCGAGCCGCTGCAGGCCAGCCCGACGATCATCGAAGACCATTGCTTCATCGGGGCGCGCTCGGAGGTCGTCGAGGGTGTGGTCGTCGGCCACCACAGCGTGATCGGCATGGGCGTCTTCATCGGCCAGTCGACGCGCATCTACAACCGCGCGACCGGCGAAGTCAGCTACGGTTACGTGCCGCCGGGCAGCGTGGTGGTGTCCGGCCAGCTGCCGGCCAAGGACGGTTCGCACTCGCTGTACTGCGCGGTGATCGTCAAGCAGGTCGACGAGAAGACCCGCAGCAAGACCAGCGTCAACGACCTGCTGCGCGGCCTGGCCGACTGAGCTGTCCCGCCCGGCATCGGGCGAATGCGGCCTGACTGCCCGCTCTCGAGCGGGCGCGGCTTCAAGACCATCTGGATGTCCCATGACGACCGTCTACGGCCTCAAGAACTGCGACACCTGCAAGAAGGCGACGAAGTGGCTCGACCGCTTCGACGTCGCGCACAACTTCGTCGATTACCGCGATGCCAAGCCGACGCCGGAGATGCTGGTCGACTGGGCCGGCAAGCTCGGTGGTTTCGAGGCGATGGTCAACAAGTCCTCAACCACCTGGCGCCAGCTGCCGGACAACCGGAAAGCCGCGGCCAGCGATGCGGAGTGGAAGCTGCTGTTGCGCGAGTATCCGCAGCTGATCCGGCGTCCGCTGGTGGTCACCGACGATGGCACGATCACCCAGGGTTTCAGCGACAACGGCTTCAAGAAGCGCTTCGGCATCGAGTGAACGGCGTGGCGGCGCGATCGCCCCGTAGACATTCCATGCCGGATGCAGATGGTGTGCGGCATCGCCCTGTAGGAGCGCGCTTGCGTGCGATGGGCGCTTTGCGGGAACGTCTTTTCGCGCGCGAGCGCGCGCCTACAGTTCGGGAAGTTGCCATGTCAGACGTCCTCGATCTCACCCGCGACCTGATCGCACGCAAGTCGATCACACCCGACGATGCCGGCTGCCAGGCGCTGATCGCCGCGCGCCTGCAGGCCGCGGGGTTTTCGATCGAGTCGCTGCGCTACGGCGACGTCGACAACCTCTGGGCCACGCACGGGCAGGGCGCGCCTGTGCTGGTGCTGCTCGGCCACACCGACGTGGTGCCCAGCGGGCCGGTCGAGGCGTGGACGTCGGATCCCTTCGCACCCGAGATCCGCGACGGTGTGCTCTACGGTCGCGGCGCGGCGGACATGAAGAGCGGCGTCGCGGCGTTCGTCGTCGCGGCCGAGCGTTTCGTCGCCGCGCATCCCGGCCACACCGGCACGCTCGCGCTGCTGCTGACCTCCGACGAGGAGGGCGATGCGATCGACGGCGTGCGACGCGTCGCGCGCACGTTCGAAGAGCGCGGCACGCGCATCGACTGGTGCATCACCGGTGAACCCTCATCGACCGCGACGCTCGGGGATCTTCTGCGCGTGGGCCGCCGCGGCAGCCTGTCGGCGACGCTGACCGTGCGCGGTGTGCAAGGCCATGTCGCCTATCCGGACAAGGCGCGCAATCCGATCCACGACGCCGCGCCGGCGCTGGCCGAACTCGTCGCCAGGCGCTGGGACGACGGCTACGAATCCTTTCCGCCGACCAGCCTGCAGATCAGCAACATCGCCGCCGGCACCGGCGCGACCAACATCATTCCCGGCACGGCGACCGTGCAGTTCAACCTGCGCTACACGCCGCACTGGGACGCGCCGACGCTGGAAGGGGAGATCGCGGCGTTGCTGGACCGTCATGGGCTCGACTACACACTGGCCTGGCATCGCAGTGGCGAGCCCTTCTACACGCCTGAAGGCCCGCTGCGCGCCGCGGCACGCGAGGTGCTGACGGCATTCGCCGGCACGCCGCCGGAGGAGAGCACCGGCGGCGGCACCTCGGATGCGCGCTTCATCGCGCCGCTGGGCGCGCAGTGCATCGAGATCGGACCGGTCAACGCCAGCATCCACCAGGTCGACGAACACATCCGCGTCGCCGATCTCGACGCGCTGCCCGATCTCTACGAGGCGCTGATCGCGCGTCTGCTGCCGCCGGCCCGGTGAGTCGGGCGTCGCCGCCTGTCGACGCAGCTGCGTGCATGCTCCTCCCCGACATTCCGTTGCGAGCTCGTCATGTCCGACTCCCTGATCGTCGCCTGTCCACACTGCCACAGCCGCAACCGCGTGCCCGTGGCGCGACTCGGCGAGGCACCGACCTGCGGACGCTGCGGCATGCCGCTGCGGCCGGATGCGCCGTTCGCACTCCATGCCGGCAGCTTCGACGCCCATGCGCTGCGCTCGGACGCGCCGTTGCTGGTGGATTTCTGGGCGCCGTGGTGTGGCCCTTGCCGGACGATGGCGCCGGCGTTCGAGGCTGCCGCGCGCGCGCTGGCGCCGGAGGTCGCGCTGGCGAAGGTGGACACCGAGGCCGAAGCGGTCCTCGGTGGGCGCCTCGGCATCCGCAGCATTCCCACGCTGGTGCTATTCGCCGGTGGTCGCGAACTCGCGCGTCAGTCGGGCGCGATGCCCGCGCAGGCGATCGTGCAGTGGACGCGCACCCAGCTGCAGGCGGCCCCGTCGCTCAGACCCAGCCGGTGAGGTAGTACAGCGCGATCACCGCGAATACCGCGGCGGTGCTGATCAGCGTGATCGCGAAGATGTCCTTGTAGCTCTGGCGGTGGGTGAGTCCGGTCACCGCGAGCAGGGTGATCACCGCGCCGTTGTGCGGCAGCGTGTCCATGCCGCCCGAGGCCATCGCCGCGACCCGGTGCAGCACGTCCATCGGGATGCCGGCCGCCTGCGCGTTGGCGATGAAGCTCTCGGCCATCGCTGCGAGTGCGATGCTCATGCCGCCCGACGCCGAACCGGTGATGCCCGCGAGCGCGGTCACGGTGACGGCTTCATTGACCAGCGGATCGGGAATCGAGTTGAGCGAATTGGCGACCAGAAGGAAGCCGGGCAGGGCCGCGATCACCGCGCCGAAGCCGTATTCCGACGCAGTGTTCATCGACGCGAGCAAGGCGCCGCCGACCGCGGTCCTGGTGCCCTCGGCGAACTTAGCCGTGACCGGCCGCCAGGCCAGGCACAGCACCGCGAGAATGCCGACCAGCAACGCGCCCTGGACCGCCCAGATCGCGGCGATGCGCGAAATCTCCTGCACCACGGGCACCGCGTCCTGCATCGCCGACGATGGAAACACGTGGCTGCTGCCGTAGACGCGCGGAATCCACAGGGTGAACAGTTTGTTCGACACACCGACCAGCAGCAGCGGCAGCAGCGCGATCAGCGGATGCGCCAGCCGGCCGCCGGCGAACGGCTCGGGTTCGTTGCGAAGATCCGTGCCGTAGCCTTCGCCGGCGGCCACCGCGGTGCGCCGGCGCCACTCCAGGTACAGCATGCCGAACGCGAAGATCAGCACCGAACCCAGCGTGCCCAGCACCGGCGCGGCCCAGGAATCGGTGCCGAAGAACGCGGTCGGGATGATGTTCTGGATCTGCGGCGTGCCGGGCAGCGCCATCATCGTGAACGTGAAGGCACCGAGCGCGATCGTGCCCGGGATCAGCCGCTTGGGAATGTCGCTCTGGCGGAACAACTCGGCCGCGAACGGGTAGACCGCGAACACCACGACGAACAGTGAGACGCCGCCGTAGGTCAGCAGGGCACACACCACGACGATCGACAGCAGCGCCTGCCTGGGCCCGAACAGGCGGATCGTCGCGGCCACGATCGACTTCGAGAAGCCGGAGATCTCGATCAGCTTGCCGAACACCGCGCCGAGCAGGAACACCGGGAAGTACAGCTTGAGGAAGCCGACCATCTTGTCCATGAACAAGCCGGTGAACATCGGCGCCACCAGCGACGGATCGGTCAGCAGCACCGCGCCCATCGCCGCGATCGGCGCGAACAGGATCACGCTGTAGCCGCGGTACGCGACCACCATCAGAAACACCAGCGCGCCCAGCACGATCACGAAATCCATGTCTTCCCACGGGACAGCGGCGCACGGCCGGACGGTCCGCAGTGTCGGCAGCCCCCATGCCGCCGGCCATTGTCCGAAGGTACAAGTGTCGCGGCGCGTATCGCTGCCTAGGCTTGCCGTCATGGTCCGGGGGACCGCGCGGTGGCGCAACGGCGTTGCCGGCATCACGACACCCTGTGGGAGGGGAACATGAAGCACAGCACCTTGGGACTCGCGATCGCCATCGGCCTCGCCGCGACTGCGGCGCAGGCGCAGCAGCCGGTCGACGCCGCTGCCGATGCCCGCAGCGAGGCGCGCACGCTGTCGGCGGTCACGGTCACCGCGCGCAAGCGCGAGGAGACGCTGCAGGAGGTGCCGGTCGCGGTCACGGCCTTCACCCCGGAGACCCTGGACAAGCTCGACATCAAGGACCTATCCGATCTCGGCAGCCAGGTGCCCAACCTCACCGTCTACGCTGCGCGCGGCTCCACCAGCACGGTCACCGCCTACATCCGCGGCGTCGGCCAGGCCGATCCGCTGTGGGGCGTGGACCCGGGCGTGGGCATCTATCTGGACGACGTCTACATCGCGCGGCCCCAGGGCGCGCTGCTCGACGTGTTCGATGTCGGTCGCATCGAGGTGCTGCGCGGGCCGCAGGGGACGCTGTACGGCAAGAACACCATCGGCGGCGCGATCAAATACATCTCCGCCGGTCTTCCGCGTACGACGCAGGGCTTCGCCTCGGTGACGGTGGGCAACTACAACCAGCTCGATGCCAAAGCGGCACTCGGCGGTCCGATCGGCGGCGAGGACAGCGGTCTGCGCGCGCGCGTCGCCGTGGCCAGCATGAACCGCGACGGTTTCGGCACCAATCTGGAGACCGGCCAGGACGTGAGCGACAAGGAGATCAACGCCGCACGCTTCCAGCTGGGTGCGTTCGCCGGCGATGATTTCGACGTGCAGTTCGCGCTCGACTGGGTGGACGACAAGTCAGGGGTGCGCGGCGCCAGGATGCTGGCCACCAATCCGCTCGCACCGGGCCTCGCGCCGCTCGACTCGCGATACGACATCCGCAGCGGGATGCGCAACATCAACAACACCGAGATGAAGGGCGCCTCGGCCACGGTCAACTGGCGCCCGGGCGAGAACTGGGCGTTCAAGTACGTACTCGCCAAGCGCGAGTCCGACACCGAGACCAACATCGATTTCGATACCCTGCCGCAGCCGCTGGTCGACGTGCGCGCCTTCTACAGCGACAGCCAGGTCAGCAACGAGCTCCAGGCGAATTTCGATGCCGGCGGGCGCGCGCGCGGCGTGATGGGTCTGTACTGGTTCAAGGGTGAAGCCGGTGGCCAGGTGCTGAACTGGTTCTCCAATCCGCTGTTGCCGCCCGCGCTGACCAATCCGCTGTTCGGCGACACCCAGGGCGTGGTGACCACCACCAGCTTCGCGGCCTATGCGGACTGGACCTTCGATCTCACCGAGCGCCTCGCGCTCGACGTCGGCGCACGCTACACCGACGAGGACAAGGACGCGCTTGCGCTCAACCGCTTCTACACCAGCAACCAGTACACGACGTCCTGGGGGACAGCCGCGAATTTCGACAAGACGGTCAACTTCAAGAACGTCTCGCCGAAGGTCTCGCTGAACTACCAGCTCACGCCAGACGTGATGGTCTACGGGCTCGCCAGCCGCGGCTTCAAGTCGGGCGGGTTCAACATCCGCGCAAACACCACCGCGGTGCCGCGTTCGGGGGAGCCCTTCGACGACGAGTCCGTCGACAGTTTCGAGCTGGGCAGCAAGATGGCCCTGCTCGACAACACGCTGTTCCTCAACCTCGCCGCGTTCCACAACCGCTACAAGGACATCCAGCTGTCGGTGTTCACGTCGTACACGCTGCCCAACGGTTCCCAGAGCTTCTTCGGCGACTTCACCAATGCCGGGCGGGGCACCGTGAACGGCGCCGAGGTCGAATACCAGTGGTTGCCGACGACGAACTGGGCACTCACCGGCAACCTCGCGTGGCTGGATGCGAAGTACGACGAATTCATCACCTCGGGCGTCAACGTCGCCGACAGCCAGTTCTTCACCAACGCGCCGGAGTGGTCGGGCGCGGTGAACCTGGAGCATCGTCTGCCGCTTGCCGACGGCGGCAACATGTCGATGCGCGTGGGCTACAGCTATCAGAGCGCGGTGTGGCCGACCACCGATCTCAGCCCCGCGATCCGCCAGGGTGGCTACGGGCTGCTGGGTGCGGGCGTGATCTGGCGCCTCGACGACGCGTGGTCGTTCTCGCTCCAGGGCAGCAACCTGCTCGACGAGGAATACCGCACCACCGGTTACAACATTCCGGCCTACGGCGTGCTGACCGGGTTCTACGGCGCGCCGCGCCAGTACGCGCTGACCGCCCGCTACGAGTTCTGAGCGGGGCGTCGCGCGGACACGGCGCAGCGGCGGGGCCATCCCGCCGTTGCGTTATCCTCGCCGCCGGCCATGAGGCGGCCGCGGCGCTTCGTCGCGCGCCGGGGCAGGGGAGACGTGGATGCTGAGTGTGGGCACGGTGCTGCTGGCGACCGCGCTGTGGCTGGGGCTGATGTTCGCCGCGGCGCTCTACGGCGAGCGTCATGCCGACGCGTTTTCGGCCCGCTGGCGCCATGTCTACGTGCTGTCGCTGGCGGTGCATTGCACCTCCTGGACCTTCTACGGCACGGTCACCCAGGCCGCCCGGTACGGCTGGCCGCTGCCACCCACGTTTCTCGGCGCGATCCTCTTCCATCTGTTGGCGTGGCCGGCGCTGGTGCGTCTCGTGCGTCTGGCCCGCGAGAGCAATGCCACCTCGTTGGCCGATCTGATCGCGTCGCGGCTGGGGCGCGATGCCTGGCTGGCGGCTGCGGTCACGCTCGTCGTCGCGCTCGGCCTCGTGCCCTACATCGCCCTGCAGCTCAAGGCGGCGGCGATGAGCTACGCGACCCTGCTCGGCCTGCCGCCGGCGGCCACGGCCGCGGCGCCGCTGCGCGACGGGGCGCTGTATGTGGCGCTGGCAATGGCACTGTTCACGATGCTGTTCGGTACACGGCGGGCGAGCGCGGCCGAGCACAACCGCGGGCTGGTGCTGGCCATGGCGTTCGAATCGCTGTTCAAGCTGGTGGCCATGCTGGCCCTGGGCGTGTTCGTCTGGCTCGGCCTGCGCGGACTTCCGGCCGTGCCGCCGCCGACGGTTGCGCCGGCAGGCGGATTCGTGCCGCTGGTACTGCTGGGCGCGGCCGCGATGTTCATCCTTCCGCACCAGTTTCATGTGGGCATCGTCGAGTGCCGCGACGAAGCCCATGTGCGCGCCGCGCGCTGGCGGTTTCCGCTGTATCTGCTGCTGATCGCGCTGCCGATGCTGCCACTGGCGCGCGCCGGTCAGGCACTGCTGGGAGACGCGGTGTCGTCGGACATGTACGCGCTGGCGTTGCCGCTGGCGATGGGCCAGGAGGGGCTCGCGCTGCTGGTGTTCCTGGGGGGGCTGAGTGCGGCGACCGGCATGGTCGTGGTGAGCACGCTGACGCTGAGCCTGATGATCGGCAACCACTGGTTCGCGCCCGGTCTGCTGCGCGGCGCGTGGGCACGCGACGACGGCAACGACCGCCGCGGTGCGCTGCTGGCCCTCCGCCGCGGGGTGATCGTCGCGATCATGCTGTCGGGCTGGTTGTACAGCCGGCTGGTCAGCGGCAACGACGCGCTGGCCGACGTCGGCGCGGTGTCGTTCTCGGCCCTGGCCACGCTGGTCCCGGCCCTGGGCTTCGCGGTGTGGCGACCGCAGACGCCGCCTGCAGCCGCGCTGGCCGGCGTGCTCGCCGGATTCGCCGCCTGGTGCTGGGTGATGCTGCTGCCGATGCTGATGCTGGCCGGCAGCATGGACCCGTCGTGGGTGCGCGACGGCCCCATGGGTCTGGCGTGGCTGGCCCCCGACGGGCTGTTCGGACTGACCGGCTGGAGCCGGCTCGGTCGTGCGGTCGGGGTGAGCCTGTTCGTCGGGACCGCAGTGACCCTGCTGGTGGCGTGGTGGCGCGGGCCGGCGTTCGATACCGGGCCGCGGCCCGGCGTGAGCCGCCAGACGCTGGCGGGCGCGGGCCGACGCTTCCTCCCGGCAGCGCGTGTGGATGCGCTGCTGGCCGATGCGCCGGTGCAGGGCGCGGTGCCGGTCGCGGTGCAGGCGCGGCTGGAGCGCGAATTGTCGGCCGTGCTGGGTGCGGCCTCGGCGCGCCTTCTGCTGGACGCCGCGCGCCGCGAGGCCGGTCCGGACCTCGACACCGTCGCGCAGATCGTCGGCCAGGCATCGCGCGATCTGCGGTTCAACCAGCGCGTGCTGGAGGCGGCGCTGGAGAACATGAGCCAGGGCATCAGCGTGGTCGACGACCAGCTGCGCCTGGTGGCGTGGAACGCCCGCTACGCCGAACTGTTCGGCTATCCGGCGCAGCTGCTTCGTGTCGGCATCGAGGTGGCCGAGCTGGTGCGGCACAACGTGGCGCATGGCGTCATCGGGGCGGTCGAGGTCGATGTGGAAGTGGGCAAGCGTCTGCGCCACATGCGCGCCGGCACGCCCTACGTGGCCGAGCGCACGCTGCGCCACGGCCAGGTGATCGAGATCCGCGGCAACCCGATGCCCGGGGGAGGGTTCGTCGCGACGTTCACCGACGTCACCGCGTTCCGGCGCACCGAGCACGCCCTGCGGCTCTCGAACGAGACGCTGGAACAGCGCGTCGCCGACCGCACCGACCGTCTGGACCAGGCGCGGCGCGAAGCGGAACGTGCTAACCATGCCAAGACCCGCTTCCTCACCGCGGTCGGCCACGATCTGCTGCAACCCCTGCATGCCGCGCAATTGTTCACCGACGCGCTCGCGCAGCAGGCGCTGCCCGATGGCCAGCGGCGCCAGCTGAGACAGATCCGCGGCGCGCTCGATTCCACCGCCGGTCTGCTGGCCGGCCTGTTCGACATGTCGAGGCTCGAAGCCGGCGGGCTCGTACCGCAGGTGCGCGCGTTCCCCCTGGCCGACGTGCTCGATCCGCTGGCATCGGAGTTCGCGGCGCTCGCCGCCGAGCGCGGCCTGGGCTTCCGTCACGTGCCGAGCGGCGTCTGGGTGAAGGGCGACCCGCAACTGCTTCGACGCATCCTGCAGAACTTCCTCGCCAATGCGGTGCGCTATACCGCGCGCGGCCGCGTGGTCGTGGGGGTGCGGCGCCAGGGCGCACGCGTCCGCGTCGAAGTGCACGACACGGGCCCGGGGATCCCCCGGGCGCAGCAGGCCACGATCTTCGAGGAGTTCCGCCGCGGCGAGGGCGCTGCCGGACAGGGGCTCGGGCTCGGCCTCGCCATCGCCGAACGCATCGCGGGCCTGCTCGATGCGCCGCTGGGGCTGCGAAGCCGGGAGGCGCACGGGACCGCGTTCTGGGTCGAGCTGCGCCGCATGCAGGATCCGCCGCCGATGCCCGCGCCGGCGACGCGGCAGGGACTGGCCGGCACCCGCGTGCTGCTGGTCGACAACGACCCGGCGGCCCTGCAGGGTCTGGCCCGGCTGCTCGAAGGCTGGGGCTGCAGTGTCCGGGCCGCCGCGGACGAGGCGGGCGCGCGTCGTGCACTGGAGGGCGGCGAGGTCGACCTGTGGATCTTCGACTACCACCTCGACGATGGCGACACGGGCCTCGCCCTGCACGACCGACTCGCTTCCGGCGCCGACGGCCGGCCGCTGCTGGTGCTCAGCGCGGACGACAACGACGCGGTGCGCCGACATGCGCTGGAGGCGGGCGTGTCCCTGCTCGCCAAACCCGTGCGTCCGCTGGCGCTCAAATCGGTGCTCGAGCGGCTGCGCGCGATGCGCGCCTGAGCGTGGCCGCCGCGCCGCTAGAATGGCCGGCCCTTCGACAGGCGCCGCGTCCATGCCCTACACCCCGATCGTCGCGACCCTGGGTTACGTGCGTTCGCCCGATGGCCGGCGGGTGCTCATGGTCCACCGCAATGCGCGGCCCGGCGATCATCACCTCGGCAAGTACAACGGCCTCGGCGGCAAGCTGGAGGCGGACGAGGACGTGGTGGCTGGCATGCGCCGCGAGATCCTCGAGGAAGCCGGCATCGCCTGCACCGCGATGACGCTGCGCGGCACGATCAGCTGGCCGGGATTCGGCAAGCAGGGCGAGGACTGGCTGGGGTTCGTCTTCGTCATCGACGCCTTCGAAGGCACGCCGCCGGCGGCGAATGTCGAAGGCACCCTGGAATGGGTGGACATCGCACGGCTGCCCGAGCTGCCGATGTGGGACGGCGACCGCCATTTCCTGCCGCTGGTGTTCGACGACGATCCGCGGGCCTTCCACGGGGTGATGCCCTACCGCGACGGCACGATGCAGTCCTGGACGTTCTCCCGGATCTGAGCCCGTCGATCCCGGCGCCGCGTGGGCGACGCCGTCGCATCGGCGCGTGGCGCGCTCCCGGTGCAGTCGGCCCGCGGCCGACCCGGCGGCCTCAGCCCGCGCCCGCAGGCGCCAGCGCGATCAGCAGGCCACGCGCGGTCTTGATCCGGCTTTCTGCCTCGGGCAGCTCGAGAGTGACGCGCAGCTTGTCCGGACCGTCCATCCGGTAGTGGGCCGGCTGGCCCTGGATCAGGCGGATCACCGCCATCGGGTCGACATGCGGCTTTTCCGTGAACTGGACGCGCCCGCCGGCCTCGCCGAGATCGATCTTGCGCACGCCGAGCGCCGTCGCCTGCAGCTTCAGGTCGGCGACCGCGAACAGATGCCTGGCCGGGTCAGGAAGCAGGCCGAAGCGGTCGATCATCTCCACCTGCAGCTCGCGCAGCGCGTCGGCATCGCGTGCGCTGCTGATGCGCTTGTAGAGCATCAGGCGTGCGTGCACGTCGGGCAGGTAGTCGTCGGGAATCAGCGCCGGGACGTGCAGCTCGATGTCGGCGCCGCGGGCGTCGGCGGCATCGGCGTCGGGCAGTTTGCCCTGCTTGATGCTGCGCACCGCGCGTTCCAGCAGCTCGGTGTAGAGGCTGAAACCGACTTCGGCCATCTGCCCGCTCTGGCCTTCGCCGAGCAGCTCGCCGGCGCCGCGGATCTCCAGATCGTGCGTGGACAGGGTGAAGCCGGCACCCAGCTCGTCCATCGACGCGATCGCCTCCAGGCGCTTGCGTGCGTCGCTGGTGATGCTGCGCTTGTCCGGCGTGACCAGATAGGCGTAGGCGCGATGGTGCGAGCGCCCGACGCGCCCGCGCAGCTGGTGCAGCTGGGCCAGGCCGAACTTGTCGGCGCGGTTGATGATGATGGTGTTGGCGTTGGGGATGTCGATGCCCGATTCGATGATCGTCGAGCACAACAGCACGTTGAAGCGCTGCTTGTGGAAATCCAGCATCACGCGTTCGAGCTCGCGCTCGGGCATCTGGCCATGGGCGATGCCGATGCGCGCATCGGGCACCAGGTCCTGCAGCTCACGCTGCATGCGCCCGATGCTCTCGACGTCGTTGTGCAGGAAGTAGACCTGGCCGCCGCGGGCGAGTTCGCGCTGGAAGGCTTCGCGCAATTGCGCGTCGTCCCAGGGCACGACGAAGGTCTGCACCGCCAGCCGGTGCGCGGGCGGCGTGGCGATGATGGAGAGATCGCGCAGGCCGGCCATGGCCATGTTGAGCGTGCGCGGGATCGGCGTGGCGGTGAGCGTGAGCAGGTGCACGTTCGCGCGCAGCGCCTTGAGCGCCTCCTTCTGGCGCACGCCGAAGCGCTGCTCCTCGTCAACGATCACCAGGCCCAGGTCCTTGAACTTGACGTCGGGCTGCAGCAGGCGGTGGGTGCCGACGATCACGTCGATCTCCCCGCGCGCGAGCTTCTCGAGCTCGGCCTTGATCTCCTTGGTGCTCTTGAACCGCGACAGCACCTCCACCCGCAACGGCCAGTCGGCGAAGCGGTCGGCCATCGTGCGGTAGTGCTGCTCGGCGAGCAGCGTGGTCGGCACCAGCACCGCCACCTGCTTCCCCGCCGCTGCGGCCACGAACGCGGCGCGTACGGCGACCTCGGTCTTGCCGAAGCCGACGTCGCCGCAGACGACGCGGTCCATGGGCTGGCTGCTGCCGAGGTCGCGGATCACCGCCTCGATCGCAGCGTGCTGGTCGGGCGTCTCCTCGAACGGGAACGCGGCCGCGAACGGCTCGTACATCGCCCGGTCCACCTCCAGTGCGAGCCCGGCCCGGGCCTGGCGCTTGGCCTGGATCTCCAGCAGTTCCGCGGCGACGTCGCGCACCTTGTCCGCCGCTTTCTTCTTGGCCTTGGTCCAGGCTTCGCCGCCGAGCGAATGCAGCGGCGCGGTCTCCGGCGACGCGCCCGAGTAGCGGTTGACCAGATGCAGCTGCGACACCGGCACGTACAGGCGGTCGCCCTTGGCGTATTCGATGTCGAGGTATTCGCCGGGCTGGCCGCCGGCCTCGAGCACGACGAGGCCGCGGTAGCGGCCCACGCCATGGTCCTCGTGCACGATCGGCGCGCCTTCGCTGAGTTCGCCGAGGTCGCGGATGATGGTTTCCGGGTCGCGCCCTACACGCTTGCGCCGACGCGGCTGGGCCGCGCGCTCGGGAAACAGCTGGCGCTCGGTGAGCACCGTGATCTGTGGCGCGTCGAGGGCGAAGCCGTCGTCGAGCGGCGCGACCGCGATCGCGAACGGCGCGTCCCCGGCGAGAAACCCGCCGAAGCCGGGCAGCACCGCCGGGCGCAGCTCCGCGGCCTGCAGGACCTCGAGCAGCGCCTCGCGGCGCCCCGCCGAGTCCGCGGCCACGAGCACCCGGCCGGGGTAATGATCGAGAAAACCGCGCAGGGCCTGGGCCGGCGCGGCGTCGCGTGCGGCCAGCGGCAACTCCGGCGCGGGCTGGTCGCCCAGTGCGGCGGCCTGCCCATGACGCGGGTGCGCAGGCTCGCATACCTCCACGCGCACACCCTGGTTGAGGCGTTCGCGCAACGCGTCCGGTGCCAGCCAGAGCTCGCCCGGCGGCAGCAGCGGACGTTCGATGTCGTGACGCAACTGGTCGTAGCGGTGCGCGATCTGGTCCCAGAACTGCTCGCTGCACGCCCCCACGCCGGTGTCGAGCACCGGCAGCGTCGTGGCGGGGAGATAGTCGAACAGCGTCGCGGTGGAAACGGCCGCGGCGTCGCGCTCGGCCAGCGCCCGCCGCGGCGCCTCGAAGAACAGCGGCAGGTAGTACTCGATGCCGGCGGGCGCGGCGCCGGCCTTCAGGTCCTGGTAGAGCCCGCTGCGCCGGGTGTCGATGTCGAACCGGTCGCGCAGGGCATCCATCGCCCGCGCGGTCGCGGCCTCGTCCATCGGCACCTCGCGGCCCGGCAGCAGGCGCAGCGCATCGATGCGGTCGAGCGATCGTTGCGATTCCGGATCGAAGGCACGGATGGACTCGATCGCATCGTCGAACAGCTCAATGCGGTAGGGCTGGCCGGTGCCCATCGGGTACACATCGAGCAGGCCGCCGCGCACGGCGAAATCGCCGGGATCGTGGACCTGCGGGACATGGGCATAGCCCGCGCGTTCGAGCCGGCGCTTCTCGGATTCGAGGTTCAGCGTCTGGCCGACGGCCAGATCGAAACTGCTCGCGGCGATGTAGCGCACGGGTGCCAGCCGTTGCATCAGGGTCTGCACCGGCACCACCACGATGCCCCGCTCGAGCGAGGGCAGGCGGTGCAGCGCGGCGAGGCGCTGCGAGACGATGTCCGGGTGCGGACTGAACCGGTCGAAGGGGAGGGTTTCCCAATCCGGGAAGCCCAGCACCGGCAGCGCCGGATCGTCGCCGCCCAGCGTGCGCATGTCGTGTTCCAGTTGATGCGCACCGTGATTGTCGCGGGCGACCAGCAGCAGCGGGCCACGGTGCGTGCGTGCAGCCTGCAGCACCGCCCAGGCCAGCGCACTGCGGCTGACGGGCGCGCGCCACCAGGCGCGGGCCTGGCCGGAGGCGGGCAGGGGTGGGGCGGCGGACGGCGACGACTTGGGCATTCTGGAATTCGGGCAGCAGAAGGACGCACGGCGGCGGCTGGGCCGCTCGTCGCGAGCGCGGAAGTCTAAACGAACGCGTCTCGCCGCCCGCGACAGTGCAGGCGCCGTGGAGCGTGGACTATCAGCCCAGCGGAAGTGCCGGCGCGGTGTCGTGCGCGCTGGCCCGGCGCAGATCGAGCGATACCCGCACCATGCCCGGCGCGTCCACCGCTTCGCGCTGGAAGCCCAGCGATTTGGCCAGCGCCAGCATCGGCTCGTTCTCTTCCAGCACGTCGCCGAACAGGCGTTCGAGCCGCTTGCCCTTGGCCCAGCGCACCAGGCGACGCATCAGGTGCCGGCCCAGGCCCATGCCGGCGACATAGTGACTGACCAGGATGTGGAACTCGGCCTGGCGGGTGCCGGGGAGCACGGCCGCCCGCGCAACCGCGCCCACCAGCGCATCGCCGGGGGTCATGGGTTCTGCGGCCACCAGCACGAATTCCGACTTCGGATTCGGCTGGGTCAGCCGGCTCGCGGTCTCCGGGGACAGTTCCGCACGCGCGAACAGGAAACGCTGGCGGACCTCGTCGGGCTCCAGCAGCGCGAACGCCGCGCGCAGCGGCTCGGCGTCGGCCGGGCGGATGGGACGGATCAGCACCTGGCGGCCGTTGGCGAGGCGGATTTCCTCATGCCAGGGAGGGAGGCGGTTGCGTGCGGTCATCGACTGGGGAACCGGAGACGGTGGCCGGACCTTACCCGTTGCCGCGATTCAGGGACCGTGAAGGGCGCTGTTCATGTGCTGCCGGCGGACGCATTCACTTCAATGCGCGCGGGCTCAGGCGGGCTCGCGGAGCCAGTGCAGACGCGTGTCGGCGCCGACGTCCTCGCCCAGCAGGGCGCGCAGCTCGTCCAGCGCCGGCGCCAGTGCGGTGGCGAGCTGCCAGGGCGGGTCCAGCAGCAGCAGGCCACTGCCGTTCATCCGCAGCGGCGAATCGTCCTTGCGGACCAGAAGCTCGACCAGCAGGGTCGAGCGTGTCTGCAGCTTGGACGCGGCGCGCAGGAACGGCGACAGGGTGCGCCGCTGCTTGATCGGGTACCACAGGGCCTGGATGCCCTGGGGCCAGCGGGCCAGGGTCTCGCGCATCGCCCGCCACGCGATGTCGAACTCGGCGGCCTGCGCTTCGTACGGCGGGTCGATCAGCACGAGGCCGCGATTGAACCGCTGCGCGCCGTGCCTCGGCGGCAGCAGCGACTTCATCGCCGCATAGCCGTCGCCGGCATGGACCGATACCCGCGGATCGCCGCCCAGTGCCCGGCGCAGCGCGCCTGCGGCGGCGGGTTCGATCTCGCAGCAGGCGATCCGGTCCTGCGCGCGCAACGCGTGGGCCAGCAGCCAGGGAGAGCCCGGATACGCATCGGCGCCGTGCGCGGCCCTGCAGGCGGCCACCGCATCGAGATACCGCCTGAGCAGCGGCTGCTTCGGAGAGGACGCCAGCAGCAGGTTGATGCCGTCGTCGGCCTCGGCCGTGCGCCGCGCGCGAGCCTCGAGCAGGCGGTAGACGCCGCCCCCGGCATGGGTATCGAGCGCGAAACACGGCGTTGGTTTGGCGGTCAACGCATCGCAGATCGCGAGCAGCACGACGTGCTTGAGGACATCGGCGTGGTTGCCGGCGTGGAAGGCGTGCTGGTAATTCATCCGCATAGCGTAGTCGCCATCGGGCCGGGGCGTGCCGACGCGGTGGCGAGGCCGCTCGGGCGATGGTCCGACAGCGGGATGCGGGGTTCGCCGTCCGATGCGCGAATACTCGGGTGGGACACGATGACGGCCCGTCCGGGGCCGCGCGCGGATCCGCACGCCGGTGAGCACTGCGACGAGGACTCCGCGGCAGGCATCCCGCGCCGGGCGACGATCGGCACACTCGGCTTCACCCGGAATGCGGAGGCGGAGATGGTGCCCGACGTCCCGAAGGATGCGCCCGAAGCAGCCGTCACGCGGCGGCGGACCGATCGCTGCGCCGCGCTCACCAGGCGCCGGTTCTCCGGGAGCCTGTTCGTCCGTAGCCGTTCGCAGGGCACCAGCGACGTGATGCCGTGCCGGGTCGGCGACGAGGCGTCTTCGAGCATCGGCCGATGCGGGCCCCTTCGACGACCGCGACGGGCGCGCGATCGGGTTCCACCAGACCCATCCTCGTCGATGCCACGGAGGTGGTGTCCCGCTGGAACGGTCCGGGGGGCAGTGCGTGCAGGCTCTGAGCAGCGGCCCGTCGAAGGCTCGCCGATCCCGCCGGCGACGCTCCGCCGGCCTCTCCGCGCCGCCAGGAGCGGGCACTGGGTCCTGCCCGGGAGTAGCATGCGCGGACCCCAGCTGCCGCCGACGCATGGCCGACATCCTGCTCGTCGAGGACGAGATCGCGATCGCAGATACCGTGGTCTACGCCCTGGAGGCCGACGGCCACGCGGTACGCCACTGCCTGGACGGCGACTCGGCGCTGCGCGCGGCCGCCGCAGGGGCGTTCGATGTGGCGATTCTCGATGTCGGCCTGCCGGATATCAGTGGCTTCGCGCTGTGCGCCGAGCTGCGCCGGGCGCGTCCGCTCCCGGTGATCTTCCTGACCGCCCAGGCCGGCGAGGCGGAGCGGGTACTGGGTTTCGACCTCGGCGCCGACGACTACATCGCCAAGCCCTTCTCGCTGCGCGAGCTGGTGGCGCGGGTGCGCGTGGCGCTGCGGCGCGCGGCGGGACCCGTGGCCGGCGACACGGTGAGTTCGGGTGCGTTCGAGCACGACCGCGTGGGGCTGCGTATCCGTTACTTCGGCCAGCCGCTCGAGCTGACGCGCTACGAATACGGTCTGCTGGCCGCCCTGCTGGCGCGCCCGGGGGCGGTGCTGTCGCGCGCGCAACTGATGGACCGGGTGTGGGCGGGGGCGGCCGAGAGCGGTGACCGCACCGTCGACACGCACGTCAAGACGCTGCGCGCGAAGCTGAGGATCATCCACCCCGCGGCGGACCCGCTGCGAACGCATCGTGGGCTCGGCTATTCGGTGGACGTGGGTTGAGGGTCTCCGGGCACAGCCCGCGCAGCGTGCGGGGCCGGGGCGACACGGCGTCTGCCGGGCGGGGACGGCGCGCCTGTCTGCGTGTACCCGGACCGCGCCCGGCCTGCAGCCGCACGGGTCGCGACGTCCCGTACGGGCCGGGCGCCGCATGAGGATCGGGCTGCGCATCCTGCTCGGGACCTTCGCGATCGTCGCGCTGGCGGCGCTGCTGCTGCTGCGGGTGTTCACCCAGGAGGTGAAGCCGGGCGTGCGCCAGGCGATGGAAGACACCCTGGCCGACACCGCCGGGGTGCTGGCGGAGCTGGCCACCGACGATTTCCTGGCCGGACGCATCGACGACGGGGCGTTCGCCGCGCGCCTGCGCGCGCTGCCCGACCGCCCGGTGGACGCGGACATCTGGGGTTTCCGCAAGTCCGGGATCGCCTACCGCGTCTACATCACCGACGCGGCCGGCATCGTGGTCTTCGATTCCGGCGGCGAGGATCTCGGTCGTGACTACTCGCGCTGGAACGATGTGCACCTGACCCTGCGCGGCCGCTACGGCGCGCGGTCCACGCGCTCCGATCCGGACGACGACGCCACGTCGGTGATGCACGTCGCCGCGCCGATCCGCGACGGCAACCGCATCGTCGGCGTGCTGACAGTGGCCAAGCCCAATCGCACCATCGCGCCGTTCATCGCGCGCAGCGAGGCCACCATCCTGCGTTGGGGCGCGGTGCTGGTGGGCGTCGCGCTGGCGATCGGCCTGTTGTCGACCTGGTGGCTGTCGCGTCAGCTGCATGCGCTGCGCCGCTATGCCGATGCCGTCACGGCAGGCGAACGCGCGCGCATGCCGCGCACGGCCGGCGAATTCGCCGACCTCGGCCGCGCCCTGGAGACCATGCGCGAGCGGCTGGAGGGCCGGCAGTACGTGGAGCGGTACGTCCACAGCCTGACCCACGAGCTCAAGGCGCCGCTGTCGGCGATCCGGGGCGCGGCGGAGCTGCTGGAAACCCCCTTGCCGGATGCCGAGCGCCGACGCTTCGCCGCCAGCGTGCGCGCGCAGGGCGAACGCATGACCCAGGCGATCGACAAGCTGCTCGCCCTGGCCGCGGTGGAGCACCGCCGGCGGATCGACCAGCCCGAACGGGTCGCGCTGCCGGGCCTGGTCGACGCCGCGCTCGAAAGCGTGCGCGACGATCCACGCGGCGTACCGGTGCGGCTCGAGATCGATCCCGCGTGTCGCTCGGCCCACGTCGATGGCGACCCCTTCCTGCTGCGACAGATGCTCGCCAATCTCGTCGACAACGCCTGCGATTTCTCGGCGGCGGGCGAGGCGATCGAGGTCGCGGTGGCCCCGGGCCCCGGCAGCGTCCGGATCACCGTCGCCGACCGCGGCCCGGGGGTGCCGGACTACGCCCTGTCGCGGGTGTTCGAGCGCTTCTATTCGCTGCCCCGGCCCCGAGGCGGGAGCCGGAGCAGTGGCATCGGCCTGGCCTTCGTCGCGGAAGTGGCGGCGCTTCACGGCGGCCGCGCCGCCCTCGACAACCGGGCCGGGGGCGGCGCGATCGCGACGATCGAGTTGCCGCTGGCGTCGCCTCCCGCTTCATAGCCGCTTCACACAGCCCCCATCGGCTGCACACCTGGCCGGCCCAGGCTGCGCGCACCGTTCCGACTGGAGTGTGCGATGCGATTGGCCCTGAAGATCCTGATGGTGGCCGGGTTGAGCCTGGTGATCCTGCTGCCGCTGCTGCTGATCCGCAGCGTCATCCACGACCGCCAGCGGTTTCGCGCCGAGGCGGTCGAGCGCATCGCGCTCAGCGAAGCCGGGCGGCAGGCGGTCGCCGCGCCGGTGCTCGTGGTGCCCTACATCGAAACGGTGGCGGTGGAAGAGACCGACGCACGAGGACGCGTGACCGGCGTGGCGAACCGCGAACGCAGGGGCCGCTGGCTGTTCTTCCCGGAGACCGCGCAGCTGTCGGGCACGATCGCGCCCTACACCCGACGTCTGGGCCTGCACGAGGTGCGCATGTACGGCCTGACCGGGCAGATGACGGCCGAATTCGACGTGCGCATCCCGGACGAGGCCGCCGACGCGGTGGCGCCGCGGCGTATCGGCCGGCCCTATCTGAGCTACGGCATCGCCGACGTGCGTGGACTGCGTGGCACGCCGCGGCTGCGCATCGACGATGCGCCGGTGACCGTGGAGCAGGGTGCCGGCGACGAGATGGGCGCCGGCTTGCACGCCCTGCTCGCGCCGGTGATCTCCGGACGCACGCTGCGCCTGCGCAGCGCGTTCGAGTTCGAGCTGGCCGGCAGCACATCCCTCGCGGTGGTCCCGCTGGCCGGCGATACCCGGGTCACGCTCGACTCGCCCTGGCCGCATCCGCAGTTCAACGGCCGTTTCCTGCCGCAGGCCAGCGAGATCGGCGCGGATGGATTCCGCGCGCAGTGGGCGGTGTCGTCGCTGGCCAGCGATGCACAACGGCAATACCGCCAGGGCGCGCGCATCGATCGTGATTCGGCCCAGCGGCTGCTGCTCGAGCACGGCGCCGCCGACATCGACGTGCTCGGCGTTGCGCTGGTGGACCCGGTGGACGCCTACGTCCGTGCCGATCGCGCGAGCAAGTACGGCATCCTCTTCGTGCTTCTGACGTTCGCCGCGTTCTTCATGTTCGAGCTGATGCGGCAGTTGCGCATCCATCCGATCCAGTACGCACTGGTCGGCATGGCGCTCGCGATCTTCTTCCTGCTGCTGGTCAGCCTGTCGGAACGCATCGCATTCGGCCTCGCCTATCTCCTCGCCAGCGTGGCCTGCATCGGCCTGATCGGCGTATACCTGGCCGCAGTGCTTCGCAGCCGACGCTGGGGCGCCGGGTTCGCCGCCATGCTCGCGCTGCTGTATGCCGCGCTCTACGGTCTGCTGGTGTCCGAGGACAACGCGCTGGTGCTGGGCGCGGGCCTGCTCTTCGTGATCCTGTCGGCCGTGATGCTGCTCACGCGGCGCGTGGACTGGTACGCCCTGGGCGCGCCGGCCCGCGTCGCCACGCCGCCGCTTTCCTGACCCCTCCCGCAGGCACACGGGCCGCGGCGTTCGTCCGCAGCCCGTGCGTTGCTCGACAGGCGATGCCAGACTTCCCGCCATGCGTGATTCCGACCTGCGGGTGCATGTCGTCTCCGGCGATGCACTCGCGCCCCACCTCGACGATGTCGCCCGCTTGCGCATGCAGGTGTTCCGGGAGTGGCCGTACCTGTACGACGGCGACATCGCCTACGAACGTGGCTATCTCGCCGGATATGCGCGATCGCCGTGCAGTGTGTGCATTCTCGTCCTCGACGGCGCCCAGGTGGTGGGGGCGTCGACCGGACTGCCGCTCGCCGACGAGGACGCCGCCTTCCAGGCCCCGTTCGCCGCCCGCGGCATGGACATCTCGCGGGTGTTCTATTTCGCCGAGTCGGTGGTGCTGCCCGCCTGGCGTGGACGTGGCCTCGGCCACGCATTCTTCGACCGGCGCGAAGCCCATGCACGCGCGCTCGGCGGCTACGCACTCACGGCATTCGCCGCGGTCGATCGCGCGCAGGACGACCCTCGGCGTCCGGGCGACGCACGCGACAATGCGCGATTCTGGCGGGGTCGCGGTTACGTGCGACAGGCCGACCTGACGATGCGACTGCCCTGGAACGAGATCGGTCGCGGCGACGTGGCGCATGCGCTGACCTTCTGGACCCGTCGTCTCGAAGCGGACACCGCGACGTGAAACGACGCGGCGCCCGCTGTGCCCGTGCCGGCTTCAGACCGGCATGGCGAGCCACAGCGACATCGCGCCCAGCGCACCGCCGATGGCGGTGGCGGCCAGCACATCGCTCGGGTAGTGCAGGCCCAGCACGACGCGCGACGCCGCCACCAGCACCGTGAACGGCACCAGCAGGCCGGCGAGTACCGGGTAGTAGGCCAGCGCCACGATCGTGAACGCGACGGCATGGAGCGTGTGCCCCGACGGAAAGCTGAACTCGTCGAGCGGGGCGACCCAGGCCTGGATGCGCAGGTCGGCGGCGAACGGCCGCGGCCGCCGGGTCCAGCGCTTGAGGCGGCGGTACATCAACAGCGCGATGCCACCCGTGGCGGCCATGTGCGCGGCCGCGACCAGGCCGTCCAGTCCGTCGAGCAACACCAGTGCGGTCATCAGGGCATACCAGAACACGCCGTCGCCGAGTCGGCTGACGATGGCGAACCCCCGGCGCAGCCACGCGCGCGTGCAGGCCCGGTTCGCGCGCAGGCACCAGCCCGCGTCGTGGGCCTGCAGGCGGTTACGCGGCGGGGCGAGCATGGCCCGGCTCCTCTGCGAAGCAGTCGGCGGCGCCGGTCCGTTTCCTGGCTCCGGCACCGGCGAGCAGCGCGTCGAGTTCGGCGGCCACCTGCACCGGTGCGAGGCGGAGCATCGCCTCGCGGCCGGCCAGGGCCATCCGCCTGCGCGCGCGCGGATCGTCCGCGAGGCGCAGGGCGGCCGCGATGAAGGCCTCGTCGTCCCCGTCGACGCAGGCGCCGTGACGGCCATCGCACAGATGCTCGACCGCGGCGCCGAGCGCGAATGCCACCTGCGGCACACCACTGGCCATCGCCTCGAGGACGACGTTGCCGAAGGTCTCGCTGCGGCTCGGGAACAGGAACAGGTCCGCGCTGGCGAGGTGCCGCCCGAGATCGCGACCGCGCCGGGTGCCGACGAACAGAATGTCGGGATGCGCGCGCTGCAGCGGTTCGCGCAAGGGGCCGTCGCCGACGAAGACCATCCGCGCGTCGGGATGGCGCTGCTGCAGCGCGCGGAACGCGCGGATTGCGAGCCCGAGGTTCTTCTCCGCGGCCACGCGGCCCAGGTGGATCACCACGAGGCCGTCCCCCTCGATCCCCCATTCGGCGCGCAGCGCCGGGTCGCGGTGCGCGGGATCGAAGCGCGCGCAGTCGACCGCGCGCGAGAGCGTGATCGCGTGCGCGACGCCCTGCGCGTGCAGCCAGCGCTCGAGGGCCTGGGTCGCGACGATGGTCGCATCGGCACCGCCGTGGAAGCGACGCATCCAGGCCAGCGCCGCCGGCTGCAGCAGGCGCAGGCCGTAATCCTCCATGTACAGGTCGAAGCGGGTATGCAGCGCAGTGACGGTCGGAATGCCCGCCGCCCGGGCCGCGCGCAGCGCGGATGCACCGAGCAGGCCTTCGGTGGCCACGTAGACCGCATCCGGGCGCAGCGCAGCCCAGCGTGCGCGCAGGCGGCGCGCGGATGGCAGGCCGAAACGCAAGGCGCGATACAGCGGCAACTGCATGCCGGAGACGCGAAGTGTGCCGTCGGCGTCCTCCCCGCTGCGCTCGCCGGGGCGGGCCGGGCGCACGATGTCGACCTCGTGGCCGCGAGCGCGCAGGGCCTCGGCGTAGGACTGCAAGGTCAGGGCGACGCCGTTGACCTCGGGCGGGTAGGTATCGGTGACGATCGCGTAGCGCATCGTGACGGTCCGCTGCCTTGGGCTGCGGTCATGGTGGGCGCGCGAGATGCCGCCGCGGTGACAGCCGGCTGACGGTTCGATGACGGGTCGCCGTGCCTGGACCGCGCGGGCGCACGGCCCGTTCCGCCTCAGTCGGCGCCGACGACCAGGGTCACGCCGAGCGCGGCGATCTCATCGAGTTCGCCTTCCAGATCGATGCGCAGCAACGGGCGCGCATCGAGCCAGCGCTGCGAGAACGTGAGACGCAGCGCGTCCCCGTCCACTCGCGCATGCAGCAGCGGGATCACGTCGGCCTCGTGGCTGCGGTGCAGCAGCACGGCGATGCGCAGCAGCGCGGACGTGCGGCGCGCCTGCAGGAGCAGGCGGTCGGGCACCGCGTCGAAGGCCGTCTTCGGCACCTTTCGCCGATGGCAGCGCACCACCGAGGCGAGGAACTGCTGCTCCTGGCGCGAGAAGCCGGCGATGTCGGAATGCTCGAGCACGTAGGCGCCGTGCACGTGGTACTGGCTGTGCGCGATCACCAGGCCCAGCTCGTGGACGCGGGCGGCCCAGGCCAGCATGCGCAGGTCGTCGGCGTCGAGTCGCCAGTCGCGGGCGACCTGGTCGAACAGGCGCAGGGCCGTCGCTTCCACCCGGCCGGCCTGCGTCCGGTCGATGCCGTAGCGCAGCATCAGCGCCTCGATCGAGGCCTCGCGCGGATCGGCCTCACCGGCGCGGCCCAGCATGTCGTGGAGCACGCCCTCGCGCATCGCGGCCTTGCTGACCTGCATGCGTTCGATCCCGAACACGCTGAAGGCCGCTTCCAGCACGAGCACGCCGCCGGCGATGATCGGTCGGCGGTCGTCCGACAGGCCCGGCAGGGCGATCGCGTCGACATGGCCCGCCTCGAGCAGGCGGTCACGGACCTGCGGCAGGGCCTCGGCGGTCACCGCGCCTTTGGTGAGCTTCATCGCCGCGCAGATCTCGCCGATCGCCTTGTTGGTCCCCGACGCGCCCACCACTTCCTGCCAGCCGAGCGCGCGATAGGTGCTGGCGAACTGCTGGAACTCGGTCGCGACTTCGGCCAGCGCATCGCGCCAGCGCTTCTTCGACAGTTTGCCGCCGGGGAAAAAGCGGCGCGTGCTGGCGACGCAGCCGACCTGCAGGCTTTCGCGCTCCAGCGCATCGAAGCCGCTGCCGATGATGCATTCGGTCGAGCCGCCGCCGATGTCGATGACCAGCCGGCGCTGCCCCGGCTTCGGCGGCTGCGCGTGGGCGACGCCGAGGTAGATCAGACGCGCTTCTTCGCGGCCGGCGATCACTTCGATCGCGTGTCCGAGCGCGGTTTCGGCCGGCACCAGGAAGGCCTGCGGCGCGGACAGCCGACGCACGGTGTGGGTGGCCAGCGCGCGCACGTTCTGGGGCGGGATGTCGCGGATGCGCTGGCCGAACCGCGACAGGCAAGACAACGCGCGCTGGCGCACTTCGGCGCTCAGCCCGCCGCGCGAATCGAGCCCCTCGGCCAGACGCACGGTTTCGCGCAGGCGGTCGACCACCCGCAGCTGGCCCAGCGTGTACCGGGCCACGACCATGTGGAAGCTGTTGGAGCCCAGGTCGATCGCGGCGAGCATGTCGCCGTCCTCGATCGGCGGGGTCAGGGCTTCGACGAGTGCGAGCGTGTCCTGGCCGGTCATGCGGTTCCTGCGGGGCTCGGCGCGGGTGGCGCGCCGCGAGGACGCGCATGGTAATGCATGCCGCCGTCGTCGCCTGTCGTTGCCCTGATGCTCAGCCGCACAGGTGCGCCAGCAGCCAGCCCTGCGCCGAATGCGGCGCCGCGCTGTCGTCGGGCTCGAGGCGATGGTAGCTGCCGTCCTCGCGCAGTTCCCAGGCGTTGACGTTGTCGGCCAGATAGTTGTCCAGCGACTCCTCACGCACGCGCGCGGCGATATCGCGGTCGAGCAGGGGGAAGCAGGTTTCCACGCGGCGCAGCAGGTTGCGTTCCAGCCAGTCGGCGCTCGCGCAGAACAGTTCCGGCGTGGTGTCGTTCTGGAACCAGTAGACGCGGTGATGCTCGAGGAACCGGCCGACGATCGAGCGCACGCGAATGTTCTCCGATACGCCGGGCACGCCGGGGCGCAAGGCACAGGCGCCGCGCACGATCAGATCGATCTGCACCCCGGCCTGCGATGCGGCGTACAACGCGCGCATCACCTGCGGTTCGTTGAGGGCGTTCATCTTGGCCACGATGCGCGCCGGCCGTCCGGCCGCGGCGTTGGCCGCCTCGCGCTCGATCCGTGCGATCACCCCGGCGTGCAGGGTGAAGGGCGACTGCAGCAGGCACTTGAGCCCGATCGCCGGCGCCAGCCCCGACATCTGCTGGAACAGCAGGTGCACATCGTTGCCGATGTCGGCGTTCGCCGTGACCAGACCGAAGTCGGTATAGCCGCGTGCGGTCCCGGCGTGATAGTTCCCGGTGCCCAGATGGACGTAGCGGCGCAGCTTGCGACCCTCGCGGCGCACGATCAGCAGCATCTTGGCGTGGGTCTTGTAGCCCACCACGCCGTACACCACCTGCACGCCGGCCTCCTGCAGGCGATCGGCGAGGCCGAGGTTGGCCTCCTCGTCGAAGCGCGCACGCAGTTCGACCACCACGGTGACGTCCTTGCCGTTGCGCGCAGCCTGCACCAGATGTTCGACGATCGCCGAGTCCTTGCCGGTGCGGTAGAGCGTCTGTTTGATCGCCAGCACGTTGGGGTCTTCGGCGGCCTGCTTGATCAGCTCGAGCACCGGCGCGAAGGAGTCGAAAGGGTGGTGCAGCAGCACGTCGCCGCCGGCGACCAGCTCGAACATCGCGTCGCTGCCGGCCAGCTGTCGCTGCTGGAAGGTCGGGAACTTCAGGTCCGGGCGCTGCACCAGATCGAAGATCTGGCTGATCCGGTTGAGGTTCACCGGGCCGTCGATGCGGTAGACGGCGTTCTCCGGCAGGTCGAAGTTCTGCAGCAGCGTGCGCACGATCGGCATCGGGCAGGTCGCGGCGATCTCCAGACGCATCGCGCGCAGGTAGCCGCGGCCGATCAGTTCGTCGCGCAGGGCGAGCGCCAGGTTCTCGACCTCTTCCTCGTCGACGATGAGCTCGGAGTTGCGCGTCACCCGGAATTGGTATGCACCCTTGACCTCCATGCCGGGAAACAGCTCGTGGACGAATTCCGAGAGCATCGCCGACAGGAAGACGAAGTCGTACTCGCCGCCGGAGATGTTCTCCGGCAGCTGGATGATCCGCGGCAGCGAGCGCGGCGCACGCACGATGGCCAGGTGTCCGAGACGACCGAAGGCGTCCTTGCCCTTCAGCACCACGACGATGTTGAGCGACTTGTTGAGGATCTTCGGGAACGGATGTGCCGGGTCCAGCCCCAGCGGGGAGAGCACGGGCATGACCTCTTCGCGGAAGTACGCGCGCAGCCAGCGCGTCTGCCGCGCGGTCCACGTGTCGCGCCCGAGGATACGCACGCCCGCGGCGCCCAGCGAAGGCCGCATCACCTGGTTCCAGCAGGCGTACTGGGCCTCGACCAGTTCGGCCGCGCGGTCGTGGATGCGCTTGAGCACCGTGGTCGGCGTCATGCCGTCGGGCGGCAGCGGCGTGCCGAAGTCCTGCGCATGCCGCACCGTGGCCGCGCGGATCTCGAAGAACTCGTCGAGGTTGGTGCACGAGATGCACAGGTACTTCAGCCGCTCCAGCAGCGGCACCGATTCGTCCAGGGCCTGGGCCAGCACCCGGAAGTTGAAATCCAGCTGGGAGAGTTCGCGGTTGAGATACAGCGCCGGATCGAGCAGCGGATCGGACACGCCGTCCTGCAGCGCGGTGGCGTGTGTCTCCAGCGTCGGAGGCTTCTTCGTTCCGACGGCTGCGCGGCGGGGCTTCTTGGGGGTGACGCTCATCCGGTGGCTCCGCAATACGCGGCCTCGCGCGATCGCACGCGCTCGGCACTGAAATGGCAGGCGAAGCGGCTGCCTCGGCCCACCTCGCTCTCGATCTCCAGCCGCGCCTGGTGCAGATGCAGCACGTGCTTGACGATCGCCAGGCCGAGGCCGGTGCCACCCGACTCGCGCGAGCGGCTGGTGGAGACACGGTAGAAGCGTTCGGTGATCCGCGGAAGATGCGCGGCCGGAATCCCGTAGCCGGTGTCTTCCACCGCCAGCATGACACCGCCTTCGGGCGTCGCGGCGTAGCGGATCGTGATGCGTCCACCGGCCGGGGTGTAGCGCACCGCATTGCTGACGAGGTTGGAGAACGCGCTGTGCAGTTCGCGGGTCGAGCCGACGAGGTCGGTCGCCGAGGCGTCGTCCACGTCCAGCGTGTGCCGGCCCTGGCTCAGCATGGTCAGCTCGCGGCGCAGCGACGCCAGCATCGAGGCCATCGAGACGGTCTCCTCGCCGATGCTGTCCTGGGCCTCCAGGCGCGAGAGCGTCAGCAGATCCTCCACCAGCTGGGTCATCCGCTGCGACTGGTGCTGCATCTCCTGCAGCATCGGCGCCCACTCCGGCTGCTCCGCCGGATCGAGCATGTCGAGATAGCCGTGGACCACGGTGAGTGGCGTGCGCAGTTCGTGGGAGACGTTGGCGACGAAATCGCGGCGCATCTGCTCAAGGCGCACCAGCTTGGTCACGTCGCGTGCGACCAGCAGCCAGAGATCCTCCGAATAGGGGATCAGGCGCAGCTCGAGGCGCGTGCCCGAGGACACCGGCGAGGCGACATCGAGCATCGGCTCGGCCCGGCGCCCGTGCGCGAACCACTGCGAGACCGGCAGGGGCTGCAGCGTCGGACCCACCGGCTTGCCGATGTCGCGCGGCATGCGCAGGCCGAGGAGCGACGTGGCCGCGGTATTGAACCACTGGATACGCTGGCTGTTGCGCTCGACGACCACCACCGCATCGGGCAGCGCCGCGGCCACCGCGCGGTAGGCCCGGAGCATGGCGATCAGCCGGCGTTTGCGGGCCCGCATGTCGGTCTGCCCCCGGTGCAGCAGGCGGTCGGTCTCCTGCCACACGCCGTCGCCCTGGGGCGGGGGCACGCGGCTGCGCGAGGTCAGACGACGCAGCAGATCCCACAGCTTCCAGTAATGCCATGCGACCACGCCCAGCGCGGCGATGGCGAGCGCCATCCACACCTGCCCGAGCAGGGCGCCGATCACTGCAGCGCCCGCGAGCACGGCGACGAGCTGCAGCAGGGTGCGGGTCCAGGCGGCGTGGATACGGGGTGGCATAGGCACAAGTCTAGGCAATGTGGGGCGACAGGTTGGGAACGCGGGTGACGGGTGCCGCAGCCGGGGTCACGGGTACAGGTGGTGCAGGGGTGACGGTCGCCGTTCTCCCGCATGCCGCCTCATGGCATCGGCGGCTGCGGTGGAGCCGGAGGGCGCCGTCCACGCTCGGACGGCGCCAGTCGACCCCGCCTTGGATGTCGAGTCGCCGGGTCTGCCGAACGGACACGGCGCCGCATGTACTTCGCCCGGGAGGCCGCGTCGTTCGGAGACATGTCTCCGCGCAGGCAGGGGAAAGCGAGCCGCCCGCTCGCGACAGGCGGACGCTCCGGACGCGGCCACCGCTCGCGTCGCCGTCGGCACGAGGCACACGCGGACAGACGCTCGTCCGCTGCCCCGATCGGGTTCAGCTCGTCCGGTGATCGTCGAACGAGACGGCGCCGGAGAGAAGCGATCCTCCGGCACGCCAGCCACACACGTCTCCCGGTTCGGTTTCTTCCGCCGGGCTGTCCCGGCATGGTCGGAAATCGCCGCATCTCCATCCGCGGCGCGCTCCGGGTGTTCGCTGTGCGTCGTCGCCGATCGAGGATCGAATGCCGGGAGCCGCCTGGCGAGGCTCACACCGACGCCGAGAACCGGTATCCCGATCCCCGTACCGTCTGCACCATGCCGTCGAGCCCGCTCGGCTCGAGGGTCTTGCGCAGCCGGCGGATGTGCACGTCGACCGTGCGTTCCTCGACGTAGACGCTGCCGCCCCAGACGTGGTCGAGCAGCTGCGAGCGGCTGTAGACGCGTTCGGGATGGGTCATGAAGAAGTGCAGCAGTCGGTACTCGGTGGGGCCGATCTGCACCGGCTCCTGGCCGGCGAACACGCGATGGGCCGCGCCGTCGATCCGCAGGTTGCCTACGGTCACGCTGCCGTCCTCGTCGTCGTCGCGCGCGCGCCGCATGACCGCACGGATGCGCGCAAGCAGCTCACGGGCCGAAAAGGGCTTGACCACGTAATCGTCGACCCCGGCCTCGAGGCCCCCGACCCGGTCGTTTTCCTCGCCGCGTGCGGTGAGCATGATGATCGGGATGTCCCGGGTGAGGGCATCCTTGCGCCAACGGCGGGCGAGCTCCAGCCCGCTGGTGCCCGGCAGCATCCAGTCCAGCAGGATCAGATCGGGCACGCGGTCGACGATCGCCGACTGCGCTTCGCGGGCATCGCCCGCATGCATGGGCTCGAACTCGCCCTTGCGAAGCGCGAAGGCCACCATGTCTCGGATCGCCGGCTCGTCGTCGACGATGAGGATGCGCTTCTGCATGGAGCCTTCCGTCTGGCTGGGGGTGCGTGCCATTACACGACAGTTTTATGACGGGCCGGTGACATCGTGACAGGTGCATTCCAGTCTTCCCGCGATGACGCGTCGCCCTCAAGTCCACAGGCAGGCGGTCGCAAGGACGTGGGGGAGGCGGGTACCGGCGAGGGTCCGCAAGCACGCCGGATCCCGCGTGGCTGGCGACCTGCTCGACACCGTCTGGTCGCTCCGGGCCATCACAGGCGCGGATCGGGACTACAGGTGGCGCACCGATCCGTCGCGGCCGCACAGAGTCCCGCCGAAGTCTCGATGCCGGAAGTGCGCACCCGCGGGACTACGCGACCGTACTACCGGTGTGCCGGAGGCCGGCAGTCTGTCGGCCGGAACTTACTGCGCCGGTCCCGATCAGCGCCTGCGCAGATCCTCGTCGCGCACGCCCTGGCGATGCAGCTCGAGCACCGTGGGCGTGATCGAGGCGATGCGGGCGTCGATGCGCGCACGGGCGTAATAGTCGAGATCCTCGCGCTTCTTCAGGGTGTTGAGCTGGATCAGCGCCTGTTCGGCGCGGCCGCCGAGGAACGCGGCTTCGGCCCAGGCTTCGCCGGCCCGCACCGGATCCCCCGCCATTTCGCTGGCCCGGGCGAACGCGCGCTGGAACGCCGGATCGGCGCCGGAGGAATTGAGCAGCGGGCGCAGGATCGCCTGGGCCCGGCGGCCGGCTTCGGCGGTGTCACGCTCGGCGAGCACGCCTGCGTAGGTCAACACCACGGCGGGGTTGCGCGGCATCCGGTCGATCAGGGCCTCGAACCGCCGGTCGGCGGCGGCGCTGCGCCCTGCGCGGGCATCGGCCTCGGCCACACCCAGCGACAGCCACACATCCCCGGGGTTGGCGGCGAGCAGCGAGGACAATTCCGAAGCCGCGGCGTCGATCTCGTTCGCCCGCAGGCGCGCCACCGCGAGGCCGTAGCGCTGGGCGTCGGTCAGCGGGCCGGTCCGGCGCATCGCCTCGTACTCGCGGATCGCCGCGGCTGGCGTATTGGCACTGAGTACCCGCAGGCGCTCCCGGGCCCAGCCGAACTGGGTCGCGTCGGCATTGGCGAGGCTGCCGGGCGGCAGGCGCAACGATACCGGGAACAGCGGATTGTCCAGCGCGCGCAGCGGCGCCTCCGGTGGCCCGTCGACCGGCACCCGCTGTGTCACCGAGCCTTGCGGGGTCGTCGTCACCGCCGTCACGGTGTCCCGCCCCATCCGTTCTGCGCGCGCGCGGGCCTCGCTGATGCGGGTCGTGGTGACGGGGTGGGTCTTGAGGTAGTCGGGCAGGCGCTCACGCTCGCCGCCCTGGTTCGTGCGCGACACCGCCTGCATGCGCTCGAACATCGTGGCCATCGCATCGGGGTCGTACCCGCTGCGGGCCAGCGTGCGGATGCCGAGGCGGTCGGCTTCCGACTCGTTCGAGCGGGTGTAATCGATCTGGCGTTGCAGGGCCAGGCCCTGGGCGCCGGCGAGCACGGCCATCGCGGCATCGTCCGACGAACTGCTGCTGCTCTGCGAGGCGACCGCGATCGCGCCGAGCATCGCCAGGAGCATCGGCACCTGGTCGCGCTGGGCGCGTTCGACGCCGCGCAGTACGTGGGACTGGGTCACGTGCGCGACCTCGTGCGCGAGCACGGCGGCCACCTCGTCCTCGGTCTCGGCCGCCAGTACGAGGCCGGCATTCATGCCGATGTAGCCACCCAAGGTGGCGAAGGCATTGATGCTGCGGTCGCGCATCATGAAGAAGGTGAAGGGCTGCTGCGGCTGGTCGCTCGACGCGGCCAACCGCGTGCCGGTGGTGCGCAACCAGCCGTCGACCAGCGGATCCTCGAGCACGTAGTCGTAGTGCCGCAACTGGGCCAGCAGCATCTGTCCGTATTCGGCCTGGCGGGCCGGGCTGAGCACGGCGCCGGCCGACGACCCGATATCGGGCAGGCGCACCTCCTGTGCCGGCGCGCACCAGGCGGCGAGCGCCAGGGTGAGCGCGGTGAGCGGCGCGGCCAGGCGCAGGCGGGCAGGGCGGAGCTGGGCGTGGGACTGGCGCATCGGGTCTCGCTGAAGGGGAGACGTGAAGGTCGCGTCGTCGGCCAGCATGCCGCTACACGTGACCCGGGACGTGAACCCCGAGTTAAGTGAGTGGCTCATGGCCTCGTGACCCCATGTGACCGACAATCGGCCCACAAGTTTCCCGGAGACCGTCTTGAACACCACCGAAAACGGCGCGACGCCGCCCGAAATCACCGTCTACACCAGCGCGATCTGCGGCTATTGCGTCGCGGCCAAGCAGTTTCTCAAGACGCAGGGGCTGGAATGGACCGAGGTGCGTATCGATCTCGATCCCGACGCGCGTCAGCGCATGGTCGAACAGACCCGGCGCACCAGCGTCCCCCAGATCTTCGTCGGCCAGACCCATGTCGGCGGTTACGACGACATGATGGCGCTGCATCGAAAGGGCGGGTTCCTGCCTCTGTTGGAGGGCGCTGCACGTGAGTGACGCACCCGGAGTGGACGCGCAGGGTGAAGGTGACCGGATCGCCGAGTTCACCGAGTTCCGCAAGCGCATGAACGAGCGCATTCTCGGCGAGCCCAACCAGGTGGTGCGCCGGTTCTTCGCCCTCGACACCCAGACCTATCAGCCAGGCGCGCTCGACGTGAAGACCAAGGAGCTGCTGGGCCTCGTGGCGTCGATGGTGCTGCGTTGCGACGACTGCATCAGCTATCACGTCGCCCAGTGCAAGGACGCCGGTGTGACGCGCGAGGAGTTCTTCGAGACGTTTTCCGTGGGCCTGGTGGTGGGCGGCAGTATCGTGATCCCGCACCTGCGCCGGGCAGTGGATTTCCTGGACAAGCTGGAGCAGGGCACCACCGGGGCACCGGAAACGCATTCGCACGCATGACGTGGTGCCACCTTGGTCGACTTGGGGCGGGTGCGCGGCCTCGGGCATAATGGGCGGGTTTTCCTCTCACCCGATGCCGCGCGCCCGCGCGGCGTCCCAAGCGCACGGAACGTCCCCCACATGACCCAGACCATCACGATCATCCGCGGCGACGGCATCGGCCCGGAGATCATGGACGCCACGCTGCACGTGCTCGACGCGATGCAGCTCGGCCTGCAGTACGAAGACGCCGATGCGGGCCCGATGGCCCTCGAGAAGCACGGCGAGTTGCTGCCCGCGGCCACCATGGATTCGATCCGCCGCAACAAGATCGCGCTCAAGAGCCCGCTGACCACGCCGGTCGGCGGCGGCTTCAGTTCGATCAACGTCGAGCTGCGGCGCCAGTTCGACCTCTACGCCAACGTGCGCCCGGCGACCTCGTTCCCGAACACGCGCTCGCGCTTCGACAGCGGCGTCAACCTGATCACGATCCGCGAGAACACCGAAGGCTCGTACATCAGCGAAGGCCAGGAAGTGTCGGCCGACGGCGAGACCGCCGTGTCGGTCACCCGCATCACCCGCAAGGGCTCGGACCGCATCGTGCGCTACGCGTTCGAGCTGGCGCGCAGGACCGGCCGCAAGAAGGTCACGATCGTCCACAAGGCCAACATCCTCAAGAGCACCTCGGGCCTGTTCCTGAAGGTTGCGCGCGAGGTGGCGGCCGAGTATCCGGAGATCGAGGCCAACGAGATGATCGTCGACAACACCTGCATGCAGCTGGTGATGCGTCCCGAGCAGTTCGACATCATCGTGACCACGAACCTCTTCGGCGACATCATCTCCGACCTGTGCGCCGGCCTCGTCGGCGGCCTGGGACTGGCCCCGGGCGCCAATATCGGCACCGATGCGGCGATCTTCGAGGCCGTGCACGGCTCGGCGCCGGACATCGCCGGCAAGGGCGTGGCCAATCCTTGCGCGCTGCTGCTCGCCGCCGCACAGATGCTCGACCACCTGGCGATGCCCGACCAGGCCCAGCGTCTGCGCTCGGCCATCGTGGCGACGCTCGAAGGCAGGGACGGCGTCACGCCGGACCTCGGCGGCACCGGGACCACGATGGGGTTCGCCAAGGCCATCGCTGCGCACCTCTGAGCAACGCGGCACGGCGACGCATACGACGGGACGCTTCGGCGTCCCGTTTTTCATGCGCAAGTGTCCCGGGCGTTCGCATGACCCGCCTGCGCCGCGCCGTCACAATGCCGCTCCGCCCCCTGGCCCTTCGCCGATGACTGCCCGTTCCGGCGCGATCGCGCTGCTTCCGTTGCTCGTATTCCTGGCCCTGTTCTTCGGCGCGGGACTCTATTTCACGGCCCAGGGCGAGCCGATGGGGTTCTACCAGGTGCGCGCGCCGGTCGCGATCCTGCCCGCCCTTGCGCTCGCGGCGTGGATCGCGCACCGGCGGGGTCTGGCAGCGGGCGACCTGCTGCTACGCGGCATGGGCGAGCCCAACATCGTGCTGATGTGCCTGATCTTCCTGCTCGCCGGCGCATTCGCTTATGTCTCGAGCGCGATCGGCGCGGTGGATGCGGTGGTGGCGACCGGCTTGTCCCTGATTCCTGCGCCCTTGCTCCTGCCGGGGCTTTTCGTGTTGTCGGGCCTGATCGCACTGGCCATCGGCACGTCGATGGGCACGGTCGCCGCGGTCGTCCCGATCGCACTGGGCGTTGCCGATGCGTCGGGTCTGGACCGCGTACTGGTGGTGGGCACGGTGCTCGGCGGTGCGATGTTCGGCGACAACCTTTCGGTGATCTCGGACACCACCATCGCCGCCACCCGCACCCAGGGCGCGCAGATGCGCGACAAGTTCCGCGAGAACATCTGGATCGCCCTGCCGGCGGCGATTGGAACCGTGGCCGTGCTGGGCGTGCTCGGTGGCGCGGCTTCGATCGACATGGCCCCCGTCGGCTCACCCTGGCTGATGCTGCCCTACATCGTGGTGCTGGTGCTGGCCGTCGCCGGGGTCGACGTGCTGGTGGTGCTTGCCCTGGGAATCCTGCTGGCCGGTGGCTTCGGCATGGCGTTCGCCGACGACTACGGGGTGATATCGCTCGCCGCTGACATCTGGTCCGGCTTCGAAGGCATGACCGAGATCCTGCTGCTGTCGCTGCTGATCGGAGGTCTCGCCGCGCTCACCAAAGCCTGCGGCGGGCTGGACTGGCTTGCCGGGATCGTCGCCCGGTTCGCCCGCGGCCACCGCGGACGCCGCACCGGCGAGTTCAGCATCGCCGCACTGTCTGCGACATCCGACGTATTCACCGCCAACAACACCGTGGCGATCCTGGTCAGCGGCAGCGTCGCGCGTGACATCGCCGTCCGCCACGGCATCAGTCCGCGCCGCGCTGCCAGCCTGCTCGATATCTTCGCCTGCGTGATGCAGGGCCTGTTGCCGTATGGCGCGCAGATCCTGCTGGCGAGTTCGCTGGCAGCGGTGTCGCCGCTCGCACTCGCCGGGGGGGTCTATTACTGCTGGCTGCTGGCCCTGGTTGCGGTGGTGGCCATCGCGTGGCCGCGCCCGGAGCGGACCGTCCCGGGCGACGCCCCGGACTGAGCAGATCCAGAGGCACAACGAGCGACCGTTCCACGGCTGATGCAACCGCTGGGGCTCGAGGTCCGTCAGCTTGCAGCGCCCCGAGCGTTCCCTCGCCGATCGACGGGATCGCCGCCCGGGGTGGCCCCACGACACAGGCCACCATCACGAGTCACCTTCCGTCACCAGTCTCGACGCAGGCAGGGCCGGGCCGGTGATCAATCGGCCGGGCAAGGACGGCCTCTTGCCACATCGATCGACGGCCGGCCCGGTCACGCAGATCCCGACACCCGGTGTGCACCGGCCCGTCGCCCTGGTCTACAGTCCACATGGCGGCCGCGCTGCAGAGAGACTCGCGTCTGCGTCCAGGCACCCCGACCCGTCGCACAGGAGGATGACATGAGGAATGGATGGAGATTGGGCGTCGTCGCCCTCGCGTTGGCAGCAGGCGGCGCCCAGGCGCAGGTGTACAAATGTGTCCGTGCGAATGGTGCGACCGAGTACGCACAGACGCCATGCGGAGAGAATGCGCGGGAGGTCGAGGTGCGCTCGCCTCCGACGACGAGCGCGGAAGACGGTTCCAGCCGGAACCGGCAGGCGATCGCGCAATCCACCGCGTTGTCATCCGCCGGTATCGCCGAGCGCAACTGCGTGCAACGCGCCGAGGCGGATATTCTCGGCCCATCGAACCGGCGGGCGGCGGCGTATCAGCAACAGATCAACGCGCTCAACGCGCAGCTCGCCCGCGCCGACAATGACCTGGCCGGGGCCACGTCCCAGTCCGGGATCCGCAGTCAGATCGCTGGGATACAGCAGGCGATGGCAACCGACCGCTCCAGCGCGAACGCACAGGTCGTCGTGGCGCGTCAGGAGTGCGCAACGGCACGCCGCACGCGCGAGGACGAAATCCGACGCCAGACGGAGAGCGCCGCGAGCCTCTGAATGCGCCGGCGCGACTCGAAACGGCGCCGTCGGTGACATGCCCGCATCGAGGTGAGGCGGTGCCGCGGTGCTCTCCCGGTCTCCGGCAGGGCAGGGCAGAGCGGGCGGCGTCGCGCCCGCAGCGGCCCGCACGCGCGGTGCGGAACCAAGCTTTCATCCACGTCCACTCGATCGGCGTCCGGGCTTGCTCGAGGTCGTTTTGAGCGCTGCTGAAGGTACGGGCGCCGGCCGGTACGAGCGATCACCACGCAGGACCCGCGGGCATTGCGCATCCGCCACCCGCGAACGTCGACCCGGATGGCGCGCCCGACAGGAATCGAACCTGTAACCCCCGGCTTAGAAGGCCGGTGCTCTATCCGGTTGAGCTACGGGCGCAACAGGGGCGCAGGCTCGAGATGGTCGGGGTAGAGGGATTCGAACCCCCGACATCCTGCTCCCAAAGCAGGCGCGCTACCAGACTGCGCTATACCCCGCCGGAACGAGCGGCGACGCGCGGCGCGAGGGCCGGGCGAGGCGGCATTGTCGGAACCCGCCGCAGGCCTGTCAAACGCACGGCGTGGGCGGTCTGTCCCGTGTATCCTGAAGGCCTCGTTTTCCACGGACAGACAGGGGCCATTTTCATGCGCAGCGGCAATCCCACCCTCAAGGAATCCACCTTCCTCGATCTCGCCAGCGGCAGCGTCGTCTCCCGCGACGGCGAGGCGATGACGCTCAACGGCACCGTCAACAAGACCGGCTTCCTGTTGCTGCTGACCGTGCTGACCGCGGCATTCGCCTGGTCCCAGGTCGAGTTCGGCACGGATGGCCGGCCGCAGCCGGGCTTCGGCATGTACATGTGGGGTGGTGCCATCGGCGGCTTCGTGCTGGCCCTGGTCACGGTGTTCAAGAAGGAGTGGTCGCCGGTGACGGCGCCGCTCTATGCGTTGGTGGAAGGTTTCTTCCTCGGTGCCATCTCGGCCATGTACAACTTCATCTACGAAGGCATCGTGCTGCAGGCGGTCATGTTGACCTTCGGCACGCTGTTCGCGCTGCTGTTCGCATATCGCAGCGGTCTGATCAAGGCAACGGAGAACTTCAAGCTCGGCGTGGTCGCAGCGACCGGCGGTATCGCGCTGGTCTACCTCGCCACCATCGCCCTCGGCTTCTTCGGGATCTCGATTCCGCTGATCCACGAGTCGGGCCTGATCGGAATCGGCTTCAGCCTGTTCGTGATCGTGATCGCGGCGCTGAACCTGGTACTGGACTTCGATTTCATCGAGACGGGCGTCGAGCAGGGCGCTCCGAAGTACATGGAGTGGTACGGCGCATTCGGGCTCATGGTCACCCTGGTGTGGCTGTATCTCGAGTTCCTGCGTCTGCTGGCGAAGCTCCAGTCGCGCGACTGAGTATTGCGGTCCAGTGGTCTGCAACGGGCGCCCTTCGGCGCCCGTTTGCATTGGAGGGAAGGGGTGAGTCGCGCAGTGCTCCCGGGTCACCGGAACCCGTCGCTTTGCCGGTCGTGCGACACCGTCAGCGTGGGGATTGCGAACCGCGTCGTGCGTGCTTCCGCCCGGCCGCGTGCATCGCCTGCACGCGGGTTGCACGGTCCCGGCCCTAGGCTTGCATCTCGTCGATCCGAACCCTCCCCATGCGCCTGCTGACCGGCTGCGAGCTCTGCATCGAAACCGATGTGTCCAGTCCGGTCCTGGCCATGCTGCGCCCGCGCGCAGGCGGCGCCCGATGGCAGGTGAATGATCGCGATGGCTTCGACGACACCCACGCGTTCTCGGAGCATAGGGACGGATTCGGCAACCTGTGCCAGCGCTTCACCGTGCCGCGAGGATTGACCCGGCTGCGCGTCGAGAGTCTGGCCGACGCCGCGCCTGACCTGCCGGTCGCGCCAATGGCGCCTGCCAACGACCCCGCGGCCCTGCCCGCCGAGACCCTGCAGTTCCTGCTCCCCAGTCGTTACTGCCCCTCGGATCGGGCGGCGATGTGGACGCGTGCGCAGGAGGTGGTGGGCGATGCGCCGGCCGGCTACGCCCAGGCCGAAGCGATCCGCGCGTGGATCCAGACCCACCTGGCCTACCGCTACGGCACCAGCGACGCCAGCACCGATGCCCAGCAGACGCTGGAGCATGGCGCCGGTGTATGTCGCGATTTCGCGCATGTGGGCATCACCCTGTGCCGTGCGCTCGATATTCCCGCACGCATGGTTGTCGGCTGGTTGCACGACCTCAAGCCGATGGACATGCACGCCTGGTTCGAGGCCTATCTAGGCGACCGCTGGTACGCCTTCGACGCCACCCAGGCGCAGCCGAGGGGCGGGCGTGTGGTGATCGCGCACGGGCGGGACGCAGCGGATGTCGCGTTCCTCACCACCTACCGGCCACTGCGCACGTTTTCCATCCGGGTGTGGACGCAGGTCGACGACGCTGCCCTCCGGGACTGAAGGTCACACATGCGATTGTTCAAATGCTCGCAGTGCGAGCAGGTCCTGTATTTCGAGAACACCGGTTGCCTGCGTTGCGGCAGCCGGTTGGGATTCTTCGCCGACACGCTGACGCTGGAAGCGCTGGAGCCCGATACCGACGTCGGCGCCTGGCGTTCGGCGGAGCGGCCTGGTGGTCATGTGCGCTTCTGCGCCAATGCCGAGCATTCGGCCTGCAACTGGGTGCTCCCGGCGGAAGAACGCGAGCAGTACTGCCGCGCCTGTCGCCACAACCGCACCATTCCCGATCTCGGGATTCCGGAGCGGCTGGAGGGTTGGCGCCGCGTCGAAGCGGCCAAGCGGCGCCTGTTCTATTCGCTTCTGCGCCTGCGACTGCCGACACCGTCCCCGAACAGCGGCGATCCGCAACCGCTGTCGTTCGACTTCCTGGCCGAGACCCGGCGCGGCCCCAAGGTGCTGACGGGCCATGACAACGGCCACATCACGATCGCGCTGAGCGAAGCGGACGATCTCGCCCGCGAGCGCCTGCGCATCCAGCTCGGCGAGCCCTATCGCACCCTGCTCGGGCATTTCCGCCACGAGATCGGCCACTACTACTGGGACCGTCTCGTGCGGGACGCCGGCGAGGACGAACTCGCGCGGTGCCGCGCGCTCTTCGGCGACGACCGCCTCGATTACGGCGAAGCGCTCAAGCGCCATTACGCGCAAGGCGCGCCGGACGACTGGCAGGCCAGCCACGTCAGCAGTTACGCGACGATGCACGCGTGGGAGGACTGGGCCGAGACCTGGGCCCACTACCTGCACATGGTGGACACGCTCGAAATGGCCTCGGCCTTCGGCATCCGGATCGCGCCCGACATCGCCGACGACAGCTCGATGGATGCCCAGATCGCGTTCGACCCGATCCATGTCTCGCGTATACAGCGTCTCGTCGATGCCTGGCTGCCGCTGACCTATGCATTGAACAGCCTCAACCGGGCCATGGGGCAGCCGGACGTGTATCCCTTCGTGATCCCGCCGGCGGTGATCGCCAAGATGGATTACATCCATGCGCTGATCCGGCGGCAGGGGCTGCGTTGAGCCCGGCGGCCCAAGCTGATCCGCGCGATCTTTCCGGGTCTCGTGTCGGCGGGGGAGGGTTGCTGCCAATTGCCGCCCACGCGCGTTACACTGCCGGCCCGCCGCGGCGATCGTCGCGCGGGGCATTCCGTTCCGGCGCGAATCGGATAGAATGCGCGGCTGCCGCGGGCCCCAGGCCCGAGGGCGGATCAAGCTTTATGGTGGCTGTAGCTCAGTTGGTTAGAGTACTGGATTGTGATTCCAGTGGTCGGGGGTTCGAGTCCCCTCAGCCACCCCATGTTCCCGGGCGGGCACCGCGAGGTGTTGCCCAAGCGCGCAGAGTTGCGTAAACTGCGCGCCCGCTTCATCGGGCCGTTAGCTCAGTTGGTAGAGCAGTTGACTCTTAATCAATAGGTCCAAGGTTCGAATCCTTGACGGCCCACCAGTTGCACGAAGACGCCCGGCACTGCCGGGCGTTCTTCGTTCCGGCTTGGGCGTCGGTGCACGGATCGACTACGATGCGCCCGCCGGCAATGCGGTCGGCACGTTGCGAAAGTGGCGGAATTGGTAGACGCCCTGGTTTTAGGTACCAGTGCCGCAAGGCGTGCGGGTTCGAGTCCCGCCTTTCGCACCACTCGGACACGCCCTCGCGCCCGGCCCGTTCCGTGCTGCCATGAACTGCAGGTCCTCGATCCTGCGGAACAGGGTTAGACCTGCGGTGCGTACGGCATTCGAAGACCGGTGTGGCCGTGCGCCGGGCGGCTCTGACGGGCACGCGGCCCCGCGATCCAGCGCGGTGGCGTCGTCCGTAGAGGCCGTCCTGCTCGGCGCGTGACGCGACCGCGCCTGGGCGCCTGTCTCGGATCGCCGGGCGATCGAGATGCGCCGGCCGCCTCTTCGGGTCTCCCCGCCGCCGCGGCGGTGGCGGGAAGACCGCGAATCCGCCAAACTATCCCGTTCCGTCGCCCCGGGCGCCTACAGGTGCGCTGTCGGCACGGGGTCACCTTCCCAAACAAGTCAGACGTCGTGCGGCGGAAGTCGCAAGCGCAGGAGTGGATATGCAAGTTTCGGTCGAATCGCTGGGCAACCTGGAACGCAAGATGACGTTCCGTGTGCCATCCGAACGCCTCGAGACCCAGGTCGGCGGCCGCCTGCGCGAGATCGCGCGGACCACCCGGCTCAAGGGCTTCCGTCCGGGCAAGGTGCCGGCGAAGGTCGTCGAGCAGCGCTTCGGTGAGCAGGTGCGCGCGGAAGTCCTCGACGGGCTGCTGCGCGAGGGATTCGACCAGGCGATCCGCGAGAACGCGCTGCGCTTGGCCGGCGCGCCCCAGATCACGCCGGAAGGCGAGGCGGGTGAGGGCGAGCTCGCATTCACCGCGACCTTCGAGGTGGTGCCGGACTTCGGCGACATCGAGCTCGAGAAGCTCGAGGTCGTGCGTCACACCGCCGAAGTGGCCGAGGACGACATCGACCGCATGATCGAGAACCTGCGCCTGCAGCGTCGCAGCTGGAGCGCGGTGACGCGAGGCGCGCAGACCGGCGATGCCGTGGACGTGGAAACCTGGTCGCAGATCGGCGACGAGCGCCTGCCGGCCGAAGGTGCCGAGCGCGGTGTCACGGTACTGGGCTCCGGCGCGATGTACCCGCAGATCGAGGAGGCCCTGGTGGGCCTGGCGAAGGGCGACGAGAAAGTCGTCGAGGTCACCTTCCCGGACGACTGGCGTGTGCCGCAGCTGGCCGGCAAGCAGGCCAGCGTCCACGTCAAGATCGAACAGGTCTCCGAGCAGCAGCTTCCGGATGTGGACGGGGCGTTCATCCGCAGCTTCGGCGTCAAGAGCGGCGAGCTGGACCAGTTCCGCACCGAGATCCGCAGCAACCTCGAGCGCGAGCTCAAGGGAGCGCTGATGAACCGTCTGCGGCGCGAGGTCGGCGAGCAGCTGGTCGCGGCGTTCGCGCACATCGAGCTGCCGCCGAAACTGGTGGAAGCCGAGGCCCGTTCGCTGTTGCGCCAGACCGTCGAGCAGGCCCGCCGCAACGGCCAGAATCCGAACGTGGCCGACGATGCGTACATCGGTTTCATAGAGCCCGCGCGCAAGCGCGTGCTGGTCGGTCTGCTGGTCGGCGAGGTGGCGCGTCGCCACGATCTGAAGCTCGATCCCAAGCGCGTGAACGAAACCATGCGGCTGATCGCCTCGACCTACGAGGAGCCGCAGCAGGTCATTGAGATGTACCGCAACGACCCCCAGCTGATGTCGGGTCTGCAGAATCGTGTGATGGAGGAGCAGGTGATCGACTGGATCGCCGAGCGCGCCAAGCACACCGAGCAGGCGCTCAGCTTCCAGGACGCGATCGGCTCCCAGGCCTGAGCGACGGCGTCTCACCGTGCGGTCCGTCCGGGCCGCGCGTTCCACCGACGGGAAATGTGATGAGCATCGAAACGAAAGCCCTCAACCTGGTGCCGATGGTGGTCGAGCAGACCAGCCGCGGCGAGCGCGCGTACGACATCTATTCGCGCCTGTTGAAGGAGCGCGTGATCTTTCTCGTCGGCGGCATCGACGACCACATGGCGAACGTGATCGTCGCCCAGTTGCTGTTCCTCGAGGCGGAAAACCCCGAGAAGGACATTAACCTGTACATCAACTCGCCGGGCGGCATCGTCACCGCGGGTATGGCGATCTACGACACCATGCAGTTCATCAAGCCCGACGTCAGCACGATCTGCATCGGCCAGGCGGCCAGTATGGGCGCGCTGCTGCTGTCGTCGGGCGCGGCCGGCAAGCGTTACGCGCTGCCGAACTCACGCGTGATGATCCATCAGCCGCTGGGTGGCTTCCAGGGCCAGGCGACCGACATCGACATCCATGCGCGCGAGATCCTGTCGATGAAGCAGCGATTGAACGAGATCATGGCGCAGCACACTGGCCAGCCCTACGAGACGATCGCGCGTGACACCGAGCGCGACAACTTCAAGAGCGCCAAGGCCGCATGCGAGTACGGTCTTGTCGATCAGGTGCTTGAGCGTCGGCCGGACGACTCCATCACCCCGAACTGACTCGGCAAGTCGTTGATCGTTCAGGCATTCGTGTGCCGGTTCGCGTTCTCTGGACGCGCCGGACGCTGTGCTATTCTCGAAACGTAACCGCAACACAGATTTGGCGAAGGCATGAGCGAAGACCGTCAGGGTCGTTCCGGCGACAGCAACAAGATCCTCTACTGCTCGTTCTGCGGGAAGAGCCAGCATGAGGTGCGCAAGCTGATTGCGGGCCCGAGCGTGTTCATCTGCGATGAGTGCGTCGAGCTGTGCAACGACATCATCCGCGAGGAGCTCGAGGAGAAAGCGCAGTCCGCGCGCAGTTCCCTTCCCAAGCCGCGCGAGATCCTCGAGGTGCTCGACCAGTATGTGATCGGGCAACGCCGGGCGAAGAAGACCCTCGCCGTGGCGGTGTACAACCATTACAAGCGCATCGAGAGCCGCAGCAAGAACGACGAGGTCGAACTCGCCAAGTCGAACATCCTGCTGATCGGACCGACTGGCTCGGGCAAGACCCTGCTGGCCGAAACGCTGGCGCGTCTGCTCAACGTACCGTTCACGATGGCGGATGCCACGACGCTGACCGAAGCCGGCTATGTGGGCGAGGACGTCGAGAACATCATCCAGAAGCTGCTGCAGAAGTGCGACTACGACGCCGAGAAGGCGCAGCAGGGCATCGTCTACATCGACGAGATCGACAAGATCTCGCGCAAGAGCGAGAACCCGTCGATCACGCGCGACGTGTCGGGCGAAGGCGTGCAGCAGGCGCTGCTCAAGCTGATCGAAGGCACCGTCGCCAGCGTCCCGCCGCAGGGCGGACGCAAGCACCCGCAGCAGGAGTTCCTGCAGGTCGATACCAAGAACATCCTGTTCATCGTCGGCGGCGCGTTCGCGGGTCTCGACAAGGTGATCCAGGCGCGCAGCACCGATGCCAGCGGCATCGGCTTCGGCGCCAAGCTCAAGAGTTCCGAGCGCAAGGCGGAGGTCGGCAAGGTGCTGGCCGACGTGGAACCTGAGGACCTGATCAAGTTCGGCCTGATCCCCGAGTTCGTCGGCCGCCTGCCGGTCGTGGCGACCCTCGAGGAGCTCGACGAAACCGCATTGATCCAGATCCTCACCGAGCCCAAGAACGCGATCAGCAAGCAGTTCAAGAAGCTGTTCGAGATGGAGGGCGTGGAGCTGGAGTTCCGCCAGGATGCGTTGGCCGCCATCGCCAAGAAGGCGATCAAGCGCAAGACCGGCGCACGTGGCCTCCGCACGATCGTCGAATCGGTGCTGCTCGATACGATGTACGACCTCCCGTCGCTGGAGAATGTCAGCAAGGTGGTGGTGGACGAGTCGGTCATCGAACACAAGTCCGAGCCCTACCTGATCTACGAAACGCCGGCCACCGAACAGAAGATGGCCTCGGGCGACTGAGCGTCCGGTGGAACGAAACGTTCCGTCGACGCGGGTCACGGGCCGCTGGGCCGCCCGGATCCTTCAACCACGCGCCGCGCTCCTCCGGGGTCGCGGCGCGCCTGTTTCCGGCATCACGCGCCGCCGCTTGCAACCCGGGCGCGGGCGCCCCATAAACGGAGCCAGTGCGGCCATGCCGCCACCGGACGGCGCCGCTGTCCGGACGTGAATCCGAGGACAGACGAGATGAGCCCACGCACCGCCCCCGAGACCTACGACCTGCCGGTCCTGCCGCTGCGTGACGTGGTGGTTTTCCCGCATATGGTGATCCCGCTGTTCGTGGGACGCGACAAGTCGATCCGCGCGCTCGACATTGCGATGGAGGCCGACAAGCGCATCCTGCTGGTAGCGCAGAAGTCGGCCGAGACGGATGATCCCGGTGCCGGGGACCTGTACCAGGTCGGTACGCTGGCCACGGTGCTGCAGTTGCTGAAGCTGCCGGACGGCACGATCAAGGTGCTCGTCGAAGGCACCGAGCGCGTGACCCTGCGCGACGTGCGCGAGGGAGACGGTGCACTCGTCGGCAGCGGTGTCGCGATCGCGCCGGTCGAGGGGCGTGAGCCGCGCGAGGTCGAGGCCATCGCGCGCTCGCTGATGAGCCTGTTCGAGCAATACGTGAAGACCAATCGCAAGCTGCCGCCGGAGCTGCTGCAGACGCTCGCCGGCATCGACGAGCCCGGGCGCCTGGCCGACACCATCGCGGCCCATCTCGCGGTGCGCCTGGCCGACAAGCAGCGTCTGCTGGAGTCGCTCGACACGGCCGACCGTCTCGAGCTGCTCGTGGGCTTCGTCGACGGCGAGATCGACGTGCAGCAGATGGAGAAGCGCATCCGCGGGCGCGTGAAGTCGCAGATGGAGAAGTCGCAGCGCGAGTATTACCTCAACGAGCAGATGAAGGCGATCCAGAAGGAGCTGGGCGAGATCGACGACGCGCCGAGCGATATCGACGAGCTCGCGCGCAAGATCGCCGAAGCGGGTATGCCCAAGCCTGTCGAGACCAAGGCCAAGGCCGAGTTCAACAAGCTCAAGCAGATGCCGCCGATGTCCGCGGAGGCCTCGGTCGTGCGCAACTACCTCGACTGGCTGCTGGGCGTGCCGTGGAAGAAGCGCAGCAAGGTGCGCAAGGACCTCAAGGCCGCGCAGGATGTGCTGGACGCGGATCACTACGGCCTGGAGAAGGTCAAGGACCGGATTCTCGAATACCTCGCGGTGCAGACGCGCGTGAAGCAGATGAAGGGCGCGATCCTGTGCCTCGTCGGGCCGCCCGGCGTGGGCAAGACCTCGCTCGGCCAGTCGATCGCCAAGGCGACCAACCGCAAGTTCACGCGCATGGCGCTCGGCGGCGTGCGCGACGAGGCCGAGATCCGCGGCCATCGCCGTACCTACGTCGGCTCGATGCCGGGCCGCATCGTGCAGAGCATGAACAAGGTCGGCACCAAGAACCCGCTGTTCCTGCTCGACGAAATCGACAAGATGTCGATGGATTTCCGCGGCGATCCGGCATCGGCGCTGCTCGAAGTGCTCGATCCCGAGCAGAACCACACCTTCAACGACCACTATCTCGAAGTCGATCTCGACCTCTCGGAGGTGATGTTCGTCGCGACCTCGAACTCGTTGAATATCCCCGGTCCGCTGCTCGACCGCATGGAAGTAATCCGCATCCCGGGCTACACCGAGGACGAGAAGCTCAACATCGCCACGCGCTACCTGCTGCCCAAGCAGCTCAAGGCCAACGGGCTCAAGCCGCAGGAGCTGGCGATCGCCGAGGACGCGATCCGCGACATCGTGCGCTATTACACGCGCGAGTCGGGCGTGCGCAATCTCGAGCGCGAGATCGCCAAGGTCTGCCGCAAGGTGGTCAAGGAGATCGCGCTGGCCGGCCCGGCGACCGGGAAAGGGGCGGCGAAGGGCATCAGGACCGTCAAGGTCACCGGCAAGAATCTCGACAAGTATCTCGGCGTGCAGCGCTACGACTTCGGGCGCGCGGAGCAGGACAACGAAGTGGGCCTGGTGACCGGACTGGCGTGGACGGAAGTCGGCGGCGACCTGTTGCAGATCGAGGCCACGCAGGTGCCGGGCAAGGGGCAGCTGATCCTCACCGGTCAGCTCGGCGACGTGATGAAGGAGTCGGCATCGGCGGCGATGTCGGTGGTGCGCGCGCGCGCCGAGCGGCTCGGTGTGGAGCTGGAGGTCATGCAGAAGCACGACATCCATGTGCACGTACCCGATGGCGCGACGCCGAAGGACGGCCCCAGTGCGGGCATTGCAATGGCGACGACCCTCGTCTCCCTGCTGACGAAGATCCCGGTGCGCGCGGACGTGGCGATGACCGGCGAGATCACCCTGCGTGGTCGGGTCACCGCGATCGGGGGCCTGAAGGAAAAACTGCTGGCCGCGCTGCGCGGGGGAATCCGTACGGTGATCATCCCCGAGGAGAACCGCAAGGATCTGGCCGACATCCCCAAGAACGTCACCGAGGGCATGAAGATCGTGCCGGTGAAGTACATCGACGAGGTCCTGGATCTCGCGCTGGAACGTCCACTGCCACCGCCACCGGGGCAGAAGGTCGATGCCAAGAAGGCCCGTACCAAGGTCGTGCCGAAGTCCAAGCCCAGTGATGGCCGGCGCGTGCGGGTGAAGCACTGAGCATCGCATCCGGCGGGATGTGATCAACGGTCGTCGCTGCGTTGCAGCGACGACCGGTTGCCGTGCGGGTGCCGTCGTGTTGCGGCGCCTGGCGGGTTCAGCCGAGGCGGGAGCGGGGACGCAGCAGCACCAGCACCGCGCCGGTGCTGCCCTGGGCGGCCGGCGCACTGTGGAATGCCAGCACGTCGCTGCGTTGGCGCAGCAGCCGGTCCACGAGATTCTTGAGGATCGGCGCGCCGGAGGCGGAGTTGAGTCCTTTGCCGTGGACGATGCGCACGCAGCCGAGCCCGGCATCGGCGGCATCGCGCAGGAACAGCCGGAGCAGGGCGGTGGCCTGCTCCGCATCGCTGTGGTGCAGGTCCAGTTCTTCCTGCGCCGAGTACTCGCCGCGGCCGAGGCGGCGCAGGACACGCGCCGGTACTTCGTCGCGCCGGTACTGCATCGTGTCGCCGGCTTCGAGCAAGGGGCCGTCGAGCAGTTGACGGAATGCGCTGCGCGCCTCTGCGTCGTCGCGTTCGGCCATGCGCGTGCTGGGGCGGGGCGGGGACGGCCGGGGCGGCTCCGGCGTCGGTGGCAATGCCCGCACGGGGCCGATCGCGGCACGGAACAGCGCGCCGTCGTCGTCGTCGTCCGCCCCGGTTTCAGGTGTGCGCGTCATCGCTGCAGCGTAACGCGATCGTGTCCGGGCCGGGAGCGCGCGCCCATCCGGTATCATGTCGGCCTTGTCGAGTGGCACGGGGCCTGCAGAACGATTCATGCGCGTACTGGTCAGCAACGACGACGGCGTCGACGCCCCCGGCATCCGGATTCTCGCGCAGGGCCTGCGCGACGCCGGCCACGAAGTGCTGGTCGTGGCCCCGGATCGCGACCGCTCGGGCGCGAGCAATTCGCTCACGCTGGACATGCCGTTGCGCGTGGTCCAGCTCGACGACACCACCTGGCGCGTGCACGGCACGCCGACCGACAGCGTGCATGTCGCGATCACCGGCCTGCTCGAGCTCGAGCCGGACATCGTGGTCTCGGGCATCAACAACACCGCCAACCTCGGTGACGACGTGATCTATTCGGGCACCGTCGCCGCTGCGATGGAAGGGCGCTTCCTCGGCCTGCCCGCCGTGGCGATGTCGCTGGTCACGCAGCATCACGAGGGACGGCATTACGAAACCGCCGCACGTGCCGCGGTGGAGATCGTGGCGCGCCTCAGGGCCGATCCGCTTCCCGCCGACACGATCCTCAACGTCAACGTCCCCGACGTGCCGTGGGCGGCGCTCGAGGGCTTCGAGGTCACCCGTCTCGGCAACAGGCATCGCGCCGAAGCCTGCACGCCGCTCGAGGATCCGCGCGGGCGGATGTTCTGGTGGATCGGCGCGGCCGGTCCCGAGCAGGACGCCGGGCCGGGAACGGATTTCCATGCGGTACGCACGCGGCACATCTCGATCACGCCGATCCATGTCGACCTCACCCGCTACCAGGCGCTCGAGCACGTGGCCAACTGGGTCGGCGGCCTGGAGGCCGGGCTCAAGGCGACGCAGGCGTGATGGCGCGTCTGCGCCTGCAGCCCGAGGCCATCGGCGTGGGCATGACGTCCCAGCGGGTGCGCGACCGGCTCATCGACCGGCTGCGTGACGGCGCGCATCCCGGCGGCGGCATCTCCGACGAGCGCGTGCTCAACGCGATCCGCACCGTGCCGCGGCATCTGTTCGTCGACGAGGCCTTCGCGACCCGCGCCTACGAGGACACCGCGCTGCCGATCGGACATGGGCAGACGATCTCGCAGCCCTGGGTGGTCGCCCGGATGACCGAGGCGCTGCTGATGGACGGGATGCCCGGCAAGGTCCTCGAGATCGGCACCGGCTCCGGCTACCAGGCCACCATCCTGGCCGCGCTCGGCATCGAGGTGCACACCGTCGAGCGCATCGGTGAACTGCTGCGTACTGCACGCAAGCGGTTTCGTTCGCTCGGCCTCAACGTGCGCAGCAGGCACGACGACGGCCGCATCGGCTGGCCGGAGAACGGCCCCTTCGACGGGATCATCGTCACCGCGGCCGGCCCGGCACTGGTGGATGCCCTGACCGAGCAGCTCGCCGTGGGCGGCATCCTCGTCGCGCCGGTGGGCGCGCAGGGAGCCCAGCAACGCCTGCTGGTGCTCAGGCACGAGCCGGATGGCCGCGTGGTCCAGCAGGATATCGCCGCGGTGAGCTTCGTTCCCCTGCTGTCCGGATACATCGACTGATGCGATTGTTCGCGCGTCTCTACGACACCACGCTCGCGTGGGCACGTCACCGCCATGCCCCGCGCTATCTCACCGCGATGAGCGCGGCCGAATCGGTGATCTTTCCGATCCCGCCCGACGTGATGCTGGCGCCGATGGCGCTGGCCCGTCCTGCCGCCTGGTGGCGCTATGCGCTGCTGTGCACGCTGGGGTCGGTGGCGGGCGGGCTGCTGGGCTACGCGCTCGGCCATTTCGCGCTGGACGCCGCCTGGCCCTGCATCGTGCGCATGGGGTGGCAGCCTGCGTTCGAACGCATCCAGGGCCTGTTTCTCGAACACGGCATGCTGTTCGTGTTCCTCGCCGGCTTCACGCCGATTCCCTACAAGGTGTTCACCATCGCGTCGGGTTCGCTCGGGGTCGGGCTGCTACCGTTCCTCGTCGGTTCGCTCCTGGGACGCGGCATGCGGTTCTTCCTCGTGGCGGGTCTGATGGCCTGGGGCGGCGCGAAGTTCGAGCCCCTGCTCAAGCGTTATATCGAATGGGTGGGCTGGTTGATGGTCGCTCTAGTGGTCGTGGGACTGGTCTGGATGGAGTTGCGCGGATGAGGATGCTCGTGGTGCTGGTGTCGATCCTGTTGCTGGCCGCCTGCGGCAGCAGCCGGGTGATCCGGGAGGGCGGCACGTCCGCCGCGCCCACCTCGACGCCGAAGCCGGGCCAGACCGCCACCGTCCAGCGCGGCGACACGCTGTATCGCATCGCGACCAGTCACGGGATCAGCGCACTCGATCTGGCGATGTGGAACAGCATCCCGGCGCCTTACACCATCTATCCGGGACAACGCCTGCGTTTGTATCCGGGCGGCACCGCATCGGCGCCGCCGCGGCGTCCACCGGCCACGGCAGCCGGCGGCGCGCCTGCGCAGCGTCCGCCGGTGACGCCGACCCGGGCGCCGCCCCAGCCACCCGCACCCGCGCCCGCGCGCAGTCCGTTCCGCTGGCAATGGCCCACGGACGGACAGGTGATCGCGCGCTACGTCGCCAACGATCCGACCCGGCAGGGGCTCGACATCGCCGGCACGGGCGGCCAGGCGGTGCGCGCCGCGGCCGATGGCGTCGTGGTCTACTCGGGTTCGGGACTGGTTGGTTACGGCGAGCTGATCATCGTCAAGCACGACGAGCAGTGGCTGTCGGCCTACGGTCACAACCGCACGCGTCGAGTCAACGAGGGCGAGCGCGTCAGCGCCGGGCAGCAGATCGCCGAGATGGGGCGCACCGGCGCCGCACGCGACATGCTGCATTTCGAGATCCGCTACAACGGCAAGCCGGTCGATCCGCTGTCGTATCTGCCGGCCCGCTGACCGGCGGCGACCTGCGCGATCGGGTCGCGGCCCTGCTGCCGTGCGGAGCGCACGTGCGCCCAAGGCCGGTCGCGCCGGCGGCGGGCGCGACGCGGGGGCACGGGCCCGGTGCGCAGCATCAGGCGCCATGCCCGGGCCGGGCAAGCCCGATGCCCCGGCCTGGATGTGACGCCGGACGCGGCCTGGCAGCGTGCCTTTCGCCGTGCCGCGGTGCACCGAGGTCGCGGCTATGGAGGGCGGGGCCCGGGGGGAAGGCGCACACGTCGATCGCTGGTCGATCACGGGAAGACACCCCGGGGCGGCGTCGGCCGCACATCCCGTTCGCACGAGCGGCGGATCAGCAGTAGGCGCGGGTCGGGCGCGTCAGCCGGCGTCGGCGTCGTCCGGCGCGGCCAGCACAAACCCCGCCACGACGCGGCGGCCTTCCCCTGCCAGCACGTTGAAGGTGCGCGCCGCGGCCGCATTGGTCATGGCTTCGAGGCCGATGCCACGCGACAGGCACAGGGCCATGGTCGATGCCGGCGGAAAGCCCTGACCCGCGCCCGTGCCGATCAGCACCACGTCCGGTTCCAGGGCAAGCAGGGGCGCGAGCGCGTCGGCATCGAGGCTGCGCACGTCGATTGCAGGCCAGTCTTCGATGAGGGTGCGGGGGGCGACGATGAAACTGCGCGTCATCCGGCGGTCGTTGACCAGTGCCTGCCGGCCGTCCGCGCCGCGAAGGACGTAATCGAATTCGGGGTGTTCGAGATTCAGCTGCATGATCGGTGCTGGGGCGGCGTGGCCTGGGTCAGGCCCGCGGCAGCACGATCTGGCGGCGGTCGGTGCTCTGCCGGTACAGGATCGCGACGTGGCCGATGCGCTGCACAAGGGCGGCGCCGGTGCGCTCGGCGAGCTGGTCGATCATCGCGTCCCGGGCCTCACGATCGGTCCCGCCGACTTTCACCTTGATCAGTTCGTGGTGCTCCAGCGCGGCATCCAGCTCGGCGACCAGCGCATCGGTCACGCCCTTGCCGCCGACCTGCAGCTGGGCCTTGATGCCGTGGGCCTGGCCGCGCAGAAAACGGGTCTGGGCAGCGGTCAGGACGTTACTCATGGATGAACCGATCGGGAAAATGGAAGCGGCAGGCAGGATATCATGGCCGCCGCACCCGCTTTCCCGCGATGTCCCGACCGCGATGGCCACCCGCAGCAAGAGCAGCCAGCGCTGGCTGAAGGAACATTTCTCCGATCCCTACGTCAAGAAGGCGCAGGCGGAAGGACTGCGCTCGCGCGCCGCGTACAAGCTCGAGGAGCTGGTCGAACGCGACCGCCTCCTCAAGCCGGGCATGATCGTGGTGGACCTGGGCGCGGCACCTGGCGGATGGTCGCAGTGGGTGCGCCAGGCACTGGGTGACAGCGGCCGTGTGATCGCGCTGGATATCCTGGACATGCCGTCACTGGCCGGTGTGGAGTTCATTCACGGGGATTTCCGCGAGGATGCGGTTCTCTCGACGCTGGAAGCCGCGCTGGACGGGCAGCAGGTCGACCTTGTGTTGTCCGATATGGCCCCCAACAAAAGCGGTATCGACGCGGTGGACCAGCCCCGGGCTATGCATCTCGCCGAGCTGGCGATGGATTTCGCCGACCACCACCTGCGTACCGGCGGCACGTTCCTGATCAAACTGTTCCAAGGCACCGAGTTCGACGACTACGTGCGGCAGTTGCGGCGCCGCTACACGAAGCTGGCGATCCGCAAGCCTGCAGCGTCCCGGCAGCGGTCGCCGGAGGTGTACGCCCTCGCGCAGGGCAAGCTGGCCACGATGAAGTAGCATGGCCCCGTTCCGCAAAACTCTTCACGAGAACTCCGAAACATGAACGATCTGGTCAAGAATCTGCTGCTCTGGGTCGTGGTCGCCGTCGTACTGATGGTGATCTTCCAGAGCTTCAGCCCCCGAACCGGCGCCGGCGCGGGCGGGCAGGAGGTCCAGTATTCGCAGTTCATGGAACAGGTGCGCCGTGACCAGATCGCGTCGGTGAAGATCGGCGAGGACGAACGCACGATCACGTTCCAGACCAAAGGTGGGCAGTCGGGCACGGTCATCGCCCCGCGCCGCGACACGCGACTGATCGATGACCTGATGAACCACGGCGTCGCGATGGAGCAGGCGCCGCCGTCGAGCGGAATTTCGCTGGGCATGATCCTGCTCAACCTGTTGCCGGTCGCGCTGATCATCGGCTTCTGGTTCTTCATGATGCGGCAGATGCAGCAGGGCGGCGGCAAGGGCGCGATGTCCTTCGGCAAGTCCCGCGCGAAGCTGCTCAACGAGGAGCAGACCAAGATCACCTTCGCCGATGTCGCCGGGTGCGACGAGGCCAAGGAAGAAGTGTCGGAGCTCGTGGAATTCCTGCGCGACCCGTCGCGCTTCCAGAAGCTCGGCGGCAAGATCCCCCGCGGCGTGCTGATGGTCGGTCCGCCCGGCACCGGCAAGACGCTGCTCGCCAAGGCGATTGCCGGCGAGGCGAAGGTGCCGTTCTTCTCGATCTCCGGTTCGGACTTCGTCGAGATGTTCGTCGGTGTCGGCGCGAGCCGCGTGCGCGACATGTTCGAGCAGGCCAAGAAGCAGGCGCCGTGCATCATCTTCATCGACGAGATCGACGCCGTCGGCCGTCATCGCGGCGCCGGTCTCGGCGGCGGACATGACGAGCGCGAGCAGACCCTCAACCAGTTGCTCGTCGAGATGGACGGCTTCGAGGGCGGCGAGGGCGTGATCGTGGTCGCCGCGACCAACCGTCCCGACGTGCTCGACCCCGCGCTGCTGCGCCCGGGCCGCTTCGACCGTCAGGTGGTGGTGGGCCTGCCCGATGTGAAGGGTCGTGAGCAGATCCTGCGCGTGCACATGCGCAAGGTGCCGCTGGACGAGGACGTGCAGCCTCTGGTGGTCGCCCGCGGGACGCCCGGCTTCTCCGGCGCGGACCTGGCCAACCTGGTCAACGAGGCGGCGCTGTTCGCCGCGCGCGAGAACGCGAAGGAGGTCCGCATGGACCACTTCGACCGCGCGCGCGACAAGATCCTGATGGGCGCCGAACGCCGGTCGATGGCGATGAGCGAAGACGAGAAGAAGCTCACCGCGTACCACGAGGCCGGTCACGCGATCGTCGGTCGCCTGGTGCCGGAGCACGATCCGGTCTACAAGGTCACGATCATCCCGCGTGGCCGTGCGCTCGGCGTCACGATGTACCTGCCCGAGGGCGACAAGTACTCGATGAACCGCGTGGCCATCGAATCGCAGCTGTGCTCGCTCTACGGCGGACGCGTGGCCGAAGAGCTGATCTTCGGTGAGGACAAGGTCACCACCGGTGCGTCGAACGACATCGAGCGCGCGACCAAGATGGCCCGCAACATGGTCACCAAGTGGGGGCTGTCCGATGTCATGGGCCCCATCGCCTATGGCGAGGAGGACGACGAGGTCTTCCTCGGTCGCTCGGTCACCCAGCACAAGAGCGTGTCCGACGACACCGCCCGCAAGATCGATGAAGTGGTGCGCACGATCCTCGACAAGGCCTACAACCGGACCACCGAGATCCTCACCGCCAACCTCGACAAGCTGCACGCGATGTCCGAGCTGCTGCTCGAGTACGAGACCATCGACGTGCCGCAGATCGACGCGATCATGGAAGGCCGCACGCCGCCGCCGCCGATGGGCTGGGCCAAGGCGGGCAGCCCGGGCAAGGGCGGGGGTGGCGATACCGGCGGCGACCGCCCGCTGCAGCCGCCGATCGGTGGCCCGGCGGAGCAGGCCTGAGCCAGGTACCGCTCCGGCTTGAGACGAGCGACGGCGCCGGAAACGGCGCCGTTATCATGTGGGCGGGTCGGGGCACATCCGGCGCCGTCCGTTGTCCGCCATCCCGCGACCGCGAGCCATGACCATGTTCGACACCACGCCCCAGCTCGACTGCAACGGCCGCGTGCTGCGCCTGGACCGTCCGCGCGTGATGGGCATCGTGAACGTCACGCCCGATTCGTTTTCCGACGGCGGCCTCTACGGCGATGCCGAGTCCGCCGTCGCCCACGGGCTGCAGCTGGCGGAGGCTGGCGCGGACGTGCTCGACATCGGCGGCGAATCCACGCGACCGGGCGCCACGCCCGTCCCGGTTGACGAGGAGCTGCGGCGGGTGATCCCCGTCGTCGCAGGCCTGGCCGCACGCAGCGCAGTGCCGATCAGCATCGACACCTCGTCGCCCGAGGTGATGCGCGCCGCCGTCGACGCAGGCGCCGGCCTGATCAACGATGTCCGCGGGCTGCGTCGCGCGGGCGCACTGGAAACGGCCGCCGCACTCGGCGTGCCGGTGGTGCTGATGCACATGCCGGGCGAGCCGGACACGATGCAGGCCGCGCCCGCCTACGACGATGTGGTCGGCGAGGTGCACCGGTTTCTGGCCGAGCGCATCTTCAGCGCGGAGATGGCCGGTATCGAGCGCAAACGCATCGTGGTCGATCCCGGCTTCGGCTTCGGCAAGACCACCGCCCACAACCTCGCATTGCTCGCCCAGCTGGGCCGCTTCGCCGAGCTCGGCGTGCCGGTGCTGGCCGGCCTGTCGCGCAAGCGCAGCATCGGCGAGCTGACCGGGCGCGAGGTCGCGAGCGAGCGCTCGGCCGGCTCGCTGGCCGCGCACCTGATCGCGGCACAGCGCGGCGCTCGCATCCTCCGTGTGCACGATGTGGCGCAGACAGTCGATGCGCTGAAGATCTGGGTCGCGGTGGATGCCGTGCCGATGCCGCGCTCCGCGACACAGGCGCCGGCCATCCAATGGCCCGAGGGCATGTAGACCGATAGACGGGCCTGCGGGCTCCGAACGCTTGTCGGCAGTCGCGGCGGACGGCCTGCGCCGCGAAGCCCGGGATGTCGCGCGTGTGCCGAGCCGCGAAAGCGTCCCCGTGTGCTCCATGTGCCGGCCCAGACCACGCGTGGGAGGTGCGCGCGGCATGGCGCACCGTTGGAGGCATCCGGGCATCCGCGTAAGCTTGCGCCTCTGTTGCCGCGTCGCGGCCGGGGAGCAGGAATGAACGTCGACACGCCGCTGCTGGTCACCTTCACCGGGTATCTGCTGCTCATGGTGGGTATCGGGTTCTGGGCCTGGTATCGCACCCGTACCTTCGACGACTACATCCTCGGCGGACGCTCGCTCGGCAGCTACGTCACCGCGCTCTCGGCAGGCGCATCGGACATGAGCGGCTGGCTGCTGATGGGCCTGCCCGGGGCGCTGTATCTCACCGGCGCGTCGGAAGCCTGGATCGCGATCGGCCTGGTCGCCGGCGCTTATCTCAACTGGCGCTACGTGGCCGGGCCGTTGCGCGTGTACACCGAGCGGACGCGCAACGCGCTGACCCTGCCGGACTACTTCACCCATCGCTTCGAGGACCGGCAGAAGCTGCTGCGCGTCGTCGCGGCGCTGGTGATCCTGGTGTTCTTCGCGGTGTACTGCGCATCGGGCATCGTGGCCGGCGCGCGCCTGTTCGAGAGCGTGTTCGGGATCCCCTACGCCCGCGCGCTGTGGTGGGGCGCGGCCGCCACCATCCTCTACACCCTGGTGGGCGGCTTTCTCGCGGTCAGCTGGACCGACATGGTCCAGGCCACGCTGATGATCTTCGCCCTGCTGCTGGTGCCGGTGATCGTGGTGCTGAGCACGGGTGGCGTGGCGCCGAGTCTCGCGCTGGTGGAACAGGTCGACCCCGCGCGACTGGACTGGGTGGGTGCAGGCGGGGCCATCGCCATCGTATCCGCACTGGCCTGGGGCTTCGGCTACTTCGGCCAGCCGCACATCCTGGCCCGCTTCATGGCGGCCGACAGCGTAGCCACCATTCCGCGCGCACGCCGCATCGCCATGGGCTGGATGGTGCTGTGCCTGGCGGGTGCGTTGGCCACCGGCTTCTTCGGCATCGCGTATTTCGTGGCCAATCCGGCCGCAGCCGCGCCCGTGGACGCGAACCCCGAGCGGGTGTTCATCGTGCTCTCGGAAGTGCTGTTCAATCCCTGGGTCGCCGGCATCCTGCTCTCGGCGATCCTGGCCGCGGTGATGAGCACGCTGTCGTGCCAGCTGCTCGTGTGTTCCAGCGCGCTGACCGAGGATTTCTACCGCGGCTTCGTACGCCCGCTCGCCGGCCATCGCGAGCTGGTGTGGGTCGGGCGGCTGATGGTCGCGCTGATCGCACTGCTGGCGATCTGGATCGCGCGCGACCCCGAAAGCCGGGTGCTCGGTCTCGTGGCCTACGCCTGGGCAGGCTTCGGCGCCGCGTTCGGTCCGGTGGTGGTGCTGTCCCTGTTCTGGCAGCGCATGACGCGCGACGGCGCGATCGCCGGCATCGTCGCCGGTGCACTGACCGTGGTGCTGTGGCGGATGACCGGCAGCGCGCTCTACGAAATGGTGCCCGGCGTCATCGTCGCGACACTGGCGATCGTGGTCACCAGCCTGCTCGGGCGCCCACCGTCGCAGGCGGTGCAGGCCACGCACCAGCAGGTGCAGCTGTCGTTGAAGGAGACCGGCTACTGATGCGTCGATCGGCGAGGCCCGCATGAGCGCCGCGCACCCGCGCGCGATCGCGCTGATGGGCCCGACGGCCTCCGGCAAGACCGCCCTCGCGCTCGACTGGGCCGAGCGGTTCGGCGGTGAGATCGTCAGCGTCGATTCGGCGCTGGTCTATCGCGGCCTCGACATCGGTGCGGCCAAACCGGACGCCGCCGAGCGCGCACGCGCACCGCATCACATGCTCGACCTGCGCGATCCCTGGCAGACGTATTCGGCCGCCGAGTTCGCGCACGACGCGCGCGCCGCGGTGCAGGACATCCTCGCCCGCGGCCGGCTGCCGATCCTGGCGGGTGGCACCGGCCTGTACTTCGCGGCGCTGCTCGACGGCCTTTCGCCGATGCCGCCGGCCGATGCCGCGCTGCGTGCGCGCATCGCGGCGGAAGCGGCGGAGCGCGGCTGGCCGGCGCTGCACGGCGATCTCGCGCGGCACGATCCCGGGGCCGGGGCGCGGATCAAGCCCGGCGACGCACAGCGCATCCAGCGCGCGCTCGAGGTGTATCGGCTCACCGGGACGCCGATCAGCGAGTGGCAGCGCCGCGCGCCCGAGACCGCGCCTTTTCCGGCCCGCGTACTGCAGATCGCGGTGGCGCCGGCCGAACGCGCCGTGCTGCACCGGCGCATCGCCCTGCGCTTCGACGCGATGCTCGCGGCAGGATTCCTCGACGAGGTGCGCGCCCTGCGCGCGCTGGCACCGTTGCGTGCCCACCCCGCGCCGCTGGAACTGCCGGCGATCCGCGCAGTGGGGTACCGCCAGGCCTGGGAATTCCTCGACGGGCACGGGGATGCGGCCGGCATGCGCGAGCGCGCGATCGCCGCGACGCGCCAGCTCGCCAAGCGGCAGACGACCTGGCTGCGCGGTCGCCCGGGCCTGGCCTGGTTCGATCCGGCCACCGCGGGCACGGCCCTCGAGGCGGCCGTCGCGCGCTTTCTGGTCTGATCCCGCCGACTGCGCGCACGTTTCCGGCAGCCCGCCGGCCGGCGCCGTCCGTTGCCCACGGCGGTTGTGTACCATCGTGCGGGCGTCGTGCGGGGAGCGCGGCGTCGGGTCAGCACCCGATAACAACAACCACGCTGGGGAACCACGAATGTCCAAGGGGCAATCCTTGCAGGATCCTTTCCTGAACGCACTGCGGCGCGAACGTGTGCCGGTCTCGATTTACCTCGTCAACGGCATCAAACTGCAGGGCACGATCGAATCGTTCGACCAGTTCGTGGTGTTGCTTCGCAATACCGTGAGCCAGATGGTCTACAAGCATGCGATTTCGACCGTGGTGCCGGCGCGCAACGTGCGCGTGGCGCCTGGCGGCGGTGTCGTCGAGTCCTCCGATGGCGGGGATGGCGCATCGGACGAATCCGATTGATCCCACGCATCTCCCAAGAGGTTTGACCCCACTTTGTTCGAACGCTCCCGGAAGGGTGAAAACGCGCTGCTGATCCAGCCGCATGCGCACGGCCCGGCCGACGAGGGCGCGCTGGAGGAATTCTCCGAGCTCGCCCGGTCCGCCGGTGCCCAGGTAGCCGCGGTGATTCCCGCGCGCATCGACAAGCCCAACGCCGCCACGCTGATCGGCAGCGGCAAGCTCGAGGAAGTGAAGGCCGCCGTCGAGGCGACCGGCGCAGACCTGATCCTCGTCAATCACCGGCTCTCTCCCGGCCAGGAACGCAATCTCGAGAAATACCTCGAGCGCCGCGTGGTCGACCGGACCGGCCTGATCCTCGACATCTTCGCCCAGCGGGCACGCAGCCACGACGGCAAGCTGCAGGTCGAGCTCGCCCAGCTCAGGCACATGGCGACGCGCCTGGTCCGTGGCTGGACCCATCTGGAGCGCCAGCGCGGCGGTTCGATCGGTCTGCGCGGCCCCGGCGAGACCCAGCTCGAGACCGACCGCCGGTTGCTGCAGAAGCGTGTCGAACAGCTGCAGGCGCGCCTCGAGAAGGTGGAGGTTCAGCGCACCCAGATGCGCCGCGCCCGCGTGCGCAGCGAGCTGCCGCGCGTCGCCCTGGTGGGCTATACCAATGCCGGCAAGTCGACCCTGTTCAACACGTTGAGCGGCGCCGATGCCTACGCCGCCGACCAGCTGTTCGCGACCCTCGATCCCACCGTGCGCCGTGTGGATCTGTCGGGCGGCAGCATCGTTCTGGCCGACACCGTCGGCTTCGTCCGCGATCTGCCGCACGAGCTCGTCGCCGCGTTCCGGTCCACGCTGAGCGAGGCCCGCGAGGCCGACCTGCTGCTGCACGTCATCGACGCCGCCGATCCGCTGCGCAACGAGCGCATCGCCCAGGTGGACAAGGTGCTCGGCGAGATCGGTGCCGGGGATCTGCCGCAGTTGCTGGTGTTCAACAAGATCGACCGGATCGAGGGCGCGACCCCACGTTACGACCAGGACCCCGCGGCCCTGGCCGACGACGCGGTGCGCGAGAGCGTCTGGATCTCGGCCCGCGAGGGCCAGGGTCTCGACCTGCTGGCCGAAGCGCTGGCGCGTCGGCTCGGCATCCGCCGGGTCGCCGGCGAGCTGCATCTGCCGTCCGATGCGGGACGTCTCCACGCCCGCCTGCACGCGCTGGATGCCGTGCGCGCCGAGACCGTGGACGAGCAGGGCTGGCGACTCACCGTGGATCTGGCACTCGCCGACGCCGCGCGTCTGGCCTCGCAGTCCGACGGCGGCCCCCTGCGCGTACTGCTGCCGCCGGACGAGGACGAGACGTTCTGAGGTGCCGGGCGTCGCGCGCCGATGATCCGGCGTGTGCCGCCCTGCGTAGTTACCCCGACGGACCCCCGCCGGCGTCAGCCGGTTAGACTATGCGACCCCCGCGCCGCCCCGGGCCGGCGCGTCCCAGATTGGAGCAGGCATGGCCTGGAACATTCCCGGCAAGAACAAGGACAACGACGCCCCGGACCGCAAGGGTCCCGAGGGCAGCGAACCGCAGAACCCGTGGCCGCCCAGGCGGACCGGAGGCAGCGGTCGCGGCGGGCGTGGTGGGCGTGGACGCGGCGGTGGCGGCATGGACCGGGCGCTGGCCCAGTTCCGCGACATGTTCGGCGGTGGCGGCGGCAATCCGCTGCGCTGGATCGCCATCGGCCTCGTGGTCATCCTGCTGCTCAACTGTTTCGTGCTGGTGGGTGAAACCCAGCGCGGCGTGGTGCTGCGTTTCGGCAAGATCGCCCGGGTCATGCAGCCCGGCCCGAACTTCAAGCTGCCCTGGCCGGTGGAGCGTGTGACCAAGGTCGACGCCACCACCGTGCAGTCCTACAGCAACACCGTGCCGGTGCTCACCCGCGACGAAAACATCGTGGTCGTGTCGTTCAACGTGCAGTACCGCGTGGGTGATCCGACCCAGTTCCTGTTCGGAACGCGCAGCGCCCGCGAGGTGCTGGAGCAGACCGCGGTGAGCGCCGTGCGCGAGCAGATCGGCCGCGCCAATCTCGACACCGCGCTCAACGCGCGTGGTCCCTTGTCGACCGCAGCGCAGACCTCGTTGCAGGCCTCCCTGGACAGCTACCGCACGGGATTGTTCGTCACCGAGCTCAACCTGCAGGACGCGCGTCCGCCGGAGGAGGTCAAGCCGGCGTTCGACGAGGTCAACAGCGCGCAGCAGATGAACGAGCGGTTGATCAACGAAGCCCGCGCCTACGCCGCGAAGATCGTGCCGGAAGCCCGAGGCGAGGCCGCGCGCATTCGCGCCCAGGCCGAGGGCTACAAGGAAGCCGAGATCGCCCGTGCCACCGGTGACGCGACCCGCTTCACCCTGCTGGTCGACGCCTACCGCGGCGCGCCCGACGTCACCCGTCGCCGCCTCTGGCTGGAGACCGTGCAGCAGGTGCTCGGCAACAACCGCACCGTGGTCGGCGGCGATGGCCGCCAGCTGATCTACGTGCCGATGGGGCAGGGCGGCAGCGCCCAAGCCGCGCCGTCGCTGCTGCCGCCGGAGGTGTTGTCCCCGGCCATCGAGGCCACCCGCGCGCCGGTCCAGGAACCCGCGGCGCGCAGCTCGCAGTTGCCGCGTCCGCCGCGTGATGGAGCCGTCCGATGAGACTCAATTTCGTCATCCCCCTTCTGATCGTCGTGCTGCTGGGCCTGATGGGCTCGGTATATGTAGTGCGCGAGGGTCAGGTGGGCCTGGTGCTCAACCTCGGACGCGTCGCCCGTACCGACATCGGCCCGGGTCTGCACTTCAAGATTCCGCTGGTGGAAACCGCGCGGGTGTTCGACCGCCGCTTCGACGCGAGCGCGTTCTCGCCCGAGCGATCGCTCACCTCCGAGCGCAAGGACGTCAGCGTCGATTTCGTCGCCATCGTCTTCATCAGCGACGTCACCCAGTTCTTCCGCGCCACATCCGGCAACGAGGACAACGCCAAGCTGCGTCTCGAGCCCATCATCAAGAACTCGCTGCGCAACGAGATCAACGCCAACACGCTCACCGAGCTGGTGTCGGGCAACCGCTCGGAGTTCGTCGAGCGCCAGCTGCCGGCGATCAACGAGGCCGCGCAGTCGCTGGGCATGCGGATCGTCGACATCCGCCTCAAGCAGATCGACCTGCCCACCGACAGCGAGGTCATCGGCCAGGTCTACGACCGCATGCGCGCCGAGCGCCGCCAGGTGGCCGCCGCGCTGCGCGCCGAGGGCGAGGAGCAGGCACGCGCGATCCGCGGCCAGGCCGATCGCGAGCAGGTGGTGGTGACCGCCGAGGCGGAACGCGACGCGCAGACGCTGCGCGGTGAAGGCGATGCCGAAGCGACCCGCATCTACGGCGAGGCCGCCAACCGCGATCCGGGCTTCTACGCCTTCCAGCGCAGCCTCGAGGCCTACCGCGCCGCCTTCGAGAAGGGCGACAGCGTGATCGTGCTCGAGCGCAACGATCCCTTCCTGCAGTACATGCGCAGCGATCGCTGACCGGCCGACCGATGTCGGATCTGTGGGCCGCGTTGTGTCTGGTGCTCGTGCTCGAAGGGCTGCTGCTGTTCGCCGCGCCGGACATGTGGAAGCGGGCGGCGGTGCAACTGCTGTCGCTCCCCACCGGCATGCTGCGACGCGTCGGTGCTGGCGTCTTGGTCGTCGGTCTGATCGCGCTGTACTTCGTGCGCGGCGCCTGAGCGGAACGCGTCTAACGCCGTTCGCGCCCGCCGCGAATGTGACCTTCCGGTCGACCCTGATGTCACGTGCACGACGCGTTCGTCCGGACGGTGCGATCGAGCGGCACCGAACGTTTTTCGCCCCCGGGTGAGGCCAGTGTCGGCGCACGCCGCCGAGCCATCCAGACACCGGCGCCAAGCGGCGAGCCGGCCGGCCCCACCGGATCCGGCCTCATCCAGCCGGCGTCTGCAGGGGCTGGGGGTAGAGGCGAACATCCCGTCATCGGGACCTGCCGCCACGGTGCGCTCGCATCCAGCGACCGCACGCCGTCACCTTCCTGTGGGCCGGCGATCCCTGCACCGTACCCAGCCGAGCCAGCGGCATCCTTCATGGCTGCGGATTGCCGGCGCGCTGCGACACTGCGTTCACCGTCCGGACGCACTGGCGTCGGCGTGTTCCCGCCTGCGCGCAGCTACGCGCTGTGCCCCCGTCGGCGCGACCCGGCGGGAGGTGCGCACACACGCTGCGCCCACGCCGGACCGCGACAGCCATTTCGGGCGCCGGGGAGTCCTCGGCCGACGGCGAGCGGATGCGTGAAGGGGGTGGTCACGGTCGCTGCACGCCCCGGAGGCGCCAGTGGACCCACGCCGGGCATCCGGTGCATCCGATGTACCCACCTGAAGGCGCCCGGCGTACCGGTGGCCCCGAGCCCCTGATATCCGGATAATGCGGAAAAGCCGGACGGGCCGACTCGCATCAGAGTGGACCGCCGGCTTTTTCCGTGTCCGGCCCTGCGTGGCGGTCGTCTCCCCGATGGAGCGGCCAATCACCGCACAAGGCCAGCCGGTCCCTTCCTGCGGCCCCGATGGCCGCAACGCGAACCAGGAGTCACGAGATGGGTCAGTCAGTGGTGGTGATCGGCGCCCAGTGGGGCGACGAGGGCAAGGGCAAGATCGTCGACCTGCTCACGCAGGACATCGGCGCCGTCGTGCGCTTCCAGGGCGGCCACAACGCCGGCCATACGCTGGTGATCGCCGGCAAGAAGACCGTCCTCCATCTCATTCCCTCGGGCATCCTGCGCGACGACGCGCTGTGCCTGATCGGCAACGGCGTCGTGCTCAGCCCGGCCGCGCTGATCAAGGAGATCGGCGAGCTCGAAGCGGCCGGTGTCGAAGTGCGTTCGCGGCTGAAGATCAGCCCGGCGACGCCGCTGATCATGCCGTACCACATCGCGCTCGATCAGGCCCGCGAGAAGGCTGCCGGCGGCAAGGCCATCGGCACGACCGGACGCGGCATCGGCCCGGCATACGAAGACAAGGTGGCGCGTCGCGGCATCCGCGTCGCCGACCTGCATTACCCCAAGCAGCTCGAAGAGCTGCTGCGCACCGCGCTGGACTATCACAACTTCGTGCTGACCAAGTACCTCGGCGTCGAGGCGGTCGATTTCCAGAAGACCTATGACGAAGCCCTCGCATTCGGCGACTACGTCGAGCCGATGAAGAGCGACGTCGCCGGCATCCTTCACGACCTGCGCAGGCAGGGCAAGCGCGTGCTGTTCGAAGGCGCCCAGGGCGCGCTGCTCGACATCGACCACGGCACCTATCCCTACGTCACCAGCTCCAACACCACCGTCGGCGGTGCGCTGGCCGGCACCGGCGTGGGCGCGGATGCGATCGATTACGTGCTCGGCATCGCCAAGGCCTATGCCACGCGCGTCGGCGGCGGCCCGTTCCCGACCGAACTCGACGACGAGATCGGCCAGGGCATCCGCGACCGCGGCCAGGAATACGGCGCCTCGACCGGCCGCCCGCGTCGCTGCGGCTGGATGGACATCGTCGCGCTCAAGCGCGCCGTGGCCATCAACGGCATCTCCGGCCTGTGCATCACCAAGCTAGACGTGCTCGACGGCATGAAGACGCTGAAGATCTGCATCGCCTACGAGTACCGCGGCAAGCGCACCGAGTACGCCCCGCTCGACGCGGCCGGCTGGGACGAGTGCACGCCGGTGTACCTGGAATTCCCGGGCTGGGACGAGAACACCCACGGCGTCACCGAGTGGGACAAGCTGCCCCCCGCGGCCCGAGCCTATCTGCGTGCGCTGGAAGAACTGGCGGGCTGCCCGATCAGCATCGTCAGCACCGGTCCCGACCGGGCACACACGATGGTGCTGCAGGACCCCTTCGCTTGATCGAGGCGTCCGCCGGACAGGAGAAAACCCCGCGAAAGCGGGGTTTTTTCTGATGCAGTCGCTCAAGTACCTCGGCGGCTACCCGCCGGACGTTCAGGCGCGCGTGCGCGAGCTGATTGCGCAGGATCGGCTGGATGCACTGCTGGCCGCGAAGTACGCCGACGCCCACACCGTACGCAACGACGGCCAGCTCTACACCTACGTGCAGGCGCTCAAGGACCGCCACATGCGCAAGGCCGCGCCGCTGGGCAAGGTGATCTACGACGGCAAGCTGCAGGTGATGAAGCACGCCCTGGGCACGCACACCACCATCTCGCGCGTGCACGGCGGCAAGCTCAAGGCCAGCCGCGAGATCCGCATCGCCAGCGTGTTCCGCGACGCCCCGGCGGCGTTCCTCCGGATGATCGTGGTGCACGAGCTGGCGCACATGAAGGAGGCCGAGCACGACAAGGCCTTCTACCAGCTGTGCACCCATATGGAACCGGACTACCACCAGCTGGAATTCGATCTGCGACTGTATCTGACGCATCTCGATCTGCATCCGCCGGGATCTGCCACGGAAGCGCGGCGGCGCTGAGGCCTGGCGAGACACCGCCCGCGCGGACAGGAGCGCCGCCTCGGGTGGGTGCGGCCTCGTCGGAGCCGGTCCGCGCGTCGGCGTCGAGAAAATCCTGCCTTCAATCGATAATGGTGCCGGTTCGACCCGCCACTCCGTTCGATGCCATGCTCTCGCGATTCGACACCGAAACCGCGTGTGTGGCTCGTGCACCCCAATCAAGGACGATCCGATGTTCGCAGCGCTGTTCGACACCATCTTCAATCGCACGCCCGGTCCCGACGCATTCGCCAGGCGTTTCTTGGATGCACTGCGAGCACAGGGGTGGCAGGAGGAGATGGTTCACCAGCCGGACCAATTCAGACTGGTGGGTGCCAGTGGCTTCGTCGTCTATCTGCACAACGCGTATCACGCATACCTCAAGGCGAGCCGTCGCCATCGCGCGCACGTCCTGCAGCATTACGTCTCCGGTTTCGTCGCCGAGCGGGAGGAAAGTCGCCGGGAGAAGCCCTTCGAGGAACTGCGCCCGACGTTGATGCCACTGCTCCGCAATCGCGGCATGCTGGAAGAGTTGAGGCTCGAACATGTCCTCTCCCATGGCGTGGAGGTGCCCTTCGGCAGCGCGTGGCGTGATGTCGCCGAGGACTGCGTCGAGCTGCTTGCGCTGGATCTCCCCGAGACGACCTCCACCCTCGTGGCGGGGCCGCCGGCGGCGTGGGGTCTCACCCTGGACGAGAGCCTGCTCATCGCGCGCGGCAACCTGCGCGATGCGACGACCGACCAGTTCGTCGAGGTCGCGCCCGGCGTGTTCCGCGGCGCGTGGCAGGACGCCTACGACAGCAGCCGCGCCCTGTTGCCCGATGTGCTCCATCGTGTCCCGGTGGCCGGGCAACCGGTGTTCATGATGCCCACGCGCGATTGCCTGCTGGTGGTGGGCGATCGTGATGCCGGGGCGATGTCGGTCATGCTCGAACTGAGCCTGGAGGCGGCCGAGGCGGGCCGCTGCATTTCCTCACTGGCGTTCGCCTACGAGGATCGCAGGATCGTGCCGTTCACGCTGCCCACGCGTGAGCACCGGCAACGCCAGGCCGATCTGCGCCGGATGCTCGACGCCCCGGCCTACCATCGCCAGAAGGAACTTCTGGATCGGATCCACCAGGCGAGAGACGAGGACATATTCGTCGCGGCGTTCCTCGTCCATGCGGATCCGGACGAGGGCGGGTGCGAGATATCCCTGGGCACCTGGACCGACGGCGTCGACACCCTGCTGCCGGTGACGGACCGCATCGCCCTGGTGAGTCCCCGTGAGGAGGGCGGGGCGGACGTGAAGATTGTCGAATGGCAACAGGCAGCCGCGGTGTGTGCCGAGCTGATGGAACGACAGCCCACGCTGTACCCGCCGCGCTACCGCGTGCGCGCGTTTCCCGATGATGCGCAGCTCCGGCAACTGACCCCGGTCGGGTGGAAGCTCACGCAGACAGCAGCCGACAACGCTGCTTGACCACAGACGCGCGTCCGTTCGGCTTCGTCCTCTCTACGGCAGTGGCGTGTCCGGGCGGGCGGCAGACCTTGTCGAAGCCGGGCCTGGCCGCCCGGCTGTCCACGTTTCGCTGTGTCGTGTCCGGGGGCGGCAGCGGAGGACCGCCCGGTCTGTCGCTACGTTCCGTACGTAGAGGTCGGCACCCAGGTGAACCGCGCCGGCCTCGCTATGCACGATCGCACTGCGCCGCCGAATGCGCGCTGTCGACATCCGGTCGCGCACCATCGGCGCGAGGAGCCGGCCATGACCGACACTGCATACACCACCATCCACGACCCCGGCGCTGCGCCGATCAAGCTGTGGACGCGCGGCGTGCCGCTGGAAGACGAGGCGCGCGCGCAGCTACGCAACATCGCGAAGCTGCCGATCATCCACACGCACATCGCGGTGATGCCCGATGTCCACCTCGGCAAGGGCGCGACCGTGGGCTCGGTGGTGCCGACGGTCGGCGCGATCATTCCGGCCGCAGTGGGCGTGGATATCGGCTGCGGCATGATCGCCGCGCGTACCACGCTGATGGCGGGCGATCTTCCGGACACGCTCGCCAGCGTGCGCCACGCGATCGAACGCGCGGTGCCGCATGGCCGGGTCGCGGCGCGTGGCAAGCGTGACCCCGGCGCATGGGCCTCGCCGCCGCAACGCGCGGTCGAAGCCTGGGCCTCGTTGGCGAGAGGCTTCCAGCGCATCACCCACGCGCACCCGCGGCTGGCGAAGACCAACAACCTGCATCACCTCGGCACGCTGGGCACCGGCAACCACTTCGTCGAGCTCTGCCTCGACGAGGCGCAGCGCGTGTGGTTCATGCTGCACTCGGGCTCGCGCGGCGTGGGCAATGCCATCGGCACGCACTTCATCGAGCTGGCCAAACAGGACATGGGCCGGCACATCGCCAACCTGCCGGACGTCGACCTGGCCTACCTGCGCGAAGGCAGCCCGCACTACGACGATTACGTGTTTGCGGTGGAATGGGCGCAGCGTTACGCGCGCATCAACCGCGAGATCATGATGCAGCACGCGGTGGACGCCGCGCGCCGCGTGATATCCAAGCCGTTCGAGGCGCAGGCCGAAGCGGTCAACTGTCACCACAACTACGTCAGCCGCGAGCACCATTTCGGCGAGGACATCTTCGTGACACGCAAGGGGGCGGTGAGCGCGCGCACGGGCGAGCTGGGCATCATTCCCGGCAGCATGGGCACGTGCAGCTACATCGTGCGCGGGCTCGGGAATGCCGAGAGCTTCCACAGCTGCAGTCACGGCGCCGGGCGGGTGATGAGTCGCACGCGTGCGCGCAAGCTGATTTCCGTGGACGATCACGCCCGTGCGACCGCGCATGTCGAGTGTCGCAAGGACGCCGAGGTGGTCGACGAGTCGCCTGCCGCCTACAAGTCCATCGAAGCGGTGATGGAGGCGCAGAAGGACCTGGTGGAAATCGTGCACACGCTGCGGCAGGTGGTCTGCGTCAAGGGCTGACCGCTGCAGCATCCATCAGCCGGTCCGCTTGCCAGTCCGCACCGCAGCGAGCCCGTCGTCGACAGCGGCCTGCGTGCCATCTCGCAATCGGGCCACCAGGGTGTCGAGCGTTACACCAGGCGCGGCCGACAAGACGGCCCAGTTGTTGCGTCCGTGGTGCTTCACCCAGTAAAGCGCGGCATCGGCCAGTTCCACCATGTGCTCCCAGTGTAGATCGACCGCCTCGCTGGCAAGGGCCTGCTCGGCAAAGCCGACGGAGCAGGTGATCGATAGCGGCGCGTGCCCGGTGGCCCGGAAGCGATGGGCTGCCACCTCCGAGCAGATTCGCGCGCCAATGGTCTCCACTGACTCGCCCGGCATGGGCCGAAGCACGAGCAGAAATTCCTCACCGCCCCAGCGGATCGCATAGTCGCTGCTGCGCACCAGGCCGGCGAGCACCAACGCGAACTGCTGCAGCACGTCGTCACCTGCCTTGTGGCCCAGCGTATCGTTGATACGCTTGAAGTGATCGATATCCACCAGAGCGAAGAACAACGCATGCGGTAGCGCGTGCGGCGAACGGGCTTCGCGCGCATAGAACGCAACGTCCAGCGGAAGTTGCCGGGCTGCATACCGGCGATTGCGCAGGCCGGTGAGTACGTCGGTTTGGCTCGCTTCCTCCAGCTGATGGTTGGCTTCATCCAGCTGACGGGTACGCTCGGCCACCAGGTCTTCCAGTTGCGCGTGCTGCGCGTGTGCGGCCTCCGCCAGCAGCCGCAGCGATCGACGGCCACCGACACGCTGTCCATGGATCGTTTCCATCAACATCAGCGGCAGGATGGCGAAGACGTTGAGGAAGGCCAGCAGCAGCAAGGTGTCGAGCGTGGATTCCGGCGAACGGAACGCAGACAGGCCCAGACCGGTGAGGGAGGTGACTACGAACACCGCGGCCGCGGTGGACACGGCGGTCCAGAGGCGGCCGAACCGGAACGCGGCCCACACCAGCAGCGCCAGCGGGAATGCCACCATGCCGAGCGCGTAGGCGGTGTCCTGCGAGCCCACCCAGAACAGGAACAGATAGGCTCCGGCGCACGTCAGCACCCACACCGCGCGCTCGGCCATCGGCGCGTAGTCGGATCGGAGCGGGGCATCCTTGCCACGGTAGGTGCGTGCCACCAGCAACAACAGAGTGGGCGCCACGCAGGCGATGCCGAGCAGATCACCGAGGGCCCACTTCATGAAGGCCGCAGCGGCGCCTGCCGCCGGCACCATGCCGGCGGTGAGCAAGCCTGCAGTGCCGATGGCCGCAGCGACGGCCGACATCGCCAGTGCGCCGCCGAGGATCGCCAGCACACTGATCGAGCGATGCGGGGTCATCGTGCGGGCGACGTGCAGCACGGTCGCGCCGGCCAGGGCGCCGAGAAGGTTGCCCAGCATCGAGAACGGCACGAAACCGACCGGTACCGAAACGAACGACAGATGCGCGACCAGTACTGCAGCCGGAATGATTGCCGCCCAGCGCGGCCCGAACCCCACCACCGCCGCAAACCCCACACCGGCGGCCGGCCAGAACAACGTGACCGATGACGGACCGACGACGAAGGCGGTCGCATACCAGATGCCGAGCACGTACAGCGCCGTCAGCAGCGTCGCTTTCAGCGCCACCGTAAGCGGTCGGGTGACTGGAGTGTCGCTTGTATTCATGGTGTCGGGTTTAGACCGATGGGTGTCACGGCGCGTCCTGGCGCACGGCGTCAGACGTGGGGGGATGCAAGATCCGGGCCGCAGCAGGGGCGCACGGAGTGGGAAGGGCGGCGCAGACTCCGGTTGGTCGACGCGTCAGCCGCTGCCGGTCCATCGTCCTGATTGGCAGCAGCGCCTGCCTGAAGCCGCGCGGCAGTAAGGTGCGCGGCGTCGAGCCGGATGTTCGGGCCGAGTGTCTGCTGTGAGCCCGTCCCATGCCATCGCGCCGAGTGGAGGCCAAACGCGGACCGCTCAGTGCCGCATTCCCGCTGCGCCTGCCGTATGTTTTGGCGAGCGGATTCTCGGGGCAGCGCCGCTCGCGTGCATGGTCCGCAGCCGTGGTCTGCCGTCACCGCATCGCGCGTGCCGGGCTGATACGGTGCCGGGCCCCCGATCCTTCCCGTTGCGATGCGCATACTCGTTCGTCTGCTGACACTCTCCGCAGTGCTGGTTCTTGTCGCGTGCCGCGGCAGCGACACGCCCGAGGCCACCGCGAGCCTGACTGTGGCCCTGGCCACGCCGCAGCAGCGCGAGGTGATCCGCGAGGTCGTTGCGTCGGGCGCCGTGGCCGCGTGGGAGGACGTGTCGGTGGGGGTCGAGCTCTCCGGCCTGCGCGTGGCCGACGTCGAGGTGGAAGTGGGCAGCGTGGTGGCCGCGGGCGACGTGCTGCTGCGGATCGACGACCGCACGCTGGCCTCGCAGCTCGCGCAGTCGGATGCCGCCGTCGTCGAAGCGCAGACCAATCTCGCGACCGCGCGGCGCCGTGCCGCGCGCGTGCGCGAACTCGCGAACGAACGGCTGGTCGCCCTGCAGGACGCCGAGCAGGCCGAGGCCGAACGCGACAATGCCCAGGCACGCCTCAACACGGCGATGGCCAGCCGCGACGCCGCGCGCGTGCAGCGCGAATTCACCGTGGTGCGCGCGCCAGTGGCCGGCGTGGTTTCCGCGCGCAGCGTGCAGCCGGGACAGGTGGTGGGCGCGGGCGGGGAACTGCTGCGGTTGATCCGCGACGGCCGCCTGGAATGGCGCGCGGAACTGGCCGAGGCGGATCTGCTGCGCGTGGACGTCGGTACGCAGGTCCGTGTGGACACGCCGGTCGGCCCGGTTGCGGGCACGGTGCGCACGATTTCGCCGGGTCTCGATGCACAGCGCCGCACCGGCACCGTCTATGTGGACCTCCCCGAGCCAGGCCCGCTGCGCGCAGGCATGTTCGCCCAGGGCCGGCTCGCCCTCGGCCGCGCCCAGGCTCTCCTCGTGCCCAACGACGCAGTGGTGCGCCGCGACGGCCGCGCCTACGTGTTCACCGTGCAGGCCGACAATCGCGTGCGCGAACAGGGCGTCGCCGTGGGTGCCACGCATGGCGGGATGATCGAGGTGACCGGGGGCCTCACGGTGGACGATCGTGTGGTGGCGCGCGGCGCCGGTTTTCTCGGTGATGGCGATCTCGTCCGGGTGGTCGACGGCGATGATGCGGCGGACGCCGCCGATGCAGCGCCCGACGCCGCGCGAGGCGCCGCGTCGGGCACCGCGCCCGCGGGAGCGGGGACCACGCGTCCCGCCACGCGAGATGCCGCCAGCGGAACCCTCGTCGAATGAATTTTTCCGCCTGGTCGATCCACCGGCCGCTGCCGGCCATCCTGGTCTTCATCCTGCTCACCGCGGCCGGCCTCGTCGCCTTCAACCGGCTCGCGGTCTCGCAGTTCCCGGATCTCACCGTGCCGGTGGTCAACGTCACCGTGGTGCTGCCCGGCGCCAGCCCCAGCACGCTGGAGACCCAGGTCACCCGGCGCATCGAGGATGCGACGGCCAGCATCCCGGGCCTGCGCAACATGGCCTCGATCGTCAACGAGGGCGTCTCCACCACCATCCTCAATTTCGAGATCGAGAAGGACGGCACCCTCGCCAAGGACGAGGTGCGCGACGCGATCGACCGCGTGCGCATCGACCTGCCGGCGGATGTCGAGCCACCGATCGTCTCGCTGGTCAACGTCACCGGTGGCGACATGCTCACCTATGCCGTCACTGCCGACGGCTGGAGCGACGAGGAACTCAGCTGGTACATCGACGACGCCGTGTCCAAACGCCTGTTCGCGCTGTCGGGCGTGGGCTCGGTCCGGCGTATCGGCGGCGTGGACCGCGAGATCCGTGTTGCCCTGCGCCCCGAGGCGGTGCAGGGCTTCGGCGTGAGCCCGGCGCTGATCAGCCAGCAGCTGGCGCGCATCCAGCAGGAACAGCCCGGCGGGCGCACCACCGTGGGCGGCAGCGAGCAGGCCGTGCGCACGCTAGGCACGGTGGAGACTGCGGCGGATCTCGCCGACTACCCGATCTTCATGCCCGACGGCCGCAGCGTGCGCCTGTCCACGCTGGCCACGGTGAGCGACGGCAACGCCACGCTGAGCCAGCGCACCACGCTCGACGGCCGTCCGGTGATCGGTTTTGCCGTGCAGCGCACCACCGGCTCGAGCGAGGTGGACGTGGGCAATACCGTGCGCGCCACGGTGGCGGAGCTGCAGCAGCAGCAACCGCGCGTGCGCATGGTCGAGGTGGCCTCCAGCACCGAAGTGGCGGAGAACTCCTACCGCTCCTCGATGCACATGCTCTACGAGGGCGCCGCGCTCGCGGTGGCGGTGGTGTTCTTCTTCCTGCGCGACGTGCGCGCCACGCTGATCTCGGCGATCGCGCTGCCGCTGTCGATCATTCCCACCTTCGCGGTGATGTACTGGCTGGGCTTCAGCCTCAACATGATCACCCTGCTGGCGCTGGCCGTGGTGGTGGGCATCCTGGTGGACGACGCCATCGTCGAGGTCGAGAACATCGACCGGCATCTGCGCATGGGCAAGAGCCCCAAACAGGCGGCGCTGGAAGCGGCCGACGAGATCGGCCTGGCGGTCATCGCCACCTCCTGCACGCTGGCCGCGGTGTTCATCCCAGTCGCGTTCATGCCGGGCATTCCGGGCAAATTCTTCCGCGAGTTCGGCTGGACCGCCGCGGCCGCGGTGATGTTCTCGCTGCTGGTGGCGCGCCTGATCACGCCGATGATGTCGGCCTATCTGCTCAAACCGCTGCCCGAGCACTCGGGCGACTCGAAGCTCATGCAGTGGTACCTGCGCCTGGTGGACCGCGCGCTGCGCTACCGCAACCGCACGCTGGCGATCGCGCTGGGCATCTTCATCGGGTCGCTGGCGCTGCTGCCGCTGCTGCAGGTGACCTTCATTCCGCCGGCGGATGGCATCCAGAGCAACGTGCTGATCGAACTGCCCCCCGGCACCGCGCTCGACACCACCGTGGACGTGGCCGAAACCGCGCGCCAGCGCATCGCCGACATTCCGGAGATCACCCACGTCTTCGTCACCGCCGGCAGCAATTCCGGCGCCAACGGTCCGGCAGGGGATCTCACCAGCGCCGAGCTGCGCAAGGCCACGCTGACCATCCGCTGGACCGACGACCGCAAGCTCAACCAGTACCAGCTGGAATCCCAGGTCCGCGAGCGCCTGGCGGACCTGCCCGGCGTGCGCCTGAGTTTCCAGGGCGGCGAACCCGGTCGCGCGCTGCAGCTGGTGCTGGCGGGCGACGACCCGGTGCATCTGGCCGCCGCCGCGCGCGATGTGGAGCGCGAGATCCGCCAGTTGCCGGGCCTCGGCACTGTAGGCTCGTCTGCCGCACTGGTGCGGCCGGAAATCATCGTGCGACCCGATCCCGCGCGCGCCGCGGATCTGGGCGTCTCCACTGCCGACATCGCCGCCACCACCCGCGTGGCCACCCGCGGCGACTACGAACAGTTCCTCGCCAAGCTCAACCTGCCCGAGCGCCAGATTCCCATCCGCGTGCAGCTCGACGAGCGCGCGCTGTCGGACCCCACGCTGCTCGGCCAGCTGCGCGTCCCGACCGCCAGCGGTGGCAGCGTGCCGCTGTCTTCGGTGGCGGACATCACCACCGCCAGCGGCCCCTCGCAGATCGACCGCTTCGACCGCCGCCGCAACGTCACCATCACCGTCGATCTCAACGGCATGGCCATGGGCGAGGTGGAAAAACAGATCGACCGCCTGCCCGCCATCACCAGCCTGCCCCCCGGCGTGGAGCGCCAGGCCGCCGGCGACAGCGAGATCTTCGCCGAGATGTTCGGTGGCTTCGCGATGGCCATGGTGGCCGGGATCTTCTGCGTCTATGGCGTGCTGCTGCTGCTCTTCAACCACGCCAGCCAGCCCATCACCATCCTCGTCGCGGTGCCGCTCGCCGCCTGCGGTGCCTTCGGCGCGCTTCTGATCACCGGCCTCGACATCTCGCTGCCGGTGCTGATCGGCCTGATCCTGCTGATCGGCATCGCCGTGAAGAATTCCATCCTGCTGGTGGATTACGCGGTGATGGCCGAAGGGCAGGGCATGGCCCGCCACGAAGCCTTGATGGACGCCTGCCACAAGCGCGCCCGCCCGGTGATCATGACCACCCTTGCCATGGGCGCCGGCATGATGCCGATCGCGCTCGGCTTCACCGCCGATTCGAGCTTCCGCATGCCGCTGGCCGTCGCGGTGATCGGCGGCCTGATCACCTCCACGGTGCTCAGCCTGATCGTGGTGCCGGCGGCGTTCACGCTGGTGGATGACGCGGAGACCTGGGTGGTGTCGAAGTTTCGGCGATGGGACGGTGCGGCCCCGCTGGCGCGCTGAGCCGTGGATGCATGAGGCGGGGACGGGGCGCGGTGTCCACGCCCGGACCGGCCTCGGACCCGCGCCGGCGATGGCCGTCGACGGCTTCGATGCTTTCCGGAGTGCCCGCTACATCATCGGCTTCCCAACCCCGCAAGCTGGAGAGTCGCGTGTCTGAGGGTGCGCAGGGCCTGCTGCAGAGCAGCTCACCGCACGAGTCCCCCATGGCCGCGCGCACCCGCTTCCGTCTCCTGCGTCGCGCCACTCTCCTGACAGGATTCCTACTCGTGACCGCATGTTTGCTGTCTGCCGTGCTCACCCGCAGCCCGCCGCCGGCGCATGCCGGCTCCCCGCAGTTCGCCGACGGGGTATTCCGCAGCCCCGTTCCGCAGCCACCGGAGGGGTCGGCAAGATGCTCGGCATCGCCTGGAACATGCTCCCGCACAAGCCGGCGCACACCGTGCCGACGGGCCTGATTCCGGTGGTGCCGCTCACCCGCGCCGAACTCGACGCCGCCCCGGATCGCAGCCTCTACCGGCTCGGTCATTGCACGGTGCTGATGAAGCTGCGCGGCGGTTTCTGGATCACCGACCCGGTGTTCGCCGAGCGCGCCTCACCGGTCCAATGGGCAGGGCCGAAGCGCTTCCACGCGCCGCCCATCGCCCTGGCCGATCTGCCGCCGTTGCGCGGGGTGATCCTCTCCCACGATCACTACGACCAGCTGGATCTGGCCACCATCGATCAGCGGCCGTACGTGCATATGCAGCCGGGGGAGACGCTGCAGGCAGCGCAGGATCTGGGCGCGAAGTGGCTGCTGCCGATCCACAACGGTACCTTCGACCTCGCCATGCATCCCTGGACCGAACCGATGGAGCGCGTGACCGCGCTGAACGAAGCGCGCGGCAGGCTGCGGAGCTGATCTTACTGCGACGGGCTGTGCGGCACCCCAGCGCAGGGTGCGGGCGCGGACCTTCGTTGGTGCCGGCGTGGCGCGTTTCCGGGGCATTACGCTCGGGGGAATGATCGCTCGCCTTGACTCGCGTCGCATACACTCGCGCATCACCACCATCCGCCGATCACCGGGAGTGTGGAATGGCTAAACGCTTCGCGAGTGGGACCCTGGGCAAGCTGGCGATCAGCCTGCGGTCGAGTTTCTGGTTTCTGCCCTTGCTGATCGTGCTGGGGTCTGCAGGCCTGGCGACAGGCCTGGTCGCGATCGACCATCAGGTGGGCGGCCTGGAAGAACACTGGCCGAAGCTGTTCGCGATGGACGCCACCGGCGCGCGTGACCTGATGTCGACGATCGCCGCCTCGATGATGACGGTGGCCGGCGTGGTGTTCTCGATCACCATCGTCGCACTGGCGCAGGCCTCCACGCAGTACACCTCGCGCGTGCTGCGCAACTTCATGCGCGACCGCCGCAACCAGGTGGTGCTGGGCGTGTTCCTCGGCGTGTTCGCCTATTGCATCGGAGTGATGCGCTCCATTCCAGGCCATGGCGACGTGCCCTTCGTGCCGCATCTGGCCTTGTTCGGCGGGCTGGTGCTGGTGCTGGTGGCGGTGACGTTCCTCGCGGTCTTCATCCATCACGTGGCGGCGCAGATCCAGTCGGGCGCCATCGCCAGGGGCATTGCAGACGACACGCTGGAGACCATCGAGGCCCTGTTCCCCGATCCGCTCGAAAGCGACGACGTGCCGCCGGATCACCATCTGCCGCAGGGCCTGCGCTGGCACGCAGTGCGTGCGCCGCAACTGGGCTACATCGAGCGGGTGGATCCGCAGGCGCTGCTGGACTTCGCACGCGAACACCAGGTCTTGGTGCGCATGGAGCGCAATGTCGGCGACTTCGCCAGCCCGGACCGCACGATCGCCAGCATCGGGGCCGCGCACGTACCGGAGGCCGACGCCATGGACGACCTGTCGCGCCTGTTCGCCATCGATTCCTATCGCAGCATCGAGCAGGACATCGCCTTCGGTCTGCGGCAGCTGGTGGACGTGGCGCTGAAAGCGCTCTCGCCGGGCATCAATGACACCACCACCGCGATCACCAGCCTCGATTACCTGTCGGTGATCCTGGAACGCCTGGCCGGCCGGCGCATCGCGCCGCGTCCGCTGTGCGATGGCGACATGCTGCGGGTGATCCCGATGGGCACGGATTTCGAACGTCTGCTGGCGCTGGGCATGGACCAGATTCTGGAGAACGCGCACGGCAACACCGTGGTGCTGCTGCGGCTGCTGCAGGCCATCGAGCAGATCCGCGCGGGCGCACGCTCGCCCGCGCGGCAGCGGATGCTCGATGCCAAGCGCGAGGTGATTGCTGAAGTCGCGCGACGTACCGCCTCGAGCAGCGAATCGCGCCGCAGGATCGAGCAGCAGCTCGCCGGGGCGAATGCGCCAGGGGATGATGCCAGTGGCGCCTGAGCCCGGCAGGACGCGCGTTGGATACGGCAGATGCCGCCGGGATTGGCGGCGCGCGCTTATTTGCCGCGCAGATGCACCGCCCAGTAGGTAAGTCCCAGCGCCGCCGCCGATGATGTTGCCCAGCGTGGCCCACAGCAGGTTCACGCCGGCCGCGCCCCAGGACAATCCGGCGGGCAGGTCCGCGCCGGTCATCATCTGCGCCAGCAGGCCCAGCGGCAGCAGCGACATGTCGGCGATCGAATGCTCAAGCCCGAGCGCCACGAGATGCGGCGGTCGGCGGCATGATCACCGACACCTTGTGGACCGCGCATGCGGTGCCCGCGGCCATCCACCGCCGGGCGCACCAGCTCGTCCACCACGCCCGCCATGGTGACACCACGATCGCTCAGTTCGACCGGCGCGTGAACGTGCACTTCAAGGGCGTGTTCTTCCTGGCTCAGGCGCTGCTGCCGGTGATCCGCGACGGCGGATGCATCATGAACATCTCCACCTGCCCTCACGCGCTTCGCCTCTCCGGGGTATGCCGCGTAGGCAACGGTCAGAACCGGGGTGGAGAGGCTGGGCCTGTACATGGCCGGGGAACCGGGCCCGCGCGGCATCGCGGTCGATACCGTCGCGCCAGGCGCGATTGAACCGACTTCGGCGGCAGCGTCGTCCGCGACAACGCGCCGATCAACGCCCAGCTCGCCGGCATCCCCGCACTCGGGCGGTGGGCGTGGGCGTGGCGGACGACATCGGCTCGATGATCGCCTCGCTGCCGGCAAGCCGAACCGCTGGGTGAATGCGCAGCGGATCGAGGTGTCGGGCGGACAGGCGGTCTGACTGGCGGGCGGGAGTAGGTCGCCGCTCCGGGTGTTCGATCGGATGCAGGTGCTATCGAGGTGCGCTCTCTTCATGCGATAAGCCGTGGTGAGGAAGACCTTTCCCGATGCAGTCCGCGGCTCGCCCAAAGCGCTGCCATCGGCCTCTGACGGAGTACGCGGAGCGTTCACCCTTACTCCCACATCTCTCCCTGGGGAAAGGCGCTCTGGCGCCGCCACCCCCGCTCTTCCCCGATCCCCCGGGAGACGGGTTGGGGATGAGGGTCGATCTTCGCGAATTGCGCACCGAGGTCGCTGCCCCGGTTTTTGAGCCCCTCCCAACAAGAGAGACGGGCTCAACGCTGCTCGCCATTCTCCGTGAACCACCTGAAATCCAGCGTCCCCTCCGAGCAACGGAGTAGAACCCCAGCGTCCGCACGCCCAGCTCGCACGTATTCACTGCATCTTGCGACCCGATGCACGACTGTCTGCGATGCAGCGCGCAATTGTTGACGCGCTGCCCCGACATACGAGAGACCCACCATGCACCCACTCCCCGTAGTCGTGGCGCAGCCGCACAGGCCGCTGCACCCCCTGCACCTGTTGCTGGTCACCAGCGCACTTCCCCTGTTCCTCGGCGCGTTGATCGCCGACATTACCTACGCGATGAGCTATCAGATCCAGTGGACCAACTTCGCGTCATGGCTGGTCGCCGGGGCACTGGTGTTTGCGGTGCCGGCACTCGTCTGGGCGCTCGTGTCGCTGATCACACCGTCCGCGCGAATCCGCTCGCGCTACATCTATGTGGGGTTGCTCGCGCTGACCTGTCTGCTCGGCTTCCTCAATTCACTCGTCCATGCAATGGACGCTTGGCAGAAGATGCCGCAGGCGCTGATGTGGTCGGTGCTGTGTGTGGTGTCGATCGCCGCGACACTGTGGTTCGCGCTTGGCGGCACCTTGCGCCGTCGGGAGGTGGTGGCATGAAGCGCTGTGATTCCCTGAGGTCGAAGGCGGCGCCGCTGGCACGCGCTCTGGTGCCTGCGCTCGCGCTGGCGCTCGCCGCCTGCGGCGGCACGCCGGCTGAAACCTATGTCGGCACGGCGCCCGACCTGCCCAAGCCGCAGCGCGGCCTGCTGCCGGTGCTCAAGGTCTCGACCCCGACCGAGTGGGGCGACCGGCGCCCGCAGGTGCCCGAGGGCTACACGATCGAAGCCATCGCCGACAACCTGCTGATCCCGCGGCAGATGCTGGTGCTGCCCAACGGCGACATCCTGATCGCCGAAGGTCGCGGCGGCCGTGCGCCCAAGCTGACGCCCAAGGACGTGATCGCCGGCGTGATCAAGGCGCGCGGCAATACCCAGGTCGAGAGCGGCGACCGTCTGACCCTGCTGCGCGATGGCGATGGCGACGGCACCTACGAGGGCCGCTCGGTGTTCGCCGACAACCTAGATGCACCGTACGGACTGGCCTATGCGGACGGGGCGATCTATGTCGCCACGCAGGACGCGTTGCTGCGCTTCACCTATGCCGAGGGCGCGGTGAATGCGTCCGGCCCGCCCGAGCAGGTCACCTGGCTGCCCGCGGCCATCAACCACCACTGGACCAAGGCGCTCACCATCAGCGCCGATGGCCGCTACCTGTATGTCGGCATCGGCTCGGACAGCAACATCACCGAGCGTGGTCTCGCGGTGGAGGAAAACCGCGCGCAGGTTTGGCAGGTGGATGCACAGACCGGGTTCCACCGGGTGTTCGCCACCGGTCTGCGCAATCCGACCGCCCTGGCCATGCACCCGGGCATGGACCAGCTCTGGGCAGTGGTCAACGAGCGCGACGAGATCGGCCCGGAACTGGTGCCCGACTATCTCACCAGCGTGCGGCCCGGCGGCTTCTACGGCTGGCCCTACAGCTACTGGGGTCAGAACATCGATGACCGTGTGCGCCCGCAGAAGCCGGAGAAGGTGGCGGCGGCGATCACCCCCGACTACGCGCTGGGATCGCACGTGGCGGCCCTCGGCCTCGCGTTCTCGACCCCGGCGATGGGCGCGCAGTTCGCCGACGGCGTGTTCGTCGGGCAGCACGGCAGCTGGAACCGCGATCCGCCGGTGGGCTACAAGGTGTCGTTCGTCCCGTTCCGCGATGGACGCCCGTCCGGCGAGGCGATCGACTCCGCCACCGGCTTCCTCGGCGAGGACGGCAAGGCCCGCGGGCGTCCGGTGGGGGTGACCGTCGATCCGCGCGGCGCCCTGCTGGTGGCCGACGATCTGTCGAACACCATCTGGCGCATCACGCCGGCACGCGGCACCGCTTCGACTGTGCCCACGCCCGCTGCCGCCTCTGCGGATCGCCCGCCCGATGCGCCTGCCACCGCGGGCGCGCCGCCCGCAGGTTGACGGGCGCGCGGTAGGGAGAAGGACGGGCCGAGAGGCCCGTCCCGCCTTCCGACCGGCCAACGGACGAATCCGCCGGCCGGGTCGGGATCGCGCTGCGGTACGTGACGCGCCGGGCTGGCGCAGCGGCGCAGGTGATGGCCACGCACGCGCCCGGCCCGCGCCCCGCGCTGCGTGCGACGGCTGCTCAGGCCATCCCTGCGGTGATCACTGCGCGGGCATCCGCCACGGGGGTCACGCCGAACATGCGGCCGTACTCGCGGGTGAACTGGGGCACGCTCTCGTAGCCGACGCTGTAGGCCGCGCTGCTGGCGCTCAGGCCCTGGACCCGCATCAGCTTTCTGGCTTCGATCAGGCGCAGCCGCTTCTGGAACTGCAGCGGCGACAGCGAGGTGATGCGCTTGAAGTGCAGGTGGAAGGCCGAGGCGCTCATGCCCGCCTCGGCGGCGAGATGTTCGACCGGCAAGGGCCGCGCGAAGTCGCGGCGCAGCCGCTTCACCGCGCGCGCGATGCGCTCGACGTGGCCGCCGGGCCAGCCGAGGCGGCGGATCGCGTCGCCGTGGCGGCCTGCGAGCAGCCAGTAGTGCAGTTCGCGTACGCCTTGTGCCCGGAGTACGGGCAGGGCCCGGGGCTGGTCGAGCAGGCGCATCAGGCGCAGCGCGGCGTCGGCGACGTCGTCCTCCGTGGGCGATACACGCACCGGTGGGTGCAGATCGTCCGGCGCGGGTTCCATCTGTGCGACCAGGTCGGCGATCACCGCGGGGTCCAGTTCCAGTGCCAGCGAGTAGTACGGCGCGGCCGCGCTCGCCCGGGTGATGCGACTGGTGGTGGGAATGTCGGCAGTGATCAGCAGGCTGTCGCCGGCGGCGAAATCGAAATCCTGCGGGCCCATGCTCACGCGCTTGGCGCCCTGGCGCACTAGGCAGACCATGGGTCGCAGCACGTCGTGCACGAGGTCGCTGGGTGCGGTGGCACGCACGATGGCCAGGCCCGGTATGGCGGTGGCCACGGGACTGCCCGCCGGATTGAGGTCGGCGTGGCGGCGGATGGCTTCGAGCAAGGCGTCCATGCGCCAAGACTAGCCCGGGAGCCGGGTTCGGGGCGGCGCGCTGGAGGATCGGGCAAGCGATCGCGAGGTTCCGGCAACGGTGGGCTCCGTGGCTGCGGGACCCTGTCTCCCGTCCTCACAGCCCGATGGAGTTGCCCATGACCACCCTCACCCTGATCACCGGCGCGAGCCGCGGCCTCGGCCGCAACACCGCCGTCGCGGTCGCACGCGGCGGCGGCGACGTCGTGCTCACCTACCGCAACAATGCCGACGAGGCACGTGCGGTGGTCACGGAGATCGAAGCGCTGGGGCGCAAGGCCCTCGCGCTGCAGCTCGATACCGGCGAGGTGGGCGCGTTCGACGGGTTCGTCGAACGCCTGCGCAACGGGCTGCGTGACGTCTGGCAGCGCGACCGGTTCGACCACCTGGTCAACAACGCCGGCCACGGCGACATGGCGCCCATCGCGGGGACCACCGTGGCGCAGTTCGACCGGCTGGTGGACGTGCACTTCAAAGGGGTGTTCTTCCTCACCCAGGCGCTGCTGCCGCTCATCGCGGACGGGGGGCGCATCGTCAACCTCTCGAGCGGGCTCACCCGTTTCGCCTATCCGGGTTATGCCGCGTATGCGGCCGCCAAGGCGGCGGTGGAAGTGCTCACCGTGTACATGGCCAAGGAGTTCGGCGCACGCGGGATCGTGGTGAACACCGTGGCGCCGGGCGCCATCGAGACCGATTTCGGGGGCGGCGCGGTGCGCGACGACGCCGAGATCAATGCCCACATCGCCGGCATCACCGCGCTGGGCCGGGTGGGCGTGGCCGACGACATCGGTCCGATGATCGCCGCGTTGCTGGGCGAGGCGAACCGCTGGGTCAATGCGCAACGCATCGAGGTTTCGGGCGGCCAGGCCATCTGACCCGCCAGGCAGTCACTTCTTGCGCAGATGGATCGCCCAGTAGGCGAGGCCGAGACCGCCCCCGCCGATGATGTTGCCGAGGGTCGCCCAGACGAGATTGGCCCCGGCGCTGCTCCAGGACAGCGCACCTGGAAGTTCAGCGCCGGTGGCGGCCTGGGCGAGCAGGCCGAGCGGCAGCAGCGACATGTTGGCGATCGAATGCTCCAGCCCCAGCGCGACGAAGGCCGCGATGGGCGGCACGATCACCGCGACCTTGTCTACGGCCGACTGCGCGCCGGCCGCCATCCAGACCGCCAGACACACCAGCACGTTGGCGAGGATGCCGCTGGCGACAATCGCAGCCGCGGGCTTGCCGGCCTTGTCCGCGGCCAGCTCGATGGCCGACGCCGCCACCGCGCCATCGTCGCCCGTATGCACGCCCGCGCCGATGGCGAGCAGCACCAGCAGCACGGCACCGACGAGGTTGGCGACCCAGACCACGCTCCAGGCGCGCGCCAGCGCGCCCAGGCCGATGCGCCGCTGCGCGAGCGGTGCGGTCATCAGCGTATTGCCGGTGAAGAGTTCCGCCCCGGCAAGCAGCACCAGGATCAGACCGAGCGAGAAGCCCACGCCGGCCGCGGCCTGGGCGATGCCGACGGGCAGGCCGTCCGCACCGGCGCCGAGCAGCACCGCCGCCAGGCTGCCGAAACCGATGTAGGCGCCGGCCAGTACGCCGAGTCCGGTCATGCGTCCGATGGGCAGGCCGGCCTTGTCGACGCAGGTGTCGGACAGGGCGGCGGCGATCGCGTCCGGGGTGGACATGACGGGAGAGTCGTCGGCCATCGGCGTGCATCCAGTCGGCGGAGCGTCCAGCTATACGGCATGCGCGGTGAAGCGTGCGCCGACCCGTGCAGCGCGGGCGCAGCGGACACGCCCCTCGGTGGCCACGTGCGCACGTGATCCGATTCCTGCGCCGTCGCGGTGGCAGGCCGGGTGCAGGCGTCTGTGCCTGCGTCACCGCGCCGGCGCTGCTCAGCCGTGCGCGGCCCCAGGTAGCCTCGCGGTCACCTTGATCTCGAAATCGAATCCCGACAGCCAGGTCACGCCGACCACGGTGGCGGTCGGAAACGGCGCCTGGCCCCAGTAGTCCGGCACCACCGTGCTCCACACCTGCTCGAAGCGCGTGGCCGGGTCGACCATGAACACGGTCACGTCGACCACATCGTCGAAGCTGCAACCCGCTGCAGCGAGGACCGCATCGAGGTTGGCGAACGCGAGGCGCACCTGCTGTTCGAGATCGGGTTCGGGCGAACCGTCCTCCCGGCTGCCCACCTGGCCGGAGACGAACAGAAAGCCGCCGGCGCGCACCGCGGGCGAATAGCGATGGCGCTCGTACAGCGCGTGGCGGCCGGCGGGGAATACGGCGTCGCGTGCGGTCATGACGATCTCCTGCGGGGTCGGGGTGACCCTGGGGCGCCAGTCTGTGCCGGGCGCGGCCCCGGATAAATCCGCGGCATCGACCAGGTCTGTTCGTAGAATCCGAACAATCGTCGCCTGCGGAGTGCCGATGGACCGATTCGATGCAATGCAGGCCTTCGCCCGTGTGGTGGAGGCAGGCAGCTTCACGCGCGCGGCCGAGACCCTGCACGTGAGCCGCGCCACAGTGACCCAGCTGGTGCAGCAACTGGAGGCGCGCCTGCGGGTGAAGCTGCTCCATCGCACCACCCGCCAGGTGAGGGTGACCGAGGACGGCGCTGCGTACTACGCGCGGGTACTGCGCCTGCTGGGGGACATGGAGGATGCCGAGACCAGCCTCTCGGGTGCGTCGGCCACGCCGCGCGGGCGACTGCGGGTGGACGTGCCGGCCCCGTTCGCACGCACGATCCTGGTGCCGGCGCTGCCTGCATTCCATGCGCGTTTCCCGGAGATCCGCCTCGATCTCGGGGTCAGTGACCGACGGGTGGACCTGATCGGCGACAACGTGGACTGTGTGGTCCGCGGCGGCACCATCACCGATCTGTCTCTGGTCGCGCGCCACGTCGGCGATCTTGCGCTGGGTGTCTACGCCGCGCCGGCCTACCTGCAGCGGATGGGCACACCGGCCCATCCGCGTGAACTCGACGACAGTCATCACCGCATCGTCGGGTTCCTGTGGGGCCGCAGTGGACGCACGGTGAGCTTTCCGATGCATCGCGGCGACGAGCAGGTGCACGCGCACGGCCGGTACGTGGTGGCGCTGGACGATGGCAATGCCTATCTCGCAGCGGGTCTCGCCGGTCTCGGTGTGCTGTGGCTGCCGGACTACATGGCGGCCGCCCATGTCGCGGCCGACGAGCTGGTGCCGCTGTTCGAGGACTGGCGGATGGCGCCGATGCCGCTGTCGGTGGCGTATCCGCCCAGCCGCCACGTCAGCGCGAAGCTCCGCGCGTTCATCGACTGGATCGCCGAGCTGGTGGCGGTGCACGCACCGGTGATGCCGCCCCGGCCTTGAGCGCACGCGTGCGGGTCGCGCGGCGCGGGTGCATGATGCAGGCCCGCCTCCGGACCCGCGCCCATGGCACTCGCCGACGACCGCCGTCACCAGATGTTTCCGGTGCTCGATGCTGCCCAGGTGGCCAGTGCATGCCGCTTCGCCAGCGGACCGCCGCGCCGCTTCGCCGCCGGCGAGGTGATGTTCGACGTCGGCGACTGCGATGCCCCGGTGTGGCTGGTGCTCGATGGCGCGATCGACGTCACGCGTCGCGACGGGCTCGGACACGAAAAGCCGATCACCCGTCAGGGCATCGGCCAGTTCACCGGCGAGGTGAGCCAGCTGGCCGGGCGTGCCTCGCTGGCCGCGGGGCACGCGTCGGCGGACGGCTGCACCGCGTTGCCGATCGATGCGGCGCATCTGCGCGCGCTGGTGGTGGGCGCCGCGGAACTCGGCGAGATCGTGATGCGCGCGCTGATCCTGCGCCGCGTGGGGCTGATCGAGGGCGACGCATCCGGCTCGGTCCTGGTCGGTACGCCGGGGGATGCGCAGGTGACCGGCCTGCAGGGCTTCCTCACCCGCAACGGGTATCCGAACACGCTGGTGGACGCGGACAGCGACGAAGGCCGCGAGATCGTCGAACGTCTCGGCATCCTGGCGGCCGACCTGCCGCTGATGGTCTGCCCCAATGGCGCCGTGCTGAAGCGACCGGGCACCGCGGAAGCGGCCGCCTGCCTCGGCATGACGCCCGAGCTCGATCCCGAGGCCGTGCACGATGTGGCCATCGTGGGCGCCGGGCCGGCCGGACTCGCGGCGGCCGTGTATGCCGCCTCCGAGGGGCTGTCGGTGCTGGTGCTGGACCAGCGGGCGATCGGCGGACAGGCCGGCGCGTCGGCGCGGATCGAGAACTACCTCGGGTTTCCGACCGGCATCTCGGGCCAGGCGCTGGCCGGCCGTGCCTACAACCAGGCGCTCAAGTTCGGCGCCGAGCTGGCGATCCCGCTCGAAGTCGAACGCCTGGTCTGCGCCGGCGACGGGGACCGCGCGCCGCATGCCCTGCAGCTCACCTCGGGTCAACGCGTGCGTGCACGCACCGTCGTGATCGCCTCCGGCGCACGCTACCGGCGACCGGATATCGAGAACCTGCGGCTCTTCGAGGGGGCCGGCGTCTCGTACTGGGTGTCGCCGATCGAGGCGCGCCTGTGCGCGGGCGAAGAGGTCGCCCTGGTCGGTGGCGGCAATTCGGCCGGGCAGGCGGTGGTGTTCCTGGCGCCGAAGGTGAAGACCCTGCATCTGGTGGTGCGCGGCGCGGGGCTGGAGGCCTCGATGTCGCGTTATCTGATCGACCGCATCGCCGCGCTGCCGAACGTCGTGCTGCACACGCGCACCGAGCTGGTGGCGCTGGAGGGCGACGTCGAGCGGGGCCTGGTCGGCGGGCGCTACCGAAATCGCGACACCGGCGAGGAGCATCCCTGCGATCTGCGGCACGTGTTCCTGTTCGTCGGCGCCGATCCCAATACCGGCTGGCTCCAGGACTGCGTCGCCCTCGATGGCGGTGGCTTCGTGACCACGGGCGCCGACGGTGCCGGGCCCGGGCGCAGCACGTCGCTCGAGACCAGTCGGCCGGGCCTATTCGCGATCGGCGACGTGCGTGCGGGTTCGGTGAAGCGCGTGGCCGCGGCGGTGGGCGAGGGCGCCGCGGTGGTCGCGCAGATCCATGCACATCTGGCCGCGGACGCCGCGACTGCGCAGGCGGTCGAGGCGACCCCCTGAGCCCTCGACGCGGGGGCTCCGGCGTCTCGAACGGCAGCGCCGGACACGCGGCGAGCGCGCGCAGCCGTGTCCACGTCGCATGCGGATCCAGGCGCGAGTCTCCGGCGCCGGCATGCCAGAGATTCGGTAGCGCCCGATGTCACCGCCCTTGTGCCGCGCCGGCGCGACGGTGTCTACGCCGTGAGGTGCGGATCCGACGCCGTGCGAACCACCCAGTTGTCCGGGCACGTATGGCGCGCGTGTGAGCCGCGGGACCGGCGCTGCACGCGCCGACCTTCACGAGCCCGCAGGTAGCGTCGGGTCTTCCACAGCGAGGACACCCCGATGAGCCAGAAGAACACGACTGATCCGCGCGACGACGCGCAGTCGCCACCTCCCGCAGCCGATCCCGAGGCCGGCATCGAGCGCGAGGTCGGCGACCTGGGCGATCCGGACGCCGAGGACGACGATGCGCTGCCCGGCCGCGCCGGTGGCGGACTTGCCGGCGCGTGACCGCCTCGTGCCCGATGCGGCGGCGCGACGTCGCGTGCAACCGGATGCCGTCCGGTTCGCGGACCCTTGACGCCGAGCCGGCGACCCTCGTCCGCACGCCCTGGAACGGACATTCCGCGATGCGTCCAGCTTGCACGACACGAACGCCCGGCCGCGCTGACGGCACGCCCGGTCATCGCGGGCGCCCTGCACGCGTACCCCGAGCGCCCGAGGGATGCGCTCCGCGGAGCCGGCCCTGATGGCCCGGCTTCGACACAGCGACTGGCCGGACCGCGTCTGGATCGTCCGCCACGGCCAGAGTGCAGGGAATGTGGCCCGCGACGAGGCCGAACTCGCCAGCACCCACCTGATCGACATCGCGACGCGCGATGCGGACACGCCGCTGTCGGAGCTCGGCCACGAGCAATCCCGCGCGCTCGCCGCGTGGTTCGCCGATCTCCCCGAGGCCCAGCGGCCGAACGTCCTGTTGACCTCGCCGTTCCTGCGTGCCCAGCAGACCGTCCACGCGGTGGCGGATGCGCTGGGCATCGACCGCAGCGACATCGGACTCGACGAGCGTCTGCGCGAGAAGGAGTTCGGTGTGCTCGACCGCTACACGGTCGCCGGAATCAAAGTGCACTTCCCCGATCTGGCAGAACAACGGGCCTCGGTGGGCAAGTTCTACTTCCGGCCGCCCGGCGGCGAGAGCTGGTGCGACGTGATCCTGCGGCTGCGCAGCGTGACCGAGGTCCTGCGCCGCGACCACGTGGGCGACCGCGTGCTCATCGTGGCCCACCAGGTGATCGTCAACTGCTTCAGGTATCTCCTCGAATGCATGGACGAGGCGCAGATCCTGGCGATCGACCGCGAGGCGGACGTGCCGAACTGTTCGATCACCGAGTATGCGATCGACCGCGCCGATCCCGATGGACGTTTCCAGCTGCAGGTGGCCAACCTGGCATTGCCCCTTCTCGAAGCGGGCGCTGCGGTGACGGAGGCGTCGGACGCGCCCGGTGGCCCGCGGTGAGCACCCGGCCGCGCGCACGCGCGGACGCGGCCGGGCGGCGCATCGACGCGGCCCTGCTCAAACGGTGGCCGTTGCCCGACCCGTCCACGAGCGACAGCAAGGAAGATCGTGGCCGGGTGCTGGTGATCGGCGGCAGTGCACAGGTGCCCGGCGCGGTCCTGCTCGCCGGCACCGGGGCGCTGCGCGCGGGTGCCGGCAAGCTGCAGATCGCCACCGCGGCGCGCGCGGCGCTGCCGCTCGCGATCGTGATGCCGGAAGCCAAGGTGATCGGCCTGGCGGACGAGCCGGGCGGTGCGATCAGGTCTCTGGGTAAGGACGGTCTGCGCGCGGTGCGCGGCGCCGGGGCCGTGCTGGTCGGGCCGGGGATGGACGCGGGCCCGGCGACGCGGCGGCTGGTGGCGGCGGTGATCGCCGAGGCACGCGGCATCGTCGTACTCGATGCGGGCGCGCTCGATGCGACCACGGGGCGCGCGCTCGCACGGCGTCCCTCGGAAGCCACCATCGTCATGACCCCGCACGCGGGCGAAATGGCCGCGATGCTGGGATCCGACGCAGCGACAGTGACCGCGGAGGCGGCCGCCCTGGCGCGGAACTGCGCACGCGACTGGGGCGTGGTGCTCGCGCTCAAAGGGCGGGTCACCCACATCGCCGCGCCCGACGGCCGGTTGTGGATCAACACGGCCGGCAGTGTCGGCCTCGGCACCTCCGGCTCCGGCGATGTGCTGGCGGGCGTGGTGGCGGGTCTGGCCGCCCGCGGCAGCAGCGCCGAGCAGGCCGCCGTCTGGGGTGTGCACCTGCACGCGAAAGCCGGCGCGCGGCTGTCGCGCCGGCAGGGCCTGGTGGGGTTCCTGGCGCGGGAGATCAGCGCCGAGATTCCGGGGCTGATGCCGTGACGGCACGCGCGCCCGTCCCGGACACGCGCCGGCGCCTTGCCGGATCGCGCCTGCGCCGACGCGCGGCCCGCGCGCAGCGGAGCCGGGCGTGCACCTGATCCAGTTCTTCCTGCCGCTCCGCGACAACGATGGCGACGCGTTCCCGCGTGCCATGTTCGACACGGTGCGAAGCGAGCTCACCGAGCGCTTCGGCGGCGTCACCGCGTTCGTGCGCACCCCGGCGGTTGGCGCCTGGGAAGACGACACGGGCGACGTGCAGCGTGACGAAGTCATTCTGGTCGAAGTGATGGTGCCGACGCTCGAGCGCGACTGGTGGCGCGACTACCGTGAAACGCTGCGTACACGCTTCCGACAGGAGGCGCTGCTGGTGCGGGCGACGGCGGTGGACATGCTGTAGCGCCTCGATCCGGCGTATCCGTGCAACCGCTCGCCGGACGGCACGCGCTGGCGCACAGTTGCGCCGGATCGACACCTTCGCGCAGCGCAGCAGCGGGATATGGGAGACCGGTCGGGCTCGAGTGCCGCGCGTGCGCGCCGCGGGCCCGGTCTGGACCGTGCGATCGGAACGCGGGCGACAAGAAGCCCGGCAGGACCCTGGCAGCGCACGTGCCTGCACGGCGCGCGGCATCGCGGAACGCGTGTCCGATCGCTTGTCGGGCGCCCGGGCTGCTGCACCGGGCCGTGTCGTCAGGCCGCCGGGTCTCCGCGCCGGACCTTGGACGCGCACTCGGGCCTTCGAACGCGTCACGCCGTGTAGCGGGTGACCGCGGCCTCGCGATGGAACCGCTGACGCAGTGGCGAGACAGGGTCGGACGGGTGCGCGGAGAGGCCATGCGATGCCGACGCCCGACGACGTGCCCTCGCGTCGTGGCTCACCCGCGCAGCAGTCGACGGGGCGCGACCGCGGGCCGCCCCTCAGCCGATCGCGGACAGCCGGTCGATCAGGTCTTCGACGGTGATCGGGTACTTCCGCACGCGGATGCCGGTGGCGTTGTGGATCGCATTCGCGATCGCGGCCGGCACCCCGCACAGCCCCAGCTCGCCTACGCCCTTGGCCTTCATCGGCGAGCTGTCCGCATCGGCTTCGTCGAGGAAGACCACTTCCTGGCGCGGCACGTCGGCATGCACGGGGACCTCGTACCCGGCGAGGTCGTGGTTGACGAAGAAGCCGAGGGTGTCGTCGACCACCAGCTCTTCGCACAGCGCCGCGCCGATGCCCATCGTCATCGCGCCGATGATCTGGCTGCGCGCCTGCTTGGGATTGAGGATGCGTCCCGCCGCGCACACCGAGAGCATTCGGCGCACGCGGGTTTCGCCGGTCAGGGCATCCACCCCGACCTCGCAGAAATGCGCGGCGAACGTGCTCAGTTGCTTCTGCTGGTCGAGATCGCCGAACTCGATCGCATCCTCCACCACGATCTGGCCCGCGCCAGCGGCGTCGCCGAGCGGGAACGAACGGCCGCCCGCGTGCACCCGGCCATCGCTGAAGCCGGCCGTCGCCGGATCCAGGTCCAGCCGGGTCGCGACCACCTCGCGCAGCTTCATGCAGGCGGCATAGACACCGGCCGTGGCGCTGTTGGCACCCCACTGTCCGCCCGAGCCTGCCGAAACCGGGAAATCGGAATCGCCCAGCTTCACGTCGATCGCCTCGATCGGCAGGCCGAGGGTCTCCGCTGCGGTCTGCGCGATGATCGTGTAGCTGCCGGTGCCGATGTCGGTCATGTCGGTTTCGATGGTGACGCGGCCGTCGCCGTCGAGCCGGGCACGCGCGCCGGATTTCGTCACCGGCGCGTTGCGGAACCCCGCGGCCACGCCCAGGCCCACGAGCCATCGGCCGTCACGCACGCTGCCGTGCGCCTTGCGCGCGTTCCATCCGAAGCGCTCGGCGCCCTGGCGCAGGCATTCGACCAGCTGGCGCTGGGAGAACGGCCGTTCGGGCTTCTCCGGATCCACCTGCGTGTCGTTGCGGATGCGGAGCTCGACCGGATCCATGCCCAGTGCGTCGGCCAGTTCGTCGATCGCGATCTCCAGCGCCATCATGCCGGGCGTTTCGCCGGGGGCACGCATCGCATTGCCTTCCGGCAAATCGAGCGTGGCCAGGCGCATCTTCGTCATGCGGTGCTCGCCGGCGTAGAGCAGGCGCGTCTGCTGCACGGCCACCTCGGGCCCACCGCCCTCGAGATCGCCGGACCAGCTTTCGTGACCGATCGCCGTGATGCGGCCATCCCGCGTGGCGCCGATGCGGATCCGCTGCTCGGTGGCAGGGCGGTGGGTCGTGTTGTTGGCGATGAGCGGGCGGTGCAGGGCGACCTTGACCGGCCGCTTCGCGGCCTTCGCACCGAGCGCCGCGAGCACCGCGTCCGCGCGCACGAAGAGCTTTCCGCCGAAGCCGCCGCCGATGAACGGCGAGACCAGGCGGACCTTGTCGCGCGGAATGCCGAGCGTGCGTGCGACGTCGCCCCGGCCCCAGGCGATCATCTGGTTGGAGGTCCAGATGGTGAGCGCGTCGCCATCCCAAGCGGCGAGCGAGGCCATGGGCTCCATCATCGCGTGCGACTGGTCGGGCGTGGTGTAGGTCTGGTCCAGCGTCACATCGGCGGCCGCGAACGCGGTGTCGAAGTCACCGACGGCGGTGTCGGCAGGCGTGTCGCCACCCTGCGGCTTGACGGCCTTGTCCTTCTCGCGCGCGAGCGAGAACCGGCCACGTTCACGGGTATAGGCCACGCGAACCAGGCCGGCCGCGGCGCGGGCCTGTTCGAAAGTCTCGGCGACGACCAGCGCGATCGCCTGGTGGTAGTGCTGGATCTCCGGGCCGCCGAGCAGGGTGGCGGTGTTCATGCGGCCCTTGCCGAGCGCGCCGGCGTTCTGCGCGGTGACCACCGCCAGCACGCCGGGTGCGCGTTCGGCGGCGGAAACGTCGATCGATGCGAGCCGCCCCTTGGCGATGCCGGCGCCGACGACGTGGCCGTAGGCGGCCCGCTCCCCGACGTCGTGCCATTCGTAGGCGTAGGTCGCGGTGCCGGCGACCTTGCGCGGTCCGTCGATGCGGTCCAGCGGCTGGCCGACCACGCGCATGCGGTCGATGGGGTTCTGTCCGGCGGGGGTCTCGAATTTCATGACGTGGCCTCCCGGGCCTCGGCCAGCGCGGCGGCGATCGTGCGCTCGGCGAGAACGAGCTTGAAGCGGTTGTCCTCGGTCGGCGCGGCGCCTTCGAACAGGCGAGCAGCGATCGCCGATGCGCCACGCGGCATCTCGGCGTCCGCGGTGTCGCGGCGCCACGGCATGTGCGCGACCCCGCCGACCGCGATGCGCCCGCTGCCGTCGGCCTGGACGATCGCGGCCACCGAGACCAGCGCGAACGCATACGATGCGCGATCGCGCACCTTGCGGTAGACGTGCCGGCCCCCGACGGGCGGGGGCAGGAGGACCGCCGTGATCAGTTCGCTCGCCTGCAGCACGGTCTCGCGCTGCGGTGTGGTGCCCGGCGGGAGGAAGAAATCCTCCAGCGCGATCCGCCGCGTCCCGCCATCGGGCGCGAGGGTCTCGACCTCGGCATCCAACACGCGCATGGCGACGGCCATGTCGCTGGGATGGGTGGCGATGCAGTGTTCGCTGCTGCCGATCACCGCCAGCTGGCGGCTGTAGCCCTGCAATGCACCACAGCCGCTGCCCGGCAGACGTTTGTTGCAGGGCTGGTCGGTGTCGTAGAAGTAGGGACAGCGCGTGCGCTGGAGCAGGTTGCCGGCGGTGCTGGCCGCATTGCGCAGTTGACCGGAGGCGCCCGCGAGCAGGGCGCGCGCCAGCACGCCGTAGTCGCGGCGCACGCGCGCATCGGCCGCCAGATCGGTGTTGCGCACCAGGGCGCCGATGCGCAGGCCGCCGTGGTCGGTGGTCTCGATGGCGTCCAGTGCGAGCCCGTTGACGTCGATCAGGTGTGCCGGCGTCTCGATCTCGAGTTTCATCAGATCGAGCAGGTTGGTGCCCCCGGCGATGAACTTCGCGCCCGGCGTGCGCGAGGCGGCTTCGGCCGCCGCGGCGGGCGAGGTCGCACGCTCGAACCCGAACGCTCTCATGCGTCCACTCCGGACCGGCGGCCCGCCACGTCCTCGATCGCATCGAGGATATTGGCGTAGGCGCCGCAGCGGCAGAGGTTGCCGCTCATGCGTTCACGGATCTCGTCGCTGCTGGGCGTCGGCGTCGCCGTGAGATCGGCGGTGACGTGGCTGGGGATCCCGTCGCGGATTTCGCCGAGCACCGCGACGGCCGAGCAGATCTGTCCCGGCGTGCAGTAGCCGCACTGGTAGCCGTCGTGCTTCACGAACGCGGCCTGCATCGGATGCAGCGCGTCGGGCGTGCCGAGACCCTCGATGGTGGTCACCGTACTGCCGTTCCGCATCACCGCGAGCGTCAGGCAGGTGTTGATCCGCCGGCCGTCGACGATCGCGGTGCAGGCGCCGCACTGTCCATGGTCGCAGCCCTTTTTGGTGCCGGTGAGATGCAGCTCCTCGCGCAGCAGATCGAGCAGGGTGGTGCGCGTGTCGACCTCGCGGGCCACTTCGGTGCCGTTGACCTCGAGGGTGATCCGCTGGCGGACCGGAGGACGCCCGGAGGACGGCGCAACGGCGGCCGCGGCGCCTTGCGCGAATGCCGGTGCGGCGATGGACGCAGTGGTGGCGGCCCCGGCCTTGAGCAGCTCGCGGCGAGTGAGTGGCGGCATGGTGGAGTCCTCTGGCGGGCACATGGCTGGCGAGGTGGTGAGCGGCGATTCGCCCGAGCATGCGCGGCCGGGTGTTGCGGCCAGGTCAAGCCCGTGGGACGGCACGGCCGCAGGGCTGGCCCGTCCGGGAAGGCGGACGGGTGACAAGGATCCGGCGGTCGGAGCGGCGCATGCGCCTGTCGCGACAGGCGCGATCGCGACGAGCGACATCCCGGGAGCGCGGCGCGCCACCGCGCCGGGAGCCTCAGGCGATGGACGCCGCGGCCGGGCGCGGGGGGGCGGCATCCCGACTGAGCGCATGCGCCCCGCGCAGCAACATGCGGATCATCTGGGCGAGCTCCTCGACGAGGGCCTCGTCGCGCTCGGGGGGCGAGTCGAGCGCGGTGCCGCCCATGGCGAACACCAGCCGCGTGATCGCGCGCGAGACGAGTTCGGGCCGGTGGAAACTCAATCCCTGAGCAGCCGCGATGCGCACAAGGTCGGCACGCAGCTCGTCCTCGAAGAAGTGCAGCTGGCGGTCGACCGCGCGCTTGAACGCGTCCGAGCCCACCGTGCCTTCGCGCAACAGCACGTGCAGCAGCTTGTCGTCCGCGCGAAGACGCTCCATGAAGGCCTCGAGCGAGCCGCGCACGATGCTCCGCCCGGAGACGGCCCGGCGCCGCGCGTCGCCGATGATTCCGCGCAGCGACTCGCCGGCGACATCGATCAGCGCGACCGCCAGTTCGTCCATGTCGTGGAACTGGCGGTAGAAGCTGTTGGGCGCGATCCCGGCCTCGCGCGCCACCTCGCGCAGGCTCAGCGTCGATACGCTCCGGTGCGGGCCGATGAGGCGCATCGCGGCCCCGATCAGGTCCTCACGCACGATGGCCGGCTTGCGGCCGGGGCCGTCCGGGATGGACGCGTCGTCGCTGGCGGGCGCGGGACTGCGGACGGACACGGAGGCATGCACCGGGGCGACGGTGGGCCAGCATACCAGCGCGGCCGCTCCGGCCCGGCGGGGCCGGCAGCAGGCCTCTGCGCGAGGAGCGGGCGACCGGGTCGATGCCCGCTCGCGCTCCTGCGATCCGGTCGCCTGTTCGACCGACCCCGCGGTGCGGCTCGCCGAAGGTGATCGCCCGCGCCCGCATCGACGCCTGTCGTCGCGTGGTCCGGCGGTCAGGGAACCGGCACAGGCCGAGACCGGCGTGGGCGCACCCCCGTCCGGGGGCGCGGGCCTCGGTGCGCGCCGGCGGCAGGCTCCTTCATCCAGTCAGGGCGGCGCCTTCCAGAGGCGGGACACGACGTCGCGTCCACTCGGCGCAGGCTTCCGACCTCTTGAATGCGCCGTCCGCACAGCCTGAACCGCGCGTGCCCTGCTGCGCCCTATTAATGCACACGTGTATACACAGGCGTGCGGATGCCTGTACAGTCGTCGCATGTCAGTTGCCATCCCCTTTTCAGCACGTCCGCGCAGTCGCCTGCGCCGGCTTGCCACGCCCTTCGTCGCGCCACCGGTGTTCGATTTCTGGGCGCAGCGGCTGCACCCGACGTGGACCTGGGAGCGGCCGCTGGCGCGCATCGTCGGTCGCGCGCCTGCGGCCGCCGGCGCGGTCACCCTGACCCTGAGACCGAACCGGCACTGGACCGGCGCGTTGCCGGGCCAGCACGTGAACCTCGGCGCGGACATCGACGGTGTGCGGGTCACCCGCAGCTACAGCCTGGATGCGCCGGTAGGCAGGGACGGCCGCATCACGGTCACCGTGAAGGGCATCGAAGGCGGGCGGATGAGCCGCTACCTGCTCGACGCCGCCCGCGTCGGCGACGTGCTCGACATCGGCCCCGGGTTCGGCGAGCTGCTGGTGCCTGCCGGTGCGCCCGAGCCGCGGCTGTTCCTGGCCGGCGGCAGTGGCATCACCCCGCTGATGGCGCTGGTACGCGAGCTGGCCGGGCAGGGCATGGCGGCGCCGTTGACCCTGCTGTACTGGGCACGCACCCGCGCCGAACTCTGTTTCGTCGATGAGCTGCGGGCGCTGGCTGTGCGCCACGCGGCGTTCGATGTGCGCTTCGTGTTGACCGGCGAGTCGCCGCAGGCTGCCGACGAGGCCACTGGACGGATCGATGGCGCCATGCTCGACCGGCTCGTTCCCGATGTCGCCGCGCGGCATGTCTATGCCTGTGGCCCGGGCGGGTTCATCGCAGCGGTCGAGACCGCACTCGACGGCCGCGCTGCGCTGTTGCGCACCGAAGCGTTCACGCCGCCGCCGCGCCCGCCGGCCGACGACGCCGGCACCGTCTCGGTGACCCTGGCCCGCAGCGGCCGCACGCTCCAGCTGCCGCGCGGCACCGCCCTGCTGCAGGCGCTGGAAGCCGAGGGCGTCAAGCCGCGTTACGGCTGCCGCATGGGTATCTGCAACACCTGCGCCTGCGGCAAGACCGTCGGCACCGCGCGCGACCTGCGCACCGGCACCGCCAACGGCGAGCCGGCCATGGCACTGAAGCTGTGCATCAGCAGCGCAGTGACCGATCTCGTTCTCGATCTGTGACGTCCGGAGTGTCCATGACCACTGCCGCTACCGCCGCCCGCCGTCTGGGCCCCCAGGAACTCGAGGCCTTCGGCGCCGAGCTCGACGCGCTGCACACGCGCACGATGGCCGAGGTCGGCAAGGTCGATGCCGATTACATCCGCAACGTGGTGCGCTGGATGCGCTACATCGGCCTCGGCGGCCGCGCGCTGCTGATGGTCGGCGCGGTCGGCGGCGCCTTCGTGCCCTGGCTGTTGTGGCCGGCCTGCATCCTCGGCGCATTGATGCTCGGCCTGGCCAAGATCCTGGAGAACATGGAGATCGGCCACAACGTCATCCATGGCCAGTACGACTTCATGGGCGACCCGCAGTTCGACAGCCACACCTACGAGTGGGACATCGTGGCGACCTCGGACAACTGGCGCCACTCGCACAACTTCCGCCACCATACCTACACCAACGTGCGCGGCATGGACGACGATATCGGGTACGGCCTGCTGCGCATCTTCCCCGAGCAGCGCTGGCGCCCGTTCTACCTGCTGCAGCCCTTCATCGCCGTGGTGTTCGCGCTGTATTTCCAGTGGGGCGTGGCGATCCAGGAGCTCAAGCTGGGCCGTTTCTTCGCCGGCAAGATGCCCAAGGGCAAGCTCGCGCGTGATTTCGCCCCGGTGGGCCGCAAGATGGGCCGCCAGCTGCTGAAGGACTACGTGCTGTTTCCGGCGCTGGCGGGGCCGTTCTTCCTGCCGGTGCTGCTGGGGAACCTGGTCGCCAACGGCATCCGCAACGTGTGGACCTACGTGGTGATCTTCTGCGGCCACTTCACCGCCGATGCCGAGACCTTTCCCAAGGAATCGATCCGCAACGAATCGCGCGGCCACTGGTACATGCGCCAGCTGCGCGGCTCGTCGAACATCGGTGGCGGTCGCCTGATGAACCTGTTGACCGGCAACCTGAGCCACCAGATCGAGCATCACTTCTACCCGGACGTGCCGGCACACCGCTACGGCAAGCTGTCGCTCGAGGTCCGCGAGATCTGCACGCGGTACGGCCAGCCCTACAACACCGGATCGCTGCCCCGGCAGTTCGGCGAGGTGGTGTGGCGCATCGTGCGGCACGCATTCCCGAGCCGGCCGAAGCGGGTGCGCAGCGCGCCGGAAGGCGTGCTTCAACAGGCCTAGGGTGGGTTCCGGTGCGATACCGGAGCACGCGACGCGATCGAACGCCCCGCCTCGTGCGGGGCGTTTGCGTTCCGGATGTCGAAAGATACGTGGGCGCGGAGGGAGGTGCGGCTCGGCGCGAGCGTGCTCGACGTGGTGCGAGTCGACGCTTCGTTCGTCGCAGTCGCTTTCTCGGTGGCTGGCGCGCTCGCTCCGTGTCTTGCCTTTGCCTTTGATTTTGCTTTTTGCTTTTGCTTTTTGCTTTTGCGTTTGCTTTTGTCTTGGCTTTGGCTTTGCGATTGATCTGATCGAGCCGTAAAGCGAGCCGAGCATCGCAGGGCGGCGGGGCCGAAGAGCGGCCATGTCCGAGCGCAGCGAGTCCCGGCTGCGGAACCGTGAAGGTCCCGATGTGCCCCGCTGCCCGAGAAGCGCAGGGGCCCGTGGCGGCGGTATCGCGGCGGATCGCGTCCGGCGAAGGGACTTTTGGTTCCTTTTTGGGCCTTCGAAAAGAAACTCGCACGCGCAGCGGGCGAACGCTATGCACTCGACTTGTTTGTTCCCCTAGGGCACACGCTGGGCGCGAAGAACAGAGCGCGCTGTTCGCGCGGCTCACTTTTGTCGTGTCAAAGGTAAGCAAAGACCGCCGTCGCCGGGCGCGGGCCGACGCGGCTGCGCCGCGCCGGTTCCCTGCGCTTCTCGCCGGACGCGGCACGGCACGCAGACTCGCTTCGCTCAGACATGGGCGCCTCTACGGCCGCGCCAGGCTTCGGTGCTCGGCCCGCTTGACGGCCCGAACGTCGAACGCTGAAAGCCAGAGCCAGAGCCAGAGCCAGAGCCAGAGCCAGAGCCGGAGCCGGAGCCAGAGCAAAAGTCAAAATCGAGAGCCGCAGCCGCAGTCACATCCACGGCAAGCGTTGAGACCGCGAAGACAATTGGAGAGCGATGACAGCGGAAACAGTGGAACTGCAGCAGGGCCGGGGTACGACCGCCGGCGCCACGATGACGCACGCGACGGCACCGCCACACCTCGTCACGTGCCGGTGCGGATAATGCGCCCGCATCCCCCGAGTGCCGCAGCATGTCGACGCCGAAAGCGAGATCGAAGCCTAAATCCAAGGCCCCCGCCGACTGCGTCCGCGTCCGCGGCGCGCGCGAGCACAACCTCAAGGACGTCGATGTCGACATTCCGCGCGATGCGCTGGTGGTGTTCACCGGGGTGTCGGGCTCGGGCAAGTCCTCGCTCGCGTTCGGTACGCTGTTCGCCGAAGCGCAGCGGCGGTATCTGGATTCGATCTCGCCCTACGCGCGGCGGTTGATCGACCAGGCCGGCGTGCCGCAGGTCGATTCGATCGAGGGCCTGCCACCGGCCGTCGCACTGCAGCAGGCGCGCGGCACGCCGACGGCGCGTTCGTCGGTGGGCAGCCTGACCACGATCTCCAACAGTCTGCGCATGCTCTATTCGCGTGCAGGCGACTACCCGCGCGGACAGGAGATCATCTACGCCGACGGGTTCTCGCCGAACACGCCCGCAGGTGCCTGCCCCAGCTGCCATGGGCTGGGCAGGATCTACGACGCGACGGAGGCGACCATGGTGCCCGACCGTTCGCTGACCATTCGCGAACGCGCGGTCGCTGCGTGGCCCGGCGCCTGGCACGGCCAGAACCAGCGCGACATCCTCACGACGCTCGGCATCGATGTCGATGTGCCCTGGTCGAAGCTGCCGAAGAAGACCCGAGACTGGATCCTCTTCACCGACGAGCAGCCGGTGGTGCCCGTGTATCCGGGCTTCGATGTGGCGGAGGTCCAGCGCGCGCTCAAGCGCAAGACCGAGCCCGCCTACATGGGCACGTTCACCGGTGCGCGCCGCCACGTGCTGCACACCTTCGCCAACACCCAGAGCGCGCAGCAGAAGAAGCGCGCCGCGCGGTACCTGGTGGGTGTCGACTGCCCGGAGTGCCACGGCAAGCGCCTGCGGCGCGAGGCGCTGTCGGTGACGTTCGCAGGGTTCGACATCGCGGAGTTCTCGCAACAGCCGCTCGATGCACTGGCGACCTTGCTCGCGCCCGCCGCCGCAGGCCGGACCCATGCCGCTGCGCATCCGGAGCAGGCGCTCGCAGCGCAGCGGATCGCGCAGGACCTGCTCGCACGCATCGCGGTGCTGCAGGATCTGGGGCTCGGGCATCTGGCACTGGCGCGGGCCACACCGACCCTGTCGCAGGGCGAACTGCAGCGGCTGCGTCTCGGCACCCAGATCCGCTCGCAGCTCTTCGGTGTGGTCTACGTGATGGACGAACCCTCGGCCGGCCTGCATCCCGCCGATGCGCAGGCGTTGCTGCGTGCGCTCGACCAGCTCAAAGCGGCTGGAAACTCGCTGTTCGTCGTCGAGCACGAGATCGACGTGATCCGCCATGCCGACTGGATCGTCGATGTCGGCCCGGCGGCGGGTCAGCATGGTGGACAGGTGCTCTACAGCGGCGTGCCCGAGGGCCTGCAGCGGATCGAGGCGTCGGCGACGCGGCGCTATCTGTTCGCCGGCCACGCGCCGATCGCCCGCCATGGACGCACGCCGTCCGCGTGGCTGCAGCTGCGTGGCATCCACCGCCACAACGTGCAGGGGCTCGACGTCGACATTCCCTTGGGCGTCTTCACCACGGTCAGCGGCGTCAGCGGTTCCGGCAAATCCTCGCTGGTCAGCCAGGCCCTGGTCGAACTGCTGACCGCGCACTTCGGGCGCGAGCGCGACGCCGACGAGGACACCCCGATCGATCCGCTGGAGCGCGGCGTCGAGGCGGCCCTGGACGGGCGCATCGAGGGCGGGCTCGACGCCGTGCGGCGTCTGGTGCGCGTGGACCAGAAGCCCATCGGGCGTACGCCGCGATCCAATCTCGCCACCTACACCGGCCTGTTCGATCACGTGCGCAAACTGTTCGCGGCGACGCCGGCGGCGAAGCGGCGCGGTTACGACGCCGGCCGGTTTTCGTTCAATGTCGCCAAGGGCCGTTGCAGCACCTGCGAGGGCGAAGGCTTCGTCAGCGTGGAACTGCTGTTCATGCCCAGCGTCTACGCGCCATGTCCCGCCTGCCATGGTCGACGCTACAACGCGAAAACGCTGGAGGTCACGCTGCGCGACAGAACCATCGCCGATGTGCTCGCAATGACAGTGGACGAGGCTGCGCTGTTCTTCGCCGACGATACGGCGGTCGCCCGCCCGCTGCAGATGCTGCTCGAGGTCGGGCTGGGCTATCTGCGGCTCGGCCAGCCGGCGACCGAGTTCTCGGGCGGCGAGGCGCAGCGCATCAAGCTGGCCAGCGAGCTGCAGCGCGCCCAGCGCGCGGGTACGGTGTACGTGCTGGACGAACCCACGACCGGGCTCCATCCCTCGGATGTCGACACGCTGATGCGCCAGTTGCAGGCGCTGGTCGATGCCGGCAGCACGGTGATCGTCGTGGAGCACGACATGCGCGTGGCCGCCGCCAGCGACTGGATCATCGACATGGGCCCGGGCGCCGGCGACGCGGGCGGGCAGGTGGTCGTCGCCGGCACGCCGGAGACCGTGGCACGGCACCGCGGCAGCCGGACCGCGCCATTCCTCGCCGAGGCGATGAGTGAGGCGACAGTCGGCCCCTGAAGAGCGGAGTCGTCATGTCCGGGTGCGCCGGGACGTCGTGACGGAAACAGACTTCGCGGCATGCATGCGCTCATGAGGGCGCTGCAGTGCCGTCGGCGTGACGCCGGCAGCCGCGACGCTGTTGCCGGTATGCCCTGGCGTTCCGGCAGGGCGCTGCGGTCATGGGCCGGCGGTTCCACGCGACGCGGCGGGTGCTGCCGATTGCCACCGGCGGTGCAGGCGACGCCGTGGCGAGAATGCGACGGATGCACTCTGACGACGGGGCGTCGCGGCCGGCGCGGCGCCCCCTTGCGTGCCCCCACGTGCACGCTGGCCGCCACGGTCCGCACATGCACGCGGTGCCCGATGCGGGCATGCTTGGGCGCTCGATCCACCGTCCGCGTGCGTCATGAGCGGATGGGCAGGGACGCCACGATCGAATTCCAACCACGCTGTCCAGGAGCTGCCGATGTCCACCGCACCGCGTCGCGCGACGCTGTCTTTCCTCGCCCTGTCGTTGGCCTTGGCCCTCGGCGCCGCCGCTCCGCTCTGCGCGCAGCACGCGCCCGTTCCGACGCTCGCGCCGACGGCCAATGCCGCCGAGGCCGCCTTGCGCGATCTCTACACGGCCGAGTGGGAATGGCGTCAGCGCGAGTTCGACCGCGAGCGCATCGACGGACGCTGGCAGGCGGGTGGGCGTATGCCGTCGGTGACGCCTGAGGCCTGGCACCGCCGCACCGCGTACTGGCGGGACGTGCTGACGAAGCTCGATGCGATTTCGCTGACCGACCTCGGACGCGAGGAGCGTATCAACGCCGCGGTGTTCCGCACCTCGATCGAGGCCAGCGTCGCGAACGCCGCCTGGCGCACCTACGAGGCGCCGTTCAACAGCGACAGCTTCTTCTGGGGCGGCATCAATCCGCGCCAGCCCTACCAGACCGAGGCCGACTGGCGCCGTTTTATTGCGCGGCTCGGCGACGTGCCGCGTTACTTCGACGAGCAGATCGCGAACATGCGCAGCGGTCTCGACCGCGGCTGGAGCGTGCCGCGCGCGACGCTGGACGGTCGCGACACCACGCTGGTGCCGTACACGCAGACCGGCGAGGACAACCCGCTGCTGGCGACGTTCGAGCGTATCCCGGTCGCGATCCCCGAGCCCGTGCGTACGCAACTGCGTGAGGAGGGCCGTCGCGTCGTGCTGGAGCAGACGCTGCCGGCGTACAGCAAACTGCTGGGCTTCCTCCGCGACGACTATTTCCCGCGCACGCGCACCACGATCGCCGCCCGCGATCTGCCCGACGGCCGCGCGTTCTACCAGTCGCAGATCCGCGAGTACGTGACCCGCGACATGAGCGCGCGCGAGATCCACGATCTGGGCCTGGCCGAAGTGGCGCGCATCTCGGCCGAGATGCGCGAGGTCATGGTCCGCACCGGGTTCGAAGGCACGTTCGAGGAATTCCTCGACTACCTGCGCACCGATCCCAAGTTCTACGCCCAGACGCCGCGCGAGCTGCTGGCCCATACGGCGTGGATCGCGAAGAAGATCGACGGCGAACTCAAGCACGTCGTCGGCACGCTACCGCGTTACCGCTTCACGATCCTGCCGGTCGCCGACGACATCGCGCCGATCTACACCGCCGGCCGCGGTGGCCTGGAGGCCTGCTTCTTCAACACCTACGACCTGCCGTCGCGGCCGCTGTACAACCTGCCGGCGCTGGTCGCGCACGAATGCGCGCCCGGCCACAGCTTCCAGGCCGCGCTCGCGCTCGAGGCGCCGGCGCGTCCGGACTTCCGCCAGCAGACGTACTTTTCCGGCTACGGCGAAGGCTGGGGCCTGTACACCGAGTGGCTCGGTACGCGCATGGGCATCTACGAGACGCCGTACGAGGAGTTCGGCCGGCTCACGTTCGAGATGTGGCGCGCGGCGCGTCTGGTCATCGACACCGGCCTGCACGAGTACGGCTGGAGCCGGCAGCAGGCGATCGACTATCTCGCCGGCCACACTGCGCTCGCGCGCCACGACGTCGTGACCGAGGTCGACCGTTACATCTCATGGCCAGGCCAGGCGCTCTCGTACTACATCGGTTACAAGACCATCCTCGACCTGCGCGCCGAGGCCGAGCGCGAGCTCGGCGCGGCCTTCGACCAGCGCCCGTTCCACGACACCATTCTCAATCTCGGCTCGGTGCCGCTGCCGGTGCTGGAAGAGGAAGTACGGCGGTTCATCGCCGAGCAGAAGGCCGCGGGCAGGGCGTCGGGCTGACGCGCCGCCCGGTCGGAGACACCAGCGTCGATCAGGCGGCGGGGGCTCGACGGTCGCGGACGGTGTCGTGCGTACGGTCCGCGCTCGCTGCGTCGCCAAGCGGCGGCCGGTGCAGCGCACGGCCCGTCGCACACGCCTCGCGGCTCGGACAGTGTCTCCTTTCGGCAGCGCCCGGCGAGCGGGGGCTTCCGTGGCGGTGAGCAGCGTGCCCGACGCCTGGAAGTACATGCGTTCCTCGTCGCGCCGGTGGAGGTGCATCGTGTCCGGACGCTGGCTGGCCCTGTCCATCCAGCCGCGGCGCGCTGCGGTCGGGGGCCCGAGGTCTTCGGCCCGTCCATCGAATGGTGGAGCTCGTGCAGCGCGGGGCGCGAGGCGTGAACCCCGCGTCGTGCATCAGGATCGGCGCGTCGGAGGCGCTCCTCGGCGGCCTCTGTTGCGGCCATTCGATACTCATGTCGGTGACGGTTCGGTGCGGCGTGCGCTGCACGGCCGCGAGCGCGGCAGCTTGCGGCAGCGAACGCTGGCTTGCACGACCCGCGCGAAGCGCGTCGTCGAGACATCCGGCATGGCGGTGTCCGCGGCGGCTCGGTCGCAACCCATGCGCGGTCTAGCAAGGTGCGCGCACCTGGTGTCACGCACAATGGCCGTTGGAAGATTGAGTGGCGACGCAGAAGCGTCGAGAATCGCAGCCTCGGCCCGTCCCGCGCCTTCCGTCGGATCTCCCATGCAGAACCTCCGCGTCTCCCTGGTACAGGGCGCCACCGTCTGGCACGACCCGGACGCCAATCGTGCCTACTACGGCGCCCTGATCGCGCCGCTGCGCGGCCTGACCGATCTCGTCGTGCTGCCGGAGACCTTCACCAGCGGCTTCAGCAACGACGCGATCGATCGCGCCGAGGACATGGCCGGCCCGACCGTCCACTGGATCCGCGAACAGGCCGCCGCGCTCGATGCCGCCGTCACCGGCAGCGTGCAGCTGCGCGACGGCGACGGCGTCTACAACCGGATGCTGTGGGCCACGCCCGACGGCACGCTGCAGCACTACGACAAGCGCCACCTGTTCCGCTACGCCAACGAGCACAAGCGCTATGCCGCCGGACGCGCGCGGCTGACGGTGGAGTGGAAGGGCTGGCGGATCAATCCACAGGTCTGCTACGACCTGCGTTTTCCGGTGTTCTGTCGCAACCGCTACGACGTCGAGCGCCCCGGTGATCTCGATTTCGACCTGCAGCTGTTCGTCGCCAACTGGCCGGCGGCGCGGGCTTACGCGTGGAATACGTTGCTGCGGGCTCGGGCGATCGAGAACCTGTGCGCCGTGGTCGGCGTCAACCGCGTCGGCACCGACGGCAACGGCATCGATTACGCCGGGGACAGTGCGGCCGTCGATGCCCTCGGCGGTTCGATCGTCGAATGCGGCGACACCGAGGGCGTCACCACCACCACGCTTCACGCGGCGCCGCTGCTGGCGCACCGCGAGCGCTTCCCCGCGATGCTCGACGCCGACCGGTTCCGCCTGGACTAGGCACGTACCGTGGCCGGTCGCGTTGCGGACCGCGTCATGCAGGCTGCACGTCGAAGGCGATCGTCAGCCGCGCCTCGGGATCGTCGAAGGGCACGGTTCCGTGCCACACGTAGGAAGGAAACAGTGCGAGCCAACCCTGTCTGGGCTGGAGCACACGCCGGGGCGGCAGATCCAGGCCCAGCTCCCGGGCCGGCTGGCCGAACTGGATCCAGCCTGCGTGCGCTCCCACGTCCGGACTCGCGTCGACGCTTGGAGGAAGCGCGACATAGAACGCGGAACTCAACCAACCCTGGTCGTGGATGTGGTTCGTATGGCTGCCCGATGCGCGCAGGCGCACCGACCACGACCCCTTGTAGCGGATGTCCGCCCGTCTGCGCGCGAGAAACGGGTGGCGCGGGTCTTGCGGCAACGAGGCGAGCCAGCGCCTGATCGTCGTGCTCAATGCGAGCTGGGTTGCGCGAAGCACCTCGTCGTCACCGCCGAACAGCTGCCCGGCGGTCTGCGATCCGTTGCGAACGCTCTGGTGGACCCGCTGCCGGCTGATCGCGTGCATGCGCTCCAGCACCTCGCCGAGCGCAGCGAGAAACTCCGACTGGGTGGAAAAACCCGGCGGCGTATCGACCTGCACGAAGCCCACCAGCCGCTCGTAATCGTTGAGCCATGTTTCGCGCGGGTCGTCGAACAGGCGCCAGACGGTCCCCATGTGGGTCCACGCCTCCTGGTTCAGCGGATCGCGTTGCAGCGCGTGCGCCGCGCAGTCGCCCGCCTGATCGAACCTGCCGGACTTGAGGGCGTGACGGGCGTAGGCATTGAGGAACTCGGGGCTGTCGCAGAGCGCGCGATGAGCCTCCGCGAAGCAGATCTCCGCCTGCGCATGTTCGCCGCGCAGCCCGAGCGCTTCGCCGGCGAACCAGCTCAGGACGGGATCCGACCCGGGGTGACCCGCGCTTCGACCGATCCGCTCGAGCACTTCGTCCGCCCTCCCGGCACCCAGCAGCATGCGCAGGAACCGGATGCGCAGATGGACATTGCCGGGATGGCGGTCCACGGCGTCCCTGAAGGTGGCGAACGGATCGTCGTCCACTCCCGCCGAAGCGCCAGCACCCTGCTCGAGCAGCAACTGGGTGAGCGTCTCCTGCCCCTGCACGAACTCCGGCTCGGCCCGCGCCAGGTCCAGCGCCCCGATGAGTGCGGCATCCGTTTCTCCGGAGTCGTCGAGGACACCGTTGATGACATCGTGGAGCTCCGGGCCCTTATACCCCAGCTCGCGTGCGCGGTAGAGGCACTCGAGGGCGTCGCGCGTGCGGCCCGTCAGGCGCAGGCAGACGCCGAGATTGATCCAGGCGCCTGCGGATTCCGGCGCGCATGCCGTGGCCCTGCGGAACGCGGCTGAGGCTTCATCGAGACGGTCCGACGCCCGCAACGCGTTGCCGAGTCCATGCCAGGCGACCGCTGAAGCAGGCTGCAGGACGGTCGCCCGCTCGAACGCGTTGCAGGCCCGAGCCGTATCGCCGAGCTGAAGCGACACGAGGCCCAGCTGCGTGACCACCGGCCCGGTCGCCGGTGCCGCGGCGAGAACATCGCGCGCCGTCTCGAGCCGACCGTTCTGCGCGAGCCACGCCGCAAACTCCAGCGTCCATGTCTGGTGGCCGGGCACCAGGGCGAGGGCGGCGCGATACGCGCGCTCCGCGCCGTCGGCATCGCCTGCAGCGGCGAGCACCCGTCCCAGCACCTGCTGCGCCTCGGCCGAGAAGGGGGCGGCCTGTGCACTCGTCCGGGCCTCGACGACCGCATCTCGCAAGCGGCCGTCGCGCAGGTGCGCCAGCGCCGTCTGCAACCGGCGCGTGAGCTCGGCTCCCGGTTCCGGAACGGACACGTGGGCTCAGCGGTTCCCGCCGCGCGGACCGCGATTGCCACCGCCCGGCGGACGGCCGCCCGGACCGCGGTTGCCGCCGCCCGGCGCGCCGCCCGGGCCACGACCGCCACCCGGACCACGGGCACCGCCGCCGGGTCCGCGTCCCGCGGCGCCCTTTGATGGAGGCCGGTTGCCGCCGCCCGGACGCGGTCCTCTCGGCGCCGCATTGGGATTGAAGCTGCCCGGATTGGCGTGGTCGGACGGGAAGCTGGGCGCACTGTCCGGATGTCCGTACGGCGCGCGCGGACGACCGGCCCCGCCACCGCCCGCCGGACGCGACGCCCACGGTCCCTGGCCGCCACCGCGCGGGGCCTGGCCGGCCCCGCCACCGGGGCCGCGCTTCTTGGCGCCGGCGCCGGATCCGCCATAGGGTTTCTTGGGGCCACGGCCATCGGCGTTGCGATGGCCGGTCGGGCCGGTCTCGACGCCGTCGGGCACGTACCAGCTGCGGAATGCCGCCGGGTTGCCCTCCGGCAACCCGCGTGCGCCGGTGTCCTTGCGCTGCTTGAAGGGCTTCTGCGACTGGCGAGCGGCCGCGTCGCCACTGACCGTGAGGCCCCCGTGCGGCTTGCGCGGACCGCCACGGCCGCGGCCGCGATCCTCGCGCACGTTGTCGAAACGACGCAGCTCGCGGCCTTCGTCGGCACCGCTGTTGTGACCGTTGACGTAGGCCTTGCCGGTGCCGCCCTTGCCCAGGTGCACGGTGGACTTGGCCGCCTTGCGCTGGCCGATCACAGGCTGCAGGGTCAAGGCCGGGGGCGGGCCTTCTTCCAGCTTGAGCGAGGTGCGCAGCTCCTCGACCTGCGCGGCCGGAAGTTCCTGCGACTGGCCGCGCAGCAGCGGCTGCGGCAGCACGACGTTGCCGTAGCGCACGCGCTTGAGGCGGCTGACCTGGCAGCCCTGCGATTCCCACAGCCGGCGCACCTCTCGGTTGCGGCCTTCCTTCAGCAGCACCTGGTACCAGTCGTGCGAATCGGTGCCGCCGATGCGCTCGATCGCGTCGAACTTGGCCGGGCCGTCCTCCAGCGCGACGCCGCGACGCAGGCGGTCGACGATCTTGTCCGACACCGCGTCTTCGCCTTCCGGCGCGCGCACGCGGCACACATACTCGCGCTCGACCTCGTAGGAGGGATGCATCATCGCGTTGGCGAGTTCGCCGTCGGTGGTGAGCAGCAGCAGACCGGTGGTGTTGATGTCGAGCCGGCCGATCGCGATCCAGCGCGCGCCCTTGAGCGCGGGCAGGGCTTCGAAGATGGTCGGCCGGCCCTCGGGATCCTCGCGCGTGGTCACCTCGCCCTCGGGCTTGTTGTAGATCAGCATGCGCGCCGGCTCGGTCAGGGCGCTGGCCACGAAGACCTTGCCGTCGAGCTCGACCCGATCGCCGGCCTTGATCGACATGCCTGTCTGCGCCGGTTCGCCGTTGACCTTGATGAGGCCGTCGGCGATGCGCTGCTCGAGCGCGCGGCGCGAGCCGAGGCCGGCCTGCGCGAGCACCTTGTGCAAGCGCTCTTCGAGCGGCGGCGTGGCGTCAGCCGCGGGCGCGTCGCCGCGCTTGAGCGACAGCGGGCTGCGGGGGGTCTTGTCGGGGGGATTGCGTTGCGTCATGAGGTGCTCCGGTCGCTGTCGCCGTCCGCGGCGAGGGCGTCGTCTGGTTCAAGGTGCCGGTCGCCGGGATCGGCGTCCGTATCGGGATGCTGCGGGTCCACGCCGTCGTCAGCGGCGTCGTAGGGGGTGGGAAGCTCGTGTCCGGCGGTGTCGGGTGCACCTGCATCGGTGTCGGCGCGTGCGTCGTCGATGCCTTGAAGCGGCGCGGTATCCGGTGCGGTTTCCGGGCCGGCCTCCGCCGTCGAAGGCGAACCGTCGATGGCCGCGTTGTCGGCCGGATGCGTCGCCGGCACTCCACTGGCGATGCCGCCGACACCGCGGTCGTCGGGACGACCATCGCCATCGCCGAGGTCATCACGGGTATCGGCACCGGCCAGCCGGAGTTGCGGGTCGAGCTCGGCGAAATCCTTGAGCTCCGACAGCGGCGGCAGTTCGTCGAGGCGCTTGAGGCCGAAGTAGTCGAGGAAACCCTTGGTCGTGCCCAGCAGTTCGGGGCGACCGGGCATGTCGCGATGGCCGACGACACGGATCCACTCGCGCTCTTCCAAGGCCTTGATGATGTTGCTGTTCGTCGCCACGCCGCGGACCTGCTCGATCTCGCCGCGGGTGATCGGCTGGCGGTAGGCGATCAGCGCCAGGGTCTCCAGCGTGGCCCGCGTGTAGCGGGTCTGACGTTCGGTCCACAGCCGGCTCACCCAGCCGTGGACGTCGTGCCTGACCTGGTAGCGCCAGCCAGAGGCCAGCTCGACCAGTTCCACGCCGCGATCGGCGCAGGCCGCCTGCAGCTCCTCCAGCGCCTGGCGGAGGCTGCCGTCCGGCGCGGGCTCGTCCAGCGTGAAGAGTGCGCCTAGCTGCGCGAGCGTCAGCGGCTGTGTGGAGGCCAGCAGGGCAGCCTCGACGATTCGGTTGATGAACGTCTGGTCCATTCGGTTCGGTGGGCTCGGGACTCAGGAATGGCGGGGGCGGGCGGACGGCGTCATGGCGACTCGGGCACGTCGTCGTCGAACTCGCTGGAGAACGCACTCGGCGGCGCACCGCCCTCGGCATCCGCCAGCGACTTGATGTAGATCGGCGCGAGAGGCGCCTCCTGCACGATGTCGAGCAGGCGTTCCTTGGTCAGCTCGAGCACCGACAGGAAGGTCACCACCACGCCGAGGCGGCCTTCGGTCGGATCGAACAGCGTTTCGAAGCGATGGAAGTGGCCGCCGGCGAGCCGGGTCAGGACCTCGCCCATGCGCTGGCGCACGCTGAGCGCATCGCGCCGGATCGCATGGCCGGTGAACAGCTCGGCGCGCTTGAGCACGTCGTGCAGGGCCAGCAGCATCTCGCGCAGGTCCACTGGCGGCGGCTCTCGGGAGATGTCGCGATCGGGCAGGGCCACCTGCGCCGGAACGGTGTCCCGGTCCTGGCGCGGCAGCCGATCGAGATCCTCGGCGGCCTGCTTGAAGCGTTCGTATTCCTGGAGCCGGCGTACGAGCTCGGCGCGCGGATCGCCGTCCTCGTCCTCGTCCAGCACGGGCCGCGGCAACAGCATCCGCGACTTGATCTCCGCGAGGATCGCGGCCATCACCAGGTATTCGGCCGCCAGTTCGAAGCGCAGCTCCTGCATCACCCCGATGTAGTCGACGTACTGCCGGGTGATGTCGGCGACGGGGATGTCGAGGATGTCGAGATTCTGTCGCCGGATCAGATAGAGCAGCAGGTCCAGCGGCCCCTCGAACGCCTCCAGAATCACTTCCAGCGCGTCGGGCGGGATGTACAGGTCCTGCGGAATCTGCAGGACGGGCTGTCCGTGCACGAGCGCCAGCGGCATCTCCTGCTGCTGCGGCGACGGCGCAGCCTGGCCGGCCGGCGCGGAAGCGTCGGAAGCGGGCTGGCTCATGCAGGTCGCGGCCGCGGGGGCGCGCTCGGAAACGGAATCACGAATGGGGCATCACTGCGGTCGGGACATGGCGACGGGACGGCGGGCGCTCTGGCACGGGTCCGGATCGGTGCGCGGCCTGGGCCGGCGCGGGAACAGCGGGTACTGCGAACGTCTGCAGCCGGATGCCATGCACGAAACGCGACTGCTGGGACAGTGCGGGGATCGGAAAGGCGTCGGGCCGGGCCGGTGGGGTGACCGCTGCAGGCGGGCGCGAACTGCGCGCCGCTGCGGAAAACTTGGCCGGGAATGCTGTCACACAGGGTACGCGCAGCGCCGGGGCGCTGTCCAGCAGGCGCGCCTGTGCCGGCCGACCTAAACTTCCGCGGTGCGAAGGAGACTGGCGATGATGTGGTACGCGATCGAAGGACACGATGGGCCGGACGTGCTGGACCGACGCCTGGAGGCGCGCCCCGCGCACCTGGCACGGTTGCTCGCCCTGCGCGAGACGGGGCGTCTGCTGCTGGCGGGCCCGTGCCCGGCGATCGACGCCGAGGATCCGGGGCCCGCGGGCTACACGGGCAGCATCGTGATCGCCGCCTTCGATTCGCTGGCCGACGCGCGCGCCTGGGCCGATGCGGACCCCTATGTCGACGCGGGTGTGTACACGCATGTCGACGTACGCCCGTTCCGCCCGGTCCTGCCCTGACGCGGTGCGGATGGGCGAGGGCTGCCCGGAACGGACGCCTCTGCGTGGAGCGGAGCCGACTCGTATACGCGGCGGGCTGCCGGCGCGTTCAACGCGCGACATGCGCCTCGTATGGGTGCCGCATCCGACCCCTTGCGAGCACCGCGCGAGATGCGGCGGGTGGCAGGGCGTGGCCTGCGGCTGGCGGAAAGGCCGCCCGCTGCTGCAGTGCAATATCCGTCATGTGACATTTTGTTTGCATAAGTGACCTGGAAACGCTTACATTCGCGTGCGAAATCGGGAGCGTGCGGATGGGCGTGACCATCAAGGATGTCGCCAAAGCAGCCAGCGTCTCGGTCGCCACCGTGTCGCGGGCGCTCAATGGTCACCAGAACGTGGCCGAGGCGGTCCGTCAACGCGTGCTCGATGCGGCCTCCGCGCTCCGCTACAGCCCGCACCACGCCGCCCGCAGCCTGAGCAGCCGACGCACCCAGACCGTGGGCGTCGTGCTGCCGGATCTCCACGGCGAGTTCTTCTCCGAACTGATGCGCGGCATCGACCAGGTCGCGCGGGCGCACGGTCTGCACCTGCTCGTATCGAGCTACCACGGCAATCCGGTGGAGCAGGGCGCCGCCTTGCGCGCGATGCGCGGGCGGGTGGATGGCCTGCTGCTGCTGTCGCCCTATGTCCACGATGCCGACTTCCTCACGAGCAACGTCGACGACAGCCTGCCCCTGGTGCTGATGAACAGCGCCGGCCCCGTGGAGCGTCCGTCGATCGGGATCGACAACTACACGGGTGCGCGCGCGATGGTGCGGCATCTCGTTGCGCTCGGACACCGGCGCATCGCGTTCATCGGCGGACCTGTCGACAACGATGACGCGCGTGAGCGTCTGCGCGGCTACCGCGACGCGCTGGACGCAGCGGATCCGGCCTTGGCCCTCTGGGAACTCCCGGGCGAGTTCGACGAAGCTTCGGGTCACCGCGCGGGTCAGGCGCTGCTCTCGATGGACGAGCGGCCGGATGCCGTGTTCGCGGCCAACGACACGATGGCCATCGGTTGCATCTATGCGCTGCGACGCGGCGGAGTGCGCACCCCTGACGATATTGCGGTGGTCGGTTTCGACGACATTCCGCTTGCACGCTACGTTCACCCATCGCTCACGACGATGCGCGTCGACATCGCTGAACTGGGGGCACGCGCATTGCGGGCCCTGCTCGATCCGCCTGCAACCGGCACCCAGATGCCGGTGCCGTCGAAGGGTCTGCAGCCCGTTCTCGTGGTGCGCGAATCCTGCGGTGGTGGAGGCATGCGAACACCGGCCGATTGATCGAACTGCAGCTGGAGCCTTGGGAGGGGATCTGGATGAAGACGTGGTGGCGCCGCGACGCGCCTGCCTTGGCGACGGGTGAGCGGCCTGCGCGGCGCCGTGCCTGTCCGGCCGGCCTCGCTCTCCGGTGTCCCGCATCCCGGCCCGGTGGCCGCCCGGCGTCCAACCGCCCATCCGCACCTTTCACGGAGCTGCGCGCCCGCATGGAGCGACGTCGCATTGCCGCTGTCCGCCGGTTCCCTTGACCGGCTCCCGATTTCCACCTCTTTCCAATTCCAGTGAGAACTCCATGACGTACGCCCTGCTGCGTTCCCGCTCCACCTCGCGCTCGCTGCTCAGCGTGGCGCTCGCCGGCTGCCTGGCGCTCGCTGCGCCTGCCGCGCTGGCGCAATCCACCGCCGCCACGATCCGCGGCCAGGTGATGGCGGATTCGGCCCCCGCGGCCGGCGCCCGCGTCACTGCGATCAACACGGCCACCGGCCTGAGCCGCAGTGTCACCGTGGGTGCCAACGGCGCCTACAACCTGGCGGGTCTGCCGCCGGGGACCTATCGGATCCAGGTCGAAGCGAACGGGCAGAGCAGTTCGCAGAACGTGGTTCTGGCTGTCGGCCAGACCGCGACGCTGAACCTCGGTGTCGGCGGTATGGCCGAAAGCGCGCCCGCGGGTGAGGCGACGGATCTCGACGCGGTGCGCGTCACCGCCGCGGCGCTGGTGGAGACTCGGACTTCGGAGATTGCGACATACGTGTCGCAACGGCAGATCGAGGCTCTGCCGCAGAGCTCGCGCAATTTTCTGGCATTCGCCGACACCGTGCCGGGCATGGTGTTCGTGAATTCGCCCAACGGGTCCGAGTCGCAGCTCCGCAGCGGCGCCCAGGGCGCCAACAACATCAACGTCTTCATCGATGGCGTCGGCCAGAAGAATTACGTTACCCCAGGCGGCATCACCGGCCAGGACGACAGCCGCGGCAATCCGTTTCCGCAGTCGGCGATCGGCGAGTACAAGGTGATCACGTCGAACTACAAAGCCGAGTACGACCAGATCAGCAGCGCCGCGGTCACCGCTGTGACGCGCTCAGGGACGAACGATTTTTCGGGCAGTTTTTTCTGGGACCGCACTTCTGACGAATGGCGCGCGGCCACCCTGCAGGAGCAGGCGGCAGGCGAAAAATCGCCTGAGGTCACCGAGCAGTACGGCGCCACCATCGGTGGCCCGATCATCCGGGACGTGCTGCATTTCTTCGTTGCGTACGAAGCCAAGGATTTCGTGGTTCCGCAGTTCGTCCGCCCTCCGGCGGTGTTCGACGCATCCGGGCTTCCGGGTGACCTGCGATCCTTCTACGGGCCGACGAGCAGCCCCTTCAGACAGGACATCTATTTCGCCAAATTGAGCTTCCAGCCAGGTGAGTCCCACCTGGTCGAACTGAGCACACGCGTGCGTGACGAGTCGTCCCTGAGTGGGATCGGCGGGATCAACACGCCCGGTTTTGGAACCGATCTGATCAACGACGAGACGCGCGTCGACCTACGCTACCAGTTCAGTTCGACGAACTGGCTCAACGATGCGCACATCACCTTCGAAGACACGTCTTACAACCCGGTGCCGATCACGGCGTCTCCTGGGTTCCGTTACACGATCGTCGATCCCAACAATCCGGCGAACCTCACGCTTGGGGTCCTCAACCTTGGTGGTGGACCCAACTTCCAGGACAAAGGACAGAAGGGTTTGGGGTTCCAGAACGATCTGACCTTCTTCGGTTTCGAAGGTCACACCATCAAGATGGGCGTCAAATACAAGGATGTGGAACTGCGCGCATTCCAGCAGTCGCCGCCGTTCCCGCAGTACTTTTTCGACGTCAACGAGAGCCTTGCCCAGCCGTACCGCATCGAATACACGACGCCGCGTACCGGCCGCCAGCCCTTCGTCCAGTCCGACAATACACAGTTCGGCATCTACATCCAGGACGATTGGGAGGTCAACGATCGCCTGACTCTCAACCTCGGCCTGCGATGGGATTACGAGAAGAGCCCTTCCTACCTGGATTACCGCGTCAACGACGATCTGGCTGCCGCGCTGCGGGGCTGGACCAACATCCAGAACACCGATTACGACATCGAGGATTTCATCAGCTCGGGGAGCAACCGCAAGGCGTTCAAGGGTGCCTGGCAGCCCCGTGTCGGATTCTCCTATGATCTCAATGCCGATCAGCGGCACGTGATCTTCGGTGGAGCGGGTCGCGCCTACGATCGCAATCTGTTCGACATCATGGCGCGTGAGTTCTACGGCGGTGCTTTTACGACGTACCAATTGAATTTCCCGACCGCACTGCACCCGTGCGCCGGGAACAACTGCCTAAGCTTCGATCCCGCGCTGCTCACGCCCGAGGGGCTGGCGGCATATGCCGCCGCCAATCCCGTCTCTGGCGGCGAGATCAATCTGATCAACAACGATCTCAAGACGCCCTACTCGGACCAATTCAGTCTGGGCATGCGCAACGTGGTGACACTCGGCGAGCATGACTGGAACACCTCGGTCACCTTGGCCCACATCCGCAGTCGCGACGGCATCTACTTCCGCCTTGGCAACCGGTACCCGGACGGTAGCTTCCATCAGAACCCCGGCGCCACCTACGGTGGCGCGCCGTTCAATCAGCCGATTCCCGGTTACGGCTCGCTGATCCTTGGGGACAACGGCATCAACTACAACCTCAACTCGCTCCTGGTCTCGGTGGACAAGCCTTTCACCCGGGATTCCGGCTGGGGCATCAACCTTGCCTACACCTATAGCGATGCCGAAGAGAACCGACCGGACGCATCGAATGGCGAAACCTACGTCTTCGATTTCCCACGGGTCGGTACGGAGTACTTCATCTCCACTGGCATCCCACGTCACCGCCTGGTGCTGTCGGGCATCTACGACCTGGGATGGGACGTGACCTTCAGCAGCAAGCTGGTCCTATCCACCCACCGTCCGCGCGAGGCCACCAACTGCAACGCCGTGTCGTCACGCGATTTCTGCTTCTACGATCCCTTCATTCCGGACGGCAGCATCGGCTTCAAGCAGTTCGACATGGCCTTGGAGAAGGTCTTCGACACCGGCACTGACCTGTCGTTCCGGGTGCGTGGTGACCTGCTCAACGCGTTCAACTGGCGCAACTACAACCAGTTCGAGGGCTTTCGTGGCGATCCGGGTGATCCGCAGCGGGAGAATTTCGCCGGCCGCAACGGGAACGAGATCCTCCTGCCGACGCGCACGTTCAAGCTGACCTTCGGTATCAACTGGTAATTCCTGCTGCCGGCCCCCGTACGGGCGCCGGCAGTTTTATACTCGTCCCTGAAAACGATTTCACCGCGAGGTCTCCTTCACGATGCGATCCCGTCTGCGCGTCATCCAGTGTCTGCTTCTGGTCCTGCTGGGCGTGCTGCTGCTCGCCGGATGCGGCCGGCAGCAACCTGTCGAGCCGGAGACGCCGGCGCCCAAGCCCGGCCCGATCGCGCAGGTGCCCGAGCCCGAGCCGCCAGAGGATCCGGGGCCGCCCGAGCTGCCACCGTTGTTCGCTGACATCGAGCGGCGCACCTTCCAGTACTTCTGGGATACGACCAATGAAGTGAACGGGTTGACGCCCGACCGCTTTCCGTCCCGGCCGTTCTCGAGCATCGCGGCGGTCGGCTTCGCGCTGACGGCGTATCCCATCGGCATCGAGCGTGGCTGGGTCAGCCGGACGCAGGCGGTCGACCGTACGTTGACGACGCTGCGCTTCTTCCGCGATGTGCGCATGGGTCCGCAGGCCACGGGCACCGGCGGCCATCAGGGTTTCTTCTACCACTTCGTCGACATGAACACCGGCCACCGGTTCGAGCCGTGGGTGGAGCTGTCGAGCGTCGACACCGGCCTGATGATGATGGGCGTGCTCTTCGCGCAGTCGTACTACGACCGCGAAGACCCGCGCGAGGCCGAGATCCGGACACTCGCCGACCAGCTCTACCGCAACGTGCGTTGGCCGTTCCTGCAGCAGCGCAAGCCGCTGATCTCGATGGGCTGGTATCCGGAAAGCGGCTTCATCGAGCACGACTGGACCGGTTACGACGAAGCGATGCTGGTCTACATCCTGGCGCTGGGTTCTCCGACGCATCCGGTCGAGCCCGATGCGTGGGAGGTGTGGACGCGCACCTACGACCGTTCCTGGGGCGTGTTCCGTGGCCAAGAGTACCTGAGTTTCGCACCGCATTTCGGACACCAGTACACCCACGTGTGGGTGGACTTCCGCGGTATCCGCGACGATTACATGCGTCGCCGCGGCATCGACTACTTCGAGAACAGCCGACGCGCGACCTACGCACAGCGGCAGTATGCGATCGACAACCCCATGGGCTGGAAGGAGTACGGCGAGAACGTCTGGGGCCTCACCGCCAGCGACGGGCCGCAGCGCACCTCGCAGGATTACAACGGCGAGCAGCGCGAGTTCCGGCACTACAGCGCGCGCGGCGCGGGCCTGGACGTGGCGTTCGACGACGGCACGATCGCGCCGACGGCGGCGGTGGCGTCGGTGGCCTTCGCACCGGAGATCGTGATTCCGGCCACCGAGGAGATGCATCGCCGATACGGCGATTTCCTCTACTCGAGCTACGGCTTCCTCGACGCCTTCAACCCGAGCTTCAACTACGAGGACGTCCCGCTCAAGACCGGCCGCCTGATCCCGGGGCGCGGCTGGGTGGCGAGCGACTACATCGCGATCGACCAAGGTCCGATCCTGGCGATGATCGCCAACTACCGGAACGGCTTCGTCTGGGAGGTCATGAAGAAGAATCCGCACATCCGGCGCGGCTTGGAACGCGCGGGCTTCACCGGCGGCTGGCTGGCGGGTGAGGACGAACCCCGGGATTCCGGTCCGCCGGATGTCGACGCCGCGACGGCGCGCGCGATCGGCATCGCCGAATCGCGCGCCGCGAGCCAGGCGCCGGCGCGGGACGCCCCGGAGCGCGCGCGTGCATCGGACCCGGTACCGGTCGAATGATCGACGCCTGCACCGGGCCGCGGGCGGAATGATGCGCGCGGGCATGCTGATCCGTGCCGGCTGCGGGCTGCTCGCGGTGATGCTGCTCGCCGGCTGCGGGCGTCACGGTGAGGACACGGTGATCCGCTTCTGGGCGATGGGCCGGGAAGCGGAGGTGGTGGGGGAGCTCGTGCGCGAATTCGAGGACACGCATCCCGGAATCCGCGTCGAGATCCAGCAGATTCCTTGGACATCGGCGCACGAAAAGCTGCTCACCGCGTTCGCTGCCGATGCGTTGCCCGACATCTGCCAGCTCGGCAATACCTGGGTGCCAGAATTCGCAGTGCTCGGCGCGCTGGAACCGGTGCAGGCCCGCGTGGATGCTTCGCAGGTCATCGACGAAGACGACTATTTCCCGGGCATCTGGAACACCAATGTCGTCGACGGCCGCCTGCTCGGCGTGCCCTGGTACGTGGATACGCGTCTTCTGTTCTACCGCCGCGACATCCTCACGGCAGCCGGCATCGCCGCGCCGCCTCGAACCTGGGCGGAGTGGGAGACTGCGATGGCCGCGATCAAGCAGCACGTCGGGCCGTCGCGCTACGCGGTGATGCTGCCGCTCAACGAATTCGAGCAGTTGCTGTCCTTCGGCTTGCAGCAGCCGGATCCGTTGCTGCGCGACGACGACGGGCGCGGGAATTTCTCCAGCCCCGGTTTCCGGCGCGCGCTCGGCTTCTACGCCAACATGTTCGAACAGGGCTGGGCGCCGCGGATGTCCGAGACCCAGATCTCCAATGTCTGGGACGAGTTCGGCCGCGGCTTCTTCTCGTTCTACGTCTCCGGTCCCTGGAACATCCGCGAATTCCGCAACCGAATGCCCGCCGCGCTGCAGGACCAGTGGGGGACGGCGCCGTTGCCGGGTCCTGACGGTCCCGGCGCCGGCATCGCGGGCGGGACGTCGCTGGTGATGTTCCGCGATTCGCCCAACAAGGACGCGAGCTGGAAGCTGATGGAGTTCCTGTCGCGGCCCGACATCCAGCAGCGTTTCCACGCAATGATCGGCAACCTGCCGCCGCGCCGCAGCACCTGGGACTTTCCGCAACTGCGCGAGGACCCGTATGCGCAGGCGTTCCGCGACCAGCTCGAACGCGTGCAGCCCACGCCGCAGGTGCTCGAGTGGGAACGCATCGTGCAGGAGATGCGCCTGGCCAGCGAACGCGTGGTCCGTGGCGGCATGTCGCAGGACCAGGCGCTGCGCGAACTCGACGCGCGCGTCGACACGCTGCTGGAGAAGCGGCGCTGGGTACGCGAGCAGGAACAGGAGGCGGCGTCCGGGGGCGCGCGTGCGAGTGCCCCTGCCGTCCTTCCGCTGTCGCGGCCTGACGGTTCGGTCGACAACGCCGCGTCGCACGCGGGCACCCGCCCGCAGGGAAGGGCGACCCATGCGCACTAGTACCGCCGGCTGGATCTTCGCCGGCCCCGCACTGATCGTGCTGGGCGTGTTCTTCGCGATTCCGGTCGCGTCGGCGCTGTTGCTCAGCCTGACCGATTTCGACCTCTACGCGCTGGCCGACATGTCGAACCTGCGTTTCGTCGCGCTCGGCAATTACGTCGATCTGCTGCGCACGCCGCTGTTCTGGAAATCCCTCGGCAACACCGCGTACTTCGTCGTCATCGGCGTGCCGCTGTCGATCGCGGTGTCGCTGGGCGCGGCGCTGCTGCTCAACGCCAAGGTCGCGCGCTTCAAGGGCCTGTTCCGCACCGCGCTGTTCGCCCCGGTGGTGACCACGCTGGTCGCGGTCGCGGTGATCTGGCGCTATCTCTTCCACACCAGCTACGGCCTCGTGAACTGGGCGCTGGGTCACGTCGGCATCGCGCCGGTGGACTGGCTGGGCGATCCGGCCTGGGCGATGCCGACGATCATCCTGTTCGCGGTGTGGAAGAACTTCGGCTACAACATGGTGATCTTCATCGCCGGTCTCGCCGCGATTCCCGAAGACCTCTACGAGGCCGCGCGCATCGACGGCGCCTCGCGCTGGCAGCAGTTCCTCCACGTCACGCTGCCGATGCTCGGGCCGGTGCTGCTGGTGGTCGCGGTGATCACGGTCTCGGGCTACTTCCAGCTGTTCGCCGAGCCCTACGTGATGACCCGCGGCGATCCGCTGCAGAGCACGGTCAGCGTGCTGTACTTCATGTACGAGGAAGGCTTCATGTGGTGGAACCTCGGCCGCGCGTCGGCGGTGGCGTTCCTGCTGTTCCTGATCATCCTCGGCGTGACCACGCTGTTGCTGCGCGCGGGCCGGCGCCGGGAGATGGTATGAGCCGGACGGCGTCCTCAGTGCACGAGGTGGGTGCGTCGCGCGGGTCGGCGTGGGCGGTCAATGGCGCGCTGGGGCTGCTGGCGATCGTCGCGCTCGCACCGCTGGCGTGGATGCTGTCGGTGTCCTTCATGCCGACCGGCGAAGCCAGCGGCTTTCCGCCGCCGTTGCTGCCGTCCGCGCTGACCTTCGACAACTACCGGCAGCTGTTCGCACGCGCCGGCATGGGCCGGTACTTCGTCAACAGTCTGGTGGTTTCGGGGGCGATCACCCTGGGCGCGCTGCTGGTCAACACCATGGCCGGCTATGCCTTCGCCAAGCTGCGCTTCCGCGGCCGCGAACGCCTGTTCCAGATCCTGCTCGGCGCACTGGTGATTCCGGCCCAGGTCGCGATGCTGCCACTGTTCCTGATGATGAAGGGCATGGGCCTGGTCAACAGCTTCGGCGCGGTGATCATCCCGGCGCTGGCGACGGTATTCGGCATCTTCCTGGTGCGCCAGTACGCGCGCTCGATTCCCGACGAGCTGCTGGAAGCCGCGCGCATCGACGGCGCCGGCGAGCTGCGGATCTTCTTCCAGATCGTGCTGCCGATGCTCAAGCCCGTGCTGGTGACGCTGACCATCTTCACCTTCATGGCCGCGTGGAACGATTTCATGTGGCCGCTGATCGTGCTGACCGACCAGAGCAACTACACGCTGCCGGTGGCGATCGCCGCGTTGTCGCGCGAGCACATCCAGGACGTGGAGATGATGATGGCCAGTGCCGTGGTCACGGTGATTCCGGTGCTGCTGCTGTTCATCGCCTTGCAGCGCTATTACATCCAGGGACTGCTGCTCGGCAGCGTCAAGGGGTGAGGGCGCCCGCTCATGGATCGGCACGTGGCGCTCGCGATGCCGGACAGGGCGTGCGGAGCGTCCCGCCGCCGAAGATGCCGCGCCATGGAGGGCAATGCAGCGACGTCTTGCAGGAGCGCGACCGTTTCTGCTGCCAGGGCACATCGCGTGCAAGCGCGCGCCCACGAGCTTTCGACACGCCGTTCTGAACCACGGAGGCAACGCACCGCATGAAGATCCTCGACACCCGCGCCATGCGCGCGCCTGCCGACCCCGACATGATGCGGGCTGCCGATGCCGCCGCGTCGTCCGATCATCTGCGCCTGTCGCGCATCGCACGCGTCTTCGGCATCGCCGCACTCGCCGCTGCCCTGACCGCCTGCAACATCTCGCCCACGCCGTCGGGTGGCGGCGCGTCGGCGGGCGAGGGCGTCCGCGTTCTCGATGGCTTCGACGATCCGTCGCTCTGGCAGGTGGTGACCTCGAACCAGGTCAGCGGCGCGCTGCGCACCGTCGACGGTGTCGACGGCGCCGCGCTGTGCCTCGACTACGATTTCAACGGTGTCTCGGGCCATGTCGGCATCCAGCGCGAGTTGCCGCTCACGTATCCGGAGAACTTCAGGTTCGGCTTCCAGTTGCGCGGCGAATCGCCGGCCAACGATCTCCAGTTCAAGCTGGTCGATGCCAGCGGTGACAACGTCTGGTGGGTGAACCGGCCGAAATACGACTACCCCGAAGACTGGACCCCGGTGCGCTACCGCACCCGGCACATCGACAAGGCCTGGGGCCCGGATCCCGACAAGACCCTGCGGTCCAGCCAGAAGATCGAGTTCACGATCTACAACAACGCCGGCGGCGCGGGCTCGGTGTGTTTCGATACGCTGACGTTCGAGCCACTGCCGGCCGACGACACCTCGCCGCTGACGCTCGCGGCGTCGTCGCAGAGCACGCCGGAGGGCGTGGCCCACGCGACCGATGGCAACCCGGAGACCGCATGGACCACCGGTGCCGGCCCACAGACGCTGGTGCTCGACCTCGGCTCGGTGCGCGAGTTCGGTGGCGTGCGCCTGCAGTGGGGCCAGCGGCGCGAGGCGTCGGCCTATGCGGTCTCGTTGTCCGATGACGGGCAGACCTGGGACGAGGTGCGCACGGTCGTCGACGGCAACGGCGGTATCGACTGGCTGTCGCTGCCGGAATCGGAAGCGCGCTACATCGGGCTCGCGCTGCAGGCGGGGCCCGGCGAGGGCTTCGCGCTGGCGGAGGTGGCCGCGCATCCGGTCGCCGTCTCCGAGCATCCCAACGATTTCATCAAGGCGGTCGCTGCCGACCATCCGCGCGGCCGGTTCCCGCGTGGCTTCAGCGGCGAGCAGCCCTACTGGACGATCCTCGGTCTCGACGGCGGCACCCAGCAGGGCCTGATCGGCGAGGACGGCGCGATCGAGGTCGCCGCCGGCGGGTTCTCGATCGAACCCTTCGTGCGCGTCGACGACGCGCTGGTGACCTGGGCCGATGTCGAAGCCACGCAATCGCTGCAGGACGATTACCTGCCGATTCCCAGTGTCGAGTGGCGCCATGACGCGCTGGCGCTGCGCGTGACCGGTTTCGCCCGCGGCACGCCCGAGACGTCGCAGCTGGTCGCGCGGTATCGCCTGGAGAACACCGGTGCACAGGCGCGCGACTACACGCTCGCACTCGCGGTGCGACCGCTGCAGGTCAATCCACCGAGCCAGTTCCTCAACATCATCGGCGGGGTGAGCCCGCTGCGCGCGGTGTCGGTGACCCCGGACCGGGTCAGCGTGGACGGCGCGCCGCGCGTGTTCGCACGCGAGCCGGCACAGGCCGCGTTCGCGACCACGTTCGACGCCGGCATGGAGATCGAGCACATCGCGGCCGGCCGTGTGCCGGCGACCACCGAGGTCGACGACCCGCAGGCCTTCGCGTCGGGTGCGCTGCTCTACAGCGTGCGTCTGGAGCCGGGCCAGTCGCGCGAGTTCGGCCTGCTGGTGCCGATGACCGGCGCCGCGCCGGTGACGAGCGGGTGGAATCCGCAGGCCTGGCAGGACGCGGTGGCCAGCGAATGGCGCGCGAAGCTGGGCGAGGTCGGCATCGACGTGCCCGAGGCCGGCAAGGCGCTCGCCGACACGCTGCGCACCTCCCTTGCGCACATGCTGATCTCGCGTATCGGGCCGCGCCTGCAGCCGGGCACGCGGTCGTATGCGCGCAGCTGGATCCGTGACGGCGCGATGATCTCCGAAGGCCTGCTGCGCATGGGCCGGCCGGAAGTCGTGAAGGAATACGTAGAGTGGTACGCGCCCTACCAGTTCGACAACGGCATGGTGCCGTGCTGCGTCGACGATCGCGGCAGCGACCCGGTGCCCGAGAACGACAGCCACGGCGAGCTGATCTTCAACATCGCCGAGTACTGGCGCTATACCAAGGACGACGCGTTTCTCGCCGCGATGTGGCCGCACGTGCTCGGTGCTTTCGAGTACATGGAAGTACTGCGCGCCAGCGAGCGCACCGAGGCCAACCGGGCGGTCAACGAAGCCTTCTACGGCATGATGCCCGCGTCGATCAGCCACGAGGGCTATTCGGCCAAGCCGATGCATTCGTACTGGGACAACTTCTGGGCGCTGCGTGGCTACAAGGACGCGGTCGAGGTCGCCGAGGCGCTGGGCAAGACCGAGGACATCGCGCGCATGATCGCCGCGCGCGACGAGTTCCGCGTGGACCTCGATGCGTCGCTGCGTGCGGCAGCGCGGATCCACGGCATCGATTTCCTGCCCGGCGCCGCCGAACTCGGGGATTTCGATGCCACATCGACGACCATCGCGCTCGCTCCGGGCGGCGAACAGGGCCGTCTGCCCGAGCCGCTGCTGACCAATACCTTCGAGCGCTACTGGCAGAAGTTCGTCGATCGCCGCGACGGCCGCGAGCCGTGGAAGGACTACACGCCCTACGAGTGGCGCAACGTGGCGGCGTTCGTGCGTCTGGGCTGGCGCGAGCGCGCCAACGAGGTGCGCGAGTGGTTTTTCGAGCATCGCGCGCCGCTGGCCTGGAACCAGTGGGGCGAAGTGGTGACACCGACCCCGCGCACGCCGTTCTTCCTCGGCGATCTGCCGCATGCCTGGGTGGGCTCGGATTTCGTCCGCTCGGCGCTGGACATGTTCGCCTACGTGCGCGAGGTCGACGACAGCCTCGTGCTGGCGGCCGGTGTGCCGGCCGAGTGGCTGGACGGCGAGGGTGTTGCGTTGCGTGGCATGCGCACGCCGCAGGGCCGCGTGGGCTATCGCCTGCGCCGCGAGGGGAGTGCGCTGCTGCTCGACGTCAATGCCGGCAGTGGCCTGCCGCCGGGTGGTCTCGTGCTGCAGTGGCCCTATGCCAGCGTGCCGGGTACGACGACGATCGACGGGCGCGCGGTGGCGTGGAGAGGCAACGAACTCCGCATCGAGCGTGCGGGCGCGCGGGTGCGGATCGAGGTGCCCTGACATCGGCGACCGCACGAGCCGGTTTGCGACGATCTCGGCCGCCGCCTAAGCTCGGTGCCATGGTCGAGATGGCCCGCAACGAGGACCGGATCTGCCAGCACGATCACCTGGTGCTGGTTCGCCCGTCGCCCTGGCCGCCGGGCGCCCGGCCGTCGCTCCGCCCGCCATCCGCTGCCGGCGCGGCGAGGCCCGGCGGCATGCAGACGGACACAGGGCGAGTGGATCCCTCGCGGCGGCGTCGTGGTGTCGCGATGACGCCGACGTGCATCCGCCACCATCGGTACTGTGGCTGGCGGACGGCGAGACGTGCAGCGCACCACGCGCGGCACACCGCCATTCGCAGGGCGCCGGAAGGGGGCGCGCCTGCCCGCGGCACGGCGGTGACGCGGGCAGCGCTCGCGCACAGCGATCCTCCATCCCTGCCGCCCGTGACGACGACGCGGTTGTCCCGCCGCCGGGCACCGACCGATCCGGCGTTGCGAGCTCGCGGCGGCGCGCTTGCGCCGGGCATCGCGTCCATCCAGCAGGGCGGACGATGCCCGCTCTGGCCCACCGCAGCATCGACCGCGTGCCGCAGGATGCTCCGATGCGCATGACCCGGCAGGCGCCGCTATGGCCGGTTCCGGCGGCCATCGCACTCGTGCTCGCCGGGGCCGCGCATCTGGCGCTCGCACTCGCGATTCACGCCGGTGACGTGCCGGCCTGCGTGCCGTATCTCGACGGCTGCACCTCGATCAGCCGCGCGGCGCGGCATGGGCTCGCGAATCACCTGTTCCGGCTGCTCGTGCTGCCGTGCGCCGTGTTGCTGGGCGTGCACTGGTGGCTCTCGGCGCGCTGGCTGCGTGCCCGTGACGCGAGTCCGGGTGCGCTGGGCGCACTGGGCACGGTCTCGGCGATCGCACTCGGTGTCTACGCTGCGTTTCTGGGCACCGACGGGGAGATCTACCGGTATCTGCGCCGCTATGGAGTGATCGTGTTCTTCGGCGCGAGCTATGTCGCGCAACTGGTCTTCCTCGCGGCGGCGGTGCGAGTGCACGCGCTGGATCGGCGCTTCCGGAGCCGCATGCAGCTGCTCTGCCTGGCCATGCTGGCCATCGGCGTCGTCCACGTGGCGGCGATGGGGCTGTTCGGTGGGACCGCTTTCCAGGACAGGCTGGAGAACGCGCTGGAATGGCAGATCGGTCTGCTGCTCGTGCTGTGGTTCGTCCAGCACGCCCAGGTGTGGCGGCGCGACGGTTACGCGCTGGCCACGGAGATCGCCCGCCCCGACAGACGGTCCTGACGATCGATCACGCGTTGCGGACGCCGGCGACGATCTTCGCAGCACCCGCGGCGCTGGCGCGCACACGCGCCCAGTCGCCTGCCTCGATCCACGCCTTGTCCAGCATCCACGAGCCGCCGATGCACAATACGTTCGGCTGCGACAGGAAATCGGCCGCGTTCGCCTCGGAGATGCCGCCGGTGGGGCAGAAGCGCAGGTCCTGCAGCGGACCGGCGAGCCCCTTGAGCATCGCCAGGCCGCCGACGGCGCTGGCCGGGAACAGCTTGCAGTTGCGGAAGCCGTGATCACGCAGCGCGAGGAATTCGGTCGGCGTGGCACCGCCGGGCACGACCGGCACATCGGCCTCGGCCAACGCCGCGGCGAGCGTCGGTGTGGTGCCCGGGGTGACGAGAAAATCCGCACCCGCATCGATCGAGGCGCGGATGTGGCCGGCGTCGAGCACGGTGCCGGCGCCGATGACGATGCCGGCACGCTCGCGCTTGAGCATCGCCAGGGCATCGATGGCGACCGGCGTGCGCAGGGTCAGTTCCAGCGTGTTCAAGCCGCCCTCGAGCAGCGCATCGGCGATCGCGCGCGCCTCGTCGAGCGTGCGCACGGTGATCACCGGCAACACGCCGGCGGCACGGAGCAGATCGGCGGCGCGCGCCTGGCGGTCCTGCATGGTGGAAACGGGTGACATCGATCAGTTGTCCTTGGATTCGTGCGGTGAGGCGAGCGCTGCTTCGTCGGCGCCGAGGTCGTACTCGGCATCGTAGTCCCAGTCCGCCCCTTCGGTCGTCGCGGGCCCGCAGGAGATCGACAGTGCGCCCTGGTCGGCCGGCGAGACGTTGGCGCGGTTGTAGCCGAACAGGTTGCGGCCGTAGTCGGTGGGCGCGGGCGCGGTGTCGGCGGCCGCTTCGCGGCGCTGCCATTCGTCCGCGTCGACCAACGCTTCCAGCGTCCCGGCCTCGCCGTCGAGGCGGATGATGTCGCCTTCGCGCAGGTACGCCAGCGGCCCGCCGCGCGCGGCTTCCGGGGTCATGTGGATCGCGGCGGGAATCTTGCCCGAGGCGCCGGACAGCCGGCCGTCGGTGACCAGCGCGACGCGGCGGCCCTGGTTCTGCAGCATGCCGAGCAGCGGCGCCAGCGAGTGCAGCTCCGGCATGCCGTTGGCCCGCGGACCCTGGTAGCGCACGACCGCGACGAAATCCTGCGGCAGCGCACGCGCCGCGTGCAGCCGGTTGAGCGCCTGCGGCGTGTCGACGACGACGGCCGGCGCCTCGATGGTGCGGAACTCGGGCTTGACCGCCGACAGCTTGATCAACGACCGGCCCAGGTTGCCGCGCAGCAGGCGCAGGCCGCCCTGGGCTTCGAATGGAGCGGAGACCGGCCGCAGCACGGCATCGTCGGCACTGGCCCGCGGGCCGGGCTCGTAGCGGATGCGGTCGCCTTCGAGCTTCGGCTCCTCGGCGTAGCGGGCCATGCCGCCTTCGACGACGGTCGGGATGTCGCCGTGCATCAGACCGGCTTCGAGCAGTTCGCGGAACACGTAGGCGTTGCCGCCCGCCGCGTGGTACCGGTTCACGTCGGCCTCGCCGTTGGGATAGACGCGTGCCAGCAGCGGGACGATCTGCGACAGCTGGTCCATGTCGTCCCAGGTGAGGATGATGCCGGCCGAGCGGGCAACGGCCACCCAGTGGATGGTGTGATTGGTGGAGCCGCCGGTCGCCATCAGCATGGCCACCGCGTTGACGATGGCGCGCTCGTCGATCAGCTCGCCGAGCGGGCGGTAGTCGTTGCCCAGCGCGCTGATCTGCACCGCACGTGCCACCGCCTCGCGGGTGAAGGCTTCGCGCAGCGGCGTGCCCGGGTTGATGAACGCCGCGCTTGGCAACTGCACGCCCATGGCCTCAAGCATGGTCTGGTTGGAATTGGCCGTGCCGTAGAAAGTGCAGGTGCCGGCGGAGTGATACGACTGCGCCTCCACCTCCAGCAGTTCCTCGCGGCTCGCCTCGCCGGCGGCGTAGCGCTCGCGCACCTCGGCCTTGGTCTTGTTCGGAATGCCCGGGGTCATCGGGCCGCCGGGGATGAAGATCGCCGGCAGGTGGCCGTAGGCCAGCGCACCGATCAGCAGGCCCGGAACGATCTTGTCGCAGATGCCGAGGTACACGCTGCTGTCGAACATGTCGTGCGACAGCGCGATGGCCGTGGACTGTGCGATCACGTCGCGCGAGAACAGCGACAGTTCCATGCCGGCGCGGCCCTGGGTGACGCCGTCGCACATCGCGGGCACACCGCCGGCGACCTGGGCGGTGTGACCCAGTGCGCGGGCGGTCTCGCGGATGAATTCCGGATAGGACTCGTAGGGCTGGTGCGCCGAAAGCATGTCGTTGTACGCGGTCACGATGCCGATGTTGGCGGTCGGTTCACCGCGCAACCGCGCCTTGTCTGTGGGGCCGCAGGCCGCGAAGCCGTGGGCCAGGTTGGCGCAGCTCAGGCGTCCGCGCAGCGGCCCCTCGTCGCGCATGCGGGCGATGCCGTCCAGATACGCGCGGCGCGACGCGGCGCTGCGCTTGCGGATGCGATCGGTGACGGACTGGAAGACCGGGTGCAGGCTCATGGGCGGCAATGACGAAGCGGACGGGGGAGGGTGGAGCGGAGCACGTGGCGGCGGAACGCCCTGCGAAAACCGCAGCGCGTCATTCGCGTCTCACGGACACCAGTGCACGTGCAGCTCGGCGCCGGGTACGGTCAGCGCGAGCCGCGCGGGAAACTCGTGCACGTCGTCGCTCTCGGCGAGCCGGTCGAGCAGGGCGCGCTTGCGCTCGCCGCGGACCAGCAGGATGCGCGAATGCGCCGGCGCGAGCCCGGCAGGCGTGAGACTGATGCGCCGGTGCCACTGGCCCGCCCCCGGGCATCCGCTCGCATCCACGCCCACGTACGGCAGGGGCGACGCGAGGGCGCGATCGAGATCCTGCATGCCCGGGAACAGGGAGGCCGTGTGGCCGTCGTCACCCATCCCCAGGACCACCACGCCGGCAGGTTGGCGTGCATGCAGGTTGGCGGTGGCCAGGGCCTCGTCGAACGGCCGTCCGGCGCGCGTGATGGCTTCCAGACGGGCCTTCTGCGCCTTGTTCTGCAGCAGCGTCTCGCGAACGAGCCGTGCGTTGCTGTCCGGATCCTCCGGGAGCAGCCAGCGTTCGTCGACGAGCGCGACGTCGACGTTGTTCCAGTCGAGCGGCGCCTTGGACAGCGCGGCGTAGACCGGACCGGGGGTCTTGCCGCCGGACAGCAGGAGACGCGCGCGTGGCCGTTGTTGAAGATCACGCGCGATGGCCGAGGAGATCGCGATCGCGGCGCCCCAGGTCCATTGGGTGGCAGATTCGTAGGCGTGCAGGTGCATACCCGCATCCTCGCCGATTCGGCGCGCGTTGCCAAAGGCGGGGGCCGCCACGGGCGTCACGCGGCGCCGCGCCTGGCGATCGCCGCGGCACCGAGCAGGCCGGCGTGCGCATGCGTGACCGCCAGGCTGGGCACCCGGCCCATGGTCGGCGAAAACCGGCCCTTGTTCTCGAAGCGCTGGCGGAAGCCCGAGTGGCGCAGCGCCTCGAGCATGCGGGGCACGAGGCCCCCGGTGAGAAACACGCCGTCCCAGGCGCCGAGCGTGAGCACCAGATCCCCAGCGATCGCACCGAAGACCGCGCAGAACACGTCCACCGCCCGGGCGCAGCGCGGATCGCCCGCGGCCGCGCCGGCGGTGACGTCGGCCGGCTGCATCGGGCCCGGATCGACGCCCGCGATCTCGCTCAACGCCCGATGGATGTTGACCAGGCCGGGACCGCAGATCAGGCGTTCGTTGGACACCCGTCCGAACTGCCGCGACAGCACGTCGAGGATCCGGATCTCCTCCGGCGTGCCCGGCGGAAAACTGACGTGGCCGCCTTCGGTCTCGAGCGGGTAGTGGCGGCCGTCGCGCACCATCAGCGCCCCGACGCCCAGCCCGGTGCCCGGGCCGATCACCGCGTAGGTACACGGTCCATCGGGATTGCCGCCGAGTGCCCACGCCGCCGGGCCGATGGCGCTGTAGTCGCCCGGCTGGAGCAACGGGATGGCCATCGCCTGCGCGGCGAAGTCATTCACAAGGGTGACCTCGTTCAGGCCCAGCTGGGTGCGAGTGCGCGCGCGCGAAATCACCCAGGGATGATTGGTGATGCGCGCCTCGTCGCCGTCCACCCGTCCGGCCACCGCGAACACGGCGTGGCGGATGTCGTGGGCCTCGTCGTGGCCGGTGACCTGAAGATAGTGCTGCGCCGCATCGCCCAGCGAGGGAAACGCGGCCACCGCGAAACCCTGCACGGTGTCGAGCAGCAACGGATTGGCGCTGCGGGTATCCGCCAGCGCGAAGCGCGCGTTGGTGCCGCCGATGTCGGCCAGCAGCGCCAGTGCGCCCGTCCGGCTCATGGCTTGCGCCCGCCGTGGGTGGTCAGGGTGCGCGGCAGGAACGGCTGCGCCTCGAGGGGGCCCCAGCTGCCTGCGGGGTAGTCGCGCACCGGCGTGCCGGCCTCGCGCCACGCGGCGCTGACGCTGTCGATCCAGCGCCAGGCGGCTTCCACCTCGTCGTCGCGCACGAACAGGGTCTGGTCGCCCTTGAGCGCGTCGATCATCAGCCGCTCGTAGGCGATGCGGCGCTTGGGCGGCTGCATCGCCAGGTCCAGGGACATCGGCTGGAGCTCGTTGGCGCTCCATTCCGATGCGGCCAGGCTGCCCATCAGCCCGAGCTCGATGGTCTCCTCGGGTTGCAGGCGCACGCGGAGCTGGTTGGCGCGGGCGCGCTTGCGCTCGTCGGGCCCGAACAGCCAGTGCGTCACCGGCTTGAACGTCACCACCACCTCGCTCGTCCGCGACGGCATGCGCTTGCCGGTCACCAGCCGGAACGGCACGCCGGCCCAGCGCCAGTTGTCGATCCAGGCGCGCAGGCCGACGAAGGTCTCGACGTCGTCGCGGTGGCTGAAGCCCTTCACCGCCTGGCCGTCGACGACGCCGTCGCGGTAGCGGCCGCGCACGCTGTCGGCCGCCGCGGCGGACGGCGTCATCGGACGCAATGCGCGCAACACCTTGCGCTTCTCGTCGCGGATGCTGTCGGTATCCATCGCCGCCGGTGGTTCCATCGCGATCAGCGCCAGAAGCTGGAGCATGTGGTTCTGCACCATGTCGCGCAGCGCGCCGTAATCGGCGTAATAGCCTTCGCGGCCGTCGACCCCGGCGGTCTCGGCCACGATGATGTCGACCGATTCGATCCAGCGCCGCTCCCAGACCGCCTCGAACAGCGTATTGCCCAGCCGCAGCGCCAGCAGGTTCTGCACCGGTGCCTTGCCGAGGTAGTGGTCGATGCGGAAGATCTGCGACTCGTCGAGCGTGGATTTCAGCGTGGCGTCGATCGCCTGCGCACTGGCCAGGTCATGGCCGAGCGGCTTCTCCAGGACCAGGCGCGAGGGCGGTGCCAGCAGGCCCGCGGCTTCGAGCCCGCGACATGCCGAGGCGAACAGGTTCGGCGGCGTGGACAGGTAGCTCACCGCCGGCCGGTCGGCGAAGCGCGACAGCGCAGCGGCCATCGCATCGGCGTCCGAGAGGTCCGCCGGCACGTATTGCGTGCGCCGGAACAGCTCGTCCAGCGCGGCCGCTTCGTAGTCGTCGCCGAGCCGTTCGCGCAGCCAGGCCTGGAACGCGGCGTCGTCGTGCTCGCTGCGCGCGATCGCGACGATCCTGAAATCCTCGGGAAGCAGGCGGTCGCGCAGCAGGTGCAGCAGCGAAGGGAACAGGTAGCGTTGCGCCAGATCACCGGTGGCGCCGAACAACAGCAGGGAGTTGTGCATGGACGCCGGGTTCGCCTTCGGTTCAGATGGGGATCGCGGAGTGTGTCGTGCGACGGAACCCGACTGCAATGCCTGGTCCCGGTGCGTCGCAGGCACGCATACGTATTCGCCGCACCGCGCAGCTCCATACGGCACCGTGCGCGCAGCGGGTCCGTCGCGTCGCGACAGCGCCGCGTCGCACTTGTCGGAGCGACCTGAAAACGCTTACATGCGAGAATAGCCGATCGCTCGCGTTTCCGTCATCGTGACGGCGGCGCCGGCCCGGCACACGCGAGGATCGGGAGCAGGCATGGCCAAGGTGCGGTTCGATGGAGTGCGCAAGGTCTATCCCAACGGCCACGTGGGCGTCGCCGGTGCGAGCTTCGAGGTGGCCGATGGCGAACTGCTGGTGCTGGTGGGGCCGTCGGGCTGCGGCAAGTCGACCCTGCTGCGCATGGTGGCCGGACTGGAGGCGATCAGCGACGGCACCCTGGCGATCGGCGAGCGCGTGGTCAACGACGTGGCGCCCAAGGACCGCGACATCGCGATGGTGTTCCAGAGTTACGCGCTCTATCCGCACATGAGCGTGCGCGAGAATCTCGCCTTCGGCCTCAAGCTGCGTGGCCAGCCGCGCGCCACCGTGGATGCGCGCGTGACGGAGGCCGCCGCGATGCTCGAACTCGAGGCCGTGCTCGACCGCAAGCCGGGCCAGTTGTCCGGCGGGCAGCGGCAGCGGGTGGCGCTGGGGCGGGCACTGGTGCGCCAGCCGCAGGTCTTCCTGCTCGACGAGCCTCTGTCCAACCTCGATGCCAAGCTGCGCGCCGGCATGCGCGTGGAGATCGCCCGGCTGCACCGCCAGCTGGGCACCACGATGATCTACGTCACCCACGACCAGATCGAGGCGATGACCCTCGGCCAGCGCATCGTGGTGTTGCGCGATGGCGAGATCCAGCAGATCGACGCACCGATGGCGCTGTACGAGCGGCCGGCGAACCTGTTCGTGGCCACCTTCCTCGGAAGCCCGTCGATGAACGTGCTGCGCGGTGATCTGGTCCGCCACGGACGGCTCTGGCAGTTCGAGACCAGCGACGACCTCCGGCTGCGTTTCGGCGAGGCCGGCCTCCCCGACGCCTGGGACGGCCGCACGGTGGATATCGGCATCCGCCCCGAACACCTGGTTCCGGTCGGGACTGCCGAGGCCACACTGGCGCCGGTGGTCGAGGTGGTCGAGCCGGTCGGCAGCGAGGTGTTCGTCAATCTGCGCCTCGGACCGCACGCGCTGGTCGCGCGGCTGCCGCCCGACCGTGTGCCTGTGGTCGGTGAGACGCTGGGGCTGTTCGTGCCTGCCGGGCAGGTGCACGTGTTCGACGCGACCACCGGCGAGCGCCTGCTGCGCTAGGCCGGGGCTGCCGGGCCACGGCCGGTCCATCGCCTCGCTATACTGGCCGCTTGCGCCCGCCGAGGGGCCGGACTTCCAGTGGAATCAATCGCTTGGGAGTTGCCCGGCCCGGGCGCGGACCGTTTCACCGCCGCTCCACGACCGGCGCCGATGTCGGCGCCAGAGGCCCAAGACGCACGCATGCGCCTGTCCACGATCAAGCTCGCCGGTTTCAAATCCTTCGTCGATCCGACCACCCTGCACCTGCCGACCAACATGACCGGCGTGGTGGGGCCGAACGGCTGCGGCAAGTCGAACATCATCGACGCGGTGCGCTGGGTGATGGGCGAATCCTCGGCCAGCCGGCTGCGCGGCGATTCGCTGACCGACGTGATCTTCGCCGGTTCCACCGCGCGCAAGCCGGTGTCGCAGGCGATGGTCGAGCTGATCTTCGACAACAGCGACCACACCATCCAGGGCGAATACGCCGCGTTCAACGAGATCTCGGTCAAGCGCACGGTCAGCCGCGACGGGCAGAGCGGCTATTACCTCAACGGCACCAAGTGCCGGCGCCGCGACATCACCGACCTGTTCCTGGGCACCGGCCTCGGTCCGCGCAGCTACTCGATCATCGAGCAGGGCATGATCAGCCAGGTCATCGACGCCAAGCCCGAGGAGCTGCGGGTCTATCTCGAGGAAGCCGCCGGTATCTCCAAGTACAAGGAGCGCCGCAAGGAAACCGAGACCCGCATCCGCCACACCCGCGAGAACCTCGATCGCCTCGGCGACCTGCGCGAGGAAGTCGGCAAGCAGCTGCAGCATCTCGCGCGTCAGGCCAAACAGGCCGAGCAGTACACCGCGATCCAGACCGAGCGGAAGATCCGTGATGCCGAGTGGCGCGCTCTGGAATGGCGCACGCTGGACGCGCGCCTGCAGGCGCTGCGCGAAGGCCTGGCGCAGGAGGAGACCAAGCTCGAGCAGATCATTGCCGAGCAGCGCGAGGCCGAGCGCGAACTCGAGACCGGACGCGAGCGGCGCCACGACGCAGCGGAAGCCCTGAACCGCGCCCAGGCCGAGAGTTACGAGGTCAGCGGCGCCCTGGCGCGGATCGAGCAGCAGATCCAGCACCAGCGCGAACTGTCCTCGCGCCTGCTCAAGGCCCGTGACGAGGCCCAGGCCCAGCTCAGCGAGATCGGCGCCCATATCGACCAGGACCAGCAACGCCTGGATGCCCTGCACGCGAGCATCGCCGACGCCGAGCCGCGTCTGTCCCAGCTGCAGGACGACGACGCCGTGCGCCAGGACGCGCTGCGCGACGCCGAAACCGCGCTCGCGGACTGGCAGGCCCGCTGGGAAGCGCACAACCGCGATCAGGGCGAGGCCGCACGGGCCGGGGACGTCGAGCGCACGCGGGTCGATTATCTCGACCGGCAGGCGCTGGAAGCCGAGCGGCGCCGCGAGCAGCTGCAGTCCGAGCGCGCGAGCCTGGACATCGAGGCGCTCGCCGAGGCGCTCGCCGACATCCGGCTGCGCCACGAGGACCAGACGCTCTCCGTCGAGGCTTTGGGGGAGACGCTGGAGATCCGCAGGGCGGCGGCCCTCGAACTCGAGGACGCGCAGCGGCGGGCCCAGGAGGCGATCTCCGGCGTGCGCAAGCGGGCGCAGGAATCCCGCGGCCGGCTCGCCTCGTTGGAGACCCTGCAGCACGCCGCGCTCGGGCAGGAGCAGGGCGCTGCGGTGGAATGGCTGCGCCGGCGCGGTCTCGACTCGGCGGCGCGTGTGGGTGAGCGCCTGCGCGTGGAGGCCGGTTGGGAGTTCGCGGTGGAGAGCGCGCTCGGCCAGCTGATCGAGGGCGTGCTGGTCGGCGATGGCGCGGTACCGGCGGATCTGGTCGACGCGCTTTCGGATCTCGGCGAGAGCCGGCTGGCGCTCGTGGCGGGCGCGGACGGCGCCGAGACATTCGCGCCCACCTCGCTCGCCGCGCTGGTCCAGGGGCCACTGGCGATCCGCCGCCTGCTCGCGCGGCTGCACGTGGCCGACACCCTGGCCGATGCGCGCGCGCTGCAGGGCACGCTCGACGAGGGCGATTCGGTCATCACCCGCACCGGCGAGCGGCTCGGTGCCGGCTGGGTGCGGGTGTCGCGCTCGGGCGCGGCCAAGCAGGGGGCACTGCTGCGCGAGCGCGAGATCCAGGCGCTGCGCGCCCAGATCGACACCCTGCAGGACGAGGAACACACGCTGGAGGCGCAGATCGCGGACGGCCGCGATCGTCTGCTCGCCGCCGAGCAGGCGCGCGAGGAAGCGCAGCGGGCCGTGCATCTCGCGCATCGCGCGGTGTCGGAGCTGGCCGGGCAGGTCCAGAGCCACCAAGGACGGGTCGAAGCCGCGCGAACGCGGATCGAGCGGATCGATGGCGAGCTCGCGCAGCTGGCCGAAACCCTGGACGCGGCCACCCGGCAGGCCCGCGAGGCACGGACGCGGCTGGAGGACACGGTCGATCGCATGGGCGAGTTCGAGTCCGCGCGCGTCGCGCTGGAGCAGGCGCGACGGCAGCTGGGCGAAGCCCGGGACCAGGCCCGCGCCGCGGCACGCGAATCGCGTGATACCGCGCATGCGCTGGCGCTCACCCTCGAATCGCAGCGTGCCCAGGTCGCGTCGCTGACCCAGGCTCTTGCGCGCATGGGTGGGCAGCGCGGCCAGCTCGACAGCCGGCTGGACGAGCTTTCGGCGCAGCTCGCCGGCGGCGATTCACCGGTCGAGGCGCTGGAACAGCAGCGCCAGGTCGCACTGGACGAGCGGGTGCGCACCGAGCGCGCGCTGGCCGAGGCCCGCTCGACGCTCGAAGGCATCGACAACGAACTGCGGACCTTCGAGCAGGTGCGCCAGCAGCGCGACGCCCAGGCCCTCACCCAGCGCGAGGCCATCGGCCAGCGTCGGCTCGACCAGCAGGCCCTGGTCATCGCGGCCGACCAGCTCGCCGCCTCGGTGGTCGAGGCCGGCTTCGTGGTCGAGGACGTACTCAACGGCCTCGACGATTCGGCCAATGCGAAAGAGTGGGAAAAGATCGTCACCGACTTCGATGCGCGCCTGCGCCGGCTGGAGCCGGTGAATCTCGCCGCGATCGCGGAACACGCCGAAGCCGCGCAGCGCAAGGAGTATCTGGACGCCCAGGACGCCGACCTCACCTCCGCCCTGGAGACGCTCGAGGAGGCCATCCGCAAGATCGACCGCGAGACCCGGGGCCGCTTCAAGGACACCTTCGACAAGGTCAACGCCGGCGTACAGGCGCTGTACCCGCGCCTGTTCGGCGGCGGGCATGCCTATCTCGAGCTGACCGGCGACGATCTGCTCGACACCGGCGTGGCGATCATGGCGCGCCCGCCGGGCAAGCGCGTGTCCAACATCTCGCTGCTCTCGGGCGGCGAGAAGGCGATGACCGCGGTCGCGCTGGTGTTCTCGATCTTCCAGCTCAATCCGGCGCCGTTCTGCCTGCTCGACGAAGTGGACGCGCCACTCGACGAGGCCAATGTCGGTCGCTTCACCGCGATGGTGCGCGAGATGAGCGAGCAGGTGCAGTTCCTGTTCGTCAGCCACAACAAGGCGACGATGGAAGCCGCATCCCAGCTCAGCGGCGTTACCATGCGCGAGCCGGGCGTCAGTCGCCTGGTGTCGGTGGATCTCGCCGAAGCCGCGCGTCTGGCCGGCGCCGCCTAGGGCCTGTCATGATGTCGCGCGCCATGCGAGCGGCATCGGTCGACGCCCCCGGCGGCAGGGTGGCGTGTCCTGTGCCTGCGACGCTGCCGTCCGCTGCCCGGATGGCTCATGAACCAACTGACAGGCCCTGAGGAGAACCCCGCGAATGTCTGACGAGTGGATGCTGCGGATCGGAATCATCGTCGCCGGCGCGCTGCTGATGGCCGCGATCTGGTATTTCGGCACGCGTCCGCGCGGCGGGCAGGGGCGGCGCGTGGTCAGCGACGACGATGCGCGCGTGGAACCCACGCTCGGCGCCCAGCTCGAGCGCGACCTCGGCGAGGCCGGCGTGCCGCGCGAGGCGGGCGAGGGGGACACCGTGCAGGCGGAGATGGATCTGCTCGACCAGACCGTCGGCTCCGTGTCGCCCAACAGTGAGCTCGGCAAGCGCAACTCGGACGACTTCGACAAGATCGTCACCCTGTACATCGCCGCGCGCGCCGGCAATGTTCTGCGCGGCCCGGATATCGTGGTCGCCGCCGAGAAGACCGGGCTGACCTACGGCCATATGAACGTGTTCCACCGCCTCGTCGACGGCCATCCCGAGCGGGGGCCGATCTTCAGCGTGGCCAACATCCGCAGCCCCGGCAGCTTCGAGATGGCCGAGATCCAGTCGCTCGAAACCCCGGCGATCGCGTTCTTCCTGACCCTGCCCGCACCGGTGCGGGCGCTCGATGCCTGGGACGCGATGCTGCCGACCGCCGAGCGTATGGCCGAACTGCTCAACGGCGTGCTGCTGGACGAACAGCGCAACGCGCTCGGCCGCCAGCGGGTCGCGGGGCTGCGCGACGAACTGCGCAGCTGGGACCGCGAGCACGACGTGCCACCGGTGACGCGCAGCCCGCGCTGGTGAGTCCCGGCCGGTGGCGATCCTCGGCATCAGCCACCTGACGTTCCTGGTGCGCGATCTCGAGCGCACCGCGCGCCTGCTCGTCGAAGGGCTCGGCGCCCGCGAGGTCTACGACAGCGGTGACCGGCCGTACTCGCTGTCACGCGAGAAGTTCTTCGAGCTCGGCGGCGTGTGGATCGCGACGATGGAGGGCGAGCCGCCCGCCGAGCGCAGTTACCGCCATGTCGCGTTCCAGGTGGCCGCCGGCGATCTGCCCGGCTACCGCAGGCGGCTCGAGAGCCTCGGTGTCGACATCCGCCCGCCGAGGCCGCGGATCGAAGGCGAGGGCCAGTCGCTGTACTTCCACGATTTCGACAACCACCTGTTCGAACTGCACACCGGCACGCTGGCATCGCGGCTCGCCGCCTACGCCTCGACCCCGTAGGCGCGCATCCGTACGCCCGCTTGCAGGCGCGCGCTCGCGCGCGATCGGCTCCAGGTGATGCCCCATCGCGCGCGAGCGCGCTGTTACAGAGATTGTGCAAGGCGGCAGATTCCTCTGCCATGCCGCATCCCGGCCGCGCAGGCGAGGGAAAAGGCGGGCATCGGGGATCGTCCCCTGCACCGCGACCGGCAGGCGCGTGTCCGCGACCCGCCGTGTAGGAGCGCCTTCGCGCGCGATCGGGCGCTCGAGGCAAACGTCCCATTGCGCGCCAGCGTGCTCTTGCGGGAGCTGCGTACAGCTCGGCGGACACCGCGTCCGCCACGCCCCGGCGCGCTCCTGCAACGGCAGCCCGGCCTACAATTCCCCCATGCCGACTCCATCTCCCGCCGAGCGCGTCGCCGAGTTGCGTGCGCTGATCGAAGACGCCAATCACCGCTATTACGTGCTCGACGATCCGTCGATCCCGGACGCGGACTACGATGCACTGCTGCGCGAACTCGAGGCGCTGGAAACAGCGCATCCCGAGCTCGCCAGCGACGATTCGCCGACCCGCACCGTCGGCACGCGGCCGGCCGGCGGCTTCCCCGAAGTCACCCACGCGATTCCGATGCTGTCGCTGGCCAACGCCTTCGAGAGCGCCGGCGTCGCCGACGATGCGGACGACCGCACGCGCTATGCCGAGGTCGCCGATTTCGAACGCCGCATCGAGCAAAAGCTCGATATCGACGCGCCGGTGTTCTCGGTCGAGCCCAAGCTCGACGGCCTGGCGATCAGCCTGCGCTACGAGGACGGCGTGTTCGTGCAGGGCGCCACCCGCGGCGACGGCGCGACCGGTGAGAACGTCACCGCGAACCTGCGCCAGGTGCGCGCGGTGCCGTTGAAGCTGCGCGACACCAGCACGCCGCCGCCAGCGGTGCTGGAGGTGCGCGGCGAGATCTACATGCCGCGCAAGGCCTTCGAGGCCTGGAACGCGAAAGCGCTCGAGAACAACGAGAAGCTGCTGGCCAATCCGCGCAACGGCGCGGCCGGTTCGCTGCGCCAGCTCGACCCCGCGATGACGCGCCGCCGGCCGCTCGCGTTCTTCGCGTATTCGATCGGCGAGGTCCGCGGGCTCGAACTGCCGGAAACGCATTCCGAGACCCTGGCAATGCTGCGCGAGTTCGGGTTTCCCGTCGCGCCCGAAGCCGATACCGCGACCGGCTTCGAGGGCCTGATCGCCTATTTCCGGCGCATCGGCGCGGCCCGCGACACGCTGCCTTACGACATCGACGGCGTGGTCTACAAGCTCGACGACTTCGATCAGCAGGCGACGATGGGCTTCGTCTCGCGCGCGCCGCGCTGGGCACTGGCGCACAAGTTCCCGGCGCAGGAGCAGTCGACGGTATTGCGCGCGATCGAGGTGCAGGTCGGCCGCACCGGGGCAATCACGCCGGTCGCGCGGCTGGAGCCGGTGCAGGTCGCGGGCGTCACGGTCACCAACGCCACGCTGCACAACGAGGACCAGATCCGCCGCCTCGACGTGCGCGAAGGCGACACGGTGATCGTGCGCCGCGCGGGCGACGTGATTCCGGAGATCGTGCGCGTGATCGAGGACAGGCGCCCTGCGGGCACCGTCGAATGGACGATGCCGGCCACGTGTCCGGTCTGCGGTTCGGAGCTGGTGCGCGAGGAGGGCGCGTCGGCCTGGCGCTGCACCGGTGGCCTCACGTGCCCGGCGCAGCGCAAGGAAGCCGTGCGGCACTTCGCGTCGCGGCGCGCGATGGACATCGAGGGCCTCGGCGACAAGCAGGCCGAGGCGCTGGTCGAGTTCGGTTTCGTGCATTCGCCCGCCGATCTGTTCGCGCTGACGGTCGAGGACCTGGTGCGCATGAAGACCGCGCTCGATGCCGCGACGGCGGCGGATTTCGCGCAGGCGATCGCCGACAGCAAGGGTGCCCTCGCGCTCGATGCGGAGGGCGAACGGGTGCTGGCACAGGAGTCGCCGGTATGGAAGGACGCTGCATTCCTGCGTGCGCATCTGAAGGTCGAGACCGGCGGCAAGCTCGCGACGAAATGGGCCGAGAATCTCGTCACCGGTATTGCCGCGAGCCGCAGCACCACGCTGCCGCGGTTCCTGTTCGCGCTCGGCATTCCGCATCTGGGTGAGACCACGGCCAAGTCGCTCGCACAGTGGCTGGGCACGCTCGACTTCGTGCGCACGACGCCGGCCGTGCTGCTGCAGGCGCTGCCGGACATCGGCGGCGAAGTCGCGCGTTCGATCGCGACGTTCTTCGAACAGCCTGGCAACGTCGAGGTCGTCGACGCGTTGCTGGCAGCGGGCATCACCTTCACCGACGAGAGCGCGCCGTCGGCCGCGCTGCGCGAGCGTCTCGGGCTCGCCCACCTGCTGTCGACGCTGCCGGTCGACAAGTTTGGTGGCAAGAGCGCCGAGCGGCTGGCGGAGACCTACGGCACGCTCGATGCACTGCTGCGGGCGAATGCGAGCGGCTGGACCGGCGCCGGCCTGTCGAGCGCAGGCGCGGACAATCTCTCGGCCTTTCTCGCCGATGCGGACGCGCTGGCCGCACTGCGCGCGAACGACGCTGCGATGCGCCGCCTGCTCGATGCGGCACCCGCGAACGTCGTGAAGGCGACCGGTCCGCTCGACGGCAAGACGGTCGTGCTGACCGGCAGCCTGGAGGCGATGACCCGTGACGAGGCGGGCGAACGACTCGAAGCGCTGGGCGCGAAGATCGCCGGCAGCGTGTCGAAGAAGACGTCGCTGGTCGTCGCCGGTGAAGCCGCGGGCTCGAAGCTGACGAAGGCGCAGGAACTCGGTATCGAGATCTGGGACGAGGCGGCATTGCTCGCATTCCTCGCGTCGCAGGCGTGAGTTCTTCGATGCTGCCCTCCGCGAGTTTCGACACCCTGCGCCTGCGCGCGCGCCTCAATACCGCGCTGCGCGGCTTCTTCGCAGCACGCGGCGTGCCTGAAGTCGAGACACCGATGCTGTCGCGCGCCGGCAACACCGACCCGAACGTCGCCAGCTTCGAAACCGGGTTCAGCGGCCACGTCTCCGCCGGGCCGCGCACGCGTTGGCTGCGCACCTCGCCCGAGTTCCCGCTCAAGCGCCTGCTCGCCGCCGGCTTCCGCGACTGCTACGAACTCGGGCGTGTGTTCCGCGACGGCGAATCCGGCGGCCGTCACAATCCCGAGTTCACGATGCTCGAGTGGTACCGCGTCGGCTGGGACCAGTTCCAGCTCGCCGACGAAACCGTCGCGCTGGTGCAGGGTGCACTCGCGCTGGTGGACCGGCGTGCCGACGTGGTGCAGACGACGTATCGCACCCTGTATCTCGACGCGCTGGGTCTCGATCCGATGACGGCCGCCGATGCCGAACTGCAGGCGGCGCTCGGCGACGTGCAGATCGACGCGGAAGGTCTGACCCGGGACGACTGGCTGGACCTGCTGATGACGCATCGCATCCAGCCGGCGAATCCCGCCGACCGGATCCTCGTCGTCCACGATTACCCGGCCTCGCAATGCATGCTCGCGCGCATCGCCGAGCGCGACGGCGTACAAGTGGCCGAGCGTTTCGAGCTGTATCTCGGGGCGCTGGAACTCGCCAACGGGTATCACGAGCTCGCGGACGGCGCGGAGCAACGCGCGCGTTTCGAGCGGGATCATGCGGTGCGTGCGTCGCGCGATGATGGGTTGCCGGCGATCGACGAGGCCTTGCTGGCGGCCCTGGATTCCGGATTCCCGGATTGCGCGGGTGTGGCGTTGGGGGTCGATCGCCTGATGATGGCGATGCTCGGCACGGGGCGCATCGCCGATGTGATCGCGTTCGATTTTGCGCGGGCTTAGGCGCGCGCGGGACTGCGTCTAGCGTCGGGGAATCGAGTGTCGTCATCCCGGGGATTCAACAGACGCACGCCTGCTGCGTGGGGCATCCGCTCGATACTGATCTTGCTTTTCGGTTTCCGCTTCGGCTTCGGCACTGGCCCTGGCTTTCGCTCTGGCTTTCAGTTTTTGACTTGAATCGAGCCGTAGAGCGAGCCGAGCATCGCAGGGCGGCGGGGTCGAAGAGCAGCCCATGTTGGAGCGCAGCGAGTTTGGGCTGCGGAACCGTGAAGGTCCCAATGTGCCCCGTCGCCCGAGAAGCGCAGGGGACCGCCGCGGCTGTATCGCGGCGGATCGCGTCCGGCGAAGACGGTTTTGCTTACTTTTGCCAAGACAAAAGTAAGCCGCGCGACAGCGCGGGAGCCCTGTCTTTGATCTTCGCTCCCGCGTTTGATCCATTGTTTTTTGTAAGGAAGATCAGAGTCGCAAAGCGACAAGCAAAGAGGCTTGAGCAAGTGCAAGGCTTTCGCCCGCTGCGCGTGCGAGTCCCTTTTGGAGGGACCCAAAAGGAACCAAAAGGTCCCTTCGCCGGACGCGAGCCGATGCGATGAAGCCGCATCGGTCCCCTGTGCTCCTCGCCTGACGTGGCACGCAGCCCAAACTCGCTGCGCTCAAACATGGGCTGCTCTTCGGCCACGCCAGGCTCCGGTGCTCGGCTCGCTCTACGGCTCGATTCAGATCAAGAGCTGGAAGCCAAAGCCAAAGCCAAAGCGAAAACGGGAGCTGGAGCTGGAGCCGAATCTGAGACCAGAACAAGATCAAGATGGATTCTCGCCTGACCAGACGTACGTCTGTTGAAAGCCGCGGGAATGACGGATTCTGCAAGCTGGCCGTAAGCCTCTTCGACGAGCGCGCGCCCAGCGGCGTTAGGTGCAGGAGGCCACACCAATCCCAACAACAGCAATCCAACATCCCCGATCTACAATGCGCCCATGACCACATCCCCCTTCGACTTCGACCGCTACGACCACATCCGCCCGATCCTGTGGACCGGCGACACGCTCGAACTGCTGGACCAGCGCAAGTTGCCGTTCGTCGTCGAGCACGTGTCCTGCACCACCAGCGACGAGGTCGCGCAGGCGATCCACGCCTTGACCGTGCGCGGCGCGCCGGCGATCGGCATCGCCGCAGCCTGGGGCGCCGTGCTCGGCGCGCGCGACATCGAGGCTGATGATGGCGAGGCGGCGCTGATGAAGCTCGAACCCGCATTGCAGCGGCTCAATGCCGCGCGGCCGACGGCGGTGAATCTCGCCTGGGCGCTCGCGCGCATGCGGCGCGTGCTGGCGACATCGGGTCCCGACTGGCGCGAGGTGCTGGCGCGCGAGGCGCAGGCGATCGCGGAAGAGGACCTGGCCGCGAACCGGCACATGGGTGCGCTCGGCGCCGAACTGATCGCGCCGGGCAGCGGCGTGCTGACCCATTGCAATACCGGCTCGCTGGCGACGGCCGGTTTCGGCACCGCGCTCGGGGTGATCCGCGCCGGCATGGCGCAGGGGCGCATCGGCAAGGTGTTTGCCGGCGAAACCCGACCGTGGCTGCAGGGCGCGCGCCTGACGGTGTGGGAGCTGCAGCAGGACGGGATCGACGCGACACTGATCGCGGACTCGGCGGCCTCGCATCTGATGAAGGGTGGCCTGGTGCACTGGGTTGTCGTCGGCGCCGACCGGATTTGCGCCAATGGCGATACCGCCAACAAGATCGGCACCTACCAGCTCGCGATCGCCGCACGCCACCACGGCGTCAAGGTCATGGTCGTGGCGCCGTCGTCGACCGTGGACATGGACACCGCGTCCGGCGATTTCATCGAGATCGAGCAGCGTGATCCGGGCGAGCTGTTCGGCGTGGGCGGCCACCGCACCGTCGCGGACGGGATCCAGGCCTGGAATCCGGTCTTCGACGTCACGCCCGGCAGCCTGATCGATGCGATCGTCACCGAGCGCGGGGTGGTCCTTGAGCCCACTGCGGAGTCGATGCGCGCCGTGTTGGGTTGAGCGCCCTCCCGCTGGAGCACGTCACGACCGGACCTGGCCGCGGGGTGCTGTGGCCACGGCCGGCGTGGACCGCTCGGAGCGCGTCCGCCGTGCGTGCCGCGCCGGGATTCGATGCGTCGGCGGCCGCACGCGACGTGACATCGCAGGGGCCGCGTCCGTGCGGCGCGCCGCGCACCGCGCACCGGGCTGGCACCGGCGCTCATACCGCATGGAACGCGAACGGGCTGCAGTGCGAGCGACCCGAGCGGTGCCCCCTTTCTTCGGCTGCGCAGATTCGAGGATTCGCGTCGGTTCGAGGCCAAACAGCTGCGTCGATGCCGGCCGCGTCCGCCGCCGGTGTGACCGCAGGCGGCTGACGCACATCGGGCTGTCGCGGAATCGAAACCCGGTTCGATCGGCGTGCCGCGAAGACGCATGCCCCGGAGACGCGGACGGTCGGGGTTGCGCGCGCGGGATGCATCGCGTGCCACCCATCTCCAGGCCGCTCTGGAAGCCAACGGCCTTCCGCGGAGCCCGAACATTGTGCCGATCATCGCAAACGCACCCAGCCGGAAAGTGCAAGTGCTTGTTTTTCAATTGGAAACCCTGGGCCTGACTGGGCGTTTGTGCTAAGATTTCCTGTCGTTTTGATCGCGTCGCCGGTGGCCGGTACGCGCAGCGCTGGCGGATGTCGCCGGCGCGGGAAAACCGGGCCGCGCAGACAGGATGCAAGCTCACTCGATGGTCGATTCCGCGAAAGAAATCATCCCCGTCAATCTCGAGGACGAGATGCGCCGGAGCTACCTCGATTACGCCATGAGCGTGATCGTGGGCCGCGCGCTCCCCGATGTCCGCGACGGCCTCAAGCCCGTCCACCGCCGCGTGTTGTTCGCGATGCACGAGCTCGGTGCGCACAGCAACAAGCCGTACTTCAAGTCGGCGCGTATCGTCGGTGACGTCATCGGCAAGTACCACCCGCACGGCGACCAGTCGGTCTACGACACGCTGGTCCGCATGGCCCAGCCGTTCTCGCTGCGCTACCTGCTGGTGGATGGACAGGGCAACTTCGGCTCGGTCGACGGCGACAGCGCTGCGGCGATGCGTTACACCGAGGCGCGCATGTCGCGGCTCACCCACGAGCTGATGGCCGACATCGACAAGGAAACGGTCGATTTCCAGCCCAACTACGACGAGAAGGAACTCGAACCGTCGGTGATGCCGACGCGCTTTCCGAACCTTCTGGTCAACGGTTCGGCCGGTATCGCGGTCGGCATGGCGACCAACATCCCACCGCACAACCTGGGCGAGGTGGTCGATGCGCTGGTCGCGCTGATCGACAACCCCGACATCGACATCGATGGCCTGATGGACTACATCCCGGGTCCCGATTTCCCGACCGCCGGCATCATCAACGGTGTCGGGGGCATCCATATCGCGTATCGCACGGGGCGTGGCCGGGTGCGCATGCGCGCGCGCGCCGATGTCGAAGTGGCCGACAACGGCCGCGAGTCGATCATCGTCACCGAGATCCCCTACCAGGTGAACAAAGCGCGGTTGATCGAGAAGATCGCCGAGCTGGTGAAGGAGAAGAAGCTCGAGGGCATCAGCGAGCTGCGCGACGAGTCCGACAAGGACGGCATGCGCATCTTCATCGAGATCAAGCGCGGTGAGTCGGCCGAGGTGGTGCTCAACAACCTCTACTCGCAGACGCAGATGGAGTCGGTGTTCGGCATCAACATGGTGGCCCTGGTCGATGGCCGGCCGCAGTTGCTGAACCTCAAGCAGATCCTCGAAGCCTTCGTCCGCCACCGCCGCGAGGTGGTGACCCGGCGGACGATCTTCGAACTGCGCAAGGCGCGTGCGCGTGCGCACATCCTCGAAGGCCTGACGGTCGCGCTCGCCAACATCGACGAGATGATCGAGCTGATCAAGACGTCCGAAAACCCGCAGGTCGCCAAGGAGCGCATGCTCGCCCGGCGCTGGGATGCGGGTCTGGTCGGCGCGCTGCTCGGCGCCGCCGGGTCGGAAGCCTCGCGGCCCGAGGATCTGCCCCCGGGCGTGGGCCTGGGCGAGGGCGGCTACCAGCTCACCGAGGTCCAGGCGCAGCAGATCCTCGAGATGCGCCTGCACCGCCTGACCGGGCTGGAGCAGGACCGCCTCACCGAGGAATACAAGCAGCTGCTGGACACGATCCGCGGCCTGATCGAGATCCTCGAGGATCCGGACGTGCTGCTGGAGGTGATCCGCACCGAGCTGCGCAACGTCAAGGAGGAGTTCGGCGACGCGCGCCGCAGCGAGATCCGCGCCAGCGAGGAGGATCTGGACATCCTCGACCTGATCGCGCCGGAAGACGTGGTCGTGACGCTGTCGCATTCCGGTTATGCCAAGCGCCAGCCGGTCAGCGCCTACCGGGCGCAGAAGCGCGGCGGCCGCGGTCGCAATGCGGCGTCGACGAAGGACGAGGATTTCATCGAGCAGCTGTGGCTGGTCAACACCCACGATACGTTGTTGACCTTCACCAGCGCGGGCCGGGTGTTCTGGCTGCCGGTGCACCAGCTGCCCGATGCCGGCCCGAACGCGCGCGGTCGGCCGATCATCAACTGGATCCCGCTCGAGGCCGACGAGAAGGTCCAGGCCGTCGTGCCGGTACGCGAGTACGAAGAGGGCCGCTACGTGTTCTTCGCCACGCGGTCGGGCACGGTCAAGAAGACCCCGCTCACCGAATTCGCCTACCGCCTTGCACGCGGCAAGATCGCGATCCGTCTGGATGCCGGCGACGCGCTGGTCGGCGTGGCCCTGACCGACGGTGCGCGCGACGTGCTGCTGTTCGCATCGAACGGCAAGACCGTGCGCTTCGCCGAGGACCGGGTGCGTTCGATGGGTCGTACCGCGGGCGGCGTCCGTGGCATCCGCCTCGCGTCCGGGGAGCAGGTGGTGAGCCTGATCGTGGCCGACAGCGCCGGCACGGTGCTCGAGGACGATGCGGTCGACGACGTGGCCGGCGAGGTGATCGAGGCGGGCGACGAGACGCCGGTGATCGAGACCGGCGCAGGCGCCGACATCGCCTACATCCTCACCGCCACCGAGAACGGCTACGGCAAGCGTACGCCGCTGTCGGATTATCCGTGCAAGGGCCGCGGTACCCAGGGCGTGATCGGCATCCAGACCACCGAGCGCAACGGTCGCCTGGTCGGTGCGGTGCTGCTGCGCAACCACGACGAGGTGTTGCTGATCTCCAACGGCGGCACCCTCGTGCGCACGCGCGCATCCGAGATCGCGCGGGTCGGCCGCAATACCCAGGGTGTGACTCTGATGCGCCTGTCCAAGGACGAGCGCCTGCAGGGGATCGAACGTGTCGACGGCGCCATCGTCGACGAGGTGATCGACGATCCGATGCTGCCGCCGCCCGACGCGGTGGCGTCGCCGGACGCGCCCGCTCCCGAGGCCTGATCCGCGCGGCCGGCCGGCGTCCGGTCCGCGCGGCTGGTGCCGCCCGTTGCCTCGTGTACGCCTGCGGCCCCGCGCCGCAGGCGTGCGCCTTCCTGACGCCGCCGTGTCTTCGGCGAGCCGGTAGAATCGAACCATGCCTCTGATAACCCTCAATGACGTCGATTACGGCGTCGGTGGCCCGCTGCTGCTGCAGTCGGTCGCGATGACGATCGAGCGCGGCGAGCGCGTCGCCCTGATCGGCCGGAACGGGGCCGGCAAGTCCACGCTGATGCGTCTGATCGCCGGAGAGCTCAAGCCCGACGATGGCGAGATCCGCTTCGAGCAGGGCGTACGCATCGCGCGCCTGGAGCAGGAGGTGCCGGCGGGCGCGGGCGGCAGCGTGTTCGACGTCGTGGCCGAAGGGCTGGGCGAGGCCGGCGCGGCGTTGGCCGAATATCACCACCTGCTGCAGGCCGGCGACTACGACGCGCTGGCCGATGTGCAGGCCCGGGTGGAAGCGCTGGACGGCTGGCGCATCGAGCAGCGCGTGACCGAGGTGCTCGAGCGCCTCCAGCTCGACGGCGACGCGGTGTTCTCGTCGCTGTCGGGCGGCATGAAGCGCCGCGTGCTGCTGGCACGCGCGGTGGTCTCGGCGCCGGACATCCTGCTGCTGGACGAGCCCACCAACCATCTCGACATCGCCGCGATCGACTGGCTCGAGGGCTTCCTCAAGCAGTGGGCCGGCGCGATCGTGTTCGTCACCCACGACCGGCGCTTCCTGCGTGCGCTGGCGACGCGGATCGTCGAGATCGACCGCGGCCAGCTCACCAGCTGGCCCGGCGACTGGGCCAACTACGTGCGCCGCCGCGAGGAGCGGCTGAATGCCGAGGCCCAGGAGCAGGCGCGGTTCGACAAGATGCTGGCCCAGGAGGAAGCCTGGATCCGCCAGGGCATCAAGGCCCGTCGGACGCGCGACGAAGGGCGGGTGCGCAGGCTCGAGGCGATGCGGCTGGAACGTGCGGCCCGCCGTGACCTGACCGGGAACGTCCGCATGGCCGCCGCGCAGGCGAACGCGTCGGGCAAGAAGGTGGTCGAATTGAAGGACGTCTCGTTCGGCTTCGGCGAGCGGAGGCTGATCGACAACTTCTCCACCACGATCTTCCGCGGCGACCGCATCGGCCTGATCGGCGCCAACGGCACCGGCAAGACCACGCTGCTCAAACTGCTGCTCGGCGAACTCGCGCCCCAGCGCGGCGAGGTACGCAGTGGCACCCAGCTGCAGATCGCCTACTTCGACCAGTACCGCGCCACCCTGCGCGAGGACTGGAATGCGCTGGAGAACGTGGCCGAAGGCCAGGATTTCGTCGAGATCAACGGCGCGCGCAAGCACGTGATCGGCTATCTGCAGGATTTCCTGTTCACGCCCGAGCGCGCGCGCGCGCCGATCACCCGGCTCTCGGGCGGCGAGCGGAACCGCCTGCTGCTCGCCAAACTGTTCGCCCAGCCGTCGAATCTGCTGGTGATGGACGAACCCACCAACGATCTGGATGTGGAGACGCTGGAACTGCTGGAAGAGCTGCTGGCCGACTACCCCGGCACGCTGCTGCTGGTCAGCCACGACCGGGACTTTCTCGACAACGTCGTGACCTCGACCCTGGTGATGGAGGGCGATGGCCACGTCGGCGAGTACATCGGTGGTTACCAGGACTGGTTGCGCCAGCGGCCCGCGCCGGGCGTGGCGGGCACGACCGCGGCGGCCGCGCCTTCCCCCGCACCCGTGGCACCTGCGATCCCCGCGCCGGTCGCCGAGCCGACCGCGCCCAGACGCAAGCTCAGCTACAAGGACCAGCGCGAACTGGACCAGTTGCCGGCCCTGATCGAATCGCTGGAAACCCGCGTCGCGGAGATGACCGCCGAAATGAACGACGCGGCGTTCTACCAGCGCGACGCGGCGGCCATCACCGCCCACGGCGCCGCGCTGCAGAAGGCGCAGGAGGCATTGAATGCCGCCTACCTGCGCTGGACCGAGCTCGACGCCTGATGGCGGGCGGCGTCTTTCCGCGCCGGCATGCGGGCCGGCAACCGGGACGCGCCGTCCGGGCTGCGCTCGGGCTGGCGTGCGCGCTGCTGCCGGGCCTCGCGGGTGCGGTCGACGGGGTCGACGTCCAGCGACGGTGTTACGTCGGCGGCCCGGCGACGGCCCCGATCCGGCTCGAGCTGACCTGGCTCCGTGACTCCGCGTTCCACGGCGGCTATGCACGTTACGCACGCGGCAGCGGCGCGATCCCCCTGGTCCTGCTCGCCAGCGACGAGATCGAGACGTATCCCGGTCGCCCGTCGACCTTCCGCAGCACCTGGCTCGAGATCGTGGACGCCGTGCCCGGTGGCCGCTACGTCCTGGAGACCCAGGGTGCGCGCACCTACGGTCTGGAGTACATCGCGACCGACGGCCGCCGGGTCGGCTTCGTCGAGGACCTCGACGCGCTGAGCGACGCGGACGCCCGGTGCCGCTGGCCGTGAGCGCCGGCCTGCCGACCCTGGCCGCGCACCGCGCGCGTCGTGGCGCGGGCGCCGCTGCGACATGCTGATCACACGGCCACTGCCTGCCGATCTCGACCTGCTGGCGTTGCATCGCGCGGCGCCGCAGCGCTATCCCATGCTGCTCGAGTCTGTGGCGCACGGCCCCGCGCACGCGCGGTGGGATCTCCTGCTGGCAGCCGACGGTGCGCGGTTGACGCTGGGCGCGGACGGGGTGACCCGTGATGCGCAGGGCGGGGCGGTGGACGGTGGATTCCTCGACGCGCTGGATGCCGCGTGGCAGGCCGTCCGCGTCGAGCGCTGCGCGTCGCGCTGGCCGTTCCGCGGGGGCTGGGCGCTGTTTCTCGGCTACGAGCTGGCGCGTCAGGTGGAGCCGGTGCTGGCGTTGCCCGATGCGCCCGGCGGCCTGCCGGTGGCGGTGGCGCGCCGGTGTCCTGCGGCGATCCTGCGCGACCACGGCAGCGGCGAATGCGTGGCCGTGGCGGAAGAGGCCCATGCCGCGCTGCTCGATGCGCTGCTCGCCGATGTCGCCGCAGGCGGGCGCGGCGCCCTCCCTGCATGGGCTGCGCCTTCGCGCCTCGACGAGGATGCCGACCTGCGCTTCCTGGACGGGACGCATCGCGTTCTCGAGTACCTGGCCGCCGGCGACGTGTTCCAAGCCAACCTGTCGCGGGGATGGCGTGCCCGCTTCGAGGCGCCGCTCGATCCCGCCGCCCTCTACGCGCGCCTGCGCCAGCACAATCCGGCGCCGTTTGCCGGCCTCTTCGCCGGCGATGGCTGGGCGGTGGCCAGCGCGTCGCCCGAGCGACTGGTCGCGGTGTGTGGCGATGTCGTCGAAACCCGGCCCATCGCCGGCACGCGCGCGCGATTCGACGGCGACGACGACGCGGTGCGCATCGGCGAGCTGGTCGGCCATCCCAAGGAGCGCGCCGAACACGTGATGCTGGTGGACCTGGAGCGCAACGATCTCGGGCGGGTCTGCTTGCCGGGGTCGGTGGAGGTAGACGAACTGATGGGTGTGGAGAGCTACGCGCACGTGCATCACATCGTCAGCAATGTCCGGGGCCGGCTGCGCGCCGATGCCACCCCCGGCGAGATCGTCGCCGCGGTGTTTCCCGGCGGCACGATCACCGGCTGCCCGAAGGTGCGGTGCATGCAGATCATCGCCGAGCTGGAAGGGCAGGGCCGTGGCGCCTACACCGGCGCGATGGGCTGGCTCAACCGCGACGGCGACCTCGATCTCAATATCCTGATCCGCAGTGCCGAGATCGAGGGCCGCGAGGTGCGCTTCCGGACCGGCGCGGGCATCGTGGCCGACTCCGATCCGCAGCGCGAACTGGACGAAACCCGGGCCAAGGCCCGCGGCACGCTGCGCGCGCTGGGCCTTTCCGGGTGAGGCGCGGTGATGACGCACGCGGCGCCTGCCGTTCGCGACGCTCCCGGGCCGCCACGGTATCCTGCGGACCCTGTTCCGATCCCGACGGCTGCTGCCGCCCATGACCGAACCCCTGAAACGCCGTGGCCGTGCGATCGGCCTGGTCCTGCTGCTGGCCGCCCTGGCTCTGGCCGGCGCCGCATACCTGCTGTTCGAGCGCTATACCGGTTTCGCCGACGAGCCGCTGACCGGTCTGGAGGCCGGACAGACCTTCGTCGTCGAGCGCGGCGACTCGTTCCAGCGCGTGCTCGGCCGCTTGCGCGAGGCCGGCATCGTCGAGGGACATGCGCTCGAATGGCGCGCACTGGCGCGGCAGCTCGGCGCGGATGCACGCATCCAGGTCGGCGAGTATCCGCTCGATCCCTCGGTGACCCCGCGTGAGCTGCTGGTGCGGATGCGCGACGGGAAGGTGATCAGCCATCGCTTCACGATCGTCGAAGGCTGGAACATCCGCGAGCTGCGCGCGGCGCTCGCGCGCGCCGAGCCGCTGGTGCAGACGATCGCGGACATGGACGACGCTGCGCTGATGGCGGCGCTCGACCGTGAGGGCGTGCATCCGGAGGGCCGCTTTCTGCCCGAGACGTATCTGTACACGCGGGGCGACCGCGACATCGATCTGCTGCGCCGCGCGAACACCGCGCTGGAGACCGCGCTCGACCGCGCCTGGGCATCGCGCGCGGCCGGGCTTGCGCTGGAGGATCGCGAACAGGCCCTGGTCCTGGCGTCCATTATCGAGAAGGAAACCGGCGTGGCCGCCGAGCGGCCGCAGATTTCCGGCGTGTTCAATCGGCGGCTCCAGCTCGGCATGCGCCTGCAGACCGACCCCACCGTGATCTACGGCATGGGCACCGCCTACGACGGCAACATCCGCCGCAGCGACCTGCAGACCGATACCCCCTACAACACCTACACCCGCGACGGCCTGCCGCCGACGCCCATCGCGATGGCCGGCGCGGCCGCGATCGAGGCGGCCACCCACCCGGCCGATGGCGACGCGCTGTACTTCGTGGCCGTCGGCGACGGCAGCGGGCGACACGTGTTCTCGCGCACCTATGCCGAACACAATGTCGCCGTGCGCGAATACGTGCGCCGCTACCGCGCACGGTTCGGCGGCGGCAGTGCAGCGCGTGGTGCGGACGCCGCGGCCGCGGCGGGCGACGACACCGCGCCGCCGAACGAGGTGGAGATCGAGGCCGCCACCGGGAGCGGCGACGAGTGACCCTGCGCACGTATCCGAGGTTCGTCTCGATCGAGGGCGGCGAGGGCGCGGGCAAGACCACGGTGCTGCGCGCGGTGCGCGACGCGCTCGCGCTCGACGGCGACGAGGTCGTGTGCACGCGGGAGCCGGGGGGCACACCGCTGGCCGAGCTGATCCGTGGCCTGCTGCTCGATCCCTCGCACGAGCCGGCCAGCGCCGAGACCGAGCTGCTGCTGATGTTCGCGGCCCGCGCGCAGCACGTCCACGAGACGGTATTGCCGGCCCTGAGCCGCGGTGCCTGGGTGATCAGCGATCGCTTCACCGATTCCAGCTATGCCTACCAGGGCGGCGGTCGGGGGATCGATCCGCAACGCATCGCCGCACTCGACGATGGCTTCGTCGGTATCGAGCCCGTCCTGACCCTGCTGCTCGATGTGGGCGTGGACGAGGGCCGGGCGCGCGCGCGCGGACGCGGTGCCGCGCCCGACCGGATCGAGGCCGAACAGGACGCGTTCTTCGAGCGTGTCCGTGCCGCGTTCCTGCAGCGCGCCTCCGAGCATCCGGCGCGCATCCGCGTCATCGACGCCGCACGACCACCGGCCGAGGTCGCCGCGGATGCGGTACGGGCCGTCTCGACGCTGCGGACGCCGGCATGAGCGCGGGCGCCCCGGCGTTCGCGCCCTGGCAGCAGCGCATGCTGGACCGCACGCGCGAGACCCTCGAGGCGCAGCGCCTCGGTCACGCGCTGCTGTTCTGCGGTCCCGCGCGGCTCGGCAAGCGCACGGTCGCCGAAGCGCTGGCCGCGCACATTCTGGGCGCCGCGGGCGACGCGCGGTCCTCGCAGCTGCTGGCGGCCGGGACCCATCCCGATTTCCATCTGGTCTCGTTCGGGCCGACCCGGGACGGCAGCAAGCTGCGCAGCGAGATCGTCATCGAACAGATCCGCGAGCTGTCGCAGAAGCTGTCGCTGACGCCGCAGTACGGGCGCGCGCAGGTCGCGATCGTCGATCCGGCCGACGCGGTGAACAATGCCGCCTGCAATGCACTGCTCAAGACACTGGAAGAGCCCCAACCGGGCCGGCACCTGTGGCTGGTCGCCGCGAGTCCCGCCCGGCTGCCGGCGACGATCCGCAGCCGCTGCCAGCGCATCGAGTTCCGTCTGCCGCCGCGCGACGAGGCCTTGGCGTGGCTGACGCGGCAGGGTCATCGGGAACGCGATGCGGCCGAGGCACTGGACGCCGCGCACGGACATCCGGGCCTGGCCGCCGACTGGCTCGAATCGGGCGGCATGCAGCTGCGCCGGGAGGTCGAGAAGGATCTCGCTGGAATCGCCCGCAACGAACTCGCCGTCGTGGCCACCGCGCAGCGCTGGGCCGGCGACGACCATGCCGCATTGCGTCTGCGCCACGCCGCGGATCTGGTGCGCGCACGCGCCGCCGGCTTGACCGACCCTGTGGGAATCGCGAAGCTGGCCGAGTGGTTCGATGCGGCCAATCGCACGCGCGATCTGCTGAGAACGACCGTCAGGTCCGACCTTGCGATCGTCGAACTGCTGCTGGCCTGGCGTGCCAGTGCCGCGCGCCACTGACTTCACATGCTGGGAATCGAGCGATGAGTGCAACCGGAGCTGGCGCGCGCCAGGGCATCCTGTCCCTGGCCGTCAAGGACAAGACGGCGCTGTACAACGCGTACATGTCCTATCTCAAACAGGGCGGCATCTTCGTGCCGACGCCCAAGCGCTATTTCCTCGGCGACGAGGTCTTCCTGCTGCTCACGCTCCCCGAATCCAGCGACCGGCTGCCCACCGCGGGCAAGGTGGTCTGGGTCACGCCGGCCGGGGCCCAGGGCAACCGCACGGCGGGTGTCGGGGTGCAGTTCGCCGACACGCCCGAGGGCGAGGCGGTGAAGGGACGCATCGAGACCCTGCTGGCCGGCACGCTGACGTCCGAGAAGCCGACCCACACGATGTGAGTGAGGCGGCGGCGCCGCGGCGGTGACCGCCACGTGCGGCGTCCCCCGGGCGAATCTCGAGGCGGACGGTTCGAGACGACTCCGCACGGTGCCGGGCAACGATCGCCCGGGCGCCGGCGGTGCGCGCGGCGCGCCATCACAGAGCGCGGCGCATGCGCGACGTGCGGCCACGGTGGGAACGCGGCCCCGGCCCGCCCGCATCGACGCGCCTGGCCGGCACGCGACGCAGCGGGGTCACGCGCCGGATGCCTCAGCCTGCAGTGGGCGCTGCGGTCACGTCCGCTCGCAGCGCGGGTGCATCCCAGCCGGGACGCGGCGCGAAACGCTCGCCGTGACGCGCCTGAAGCGCACGCAGGCGCTCGAGCAGCACCTCGACGCCGGTGTCGCGGATGTATTGCACCGGGCCGCCGCGGAAGGGCGCGAAGCCGGTGCCGAAGATCACTCCGGCGTCGAGCAGATCCGCATCGGCCACCACGCCGTCGTGGAGGGCGGCGACGGCCTCGTTGAGCAGGGGCAACACCAGACGGTCCTCGAGATCCTCCGGCGCGCGGTAGTCCTTCGGCACCTCGGGCTTTTTGGCCTTGCCGTTCTCCCAGGCATACAGGCCCTGGCCATCCTTCTTGCCGCGCTTGCCGGCCTCCGGCGGCGTGGCGAGCGACGCCGGGATCTGCAGCCCGAGAAACGGCGCCAGTTCGCGTCCGACGCCGGAGGCGATGTCCAGGCCCACGGTGTCGATCAGCTCGATCGGCCCCATCGGCATGCCGAAGTTCACCGCGGCGCGATCGATCACCGCGCCGGGAATGCCTTCCGCATAGGCAGTGGCGGCCTCGAGCATGTACGGGAACAACAGGCGGTTGACCAGGAATCCGGGGGTGCCGGCAACCGGCACAGGCAACTTGTCGATCGCCTTGCAGAACGCCGCCAGGCGCTGCACGGTGGTCTCGTCGACGCCGTCGTGATGCACGATCTCCACCAGAGGCATCGAGGCGACGGGATTGAAATAGTGCAGGCCCGCGAACTGCGCCGGCCGCTGCACATGGGCGGCGAGTTCGTCGAGCGGGATAGACGAGGTGTTGCTGGTGAGCAGCGCATGGGGACCGAGGCGCCGTTCAAGCTCGACATAGAGCGCGCGCTTGGCCTCCGCGTTCTCGATGATGGCCTCGATCACCAGATCGGCTTCCGCGATGCCGTCGCCGGCGAGATCCGAGCGCAACCGCGAGGCCACGTCCGGCCGCTTGGCCGGGTCGCGCACCTTCTTCTCGAACAGCGTCGCAGCACGTGCCTGGGCCTTGTCGACGAAGGTCTGCTCGCGGTCCTGCAGGGTCACCTCGAGACCCTTGTAGGCCGACCACGCCGCGATGTCGCCGCCCATGACGCCGGCACCGACCACATGCACCCGGCGCACCGGCGGATGGTCCGCGGTGGATTTTCCGCCCAGGCCCTTCAGACGTTCCATCAGGAAGAACACCCGCGTGAGATTGCGCGCGGTCGACGTGCCGGCCAGCTTGACCACGGACTTGCGTTCCGCGGCCAGCAGTGCGCGGGTGTCGCCCGAGCTCCGCCGCCAGGTCTCGACCATCGCGTAGGGCGCCGGGTAATGGGCCTTCTTCGCCTTGCGCGCGACCTGCTTGACCAGCATCGGCGCGAGTGCCTGACGGACCGGCCAGGTATTGGTGGCCCAGCCCAGGGCACGCTGCTTGAGCGGGCGCACCGTGCCCTTCAGGGCCAGCGCCACGGCCGCATCTACCAGCAGTGTCGGCTCCACCACCTTGTCGACCAGGCCGATGCCGCGCGCAGCCTTCGCCGGCAGCGCCCGACCCGTCAGCATCATGTCGAACGCAGCCGGCGCGCCCACGAGACGGGGGAGGCGCACGCTGCCCCCCCAGCCCGGATAGATGCCGAGCTTGACCTCGGGCAGCCCGATTTTCGTCGAGGCATCGCTGCTGGCGACGCGATAGTCGCAGGCCAGCGCGATCTCGGTGCCGCCGCCCATGCAGAAGCCGTGGATCGCGGCTACGGTCGGGCAGGGGAGTTCGGCGAGGCGCTGGAACGCCATCTGCCCGCGCCGGATCGAATCGCCGATGGTGCCCTTCGCGTCGAACGCCTGGAACTCGCGGATATCGGCGCCCGCGATGAAGCCCTTGGCCTTCGCAGAACGGATGACCAGGGCCTTCGGCGGATCGAGCGCCAGCCGCTCGAGCAGGGCGTCGAGCTCGATGAGCACGTCCTGGGCGAAGGTGTTGACCGACTCGCCGGCGCGGTCGAGCGACAGCATGAGCACACCGTCCTCGCGCGGCTGGGCATGCCAGTGGCTGAAGCGGAGCCCGTCGAGGCCTGCGTACATACGGCACCATCCGTTAGGGTATGGGAATCCGCCTATGATCCCGAGGATGCTTCGGCGGCGTCAAATCGGCGCTTGAAACGGCCGGCCGCATGCCGCGACTTGCGAGGCGCGGGCCGCGCCCCAAGGAATACCGGCGGAGCGGCGGACCATGCCACACCCGTCGTGACGGAACTTTTCGCGCGATCGCCTGTCCCAATGCCCGTGCCAGGCCGGGCCCGATCAAGGAGACCCGGCTCGATGGCCGAGGAACGCGACAGCCAGGAGCGCTTGGATCTGGACGAGGAACTGGTCAGACGTGTGCAGCGCGGCGACACCGCGGCATTCGACCTGCTCGTGCGCAAGCACCAGCACAGGATCGCGGCGCTGATCGGTCGTTACGTCGCCGACTGGAGCGAGGTCCAGGACGTCGCCCAGGAGACGTTCATCCGCGCCTACCGGGCGATCGGCAGCTTTCGCGGCGACGCGCAGTTCTATACCTGGCTGCACAGGATCGCGGTGAACACCGCCAAGAACCACCTCGTCGCGCACAACCGCCGGCCACCGACCGACGACGTCGACATCGACGACGCCGAACAGTTCGAAGGCGGCATGCGGTTGCGCGACAGCGACACCCCCGAGCGCGAACTGATGCGGCAGCAACTGGAACAAACGGTGGTCCGTGCGGTCGAAGCCCTGCCCGAGGAACTGCGGGTGGCGATCAACCTGCGCGAGGTCGACGGCCTCAGCTACGAGGAGATCGCCGAGCGTATGGGCTGCCCGATCGGCACCGTGCGTTCGCGGATCTTCCGCGCACGCGACGCGATCGATCGCGAGCTCAGACCCCTGATGGACAACGAACGACTTGTGGAGCGCGTGACCCGATGAGCCCATCCGACGACATCGACACCCTGCAGATCGCGCCTGATCCGGACAAGCTCGAGCGGTACCACCGCCAGCAGCTTTCGGCGATGCTCGACGGCGAGCTGCCGCAGGACCAGGCGCGGTTCCTGCGTCGCCGCCTGCAGCACGACGCCGAACTCGCCCAGTGCTTCGAGCGCTGGCAGGTCTGCGGTGACGTGCTGCGCGGCCGCCGCGTTTCGCTGTTGCCGGTCGATTTCGCCGACCGCATCGCGGCGGGCATCGCGGCGGATGGCGCAGCCGCGGTGGCGGCGACCGGGACGGCGCGGCGCGCACGCCCACGGCTGCTGCGTTGGGGCGGTGGCGCCGCCCTGGCTGCGTCTGTGGCACTGGTGGCATTGTTCGTCGGACGCCCCGGCGGCCTGCAGGACACGCCCGGCGAGGCGCCCGCGGGCGTTCTCGCCGATGCGTCGCCCGCGCCCCTGCCCGTGCCTGCCGATGCCACCGCCGATGCCTCGGCACTGATGGTGTCGAACGCGGATGCCGGTGCCGGCGTCGTGGCGGCCGGTGCGGTGGCAACGGCTGCAATGCAGCGGCGCACCGGCACCGAGCGCTCGACACGCGCCCAATCGCAGCGGGCCGCCCTGCGTGGCGCCCAGGAGCGTGCGGTACGCGACGTCGAGCTTGCAGCCGTGCCCGGCGCGTCGTCCGGCGGGACCGGGCGCGCATTCGCTCCGGCCGGATCGCTCGTCTCGGCGTCGATTGCGTCGTCGACACTGGGTGCCGTCGACGGCGTGGCCCGGCCGTGGCCGCGCGCATCGTCGCTGACCGCGGACAGCAGTTTCAGCGTGCGCTACGGCGACGGCTTCGCGGCGCCGTCCTGGAGCGACCCGACGCCGGCCGGCAGCAGCGTGCTGCCGAGTTTTCCGGTCGAGCCGAGCGGAGAGGCTGTCCGTCCGCAGTCACCCTGAACCCGCGTGTCGATGCCTGCGCCGGCGGATGCGCAGTCCGCGACGCGCGGTGGTCCACGCCCCGTTCTTTTCTTGCCGATTCCGAGTGATGCAGATGACGTCGATGAAGAAATCCCTGCTCGCGGTGTCCCTGGTCGCGGTCCTGTCCGCGGCGACGACCGCGTTGGTACTGCCTGTCGCGACCGCGCAGTCCGGCCAGGCCACCCAGGCCGACAGTGCGACCACGGTGTCGTCCACTCCGCAGGCGCCGCTGGTCAGCGGCCTACCTGATTTCACCCGTCTGGTGGAGCGGGTCGGGCCGGCCGTGGTCAGCATCGAGACCACGATGGGCGCGCGCCAGACACGCGGCCAGCAGATGCCGGACGATGCGCAGATTCCGGAGATCTTCCGCCGGTTTTTCGGCCCCGGTTTCGAGTTCCCGGGGCAGCCCGGTGCTCCGGGTGCCCCGGGCGCGGCCCCGCGCGGTGTCTCGATGGGCACCGGTTTTCTGATCTCCGCCGACGGTTACCTGCTCACCAACCATCACGTCATCGATGGCGCGGACGAGGTCAAGGTGCGCCTGTCGGACCGGCGCGAGTTCGTCGCCACGATCGTCGGCAGTGACGCCGAGTCGGATGTTGCGGTCCTGAAGATCGATGCCACCGGGCTGCCGATGCTGCGCTATGGAAACGCAACTGCGGTCAAGCCAGGCCAGTGGGCGGTCGCGATCGGCTCGCCGTTCGGTTTCGAGCAGTCGGTGACCGCCGGCATCGTCAGCGCCGTGCAGCGTTCCAACCCTTACGCCAACCAGCGCTACGTGCCCTTCATCCAGACCGATGTGCCGATCAACCGCGGCAACTCGGGCGGCCCGCTGCTCAATGTCGCGGGCGAGGTGATCGGCATCAACTCGCAGATCTTCAGCAACTCGGGCGGCTACATGGGGGTGAGCTTCGCGATTCCGATCGATGTGGCCTCCAATGTCGCCGAACAGATCAAGACCACGGGCAGCGTGCAGCGCGGGTCGCTCGGCGTGCAGGTGTCGAACGTGACGGCGGAGGCGGCGGCCGGCTTCTCCCTGCCCGACACCCGCGGGGCCCTGGTGCAGGAGGTGCTGGCCGGAAGCCCCGCGCAGCGTGCCGGCATCGAGCCGGGCGATGTGATCCGCGCGGTGGACGGCACGCAGATCAACAACTCGAGCGAGTTGCCGCCGCTGGTGGGCAGCCGGGCCCCGGGCACGCGGATGAAGTTGCAGGTGTTCCGAGAGGGGCGCACGCGCGACTTCGACGTTACCCTGACCGCCCTCGATTCGCCGGGCGCGTCGACGCCCGCCCGCGCCGAGCGGCCGCAGTCGGGAGCCGCCGCGCCCGCGACCAACGCGCTCGGTCTCGTCGGTCGCGACCTCGACGTCGCGCAGCGGCGCCAGTTCGGCCTCGAGGATGGAGAAGGCGTGCTGATCGCAAACGCCGGACGCGGCGCGGCCGCCAGCGCCGGCATCGCCACGGGCGACGTCGTGCTCCGGGTGGGGCGCACGCCGGTCGGCAGCGCGGCGGCGCTCGATCGTGCCCTGCGCGACGTCAAGCCGGGCGACACGGTGATGCTGCTCGTGCGCGGCCGCGGCGGCGCCACCCAGTACCGAGCGGTGACTGTCCCGGCCACCGGCGAGCGCTGATCCCGGCTCCGCCCGGAGCACCAGCGCGGAGCCCCAGGGTCCGCGGCGGGGCGTCCCGTCGCGGACCGCTGCGTTGACGGCCTGCGACGACGCGCGCGCCGCAGCGGGGCGCTATGCGATAATCGCCCGTTATCTTTTCGACGACGGCCCGGCCGCCGCCCATGACCCACGATTCGATGCGGAACATCCGCAATTTCTCCATCATCGCCCACGTCGACCACGGCAAGTCGACCCTGGCCGACCGCATCATCCAGCTGTGCGGCGGCCTCCAGGCCCGCGAGATGGAGGCGCAGGTGCTCGACTCGAATCCGATCGAGCGCGAGCGCGGCATCACCATCAAGGCGCAGTCGGTGTCGCTGCCGTACACCGCGCGCGATGGCCAGGTCTACCATCTGAACTTCATCGACACCCCCGGCCACGTCGACTTCAGCTACGAGGTCAGCCGGTCCCTGGCGGCGTGCGAAGGCGCGCTGCTGGTGGTCGACGCGGCACAGGGCGTGGAGGCGCAATCGGTCGCCAACTGCTACACGGCGATCGAGCAGGGCCTGGAAGTGGTGCCGGTGCTCAACAAGATCGATCTGCCCACGGCCGACATCGAACGCGCGAAGGCGGAGATCGAGGCCGTGATCGGCATCGACGCCGAGGACGCGGTGGCGGTCAGCGCCAAGACCGGCCTGAACGTGGTCGAGGTGCTCGAGGCGATCGTGCAGCGCATCCCGCCGCCGGCGGATCGCGGCAGTGACAAGCTGCAGGCCCTGATCATCGATTCCTGGTTCGACAACTACCTGGGCGTGGTGTCGCTGGTTCGCGTCATGCAGGGCGAGATCAAGCCGGGCGACAAGATCCAGGTGATGTCGACCGGGCGCTGGCACCAGGTCGACAAGGTCGGCGTGTTCACGCCCAAGCGCAAGGAAACCAAGGCCCTGCGCGCGGGCGAAGTGGGCTGGATCAACGCGAGCATCAAGGATGTGCACGGCGCCCCCGTCGGCGACACCCTGACGCTGCAGGCCGACCCCGCACCCGAAGCGCTGCCCGGGTTCCAGGAAATGCAGCCGCGCGTGTTCGCAGGCCTGTTCCCGATCGATGCCGAGGATTATCCGTCGCTGCGCGAGGCGCTCGACAAGCTGCGCCTCAACGATGCCGCGCTCCGGTTCGAGCCCGAGAGCTCCGAGGCGATGGGCTTCGGCTTCCGCTGCGGCTTCCTCGGCATGCTGCACATGGAGATCGTGCAGGAGCGGTTGGAGCGCGAGTACAACCTCGATCTGATCAGCACCGCGCCCACCGTGATCTACGAAGTGCTGCGCACCGACGGCGAGGTGGTCAGCCTCGACAATCCCGCCAAGCTGCCGCCGGCGAACCAGATCGAGGAGATCCGCGAGCCGATCATCCGCGCCAACGTGCTCACACCGCCCGATTACGTCGGCAACGTGATCACCCTGTGCGAGGAGAAGCGCGGCAGCCAGATCGGCATCACCTACATGGGCAGCCAGGTGCAGATCGCCTACGAACTGCCGATGGCCGAGGTGGTGCTGGATTTCTTCGACAAGCTGAAGTCGGTCAGCCGCGGCTACGCGTCGCTGGACTACCACTTCCTGCGCTTCCAGGCCGGGCCGTTCGTGCGCGTGGACACGCTGATCAACGGCGACAAAGTCGATGCACTGTCGCTGATCGTGCATCGTCAGCATGCGGACCGACGGGGCCGCGAGCTCACCGAGAAGATGAAGGAGCTCATCCCGCGGCAGATGTTCGATGTGGCGATCCAGGCGGCGATCGGCTCGCAGGTGATCGCGCGCACCACGGTCAAGGCGATGCGCAAGAACGTGCTCGCCAAGTGCTACGGCGGCGACATCTCGCGCAAGAAGAAGCTCCTCGAGAAGCAGAAGGAAGGCAAGAAGCGCATGAAGCAGGTGGGCCGCGTCGAGATTCCGCAGGAGGCCTTCCTCGCCGTGCTCAGCACCTCCCGCGACTCCTGATTCGTGGTTTGATAGCGCCGGCCGCCGCCCCGGCCCGTCCGAGTTCTTCCGAGGATCCTGCATGAAATGGTTCGAGACCGCGCTGGTCGTGCTGACGCTGCTCACCGGCGTCATCTGGCTGCTGGACAGGCTGTTCCTGGCCAAGCGGCGCGCACGTCGCGGCGGCCTGATCGAGGCCCGCGAGCCGGTGCTGGTCGACTACTCGCGCGCCTTCTTTCCGGTGCTGATCGTGGTCCTGATCCTGCGCAGCTTCGTCGCCGAGCCGTTCCGGATCCCCTCCAGCTCGATGATGCCGACGCTGTTGATCGGCGACTTCATCCTGGTCAACAAGTTCAGCTACGGCATCCGCCTGCCGATCACCAACCGGAAGGTCGTCGACATCGGCGCGCCCGAGCGCGGTGACGTGGTGGTGTTCCGCCCGCCCCAGCACCCCGACCAGGACTGGATCAAGCGCGTGATCGGCCTGCCCGGCGACACCATCGAATTCCGCGACAATCAGGTCTTCGTCAACGAGGTCGCCTTCGGCTACGAGCGCCTCGCCACCTACGAGGGCGTGGGCCGCGGCGCCGAGATGACCGGGGCCTCGCTCTATGCCGAGCAGATGCCGGACCGACGCCACGAGATCCTGCATATCGACCAGGCCGCGCCGTTCCACCTCGGCGAGGGCACCTTCCACGTGCCGCAGGGCCATTACTTCGTGATGGGCGACAACCGTGACCGCAGCGACGACGGCCGCTTCTGGGGTACGCTTCCCGAGACCCAGCTGCGTGGCAAGGCGTTCCTGATCTGGATGAACGTCGATACCGCCGCGCCGGGCTGGGTCGACTGGGGAAGGATCGGCAATCCGATCCGCTGAGCCGCCGGCGGCAGGCCGGTTTTCGAGGGGACGTTCCATGAGACGCACGCAACGCGGCATCACCCTGCTGGGCTTCATCATCGTGCTGGCGGTCATCGGTTTCTTCGCCTATGTGGGCATGAAGCTGTTTCCGATGTACTCCGAGTACTACAGCGTCAAATCCGCACTGAAGGGGCTCGCCAACGAGTCGGGCGTGGCGGCCTCCGATCCTGCGCGCATCCAGGATCTGTTCTTCCGCCGGCTCTACATCAGCTATTCGGAGAACGTGAAGCCGCAGAACGTCAAGATCCGCCGCGTCGACAACGGCTGGCAGATGGACGTGCAGTACGAGGTGCGCCGTCCGCTGATCGGCAATCTCGACGTCGTGGGCAAGTTCCACGCCACGCAGATGCTGCGCCGCGGTGGCGACGGCGTGTGACCGGCAGCAGGGGCGGTTCGCGGGGCACGTGTTCCGCGATCCCGCCCTGCTGGTGCAGGCGCTGACGCATCGCAGTGCCGGCGCACCGCACAACGAGCGGCTCGAGTTCCTCGGCGACGCCATTCTCGGCGCGCTGATCGCCGAAGCGCTCTACGCACGCTGGCCCACCGCCGACGAAGGCACGCTCACCCGCGCCCGCGCGGAGCTGGTGCGTGAATCCTCGCTGGCGGCCGTGGCCCGCGAGCTCGAGATCGGGGCCCGTCTGGTACTGGGCCCCGGCGAGATGAAGTCCGGCGGACATCGTCGCGATTCGATCCTGGCCGACGCGCTCGAGGCGCTGATCGCCGCCGTGTACCTCGATGCAGGTCTGGACGGCTGCCGCAACGTCGTGCTTCCGCTGTTCGACCGCACCATCGCGGTGCTGGCCAGCGGCCAGGTCACGAAGGATGCGAAGACCCGCCTGCAGGAATGGCTGCAGGCGCGCCAGCGTCCGCTGCCCCAGTACGAACTGCTCGGCGAGAGCGGAGAAGAACACGCCAAGGTGTTCCTGGTGCGCTGCGCGCTGGGCGACGGCGCGGTGCACGCGGACGGGCAGGGCAGCTCGCGCCGCGCCGCTGAACAGCGCGCGGCCGAAGGCGTGATCGGCCAGCTCGACGGCGTGCGCTGAGCCACGACGCCCGCGTTCCGGCGCGCCCCCCGCGGCAAGCCGTAGAATGCCGGCATGACCGAGAGCACCCCCACGTCCCACCACGCCGGCTTCGTCGCCGTGATCGGCCGACCCAACGTCGGCAAGTCCACCCTGGTCAACGCGCTCGTCGGCGCGAAGGTCAGCATCGTCTCCAATCGCCCCCAGACCACGCGCCACCGTCTGCTGGGCATCGCGACCTTTCCGCAGGGCCAGCTGATGCTGGTCGACACCCCCGGCATCCACCGCGAACAGAGGCGGGCGATGAACCGGATCATGAACCGGGCCGCGCGCGGCGCCCTCGAGGGTGTGGACGCGGCGCTGCTGGTGGTCGTGGCCGGGCGCTGGGACGACGAGGACACGCTGGCATTCGAAGCACTGCGCGACGCAGGTGTGCCGGTGGTGCTGGTGGTCAACCAGATCGACCGGATGAAGGACAAGACCGCGTTGCTGCCGTACCTGCAGACGGTGACCGGCGGTCGCGAATTCGCCGGCGTGGTGCCGCTGTCCGCACTCAAGCGCAACGGCCTGCCGCAGCTCGTTGCCACCGTGTTGCCGCTGCTGCCGCTCCAGGCGGCGCTCTACGGCGAAGACGAGATCACCGACAAGAGTCAGCGGTTCCTGGCCGGCGAACTGGTGCGCGAGCAACTGATGCGCCAGCTCGGAAACGAGCTGCCGTATGCGACGACGGTCGAGATCGAAAGCTTCACCGTCGACGGCACCATGCTGCGCATCGGCGCGGTGATCTGGGTCGAGCGCGAGGGCCAGAAGGCCATCGTGATCGGCAAGGCAGGGACCCGGCTGAAGGAGATCAGCACCCGCGCGCGGCTCGGAATGGAGCGTCTGTTCGACGCCAAGGTCTTCCTCGAGACCTGGGTGCGCGTGCGCGAGGGCTGGTCCGACGACGAAGCCGCACTCAAGGCGCTGGGTTATGGCGACTGAGCAGCGCGCCCAGGGGCAGTGCCTGTGCGGCAGCGTGGTCATCAGCATTCCGGCCGGTGATGCCGGCATCAGTGTCTGCCACTGCCGCATGTGCCGGCGCTGGGGCGGTGGCCCCGCCATGGTGGTCCACGCCGGCCCCGGATTGCGGATCGAACAGGGCGGGGGGCTGGTGTCGCGGTTCGCGTCCTCCGAGTGGGCCGAACGCGCGTTCTGTGCGCAGTGCGGCAGCCACCTGTTTTACCGGAGCCTCGCCGACGACGCGCATTACGTGGCGGCGGGCCTGTTCGAGACGCTGCCGGGCGCCACTCTGACGATGGAGATCTTCGTCGACGCCAAGCCCGACTGGTACGCCTTCGTCGAGGCCGGAGAACGCCTGACCGAGGCCGAGTTTCTCGCCCGGATGGGCGCTGCCGGCTGAGGCCCCGCGGGCCCATGCGCATCGAGGACCAGGCCGCCCACGTGCTCCACGCGCGGCCGTGGCGCGAGACCAGTCTTCTGGTCGAAGTGCTGACCCGCGACCACGGCAGGCTCGGGCTCGTGGCGCGCGGCGTGCAGGGCCCGAAGCGCCATGTGCTGCGCGCCGCCCTGCAGCCATTGCAGCTGGTGCGCTTGTCGGTGGTGTTGCGCGGTGAGCTCGCCCAGCTGCGCGGCGCCGAGGCACTCGATGCGGCGCCGCGACTGAGCGGCGACGCGATGCTGGCGGGCTTCTACGTCTGCGAACTGGTGCTTCGCCTCGCGCCGCGTCAGGATCCCGCGCCGGAGCTGTTCGATGCCTATTCCCGTGTGCGCGAGCGCCTGCGCATCCCGACAGGCCTGGCCTGGACCCTGCGCCGGTTCGAGCGCGACCTGCTCGATGCGCTGGGCGTGGGGTTCGCCCTGGATCACGACGGCGACGGCGAGCCGATCGATCCCGCCGCACGCTACCGCCTGGACCCCGAGCATGGTCCGCGGCGGCTCCGGCAGGACAGCGGTGCGGGCGAACGCAACGCAGCGGCCACCGGCCAAGGCCTGCTGGCGCTCGCGGCCGGCGACACCCCGCCCGACAGCGCGGACCTCGCCGGCCTACGTCGTGCCCTGCGCACGGTGCTCGCACACCACCTGGGACCGCGCGGTCTGAAGTCGTGGGAGCTCGCCAGCGATCTGGCGGGTCGCTGACCCACGGGTTGGAGCGGCGACTGGACCTGTCGAGCTTCGCAGCAGGTGGACGCCGCCGGGATCCGCTTGGGGCGGAAGGTTCGAACGCGCGCTCACGTCATCGGCTCGAGCCCGTCGCGACGCGAATATGCGTCGCCTGTCGACGTCCCGACCGGCGCCAGAGCGCGCATACACCCGCCGAGCCCGCCTCCCACGCTATCCGTGAGGCGCACTCGTCAACGTGCGCCGCAGGCGGGCCGGGGTCTGTCCGTACTCGCGGCTGATGACCGCCACGAAACCCGCATACGTGTCGAAGCCGACGGCCTGTGCGACCGCTGCCAGGCTCAAACGCGGATCGCGCATCACCACCAGAGCGCGCTCGGCCCGGGCGCGCAGCACGTACTGCCAGATCGAGCACCCGATGGTCACGCGGAAGGTGCGGCTGAGGTGGAAGAGGCTGGTCGACGCCGCGGCGGCGATGGCCGCTAGATCGAGCCGGGTCGCGAGATTCGTGTGGATGTACTCCAGCGCCCGTCGCACGCGCCAGTCGCGCGATCCCGTCCGCGCGCCGACACGCCGGTGCGTGGGGGTCGGTACCAGCACGGCCGCGAGGGCGACGAAGAGTGCATCGCCCACCAGCGTCCCGTGCGGCTGTCCATTCGCGGCGTCCGTGCGCAATGCGTGCAGCAGCTGCACGGCGAGCGGGGCGTCGAGTCGTCGACCGCTGCGCAGCCGGTGGCCGGCCGCATCGACTTCCGGCCCCAGCGCGGCGGCCAAAGCGTCGGTCGAGAAATAGAAACAGGCGGCTTCCAGCGGGGTTTCCCACCACGACGCTCCGCCGACGCCGGCCTCGATCACCGAAAGTTCGTCTCGTTCTGTGAACGCCTGGCCATGGCCCTGGAGCCGGAAGCCGATCCGCGGTACCGCCGTGCCGAGGGGAAGCGCAAGGTGATGGAAGGGCAGGCCCGGGGCTTCCAGGCGGGTCGCCTCGATGCGCGAGTGCTCCATCGCGCAGAAGCTCCACTCGGCGCGGGCGAGCAGCGCCGTCCCCATCCCCGGCGGAATCTTGTTCATCTGGGCGATCGGTACGCCTGCCTGCATCGGGCTCCCCTCGGCAGCATGCGGCGACGAACAGCAGGATTTCGAAGGACGAGGCTGGGTGCCCAGGGCTACCGTGTCAAGGCTGGCGCCGCCCGCACGATGCATCCCCGCCATACGTTCCCCGGAGTAACCGTCATGCCACGTTCCCTGTTTGCCGTCCTCCTTGTCTGTCTCGGCCTCCCCAGCGGCATCGTCCGGGCCGAGGCCTGTCGCTGCCAGTACGCCGACAAGGCGGCGCTGCATGCAGGCGCCACGGATGTGGTCGAGGACGTCCTGCGCCAGGCACGTGACGCGGCGGTGCTGGACCTGGCGCCGGTTGCGGTCGAGGTGCGGAACACGCCGGCACTGATCCTGGTGAGCTTCGATACCCGCACGATCTACCTGCCGTGGTGGCAGGAGCTCGATCCTGCGACGCAGGAGGTCTTCATGCATCTGGGAGGCGGGGACGTAGCCGGGCGGCGGCTGTTCGATCTGCTCTTCCAGCAGTTCTTCATCGCCCACGAAGCGGCGCACTGGGTCCAGGCGCAGGCCAGGGGACACACCTCCAACGAAGAATTCTTCCGCGATGCAGACCACTATCGGAACGAGGCCGAGGCGAATGCGCTGGCGGTGGCGTTCTGGCGACAGACCCGCGAAGGCGAAGCCTATCTCGCCGAGCTGCATCGGGTACTGGCGCCTGTGGCCGCGCGCTTGCCCGATCCCGTACCGCCGGGCGCGGCAGCGGCCGAGCACTTCAATGCGAATTACGAGGCACTGGGCTCGGATCCGATGTCCTACGCCTGGTTCCAGTTCCGCTTCGTCCTCGATGCACTGGAGCAACGCGGCGGCCTCGATTTCGCGCAGCTCGTCCGCAACATGAGGGTGCCGACCGACGCCAGCGATCGCTGAGCCGGCGCAGCGTGCCGCGGGCTACCGGAGCGGGCCGCCCCGGCCATGGGTGGTTCCGAGGCCGGCGCGCGCCGTGGTCATCCGCCCTCCAGGGTGCGCTGCACGGCGTCGCGGAACGCACGCAGGGCATCGCGGGAGTCGGGCGTGGCATGGAGTGCCGCTGCCGCGGTGCCGAGGCGGTCGGCGCCGACGAAGCCGCAGCCCGCACGCAGCCGATGCAGGGCCGCGCGCACCGCCGGCAGGTCCTGTGTCTCGCTCGCGCGGACGATGGTGTCCCGCGTTCCGGGAAGCTCGCCGAGGAACAGCGCACGCAGCGCCTGGGCGTTGGCGGCGTCGCCGCCGACGGCCGCAAGTGCGGCGGCCGCGTTCCAGACCGCAGCGCCGGACGGCGACTCCGACGACGGCTGCGAAGGCCGGTCGGCAGCCCGCGTGGGGCCCAGCAGGCGACGGATCGCGGCCTGCCACGCGCCCGCGCTGAGCGGTTTGCTCACGGCCAGCACGAAGCCGGCAGCGCGCAGTGCGTCCAGGGCATCGCTCTCGCGCGCCGCGGTATGGGCCAGCGCCGGTACTTCGAGGCCGTCGCGCCGCAACTGCGCAAGCAGGCCGACGCCGGTGCCGTCGGGCAACTGCGCGTCGATGAGCCAGGCGTCGTGGCCGCCCCTGGCGGCGCGGGTGTAGGCCTGCGCCACCGTGGCCGCCACCTCCACATCGGCGGGCAGCGCGGCAGCGGCGGCAAGCAGGAAGTTCCGGCTGGTGGGGTCGTCTTCGACCAGCAGCAATCGGGTCATGGGCGCTCCTTGCGGGACGGGTATTCTCCGGCGATGTCCTTCCGCCTTCTGACGATCCTAACCCTGTTGCTGGCCGCCATGCCGGCCTGGCGCGCGGAGGCGGCCGGCGAACCGCGGGCGCGGGCGCGCATCGAGAGGGTGACCACGCCGGTCGCGGTGCTGGACGATGTGCGTGTGTCGCTGGAGTGGCCGACGGATGCGCCTGAAGGCCGGCTGCGGCTGCAGGCCGGGCGGGTGGATGCCGGGGAACTCGGCTGGCGCTTCGAGAACGTCGACTGGCAATGCCCGCTGCGCCGCGTGGCGGGCGGCAGGCCCGGCGACGTGCGCTGGCGCTGCGACGGCGCGCTGCGCAGCGCGGAAGGAGGCAGCCTGCGGCTGGCGGTCGAGCTGGACGGGGCGCATACCGGCGCGGTGCTGACCGGCGACGGCGGACGTCTGGCGCTGGCCCGCGATGCGCGCTCGCCCGCGCGCACCACGCTCGATCTGCGCCAGGTGCCGGCGGCATGGGCCGAGGCCCTGGTGCGCCAGGGCTGGGCAGGCGGGCAGGTGCGGGGCGGCCGCCTGGACGGCGAGGTGCACATCGACGCACCGGACGCGGCGCCATTGCAGATCGCCGGGCATCTTGCGGCTGCCGACCTCGCGCTCGAATCCGACGCCGGCGATATCGCCAGTGCGGGACTCGGTGCCGATCTGCGCTTCCGGATGCGCCTGTCCGACGGTGCCACCGAGCTCACGCTCGACGGCGCGCTGCGCGGCGGCGAGGTTCTTCTCGGCGCGGCCTATCTCGCACTTCCCGACAGCCCGGTGGGCCTCGGTCTCGATGCCGTGCGCGCGCCCGGGGGCGGCTGGGATTTCCCGCGTCTGGCCTGGAACGACGGCGCCGCGCTGGTCCTCGACGGCACGGCGCGACTGACCGAGACGCTCGACCTCGCCGCCATCGATCTCACCGCCGTGAGCGCCGATGCCGGTGTGCTTCCCGCACGCTATCTGTCCGGCTGGCTGGGGCCGGCGGGCCTGTCGGGGCTGTCACTCCAGGGCGGATTCGAGGCCACGCTGTCGTTGGAGCACGGCGTGTTGCGCGATGCCGGACTCGTGCTGCGCACGCTCGACGTGGGCGACAGCGAGGCGCGCTTCCGGCTCGATGGCCTCGACGGCGCGATCCGGTACTCGGCCCACGCGCCGGTGCGCAGTGCCTTCGCCTGGCGCGGAGGCGCGCTGTACGGCATGCCCTTCGATGCGGCCGCATGGAGCCTGCTCAGCGGCGACGGACGCCTGCGCCTGCGCGCGCCGGTCGCGTTTTCGCTCCTGGGGGGACGTATCGGGTTCGAGGCCCTGATGCTGCAGCCGCCCTCGGTCGAAGGCCGGTTCCGCATGCAGACCGAGCTGTGGCTCGAGGCCCTCGACATCGGCGCCCTCGCCAAGGCACTCGACCTGCCGGCATTCGAGGGCCGCCTGGAAGGGCGTATCCCGATCGTGCGCTATGCGGACAACCGCATCGACTTCGACGGCGGGCTGTCGATGGACCTGTTCGGCGGGCGGGTGGACGTGGCCGCGTTGTCGATCGAACGGCCGTTCGGCGTGGCGCCCACCGTGGCGGGGGACCTCGCGATCACCGGCCTCGATCTCCGGGCGCTGACCGGGGTGTTCGGTTTCGGCAGTATCGAGGGCAGGTTGCACGGACGCATCGACGACCTGCGACTGATCGACTGGACCGCCACCGCCTTCGACGCCGAGCTTCATACCGAGCGTGCCCCGGGCGTGCGCCAGCGCATCAGCCAGCGCGCCGTGCAGAACATCTCCAGCGTGGGCGATGCCTCGTTCGTCACCAGTCTGCAGGGCCAGCTGATCGGCATCTTCGACGACTTCGGTTATCGCGCCATCGGCATCTCGTGCCGCCTGCGCAATGAGGTCTGCAGGATGGGCGGTCTGCGTTCAGGGCCTTCCACCTTTACTATCGTCGAAGGCGCCGGCCTGCCGCGGCTCGATGTGGTCGGCCACAATCGCGACGTGGACTGGCCCACCCTGATCGCGCGGCTGGTCGCCGTCGCCGGGGGCGACGTCGAACCGGTGTTCGATTGAGCGCATTGTTCTTTTTTTCCTGCACGGAGATTCCTGATGAACCGTTGGACCGGACTGCCGATCCTCGCCGCCCTGGCGCTGACCGCGTGCGTGACGATCAATGTCTATTTCCCCGCTGCCGAGGCCAAGGAAGCGGCGCGCGAGTTCGTCGAGAACGTGATCGGCGATCAGGCGCCGGCCGGCACCGCACCCGCGACGCCGCCGCCCGGCGGCGGCATGGCCCAGCGCGCGCCGCGCTTCGATGCCTGGATGCTGCTCGGGATCGGCAACGCCCAGGCGCAGACACCGGACATCACCATCCGCACGCCGGCCATCCAGGCGATCCAGTCGCGCATGGAGCAGCGGTTCAACGGCACGTTGCGGCCGCACTTCGATTCCGGCGCGCTGGGCTTCGGCGGCAACGGCCTGATCGTCGTGCGTGACGCCTCGGAGCTGCCGATCCGCGACCGGGTGGCGATCAACACCGCGGTCGCCGACGACAACCGCGACCGCCAGGCGGTGTATCGCGAGATCGCGGTGGCCAACGGCCATCCGGAGTGGGAAGCGCAGATCCGTGACGTGTTCGCGCGCCAGTGGATCGCGAGTGCCCGCTCGGGCTGGTGGTACCAGCAGGGCGGCAACTGGCAGCAGAAGTAGGTCACGCATCCTGTATCCGACGGGCCGCCTCCGGGCGGCCCGTCGCGTGTCCGGGACGGGGGGGAAGGCCCGTGCGCCGCGTCTGCGACAATACGCGGCCCTGTCGCCCGAAGCCTTCGCCACGTGGCCCGTAAACGCCTCGATCAAACGCCCTTCCAGGTCGACGTCGTCGATTCCACTCACGACGGCCGCGGCGTCGCCCGCCTAGCCGACGGCAAGGCCGTCTTCGTCGCCGGTGCGCTGCCGGGCGAACAGGTCCTGGCCCAGCGCACCGCGCGATCGCGCAGTTTCGACGAGGCGGTGGCCCTCGAGGTGCTGCGCGCCTCCGAGCACCGGGTGGCGCCGCGCTGCGCGCATTTCGGGATCTGTGGCGGGTGCGCCCTGCAGCACCTCGATTCCGGTCAGCAGATCCTGTCCAAGCAGCGCGTGCTGCGCGAGAACTTCGAACGCATCGGCCACGTGACGCCGACGCGCTGGATGCCGCCGCTGGTCGACCATCCCTGGGGCTACCGACGCAAGGGCCGGTTCTCGGTGCGCCGGGTGGACAAGAAAGACAAGACGCTGGTCGGTTTCCGTGAGCGCGACCCGCGCTTCGTCGCCGACCTCCATGAATGCCATACCGTGATCCCGGCGATCGGCGCGGTCGTTCCTGCGCTGTCGGCACTGGTCGATGGCCTGGCGGCGCGCAGCCACATTCCGCAGATCGAGTTCATCGCCGGCGACGCCACGCCGGAGTTCGATGGCGTCGCTCTGGTGTTCCGGCACCTGCAGCCGCTGTCGGACGTCGATCATGCGGCACTGGTCGCGTTCGGGCAGCGCCAGCGCATGGCGATCTTCCTGCAGCCGGGCGGCGTCGACAGCGTGCATCCACTGTGGCCGGCGTCGCCCGCGCTCGCATTCCGCCTGGCCCCGTGGGACGTGGAGCTGACCTTCCGCCCGCTGGACTTCATCCAGGTCAATGCACGGCTCAACGAAGCGATGATCGCGCACACGTTCGAGCTGCTGGATCTGGCGCCCGGGGACCGGGTGCTGGACCTGTTCTGTGGCCTCGGCAACTTCACCCTGCCGCTGGCCCGGCGCGTTCGCGAAGTGGTTGGAGTCGAGGGCGAGGCCGGGCTGGTGGCGCGCGCCCGGGAGAATGCCGCGCACAACGGGCTGGCCAATGCGGAGTTCTTCGCCGCCGACCTCACCCAGGACCAGCGTGGCACTGCATGGATGCGCCAGGGCTTCGACAAGCTGCTGCTGGATCCGCCGCGCTCCGGCGCGATCGACGTGCTCCGCCAGCTGCCGCTCGAGCGCTTCGGGCGCATCGTCTACGTCAGCTGCCACCCGGCCTCGCTGGCGCGCGACGCGGGTTACCTGGTGAACGAGCGCGGCTGGACCCTGGCCGATGCCGGGGTGATGGATATGTTTCCGCAGACCGCGCACGTCGAGTCGATCGCGCTGTTCGTGAAGAAGTAAACCGGGAGGTGCTGCCATGGGTGTCGAGATCGAACGCAAATTCCGTGTGACCTCCGACGCCTGGCGCGAGGCCGCCCACGCGGTGGTGCCGATGGCGCAGGGGTACCTCAACGACCAGGCGGCGATGGAACGCGGCGCGCAGAAGGCGTCGGTGCGGGTGCGCATGGAAGGCGATGGCGCCCGGCTCAACATCAAGTCGCGGGCGCTCGGGCACACGCGGCAGGAGTTCGAATGGGCCGTGCCGACGGAGGACGCGCGCGCCCTGCTGGCCCTGTGTGTCGGCGGGCTGGTGGAGAAGCGGCGCCACCTCGTGCGGCACGGCGCGCATCTGTGGGAAGTGGACGAGTTCCTCGGCGACAACGCAGGCCTCGTCGTCGCGGAAGTCGAGCTCGCCAGCGCCGACGCCGCATTCGAGCGACCCGCCTGGCTCGGCCGCGAGGTCACCGACGAGGCCCGCTTCTACAACCTGGCCCTGGCCTCGCGTCCGTTCGCCACATGGGCGCCCGGCGAGCGGGACTGACCAGCGACCCGGTGGGCGGGCCGCCGCCGCAGCCGCCTGAACGCGCGGACGCGCTGTCCGGACCAAGCCGTCGCTTCTGCGACAATGCCGGTCCGCATCGCCCGATGTGATTGGCTGGAGATCCGCAATGCTCGTGATCGGCGTGGCCGGCACCGAACTCACCGCGCAGGAGCGCGACTGGTTGCAGCACGACGCCTGCGCCGGTGTGATCCTGTTCAAGCGCAACTTCGCCTCGCGCGCGCAGATCGCCGAGCTGGCCGCGGCGATCCGCGCGTCCGCGCCGCGTCCGCAACTGGTCTGCGTGGACCAGGAGGGCGGCCGCGTGCAGCGTTTCCAGGAGGGCTATTCCGCGCTGCCGTCTCTGGCCGGTTTCGGCGCGCAGTACCTCGCAGATCCGCACGCCGCGTTGGCGGCCGCACATGCTCATGCGCGGACGATGGCGCAGGAAGTGCGCGCCAGCGGGGTCGATCTGAGCTTCGCGCCGGTGGTCGACGTCGGTCACGGCAACCTGGCGATCGGCGACCGTGCGTTTTCCGACGATCCGCACGTCGTCGCCGCGCTGACGCGCGCCTACGTCGAGGGCATGCACGAGGCCGGCATGGCCGCGACGCTCAAGCATTTCCCCGGACACGGCTCGGTACGCGAGGACACCCACTTCGACGACGCCGTCGACCGCCGCAGCCTCGACGACATCCGCGCCCACGATCTGGTGCCGTTCGTGGCCGGCATCGACGCCGGCGCCGATGCGGTCATGCTGGCGCACGTGGTCTATCCACAGGTCGCGCCCGAGCCCGCCGGCTATTCGTCGCTGTGGATCAATACGATCCTGCGCGAGCAGATGGGCTTCCGCGGCGTGGTGTTCTCGGACGACATCGGCATGGCTGCGGCGTTTTCCGCCGGTGGCATCAAGGCACGCGTCGATGCGCATCTCGACGCGGGCTGCGACGTGGTGCTGGTGTGCCATCCGGAGCTGGTCGCCGAATCGCTGGCCGCGGTCGAGGGTCGCACGCTCAATACCATGGCGCTGACCGGCCTGATCGGGCGTGGCCCGCTCGGCTGGGACGGCGCCATCGCCGGCGGCGCGTCCGCCCGAACCGGAGAGATCGCATGAACGTCCCCCGCCTCGACGATGCACTCGATACCGCCGACCTGCTGTTCGACCGTGACGCGCTCGAGGACGCCATCGAGGCGATGGCCGACGAGATCGCGGACGACTACGGCGACGACGAGACGCCGCCGGTGTTCCTGACCATCATGCACGGCGGCATGCCGTTCGCCGCGCAGCTCGCGTTCGCGCTCGGCGAGAACGAGATCGATCTGGAACTCGACTACCTGCACGCCACCCGCTACCGCGGCAACACCACCGGTTCGGGCCTGGCCTGGCTGCATCGCCCGGCGACGCCGCTGCAGGGCCGGCGTGTGCTGCTGGTCGACGACATCCTCGACGAGGGTCACACGCTCAAGGCGGTCAAGCACTGGTGCGAGGACCAGGGCGCGACCGACGTGCGGATCGCGGTGCTGGCGACCAAGGACCACGACCGCTGCGTCGAGGGTATAGAGGCTGACTACGTCGGCGTCGTCGTGCCGGACCGCTATGTGTTCGGGTACGGCATGGACCTGCACGAGCAGGGGCGCAACCTGCCGGCGATCTACGCACTGGCCGAGTGATCGCGGTCCCGTCCGCCGGCGCGCGGCGCGCAGGGATGGCGCCGCGTGGCGCACCGTGCGCCGGCCGCGCGATGCGGCCCGTCACCTCTCCCATGCCGCAGTCCACGGGTTCGCCCAGCCCCCTCGCTCCACCCGGGCCGACCCGGCGGCCCGCACACCTCACGCGGGCGACAATGGTCGCCGTCTCCGTCCATTCCAGAGCGCTTGCATGAATCTCGACATCGATCTGGCCGTCATCGGCGGCACCGGCCTGTACCAGCTGGCGAATCTCCAGGACGTGGAACCGCACCAGCCGGTGACGCGTTACGGCGCGCTGTCGGGACCGGTCCGTGTCGGCACGCTCGAAGGCCGGCGGGTCGCGTTCCTGGCCCGCCATGGCGAAGGCCATTCCCTGCCGCCGCACCGGGTGAACTACCGGGCCAACCTCTCGGCGCTGCATGCGTTCGGCGCGCGACGCGTCTTGGCGCTCAATACGGTCGGCGGCATCACCGGGCGGTTCGGGCCACGCGTGCTGGCCTGCCCGGACCAGCTGATCGACTACACCTGGGGCCGGGTCTCCACCTTCGGCGAAGACGAGGGCAGCGAGGTGTTGCACGTCGACTTCGGCGATCCCTACACACCGTCGCTGCGGCGCGAGGTGCTCGAAGCCGCGGGCAGTGCCGGAGTCGAGCTCGTGGACGGGGGCTGCTACGGCGCCACCCAGGGGCCCCGCCTGGAAACGCGCGCCGAGATCGCCCGCATGCGCCGCGACGGCTGCGACCTCGTCGGCATGACCGGCATGCCCGAGGCGGGCCTCGCGCGGGAACTCGGGCTGGACTATGCCTGCCTCGCGATCGTGGCCAACTGGGCGGCGGGGGCAGGCCCCCAGGTCGACGAGGTGATCACCTTCCAGGACGTGCTCGACAACGTCGCGGCCGCGTCGGCGGGAATCCCACCACTGCTGCGCGCACTGCTCGCCCGCTGATTGCGCCGGCTGCGGTGCGCTTCGCAGACTCGGCTGCCGGCCGGGTTCCTTGCAGGCACGCCCGGTATGACGCATCCAGACGAGATCGGACGTTCATGCACGACGGCCCTGTGGAGTGGTTCAACGACGCCAAGGGCTTCGGGTTCATCGCACCCGAGGATGGAAGCGCGGACGTGTTCGTGCACGATTCGGCCATCAGCGCCACCGGCTTCCGCACGCTGCAAGAGGGGCGGCGGGTGAGCTTCGAGGTCACCCAGAGGGCGAAGGGCGTCCAGGCGACGGGTGTCGCCCTGGCAGCCTGAGCATCGCTCGCTTCGTGAAAAAAAACCCCGCGTAAGCGGGGCTTTTTTTCTCCGGAAGGCGTCAGTCGAGCGGACGCCAGCGCAGCGCCAGAGCGTACTCGCGGCCCGCCTGGTTGTACCACTGCACGGTCTCGTAGGCCTTGTCGAACACGTTGGTGGCCCGGGCCTCGAGCGTCCAGTCCGGCGAGAACGTCCACGACGCACGCAGGTCCACCGTGCCGTAGCCCGGGACGCTCGCGGTATTGGCGGCATTGTCCCAGCGCTGGCCTGCGCCGCGCAGCGTGGCGCCGAGGCGCCACGCGCCGAATCCACGGTCGATGTCGAAGCGCCCGCTGTTGCGCGCCCGCCGTGCGAGCCGGTTGCCGAAGTTGGCGTTGTCGCTGCGGTCGCGCGGATCGACATGGCTGAGCTGGGTGGACAGGTTCCAGCCGGCGAGCGCCGTCGACACCGTGAGCTCCGCGCCGCGGATTCGCGCTTCCTGGATGTTCTGCGGCACGAAGTTGCCGTCGAGGAAGATCAGATCGTCGATGCGGCTTTCGAACACGTCGAAGGACCAGTCGAGCGGACGTCCGTACTGCGCGAGCCCCAGGTTGAGGGTCTTCGCACGCTCGGGCTCGAGATCGGGATTGGCGCTGAACGGAAAATAGAGATCGTTGAACGAAGGCGCCCTGAAACTCGTGCCGGCGCTCGCATTGAGGCGCAGGCCGCTCCCGAGGTCCACGCCCCAGCCGACGTTGCCGGTGGTCTGGCCGCCGAACTGCTCGTTGTCGTCGTGGCGCACGCCGGCCTGCAGCCGGTGCGCACCGACACGTGCGCGGTACTCGGAGAACACGGCGAAGTTCCTGCGCGTGGTCTGGGCGTAGGCGGTGGCGCCGATCACCTCGTCGGACTGCCAGTCGAACCCCAGATTCATGCCCTGCTGCGCGGTGAGGCCGATGTCGGCCTGCAGCGACGCGGTATCGCGCCGCGTGTCGATGCGGCCGACATCGCTGCGCGTGCCGGCGTCGGCGTCGCGGAAGTAGGTCGTGGACTTGTCGTAGGCGCGTCCGGCGCGGGCGGTCAGGCGCACATCGTCAGACGGCGCGTAGACCAGCGCCCCGCCGGCCACCTGCTGCACCACGTCCGCCTCGTTGCCGCCGAAGATGCTGCCGTCGAACTCGGAGAACGCGTCGGCGTGCAGGGCGTTGCCCTCGAGGCTCAGACCGTCCGCGAGCTCGATGCCGCCGCGTGCGGTGAAGGACCGGTTGCGGTAGCCGTCACGGTCGGGCTCGTCGACGAAACAGCCCTGGAACAGCGTGCCCGATCCGCGGCATGCGTCGATGCCGTCGGTGCGCTGGAAGGCGGCGTCGACGCCGTACCAGGCGCGCGTACCGCGTGCACCGATGCCCGCGCTGGCCTCGCGCAGCGCATTGCTGCCGATCCCCACGCGCGCATGCGAGGTCAGCGCGCCCTCCGGACGGCGGGTGAAGATCTGGATGACGCCGCCGATCGCGTCGGAACCGTACAGGCTGGCGCGCGGACCGCGCACGATCTCGATGCGTTCGATGTGCTCCACCGGGATGTCCTGGATCGGCGGAATGCCGGCGGTGGCCGAGCCGATGCGGATGCCGTCGACCAGCACCAGGACGTGATCCGATTCGGTGCCGCGCATGAAGATGGAGGTCAGGCGGCCCGGCCCGCCGGAGCTGCCGATCTCGATGCCCGCGCGCCCGCGCAGCAGGTCGGTCAGGTCGCGCGGCTGGAGGCGTTCGATCTCGGCGCGATCGATCACCTGGGCCGGCACGATGGTGTCGCCGAGCGTGCTCTCGGCCCGGTTGGCGGTGACCAGCACGGTGTCGAGGTCGCGGGCATCGGCTGCGGCGACAGCATGGGCAAGCGGTGAAGCGAGCGCGGCGACGATCGCCACGGTGAGGATGCGGAACGGCATTGCGGTCTCCTTGCGGCACGTGCACCCGCGCACGTGCGGCGGCTCGGTCGTGAGATCGCGAGCAACGGGCAGGCAACCGACCGGACGCATGCGCCCGGAACGCCGCCGCGATGCCCGCCGCATCGCAATCAGTGGACTTCGTGGCCGGTCTCCGGACTCGCGCGTGGGTGATGCACCCGGGCGCCGCGCCTTCCCGTGCCGGAGCACAGTGGCGGATGCGGCGCCTTGAACACGCTTACCGTTGCGGGGGCAGTGCCGGAATGGACGCCGCATCGCGGCAGTCGTCACCGGCTTCCCGTTTCAATCCAGCGGACGAACGCCGAGGGATCACCGCGAAGCAGGCGGGATTGTACGTCAGCGGGCGCTCCGCACACGCGTCGCGTGGTCCCGCTCGGGACGGCTCAGTCGTCCCGGGGGCCGAGCAGACCGTCTTCGGCGTTGTCGCCGAAGGCCGCGTCCTCGGCAGCGTCGTCGCCCGATGCCTGCCGGTGCAGCGTGGTGGTGACCGGGCCGGCCGCCGGGCGGCCGCGGGGATCGGGCAACAGCGCGATCGCCGCCTCGGCCGCTTCGACCAGGGCCTGGCGCCGGGCCTCCGGCACGTCCTGCCAGTGGCAGTCGCGCAGTGCACCTTCCAGCGAATACAGCAGATTGAGGCTGGGCTTGAAGCCCGCCCGGCGCACGCGCATGAAGGCATCGACGGGGCCCGCGGCCTCGAGATCCTCGCGCGTGCGCAGGCCCACCTGACGCAACCAGGCCGCGGACTTGGGACCGATGTTGCGCAACTTCAGCGCGCTCACGACAGGCTCGCGACGTACAGCGCGGCGATCGCCTCGAGCCCGGCCTGGTCGTCGGCGTCGAACCGCGCCGGCAGCGGGCTGTCGACGTCGAACACGCCGATCAGCCGCTCGCCGTCCTGCAGCGGCACCACGAGCTCCGAGCGCGACGCGCTGTCGCAGGCGATGTGGCCGGGGAAGGCATGCACGTCGTCCACGCGCTGGGTCTGCCGGGTGCGGGCCGCGGCCCCGCACACGCCCTTGTCGAGCGGGATGCGCACGCAGGCGGGCAGGCCCTGGAACGGGCCGACCACGAGTTCGGTGCCGTCGAAGAGATAGAAACCCACCCAGTTGAGATCCGGCAGCGCGTGATAGACCAGCGCCGAGAGATTGGCGGCATTGGCGATCGCGTCGCGTTCGCCGTGCAGCAGCGCCCGTGCCTGGGCCGCCAGCGCGGCATACTGTTCGGGCTTGGAGCCTGTCAGGGGAGAGGATGTGAACATGCCGAGCAGTGTAGCAGCGGCCCTGCCGGGGCCCGGCGCGCTCGATGCGCTGCCACGCGATTCCGACGGATTCCGCCTGCGCGGCCTGCAGGCATCGCGTCTGGAAACGTTCGTCGATGCCGCGTTCGCCTTCGCGGTGACCCTGCTGGTGGTCTCCTTCGACTCGATGCCGGCCACTCCGGCCGAGCTGCACGACGCGCTGCGGCGCACGCCGGCCTTCATCGCGGGCTTCGCGATCCTGGCGATGTTCTGGGCCACCCATCACCGCTTCAGTCGCCGCACCGGCCTGGCCGATGCCTACGTCACGCTGCTCGGACTCGTGCTGATCGCCGTCGCGCTCGTCTACGTGTATCCGCTGCGCCTGATCATGGGGGTCGCGCTGCACGCCCTGTCCGGCGGCTGGGCGCCCTCGCCGATGCCGCTTGCATGGGGCGAGGGGTCCTTCGGCAGCCTGTACGTGATCTACGGGCTCGGCTTCGCCGCGATGTGCAGCATCCTCCTGCTGCTCAACCGGCATGCGCTGGCAGCTGCCGATGCGCTCGCGCTCGACCCGGTCGAACGTTGCGTGCTCCGGCAGGAAGCCGGTGCGATGGCCTGGCTGCTGGTCCCCACGGGTGCGTCCATCCTGCTCGCCCTGCTGCCGCTGCCGCCGCACAGCGCCTGGCAGGGGCTTCCCGGCCTCGTCTACTGCAGTCTGGCGGTGCTGATGCCCTGGTACGCGGTGCGCAGCGCGCGGGCGCTGGCCCGGGTGCGCGCAGGCGAGACGCCCGCATGAGCGCACGCAGCCTGCTGGTCACCGGCACCGACACCGGCATCGGCAAGACCCACGCAACGGTCGCGCTGCTGCACGCGCTGCGCCGTGGCGGCTTGCGTGCCGTGGGCATGAAGCCGGTCGCGAGCGGGTGCGACTGGCTGGACGGCGGCTGGCGCAACGGGGACGCGCTGGCCCTGCAGGATGCGAGCGTCCCGCGTCCCGTGTACGCCGACGTCAACCCGGTCGCGCTGCCGGAACCCACGGCGCCCACCCTCGCGGCCCGGGCGGCCGGCGTGCACGTCGACGTCGCCACCGTGTACGCCGCGCACGCGCGGCTCGCCGCCACTGCCGACATCGTGCTCGTCGAAGGCGCCGGCGGCTGGGCCGCGCCGCTGGCGACGACGCTGGAACACGCCGACCTCGCGCGCCATCTCGGCGGCGCCGTGGTGCTGGTGGTGGGCCTCAGGCTGGGGTGCCTGAGCCATGCGCGTCTGACCGCGCGCGCGATCGAGGCCGACGGCTGCCGGCTGGTGGGCTGGATCGGCAACCGCATCGATCCCGAGTTCGCCCGTGTCGACGAATATCTCGACCTGCTCGCCGACGCACTGTGCGAGCCCTGTCTCGCGGTGCTGCCCCACATCGCCGCCGGCGCGCCCGGACCGACGCGGATCGACCCGGATCCGGCGTGGCTCGCGAGCGTATAGCGCCGCCCGTCGGGGCGGCGGCGGGAGCGGCGCCCGGAACGTGAACGCCCGTGTCCGGACAGGACCATGCCTCCGACCCGGTGGACCGACGGAGCGGATGCCGGCACATCGGGGATGTCCATGCCGGGAAACGCGGCAGGCGCGGCCGAAGCCGCGCCTGCCGGTCACGCGTGGTGCTGCGCTCAGTGGCCCAGCGGGGCCGGCGCCAGGTCGCCGCCGTCGTCGAGATCCCGATCACGTGCGAGCGCATCGCGATCATGACCGTGGTCGCGGGCCAGCAGCAGATAGAACGCGGGCAGCACGAACAGCGTGAACGCCGTACCGATCGACATGCCGGCCGCGATCACCAGGCCCATCGAGAAGCGTGCGGCAGCGCCCGGGCCACTCGCGATCAGCAGTGGCACCATCGCGAAGACCAGTGCCGCCGTGGTCATCAGCACCGGGCGCAGGCGGATCGCCGCCGCCTGCTCGATCGCCTCGGCCTTGGACATGCCCTCGTTGATCTGCAGCTTGTTGGCGAACTCCACGATCAGGATGCCGTGCTTGGCGATCACGCCGACCAGGGTCACCAGGCCGACCTGGGTGTAGATGTTGATCGACATCCCGGGAAAGGCCTCGATGCCGGCGGCGAACTGGAGCACACCGGCCAGCAGTGCGAGCGCATTGAGCACCAGCAGCGCGCCGCTGATCGCCATCGGCACGGTCATCAGCATGATCACCGCATCGCGGAAGCTCTCGAACTGGGCGGCCAGCACCAGGAAGATGATCACCAGCGCGAAGGCCAGCGTCACCAGCATCGTCGAGCCCTCCTGCTTGAACTGGCGCGATTCGCCGGCGTAGTCGACGCTGTAGCCCTGCGGCAGGACATCCGCGGCGATCTCGTCGAGCACCCGCAGTGCCTCGCCCTTCGATACGCCGGGGCGCGGCGCGAAGGTGATGCCCACCGCATTGAGCTGCTGGAAGCGCTTGAGCGACTGGGGCTGCGCACTCTCCTTGAACGAGACCACGGTGGAGAGCGGGATCAGCTCGCCGTCGCGGGTGCGGGTGTAGTAGTTGCCGACCTGCTCGGGATTGAGCCGGTCGCTGCGCTGGACCTGCGGAATCACCCGGTAGGAGCGGTTCTCCATCGCGAACCGGTTGACGTAGCCGCCGGCGAGCAGGGCGCTCATGTCGGCGGCCAGCGTGCGCATGTCGATCCCGAGCAGCGCCGCCTTGTCGCGGTCGATCTGCACCTCGACCCGCGGCTTGTCGATCTTCAGGTCCTTGTCGAGGAAGATGAAGCGCCGGCTCTCCTGCGCCCGCGCGACCACCTGGTCGGCCAGCTCGTTGAGCTGTTCCAGCGAGCCGATGCCGCCGATCAGGAACTCGCCGCCGCCGTCACCGCCGGCCGAGGGCAGGGACGGTGGCACCAGCGCGAAGATGTTCAGGCCGGTGATCTCGGCGAGCTTGGGCTGCAGGTCCTGCTGCAGGATCTGGTTGGTGGAGCGGTCGCGCTGGCTCCAGGGCTTCATGACGAACCCGCCCATCGCGCTGTTGCTGCCGCCCATGCCGCCGAAGCCGCCGTTGAACAGGAAGAAATCGTTGATCTCGGGAATCTGCTCGACTACCGCGGTCATCTCCTCGGTGTAGCGCTCGACGTAATCGAGCGTACTGGCCGCGTCGGCGCTGCCGATCGCGAACACGAAGCCCTCGTCCTCGGGCGGCGCGGGCTCCTGCGGCGCACCGACATACAGGAACACGCACGACACCAGCACGATCGCGCCGAACACCAGGATCACCCAGCGCGTCTGCAGCGCGCCGTGCAGCCGGCGCTGGTAGCCCTGCTGCAGCCGGTCGAAGCGGCGGTCCAGCCACAGTTCGAGCCGGCTCTTGCTCGACTCGCTGTGCGGCTTGAGGATCTTCGCGCACATCATCGGCGTGAGCGTCAGTGCAATCACACCCGACAACAGCACCGCGCCGGCCAGGGTGAAGGCGAACTCGGTGAACAGCACGCCGGTCAGGCCGCCCTGGAAGCCGATCGGCAGATAGACCGCCACCAGCGTCGTGGTCATCGCGACCACCGGCCACGCGAGTTCGCGCGCGCCGCGGATCGCCGCGTCGAACGGCGTCATGCCTTCCTCGATGTGGCGGTGGATGTTCTCCAGCACGATGATCGCGTCGTCGACCACGATGCCGATCGCCAGCACCATCGCGAGCAGGGTCAGCAGGTTGATCGTGAAGCCCATCAGCAGCATCAGGAACAGCGCGCCGATCAGCGACAGCGGCACCGTGACCGCCGGGATCAGCACGCTGCGGAACGAGCCGAGGAACAGGTAGATGACGACGATCACGATGATCACCGCCTCGACGATCGTGCGGATCACCTCGTTGATGCCGTCCTGGATCGACTCGGTGCTGTCGTAGGGAATCGTCGCCTCGATGCCTTCGGGCAGCTGGGGCACGATCTCGGTGTCCCAGACGCGGCGCACGTCGGCGATGACGTCGAGCGAGTTCGCGTCGGGCGAGACGAAGATGCCCATGAAGGTCGCCGCATCGCCGTTGATGCGCACCGACGAGCCGTAGTTCTCCGAGCCCAGCACCACGTCGGCGATGTCGCCCAGCCGTACGATCGCACCATCGGCCTCGCGCACGACGAGCGCGCGGAATTCCTCGGGCGTGCGCAGGTCGGTGCGTGCGGTGAGATCCACCGACACCATCTGGCCCTTGGTCGAACCGAGTGCCGAGAGCACGTTGTTGGACTGCAGCGCGGCGTAGACGTCGCTGGCGGTCACGCCGAGCGCGGTCATGCGATCAGGCTTGAGCCACACGCGCATCGCGAACGCGCCCGGTCCCATGATCTCGGCGCGCTGCACACCGGGGATCGTCGCGATCCGCGGCTCGACCGCACGGGTGAGGTAGTCGGTGATCTGGTTGTCGTTGAGCTGCTCGCTGGCGAACGAGACGTACATCGCCGCGACCTGCTGGCCCTGCTGCAGGTCGATGACCGGATCTTCCGACTCGGCCGGCAGTTCGCTGCGCAGCTTGTTGACCTTGGCCGCGATCTGGGTGAGCGCTTCGTTGGGATCGTAGTCGAGGCGGATGTAGGCCTGGATCACGCTCACGCCGGCGGAGCTGGTGGAGGTGATGTAGTCGATGCCCTCGGCGCTGGCGACCTCGCGTTCCAGCGGCGTGGTGATGAAGCCCTGGATCAGGTCGGCGTCGGCGCCGAAGTACGTCGTGCTGACGTTGACGACCGCGTTCTGCAGCTCGGGGTACTGGCGTACGTTGAGCTCGGAGAACGCGCGCAGGCCGAACAGCAGGATGAACAGGCTGACGACGACCGCCAGCACGGGTTTGCGGATGAACAGGTCGGTGAATTTCATCTCGGTCTCCCCCGCGCAGCGGTGCGCGGGTCAGGGAGCGGGGCGCGAGTGCGCGGCGGTCAGCGGTTCTGCGGCGTCGGTGCTTCGTCGGCGCTGGGCTGGACCCGGTTGTTGATGGTCACCACGGCATCGTTGCGCAGCTTGAGCAGGCCGCTGGTGGCCACGCGTTCGCCCGGCTCGAGGCCCTCGGTCACGGTGATCAGGTCGCCGCGGGTCGCGCCGGTGGTGATGAAGCGCTGGCGTACCACCAGGGTGGGGCCGTCACCTTCGCCCCCGGCCGGCGCCGCCTCGCCCTCGGCAGGCGCACGCTCGCTGACCACGTACACCGCATTGCCGTAGGGGTTGAAGCTCACCGCCGTCTGCGGGATCACCACCACCTTCCGGGCGCCGCCGACCTGCAGGCCGACGCGGGCGAACGCACCTGGACGCAGCTCGCGGTCGGGATTGGGCAGCGTGGCCTGGATCTGGAAATTGCGCGTGCCGGGATCGACCGACGGCTCGATCGCGGTGATCGTGCCCTCGAAGCGCTTGCCGGGCAGCGAGTCCACCGTCACCTGCACGGTGCCGCCTTCCTCGACCAGCGGCAGCTGCTGCTCGGGCAGGGAGAAATCGAGGAAGATCGGATCGAGCTGCTGCAGGCTGACGATCGGCGTGCCCGGCGCGACGAACTGCCCCAGGTTCACCCGGCGGATGCCGAGCACGCCGTCGAAGGGTGCACGGATGGTCTTCTGGGCGATCAACGCACGCTGCGCCTCGACCTGGGCCTGGGCGGTGGCCGCTTCGGTGGCACGCTGCTCGACGTCGGCCAGTGACACCAGCTGGTCGCGGCCGAGCTGCTGCCAGCGGTCGCGCTGCACGGCGGCCAGCTTGGCCGCGGCTTCGGTCGAACGCAGCACGGCCAGCTCGTTCTCGGTATTGAGTTCGACCAGCACCGTGCCGGCGCGCACCGGCTGGCCCGGCTCGAACGCGAGCCGCCGGATGACGCCGCCGGCCTCGGTGGTGACGTCGGTGCCGTTGACCGCGACGAGGGTGCCCACCGCGTCGAGCGGCGTCGCCCATTCCTGCTCGGTAGCGTCGAAGGTGGTGATGGCCACCGGCGGCTGCGGCATGTTGTCGAAAAACTCGTTCATGCCCCGGCCCATGATGGCCTTGGCCAGGAACACCCCGCCGAACACCACGGCGGTGAGCAGCAGCACGACGAACAGGCGGAGCTTGGGGCGCGGTGCGCGCCGGGTTTGGGTGCGGGCCATGGATCGGTTTCCGTCTAGGGAAGGTGAGGAGGAGGCGGCGGCGCGATGCTCGACCAGTCGGTGCCGAAGACCGCGCGGCTGACGTGGCCGATCAACGTGTCCAGCGCGGCGTCGTCGGCCACGTCGAACAGCGGCTGCCAGCCGTAGCCGTTGAGCAGGTACTGCAGCTGCTGGATCAGCACCCGGTACGGGTCGAGGGCGGTATCCGGATCGAGCAGGCCCTGTCGCTGGGCAAGCGTATGCATGCCCATGGTCATCAGCCATGGGCCCATGGTCACGGCGGCGGGTGACAGGCGCGTGCCAGCAGGAAGATCACCGCGGGCCCGGGCATCGACCGCGATGGTCTCGATCAGCCGGCTCAGGGGACGCCCGGCGGCCAGCGCACGCCGTCGGCAGCCGGGCGATGCCGCGCCCCAGACCACCTCGGTCCAGACGAACTGGGCCAGGCGGAAATGCTCAGGCTGCTCGCGCATGATCAGCAGATCGGCCAGTACCACCGCCAGCATCTTCTCGCGGGTGCCGCCGTCCCAGGCCACGGCGCGCTCGAACAGCTCGACGCGATCGAGACAGTTGCGGGTCGCCAGGGTAACCAGCAGGTCCTCCTTGCTGGCGAAATGCTTGTAGAGCGTGCCGATCGCGTAGCCGCTTTCCTCGGCCACGCGGGCCATCTGCAACGACAGCAGGCCATCACGCTGGATCAGGGACTGTGCGGCGTCGAGCATCGCCTGCTCGCGCATGGCGACATCGCGCTGCCGCCGGGCGATGACGGTCGACACCGTGGACATCCGTGAGCCTGAACAGGGAGTGCGGCGCAAAGTATGAATCCGATTCACGGCGTGAGCAAGGTTCGGCAACGCGAGCGATCCGCATCCGCACTTTGCGCCTCGTGGCGTGTCGAGGCGGAACACGGTTCGCCCTGGATGAATTAGCTATACTCGCCAGTACAGAAATTCCTCTCCGGGTTGTCGTCCATGAACCGATTCCTGTGCTCGGCCGTGCTGGCCGTGGTGCTCGTCGCCTGCAGTGCCTCGCCGGAACCGGTGGCCCCGGCGCCGCCCAAGGTGGGCGTGCTGACCATGGTGCCGACCACGGTGGCCGTGCAGCAGGAGCTGGTGGGCCGTCTCGCGCCGTTCCGCAGCGCGGATGTGCGTGCCCGGGTGCCCGGGGTGCTGGAACGCCGCGTCTACCGCGAGGGCAGCGATGTGGCCGAGGGCGACGAGCTGTTCCGGATCGATCCGGCCCAGCTGCAGGCGGCGCTCGGCAGCGCCTCGGGTGCCGAGGCCCAGGCCCGTGCGAACGCCGCCAATGCGAAGAGCGCGGCCGACCGTGCGCGGCAGCTCGCGCCGACGAGTTTCATCTCGCGCTCGGACCTCGACAATGCGCTGGCGGCCGAGCGCAGTGCCGAGGCGGCACTGCAGGCGGCGCGCGCGGCCACGCGCTCGGCCCAGATCAATCTCGGTTACGCCACGGTGCGGGCGCCGATCGCGGGCCGCGCGGGCAAGCAGCAGGTCACCGAAGGCGCGCTCGTCGGTCAGGGCGAGGCGACGCTGCTGACCACCGTGGACCAGATCGATCCGCTGTACGTCAACTTTTCGATGAGCGCCGAGGACTTCAGCCGCATCCGTGCCATGCCGCTCGAGCGTGATGCGGGCGCGGGGCGGGTCGAGATCGTGCTGCCCGACGGGCGCGTGCACGACCAGTCGGCGACACTGGACTTCTCCGGCGACGTGGTGGATCCGGCGACCGGCGCGGTGCAGCTGCGCGCGATCCTGCCCAATCCCGAGCGTCGTCTGCTGCCGGGGGTCTACGTGACGCTGCGCGCGACGCTCGGGCAGCAGGCGGGCGTGTTCCTGGTGCCGCAGGCCGCGGTGCTGCGTGATGCCAATACCGCCTACGTCCTGGTGGCGGGCGAGGGTGACAAGGTCGTGCGCAAGGTGATCCGCACCGAACGTGCGCAGGCCGGCCAGTGGGTGGTCAGCGAGGGTCTGGCGCCGGGCGATCGGGTCATTGTCAGCGGCGTGCCCAAGGCACGCCCGGACGCGGTCGTCACGCCGGTGCCGTGGACGCCCGACGCGACACCTGACTCCCCGGCGCGCCCGCCCGCGGGTGCCGCGCAGGCGGCGATTCCCGGGACCGGCACCGGCGCCGCGACGCCGGCGGCGCCTGCATCCAACGACGACCGGGACTGAGCCCCGATGCCCCGCTTCTTCATCGACCATCCGGTCTTCGCCTGGGTCGTCTCCATCCTGATCTCGCTCGCCGGCGTGATCGCCCTGCTGAACATGGGCGTGGAGTCGTATCCGAGCGTCGCACCGCCCCAGGTCACCGTGTCGGCGACCTATCCCGGCGCCAGTGCCGACACCACCGAGCGCGCGGTGACCCAGGTCATCGAACAGCAGCTCACCGGCATCGACAACCTGCTGTATTTCAGCTCGACCTCGAGTTCGTCGGGCCGCGCCACCGTCACCCTGACCTTCGAGACCGGCACCGACGCCGACATCGCCCAGGTCCAGGTCCAGAACAAGGTCTCGCTGGCCACCCCGCGATTGCCCACCGAGGTGGTCCAGCAGGGCGTCGTCGTGGCCAAGGCCAACGCAGGCTTCCTCATGGTGGTGGGCCTGCGCGCCGAGGACCCCTCGGTCACCCGCAACCAGCTCAACGACCTGATCGGCTCCCGTGTGCTGGAACAGATCGCCCGCGTGCCCGGCGTCGGCAGTACCCAGCAGTTCGGTTCCGAGTACGCCATGAACATCTGGCTGGATCCGGGCCGGCTGCAGGGCTACGGCATGTCGGCGACCCAGGTGCTGGCGGCCGTGCGCGGACAGAACGTGCAGTTCGCGGCCGGCTCGATCGGCTCCGACCCCGCGCCCGCGGGGCAAGGCTTCACCGCGACGGTGTCGGCCGAGGGCCGCTTCAGCACGCCCGAGCAGTTCGAGAACATCGTCCTGCGCGCAGACCCCGACGGCGCCACGGTGCGGCTCAAGGACGTGGCCCGGGTCGCAATCGGGGCCTCGGGCTACGGCTTCGACACCAAGTTCAACGGCCAGCCCACGGGCGCGTTCGCGATCCAGCTGCTTCCGGGTGCCAACGCGTTGACCGTGGGCGAGGCGGTGTCGGCACGGATGGACGAGCTGCAGCCCTCGTTCCCGCCGGGCGTGGAATGGTTCAAGCCGTTCGACAGCACCACCTTCGTCACGCTGTCGATCAAGGAGGTAGTCAAGACGCTGATCGAGGCGGTGATCCTCGTCTTTCTGGTGATGCTGGTGTTCCTGCAGAACCTGCGGGCGACGATCATCCCGACGCTGGTGATTCCGATCGCGCTGCTCGGTACGTTCCTGGGGCTGAGCCTGCTCGGCTTCACCATCAACCAGCTCACGCTGTTCGCGATGGTGCTGGCGATCGGCATCGTGGTCGACGATGCGATCGTGGTGATCGAGAACGTCGAGCGGATCATGGCCGAGGAGCATCTCCCGCCGCGCGAGGCGACGATCAAGGCGATGGACCAGATCACCGGCGCGGTGGTGGCGATCACGGTGGTGCTCGCGGCGGTGTTCATTCCCAGCGCCCTCCAGGGCGGCGCCTCCGGCGAGATCTACAAGCAGTTCGCGATCACCATCGCGGTGTCGATGGGCTTCTCGGCCTTTCTGGCGCTGGGCTTCACGCCGGCGCTGTGCGCGACCTTTCTCAAGCAGCACGCGCCGCCGGGCGAGCGCCGTGACAACGCCTTCGTGCGCCGCTTCAACCGCTACTACGAACGCATCAACCGCACCTATGTCGGCCACATCGGCAGTGCGGTCCGGCACGCCCCACGCTGGATGGCGGTGTTCGTGGCGTTGTCGGCGCTGTGCGGGTTTTTGTACACGAAGCTGCCGAGCAGCTTCCTGCCCGCCGAGGACCAGGGCTACGCGCTGGCGATCGTGCAGTTGCCCCCGGGTTCCACCCTGCAACGCACGAATGCGGTGTTCGAGGACGTGCGCGCGCGGCTGGAACAGAACCCGGCGTTCGAGAGCATGCTCCAGGTGGCCGGTTTCAGTTTCGTGGGCCAGGGCGAGAACGTCGGCATGGGCTTCATCAAGCTCAAGGACTGGGCCGATCGCGACGTCGACATCAACGGCTTCCTCGGCCAGGCCAACGGTGCGCTGCAGGGCGTGCAGGACGCGACGATCTTCGTCGTGAACCTGCCCACGGTGCAGGGCCTGGGCCAGTTCGGCGGCTTCGACATGTACCTGCAGGACCGGTCCGGCGCCGGCAACGCCGCGCTGCAGCAGGCCCGCAACCAGCTGCTCGGCGCGGCCGCGGAGCAGGGCGACCTGTTGCAGGGCGTGCGCCCGAACACCCTGGAGGATGCGCCGCAGCTGCAGCTGCATGTCGACCGGGTGCAGGCCCAGTCGATGGGCCTGTCGGTGACCGATGTCTATAGCGCCATCCAGTTGATGCTGGCGCCGGTCTACGTCAACGATTTCATCTCCGAAGGCCGCATCAAGCGCGTCACGATGCAGGCCGACGCCCGGTACCGCACCGATCCGGACTCGATCGGCCGCTTCCACACGCCGAGCGCACTCGGCCGGGACGCCGACGGCCGCCCGACGATGATTCCCCTGAGCACCGTCGTGCGCCCGGAATGGGGCGCGAGCACGCCGTCGCTGACCCGCTACAACGGGTACTCCGCGATCAACATCGTCGGCGCGCAGGCGCCGGGGCGCAGCTCGGGCGAGGCGATGCGGGCGATGGAGGCGATCGTCGAGACCGAGCTGCCGCCGGGCTTCGGCTACGACTGGGCGGGCATGTCCTACCAGGAGATCATCGCCGGCAATACGGCCACGCTGCTTCTGCTGCTGTCGGTCGTGGTGGTGTTCCTGTGTCTGGCGGCGCTGTACGAGAGCTGGTCGATCCCGGTGGCGGTGCTGCTGGTGGTGCCGCTGGGCATCCTCGGCGCCGTGGTGTTCACGATGCTCCGGCCGGGCCTGTCGAACGACATCTTCTTCAAGATCGGCATGGTCACGGTGATCGGTCTGGCCGCGAAGAACGCGATCCTGATCGTCGAGTTCGCGGTGCAGCAGTACAAGGCGGGCCGGACCCTGTTCGACGCGACGGTGGAAGCGGCCAACCTGCGCTTCCGTCCGATCCTGATGACCTCGTTCGCCTTCATCATGGGCGTCACGCCGATGGCGCTGTCGAGCGGAGCCGGTGCGAACGCGCGTCATGCGCTGGCCACCGGCGTCATCGGCGGCATGCTGTTCGCCACGTTCCTCGGCCTGCTGCTGATCCCGGTGTTCTTCGTCATCGTGCGCCGGGTGCTCGGCGACAGACTCGACGAGCGCGATCCGCGCCTGCCGCCGCCCGACGACGGCACCGGACCACGGGCACGTCGCGCGCATTGAACCATCGCGCGCCGGCGCCGCGCTGCGGCACCGGCTGTCGAGCGGTCCCGCGCCGGGCGCCGGCGCGGAATCGCGCGGCGCGCCCCGCGCCCGCGCCTGGACGCAGCGGTGCGCGGGATGCGACGCCGCGACGCGGCGTCACCGCGCGCGACCGGCGGTATCCTCCCCGGCGATCAACTTCGCCCGGAGCCCCAATGACCCTTGCCACGCTGCGCCCGCCGCTGCGGATCGCGATCGTCGGGTACGGCACCGCGGGCCAGGCGGCGGCCGTGCTGCTGGCGCGGGACGGGCACCGGCTGGAGGTGTTCGAGCGGGCCGCCGCACCGGGGCCCGTGGGCGCGGGCTTCCTGCTGCAACCCAGCGGCCTGCAGGTGCTCTGGCGCATGGGTCTGCTGGACGCCGTGCTGGCCCATGGCGCGCGCGTCGGGCGGCTGTACGGCGAGACGCCCTGTGGTCGCGCGGTGATGGACATGCAGTACGCCGGCCTCGACCCGCGCCTGTGCGGCGTGGGCCTGCAACGCGGGGCACTGTTCCATCTGCTCGACCAGGCCTGGGAGGCGCGTGCCGCACTGCGCGCCGGCATTGCGATCGAGTCCGTGGACCCGGGCGACGACCGCTGGCTGCACGATGCCGACGGCCACCGGCACGGCCCGTTCGATCTGATCGTCGTCGCCGACGGCGCAGCGTCGCGTCTGCGCCGGCATCTCGGCACGGCCCGCACGGACCGCGTGTATCCCTGGGGCGCCTTGTGGTGCCTGGTCGCGGCCGGGGACTGGCCGTGGCTGCAGGAGCTGCGCCAGCGCTATGTCGCGGCACGCCGGATGATCGGCCTGTTGCCCGTCGGCACGCGTCCGGGCGATCCGGTGCCGCGCCTGAGCTTCTTCTGGAGCCTGCCGGTCGCCGCGTTCGAGGCATGGCAGGCGGCGCCACTGGAGGCCTGGCACGACGACGTGGCGGCGATGTGGCCGGAGGCTGCGGCGCGGCTGCACGAGGTCGTGCAGCACGGCCATCTGGCCCGCGCCAGTTACCGGGATACGACCTTGTCGCGCTGGCATCGTGGCCGGGTCGTCGCGATCGGCGACGCCGCGCACGCGATGAGTCCGCAGCTGGGGCAGGGCGTCAACATGGCGCTGCTCGATGCGGAGAGCCTGCGCGACGCCGTGCGCGCGCACGCCGTTGCGCAGGCGCTGGACGTCTACCAGCGGCAGCGGCAGCGGCATGTGGCGATCTACCAGGCGTGGAGTCGCTGGCTGACGCCGGTGTTCCAGTCGGAGCACGATCTGCTGGCGCGGCTTCGTGATGTGGCGTTCCAGCCCCTGGGCCGTATGCCGGGTGGGCGCGGACACATGTTGCGTGTCCTGAGCGGAACCCAGCAGGGCGCGTTCGGACGGCTCGCACTCGCCGCGGAGTTCATCGAGGCGCTCGCCATCCGCCCAGCGATGCCTGCACCGGTACCCGCGCCGGTGCCTGCGGTCACGGCCTGACGCGCGGCGTCAGGTGCAGGTCCACGAGCCGGTCTGCACGGGTCGCGTCCGTCGACCTGCGGCGCACGCCGCGGTCCCCGGACGGCACCGGTGTGGCGCCGGCAGCCGATCGTCCCCTGCCGCAGCGGGCCAGGGCCGGACCATTCGACCACAGCGCCTCGATGACTTCCGACGGTGCGGCCGACCCGCGCCCGCGAGCGTCCGCACGCGTCCGCAGCGCGCCGGGGATTGACAGGACACGTCCAAGGCGTAATTAATTAAGTAACCACTTAACCGGAGCCTGCGATGGAACGTGTCTTCGAAGCCCTGGCGTCGACGCCCCGTCGCCAGATCCTCGCCTACCTCAATGCCGGCGAGCTGACGGCCGGGGAGATCGGCGCCCGTTTCGACTTCAGCAAGCCGGCGCTGTCCGGCCATCTGCGCGTACTCGAGCAGGCCGGACTGATCGAGCGCGAGAAGCGTGGGCAGTTCGTCTATGTCCGCCTCGTGCCCGACCGCCTGGCGAATACGGTGTTCGCCTGGGCGGCCGAGGTGTGTCCGGTCGCGGGCCCGCTCAAGCGCGAACGGCGCGGCGGGGGCGCCCGATGAGCGCGGTCGCCGGCGCTGCCGCCCGGGGCCTGCGCACACCGTTCACCGGTGTGCGCGCGTCGGCCACGTTTCCCGCGATCCGGCTGGCCTCGCACTGCGGCGGTCTGCCCGTCGACGTGACCCTGGTGGCCCAGTTCGCGCCGGGGCAGGGCGACGTGGTGATCGGCGATGCGCTGCGCAGGCAGCAGGCGCATCCGGCGTTCGTCGATGCACTGGACGAGCCCTCGACACGCATCGGAACCATGGACCTGGCCCGCGGTGATCCCTCGTCGCTGTACACCTTCGGCGTCGGCGCGGGGGGCCATCCGTTCCATCGCCACGCCGGCAACCGGGTGTTCACGGCCGTCTCCGGCAGCGCGGGCGCGCATCTCCGGTTCTCGACCGCCTCGCAGGGCCAGATCGACGCGGATCCGCAGGCCTTTCTCGACGCCCTGCACGTGGTTGAGGTGCCACCCGACTGCCTGTTCTCGGTGCGCTTCGGCGGCGGCACGTGGCACCAGTTCGTCTCCGCGCGGCCCGACGGACCGCATCCCACGCTGTTCGCCCTGTCCTGCCACCCCGACGAGGCGGGCGGCGGCCTGGATCCCGCGACGCGCGCGCGGGTGATCGCCAATACCGCGGACATTCCCAGCCTCACCGAAGTATTGCCTCCAGCGCTGCAGCGGCTGCTGGAAACACGCCTGCGTGCTCCGGCCACCATCGCCACCACCGCCCTGTCGCTGCACGCGCCACCGGCTTCGATCGCTGCGCGTCTATGCACCGGCCTGCGCGGCGCAATGGGTCGGATGCGCGCCGCGGTTGCGGCGCGTCGCCCCGCCGCCGGCTTTCTCGCCGACAACGGCGGTGGCCGCACGCTGGTGACGCGCGCGCCCAGTGAGGACTTCCTGCTGGCCAGACACTGGCCGGGCGCCTGCGACCACGAGGACCAGGTCGCCGTCCGTCTCGGTGTGAACGCCGGACCGGCCGAGGTCATGGACCGGCTGCTGGAAGGCTTCGTCGAGAACCCGCCCGATGGCGTGTCCCGGCTGATGGCGCTGCGCAATGCGCTGGTGCGTCCCGCGCGACTGCGCACCTCACCCCTGGGCTGCCCGGCCTCGTCCCTGCTCGCGGTCGATGCCCCGCTGCGGTTTGCCGGCCGCCATCCGGTCCTCGCGCAGCACACCACCGGTGACGGCAGGCGCATCGAGGTGATTCTCGGCGCCGACGACCGGCACCTCGCGTTCCGCACCTGCGTGACCGTGGAGACGCTGCCCACGGGCGGGATCGTGTGCGCGATGACGACGCGGGTGCGCATCCGCAACGCGTTCGGCCGCTTCTATCTGGCGGCCATCCGACGCGTGCACCGGCGTTATGTCGCACCGGCGATGTTGCGACACGCCGTGGATCATGCGGCGCGCGCGCTGCGCGCCGGCGAGGAGGGCGTGCCGTCCCGCCATGCACCGGGCGTCGTCGGCGCGGCACGGCGCACCCGACGGGTCTGACCGTGGACCGCTACGCCGACAGCGCGACTCAGTCGATGAACTGCAGCCGCGCCAGTTCGGCGTAGAGGCCACCCTGCGCGAGCAGTTCGGCGTGGGTGCCCTGGGCGACGATCCGGCCCTGGTCCATCACCACGATGCGGTCGGCCTTGAGCACGGTCGCCAGTCGATGCGCGATCACCAGGGTGGTCCGGCCTTCCATCAGCCGCGAAAGCGCCTGCTGCACCGCGTGCTCGCTCTGTGCATCCAGTGCCGAGGTCGCTTCGTCCAGCAGCAGCACCGGCGCATCGCGCAGCAAGGCCCGGGCGATCGCGATGCGCTGCTGCTGGCCACCCGACAGGCGCGCGCCGCGTTCGCCGAGCGGTGCGTCGTAACCCTCCGGCAACGCTTCGATGAAGGCATGGGCCTCGGCGGCACGCGCCGCGGCCTCGACCTCCGCATCGCTGGCCTCCAGCCGCCCGTAGCGGATGTTGTCGCGTGCGCTGCCGCCGAAGATCGTCGGTTGCTGCGGCACCAGGGCCAGCTGGGCGCGCAGCGCGTCGGGTGCCATGGCGCGCACGTCGACGCCGTCGATGGCGAGTGTCCCCTGCGCGGGATCGTGGAACCGCAGCAGCAGCGACAGGACCGTGCTCTTGCCCGCGCCGGAGGGCCCGACCAGGGCGACGGTCTCTCCCGGCGCCACGCGCAGTGAGAACCCCGCTAGCGCAGGCGCGTCGGGCCGGCTCGGATAATGGAAGCCCACATCGTCGAAGACCAGTTCGCCGCGGGCCGGCGCGACCGCCGCGACCGGCGTTGCCGGCGCGCGGATGGCGGGTGTCTCGACCAGCAGTTCGGAAATGCGGCCCATGCCGCCGGCCGCGCGCTGCAGCTCGTTCCACACTTCGGCGAGCGCGCCGACCGAACCTGCGCCGAACAGCGCGTACAGCACGAATTGCCCCAGCGTGCCGGGGCTCATGTCGCCGTTGACGACATCGTGCGCGCCCGACCACAGCACGGCGGTGACCGCGCCGAAGATCAGGGTGATCGCCACGGCGGTGATCAGCGCCTGCAGGCCGATCCGGCGACGCGCGGTGGCCACCGACAGCGCCACCGCATCGCCGAAGCGCCCACGCTCATAAGGCTCGCGCGCATGGGCCTGCACGGTGCGGATCGCGCCGAGTGTCTCGTTGGCGAGCGCGTTCGCATCCGCGATGCGGTCCTGGCTCTGCCGCGAGACCTTTTCCAGCCGACGCCCGCCCAGCACCAGCGGCAGCACGAACAGCGGGATGCCGATCAGGGTGAAGGCGGCGAGCCGCGGGCTGGTGACCACCAGCATGGTCACGCTGCCGAGCACCATCAGCGTGCTGCGCAGGGCCACCGACATGGTCGAACCGACGACCGAGCGCAGCAGCTCGGTGTCGGCGCTGAGCCGGGAGACCAGGTCGCCGCTGCGGTTGCGCTCGAAGAACGCCTGGTCGAGATCGAGCAGATGGCCGTACAGGCGGGTGCGCAGGTCCGCCACCACCCGCTCACCGAGCAGCGACACGAAATAGAACCGCGCCGCCGTGAACAGCGCCAGCGCGACCGCGACCGCCAGCAGCAGGGCGAACGTGGCGTCGATCCGGCTCGCATCGGCGAAGCCGTTGTCGATCATCCGGCGCACGGCCACCGGCAGGCTCAGCGTGGCGACGGACGAGGCCGCCAGCGCCACCAGCCAGGCCGCCAGCAGCCCGCGCTGGCGCATGACGAACGGCCAGAGTGTCTTGAGCGCGGTGATCCGCGCCTTGGGCGGCGCGCCGTCGGTGGTCGCGGGCACGCGGGGAGAGCGGAAGGCCATCAGCGGGACTCGTCCGCGGCGGGTGCGAACTGGACCTGGTTCCGGGTGGCATCGCGCAGGCGTGTTTTCAAGTCCGCCACGCGATCGCTCGGCAGTTCGAGGCGCAGGCGGGCGCCGTCGGGCTGGAATGTCTCGTCGAGCTTGCGGGCATGCGCGGCGGGCAATGCGGCATGCAGCGCGCCGAGCGCATCGAAGGGCGCGTGCAGCGAGAGCACGGTCATCGCGATCAGTGGACGTCGCGGCGCCGTGCGCAGGCACTCCGCGGCGCAGCCGCCGTAGGCGCGTACCAGACCGCCGGCACCGAGCTTGACGCCGCCGTACCAGCGCACCACAGCCACGATGATCCGGTCGAAACCCTGGCCGTCGATCGCGGCGAGGATGGGGCGCCCGGCGGTACCGGCCGGTTCGCCATCGTCGCTGGAGCGGTACTGCGCGCCGACCCGCCACGCCCAGCACGTGTGGGTGGCGTCGGCCACCTGCAGCGTGCGCAGCACCGACTGCGCGTGTGCCTCGTCCTCCACCGCGCGCGCCGTCGCCTCGAACCGGCTGTGGCGGACCTCGAGCACGTGCGTGGCCGGACCGGCCAGCGTGTCCAGCGGCATCGGACGCTCAGTCCAGCAGCGCGCGGAGGTCGGCGGGCAGTTCGGCGCGCGGATAGCGGCGGTGGAACTCGGCCAGGCTCGCCCGCGCGGCGGCGATCTCGCCCGCGTCGAGCAACTCGCGCACGCGCTCGAGCCAGGCGCGTTGCACCTCCGGCGAATCGGCCGAGGCGGGGGGCTGGTCCTCATCGGCGGCGTCGAAGGCCGGTTCCGCCTGGGGCAGCCGACGCAGCGTGGGAGCATCGCGCCGCGTGTCCGGCGGCGTGGCGATCCGCTCCTGCGCCTGGCTGCGCGCGAGGCTCGGGATGGACGCCGCGGACGGGCCGTCGCTCGCCATCGTCTCGGTTCCGAACGCCGTGGGCGGGGCCGGTGGCGCGGACGGAGCCGGCGGGGCCGGCGGAGGCGGGGAGGGCACAGGGGTGACCGAAGGAGCCGCGGGCGGCGCCAACGCCGTATCGACCTCGATCGGTTCGGCTGGCGGAGACGGCGCCGTCGCCGCGCGCTGCGGTGCGGATTCAGGCGTTCCGGCGCCTGCCTGTCGCGTCGCCGTGTCGTCATCCGGCGGCGTGGCCTCGACCGCCATGCGTCGGGCAGGTTCCATGCGTGCGTCCCGGGACACGGGCGCCTCGACTGCTGTCATGTCCGACCACGGCTCGGGTCGCGCATCGGGCCCGGGACGCAGCTGCCAGGCCACACCCACCGCGACGAGCAGCGCGGCTGCCACGCCCACCCCCGTCGGCCAGCGACGCCGCCGCGGTGTGCGGGGCCGGTATGTCCGTGCCGGCGGAACACCGCCGCCAGGCGCACGGTCTGTGTCGCGCGCGGCTGCCGCCCGTCGTGCCGCCTGCAGGATGGCCGCGTCCAGCGCAGGCGAGGGCGCGTCCGTCGCCATGCGCGCCAGGCCGTCTGCGACGGCCTGCTCGTCCGGATCCAGCGGAGGGCGGGGTGGAGGATTCATGGGTTCATCGTCGCGCGCAGTTTGTCCATCGCGTAGCGGAGTCGGGACTTCACGGTCTCGCGTCCGGTGCCAGTGATCTCCGCGATCTCCTCCAGCGTCAGTTCCTGTTCCAGCCGGAGCAGGACGACCTCGCGCTGCTCGGCGGGCAGCGCGTCCAGCGCCGCCTGCAGGCCACGCTGCGCGTCGAGCGCGGCGGTGAGGCCCTCGGGCGTATGCGGATCCTCGATCTGCGCGGTGCGCAGGTCCGCATCGTCCGGGGCCGAGGGGCGATGGCGCGTGGCGCGCCAGTGATCGGCGAGACGATTGTGGGCGATCCGGTAGAGCCAGGTCGTGAACATCGCCTCCGGCGTCCAGTCGGCATGCGCCGCGATCACCCGCTGCCAGACGTCCTGGAAGATGTCGTCGGCCAGTGCGCGGTTGCGCAGCTGGCGGACCAGGAAGCGGTAGAGCTTGTCGCGATGGCGTCCGTAGAGAACGTCGAACGCGGCGACGTCGCCTGCGGACCAGGCCCGCATCAGCGCATCGTCGCCGGGTACTGCGCGGGGGCTGGCGACGTCGTCCATGGCGCGCAGAGTACGTGGTGGCCGCAGACCCGGGAAGCCCGCGATCGGCAGGACCCGGCGGGTGGGCAGGAGGCAATCGGCGCGCATGACGTGCATCAACGCGCGTGCGGCCGGGCCGGGGTCGCCGCGCGGTGGGGGCGACGGTTTTGGGTATGCTCGCGGCGGGGGAATCCACAGAACGGACGCATCGTGCCTGCTCGCCATCGAACATCGACGGCCGCCCGGCAGTCGCTCGTCGACGTCGCCGCGCATGTGCGGCCGATCGTCGCGACGGCGCCGGCGGGCACGTACGTCCGGATCCACTGGCGCTGCCCGGTATTGGGCGCGGGGCACGTCGTCTCGGACCCGGCCATGGCGATGCCCAGTGAACGTCTCGACGCGGCACTGGAGGCGGCGGGCGGCCTGGGGGATCCGGCGATCGACGTGCTTGCGGTCGATACCGGCGCGTGCTTCGCGATCGCCTGCGAGCCGGCCGCGCTCGATCCGGCCGGACGCGCCTGGCAGCAGCTCGCGCTGCGCAGCGCCGCGATCGCACTCGACGCGGTGCGCGGCGAGCGCAGGCTCGACCAGTTGCGGCGCTCCGAGCGCCTGCAGCAGGCGCTCTACGCCATTGCCGATCTCGCCGGCTCGACCCTGGACATGGACGATGTGCTCGGGCGGATCCACGGCATCGTCGGTGGGCTCACCACGGCCGAAAACTTCTACATCGTGCTCTACGACGATCTGCGCGACACGGTGCGCTTCCTGTATTTCGTCGACGAACGCGATCCGTGGACGGCCGATCCGGACGAGGAGCTGCAACTCGACGCGATGCCGCCGAGCCTTACCACCACCCTGCTGCGGCACGGCCAGCCGCTGGTCGGGCCCTCGGCCGAGCTGCGCCGTCGCCACGGGGTCGATCTGGTGGAATCACTCACCGGCCCAGACAGCGCGGACTGGCTGGGCGTGCCGATGCGCCGCGACGGTCGCGTCTGCGGCGCGATCGTCGTGCAGAGTTACGACCTGCCGGGACGCTACAGCGACGAAGACCGCGCGTTGCTGGAATTCGTCGCGCAGCACATCCTCACCGCGCTCGAGCGCCGCCAGGCACGGGCCGAACTGGAGCGCCGGGTGGTCTCGCGGACCATCGAGCTGCAGGAGGCGAACTTCGGTCTACAGGCGCAGATCGCCGAGCGCGAACGCGCAGGCAAGCTGCAGCGCGCGCTCTACCGGATCAGCGAACTGTCGGTGGCCGCCGGCAGCCTCGAGCGGTTCTACGCCGACCTCCATGCGATCGTCGGCGAACTGCTGTACGCGCGCAATTTCTACGTCGCCATGCTGAGCGCGGACGGCCAGCAGCTCGAGTTTCCGTACTCGGTGGACGAGCGCGACGCCGAGCGGCGCGCCCGTCCCCTCGGCAACGGCCTCACCGAATACGTCATCGCCAGCGGCCAGCCGCTGCTGGTGCGGCGCGAGAGCATCCTGCTGCTGGAGGCCACGGGTCATGTGCGCAGTCGCGGCACCCGTGCCCAGTGCTGGCTCGGCGTGCCGCTGACCCGGGACGGCCGTCCGGTCGGCGCGATCGCGGTGCAGAGCTACGACCCGCGCATCGGATTCTCGCCCGACGACCAGGAACTGCTGACCTTCGTCGCCCATCACATCGACAGCGCACTGGAGCGCAAGCGTGCCCAGGCCGCGCTCAACGCGGCACACGCCGAGCTCGAGTTCCGCGTCGAGGCACGCACCCGCGAGCTCGAGGATGCCAACCGCGAACTGCGTGCGCAGATCGGCGAGCGGATCCGCGCGCAGCAGCGTCTCGTCCACCAGGCGCGGCACGATCCTCTGACCGGGCTGCCCAACCGCCTGCAGTTGCTGGAGCGCCTCACCACCGCGCTGCAGCCGGACGGCGACGGGCGACGCACGCCGTTCGCGGTGCTGTTCCTCGATCTCGACCGGTTCAAGCTGGTCAACGACAGCGTGGGCCATGCGGCCGGCGACGCGATGCTCGTCGAGGTCGGCAAGCGCATCGCCGCTTCGCTCGAGCCCAAGGACCTCGTCGCGCGCCTGGGCGGCGACGAGTTCGCGGTGATGCTCGCGGGCGTGGACGATCCCTGCATCGCCGAGGCGCGAGCCGACGGCCTGCTGAAGTCGCTCGCGGCCCCGGTCTGGGTCGCGGGTCGCGAGCTCTATCCGTCGGCGAGCATCGGTATCGCGATGTCGCATCCCGACTATCTCGACGGCCACGGCCTGCTGCGTGATGCCGACGCGGCCATGTACCGGGCCAAGGCCTGCGGGCGCGACCGCAGCGAACGCTTCGACGAGGCGATGCGGGCCGAGGCCACGCGCCTGCTGGATCTCGAGGCTGACCTGCGGCGGGCGATCCTGCAGGATGCGTTCGAACCCTGGTTCCAGCCGATCGTCCGCGTCGCCGACGGCGAGGTGGTCGGACACGAAGCGCTGCTGCGCTGGCGGCATGAACTGCACGGGATGCTGTACCCGGCCGAGTTCATCGGGGTGGGCGAGGACAGCGGCCTGATCGAGCAGGTGGACTGGCTGATGTACCGCCACGTGTTCCGCCATCTCGCCGCGGGGGCATCGCCGGGTTACGTGTCGATCAACGTCTCGCCGCGGCATTTCCGCTCCGGTGATTTCGTCGAGCGGCTGCTGGGGCTCGCGGACGAGGCGGGCGCGGATCCACGCCGGCTGCGGATCGAGATCACCGAGGTCGCATTGCTGGACGATGCGCCGCGCGCGCTGCGCATGCTCAATACGCTGCGCACCCACGGTGTCCTGGTGCTGCTGGACGATTTCGGGACCGGCTTCTCCGCGCTGTCCTACCTGCACCGCTTTCCGATCCAGGCGCTCAAGATCGACCAGAGTTTCGTGCAGGGGCTCGGCAGCGGCATGCATGCCGAGAGCCTGGCCCTGGTGCGCGCGATCCTCGCGCTGGCGGGCACGCTGGGCATCGACACGATCGCCGAAGGCGTGGAAACCGCGCAGCAGCGTGACCAGTTGCACGCGCTGGGCTGCCAGTATGGGCAGGGCTACTTCTACGGGCGTCCGTCGAACGCGTTCGAACCGGGAGCGCGGATCGCCTGATCCGCCAGCGCTAGGGCGCCAGCTCGACGCAGTCGCGTCCATTGTGCTTGGCCGCGTACATCGCCCGGTCGGCGACGGCGAACGCAGCCTCGATCCCGCCGGCATGCGTGGGCGGCAGCACGTGCACACCGATGCTGGCCGTGACCGGGATGCGCAGCGCGCCCGAAACGCAGGGCTCGGCATTGAGCGCGCGGCGCACCGCCTCGGCGACCGCGAGCGCGCCCTCGTGACCCTGCCCCGGCAGCGCCGCCACGAATTCCTCGCCGCCGAAGCGTGCGAGCAGCGCATCGTACGGGCGCAGACAGCGCCCGATGCGATGGGCGGCCCAGCGCAGGCAATCGTCGCCGGCGACGTGGCCATGGCGGTCGTTGATCGACTTGAAATGGTCGAGGTCGATCATCATCAGGGCCAGCGGCGTGTCGCCGGCCCGTGCCTCCTCGGCCAGGGTGGCGAAGGCCTCGTGGAACCATGACCGGTTGTAGAGGCCGGTCAGACCGTCGCGGCGGCTCGAATCGCGCAGCCGTGCATGCGCTTCCTCCAGCTGCATCAGCGCACTGCGCACTTCCTGCGTGCGCTGGGCGACCTTGCCCTCCAGACGCTGGTTGGTCTCGGCGCTGATGCGCTGGTTCTCGTTGCGCAGCGCCGCGTAGCGGTGGCCCAGCGCGATCGACAGCAGCAGCATTTCCAGCGCCGAACCGATCTGCACGCCGTGCTCGGTGATGAAGGTCTTGGGCAGCAGGCCGAACGCGAGCAGGGTGAATGCCGCCGTGCCGAGCAGGAACATCGACCACGCCAGGAGCAGCAGCTTGGCCGGCGTGTAGCCCCGGCGCAGGACGACCACGGTGGCGACGACGATCCCGATCACGCCGACCAGCACCGCGCGCGAGGCCACCGGCGTCGAGATGCGCAGCGGCAGCCAGACCGACGCGAGGCCCAGCAGCACGAAGAAGGCGATCAGCGCCAGCAGCATGCGGTTGCCTGCCGGCCAGCGCCGCGGCAGTTCGAGAAAGGTCCGCGAGAACTGCAGCATCGCCACCAGCGCCAGGCAGATCGAGATCGGCACCGCGTGGTCGGCGAGCCAGGGCGACTCGGGCCACAGATACTCGAACCCCAGGCCGTTGAGGGTGAACAGCACCAGGCCGAAGGCGGTGACGTGGCACAGGTACCAGAAGTAGCTCGCGTCGCGCAGCCACAACCACAGCACGAGGTTGTAGAAGAACAGCGCCAGCATGATTCCGTAGTACAGGCCGATCGCCAGCTGTGCGTCGCGCGAAACCTCCATGAAGGCCTTGGGCGTATAGAGCTGAAGCGGCACCTGCATCGAGCTCTGGCTCTGCACGCGGACCAGCAGGTCCACGGGCGTGCCGAGGGGCAGGTCGAGCGCCATGTTGGGATGGCGGTAACGCACGCTGCGTGCGTCGAACGCGCGGTGGTCGCCGCCGGCGTGATGCAGGGTGCGCCCGTCGGCGTGACGGACGTAGAGATCGACATGGTCGCTGAGCGGATATTCCTGGACCAGCAGCCACCGCGGCTCCTGCGGATCCAGGTTGACCACGCGCACGTGGAACCAGAACGCACCTGGCTGGAAGCCGAACGTGTCGTTGCCGCCGGGCAGAGGGGTCATGCCTGCGCCGTCGACCCGCCGCCACACGTCCTCGACCCGGTCGACCGCCATCGCGTCGTGGTGATAGCGCACCTGCGGCGAGAGGCGCAGGGTCCCGACGCCGGCGACCAGTTCGACGGCCTGGCCCAGCGCGAGCGACGGCATCAGCAGCCATGTCATCAGCAGCCATGCTGCCAGACGGTGTCGCCCTGCACGGGTCGCGACCATGTGGTGTCCTCTGGAGTATCCCTGTCCCGCGCGGATGCGCCGCGGCCCCGTGCCCGTTCCATCGGTGAAGGCGAACGGGGCCAGCGTACGGGAGCGGCCAGCTGAAATCACCCAGCGGGCATAATCGGCGGCCCGCCAGTCCGTCGAGGCGTCCATGCGTCTTCTCCTGCGCGCGAGCGCGCTGCTCGCCTCGATCTGTCTTTCGGCGGGGTCCGCTGTGGCCTGCGAACGCGGCGTCGTCTACGAGGATCGCAACGGCGACGGTGTGCAAGGCCGCGGCGAGCCGGGCCTGGCCGGTGTGCGTGTTTCGGACGGGGTGCGCATCGTCCGGACCGACGCGACGGGCCGCTACACCGGCCTCGACGCGGGGCGGCCGCTGGTCTTCGTGATCAAGCCGCCCGGCTACACGGTGGCGCGTGACGGGGCCCTGCCGCGGTTCTGGCGCCCCGCTGCGGCAGGCGACGACGCCTGTGCGTTCGCGCTGCGGGCGGCCCGCGACGCGGCGGCGCTCGACGTGCTGGTGTTCGCCGACCCGCAGGCGGGGCGAGCGGCGGAAGTGGACTATTACGCGCGATCGGTCATCCCCGCCGCGCGCCGCGTGCCCGCGGCCCTGGGTCTGACCCTCGGCGACATCGGCAACGACGTGCCGGCCCTGTATCCCGCGATCAATGCCGCTACCGCGCAGCTGGACGTGCCGTGGCTGCATCTGCCCGGCAACCATGATCTGGATTTCGAGGCCGGCGACGATCCCGCATCGACGGCCTCCTACCGCGCGGTCTACGGTCCGGAGACCTACGCCTGGGAAGAGGCCGGGGCGAGCGTGCTGATGCTCGACAACGTCGTCTACCAGCCCGGTGCACGACCGGCCTACATCGGTGGCCTGCGCGAGGACCAGTTCGCCTTCGTCGAGGCCTATCTCGCGACCGCCCGCCGGGATCGCCTGCTGGTGGTCGGTGCCCACATTCCCTGGTTCGACACTGCGGCGACCGGTGCGGCCGAGACCGTGCGCAGCGCCGACCGCGCGCGCCTGTTCGCGCTGCTGCAGCGCTTCCCGAACGTGCTGCTGCTCAGCGGACACCGGCACACCCAGCGCCATGTCTGGCACACCGCGGACACCGGCTGGCACGGCGAACGGCCCCTGCACGAATACAACGTCGGCGCGGTCAGTGGCGCGTTCTGGAGCGGTGCGCCGGATGCGGACGGCATTCCGGCCGCGACGATGGCCGATGGCACGCCCAACGGATTCGCCACACTGCAGGTGACGGCGACGGGCGCCTACGGCCTGGACTGGCATCCGGCCCGGGTGCCGGAGGGCGATCCGTCGAGCACGCCGGCGATGGCCCTGCATGCGCCGCAGGTGTTGCGCCGGGGGGCGTACCCGGCCTGGGGCGTCTACGCCAACGTGTACATGGGTCACTCCGAGACGCGGGTCGAGTACCGCGTCGATGGCGGCGCGTGGCAGCCCATGCGCCGCGTCGATCGGGCGGATCCCCGGCTCGTGATGGAGAACGTCCGCGACGATGCCGCTCCCGCGCTGCGCGGGCTCGACCGGTCTCCCGAGGCCGAGCTGTCGCCCCATCTGTGGCGTGGTGCGTTGCCGACCGGGCTCGACGTCGGCGTGCACCGCATCGACGTGCGCGCCTTCGATTCCTGGCACGGGGTGCGCGGTGCGAGCACGTCGTACCGCCTGGACGCCTGGGACGGCGAATGACACGACCGTCGCCGGACGCTGCCTGCACGCACGGGCAGCGTCGCGCGGCGCGCCCTTCAGTCGATCGGGTAGGGATAGTCCGCCGCCGGCACCGGCGCGAGGGTCGCCAGCCACCGCGCGAGCTGCGGCCGGACGCGCTTGCCGACGTCGATCTGCGGGCGCGAGGGCGTGAAGCCGAGCGCCGACTCGCGCGCCGCGACGGCCCGTGACGCGGCCTGGAACGCCGCTGCGAAGTCCCGATCGGCATTGAGCCCGTCCAGCAGCCAGGCATGGCCGAAGAACGTGATCGACGATTCGCTGCCGCACCCGAAGGACGGTCTGTCGGCCCGGGCCGCGGTGATCAGCAAGGTGTCGGGCGAACGCAGGGCGGGCACGAACCCCCCGGAGTAACACGCCGACACCACCACGACACGGGTGCCCGTATGCACTGCATCCAGCATCGCGCGCAGTTGCTTCGGCGCCAGGCTCTCGTCGACATGCGGCGGCCAGGTCAGCCCGAGGCGATGGTCGGGCGCGCCGTGCATGGTGAGATAGAGCAGCAGGAGGTCCTGCGGGCGCATGCGACGGCCCAGCGCCTCGAGGGCGTGGCGCAGGGCATCGCCGGTGGCCAGGGGGCGCGGCACCACGGTCAGGCTCTCGACGTGGTTCACCAGCGACAGCGTGCGCGCGCTCGCGCCCAGCCTGGGCGCGACGCCGGTCTCGAGGAACCGCACTTCGTTGCGGAAGACGTCCTCGGTGCCGTCGCCGGCGACGCCGACGACATACAGCACGGGCGCCTCGTCATCGGCGTCCGGCATCGCCGCGACCGCGGCATCGATCAGGGCACGGTCGCGGACCACGTCGGCCGCATGCGCGGCGATCGGCCAGGGCGCGCAGGCGAAGGCCAGCAGGACGAGGGCGAGCGCGCGCGCGGCGCGCACACTTCCCGAACCGCTCCCGGGCAACCAGTGCATGCGCCTGGCCCCTCAGCGCGCCACGTCGACGGCGGCGAACGAGGTCACCCGACGGTGGCCGTTGGCCGCCGCCGCGTCGCGCGGCTCGGGATAATCGTCCAGGCGGTCCACCAGCATCGTGCGCAGGCCCGCTTCGCGCGCGGCGTCGAGTTCGGCGACCACGTCCGACAGGAACAGGATGTCGGCCGGGGCCACTGCCAGGGCATCGGCAATGCGCGTGTAGCTGGCGGCGTCGCGTTTGCCGCCGATCTCGGTGTCGAACCAGGCCGAGACGAGCGGCGTGAGATCACCGGCGTCGCTGTGTCCGAAGAACAGCCGCTGCGCGGGCACGGAGCCGGACGAATATACGGCCAGGCGGTGCCCGTCGGCATGCCAGCGCTGCAGCGCGACGGCCGCGTCCGGATAGATGTGCGCGGTGAAATCGGCCTCGTGGTACCCCGCTTCCCAGATCATTCCCTGCAGTGCCTTGAGCGCGGTGTGCTTGCGATCGGTGTCGATCCAGCCCTGCAGGGTCTCGACGATCACCCCGTCGTCGCAGGCCGCGCCGAGCTCGGTGGCGACGGCATCCAGCCAGCGACGCACGCCGGGTTCGCGGCCGCGCGCTGCGACGAAGCCCGGCAGGGCACGCCGGGCATAGGGGAAGAGCACATCCTTGACGAAGGAGATACTGCTGGTGGTGCCTTCGATATCAGTCAGGATCATCGCTACTGCTCGCGGACCGGGTGCGGAATGATGCCATCGCGCTGCGGGATGCGTATGGCAGCCCGTGCAGACGCGGGCGCGATCGTGTACGGGGACAGTGGTGCCGGCGCACGTCCGGTCGCGATCAGGACGGCTCGGGCCGCGCCGTGCCGGTGGCCGGCGCGGCGGGCGCCACGAGGATGGTCGGCGCACGTCTGGCGTGACCGGATGGGACGGTGCCGGGCGTCACGGCCGCACGCACGCGGCCACGCCCGGGCATCGGCGTCGCTCAGTCGCGCAGCGCGGCGTCGTAGCGCGGAAACTTCTGCGCGATGTCGGAGCCGGTGAAATGGCCGATCCAGCCGTCCGGCTGCTCGAAGAAGCGGATCGCGACGAATCGCGGTTCCGGACCCATGTCGAACCAGTGGGTCACGCCGTCGGGCACGCCGATCAGGTCGTCCTTGACGCATTCGATCTCGTAGACCTTGCCCTCGACGTGAAGCGTGAAGAGTCCCGAGCCGTCGACGAAGAACCGCACCTCGTCCTCGTTGTGGAAATGCTCCTCGAGAAACTTCGCGCGCAGTTCGTCGCGCTTGGGGTTGTCCGGCGCGATGCTGATCACGTCCACGGTATTGAAGCCGCGCTCGGCGCTGATGCGGTCGATATCGGACTTGTAAGCCGCGATCACCTCGTCCTGGCTGGCGCCCGCGGCCACCGGCTGCGCAGCCTGCCAGCGCTCGAAGGTCACGCCGATGGTCTGCAGCTCGCGCGCGATGGCGTCGCCGTCGCGGCTGTCGAACAGCGGCGTGTCCGGGGCGGTGTCGTCGAAGATGCGGAGGCGGCTCATGGCGGTCTGGCTCGGCGCGGCGGGGGCGGTCCAGCCTAGCAAAGCCCTCCGGCGCGAACGTTGACCGCAGCGGAACGCGGGTGTTCCATGCGACGCCGCAAACCGGGCGCGGCCCAGCGGGTCACATGCCGGCGCGCGCGCCCAGCCGTCGCAGCTCGAGTTCGCAGTGCAGCAGGAAATCGAAGGCTTCGAGATGGCGCCGCGCCTCGGCCATGTCCCGGCCCCAGGCGTACAGTCCGTGGCCGTCGATGAGGTAGCCCCACATCGGCTGCGCATCGAGCAGGGCGTCCACCTGCGCCGCCAGCGTCGGCATGTGCTGGCTGTTGGGCAGCACCGGGATGTCGATCGCAGCCTCGTGGGTCGCATTGCCGGCGAAGGCCTTGAGCAACTCGTAGCCCTCGATGCGGATCCGGCCCGCGCCCGCGAACAGCCGCGAGGCGACCGTCTGGTTGGGCGAATGCGTGTGCAGGATGCAACCGACCTCGGCGAAGCGCCGGTAGAGCTGGGTGTGCAGGAGGGTCTCGGCCGAGGGACGGTGGTCGCTGCCGACGGCGGCTCCGTCGAAGTCGACCACCATGATGTCGTCCTCCTTCAGCCGGCCCTTGTCGCGCCCGGAAACGGTGATCGCGGCGTGGCGGTCGTCGAGGCGACGCGAGAAGTTGCTGCTGGTCGCGGGTGTCCAGCCGGCCTGGGCCAGCTCGCGGATGTTGACGATCAGCTCGCCCGCGAGTTCCCGCAGGCGGTGTCCGTCATAGGGCGGGGTGGAAGTGCTCATGCCACCGATTCTAGCCGACCCGGGCGGGCCTCCCGCGCGGCATGCACGCGGGCGTCAGGCGAGCGCGCGCACCAGCACCACCAGCACCAGCAGGGGCGCCACCACGCGCAGCAGCCAGCGCCACGTCGTGAACAGCGCTTCCGGCATGTCGGAGAGCTGCTCGCGGAGCAGCGTGCGATTGAGCACCCAGCCGGTGAACAGCGCGATCATCAGTCCGCCGAGCGGCAGCATGATGTCGTTGGCGACGAGTTCGATGAAGCCCATGATGTCGCGACCGAAGATCCGCACGTGCGACCAGACATTGAGCGACAGCACCGACAGCAGGCCCAGCAACCAGCACAGGCCGGCCATCGAGAGGGCCGCCACCTTGCGCCGCTTCACGCCGAACTTTTCCACCAGGAACGCGGTGGCGGGTTCGAGCAGCGAGATCGACGAAGTCCATGCCGCGACCGACAGCAGGCCGAAGAACAGCAGGCCGTAGAGGGCGCCGATCGACATCGCGGCGAAGGCCAGCGGCAGGGAGGTGAAGATCAGCCCCGGGCCGCCGCCGGCGGGATCGAGGCCGAACGACAGCACGATCGGAAAGATCGCCATGCCGGCGAGCAGGGCGACCGCGGTGTCGGTCAACGCGACCGCGATGCCCACGCGCGGGATCGATACGCCCTCGCGCGGCAGGTAGGCACCGTAGGTCATCATCGTGCACATGCCGAGGCTCAGCGAGAAGAACGCCTGGCCCATCGCGCGCAGGAACACGTTGCCGTCGATCTCCGACCAGTCCGGCCGGAACAGGAAGCTGATCGCCTGGCCCATGTAGCCGGTGCTCAGGCCGTAGCCCACCAGCGCCAGCAGCAGCAGGAACAGGGCCGGCATCAGGAAGCGCACGGCGCGCTCGAGTCCCTTTTCCACGCCCATCGCGACCACCGCGACCGTCAACAGCATGAAGAGCGCGTGCCAGAAGGTCAGCTCCAGCGGATCCGCGAGCAGCGCCGAGAACGTCGCGCCCGGGTCGGTGATGCCGGCGCCGCCGAAGAGCTGCTTGAGGTAGCGCCAGGCGTAATGCAGGGTCCAGCCGGCGACCACGCTGTAGAAACTCAGGATCAGGATGCCGGCGACGATGCCGATCCAGCCGATGCCCACCCATGCCCGTCCGGTGCCGCTGTCGCGTGCGAGATTGCGCAGGGTGTTGATCGGGCTCATGCGGCCGTGCCGGCCGATCAGCACCTCGGCCATCAGGATCGGCAGGCCGACCAGCGCGATGCAGGCCAGGTACACCAGCACGAACGCGCCGCCCCCGTTGTCGGACGTCATGTACGGGAACCGCCAGATGTTGCCCAGGCCCACCGCCGAACCGGTGGCGGCCAGGATGAACATCAGGCGCGAGGACCACATGCCGTGGATGGAGGTTGTCGTGCTCATGGCGGATCCGGAAAGGAGTGGGCAGCGGGCGGCGCGGTGCGGTCAGCCGCGTGAGGCGGGCGTATCCGTCGCCGGTGCATCGGATGGAACAGCGGCCGCGTCCGGCAGCCGCAGGATCTTGAAGCCGGCACACGCCAGCACCACGGCCACCATCGGGCTGACCAGGTTGAAGAAGGCGTAGGGCAGGTAGTCGAGCGTGGCGACGCCGAGTGTCGCGGCCATGTAGGCGCCACAGGTGTTCCAGGGGATCAACGGCGAGGTCATCGTGCCGGCATCCTCGAGCGCGCGCGACAGGTTCACCGGATCCAGTCCGCGCCGGCGGTACTCCGGCTGGAACAACCGCCCGGTCAGCACGATCGACATGTACTGGTCCGCGGTGACCACGTTGGCGCCGAACGCGGTGGCGAGGGTCGAGGCGACCAGGGCACCGGTCGAGCGCGCCGCCTTGAGCACGCTGCGGATCATCCGTTCGAGCAGGCCGGTGCGCTCCATCACCGCGCCGAAGCCCATCGCGCAGATCACCAGCCACACGGTGTTGAGCATGCTCGACATGCCGCCGCGCTGCAGCAGCTCGTCCAGCGCCGCGTTGCCGGTGTCGACGCTGTAGCCGTCGAACAGCGCCGTCCATGCCCCCGAAAGCAGGGCCATCGGCCGGGACAGGCCCTCGTTGTCCGCCAGTGCGACCACGACCTCCGGCTGGAACACGACCGCGAACAGGCCGCCGAGCAGGGCGCCGACCATGATCGTGGGAAAGGCCGGGAAGCGCAGCATGGCCAGCGCGAACACCACCAGCATCGGCAGCAGCAGATACCAGCCGAGGGTGAACCGCGCGTCGAGCAACGCGGGCAGGTCGCCGAAGGCGGCGCCCGCGCCGTCGCCGCGCGCGCCGAGCCCGATGATCGTGAAGAGCACCAGGGCGATCAGGATGCTCGGTCCGGTCGTCCAGATCATGTGCCGGATGTGCGCGAACAGCTCGCTGCCGGCCGCGGCCGGCGCGATGTTGGTGGTGTCCGACAGCGGCGACATCTTGTCGCCGAAGTACGCCCCCGAGATCACCGCGCCCGCGGTGATCGGAAGCGACATGTCCAGGCCCTGGGCCACGCCGATGAGCGCCACGCCGAGCGTGCCGGCCACGGTCCACGAACTGCCGATGGTCAGCGCGACGATCGCACAGATCAGGCAGGTCGCCGGATAGAAGTACGCCGGGTGGAGCAGCTTCATGCCCAGCACGATCATCGTCGGCACCGTGCCGCTGAGGATCCACGTACCGATCAGCGCGCCGACCGCCAGCAGGATGAAGATCGGCACGATCGCGAGCGACACGCCCTGCACCAGTGCCTGCTGGATCTCGTCCCAGGCCAGCCCGTTGCGCAGCCCGATGATCGCCGCGATGCCCGCCGCCAGCAGCAGCGAGATCTGGTTCGCGCCGTACGACGAATCATCGGCGTACAGATAGACCGCCGCGCCCAGCGCCACCGCCAGGAACAGCAGCGGCGTCAGTGCCTGCAGGAGGGTCGGCTGGCGCTCGGCGGTGGCGTTCATGCCGTCTCGGGGGTCTTGCGGTAGTCACGGATCTCGCCGCTGCGCAGCCGCGCCATGTAGCTGCGCAGTTCGCGGCGGATGAGTGGTGCGAGCAGGTAGACGCCGATCAGGTTGGGCACCGACATCGCCAGGATCATCGCGTCTGAGAAGTCGATCACGACGCCCAGGTTCGCCGACGCACCGATGACCACGAACGCGCAGAACACGAACTTGTAGGCCAGGCTGACCGGACGCGACTCGCCGAACAGATAGCAGGTGGCCTTCTCGCCGTAGTACGACCAGGTGAGCATGGTCGAGAACGCGAACAGGAACACCGAGACCGCCAGCAGGTAGGGAAACCACGACAGCACCGACGCATAGGCCATGGAAGTCAGCTGCACGCCGTCGCCGACGCCTTCCACCTGGTACATGCCGGTGATCACGATCACCAGTGCGGTCATGGTGCAGATCACCACGGTGTCGATGAAGGGCTCCCACAGCGCGACCAGGCCCTCGGACACCGGCTCGCGGGTGCGCGAGGCCGAATGCGCGATCGCCGCCGAGCCCACGCCGGCCTCGTTGGAGAACGCCGCGCGGCGGAAGCCCTGGATCAGCACGCCGATGAAGCCGCCGTAGCCGGCCTCGGGGGTGAACGCGCCAGAGACGATGGCCTGCAGCGCGGGCACCACGTTGGCGAAATCCGCGACGATGATGAAAGCGCCGCAGGCGAAGTAGAGCAGCGCCATCAACGGCACCAGCTTGCCGGTGACCCGCGCGATGCTCTTCAGGCCGCCGATGATGACCACAGCCACCAGCACCGCCATGCCCAGGCCGAAGATCCAGCCGTTGCCGGCCAGCACGCTGTTGGCGCCACCGCTGACCAGCTGCATCTGCTGGAAGGTCTGGTTGACCTGGAACATGTTGCCGGCGCCGAGCGAGCCGCCGATGCAGCACAGCGCGAACACCACCGCCAACACCTTGCCGAGCCCGGCCAGGCGGGGACGCTGCTCGGCGATGCCCTGGCTGAGGTAGTACATCGGTCCGCCGGAGATCGTGCCGTCGGGATTGATGCGCCGGAACTTCACGCCCAGCGTGCACTCGGCGAACTTCGAGCTCATGCCCAGCAGGCCGGCGACGATCATCCAGAACGTGGCGCCAGGGCCACCGATACTGATCGCGATGGCGACGCCGGCGATGTTGCCGAGGCCCACCGTGCCCGACAGCGCGGTCGCCAGCGCCTGGAAGTGGCTGACTTCGCCGGTGTCGCCGGGGCGGGAGAAATCGCCGCGGATCAGCCGGAAGCCCTGGCCGAAGCCGCGGATGTTGATGAAGCCGAAGTAGACCGTGCAGAACACCGCGGCGATCACCAGCCACAGCACGACGAACGGCATGCTCGCGCCGAAACCGATCGGCACCGGGTGGAACACCAGCCACGACACGATGTCGGCGACCGGTGCGAAGGCGTTGTTGATCGCCTGGTCGAGTCCGCTGGGCGCGGGGGCCGCGAGCGCCGACGCGGGCAGCGCCGCGAGCAGGAGAAAGGAAGACAGGGCCGCCAGGGCGCGGCGGATCACGCGGCGCTCCGCGCGGAACACGGACGCAGACGGCACGACCCGCACGCGCGAGCGCGGCGGTGGAGACGATCGCAACGGCTCAAAGGGCCCCCTGTCGGACGATGGAAACGCCGCCGTACCTTGCCAAAGCGCGCCGTGGACCACAAGCGCAGGTGCAGCATGGACGGGGATAATGGCGACCCACGCCCACCAGCGCACGTCATGTCCTTGCCCACCGACACCGCCGCCCTCGAACGCGCACTGCACCGGTACGGCGCCCACCATCCCGACGAGGCGGCCACGGTCGCGCAGTTCCTCGAATTGCTGGAAGACCCCTTCGATGCCTTCGTGCGCGAACGGCGGGAAGGCCATTTCACCGCGTCCGCCTTCGTGGTCGCCCGGGACGGCGGGCGCACCCTGCTCACCCATCACCGCAAGCTCGGTCTCTGGCTACAGCCGGGCGGGCACGCCGACGGGGACCGCGACCTGTCCCGCGTGGCGTTGCGCGAAACACAGGAGGAAACCGGCCTGCGCGATGTCCGGGTGGTGCCGGTGATCTTCGATCTCGACCGGCATCGCATCCCCGGATACGGGGACGTGCCCGCCCACTGGCACTACGACGTGCGCTACGTGGTGCATGCCGGCGCCGACGAGCGGTTCGTGGTCAGCGACGAGTCGCACGCGCTGGCCTGGGTGGCGATCGCGGACGTGGCCGCGGATCCAACCTACGACGTCTCCCTGCGACGCATGGCGCGGCGCTGGATCGAAGGGTCGCGGCAGGCCTGCTGAGCGCCCCGCGCACGCCGGAGGCGCGTGCGCCCGTGACACGTTGCGGCCGCTGGGCGAAGCAACCACCATCGCACGCATGCACATGCCACCGGATCCAGCGCCGCCGATCGTGGGCGTACTCGAAACCGCCCTCTACGTCGACGACATGGCGCGATCGGTCGACTTCTTCGCGAACGTGCTCGGACTTGCGGTGATGCTTCGAACCGAACGGCTCACCGCCTTCGATGCCGGCGCGCGCAGCGTGCTGCTGGTCTTCGCGCGTGGCGGATCAGTCGACGACGTCTGCGGCGAGCGCGGTACGGTGCCCGGCCACGACGGGTCCGGGCCGCTGCACATGGCCCTGCGCATCGACGCCGATGCCTACGCCGACTGGAAAGCCCGCCTCAACGCGCACGCCGTGCCGATCCGCGGCGAAATGACGTGGCCTGCGGGCGGGCGCAGCCTCTATTTCGAGGATCCGGACGGCCACGTGCTGGAACTCGCCACGCCCGGCCTGTGGCGCAACTACTGACGCGAGCGGCCTCGTTCAATACAGGACCCGCGTGCGCAGCGTGCCGTCGATCTTCGACAGCTCGCTGCGCAGGTGCGCGGCCTGGTCGCCGCTCGCCGAGACGTCGATGACCACGTAGCCGACGTTGGCGGTCGTGCGCAGGTACTGGCCGTCGATGTTGATCGACTCGCGCGAGAACACCTCGTTGATCTTCGACAACACGCCCGGCACGTTTCGGTGCAGATGCAGCAGCCGATGACTTCCATCGTGCTCCGGCAGGGTGACCTCGGGAAAGTTCACCGCCGACAAGGTGCTGCCGTTGTCGCTGTAGCGCACGAGCTTGGCCGCCACCTCGACCCCGATGTTGTCCTGCGCCTCCAGTGTGCTGCCGCCGACGTGCGGGGTGAGCAGGACATTGTCGTGGCCGAGGAGCGGCGATTCGAAGGCGTCGTCGTTGCCCTTGGGCTCCACCGGGAACACGTCGATCGCCGCGCCGCCGACCTGGCCGCTGCGCAGCGCGGCATCGAGCGCGTCGATGTCGACCACGGTGCCGCGCGAGGCGTTGATCAGGTGGGCGCCGGGCTTCATGGCCGCGAGTTCGGCGGCGCCGAACATCAGTCGGGTCGCGGGTGTTTCCGGGACGTGCAGCGTCACCACGTCGCTGCGCGCGAGCAGATCGTCGAGGCTCCCGGCGCTGCGCGCATTGCCGAGCGACAGCTTGGTCTCGATGTCGTGGAACAGCACCTGCATGCCCAGCGATTCGGCCAGCACGCCGACCTGGGTGCCGATGTGGCCGTAGCCGACGATGCCCAGCGTCTTGCCGCGTGCCTCGTGGCTGCCGAGCGCGGACTTGCTCCAGCCGCCGCGGTGGCACTGCGCGTTCTTCTGCGGGATGCCGCGGAGCAGCATGATCGCCTCGGCCACCACCAGCTCGGCGACGCTGCGGGTGTTGGAATAGGGCGCATTGAACACGGGGATGCCGGCCAGTTCCGCGGCCTCGAGATCCACCTGGTTGGTGCCGATGCAGAAGCAGCCGATCGCCATCAGCCGACGGGCCTCGGCCAGCACCTCGGCCGTCAGCTCGGTGCGCGAGCGGATGCCGACGATGTGCGCTTCCGCGATGCGCGCGCGCAGCTGGTCTTCGGGCAGCGACTTCGGGTGCACGTCGATCTGGGTGTACCCGGCGGCCTGGAAGACCTCGATCGCGCTCTGGCTCACGCCTTCGAGCAGCAGCACGCGGATGTCGGCCTTGGGGAACGAAGTCTTCATCGGTGCACGGCGCCTTCGACGGGGCGCCACATGGTGCCAGAAGCGCCGCCCGCACGCGGCGGCGCGCTGGACGCGGGCAGGACCGGCTGGCAGGCTGGCCTCCCCCTCGATTCCGGCGCCCCTGCATGTACGACGCGCGCATTTCCAGCCTGCAGGCCGCGGTGCCCGCACTGCAGGTGCTGACCGATCCGACCGATCTGGCGCACTACGGCGTCGACTGGACCCGGCGCTGGACGCCGGCGCCGCTGGCGATCGCGCTGCCGGCCGATGTCGCTCAGGTCCAGGCGGTGATGCGCTGGGCGCATGCGCAGGGCGTGGCCGTGGTGCCCTCGGGCGGGCGCACCGGGCTGTCGGGCGGGGCGGTCGCCGCGAACGGTGAACTGGTGCTCAGCCTGCAGCGCATGAACAAGGTGCTCGGCTTCGATGCCGTCGACCGGCTGCTGACCGTACAGGCCGGCGCCGCGCTGGAAACCGTGCACGAGGCCGCGCGCACGCACGGGCTGCAGTATCCGGTGGACTTCGCCGCGCGTGGGTCTTGCACGATCGGCGGCAACATCGCCACCAACGCCGGCGGCATCCGGGTGGTGCGCTACGGCAACACGCGCGAGTGGGTGGCCGGGGTCAAGCTGGTCACCGGCACCGGCGAGCTGCTGGACCTCAACCGCGGCCTGGTCAAGAACTCCAGCGGCTACGACCTGCGCCATCTCGCGGTCGCGTCGGAGGGCACGCTCGGCGTGATCGTCGAAGCCACGTTGCGGCTGGCCGAGCCGGCGCCCGCCACGCGGGTGATGCTGCTCGCGCTGCCGTCGTTCGACGTGCTGATGCAGGTGTTCCAGGCGCTGCGCGAGCGGCTCGGGCTGGAGGCTTTCGAGTTCTTCACCGACCGCGCGCTGCATCACGTGGTCGCCCACGGCGCGCAGCCGCCGTTCGACACCGCGTATCCGTTCTACGTGGTGGCCGAGTTCGCCAGCGAGGGCGAGGCCGGCGAGGTCGCGCTGCTGTCGGCGTTCGAGCATTGCGTGGAGCAGGGCTGGGTCGAGGACGGCGTGATCAGCCACGGCGACACCCAGGCCGCGCAGCTGTGGCGGCTGCGCGAGGGCATCACCGAGAGCCTGGCGCCCTACGTGCCCTACAAGAACGACGTGTCGGTGCGGGTGTCGGCGATGCCGGCCTTCCTGGCCGAGACCCAGGCGCTGCTGGCGGCGGAGTATCCGCAGTTCGACGTGGTCTGGTTCGGGCACATCGGCGACGGCAACCTGCACATCAACGTGCTCAAGCCCGAGGCGATGGCGAACCCGGACTTCGTGATCGAATGCGAGCGCGTGACCAAGCTGCTCGCGGCGACGCTCGAGCGGCACGGCGGCAGCATTTCGGCCGAGCACGGCATCGGCCTGGTCAAGAAGCCGTACCTGCGTTCGACCCGCAGCGACGCGGAGATCGCGGTGATGCGCGGCATCAAGGCCGCGCTCGATCCGGCCGGCATCCTGAATCCGGGCAAGCTGTTCGATCCCTGAGCGCCGCGCGTGCGATGCGCAGGCGCGCCGTGGGCCTCGTGTAAAGTCGGGCGCCCCTGCCCGGAGATGCCCCGATGTCCCGTCCGCTGCTCGCCTGCGCCCTGATCGCCCTGTCGTCGCCCGCGTTCGCCGGCAGTTTCGCCGGCACCACCGGCGGTGCGTCCGCGGCGGGATCGTCGGCGTCGAGCGGCAGCACGTCGGGCAACGACAAGGTCGTGGTGCAGGCGCGCGAGGACGCGGCGGGCTTCGTCGCCAGCGACGGCCGGATACGCGGCGTGCAGCTGGAAGCGGCCCTGCGCCACCTGCGTGCGACGAGCGACGCGGCGCGCGCCGCCAGCGATCTCGAACTTGCGCAGGCGATCCTCGCGCACTAGGCGGGCGGGCGTCCGCTCCGGCGTGTTCCGGCGGGTCGTCGTGCACGTGGCGGGATCCGGGGCGATGCGTGTCGACGCGGCGTTTCGTGGTGGCCGCGTGCCGGCGTCGGCGTGCGTTCTCTTCGGTGCGCGACCGGAATGACGGCATCGGGCTCCGTGGTCGGCATGCTGGTGCGCGTGATCGTCGTTCTGCTGGCGTGCGCTGCCGGCAGCGACGCCGGCGCATCGTGGCGCTGGCAGTTCGACGCCGAGGGCCGGGCGCCGCTCGATGCGGCGCAGCAAGCCGCGTCCGCGCAGATCTTCGAGACCGCGTTCGCGACGTTGCCGCCCGCGTGGCGCGCCGCCGATGGCCTCGATGTCCGCGTGCAGTGGCGCGACGATCTGCGCGACGGCGTGCACGGGCACGCCCGGGGTGATCGGGTCCTGCTGCGCCGTGCGCTGCTCGACGCATGGATCGCCGCAGGCCCGGAGGCCGCAACGGCGTCGCCGCCGCGGCGCGCGGCGCTCGCCGCCGTCGTGCACGAACTCGCCCACCGCTACGACCGCTCGCCGCACGGCGGCCTGTCGCGCGATGGCCGGCTACGTGATCTGGCCGGCTGGCCGGTCCGACCGCTGCGCTTCGGCCTGCGCACGCGCGACAACGCGATGTCCGACCGCAGCCCGGATCGCTACGAGCTGACATCGCCGGCCGAGTTCGTCGCGGTCAACCTCGAGCATTTCCTGCTCGATCCGGAGTACGCGTGCCGGCGTCCGGCGCTGCACGCCTATTTCGCCGCCCACTTCGCGTGGGCGCCCGACGCGGCGGCCTGCGATCCGGTGTTGCCGTTCGTCGAGGCCGAGTCCGTCGACGACACGGAGGCCGCCTCGTCGCCGCTGCCGGGCCTGGACCCGGCACGCGTGTACGCCGTCGATTACCTGCTCGCCGAAGGCAACGCCCGGCCGATGAGCCGCTGGGGCCACAGCATGTTGCGGCTGGTGGTCTGCGCCCCGGGACGCGCACCGGGGCCGGACTGCCGCTACGACCTCACCCACCATCGTGTGCTGTCGTTCCGTGCATTCGTGGACGACGTGCAGATCTCCAGCCTGCGCGGCCTGACCGGGCGCTATCCCTCCCGGTTGTTCGAGCTGCCGCTCGACCAGGTCGTCGAGGAGTACACCAAGCTGGAACTGCGTGGCCTGCAATCGATCCCGCTGGGTTTGTCGCCCGACGAGATCGCGGCGCTGCTGAACCACGCGGCGACGCTTCACTGGAGCTACGACGGCCGGTATTACTTCGTCGGCAACAACTGCGCGGTCGAGACCTGGAAGCTGCTGCAGACCGGTGTGCCGCGCCTGGCCGATGCACGCCTGCGGAGCATCACGCCGAACGGGCTGCTGCGGAACCTCGTGCGCAGCGGGGCTGCGGATCCGTCCGTCCTCGACCGCGAGGACGCGGTGCATGCCGGCTTCCATTTCCCGTCGGCCGACGCCGAATACCAGGCCTTGCTCGACATCGCGCGCAACGCCCAGCCGCTGCCGGCCGTGCGCGCCGAGGACTGGCTCGACCTCGCGCCGGACGTCCGCGCGCCCTGGCTCGCGACCGCGGAGTTGCGCGACGCCGCGGCGCTGCTCGTGCTCGAACAGGCCGCGCGGCGGCGCGAGGAGTTGCGGCTGCGTGACGTGCTCAAACGCCACCTGCTCGATGCGCGGCAGACCGCGGACGCCGCGCCGGCGGTCGCGGCCCTGCGGGCCCTGTTGGCTGCGGGCGATGGCTTCAGCCGCCCGGCCCGGTTGCTCGATGCCGGCTACGGACTGCCGCACGCGGCGGAACGGGTGGTATTGCGTCACGAGGTCCGGGCGGGCGCCGTGAGGCTGCGCGGATTGCGCGGACGGCTCGAGGAGCTGGCGCGTTCCGCCCTGTCGCCCGACGCGCAGGCGCGGATCGCGTCGCTTGACCAGAATCTCGAGACGCTGGGGTCGCGGCTGCGCGACCTGCATCGCGCGGCGGGCGGACTGCAGTTGGAATGACGGCGTGGATCGCGACGCGCGACGCTGAACTCACGCGCTGACGCGTGACGCATTCCGCAGGACGCGCATTCGCGCACGACCGCGCTCCTGCAGGTGAGGCGCGTGCCCGGTCCGCAACGGTCCGCGCCGGGAACCGTCGTGGCCCGCATACCGCAAACCGAACGCCGCGCGTTCGGTTTCGCGCTGCAGAAGCGCGCGTGCGCGCGATGCCGTGTGCAGCACGCCCGTTCGTGGGCAAGCACGCGCCTACCGGTGCAGAGTGGCCCCTTGTCCCGGACGGTCCGCGCCGGGGATCGGCCGTGCCCTGTGGACCGTGAGCCGCACGGCGGGCATTCAAGTTCATCCTCCAACCGCGCGCCGGCGCACGATGCAGTCCACAGGACGCGTGTTCGCGTGCGAGCGCGCGCCTGCAGAGGCAGCGTGCGGCTGGCCTGGAGCGGCCCACGCCGTGGGCCGGCCGGGTCCCGCAGTGCGCGGACCGCACACCGTAGGTTCGGCGTTCGGTTTCGTGCTTCAGGCGCGCGATGCGTTCAATGTGCAGCCGCCAGTGGCGCGCGCGGGCGCTGCTGCAGGTTCCAGCGTGGTGCGGGGTGCAGGTGCCCCGGGACGAGGCGACGTCCCGCAGGCGGCTGGATTCCGCTTCGGCGAGAAGGCGCGCTGGCTCGCGAGACACTGATCGCGCCCGGATCGTGGCGTACGGACGACCGCGAGTCACTACGCATTCCGACGCGCGTAAGGTGCCCCAGGCCGCACACGCGTGCGGCGTCAGGCGGCTTCAGGTACCCGGTCCGGGCGTTTCAGTCCGCGCGGCCGCCGAATTCGCCGGTCGTGGTGTTGACCCAGACGCGTTCGCCGTTGGTGATGTACTCGGGCACCTGGATCTCGATGCCGGTATTGAGCACGGCCGGCTTCGGGCGCTTGGTCGCGGTGCCGCCCTTGAGTTCCGGCGGCGTGTCGACGACTTCGAGCACCACGCTCTGCGGCAGTTGCAGGCCGACGGGGGCATCGTCGATCACCTGCACGAAGCAGCCGGTCAGGCCGTCGGTGATGTAGCCCGCGCCGTCGCCGACGACGTTCGCGTCCAGCGTGTACTGGGTGAAGTCCTCGTCGTCCATGAACACGAACGCATCGCCGTCCTTGTACGAGAAGCTGGCCTGGCGGCGGGCGAGATCGACCTCGCGCAGTTCGTCGTCGCCGTCGAAGCTGGCGTCGGTCTTGGTGCCGCCCGGCACGCTGTACATCGTGAAGCGGAAGCGCACGTTGCCGCCGCGGCCCTGCGGCGAGCTGCGCTCGATGTCGCGCACCTGGTACACGCCGTTGTTGTGTTCGACCACGTTTCCTTTCTTGACGTCGTAGGCTTTCATCGCTGTTCGCTGATAGAGGGTGAAGAGGATGCCGCGCCGCGACCGGCGTCGGGGTTGCGGAGGTAGAGCCGCAGATTGGGATAGTCGATGACCGCGCCGCCGCGCTCGAGCACGTCGGCGCCGAGCACGCCGTCGACCGCAGCCTCGCCGCGGCGCACAAACGCCGCATTGACGTGGTCGAGCGGCATCACGTGCACGGTGAACGCCTCGTCGCGGTAGTCGCCGATGCGCAGGCGGCTGTCGGGCAATGCCTCGATCGCGACGCCCGCGCCGCCGGCACCGGTGGCGACGCCGCCGGCCACGGCCGCACGGCCTTCGTCGAAACGCGACTGCGCGGCGCGGTCGATCACGGTGCGGCCTGCACCGGTGTCGAGGATGAAGACGCCCGGCACGTCATTGACCCGCATCTCGACGGTCAGATGCGCGTCACCGTGCCGGCGCATCGGCACCGACGCGTAGCCGCCGGCTTCGAGCGCCGTGGCCACGCCGGCCGGCACCGCGTTCTGCGCGGCGACGGGCGTGCAGGCGAGCGCCGCCGCCAGGGCGCCGGTCCACAGTGTCCGCACAGGCAGGCGTGCCGGCATTTACTTCGGCGCGAGCCGCACCGCGCCGTCGAGGCGGATGGTCTCGCCGTTGAGGTAGCGGTTGCCGAGGATGTAGGCGACGAGATCGGCGAATTCCTCCGGCCGGCCGAGACGCGACGGGAACGGAATCGAGGCCGACAGCGACTGCTGCACGTCGTCGGGCATGCCGTCGACTATCGGCGTCCAGAAGATGCCCGGCGCGATCGTGTTGACGCGGATGCCGAAGCGCGCGAGTTCGCGCGCCATCGGCAGGGTCATGCCGACCACGCCGCCCTTGGAGGCCGAATACGCGGCCTGGCCGATCTGGCCTTCGTACGCGGCGACCGATGCGGTATTGACGATCACTCCGCGCTCGCCGTCCTCACCGGGCGCGTTGCGCTGCATCACCGCGGCCGCGGCCTTGGCGACATTGAAGCTGCCCACCAGGTTCACCATCACCGTGCGGCTGAAGGTCTCCAGCGGCATCGGGGCTTCGCGTCCCAGGACCCGACCGGCGCCCAGAATGCCGGCGCAGTTGATCGCCGCATTGAGGCCGCCGAGGAAGTCGCACGCGGCGTCCACGTTCGCGGCAACGCCCGCTTCGTCGGTGACGTCGGTGCGCAGGTACCGCACCTGGTCTTCGCCCAGTGCCGCGACGGCCTCCGCACCCTTGTCGTCGTTGACGTCGAACAGCACCGCCTTGCCGCCGGCCGCGATCAGTTGGCGGGCCACGGCGAGGCCGAGGCCGGACACGCCGCCGGTGACGATGGCGCGGATGGAATCGGGACGCATACGCGGTTTCTCGGGTCGGAAAGCGCGCAGTTTAACCGCTGTGCCGGCGGCACCCGGCATGCCGCGTTCAGCCGAACCGGCCGCCGCCGTCGCGCACCCGGCGCGCGAACTCGTCGGGCGACAGCCCGGGTGCGAACAGAAAGCCCTGGCCGACGGGCACGCCCAGATCGATCAGGAAACGCCGCTGCGCTTCCGATTCGACGCCCTCGGCCACAAGACCGAGACCGAGACCGCGGGCGATGCCGGCGACCGCTTCGCAGACCGCGACGTCCGAGCGGTCGTCCGGCACGCCCGATACGAAGAGCTGGCTGAGCTTGAGCCCGTGGATCGGCAGACGGCGCAGGTAGTTCAGCGCGCTGTAGCCTTCGCCGAAGTCGTCGATCGTCAGCACCACGCCCATCGCACGCAGCGCGGCGAACGTGGCCAGGGTGGCCGGCGCGTCCTCGATCAGCACGCGTTCGGTGAACTCCAGTTCCAGCGCATCGCCGGGCAGCTCGAATTCCGCGAGCACGCGGCCCACGTGCGCGGCGAGATCGTCGCCCACCAGCTGCCGGAACGAGACGTTGACCGCCACCCGGATCACGCCGAGCCCGGCGTCGCGCCAGGCCGCCGATTGCCGGCAGGCTTCGCGCAGCACCCAGGCGCCGATGCGGACGATGTCGCCGGTGGTTTCGGCATGGTCGATGAAGTGATCCGGACGCATCTCGCCCAGCTGCCGGTTGTGCCAGCGGATCAGGGCTTCGGCCGCGACGATGCGGCCCTGGAGAAGGTCGACCTGCGGCTGGTAGACGAGATGGAATTCCGCATTGTCGATCGCCCGGCGCAGATGGGTCTCCACGCGCAGGCGTTCCTGCTGACCTTCGGCCAGGGCCGGCGTGAAGCGCTGCCAGCCGTTGCGGACCCGGCGCTTGCTCTCGTACATCGCCGCGTCCGCGTTCTGGATCAGCGTCTGCGGTCGATCGCCGTCCTCGGGGGCGCGGGCGATGCCGATGCTGGCGGTGATCGTGAACTCCTCGCTGTCGAACCGGAAGCCGTCGCCGAACGCGTCGAGGATCGCGTCGGCCACGCGTTCGGCGCGGGTCGCGTCGGGCCCGGCCTCGCACACCACCAGGAACTCGTCGCCGCCGAAACGCGCGATGTTGCCGCGATCGCCTACCGCGTGACCGATCCGGTGCGCGGCCGACACCAGCAGCTCGTCGCCGGCAGCGTGGCCCAGCGCGTCGTTGACGAACTTGAAGCGGTCCAGGTCGATGTACAGCACCGCGACCGCGGCGGCGCCGGGCAGGCGCATGCGCCGCTCAAGCTCGCCGAGGATCGCATCGCGGTTGAGCAGGCCGGTCAGCGGATCGGTGCGTGCCTGCAGGCGCAGCACCTCCTCGTCGCGCTTGCTGCGGGCGATGTCCTGCAGCGTGCCGGTCAGGCGCGAGGTGGCGGGGTCGCCGTGGCGCGGCCCGCCGATCGCGCGCACCCAGAAGCCACTGCCGTCCCGACGCAGGCCCTGCAGTTCGAGGTCGAAACCCTCCCCCTGCAGCATCGCCGCGCCCAGCGCGTCGCGCAGGCGCGCGCGGTCGTCGGTGGCGAGCATCGCGGCGAATGCTTCCATCGTGGCCGGCGGCGCGTCCGCCTCGAGAATGCGCGCCGCCTCGGCGGTGAGGTGCAGGCGATCGGTGCTGCAGTCGAGCTCCCAGCCGCCGATGTGGGCCAGCGCCTGCACCCGGTCGAACATGCTGCTGTCGCGCTTCAGGGTGGTCACGTCGCTGAAGAGCGAGAGCACCTGGTGCGGGCGGTCGCCGCCGGGGGGGTATTGCGGCACCGCGGTCACCATCAGCCAGTACAGCTGGCGCCGCGCGCGGTGGTAGAGCCCCATCAGGGTGCTCTCGACCAGGCGGCCGTCGCGCAGCGCGCGCACCGGCGGAAGGTCCTCCCAGGCGAGTTCGGCGCCATCCGGCGCGATCGGGATCCAGTCGCCCAGGTTGGCGGTATCGCCGAGCGAGGTGCCCTGGCGGATCCCGAGCAGGCGCAGCGCGGCCGGGTTGCCGTAGACGAAGCGGCCCGACACGTCGTGGATCGCGATGCCCCGGTCCATCACGTCCATCAGTTCGCGGTAGCGCACCTCCGCCTCGCGGCGCTCGCTGAGGTCGCGCGCGACCGCCACCAGGCACGGCCGCCCCTCGTGCTCAAAACCGGCCGTGTGCACTTCGACCGGGAAGCGCGAGCCGTCGCCGCGCATGTTGGTGACCTCGATGACGTAGGTCCGTCCGCGGTGCACCGCATCCCAGACCGGCGCCAGATGGTCGCGCGGCAGGTCGGGATTGAGCACCTCGATCGGCTGGCCGACGATCGCGTCGCGCGGGCGCTGGTAGGCCCGCAGGCCGGCGCGGTTGAGGTCCAGCACGACACCGTCCGCGTCCAGGATGCTGACCGGGTCGGGCACCGCGTCGAACAATGCGTGGTAGCGCAGGTGGGCAGCGTCCGCGTCCGCCCGGGCCGCAAGCAGCGCCGCGTGGGCGCGGCGCAGCAGCGCGCGTGCGTGCGCGGGCAGGGCGGGGTCGGCCGCGGCGGCGGCCAGCGCATCGGGCAGTGACGCGTCCGGGTCCCCTTCGGTCAGGAGCGCGGGGTCGTCCATGCCCGGCAGCGCGGTCATCCGCGTGCGGCCAGCGCCTCGCCGACCTTGCTCTGCGTGCGGCGCCCGAGGCGCCCGGCGAGCCAGTTGCCGGTTGCGGCGAGCCGGTCGAGATCCACTCCGGTGCGCACGCCCATCCCGTGCAGCATGTACACCACGTCCTCGGTCGCCACGTTGCCGCTGGCGCCCCGGGCGTAGGGGCAACCGCCCGCGCCCGATACCGCCGCATCGATCACCGAAACGCCGTCCTCGAGGCAGGCCAGCAGGTTGGCCAGGGCCTGGCCGTAGGTGTCGTGGAAATGCACTGCGAGGGCCGGCATCGGCACCTCGGACGCGACCGCGCGCAGCATCGCCCGCGCGGCGGCCGGCGTGCCGACGCCGATGGTGTCGCCCAGCGAGACTTCATAGCAGCCCATGTCGTGGAGGGAACGCGCAACCCGGACCACATCGGCCACCGGAACCGCGCCCTGGTAAGGGCAACCGAGCACCGTCGACACGTAGCCGCGCACCCGCACGCCGTCGGCCCGGGCGCGCGCCATCACCGGGGCGAACCGCTGCAGCGATTCCTCGATGCCGGCATTGATGTTGCGCCGGTTGAAGGCCTCCGACGCCGCCGTGAACACGGCGATCTCCTCGACCCCGACCGATCGCGCGCGGTCGTAGCCGGTCTCGTTGGGCACCAGCACCGGGTAGGCGATGCCGGGCTGCCGGTCGATGCCGGCGTAGACCTCGGCCGCGTCGGCAAGCTGCGGCACCCACTTCGGGCTGACGAAACTGGTCGCCTCGATGCTGCGCAGGCCGGTGGCCGACAGCCGGTCGATCAGCACGATCTTGTCGGCCGTCGGCATCAGGGTGGCCTCGTTCTGCAGGCCGTCGCGCGGGCCGACCTCGACGATCCGCACCTCCGGCGGCAGCGCGCTCACGCCAGCACCACCAGCGTGGCGTCGGCATCGACGAATTCGCCGGCCGCGGCGCGGAGCTCGGCCACGGTGCCGTCGCGCGGGGCTTTGAGGGCGAGTTCCATCTTCATGGCTTCCATCACCAGCAGTTCCTGGCCGGCGGTCACCGTGTCCCCGGCCCGTACCCGCGTCGCGACCACGCGCCCGGGCATCGGCGCGCGTACGCGGTCGTCGGTGGACGCACTGCCCACCGCCCCGTGGCGGTCGTCGGCGAGCAGGCGAAGCTCGAGGCGGGCGTGGCCGTCGTGTACGACCAGCGTGTCGGATCCCTCGATCAGTGCGAGCCGGCGCGCATGCCCGTCGAAACGCGCGGTCAGGCCGTCTCCGTCGCGCCGCGCGCCGCGGACCGCCACCTGCTGCCCGTCGACCTCGACGTCGTAGTCGCCGGCCCGTCCGGTGATGCCGAGCAGTCGCGGCTGCCCGCGGTGCTCGAATGCGAGCCGGCGCGGCGCCGGCGCACCCAGCCGCCAGCCATCGGCCGTCGCCCAGGGTGAGGCGTCCAGGGCGTCGGCCGCGCCCTCGGCGAGCAGGGTGGCGACGGCGGCGGCCGCGAGCAGGGCCGGGTCCGGCGCGGCCGCGTCGTCGCCAGCGATGAACTCGTCGAGATGGCGGTCGAGGTAGCCGGTATCGATGCTCGCGCCGACGATCGCCGGATGCCGCACCAGCCGCTCGAGAAAGGCGATATTGGATTTCGGGCCTTCGATGGCGCACAGGGCGAGCGCTTCGCGCAGGCGGGCGAGGGCACGCGGCCGGTCCGCGTCGTGGACGATCAGCTTGGCGATCATCGGGTCGTAGAAGATGGTCACGGTGTCGCCCTCGACCACGCCGGAATCCACCCGCACGTGCGCGGACGGCGCCGGCAGGCGCAGCGTGCGCAGCCGTCCCGAACCGGGCAGGAAGCCCGCATCCGGATCCTCGGCGTAGAGCCGCACCTCGATGGCGTGGCCCTCGCGCGGCACGGCATCCTGCTCGAGCGGGAGCGCCTGGCCGGCCGCGACGCGCAATTGCCATTCCACCAGGTCCAGACCCGTCACCAGCTCGGTCACCGGGTGCTCCACCTGCAGCCGGGTGTTGATCTCCATGAAATAGAACTCGCCCGTGGGCGCGACGATGAACTCCACGGTCCCGGCGTTGGCGTAGTCGATCGCGCGCGCCGCCTGCACCGCGGCCGCGCCCATGGCCGCGCGCAGCTCGGGCGTGAGAAACGGCGACGGCGCCTCCTCGAACACCTTCTGGTAGCGGCGCTGCGCCGAGCACTCGCGCTCGCCCAGGTGGATGGCACCCCCGTGCGCGTCGCCGAAGACCTGGATCTCGATGTGCCGGGGCGATTCGATGTAGCGCTCGAGCAGCACACGGTCGCGGCCGAACGCATTCCTGGCCTCGCGCTGGCAGCTCTCGAGCGCGGGGATGAAGCCCTCGAGCGCATGCACGATGCGCATGCCCTTGCCACCGCCGCCATGCGCGGCCTTGATCATCAGCGGAAACCCGATCCGCGCTGCCTCGCGCGCAAGCGTGCCCGGGTCCTGGTCCTCGCCGGTGTAGCCGGGCACCACCGGTACGCCGGCCGCGGCCATCAGGTCCTTGGCCCCGGCCTTGCTGCCCATCTTGCGCATCGACGCCGCCGACGGGCCGATGAAGCGCAGCCCGGCGCGCTCCACCGCGTCGGCGAAGTCCGCGTTCTCGCTGAGGAAGCCGTACCCCGGGTGGATCGCCTCGGCGCCGCAGGCACGGGCGACCTCGAGGATCATCTCCCCGCGCAGGTAGCTGTCGGCCGGTTGCGGGCCGCCGATCGGCCAGGCCTCGTCCGCCTGGCGCACGTGCTGGGCGTCGGCATCGGCCTCCGAATACACCGCGATGGTGCGGATGCCGAGGCGGCGGCAGGTGCGGATGACGCGGCAGGCGATTTCGCCGCGATTGGCGATCAGGACGCTTGAGAACATCGGGACATCCGGTAAAGGGCGCGCGGCCGTGGCGACGCCGGGATCAGGTGTGGACGCGTGGCGGGCACGGCTCACTGCGCGGCCCACGCGGGGGGCCGTTTGTCGAGAAACGCGGCCAGGCCCTCCTGGCCTTCGGCCGACACCCGCAGCGCGGCGATCAGGGCGGCATTGTCGTGGTCGAGCCGGTCGCGCTCGGACGTCGAGGCGACCGTCCTCACCAGGCGTTTGGCGTCGGCGGCGGCATGCGGCCCGGCCTTGAGCAACAGGGCGACCTGTCGCTGCACCGCCTCGTCGAGCCGGTCGGCCTCGACCACGGCATGCAGCAGGCCGATGCGCAGCGCTTCGTCGGCGTCGAAGACCTCGGCGCTGGCGAACCAGCGCCGGGCCTGGCGCGCGCCGATGGCGGCGATCACGTAGGGCGAGATCACCGCAGGCAGCAGGCCCAGGCGGCTCTCGGTGAGGCCGAACTTCGCAGCCGGCACGCCGATGGCGATGTCGCAACAGGCCACGAGGCCCACGCCGCCACCGAACGCGGCGCCGTGGACGCGGGCGATGGTCGGCTTGGGCAGCTCGTCCAGCGTGCGCATCAGGCGCGCCAGTGCCAGAGCATCGTCACGGTTGGCGGCCTCGCTCGCCGAAGCCATGCCGCGCATCCAGTTGAGATCGGCGCCAGCCGAAAACGATGCGCCGCCGCCTTCGAGCACCACCACGCGGATCGCGGCGTCGTGCGCCAGTTCCTCGAGCGCCGAGGTCAGACGCTGGATCAGGTCGGCGTCGAAGGCGTTGTGCAGCTCGGGGCGGTCGAGGCGCAGGCGCGCGACGGCACCGTGGCGTTCGAGAATCAGGACATCGGACATCGGCGAACTTCTGCGGAAACAGGCCGGAATCATAACGACTCGTGGCCGCGGGCCCATGCCGCGCCGCAACCCGGGGTCGCCCGACCGGTCCGCCGGGCCGGCCTTCGTGCGCGATGGAACGCCGGACGGATCCACATTGCTGCGCCTGGGACTGCGGGGCGCGACCGGTCGGGCAGGTGACGTGCGACGCCATGGACAGGGTGTCCCCGGCGCCTCGCCCGGCTCAGTGCCGGCCGCGACTGAGCGGCGACCGGGTCGGACGCCTGAGATCGTTGGTGGGCGTCACTTCGACGCTCAGGTTGAAGGTGCGCTCGTCGCCTACCAGCAGCGCACCGACATTCACCACCTGGCGCTTGAGTTCCTTGCCGTCGCCGTCCTGGATCACCAGCACCACCGAGTACTCCCACGCGCCGCCCTCGGCCGGGTGCCGGATCCGGCCCTCGACCTGGAGGGCGGTCGTGGTGTCACCCGTCGGTACGATCGCGTTGCTGCGTCCCGGCACCACGGCGGCAGGCGCTGCGTCGAAACGCAGGTAGTGCTGGCACTCCGGACACCGCGCGGCGCGCTCAAGAATGGTGGCCTTGCAGTGCGGGCAGGTGCGGGTCGCACCCGCCGCGCCGGGACGGCTGCTCACGGTCAGGCGGCGTCGCTGGACTTGTCGTTGGCGGCCTTGTCCTTGCCGGTGCCGACCGGTGCCGATTTCACTTCGCCCCAGCCGCATTCGATATGGCCGCGGATCTTGGAGCCCGAGGCCACGGTGAGCGAACCGGCCTTGAGATCGCCGGTGAGCACGGCCGAGTCGCGCAGTTCGACCAGCGATGCGGATTCGATGTTGCCTTCCAGCTCGCCCGACACGAACACCTGCTTGGCGCGCACGCCGCCGTTGAGCTTGGCGCCGTGCTCGATGGTGAGGTTGCCCTGCACGTTGACGTCGCCCTTGAACCGGCCGGCGATGCGGACGTCGCCCGAGCCCTCGATCTTGCCTTCGATGGTCAGATCGGCGGCGATCACCGATTCCTTGGACGCCGGCGCGGCGGCGGGCGCCGGGCGCTGGGTCTGGGGTGGCGCGGCAGGCGAGAAGTCCGCGATCGCCGGCGCGGGCTCACGCTGCGTCGCGGGCGGCGGCGGGGGATCGGAGGCGAAGGAAGGGGAAGACGTCTTGGCGTTGCCGGACTGCGGAAAAATAGCCATGTCGCGCGTGACCTCGATTGGACGGGTGGACGGCTGGAACGGCCCGAACTGGGTTCGAACGGGGGAATCGCGCCGCCGCAGTCGACCGGCGGACGCGGAGGTCGAGCCTAGCACGCGGGCGAACGACCCCGACTGTGACCCGTGCAGCGGAATCGAGAACCGGCAGGGACTTGCGACACATTGCGCAGGCGCGACTGCAGGTGCACCGCGGTCTACATCCGGAACACGCCGAAGCGCGCCGGCTCGATCGGCGCATTGAGCGATGCGGTCAAGCCGAGGCCCAGCACGCGTCGCGTGTCGGCGGGATCGATGATGCCGTCGTCCCACAGCCGCGCGGTCGCGTACCACGGGCTGCCCTGGTCCTCGTACTGCTGGCGCACCGGTGCCTTGAAGGCGTCCTCGTCCTCGGCGCTCCAGCTGCCGCCCTTGCCTTCGATCCCGTCGCGGCGCACGGTGGCCAGCACGCTGGCCGCCTGCTCGCCGCCCATCACGCTGATGCGCGCGTTGGGCCACATCCACAGGAACCGGCCGCCGTAGGCGCGGCCGCACATCGCGTAGTTGCCGGCGCCGAAGCTGCCGCCGATGACCACGGTGAACTTGGGCACACTCGAACACGCGACCGCGGTGACCATCTTCGCCCCGTCCTTGGCGATGCCCGCGTTCTCGTACTTGCGGCCGACCATGAAGCCGGTGATGTTCTGCAGGAAGACCAGCGGGATGCCGCGCTGGTTGCACAGCTCGATGAAGTGCGCGCCCTTGAGCGCGCTCTCGGAGAAGAGGATGCCGTTGTTGGCCACGATGCCGACCGGCACGCCGTGGATGTGGGCGAAACCGGTCACCAGGGTCTTGCCGTAGCGCGCCTTGAACTCGTCGAACGCACTGCCGTCGACGATGCGCGCGATGACCTCGCGGATGTCGAACGGGCGCCGGGTGTCCCTGGGCACGATGCCGTAGAGCTCGTCGGCGGCGTACAGCGGCTCGCGTGGTTCGCGCAACGCCACCGGCACGCTGCGGCGCCGGTTGCGATGACCGACGATGTCGCGGGCGATCTGCAGCGCATGGGCGTCGTCCTCGGCGAAGTGGTCGGCCACGCCGGACAGGCTGGTGTGCACGTCGGCGCCACCGAGCGCTTCGGCGTCCACCACTTCGCCGGTCGCGGCCTTCACCAGCGGTGGGCCGCCGAGAAAGATCGTGCCCTGGTCCTTGACGATGATCGACTCGTCGCACATCGCCGGCACGTAGGCGCCGCCCGCGGTGCAGCTGCCCATGACGACGGCGATCTGCGGGATGTTCTCCGCACTCATCCGCGCCTGGTTGTAGAAGATCCGGCCGAAATGCTCCCTGTCCGGGAACACCTCGTCCTGCAGCGGCAGGAAGGCACCGCCCGAATCGACCAGGTACACGCAGGGCAGCCGGTTCTCGCGCGCGATCTCCTGCGCGCGCAGATGCTTCTTCACCGTCATCGGGAAGTAGGTGCCGCCCTTGACGGTGGCATCGTTGGCGACGACGACCACTTCCTGCCCCTGGACGCGCCCGATGCCGGCGACCACGCCGGCCGCGGGGGCAGCGCCGTCGTACATGTCCTCGGCGGCGAGCGGTGCGATCTCGAGAAACGGCGACCCCGGGTCGAGCAGGGTGGTGACCCGGTCGCGCGCCAGGAGCTTGCCACGCCCCGTGTGCCGCGCCTGGGCCTGCTCGCCGCCGCCCGCGGCCGCGCGTTCGAGACGCGTGCGCAGCTCGGCAGCCAGAGCGCGGTGATAGTCGGCGTTGGCGGTGAAGTCCGCCGAGCGCGGATCGAGTTGCGAGGTCAGTGCCGGCATCCGGAAAGTCGCCTGGTGAAAACCGCAAGGATACGGAAGCGACCGCGCGCGCGCAGGCCGTCGCCGCCGCCGGCGGGATGCATCGGGCGAAACAGGGCGGCATCCAACGCACGAGGCCCGCGTCGGCGGGCCTCGTGGGACATGCAGCTGCGCGCCTCGATCAGCGGTCTGCGCGCTCCTCGATGCGCTCGCCGGTGTCCTCGATCGCCTCGCCGGCGCGCTGGGTCGCGCGTCCGGTGGCAGCGGCGGCGTCGCGCGCGGCGGCCTCGGTGCGCGCAGCCGCCTCGTCGCCGGCAATGCGTGCTTCACGGGCCGCATCGGCGCTCGCGGCGGCCGCGGCGTCTGCGCTTTCGCGCGCCGCCTGGCCGGTCGCGGATGCCGCGTCGGAGATGGCGCGGCCGGCATTGTCGGTGGCCGCTTCGGCTTCGGCGCGCTCGCGCTGGGCATCCGGCGAGGTGTTGGTGCAGGCGGCCAGTGCAAGCACGGTGGCGGCGGCCGCGGTCATCAGGGTGAAACGCATGGCAGGTCTCCTGTAGGCCCTCGTGGGGTGGCGCGGATGGTCGATCGGCCTGCGTGAGGACGACGCGAATCCGGCACCTCGCCGCGGCGTCGGCTGAATGGAAGAGGCGTGCCGCAGACGATCCCCGCGCGAGCGCGCCTGCGAGGCGGGGAGACGCGCAAAAGAAAAGCCGCCGGAGACCGGCGGCTTTCCAGATTCACCGTCGGTGGCCGATGGCCACCGGAGCGAATTACGGCGTGGTTTCTTCCGCGGCGTCGGCCGCGTCTTCAGCCTTCTGCTCGGCGTGGTCGGCCGCGTCGGCAGCGTGCTCGGCAGCAGCGTCGGTGCCGGCGCCGGCAGCGTTCGCAGCGGCGTCGGCAGCAGCGTCGGCAGCGGCAGCGGCGTCGTCGGCAGCGGCCTGGGCGGTGCCGGCCAGGGCCGGATCAGCCTCGTTGGCAGCCGTCTGCGCGTCGGCAGCGGCTTCGGCAGCGCCTTCGGCCGAGCTCTGGGCCTGGTCAGCGTTGCTGCAGGCGGCCAGGGCCAGGCCCAGGGCCAGGGCAAGCAGTGCCTTGTTGATCGTCATGGTGTCTTCCTCGTCTGAAAGTGTGGGCAACGCGCTTAATGCGCGCCGGCAACATGATGACAAGCCGTGAACGGGTGTCAAGCGGCGGCGCGTGGTTTTTTCGTAAAAAACACGTTATCCGAAGTTCACGCCATTTCCACGGCAATTGCCGTCGCTTCACCGCCACCAATGCACAGCGAGGCAACGCCGCGCTTGAGGCCGCGCGCCTTGAGTGCGTGGACCAGCGTCACGACGAGTCGGGCGCCGCTTGCGCCGATCGGATGCCCGAGGGCCAGTGCGCCCCCATTCACATTCAAGCGGTCGTGCGGGATGCCCAACTCCTTCATCGGCGTCATCGCGACGTTCGCGAACGCCTCGTTGATTTCGAACAGATCCACGTCGCCGACACTCCAGCCGGCCTTGTCCAGCACGTTGCGGATCGCTCCGAGCGGCGCGGTGGTGAACCATTCCGGCTCCTGCGAGTGGCGGGCGTGGGCGACGATGCGCGCCAGCGGAGTCAGGCCCTGGGTCCTCGCCTCGTCGGCCGAGGTCAACACGAGCGCCGCTGCACCATCGGAAATGCTCGATGAACTGGCAGCGGTGAGCCGGCCTTCCTTGCCGAACGCGGCGCGCAGGCCCGGGATCTTGTCGGGCTGGATGCGCCCGGGCTGCTCGTCGGTGTCGTGCTCGACGTCGCCCTTGCGCGAGGCGACGGTGACCGGCGCGATCTCGTCCTTGAACGCGCCCGACTGGATCGCGTGATTCGCACGCCGCGCGCTTTCGGTCGCGTAGGCGTCCAGATCCTCGCGGCTGAATTCGTACTTGGTGCAGGCGATGTCGCCGAACACGCCCATCGACTTGCCGTCGTAGGGATTGGTCAGGCCGTCCCATGCCATGTGGTCGAGCATCTCGGTGCTGCCGTAGCGGATGCCCGTGCGCGAGCCGTTGAGCAGGTGCGGTGCATTGGTCATCGATTCCATGCCGCCGGCGACGACGAACTTCGCAGTGCCGGCCTTGATGAGGTCGTGGCCGAACATCACCGCCTGCATGCCCGAGCCGCAGACCTTGTTGATGGTGACGCAACCCGCAGCGTCGGGGATGCCCGCAGCGCGCGAGGCCTGGCGCGCCGGCGCCTGGCCGAGGCCGGCGGGCAGGACGCAGCCCATGATGGCCTCGTCGACCAGCTCGGGGGCGACGCCCGCGTGCGCCAGCGCCGCGCGGATGGCGGTCGCGCCGAGCGTCGTGGCGGGCACGCCGGTGAACTGGCCCAGCATCGAGCCGATGGGGGTGCGCTTGGCACCGACGATGACGATCTCGCTCATGACGGACGGACTCCGGTAGTGAACAGCACAGGGCGCGGATTATCGCATCCGCAGCGCGGCAAAGTCGCCGCGATGGGTGAACCCCCGATGGAAGGCGCGCAGGTTTCCGCGTATAGATACGCGCACAGGGACTCGGACGGTGCGCCGGTGTGCGCGGGAGACAGCAATGAAGGGTGATCGGACTCAGGCGCGCGGTCGCGCCCCCCGGCGGGCGTTGCTCGCGTGTGCGCTGGCCAGCGTCGTCGCCGCGTGCGGCGGTGGCGGGTCGGGAGGCGGCCTGGTGCAGCCATCGCCGCCGCCTGCGGCTCCGCCACCGGCCCCGCCGCCACCGACGACGCCGCCACCCGCGGTGGTCCAGCCGCCCAACCCCGCCTACAGCCGCCATCTCGCCGATACCAACACGTATGCCGCGCACGAAGCCGGCCTCACCGGCGTCGGCGTGCGCATCGGCTTCCTCGACAGCGGCATCAACCGCAACCACCCGGCGCTGCGCGGCCGCGTGACCGACAACCTGATCTACGTCAATCGCACCACCAACAACGTCGACGTGGACGACGTGGCGGGTCATGGCACCGCCGTGGCGCAGACCGCGGCCGGACGCCCCTTCGGGGCCTGGCCCGGCGGCGTGGCCCCGGGCGCGACCGTGGTCTCGGCGCGCATCATTTCCGACAAGCCGCCGGTGGACGATGGCTCGGGCAACGGCAACCCGGTCGACGGTCCGCTGGGCCTGGAGCCGATCCACCGCGACCTCATGAACCGCAACGTGCGGATCATGAACAACTCGTGGGGCGGGCTGTACATCCCGAACCCGGCGACGATCGCGCCGATCGCCGCCGAGTACCGGCCGTTCGTGGTCCAGCACGGGGGACTCGTGGTCTTCGCCTCGGGCAATGCATCGCGTGCCAATCCCTCTGATCTCGCCGCGCTGCCGAGCCAGGCGGCGGCCAACGGCCAGCGGCCGGGTGCCGATCTCGAGCGCGGCTGGCTCACCGTATCGGCCCTGGCCGAAAACAGCACCAGCCAGCTCGCGTCCTATTCCAATGCCTGCGGCGTTGCGATGCGCTACTGCCTCGTCGCGCCCGGCACCGTGGTCGTGACCGGCACCAACAACGCGCCCGATGCGCCGGACTACTGGAAGTACAACGGCACTTCGCTGGCGGCCCCGCTGGTCTCCGGCGCGGCTGCGCTGGTGTGGGAGGCATTCCCGTATTTCGACAACGATCTCGTGCGCCAGACCATCCTCGGTACCGCGACCGACATCGGCGCGGCGGGCGTGGACCCGGTGTTCGGCTACGGCGCGCTCGACGTGGGCCGTGCGGTGCGCGGTCCGGCGAAGTTCGACTGGGGCACGGTCACCGCGAATTTCAGCAGCGGTACCTCGACCTGGGCGAACGACATCAGTGGCGCCGGCGGACTGGTCAAGCGGGGCGGCGGCATCTTGCGATTGACCGGCGTCGCGGAGTTCGGCGGCGCGACGCGTGCCGAGGGCGGGACCCTGGCCTTCGTGTCGTCGTCCATTCCAGGCGCGGCAACGGTGGAGCCGGGTGCGACCTTGCAGCTCGGCGGCGAGCGGATCGGCGGCAATCTCGTCAATCGCGGAACATTCGCCGTCACGGGAAACACGCCGGCACGGACGATCAGCGGAAGTTTCCAGCAGGCGGAGACGGGCCGCCTCGCGTGGCAGATCGGTGCGCCCCTGCAGGTCAGCGGCACCGCGAGTCTCGCGGGCGACCTGCAGGTCACCGGCATCATCGGCGGCTATACCCATCAGCGACGCGAAAACGTCGTGGAGGCGGCGGGCGGCATCACGGGGCGCTTCGCTACGCTGACGCAGGGGCCAGGGGTCTTCCTGGAAGGCAATCTCCGCTACGACACCAATCTCGCCTGGATCGACGTCATCCGCCTCAATGTGACCTCGGCGGCGACGTCGATCGCGGGCGCCACGGCGCAGTCCCTCGGTTCGGCGCAGCGCGTGGAAGGTGCGTTCGGTCGCATCGATCGCGAGCCGTCGGCACTCGAAGGCGCAACATCGGACGGCTTCGTCCGCACTGCAGGCGTCTTCCAGAGCATCCAGGGCGAGGCGGCGGCATTGACTGCGCTCGACAGCCTGTCCGGTGCACAGCATGCGCGGGCACTCGGCGCCACCTTCGACACCATCGACATGGGCCGTCGTACGGTCGCGTCGCGGATCGGCGCCCTGGCCGCATCGGACAGCCGCGCCGGTGTCTGGCGCGAGGCCATGGGGCAGGGCGGGGTCGGCGGTTTCGCGCGCGACGGCTTCAGCGTCGATGGCTGGAGCATCGGGCGCGACCATCTGCTGGCCAATGGGCTCGTCACCGGCCTCGCCTTCGGCGAACTGCACGGCGATGGATTCACGACGCTCGGGGACCGGAACCGGGATCGGCAGACCCAGGCCCAGGTCTACCTGGCGCACGCCTTCGGCACCGGTTACATCGCGGGGCAGCTGGGCAGTGGCCGGTTCGAGCGCGACATGCAGCGTCAGCTTTTCGCCGGCGCGGACTGGCAGGGTGTCTCGGCGCGCTACTCGGGCCGTTACACGCAGGCCGCGGTCGAGGCGGGGCGTCGCTGGCACGTGGGCGGTGCCGAGTTCGGGCCCTACCTCGGCGCCGAACAGGTCCGCCTGCGCAGCGACGGTTTCGACGAGCTCGGCGGCGACGGCTTCGGCCTGCGCAGCGCGGGATGGGATGTCTCGCGTACCCAGGCGATCGCCGGCCTGCGCGCGCGCTGGGGGGCGCCGGGGTTCGCGCTGCACGGCTACGGCGAGTGGCAGCACACGCTTGCGGCCAGCGGTTTCGACCTGCAGGCCAGCTTCACCGGGATCGAGGCCTGGGCGCCGATCGCGGGCCTGTCGCCTGCGCGGTCGGGCGGGATCGCCGGTCTCGGAATCGAATCGTGGCTGTCGCCCCGGGCGCGGATGGCGTTCGGTGTCGACCAGCGCTTCGGTCCGCGCGGGACGGACCGGATGGCGTCGCTGCGCTTCGCCTACGGTTTCTGACGCGTCACGCCGGCGAGCAGGAACGGCCGCCCTCCGGCGGCCGTTCTCGTCGTGGACGGCGCCCGCTCGCGCGGCACGCCGTGCATAGTGGGGGTGGACCGCGGTATCGCGATCCGCCACCACACCGCGGCACGCGCCGGCGACGCATGCGGCCGGCCGATCAGTTCCTGCCGTCGAACAGCTCGCGCCCGATCAGCATGCGACGGATCTCGTTGGTGCCCGCGCCGATGGCGTAGAGCTTGGCATCACGCAAGATGCGGCCCGCCGGGTACTCGTTGATGTAGCCGTTGCCGCCCAAGGTCTGGATGGCTTCCAGGGCGACCTGCACGGCGGCCTCGGAGGCGTGCAGCAGGCAGCTCGCGGCGTCGACGCGGCTCGCGTGCCCGGCATCGTAGTCGCGCCCCACCTGGTAGGCGAACGCGCGCGCCGACTGCAGCGCCGTGTACATGTCGGCGATCTTCGCCTGCATGATGCCGAAGGTGCCGATGGCCGCGTCGAACTGCCGGCGCTCGCGCACGTAGGGCAGGGCCAGGTCCATCGCCGCCTGCATCAGGCCCAGCGGGCCGCCGGTCAGCACCAGGCGTTCGGTGTTGAGGCCGCGCATCAGCACCTTGACCCCGCCATGGACCTCGCCAAGCACGTTCGCCGCCGGGATTTCGCAGTCCTCGAACACCAGCTCGCAGGTGTTGGAGCCGCGCATGCCGAGCTTGTCGAGCTTCTGCGCGGTGCGGAAGCCTGGCATGCCCTTCTCGACCAGGAACGCGGTCATGCACTTGCTGCCCGCGTCCTTGCCGGCGGTGCGCATGTAGACGATCAGCACGTCGGCCTCGGGGCCGTTGGTGATCCACATCTTGTTGCCGTTGGCCACCCAGACGTCACCGCGCAGCTCCGCGCGGCAGCTCATCGAGCCGACCACGTCCGATCCCGCGCCGGGCTCGCTCATCGCCAGCGCGCCCTTCCACTCGCCGGTGCACAGCTTCGGCAGATAGCGGCTGCGCTGCGCATCGTTGCCGTTCGCGTACAGGTTGGACACGCACAGGTTCGAATGCGCGCCGTAGCTCAGGCCCACCGAACCGGACGCGCGCGAGATCTCCTCCATCGCGACCAGGTGCGCGAGGTAACCCATGTCGCTGCCGCCGTACTCGCCCGGCACGGTGAGGCCGAGCAGGCCCATCTCGCCGAGCTTGGGCCACAGCTCCTGCGGGAATGCATTGTCGTGGTCGATGGCTGCGGCGCGCGGGGCGATCTCGGCCTCGGCGAAGCGGCGCACGGCGTCGCGCAGCGCGTCGAGTTCCTCGCCAAGCGGAAAAGTACGCATGGAATCTCCTGTTGCGGTCGGGCCGTCTGGCACGGCCACTGCGCGTCGCACGCGCGGAAAACGGGTGTCCGGCGGATATGCCGGGCGCCGCAGACGACGATGGGGCACAAGGCCCCATCGTCTGTACGGATCAGCTGCCGCCGCGGATCCGGCCCTGGAAGCGCGGCTGCGCGCGTCCGAGCGGGAGCTTGAGCTTGCCGATGACCTCGATCCGCTCCTCGGCCAGGCGATCGGCCGCGCGGTAGGTCGGGATGCCCTCGCGCTCGGCGATCTCGAAGATGCGGGTGAGGTTGTGGTAGATCGTGCGCATCATCCGCATCGCGCGCTCGCGGTTGTAGCCGTCGATCTCGAGCGACACGTTCATCACGCCGCCGGCGTTGACCGCGTAGTCGGGCGCGTAGAGGATGCCGCGCTTCTCCACCTCGTCGCCGATCGCGTTGTTGGCCAGCTGGTTGTTGGCCGCGCCGCAGATGATCTTGGCCTTCAGGCGCGGCAGGGTCTTCTCGTTGACGGTGCCGCCCAGTGCGCAGGGCGAATACACGTCGGCGTCGACGTCGTAGATCTCGTCCAGGCCCACGGCTTCGGCGCCGTATTCGCTGACGGCGCGCTCGACGCGGTCCTTGTTGATGTCGGTGACGAAGATCTTCGCGCCGCGTTCCTTGAGCAGCTTCACGAACTCGATGCCGACATGGCCCAGGCCCTGGACGGCGTAGCTGTAGTTGCCGACGTCCTCGTTGCCGAACTTGCGGTTCAGCGCGGCCAGCAGGCCCTGCAGCGTGCCGTAGGCGGTGAACGGCGAGGGATCGCCCGAGCCGCCGTGCACCTGGTGCACGCCGGTGACGAACTGGGTTTCGCGGTAGACGTATTCCATGTCGTTGACGTCGATGCCGACGTCCTCGGCGGTGATGTAGCGGCCACCCAGCGATTCCACGAACTGGCCGAACGCACGGAACAGCGCCTCGGACTTATCGACCGCCGGATCGCCGATGATCACCGCCTTGCCGCCACCGATGTTCAGGCCGGCCACCGCGTTCTTGTAGGTCATGCCGCGCGACAGGCGCAGCACGTCGTTGAGCGCGTCCTGTTCCGACTCGTACGGCCACATGCGCGTGCCGCCCAGCGCGGGGCCCAGCACGGTGTTGTGGATCGCGATGATCGCCTTCAGGCCCACGTCCTTGTTGTGGCAGAACACGACCTGCTCGTGGCCGTAGGTGTCGAGGTGCTCGAAAATCATTCAAAACTCCGTCGCGGGCGAAAGGCCCGGCACGTGTGGTGGCTGGGGCGGCGAGGGGGCTGGAGCGACCGGCCAGAGGGGCCGGAGGATCGGACGGGGCCGCGGTAGTGGCGATGAGCGCGGCATTTTACGCGGGTCGATGTGGAATTGGTTGAAGACGCAACTATTCCGCTTCCTTCCCAATGGAATCAACGGCTTGCGCCTCGATTGAGGGGGCAGGCGGTGGTGCAACGCACCAATCGCGGCACCATTCGAATGGCCGTCAGCGCGGGCCGCGGAGCGCCTGCCTTCCGCCCACCGCGGCCTGGCCGGACCACCCGGCCGGCGCGTCATTCCAGGCGGGATGCGAGTGCCGGTGGTGCACCGACCGCGCCCGCACGCCTCGCGCGCCCGAACCCGGTCGAAGCTCGACCGGATCGACGGCGTAGGCGCCGTCTCAGAGCTGCGATTCGATCGGCAGCCAGCGCACCACCTGCGCCGTCGCGCGCTGGCGTCGGGTGCTGTCCGGCTCCCGGCTCAACGCGATCGGCGGCGACGCCGCGCGGTCGAGCCAGCGCAGGCTGCCCTCCGCGTCCAGGTAGACCCAGTAGCTCATGTCCGGGCCCACCAGATGCAGATACTCGGCCAGCAGTTCCGCGCCCAGCGCGGGATCGTCGAACAACACGCCCATCTCGGTGTTGAGGTTGGCCGAGCGCGGATCGAGATTGAACGAGCCGACGAAGCCGCGACTGCCGTCGATCAGCACCGCCTTGGTGTGCAGGCTGGCGCCGCTGCTGCCGAACACGCTGCTCGCGGCCTGGGCCTCCGCCTGGCTGCGGGTTTCGAACAGGCGCACGCCGCCTTCCAGCAGCGCCTTGCGATAGCGCGCGTATCCGCCGTGCACGGCCACCACGTCGTTGGCGGCCAGCGAATTGGTCACCACCGAGACGTGCACGCCGCGGCCGGCCAGCGCCACCAGATCCTCGGCGCTCTGCTGGCCGGGAACGAAGTAGGGCGAGATCAGCAGGGCCGCGGTCCTCGCCGAGGTGATCTCGTCGAGCAGATGGTCCACCAGCCAGTTCTCCCGGCCTTCGCCCCGGACCTTGATCGGCGGATCGGACAGCACGCGCACGCCCTCGGTCCAGACCGGCGTGAGCTCGCGCGAGAAGTACCGGCGCACGCTCGGCGAGACGTCCATCGCATCGAGGAAGCGCCGCGCCTCGTCGCTGCTCGACTCGTCGTGGATCCGCGCGAGCACCTCGCGGATCGTGGCCGGCGGCTTGCGGTTGAGTGCGGCGATCGGAATCGCGGCTTCGCTGTTCCAGAAGTCGTCGAAGATCGCGCTGGTGTCGGCCACGGCCGGCCCGAACAGCACGATGTCGAGATCGTGGAAGTTGAACTCCTCGGCGGCGCTGAAGTACTCCACGCCGATGTTGCGCCCGCCGACCACCGCCACCCGGCCGTCGGCGATCCAGGCCTTGTTGTGCATGCGATGGTTCACGCCCCAAGCGCGCTGCACCATCTCGAGCAGGCGCAGCAGGCCGGCACGGTTGCGGAACGGGTTGTAGACGCGCAGCTCGATGTTCTCGTGCGAGTCCATCGCCAGCAGGGTCTCGTCCATGTCGCCGATGCCGATGTCGTCGAGCAGGATGCGTACGCGCACGCCGCGCTCGGCCGCCTTCCAGGCCTCGTTGGCGAGCATCCGGCCGGTCAGGTCGTCGTGCCAGATGTAGTACTGCAGGTCGAGGCTGCGCCCGGCCTGGCGCGCGGAGATCGCCCGCGCGGCGTAGGCGTCGATGCCGTCGGGCAGCAGGATGGCGCCGGTGCGGCCGGGCCGCTCGGCCAGCAGCGGCACGAGTTCGCGGTCCAGCGCGGTGGCGTCGTCGGCCAGCGGCAGGGCGGTGCTCGGCCGGCCGCTGGCCGGCGGCAGCAGATGGTCGGCGACGAAGATGCTGCTGACCGCCATCACCACGAGGGTGAACAGCCCCCAGCCGACGATTTTCTTGACGCGCTTCTTCATTGCGACCCGTGCCCCCCGAATGCGCGCAAGCATCGCAGATTCGGCCGGACGGCAGCGCATCGGGCCTGCGCGCCCCCTGACGGTCATGCCGTGTCCGGCCATCGCGCCGCGGCCCGCGCATCGTCGACCGGCCGCGGCGGAGCGACGGGCCTCGAGGACGCACGCGGTGAGATCGGACGCAGGCACACTTCCTCCAGGGGGATCCACCGCGTGCGGCCGCTGCGCCGCGCGCGCCGCGTTGCACCTGGACACGCAGGAGGATGCATGGCCACCCAGACCCCGACCCGGCGCCGCGCGCCGCGCACGCCGCCGGCGCGGCGATTCGATGCCCGTCCCGATACCGCCGATTTCCGTGACCGCATGTTCGAGCCCACCCTGGTCGACGTGCCCAGCGAAATGCCGCTGGCCGGCTTCACGGCGCTGCGCGTGCCCGTGCTGGACCAGGGCGGGGAGGGCGCCTGCACCGCGTACGGCCTGGCCACCGTGGCCCATGCCCTGCTGCGCCGCCGCCGTCCCGAGCCGGTGACCCTGCGCGTGAGCACCCGCATGCTCTACGACATGGCCCGCCGCTACGACGAGTGGGAAGGCGAGGACTACGAGGGCTCGAGCTGCCGCGGCGCGATGAAGGGCTGGCACCGGCACGGGGTCTGTGCCGAGGACGCCTGGCCCGACACCGCCGGACCGCTCGACGAGGTCTACACCGAGGACCGCGCCCGTGCCGCCCAGGCGCATCCGCTCGGCGCCTATTACCGCGTCAACCACAAGGACCTCGTCGCCATGCATGCCGCGTTCGCCGAGGTGGGCGTGCTCTACGCCTCGTCCGCGGTGCATGCCGGCTGGCTGTCGCCGCCCGCGTCGGGCGTGATCGAGTGGGCGCAGCAGCGCATCGACGGCTATCACGCCTTCGCCATCGTCGGCTACGACCAGGGCGGCTTCTGGATCCAGAACTCTTGGGGCACGCGCTGGGGCAGGCGCGGGTTCGGCTGGGTGAGCTACGACGAGTGGCTGCAACGCGGCACCGATGTCTGGGTGGCGCGGCTGGCGGTGCCGGTGCGCCTGCAGCGCGCCCAGGCCACCGCGGCCAGCAATTCGATCCTCGCCCGCCAGTCCAACGGCTATGCCCAGGCCGATCTGCGTCCGCACGTGGTCAGCCTCGGCAACGACGGCCGGCTGCGCACCGGCGGGCGCTTCGGGACCACCCAGGAGGCGGTCCGCAACCTGGTGCGCGAGGATCTGCCACGCATCACCCGCGACTGGCCGAAGAAGCGCGTCGTGCTCTACGCCCACGGCGGCCTCGTGCCCGAGCAGGCCGCCATCCAGCGCGTCGCCGATCTGCGCGAGCTGATGCTGCCGCAGCAGGTGTATCCGCTGTGCTTCGTATGGAAGAGCGACCTGTGGAGCACGCTCGGCAACATCCTGCGCGACGCCGTACGCCCGCGCAGCGAGGGCCTGATGGACCGCGCCAAGGGCCTGCTACTCGACCGCATCGACGACACCATCGAACCGCTCGCCCGCACCCTCGGCGGCAAGGCCCTGTGGGACGAGATGAAGGAGAACGCGCGGCTGGCGACCACCGCCGTCGTGCGCGACGGCGACACCCTCACCGAGGCCGGCGGCGCGGCCCAGGTGGCGCGCCTGCTGGGCGAGTGGATGCAGGCCGATCCGGATGTCGAGCTGCATCTGGTCGGGCACAGCGCCGGGTCGATCCTGCTCGCGCCGCTGGCCCAGCTGCTCACCACCAGGGGACTGGTGACGAGCGGTCCGGCGGCGGGTATGCAGGGGCTCGGGCTGCCGGTGGCCAGCGTCTCGCTGTGGGCGCCGGCGATGACCATGGGCCTGTTCGAAGAGAGTTTCGCGCCCGCGCTGGCCGACGGCCGCATCGGCCACGGCGCGCTGTTCACCCTGTCCGACCAGGCCGAGCAGGACGACCATTGCGCACGGGTCTACAACAAGTCGCTTCTGTACCTGGTGGCCCACGCCTTCGAGGCGCGGGCGCGCAGCTGGGTGCGCCGCGAGCACCGCCACGGCACGCCGTTGCTCGGCATGGCTCGGTTCATCGAGCTCCACGACGGCATCCGTGACCTGCTGGCCACGCGGCGGCTGGACTGGATCCAGGCGCCGGTGCCGTCCGGCCCCGTGCCCATCGCCGACCGCAGCGCGGCCACCACCCACGGCGGCTTCGACGACGACCCCGCCACGCTGCAGGCCACGGTGGCACGCATCGTCGGGCAGCGCGATGCGGTGCAGGGCGGCGTGCGCATCCATCGCAGCGAGGCCGGGCTTGAAGCCTGTCGCCAGCAGCTGTGCGAGGCACTCGACGGGCAGGCGACGCGCGGCTGAGGTCGGGGCCGCGCAGGCCGCTTCCATACCCTGGGCTCCCTTTTATCGCGGCCCAGCGAGACACCGCGACGCCTGACAGTGCCCGGGACGGCGACGGACGCGGTGTCAACAGGGCGCCCGGATCCGTGCGATGAGGGCAGGCGTGCCCGCCGCTCCGCAAAACGCTCGAGGCGTACCGCTTCTGACTGACGACGAACGCGTATCCCGCTCATGGGGGGCTTGAATAATACGAACGGTCGTTCTATTTTGACCGCCATGAGTCCCAACCCCGCCACCAGCAAGGGCAGCGCGACGCGCGAGATGATCGTCGAGCGTGCCTTCGACATCGCGGCGCGCCATGGACTGGAGGGTCTGTCGATCGGGGAGCTGGCAGCCGCGGCCGGCATGTCCAAGAGCGGGGTGTTCGCCCATTTCGGCTCGCGCGAGGAGCTGCAGCTGAGCGTGCTCGACTGGACCGCCGAGCGGTTCACGCGCGCGGTGGTGACCCCGGCGCTGGCCCGCCCGCGCGGCCTGCCACGGCTGCGCGCGATCGCCGAGGGCTGGTTCCAGTGGGTGGTGGACAATCCCGACGGGTGCGTGATGCTCGGCGCGGCCAACGAGTACGACGCCCGCCCCGGCCTGCTGCGCGATCGCGTCGTCGGCTGGCTCCAGCACTGGCGGCTGCAGCTCACCCGCGCCATCGCCATGTGCGTGGAGAGCGGCGAGCTCGCGCCCTCCACCGATCCGGCGCTGCTCGCCTTCGAGCTGTTCGCCGTCACCGAAGGCCTGCACACCGCGCGCCTGTACGACCCGGCGCAGGCCAAACCGCTGGCCTTGCGCACGCTCGATCGCCTGCTCGCGTCCTATGCCGCGGCGCCCGCGGGCGCCTCCGCGACTCCCACCGCAACCGCCTGATCCCGATTCCGGAGCCCCCATGGCCGCCATCCGCACGCCACTGAAAAGCACGACCGTTCGAAAACAGCTCGGCCTCGCCCTGTTGCGCGCGCGTTTCCGGCTGGGCAGCTGGCTGGCGCCGGCGAGCACCCTGCGCAGCGCCTTCGACTTGTTCGGCACGCCGATGGCCAGGCCACGTGCCAAGGCCCACGCGCTGGACGCGGCCGGCGCCCGCAGCTTCGAGCTTCCGTTCGGCGACGAGCGCCTGACCGTCTACAGCTGGGGCGACACCGACACCCAGCCCCGCGTGCTGCTGGCACACGGCTGGTCCAGCTTCGGCCTGTGGCTGCTGCCCTGGGTGGCGCCACTGCGTCGGGCGGGTTTCGCGGTCATCGCGTTCGACCAGCCCGCGCACGGACGCAGCACCGGGCGCCGCGCGCATCTGCCGATGTTCGCGGACGGCGTGGCCTGCGTGGCCGGGCAGTTCGGCGCATTGGCCGGCGTGGTGGGGCATTCGCTCGGCGGCGCGGCCACGGCGGTGGCATTGAGCCGCGGCCTGCCGGCCGACCGCGCCGTCCTGCTCGCACCCGCGGCCGATCCTGTCGCGGCGGCCTGGCGGTTCGGCGGCGTCATCGGCCTGGCCCAGCATCTGTGCCGGCGCATCTTCGATGAATTCCAGGCGCGCAACGCCGTCTCGGTGGAGGCTTTCCAGGCGCAGGTCACCGCCCCGCGCATCGCGCGCCCGGCCCTGGTGGTGCACGACCTCGAGGACCGCGAGGTGCCCTGGGCCGAGGGCGAGCGGTATGCCCGCTACTGGCCGCGGGCGACCCTGCTCAGTACCACCGGCCTCGGCCATCACCGCATCGCCAACGATCCCGGCGTGATCGCCGATGCGATCGCCTTCCTGCAGGGCCGCCCGGTCGGGCAACGCGTCGTGTCCACGCCGGACCTGCCCTTCGGCGTCTGCTGACGCGGGCGGGCAGGGCCTGGGCCAGCGATGCCGCATCATCTCGATGCGTGCGCCTCGACAGGTCAGCTGACGCGGCTTCGACGGCGCCTCCGCTCCAATCGGACGCTCCGCCGGGCCCGACCTGCATGCCACACCCGGGCCCGCCCCGCGACGTCACCACCCTCTGGACCATCGGCCACTCCACGCGCAGCTGGGACGACTTCCTCGCACTGCTCGCTGCCGAGCGCATCGAGGCCGTCGCCGACGTGCGCCGGTTCCCGGGCTCGCGGCGGTATCCGTGGTTCGCCGGCGAGGCCCTGGCCGAACACCTGCCCGCAGCCGGCGTGGACTATCTGTGGTTGCCGCAGCTCGGCGGCCGTCGCCGCGCACAGGCGGGCTCGCCCAACGGGGCCTGGCGCAATGCCGCCTTCCAGGGCTACGCCGACCACATGGCCAGCGCCGAATTCGCCCAGGGCCTCGACGCCGCACTCGGCCTCGCCGCCGGCAGGCGCACCGCACTGATGTGCGCCGAAGCGGTGTGGTGGCGCTGCCACCGCCGCCTGATTTCCGACCTGCTCACCGCCCGCGGTCTCACCGTCTGCCACATCCTCGATGCGAAGCACGTCCAGGCCCACGTGTTGCACCCCGACGCCCGCATCGAGGGCGATCGCCTGGTCTACCCGCCGGCGCAGAGCGCCCTGTTCTGACGGAGCCTCGTCCGGGCGATCGCGCTTGCCACCTCCGCATGCGGCAAGCGGGGTGGCGCACCGAGCCGCGGGCGCCCGAAGCGATACCCGCACGAGCGGCCGGGCCATCGATCCACGACGGACACCGGTCGCGCGTCCTCTCGCTCGCGTGGTGAGGCCACCTGGATCGGGCGGGCCGCCCGTCCGGGCCGGTTGGTCCACGCTGGTACGGCGGGCAGGTCGTTTGCGATCGTGATGCGCGGCGGCGCCTCGGCGGTGCTGGCGCTTGGCCCGTCCATCGCGGGTGCCGCGGGGAGCGAACGGGCCGCCTCGATCAGCGCGCTTCCAGGGACGCCTGCAATGCCGTGGCCAGCGCCGCATCGCCGCTCACCAGCTCGCGCCAGCGCAACTCCAGCCCCTTGCGCTTGCCCTTGGGTACGAGCTTGAGGCCGTCCGGATCGATGGTGAGCACATACGGCGCATCGTCGATCTGCACTTCGCGTTTGAGCGCCTTGTCGAGCGGGGTCATGGCACGGCGTGTGGTGGAGAGGGAACCGGATGCTGCGCCGGACCGCGTGCAGGGATCGGCATGGCGGGTGGGCGGCCAGGCACTCGGTCGTTTCCGGCGACGCACAGGCCCGCACGTTGACGCCGCGCCGTGGCTCCGTATGCCGCAGGGCAGGGCTCGCGACCCGGTCGCTCTCACCCGGCGGGTCCTGCCGGGCCGATCCATGTGAGTGCCCGCGCGTGCTGGCGTCGCGCAGGGCCCATGTCCCCATCGGTGCACTCGACAAGGACCAACGCCCGACGGCCTGGCGATCGATCGACGGCCGCACCGCACCAGCACTGCGACCGCGTCGATGCCGCACCGCAACATACTTTCAGCCGAAACCGCCCGGGCCCGACCGCTACAATCGGCGCATCTTTTTTCCCCCGCAGGAGCGCGCCATGAGCACGCCGGCCAGCCACATCGATTCCCCCGCCACTGCCGCCCGGCCCGAAGCCTCGCCGCTGCGCTTCGTCACCGCTGCCAGCCTGTTCGACGGGCACGACGCCGCCATCAACATCATGCGCAGGCTCATCCAGTCGCAGGGCGCCGAGGTCATCCACCTCGGCCACAACCGCAGCGTCGAGGACGTGGTGCGCGCGGCGCTGCAGGAAGACGCCGACGGCATCGCGCTGTCGAGCTATCAGGGCGGCCATGTCGAGTACTTCAAGTACATGGTCGACATGCTCAAAGAGCGCGGCGCCGGCCACATCCGCGTGTTCGGCGGCGGCGGCGGCACGATCACGCCCGAGGAAATCCGCGAGCTGCAGGCCTACGGCGTGGAGCGCATCTACCACCCGAACGACGGCATGAAGATGGGCCTGGTCGAGATGATCGAGGACGTCGTCGCCCGCGCCGCGGCCGGGCGCGATGCCGCCGTCCGCGACGAGACCGCCAACGCGCCCGACATCGACGACGAGATCGGCCTGGGCCGGGTGCTCTCCGCGCTCGAAGACGGCAGCATCGGCGAAAGCGAACTCGCCAAGCTGCGCGAGACCTGGCAGCTGGCCGGCGGCAAGACGCCCGTCATCGGCATCACCGGCACCGGCGGCGCGGGCAAGTCCTCGGTCACCGACGAACTGCTCAACCGCTTTCTCGCCAGCTTCCCGCAGATGCGCATCGCGGTGATCTCGGTGGATCCCACGCGTCGCCGCAGCGGTGGCGCACTGCTGGGCGACCGCATCCGCATGAACTCGCTGCGCAGCCACCGCGTCTATATGCGCTCGATGGCCACGCGCCGCCAGAACGTCGCCACCAATGCGGTGCTCAAGGACTGCATCGGCTTCCTCAAGAGCCTCGCCTACGACCTGGTGATCGTCGAGACCGCAGGTATCGGCCAGTCGGATTCGGAGATCGTCGATCTGGTTGATTTTCCGATGTATGTGATGACCAGCGACTACGGCGCGGCCAGCCAGCTCGAGAAGATCGACATGATCGATTACGCCGAGCTCATCGTGCTCAACAAGTACGACAAGCGCGGCGCCGAGGACGCGCTGCGCGACATCCGCAAGCAGTGGAAGCGCAACCGCGTCGCGTTCCAGACCGCGGACGAAGACGTGCCGGTCTACCCGACAATCGCCAGCCAGTTCAACGACCCCGGCGTGAGCTGGATGTTCGCCAACCTGTGCCGCCTGCTGCGGGAGAAAACCGGCGCCGGCAGTGCGGGGAAGTGCAGCTTCGAGCCCGACCTCGACACCTCCCTCAAGGAACCGCGCGCCACCGTGCTGATCCCCGGCGCGCGCGTGCGTTATCTGGCCGAGATCGCCGAGCAGGGCCGCCGCATCAACAGCGACATCGAGCGCCAGGCCGAAGCCGCCGACCGCGCCCAGGCCATGTGGCAGGCGCTGCAGGAACTGGGCGACGACAGGCTGCCCAAGGCGCTGGACCTCTATCACTCCGACGACGTCGCGCCCGAGCGTGCGTCCGGTCCTGCGCCCGTGAACGGGGCAGGCGACGTCGCGCCTGCCAGCGTGGTCGACAGTCCGTCCCCAGCCGTGCCGGCCGAACCCGTACAGGCCGGCGTCTCAGCACCTTCGAATGTCGACCGCTCCCTCCTCACCCTGCGCCAGCGCTACAACGACGCCATCCAGGCCCTCAGCAGCGAATCGCTCAAGCTCCTGCGCGAATGGCCGCAGCGCCTGAAATCCATCACCGACGAATTCACCGAGTACCAGGTGCGCGACAAGTCGATCAAGGTCGACAACTACCGCGACTCGCTGAGCCACCAGAAGATCCCCAAGATCGCCGCGCCCACCTACAAAAGCTGGGGCGAGCTGCTGACCTTCCTCGGCAAGGAAAACCTGCCGGGCAGCTATCCCTACACCGGCGGCGTGTACCCGTACCGCCGCACCGGCGAAGACCCGATCCGCATGTTCGCGGGCGAGGGCACGCCCGAGCGCACCAACCGCCGCTTCCATTACCTGTCCGTCGGCCAGCCGGCCGCGCGCCTGTCCACCGCCTTCGACAGCGTCACCCTGTACGGCGAAGACCCGGCGCCGCGCCCGGACATCTACGGCAAGATCGGCAACTCGGGCGTCAACATCCCCACGCTCGACGACATGAAGAAGCTCTATTCCGGCTTCGACCTGTGTGCGCCCACCACGTCCGTCTCCATGACGATTAACGGCCCCGCGCCGATGATCCTGGCGATGTTCATGAACTGCGCCATCGACCAGCAGGTGGAGAAGTACCTCAAGGCAGACGCCGCGCGCTGGAACGAGGCCGAAGCCAAGCTCGCCAAACTCTTCGAAGGGCGCGAGCGCCCGCGCTACCACGGCGAACTGCCGCCGACCAACGACGGACTGGGCCTCGGCCTGCTGGGCGTCTCCGGCGACCAGATGGTGGACGCCGACACCTACGCCGAGATCAAGGCACGCACCCTCGCCACCGTGCGCGGCACCGTGCAGGCCGACATCCTCAAAGAAGACCAGGCCCAGAACACCTGCATCTTCAGCACCGAGTTCGCGCTGCGGATGATGGGCGACATCCAGCAGTACTTCGTGGACCGCAAGGTCCGCAATTTCTACTCGGTCAGCATCTCCGGCTATCACATCGCCGAAGCCGGCGCGAACCCGATCAGCCAGCTCGCCTTCACCCTGAGCAACGGTTTCACCATCGTCGAGTACTACCTCGCGCGCGGCATGCGCGTGGACGATTTCGCGCCCAATCTGTCGTTCTTCTTCTCCAACGGCATGGACCCGGAGTACACCGTCATCGGCCGCGTCGCCCGCCGCATCTGGGCCCGCGCCATGCGCGAGCGCTACGGCGCCAACGAACGCAGCCAGATGATGAAGTACCACATCCAGACCAGCGGCCGGTCCCTGCACGCGCAGGAGATCCAGTTCAACGACATCCGCACCACCTTGCAGGCGCTCTACGCCCTGTTCGACAACTGCAACAGCCTGCACACCAACGCCTACGACGAAGCCATCACCACGCCCACGGAAGAAAGCGTGCGCCGCGCCGTCGCCATCCAGATGATCATCAACAAGGAAATGGGGCTCAACTTCATCGAGAACCCCTGGCAGGGCAGCTTCGCCGTCGACTACCTCACCGATATCGTGGAAGAGGCCGTCTACAAGGAGTTCGAAGCCATCAGCGAGCGCGGCGGCGTGCTGGGCGCCATGGACACCATGTACCAGCGCGGCAAGATCCAGGAAGAGTCGATGTACTACGAGCACAAGAAGCACGACGGCTCGTTGCCCCTGGTGGGCGTGAACATGTTCCTGCCCAAGGAACACGCCGGCGAGATCGCCACCGAGATCGAACTGATCCGCAGCACCGACGAAGAGAAGGGCCAGCAGATCGAGAACGTGCTCGCCTGGCAGCAGGGGCGCAATGCCCTGGCTCCGAAAGGCGAGACCTCACATGCGCATCAGGCCGATGCCGACGAACAGGCGCCGATGGTCCACGACGGGCATGGTCTAGCGTATCTTCAGAACGCGGCGCGGGAGCGGCGCAATGTGTTCGAAGCGCTGATGGAGGCGGTGAAGACGCATAGCCTGGGGCAGATCAGCCATGCGTTGTATGACGTGGGTGGGGAGTACAGAAGGAATATGTAGGGCGTCATAATTTCAGGAAGAAATAATGATTTCTGCAAAAGTGGAACTTGACGTTGCCTTTGAAATTCTCTTTGGTTCAGACCAGTTACTGGAAGAATATAATCGCCGCCATCGTGATTCGGTAACGAGAGGGCTTGACCGTCGAAATGGTCGGTCGATGGTCGATCGGATTGAAGATGAAGTAATCAATATTTCTGAGAAGTGCTTATCTGGTCGATATCGATTTACCCCCGTATCTAGAGAAATTGAAAATTAAAGATTCGAAGAGTGTTCCGAGACGAATCTCTATACCGTCGATACGCGATCGAATAGTGCTCTCGCAACTCAATAAAATAATAAGGATCGCTTTTCCAAGAGAATCCCGTAGCCCACTTGCTGGCCCTTACGTTAGAAAGATAGTTTCCGATCTGGCAACAGTTTCGCTTAATGAAACTTGGACTGCTGGTTGCGATATTAAGAAATTTTACGATTCAATTAATAGAGTTAGGCTTAAGAAGATTATTGACTCACGCCTTGGCGGCACGCCGGCGGCGGGGCTGATAGATCGAGCCATTCAAACGCCTACAGTTCCGTTGACCTATCGATCGGCGGACAAGAAAAAGTACTTGGACGCAAGCGGGGTCGCTCAGGGTCTGGCGATATCAAACGCGCTGGCTTCGATCTATCTCGCCGAAGTTGACGAAGCAATGCAGGCGATGCCTGTCAAATACTATCGGTTTGTAGATGACGTATTGATTGTCGGATCCAAGGAAGACGCCGCAAAAGCACAACGCTCATTTGCAGCGCGCGTTCGAGCTCGCTCTCTTTCTGTCCACAAGTTGGGAGACAAGAAAAGTCATCACTTGCCGCTTGTAAGCTCTTTCTCATATCTCGGTTACATATTCCAACTTCCGTCAATAACGGTCAGGTCGTCTACTATCGAGCGGCTGCTACATTCCATCGCAGCAAAGCTGTCAGATTACAGGCACAATTCAAGTCGTGTGCTCGAGAGGCGACCATATCTGACTCGGGAGTCTTATCGAGATGTGTTCATGGCGGAGTTGAACGAAAGAATTTCTGGGGCGATAAGCGGAGATCGCAAGTACGGCTGGGTCGCATATTTTTCGGAGATTAATGATTTGAGCGCGCTGCATAGAATCGATCACGCTGTTAAAGGCATGGTCTCCGTGGCGTTCGGCGATATGTTTCCGGAATTGAAGCTTAAGAGATTCAGCAGGGCTTACTTCGAGATGCGGCACAGGCCTTACGGCGGCTACGTAAGGAACTACGATTTGATAATAACTCCCGCGGAGATGATCAGATTTCTTTCTTTCCGGGGAAGGGTCGGGCCCGGTGAAAAATTGTCCGAGGAAGAAATAATCAGGAGGTATGAGGCCTATCGAGATAATCAGATTGGGCAAATGCTTGCTGATGAAGAGACAATATACTAAGCTTGGTTTGGTGTGGGCTGGCTTACGTTACGTACCTCGCGCACTTGCGAGCGGTTGTGATTATATGTGCTGATTTTTGGCATCCTTTTGGACCTTTTCGGCAGTCCCTTGCGGAAAGGATTACGACGGAAATGCTGAGCCAGCCCACACGTCTTTGGAGGTCGTTATGCCTGGTGATGCGCTTTCAACTATGCAAACACAAGCATGGATTACTGCAGGTGCGCGTTACAACGCTGTTCGCAGAATTTCCGCTCGATCTCAGTTTTCTGTGATCACTGTTGCGCTTCTTTCAGGCGTGGGTGTGGTCGTTCCTCTTATCTCAACGAGTCATGCATTGTCCTCGACTGAAGGGGGGCTCGCAATATTCTCTGCGTTTTTGGCGATTATCGTTCTGGTGGTGAGCCTTATAGACGGTGCGGCAGACTTCGGAAAAAAGTCATACGTTCTCTACAAGAACGCCGAAGACCTTAACTCTTTTAGCAGGAAAGTTGGGATTTTAATTAAGGGTGATATCGGGGCTGTGAACATTTTGGATTTGCAAAGAGAGTACGAGGCCTTAAAGCAGTCTTGCGCTATTAATCACGAGCCAATTGATTTGTTGCGCTTTAAGGCCCAGCATCGAAAAAGTCCTGAGTTCTCTATGGGTGGACGGCCTGACATGAGCGCTATCGCTGCTGTTGCGGTGGTCGTGCTTTATACCCTGCATTCAAGGTGGTGGATGCTAATTCTTTGGGTCGCGGCGTTAGCTGGCTTTCTGCTGCTAACTGCGGAATAACGGGGTCAGGTTGAATAACGGGGTCAGGTTCACTTATGTAGGATGACGTAGCTCAAACGGCACCATAGCGGTGCAGGTTCACTTTTCTGGGAGAAGGCCAGCACTGCTGAGGCTCCCTGTTGGGCGGGCGCGTATTTGGATACACGATATCCGCGGCCTAGTTGAACAGTAGACCCCTTTGGGGCACGAGCATCTCGCTCCAGTTGAATGACTGGCTTGGCCGCAGCTGTGATCTCCTTCTCGCGTTCATATATGCGAGATCTGCAGTTTACTTGCCCGACGTCTCGCGGCGTCATTAAAAGCACTTGATATGACACGTTTCCCTATTTTGGCTCTGCTTGCTGCTGTGAGCTTGGCATCATGCGGCACGACCGGTGACGTTCGGAGCAACCCGAACTACGATGCACTGGCTAGCATGGAAGAGAGTGAGTTCGGTGCGAGCATCACTCGACGGCGAAATATTGCGCACTACGATCAAGCTCAAATTCTCGCGTCCAGCGATCCTGCAGTTATGCGAATGCTTGTAACAACCCGCGAATCCTCGCCAGACCCTCGGACCTATGCGATTGCTGAGGCAATTCATATCGCGATGCAGAGAAAGTATCCGCTAGCGCAGTTTCGAGTTGCGGGTCACGGTCGCGTCGAGCCGTTGATAGATTCGATCAGAGAGCAGTTCGACTATGTGTTTGTGGTCGATAGCAACTCTGACTCCAGATCGTACGAAAGCGATCGCACCATATACGGGACACGTCCGACCGGGGTGCGATGCAAGCCGTCCTACGTGCCTGGTGCGATTGATTGTGACGATCGAGGTAGTGAATCCATTCCGGTAGGGACTACAAGAACGACCAGATCCATCTACACCGAGCGCTTCCTTGTCGACTATGGTCCTGCTGAAAGAGCAAAACTGATGTTGGATGGTGACAGTCACCAGGAGATCGTCTCGGTTTCAGATCGGACTGGTTGGACAATGGTGCAGATGATCACAGGAACAACCGACGCAACGTGGTGCGATAAGGATGGCAACGCACTGGCAACACTTGCCAGCCTGGTCGGTGCCCACCTGACGTCCCCCCGCCCAGATGAGCTGAATATCACCATTGATCCTGACTCTATCGGTTGCAACGGCTGACAAAAGCGAATAGTGAGGAAAAAAGGGGTCAGGTTCCATTTCCAACTGACGACCGCGACGCTCGCGGTCGCCTTGCAGATCGCACTTCAAGAGCGCGTCCTGTAAGCGCCTCGATCTCCTTTCTGAAGCGGTCGCTGCCCCACGGGAGTATCGGTGTCAGGTTCATTTAACTAGGGGCTAACGGGGTCAGGTTCACTTACCCGCGCGGTCGCGAGTCAGCCTCGTTTGCCGGGCTTGCAGGGGCGGTGAGCCTGAACCGGTTACGAGCCCGTAAGTGGACCCCGTTACCCGTTACGTCCCCGGTAGGCAGGCGGCAGCCGATGCCCGATACTCGCCCTGCGCCAGATCCAGGCGCCAGCATGCGGTGCCCTGTTTCATGATTACAGTGGAAATGATACAGGCGTTCTTCTCCGACACGCGGCAGAAGAACATCGAGGCGGGCAAGAACTGGAGCATCGACGAGTTCTGCCGCTGGTCGTTCTTCTTCGTCGACGAAGATGGCGATGCGCTGCTTCCGGTGGCGCAGCACATGGAGTCGCTGGGCTATACGGTGGTCGGCGTCACCGAGCCGGTCGACGAAGAGGATCCGTTCTTCTACCTGCAGGTGGACAAGCTGGAGCAGCACACCCCGGAATCGCTGCAGGCGAGGGTTGAAGCGCTTTACGCCATCGCCGAGCAGTTCGAGATCGCCGACTACGATGGCATGAACGTGGTCGCTGCCTGAGCGTACCGGCTGGGCGCGCTGGTGTCCGTGCCCACCTTGTCCGATATCGGGTGAGTGCGAATAACGGAAGTAAGGGTGCCAGGTTCACTCACCCCGCTTTGATGGGCGATGCGCAGGTCGCGTCCCCGCAAAGCAGCGGATCTTGGCTTCGACCATCGCGCGGAAAGCGTCCCGGCCCCAGGCGCGTTGTTGTTGGAGGTACGCCCGGATCTCGGAGAGTTGTTCCTCCGTGAGTGCCTCGTCCAACAGGTCGCGCCATATCCTGGATCGCTCCCCAGGATCAGCGTCGAGCGCGAGCCACGCGGGGTGGGGCGCCAGCATCGAGCCGCTGCGCTGTCCCAGATGTGCAGCGCAGCTGGACCAGCGGTATGCCAGCGGATCCTCGGTGATACGGGCACGCACCGGGTTGAGCTCGATATAGCGCTGGCAGGCCAGCAGGTAGCGCTCGTCGCCGATCAGGCAGGCTTTGTATCGGCCTTCCCACAGCGTGCCGGTGCGCTGATGCCGTGCGTTGAACAGACCTGCGTACTGCCGGCCCAACTTCTGCATCATCCGGCTCAGGTCGCCGCACGCGGCAGGCGTCGCCAGCAGATGCACGTGATTGTCCATCAGAACGCAGGCGTGCAACTGCACGCCTGTTGTGGTCAATGCTTCCCGCAGCAGATGGAGATAGTCCAGTCTGTGGCGGTCATCGAGAAATCACGGCAGGCGGTTGTTCCCGCGCTGCACGATGTGCTGCGGGATACCCGGCAAATCGAATCTCGGCATGCGACCCATGCCGACAAGGATCGACTGGCGTTGGGCTGGCAGCGATCAGTCTTTGGCGAGCAGCTACGTCCGCGTTGCCCCGCCTGAGCTTCGGAGAAGTGAACCTGGCAACGTTGGCCGGCACCGTCCGCCGGCATTGCTCTCCTCCAGCCTTCACTCATGACCTTTGGCACGGAGGCTGGGTGTCCTACTTCACTACACTACCCACACGACCTCCGAGTCGGGCGGCGGCGGGTGGCGGCCCCAGGCCGGTCACGGGGTTCCAGCTGCGGCCCGCATCGGGCCGCGGAAATCAAACGGGGAGCAGAGCATGGCGAGTGGATGGCGGGTGATGGGGGCATGGGCCTTGGCGGCGGCGATGTGGGCTGGTGGGGCGGCACATGCGGTGGACGTGCCGGTGAGCCGCGGGTCATATGTCCTGCAGGCGCAGCAGCAGGGTCAAGGGCCGGTGACGGTGGTCTTCGAGTCCGGCTTTGGCCAGGGCGCGGGCGTCTGGAAGCCCGTGATCGAGGGCCTAGGCGCCGACTGCCGCTGCATCGCCTATTCACGCGCTGGCATCGGGCCCTCGGGCGCCGATGGCACCGAGAAGAGCATCGCCGCCCATGTGGCCGACCTGGTGGCTGTTGTCGACACGCTGGCACCTGACACGAAGATCGTTGTGGTCGGCCATTCCTATGGAGGCCTGCTCGTCACCGAGTTCGCACGCCGCTATCCCGAGCGCGTGCAGGGCCTGGTGCTGGTCGACCCGGCAACCATGGGCCAGCGGCATGCATTTCGGCAGGCCGATGCCGCCCGCGTGCAGGCCGACGACACGGCGCTGCTCGCGATGCTGCCGCCCGCGCTCGGTGCGGAGTACCGCACGCTCGTCGCACAGCTCGATGCGCCCGCCGCGGCGGCGCCGCATGCCATGCCGGACGTGCCGGTCGCGCTGCTGACCACGACCCAGGTCGCCGCCGAGCCGTTCGTGTTCGAGGAGACCGCCAGGGGCAAGGCGCTGTGGAAGGTGCAGCATGCGGCGCTGTTCGCGGGCTTCTCGCAGGGCACGCATCGCTACTTCGCCACGGGGCACAACCTGCACCGCGAGGACCCGGAGGCGGTCGTCGCGGCGATCCGCGAGGTGGTGAGCGTGGCGCAGTGATGGCGGGTGACGGTGGCAAATACCAGGTCAGGTTCAGTTATCCCTTCCTCGGCCGTTGGGCTTCGCGAGTTCCTGCGAAGCGTTTGTTTTCGCCTTGCGGAATAACGGTGCCAAATTCACTTCTCCCGGGAATAACGGTGCCAGATTCCCTTATCCCGCTTTGAGGGACGGTTTGCTGGACGGGTGTGTCAGAAAAGTGAACCTGGCACCCTTCTGCACGTAGTCGTGCACCCATTCGAACATGTCCGAGGGCTTGGGTCGGCGGGGTCGGCCAGGGCGTCGAGGAGGTGATCGAGGCCGGCCATGCCTCCGCAATCCGCCGGCGGCGCATTCCGGTCGCCGTCGAAGTCACGCGGCCAGGCCGTCCCGGCAGCCCGGGCGCTGATCGCGGCCGGCGTCAACCAAATTGCCGGTGGTCCCGAAGTCGTAACGATGGTCGACAGCGCCTGCAGCACCCTGCCCGGGGTGCGTCAACTTACCTCTGCGTCTTCCGGGCTGGGCAATGCGCCGCGTTCCATCGCCTCGCGCAGCGTTGTCACCAGTTCGCTGTGCGAGAACGGTTTCGCGATTATCGGAAGGTGGCGCAGGTCTTCGCGCAGGCCCTCGCCCCCATAGGCACTTGCAAATACCAGCGGTACGCCGCGCGCAAGCAGCGCGTCGGCCACCGGAAACACTTTCTGTCCGCCGAGGTTGATGTCGAGCAGGGCGATGTCGAAGCCGCCTCGCTCCACGGCGCTCAGTGCCTCAGGCACCGAAGCTGCGGCGGCGGGGACGCTCCAGCCGACTCTGATCAGCGCGTCTTCGACCGTCATCGCCAGCAGGCTTTCGTCTTCGACGATCAGTACGCGCAAGGCCTGGTTCGAGGGCATCGGAAATCCTCAGCTGAGTGGGAACTGCATGGCGCAATGGAGTCCGGCCGGCTCGAATGCCAATTCCACCTGGCCGCCAAGGTCTTTGGCGACGCTGCGTTCGATGAAACGGGTGCCAAAGCCGGCCGTGGTCGGCTTCACCACTGGGCTGCCACCGGTTTCCTGCCAGGACAGGCGCAACCGGGCTTCAGGCGCGTCGTTATCCACTGACCATTGCAGGGCGACATGCCCGTTCTCGCACGACAGGGCGCCGTACTTGATCGCATTGGTCGCGAGTTCGTGCAGCACCATGCACAGGACCAGCGCGACCCGCGGAGACAACGTGACCTGGGGACCGCCATGGCGGATCCGTTCCCGCCCGGCCACCTGGTACACATCGAGTTCGATCCCGCACAGCTCGCTGATCGGCAGACCGGTCCAGTTGCGGCGGGTCAGCAGGTCGTGCGCCTTGCTCAGCGCAAGCATCCGGCCCTGGAACTTGTCGATGAACTCGTGCGGTTCGGGCGAGCCGCGATAGGTCTGCAGCGCGAGCGCCTGTACCAGGGCCAGGGTGTTCTTCACCCTGTGGTTCAGTTCGTGGATCAACGTCTGCTGATCTTCCTCCGCGCGTTTGCGGTCGGTGATGTCGACCAGCATATTGATCGCGCCCACCATCGCGCCATGTTCGTCGCGTAGCGGCGTCGGGTACGGGATGAACGGGAAGCGCGAGCCGTCCGGCCGCTCTGCAATGGCTTCCATCCCGCGGATCTCGCGCTGCTCGCGAACCGCCACCGCCATCGGGCACTCGTCGTGCGGCAACGGCGCGCCATCGGCCGTGTACAGGCGCCAGCTCACGCACCATTCGTCGCTGCCCAGCGTCGGTTCGCGGCCGGAAAATTCCACCGCCGCATCGTTGTAGAAGGTGATCCTGCCTTCGTTGTCGGTCATGTAGATCGCCGCCGGCAGCGCATTGAGGATCTGCCGCAGCTGGTGTTCGCGCTGCCGCAGCGCCTCGTGCGCGGCGTGCTGCTCGGTCACGTCGACGGTGAAGCAGCGGGTGTTGACGAAATCGCCATCTGCGTATCGCGCGTTGGAGGTGATCTGGACGTACCGGATGGAGCCGTCACGGGCGCGGAGGCGCGCGAAGCGTTTTTCGATGCTGCGTCCGGCCAACAGGTCTTCCAGGATCTGGTCGATCACGTCGCGGTCGACGTGGAAATCGATGATCTGACGGCCGATGTATTCCTCTGGCGTGTAGCCGAGCATGTCCAGCTCGGCCTGGTTGGCGCGCAGGATGGTGCCATCGCCCGCCACCAGGTGAAGGCCGACCGCGCTGTTCTCGAAGAAATCCTCCAGGTCGTGCTGATAGCGCTGCTTGTCTTCGTGCGCGCGCTTGTAATCGGTGATGTCCCGGAAGCAGTTGACCGCGCCCGAAATGCGCCCGCTCCCGTCGCGCAATGCCTCGATGTCGACCATGAGGGTCCTGCGCGAACCGTCCGGGCGCTCGACCACCACTTCGGCGCCATGGCACGACTCGCCCGTGTGCACCGCCCGCGCCATCGGCGTGCGGTCGTGCGGTAGCGAAGTACCGTCGACCAGGTACAGGCGCTGCGCCCCGCAGTAGCGCTCGCAGGTGTCGCCCAGCCTTGGCTCGCGCCCCCACAGCCGGACAGCCTCGCGGTTGAAGCGCACGAGCGCACCATCGGCGTCGCAGACATAGACCGCAGCGGGAATCGCGTCGAGCACCGCCTGGTCGGCCTCCGACAGCGCGCGAAGGCCGACAGCGGGCTCGTTACTCGCCTCGAACTGGGACGGGAAGATCACGGACATGGCGGAGGGCCCCGGCGGCGAATGCCGCAGTGTATACGGTCTATACAGTCCTCATTTCGCCCTCTTCCCACGCGCCCACCTCGCATGGTCACGCGATCGACCGGAAGGACGGCGGGGCGGGCGCGGCGTGCGGAGCAAACGGGGGCAGATTGGACTGCCCCGGGTAAAGCTAACGGTTCCAGGTCGCTTATCCCGCTTTAACGGTCGATGCGCTGGCGTGTGCCCGCGAAGCGTCGGGTTCTGGCTTCGACCATCGCGCGGAAGTCGTCGCGGCCCCAGGCACGTTGTTGTTGCAGATACGTCCGGATCTCGTCGAGCTGTTCCTCGGTCATTGCTTCGTCCAGCAGGCCGCGCCAGATGTGGGATCGCCTGACAGGATCGGCATCGAGCGCGAGCCAGGCAGGGTGGGGCGTCAGCATCGAACCGCCGCGCTGTCCCAGATGTGCGGCGCAGCTGGACCAGCGCCAGGCCAGGGGATCGTCGGTGATGCGGGCGCGCACGGGGTTGAGTTCGATGTAGCGCTGGCAGGTGAGCAGATAGCGCTCGTCGCCGACCAGACAGGCTTTGTAACGGCCTTCCCACAGTGTGCCGGTGCGCCGGTGCCGCGCGTTGAACAGGCCTGCGTACTGCCGGCCGAATTTCTGCATCATCCGGCTCAGATCGCCCGGGGCAGTGGGCGTCGCCAGCAGATGCACGTGGTTGTCCGTCAGCAAGTAGGCGTGCAGCCGCACGCCCGTCGCGGTCAATGCTTCCCGCAGCAGATGCAGATACTCCAGCCGGTCATGGTCATCCAGGTAGCATGGCAGGCGGTTGTTCCCGCGCTGCACGATGTGCTGCGGGATACCTGGCAGATCGAATCTCGGCGTGCGACCCATGGCGACAGGCATCGACTGGCCTCAGGCTGGCAGCGATCAGTGTTTGGCGAGCGGCCGCGTCCGCGTAGCCCCGCTTGGCCTTCGGAGAAGTGAACCTGGCACCGTTTGCCGCTGGCGGGGCGATTCGCCGGGCAGGTTCCCGCGAAGCGCTGCGTTTTGGCTTCGACCGCCGCGCGAAAGGCGTTCCGTCCCCAGGCTCTCAGTTTCTGCGGAAACGGAATGCAGCCCGCTTGAAGGGAGCAACCCTGACCTGCTTCCTCCCGTTTCCCCGGTTGTCGCCGCAGAGACCACGGCGTAGTGTCTGCATTCCACCGGATGGAGCATGTGGATGCGCGCGTATGTGTTGGTGGCCTTCTTTGGCCTCGCAGCGTGTGCTGGGCCAGGCGCCGGACACGGCGAGAACGTGGCACGCACCGGCGTGGACAGCGCGCACACAGGGCTGTCGTCTGTGCCGGGTACTTCGCCTTCATCGGACGACGGATTGTTCGGGGGCGCCTGGGCGTCCTGTGAGGGCGCGGCGTCGCCCGACGAGTGCAGCCGCTATGTGCTGGTGCAGCGCGGCGAACGTATCTGCGGCACATGGTCGTATTGGGCGTCCGGCCAAGCATACGAGGGCAGGTTGGCCGCACGCGTCATCTCGGCAACTCGGGCACGGCGCACTCGCGTTTGCGGTCGACCGGGCTCGGAGACCGACACCGAATGCGGAGAGGGCTGGCAGACGACTGATCGGCCGCTGGAACTCTGCAATGGCAGGCTCAGCGACATCGCAAGCGCGAGCGGTAGCTGTTTCGCCGACTATGTAGCTTCAACTGCGGCTCGAGCAGATATTGCGAGGTTGGAAGCCCAGCCGTGGTTGCAGACGTGCCTCGCGACGGACCCGTGACATTCACAAGGAGGTGGTCGTGACGAATTCCAACCCGCTTACCGAAAACGAGCTGCGAGCGGCTGCTTATTTTGCGGTGGGCGTTACATCGGAGGGCAGCATCGGTGGGCGCGACGTTGCCTATCGTCTCAGCTTCGCCGGCAACGTCGGGGCCGGCGGGCGCATGGAGCCGGTTGCGAATAGCGGCTACTCGTTCGGCACATTACAGATCGATCTGGGGCAGCATCCGGAGGTCGCGCGTGACTTGCTGAATGGCTATCAGAGGTGGGCAGCAATGCAGCCCGATCGGGCCGCACTTGAGCTTGCCCCGAATCAGTACGACGCGACGCTTGTATCCCTGCAGCGCACCGGGCGGGAAATGCGCGCGACGAATGCGATTGACATCGACCGCACGTCGATCAACCGCTTCCTGGCCTCCGATGACGGCCGCGCGTTTGTGCATGGCCTGGATACCGAGCACGTCAACCGGGTGACCGCAATTGACGCGGTCGTTGGCAACCGCGACTCCGCATTGGAGCGGCTTCAGCGCACGGATCTGTACCGGGAAGCCACAGGTCATGATCAAGCCAAACTTGCTGGCATGTTCATGAAGCTGCAGAACCAAGCCGGGCAAGGGCGATGGCCTGGGCTGCTCGATCGTATCGAGATGGGCACGCTGACGTCACCTGCCGAGGTCAAAACCGCGATCGACGGCTTTCTGCCCAATCAGCGCAACGGCAATCCGGACTACCTGGAGAGCGGTGCGGACAATACCCTTCGTGGTATCAGCGTGCTCAACGCGCTGCGCAGCGCCGGTCCTGACAATCCGCTGGCGACGGCATGGACCAATGTGTTGGAGAATCCCTTGGTAGGACCGATCGCCGCGCGTGGGTTGAATGCGGCGAACTCGAATCTGGGCTTTGAGTACGACACTGTGCGCTCGCTGTTCCTCACACCCGAGCAGTCTCTTCGATTCATCACGGCGCTCGACCGGGGCGCTTCATTGGCGGAGGGCAATCCAGAGCGGCAAGCTGGCGGTAGTCGCCAGCCGGGCTTCTATGTGTCTGGTAACGATTTCGTGCACTGGAACCGCAGTGGTGAGGGTCAAGCCTTTATCGGCGGGCAATGGCGCAGCCTCCACGCACAGGACCTCACTCGCGTGCGCAATACAGACGGCACGACAGAGCTGGCCATTAATGAGAATGGACAGCGATCGACGCTACTGCGCGTGGATCCGCGAATGCCCTCGCTGCGCGCAGATGCGTCTACTCAGGCCGGAACCCGAGAGGCGACGTTTGCGGAAGAACGTCGGGTGGTCGTAAAAGCTGCAACCTTTGAAAACCCGTTTCTCAACGACATGCTGGCTGCTGCGATTGCGGGAGACGGAGCAGGAACCCGTCGGGCGATGGACGCATTCGCACGTTCGAACGAGGGCATGGCGTTCGCGCAGCGCGGCGCGGAGCTTACGGCAAACCGGCAGGCGGAAGGACAGACTCTCCAACCTCAAGCGTCCGAGCAAAGTGGCTTTGAGAGAGGTTGAGCGAGCGACGTAGAAAGAGAGCGCTACAAGGGTGCTGAGCTCACTGGTCCTGATGGGTGAGACGCGGTGCGGTTGCCGCGAAACGATGGGTCTCGGCTAAGGCCAGCGGGGACGTGGTCGCGACCCTAGCGAAAGCTAACTGTGCCAGAGTCACTTATCTAAAGCTAACTGTGCCAGGGTCACTTATCTAGGATGACGCTGCGCAGGCGGATACGTAGGCCAGTCAGGAACAAGAGCAGAGATCAGAGTGGTATTTTTGCGGATCATTGAAGGCGAACCGGAGCGTAGTTGACGGTACCAGGTTTACTTATCCCGTCCTGATGGACGATGCGCGGGTCGCGCGCCTGCGAAGCGCAGTGCTTTGGTTTCCGCCATCGCGCGGAAGTCGTGGAAGTCGTGGAAGTCGTGGAAGTCGTGGAAGTCGTGGACTCTAACGATGCCAGGTTTACTTGTCTGGTTTTGCCACTTGCGCTTCGGAGAGAAGTGAATTTGGCACCGTTCGCCGGGCAGTCCAACCTGACCCGATTTCGACCTATTCCGACCCGGCCGCGCACGCTTGCTCGAACGCGGCCGACAGGGCCCGCATGGCGCCGAGATAGGGCCCGGGTCCATGGCTCACGCGGGCGACCCCGAGCCGTGCGAGCTCCGCCAGCGGCGGGCATCCGGGCATCACCATGATGTTGACAGGCAGTGGGGAGCGCTCGACGAGCATCTCGATCAGCGCGGGCTGGACCAGTCCGGGTACGAACAGGCCGTCGGCGCCGGCGGCGGCATAGGCCTGCGCGCGGGCCACTACCGCTTCGATCATGTCTGCGTTGTGCGTATCGGCCGGTTGCTGCAGGAACTGGTCGGTACGGGCATTGATGAAAAAGGGCAAGTCGGCGGCGTCGGCGGCGGCACGCGCCTGCCCGATCAGCCCGGCTTGCTCCGACGTCGGGCGCAGTCCCGATGCCAGGCCGTCTTCGAGGTTGCAGCCAACGGCGCCAGCGTCGATTGCGCGCGTGACCGTCGCCGCCGGGTCGCCGTAGCCGCGTTCCAGGTCGACGGTCAGCGGCAGGTCGCTGACCGCGGCGATCCGCGCGATCACGTCGAGGCTCACGCCCAGCGGCAGCTGTTCGCCGTCATCCATCCCGTGTGCGGCGGCCACCGCCCAGCTGCTGGTGGCCAGCGCGTCGGCGCCGCAGCTCGCGATGGTCTTCGCGCTGCCTGCATCCCAGGCGTTGAAGAGCAGCAGCGGTGCCGGCCCGTGGTGCAGGGCGTGGAGGCGGCGGGCGAGTTCGGCTCGGGAATGCATGGTGCGGCTCCTGGCGTCGGGATGGCGCAGGTTGCGTCCGTGCCTTCCGTGTCGCAATGACGCGCGGGTCATGCCGACATGATCTGCGAGGTCATGGAACCCGGGCCGCCCGGCGCCGTATCCTGCCGCCATGGATGGCACGCACCCGCAGCGGAACCCGGACACCCCGGCGGGGCCGGTAGGCACGCGGCTGCGGGCGTGGCGGCGTGCACGGCACCTGAGCCAGCTGCAGCTGGCGCTTGCAGCAGAGACCTCGACCCGGCACCTGAGCTGCATCGAGACCGGGAAGTCGAAGCCCGGCCGCGAGCTGCTCGCGCGGCTGGCCGATGCGCTGGACATGCCGCTGCGCGAGCGCAATGCGCTGCTGCTGGCTGCGGGATTTGCGCCGCACTTCCCGGAGAGCCCGCTGGACGCGCCAGTGCTCGCGCGCATCGACCGGGCCATCGACGCGATCCTCGCCCAGCAGTCGCCATATCCGGCATTCCTCATCAACCGCCGCTGGGACGTGTTGCGCGCCAATGCTGCTGCCGAACGTGTGAACCGGTTGATGCTCGGCGGGCGTGCCAGCGCGCACGCCAACATCATGCGGCAGTTTTTCGATCCGGCCGACTTGCGCGCCTCGATTGCAAACTGGGAGGAAGTGGCCGGCGAACTGATCGGGCACCTGCACGAACAGGTCGCCGCCGCGCCCGGGGACGCGGTCGCGCGCGACCTGCTGCACGAGATGCTGGCCTATCCCGGCGTACCCGCACGCTGGCGGTTGCGTGACTTGAGCGCGACGCCGTCGCCACTGCTGACCACTGTGATGAGCCGTGACGGCATCGAGCTGAGCTTCTTCTCGACCATCACCACCTTCGCCATGCCCCGCGACATCACGCTGGACGAGCTGCATATCGAGTGCTGTTTCCCCATGGACGATGCCACCGCCGCGCATTGTCGCGTGCTGGCCGCGGACGATGGCGGGTGACCTGCGGAGTTCCCGATGGCAATCCCGGGTCGGTTCACTGAGCCACTTTTCTCGTCCATGTGCCTCGCGGCTCCCTGCGAAGCGCCTTGCTCTAGCCTGGACGTGGACCGGACATCGTCGAGGCCTCAGGCACTCGCTGTTGGAGGGCGCGCCGAGCTGACGGGATCAGGGGCCGGATCCATTTTTCCACGCTCGCGGCGGCCCGGCCGGTCGCACTTCTGCTTCAACAGCGTCAGGGGAGCGGGAGCGGGTTGGCGTGCCCCGGTTTTACATCGATGCGACGCTGCTCGACGCTTTCAGACGTCCTCACTTCCGGCACGTGCGCGCATCTTCTGGAAGCACATACAGTCAGCCGGTCGAAGCCGCGATACTGGGTCGCAGGCAGACATCCCGGGAGCCGCCTCTCATGAGATCCGTTCGCCTTGCCGCTGGCTTGCTGATGTTGTGCCTGACCGCCCATGGAGCTGCAGCCGAGCCTGTGCCGCCGGCGCAGGTGATGATGCTGGGGACGTTCCATTTCGCCAATCCAGGCCTCGACATGGTGAAGTCGGACGTCGTCGACGTGACGACGTCCGAGAATCAGGCGTATCTGGAGCAGCTCGCATTGCGACTGGCGGCGTTCGGTCCGACGCACGTTCTGGTGGAATGCCTGCCGTCGAGGCAAGGGCACTACGACAGCGCCTATGGCGCCTGGCGCACTGGGCAGGCTCCGCTGGATGTCAACGAGACGCAGCAGATCGGCTTCCGCGTGGCGCAGGCCGCGGGTCTGCAGCAGGTGACCTGCTTCGATGAAGGCGAGGTGCATTGGAATTCGGGGCCGATGTTCGACTACATCGGCGCGCGTGCACCGGAGCGCAAGCGCGCGCTCGATGCGATCTACGCAGATCTCTCTGCGCGCGAGAACCGCGAACATTCCGCGTTGTCTCTGGCCGAGTTGCTGCAGCTGACGAACGATCCCACGCGCGATCGCGAGAATCGCGATCTCTACCTGATCACCAACGATATCGGCGCAGGTAGCGGATTCGCCGGCGCTGATGCTTCGGCAAGTTGGTGGCACCGCAATTTCCGCATGTATGCGAACGTACAGCGTGTCGCGACACCCGGCCAGCGGGTGCTGGTGTTGGCCGGGCAGGGGCACACCGCGATTCTAAAAGAGCTGCTTGCGACCGATCGGCAGCGTCAGGCGTTGGACGTCCGTCCGTACCTGACACCCTGACGCCCCCGCGGCTCCGGTCGGACGACACGCGACGTGAGTGAACGAACGTGAGCAAGGGAGGCAGGTTCCCTTCTCTCGTTTCGATGGACCATGCGCGGGAGGCGTGCCCGCGAACGGCAGGGTTCTCGAATAACAGCGTCAGGTTCCCTCATCCGGGTTGCCGCCGCGCCAGCGGCGATGCATGCCACTCAGGGAGTGACATGCTCACGACCCTGTCATTAAATATAGACACGATAGCTTCGGAACTGAACACGCATGGACTCACGGTTTCTAAGCTTCATGGAATTCGAAAGCGTCTATTTCTACCGCTTCATCACCTTGGCCATCTTTGTGACAAGCGGTGTTCTCCTGCTGTTTGCACTGCCCGGGATGACACGTGCTGAAATGGCCGTGCTGCTTCCAGTGATCCTGACCCTGTGGGGGCGCTTCGCCGTCGAGTACTCTCGGGTCAAGCGATGTGGTCCTGCATCCATCCATGACGATGAGCTGGTGATTTCCTCCGCCAGGGGCAACCGGCGGATCCCCTTGACCCACATTCGCTCGGTCACCTCCAGGCACAGCGTATTTATGGTGCGCCGCTATCGCTCATGGAAGGATCACCTGGCCTTTATGGAGGTCACATTGAGCAACGGCGAGCGCGTCTGCACACTGGCCGAGAGCAAGGTGTTCGAGTACCCGGCGGGCAAGAAGACGCTGAGCGCGGTCCAAGCTGCTGTTCGGGCGGCCAAGGCGAATAGCGTTGGAAAATAGTGACGCCAGGGTCACTTTTCCTGTTCTGCCGGTAATTCCCGTGGATGGCTTGGAATGTAAAGTTGACCCCATCTGTGGGAGCAGACCCAGTTCGACACCGCTGAGGACATGCTTCCCCAAGCCGAGGCCAGCCTGCTGCCAGCAATCTGCCGGGAATCGGGCACGGGGAGGCGAGCGGCAGGTTTGCATCGCGGTGAAATCCTACGCAAGAACAGCCGGTCGAGTCCTGAAACCGGCTCCGAACCAGACTTGCGCGACTGCTGTCCTACCGGCAGGCTGGCCAGAACGAGTTTGAATCTGTGTAGACACAGCATGAGCCAGTGCTGTCCTCCTCAAGTGAGCCCGGATGCTGCAGTTCAGATCCATCTTTCTATTGGTCCTTCCCGCGTTGTCGGCATGCCAGCCGGCGCTGGAGTCTGGTGCGCAGCGTTCCACAGTGGCGCTGCCGGTCGATGCGCAACGCGCAGCCAGCGAGTCGGCTGATTCCGAACGAAGTCGGGAACGTGCCGCAGAAATCGCGTTGCCTGCGGGTTATGCCTCCGCGCGTGCAGCCCTGCTGGGTGCAGGATGGCTTCCTCTCCGCGACCCCGAGTGCTGGACCAAGGTCGGCGGCAGGGCGGAGGTGTGCAACGTGCTTCCCGAGACGGAGGCCTGCAGCAGCGACGGGCACTGCGTCGTGCACTTCGGACACATCGGCCAGGCGAAGCTCTTGCGGGTGACCATCTATGGTGACTGGGCCGCACCCGACCTGGCGCGCGCCGAGGGGCTGGAGGTCAAGTCATCGCAGGAGTCGCCCGTGGCGGCTACGCCGTCGCTCGCATGTCCGGCGTCCACATTCGAAGGGTTCCTGGCGGCATTCGCCGCTGACGAGGCCACCCGTGTGGCATTCACCGCCCCGCTGGTGCGCGTGGCCGAGTTGAACTCGACCGATGAGGGCGACGTTCCTCGCGCGGTGCTGATACCCGGCGACGTGTATGCAGGTTTCAACGTGCGCCACGGGAATGGCGCGTTCCACCATGTGGATGCCTGGGGCAAGGTCGATCCGGCGCCTTTGCCGCTGGACGTGAAGCGTGCCGACGAAACGTATGAGGTGCGGTATCACTACGGGATGTCCGAGGGCAACTCGTACGCCTTCGAAGCACATGAGGGCTGCTGGCGGCTGGTCGCTGATCCGGAGCCGCCGGCGCCGTAGCCGTCTTGGATTTCCACTCTACGCAGGGCGCAGGAGACAGGCCATGCCGTGGTACTCCATCACCGCGAGCGTCGGAAATCGCGTCGAACGATGCACAGCTACGGGGAGCTCGAAAAGCACTACCCCAGCAAGGGACGGGAGCGCGCGGCGACGAGACGACTGACGGCGATCCGAGGAAAGTGCAGCCTCGATCGGGCTGCAGTCGGAGTCGGTGCGGTGAGTGCGAGCCGTTTTCCGGGCGCCGCGATGTTGCTGAAGAAGTCGACGACGAGTTGCAGTTCACGCGCCGCAACGCAGGTGAAGCAGCACTCGCCGTAGACCGCATTGTCGGATACCTGCGTATTCGAGCGTCACAAAAGAGACTTCGACAATGTGAGGTGACTGCTCCCGACCGGATCGAAGGCACGCATGGATGCCGATGAACCGCTGGTCGATGATCGGTCGTCGCGCGGGGGGTCAGCTTCGACGGCGTGCTTCGGTTTCGGGCACGGCTGATCTCCGCGGGTCTCTCCTGGGAGACAATGTGATTCGGTTGCCGTCTCCCAGACGATGGCACTGATTGCGGCCTCTCGCGACCAGTCATTCGAACCGACGATGGCGTCAGCGTGCTGACTCGATCTGCACGCAGACGTGGTTTTTCTCTGAAGAGTCGGCATCGTTCGGCAGGACGGCATTGTCATTTGCCTTGGTCGAGGGCTCTGCAGGCTCACGGAGCCACAGGGGGTGGACGTGTCCGACGCAGAGATTTGCAGAGAGCTTGTTTCCGTAACCTGGCCGGAGTAGCGTCGATTCATGCAGGAAGCGTGTGCGCAGAACAGCATGATGGAGTTTGCCCGTGGATCGACGAGGTGGTGACGTCTCCGTTCTCCAACCCGACAGGCGGCGCGCACGCCCCGGCGGCCTCGCTCGCGTGCTCATCGGCTTTGCCACGATCACTGGATCAATCTTCATGACTTCATGTGCAGACACGGGCCGGAGCGCGGCATCGACGCCAGCACCTCGCCCGGGCAATTTCCCGGTGGTCGAACCATTTCCACTCGACCAGGCCGGCAGCAGCGTGAGTGTCACTTTCGAACTGCCCGACGCACGCGACAACGGCATCCTTCGGCCCGTGTTCGTGGGCTTTCAGGCAGTGGATCGAAAGGGCAGGGGCCCCGATGAGGAGATGCTGGCCGCGCAGACGGTCAGGGACTATCTACGCAACGAGGCGATACCAGTCAGGGTCAGGCTCTGGCGCATCGAGGGCACGGAATGGCGTCCGGTCGTGCTCAGCGATGGACACTGGGACATGAAGGACAAGCGAGCATCGTGGGGCCTTCATCCTGACGATGTGTTTAGGCATCATTTTTCAGCCAGTACGGACAATGGACCGTTGATCGCTTCGGGTCATTACGACTTCGGCAAGGTTTATTATGTCCACGCCTTTGCGAGAATCGTTCCGCCGACCCCAGGCCGCTATCACCTCGAAGTAGAAAATCTGGATGCGCATTCTGTGCTGCTGGCACAGAAAGAATATCTGTCCGTGCTTCGGTACGAGTTGCTTGTGTCCCATTATCATCATCGCGGGATCGATTAGTCACCGAGCGTGTCGTGCCAAGTGCACGCAAGGATGCATGCCATGAATGATGCGAGAGCTCCCTCCGGATCGCCCGGAAAAATTTACACCGTCACCGTCTATGTAGCCGCTCCGGGTACGCCTATCCAGCATCCGGGGAGCAACGAGATCCATCGCTCGACGGCAGGGCATGTGTATTACAGCCTCGGTGATGGACAGAACGAGTCCGGCTACGGCTTTTCACCTGTCAACAGCGGCACCCGTGGCCCGGGTCAGATTGTTGGCGATGAATTTCTTGCTTACCGGAATCCGGCTTACAGCCGCACGATGGAAATCAGCAAGTCGCAGTACGAAGCGCTGCGGGCCTTCGGTGAGGCGGGGCTCAAGGGTGATGAGCGTTACTTCGACCTGCAGTACAACGGCGCCACCAACAGCTGCATCGATTTCACATGGGGCGCGCTGAACCACGCGGGTCTGCACTGGGAGCGCCAGTTGCCGTTCGGCCGTCAGTGGCAGCAGAAGAACTTCGACGGCGCGCTCAAGCCCTTGGACAACATCAGGGAATTGCAGCGCATACCCGATCCGATGCCGGACAGTCCGCACAACCTCGAGCAGCACCATCCACTGCCCAAGCGGGAGTGGTGGCAGCGCGTGATCAGCGACAACGCAGCGCCGGCTGAGGGGTTCGTCGACCCCGCTCGCCAGGCCGCAATGCCCGCGGCGGCACACCGGACGCGGTTCGATGACCCGGTGCTCGATCAACTGTACGCCGCGCTGCAGGCGGGCGACTCGAAGGCGCTGGACCGGCTTGGACAACAGTTCAACCGGTCTGAAGAAGGCCTCCGGCTCGCCGAGCGGAGTGCACAGCCGATGAGCGATCAGCAGATCGTCCTGCAGCGTGAGCATCATCAGGAGCCCGCGCTCGTGCGGGGTGGTTAGAAGAGGGATGTCGGGGATGACCACTCCGTCGGGCAACGATCTCGCAGCCGCCCACGCCGAACTGCGCAGATCGATCGAAGCCAACACCGAGGTCACCAAGCTGCTGCTCGCACTTCGAGCCGAGATTTCCGCTCATGTGGAAGCGATCCTTAACGCGCTGAAGCAGGACGCCGATGCATCGCGAGCGTCGGGCGATCAGGTCCGCCAGGACGTCGTGCGGATTACCGGGGACGCCGCCGAGCGGATCGCGAGAGAGGCGAACGGCGCGCTGCAACCCCAGCTGCAGCAGTTTCGCGATGCGGTGACCGCGCTGAGCGCTCAGGTCGGCGCGATGGGGCGGTCGGCACGCACGTGGACGATCGCATCGCTGGCCACGCTGATCATGGTGGTCGTCGTGGCCTCACTGGTACTGGGCTATTTCCGGCGTGAACTCGGCACGATGCGTGAGGAAGTGCAACGTTACGAGGATGCGGTTCCTGTGCTGCAGGCGTTCTACGCCTCGGATGCCGTGGTGTGCGGCGACCGGGTGTGCGTGAACATCGATCCGGATGGGCCGCGTCTGGAGGAGGCGGCTCAGTATGTTCCGGCGCGCCCGAGGCCGATGGGCAACGCGCCCTAGAATCCAGATTCGCTCGAGTGCACGACGCTCGAGCCCTTGCATCGTCCGACAACGGCGGCAATGCATGGCTGTCGTCAGCAGTCGACGGGGTTGATTACCCGTCGTCCGGCCGACCCCCCTGCGAGGCCAATCAGCCGGCTCGGCTCGCCCGGCCCGGCGCTATCCTCGACATAACGTCATCCGTCTCCCCTACAATGCTGAACAGGGGGCGCCAACGCGCGACGGGGTGACGAATGATAGGATGGACGATCGTACGGCGCCTCGCTGCGCTCACACTGGGCCTCTCGCTGCTCGCGGGTTGTGGCGGCGCGGATCCGCCGGGCAACGATGCGGTCGAATATGACGGTGGCGTACTGCGCGTGGACGGGCAGGACTACCCCCGCGAGCCGAACCCCGAAGACAAGATCTATCCGCTTCTGCCCGGGCGGGTGCTGGTGCAACCCCATCGCGTGCCCGGGTCCGAAGCGATGGCGCTGGCCTGGGTGGAGCGCTATGGCCTCACGCTCGAGGGGCGAAGCACCCAAGGGTGGCTGCTGGTTAAGGTACCGGAGGGCTACGAGAGGCAATGGGCATCCGCGTTCTCGATGACGAATCCAGCCAATGTGTCCGCGACGACCGACTCGAAGTTCTCGCCCACCCCGGCGGTATCGCCTGCCGTGCCGGCCAACTCGACCCCCGGCGTGCCCGTGCCCGACGGCGAGCCTTCGGCCGCGGACGTGCGTCGCCTCGCGTTCGAAACGTATCAGCGCCTGGAAGACGCCGGCGGGCTGCCTGCGACGTTCACCCCGACGGGCGCGCCGGTGTTGATCCGGGCAAAGCTCTTCGACGCGCGCAAGGAATCCTGTCGGCGGCTTCCACAGACGGCGCCGGGGCGCTGGGAATGCTCTGCAGAGCTGCAGCTGGCCGTGTGCAATGGCGACTGCGATCCGTCGCAGGGGACGCCGTCGTCGAAGGGCGAGCGGATCTTCATCCGCTGGGACACCGCGGGCCGCTGGGTGCTCGACTGATGTCGCGCGTCCCCACGAAGCCCCCTGCGCGCGACGCATGCGCGACAGCGACGTGCGTGATCATGCTGATGGTGCTGGCCGCATGCGGTCGCGTGAAAGACCCCGACTGCGAGGCCGCCGCGCTCGCGTTGTCGGACGCCGCCTATCGCACGACGTTGAAAGCCGCGGTCCAGCGCCAGTTCGACGCCGGCGAGCTCGGCGCGATCCACGGCTTCGGCGGGCCGGGCGATATGCCCGGCACGTACGCCGTCGCGCTCGCGCCCGAGTTCGTCGCTCTCACGTCGCGGCCGCTGCAGCAACGCATCCTGTTCGACGCGCGGGGGGACATCGAGGCGGTCTTCGTCGGCTGGCCGCCCGGACATGGCGTGTTGATCGACGTGCAGCCGGACAATGCCCTTCCGGCTGATCTCGATTACGGCGACGGGGTGTCGCTGGTGTGCAAGGGCATGCGATGACGCGCGGGCGGCCGGCGATGCGCCTCTTCTGACGGCGCGAACGGCGTGCGCTGCGGGGGTGGGCGAAGTCGGGTCGCGTTTTCCCCCCGCCATCGTGGAGACCGGTGCCGTCCCGTCAGCTGCCTGGCAACACGTGATGCGGAAGGCCGCAGACATGGGCAGCGCGCATTCCGGCCGCGTCACGGGGCCGGTGGGGGAGGCAGTGACCGCGCGTCGATCACATGGATGTCGGCGCGTCCCTGGTTGCCTGGCGATGCACCGTCGGCGGCGCGCTGGCTGGCCCAGCGCAGCGCGCGGCCGTCTGCGCTGAAGGCAGGTGTGAAATCCATACCCGGGGCATTGAACGGCGCGGGCAGGCGGATGGCTGCAGACCAGCCTGTGCCCGTGCGATGGACCGCGAACAGATCGGGCTCCCGGGTGTCGCCGCGGATGCTCCAGAACAGCGCGATGCGGCCATCGGGCGAGAACGTGAGGTCGCCCTGGGCGATGCCGTCGTTGAAGGGGGCGGGCAGGGCTTCGGCCGCGGCGGGTTGGCCGTTGACGAGGCGGGCGCGATAGAGCGCCAGCTGCGCCGGGCCGCCGCTGCGCGTGCTGTTGAAGGTGAGTGCGCCGCCGTGCACTTCGGGGCCGAGTTCCTCGCCGGCGCTCGACGGTGCGGCGAGGTGTTCGAGCGGACCGAAACCGGCGCGCGTCACCCGCGCGCGCCAGAGATCGAGGTCGTCACGCGCGGAATCGCGGCCGGGCGCGGGGCGGTTGGAGACGAAGTAGAGCCAGCGTCCGTCGGGCGTGAGCCATGGATCGGAGTCGCGCCAGCGCGGATCGCTGAATGCCGCGGGGGCCGGGTCGGCCCAGCCGTCGCGGGTGCGGCGGGAGATCCAGATGCGGGCGTCGCTGAAGTCCGCCGTCGTGGAACGTCCGAACACCAGCAGGCGCTCGCGCGCGTCGGTCGACAGGTTGTAGTCGTTCGCTTCGCTCGACAGCCAGCCGCTGCCGAGGCGGGTTGCGGTGCCGGCCTGCGCGGGCTCCAGCCGGTATGACGCGGGCGCGGCCCCGGCTGCCATGCAGCTCAGCAACAGGACGGGGACGACGGATCGAGTGCGCATGAGCGATCGCTGAGGGGCGGGACGCGCAGCATGCCGCGGGGTGAAGCGCGCGGCATGCGCCGGGCGTCAGTACGACTTCCGGCATGCCACGTGCGGACAGGCGGGGCGGGGACGGCCCGTCCCCTGCGCGCGAGTCGCGCCCGATCCGGCCCTACGGGCCTTCGTCCTCCGGGTCCGTGCCATGCGCCCGGGTCGCCGCGCCCGGTGGCAGGCCGGTGAGATCCGCGCTGCGCGGGTCGAGCGCGAACACCTTGAGGTAGTCGCCCAGTCCGGTTTCCAGCCGCGCATGGCCGGTGGCGGAGATCGCGATGTACTGCACGCCGTCGTGCTCGTAGGTCATCGGGCCGGCCTGTCCGCCGGCCGGCAGGCGGGCCTGCCAGACCAGGCGGCCGGTGGCGGTTTCGAAGGCGCGCAGGAAGTTGTCCTGCGCGGCGGCGATGAAGGTGAGCCCGCCGGCGGTGGTGAGCGGCCCGCCGATGTTCGGCGTGCCCATGGGGATGCGGAGGCGCGTGGGGATGTTCAGCGGGCCGGCGTCGAAGCCGGTGCCGAGCGGCTTCGACCACACCAGTTCGCCCGTGTCGATATCGACCGCGGCGATGAACCCCCACGGTGGCGCGAGGCAGGGCACGTTGAGCGCGGAGAGCCACATCGGCCGGTTGACGGCGAACGGCGTGCCGGTCTGCGGTGCGAGCGCCTGGTCGGGCCGCGCGCCGCCCGAGCCGACCGGGCGGTCGATCACGTCCTCCCGCGGCGTCATGTCGACGATGTTGGGCAGGCGCGAATAGTTGGCGATGACGATGCGCCGCACCGGGTCGAAGCCGAGCCCGCCCCAGTTCATGCCGCCGATCGTGCCGGGCAGCAGCACCATGCCCTTCTTGTCGATCGTGGGCGGGGTGAAGATGCCCTCGTACTGCCGCTCGTGGAAACCGATGCGGCACAGCGCGGCGTCGATGGGCGTCATGCCCCAGATGTGGCGGCCGTCGATGCGCTCCGATTCCGGCCCCGGCAGGCCACCGAGGTTGGGATAGAACGTCGAGCGCGGCTGGTGCGGCGAGAGCCGCTCGCCGGGCAGTGGGGCGGTCTGCGGGACCGGCTGCAGGGTCACCGGGCGCAGCGGTTCGCCCGTGGCCGCGTCGAGCAGGAACAGGTCGCCGGACTTCGTGCCCTGCAGCACCGCGCGGCGCATGGCGCCGTCGATAGGCACATCCACCAGCATGGGCTGGGCACCGATGTCGTAGTCCCACAGGTCGTGCAGGACGGTGGTGAACGACCAGCGGGTGGCGCCGGTCTGCAGGTCGACGGCGACGACCGCCGCGGTGAAGCGGTCCTCTTCGGCGGTGCGGTTGCCGCCCCAGTGGTCGGCGCCGGGGTTGCCGGTGCCGAGGAAGGCGAGGCCGAGCGATTCGTCGGCGGAGATGACGTTCCACACGTTGGGCGTGCCGCGCGGGTAGATCTCGCCCGGTGCCAGCGGCGCAGTGGCGTCGGGGCGCAGCGCATCCCACGCCCAGCGCAGCTCGCCGGTGCGTGCATCGAAGGCGCGCACCACGCCCGAGGGCGCGTCGCGGCGCTGGTTGTCGCTGACCTGCTGGCCGACGAGCAGCAGCCCACCGGCGACCGTCGCGCCCGAGGTGTTCGAGGAGAAGCCCGCTTCGCGCAGGCCCATGCCGGCGTTGAGGTCCACCACGCCGTCGGTGCCGAAGCCCGGGCACGGGAAGCCGCCGGCGGCATCGAGTGCGATGAGCCGGCCGTCGGGTGTGGCGACGTAGATGCGGCGACTGCACTGGCTGCCGCCGCGCGGCAGTGCGTTCACCAGGCCCGCGGCGCCGGGCGTGCGCGGGAACTGCTCGGCCTGTGCGCCCGCCTCGCCGGTGTCGAAGTAGGCCACGGCGCGGCAGGCGGCACTGAACAGCGATTCCATCGTCTTGGCGGGCACTTGCGGGTCGAAGTGCCACAGCGCCTCGCCGGTGGCCGGGTCGAGCGCGAAGACCTGGCTGCTGGGCGTGCAGGTGTAGAGATAACCGCCCACTTTCAGCGGGGTGTTCTGCGAGGAATAGAACACGCGTTCCCCGGCCGGTGCGTGGTCGCCGCTGCGGAAGGTCCAGGCTTCCTGCAGGTCGCCCACGTTGCCGAGGTGGATCTGCGCGAGGGCCGAATGGCGCAGGCCGAGATTGGTGCCGCCGAATGCGCTCCACTCGCTGGTGGTCACGCCGTCCTGCGTGGCGGGCGGTACGGATCCGGCCGTCGGGACATGGCCCGCCGGGTCCTGCGTGCGTTCCCAGAGCAGCGCGACGACCAGCGACGCGGCCAGCACGGCCACGCCGATGCCCGCCATGCACGCCTTGCGCCATGCGTGGCCCGGAGGCGTGCGCCAGAACAGCAGCGCCACGCCGGCGCCCACGGCCAGCACGGCCACCACGCCCATGCGCGCCGCGAGGTCGAAGCCCCATGCAGGCAGCCAGCCCTTGCCGTGGATCTCCCACAGCGACCAGCCGAGCGTCAGCACGACCGCCGCGGCCATCGCCCACACCGCCGCGCCTTCGCGCCGGCCCCAGGCCAGCACGCCTCCGGCGAGCAGCAGCACGCCGGCGATCGCGTAGTACGCCGTGCCGCCGAGCAGCACCAGGCGGATGCCGAGCACCAGCATCGTCAGGCCGAGCAGGGCCGCCACCGTCACGAGACTCAGCAGCAGCCAACGCCATGCGCGGTGACCGGGTGCGGCCAGCGTGGGATGTGGCATCGGAGGTCTCCTTTCAGGTGGGACGAGGGCGCCCGGCGCGCCGGGCCGGGCATCGCGTCGACGGTCGCGCCACATCGGGGCCTGCCGGTCGACCCGCTCGGCACTGCAGCGAATGGCCGGGGACTTCCGACACTCTAGAGGGGCGCCGCCGAAGAGGGAGTCAAGAGCACGGCTGCGCGCATAGACACGCGGCACATATGCGGGTCGCCCTGCGCGATTCGGCTGGCGCGGCCTGTGCGTCGTCGCCAGGCGCCGTGCGCACGCGGGCCGCCGGCGTCGGTGGTGTCGCGCCGCATCTGCTGCGCGCCGTCGATCCTAGCCTGCGAAGTCCGGAGGGGCACCGCCCTGCGTTTCAATGTGCAGGACGTCGGGCCCGATCGATCGCATGCCGCTGACGGTGTCATCGCTATTGAGGGTCAAGCTGGATTTTTCGGTAGCTGAAGATGCCGGGCCTGCCTGCCCGAGTCTGACGGTCGTACACGGCCGTGTGCTGCGGATACGGGCTTGACCCGCCTCGTTCTTGGCGCTTGCCAAGGTTCACTGGAGAACATTCGATGTCCGAAGAGTCCCGCATCAACAATCGGCGCGCGGTCGCGGAATACGAACGTTCCGCACGTGAGTACATGGCCACGGTGGCCGGCAGGCCATCGGCCAGCGCCGAGGCGCTGCGGCGACTGGCTGCGGAGGTTGCGCCGGGTGCGCGTGTGCTGGAGATCGGTTCGGGACCCGGGTGGGATGCCGATGCGCTCGAGGCGCTGGGCATCCCGGTGCATCGCACGGACGTGGCCGAGGCGTTCTGCGCGCTGCAGGCGGAGCGCGGCAAGCGCTGCGATCGCCTCGACCTGCTGTCCGACCCGATCACGGTGCGCTACGGCAGCGCGATGATGCTCTGCGTCCTGCAGCATTTCGAGCGCGCGCAACTGGGCGGTGCGCTGCGTACCCTGGCGGCCGCCGTGGACCCCGGCGGTCCGCTGCTGCTGATGTATCCCGAAGGCGACGGCGAAGAACACGAGCAGGGCGCTGTCGGTGCCTACACGGTGGTGCGATGGCCACCGGCTGCGCTGGATGCGCATCTCGCGCAGGCGGGGTGCTCGATCGCATGGGACGACACCATCGACGGACGCGGCGGGCGCTGGCGCACGGTGCTGGCGCGGAACGGCGGAGAAAGTTGAAGGAAGAGGTCGACGGGTTTTTCCGGCCTCGCGCGGACCTCGGACGATCCCTTGCGGCGAAGCCATGACGGGCCGGCCCGGCTCGTTAAGGATCGTCTGCCGTAGCGGGATCACCCACTGCCTGTCCCGACACCGTGCAACTGCGCACATGGCCGGGTTCGTCCGTTCGCGCCAAGCCTTCACCCCGTGCGCGCGGCATGCCGGGCGTGCCCGGCCCAACCAGTGCAGTGGGCGAGCGGTGCAGTGTCCGTGGTCGGTTCCATATGCCGCCCCGACGTGCATCCACGCTGGCCGGGACGATCTGCGGGCCGCTCGAGCATCGCCGATCTGGACCAAGCGAGCCTGCTCCGGCACAGACATGCACGACTCCGCCCCTGAAGCGACAGGATTCGATCTGAACCGGCCTGACTACGATGTCCGGCTCTCGCCATGTCCCCGGTCGGCCAAGGGCAGGCCGGCTGTCCCCGTATTGCGTGCAGGTCGATGGCAGCTCTGTCCCGGTCCACCCTGTCCCGTCCGCGGAGAATCACGCCACGTTCGCCGGGCTTGCACCAGCCTGCCGTTCCCCTGCGACCCGGATGCGCCGAGATGGATGCGATCAATTTGCCAGACGATGCCGGCCGGACCGCCGCATCTCCGGCGTTTCCCGCGGGTTTCCCGGGTGCGTTCCGCGCGCTCTCGCCGTTCATCGGGTCGCATCGGCGCCCTGGGCGGTTCGTCGATGTCCGACCGTATTCAACCCGGTTGCCGCGCGCCGGCCTGCGCGGCCCAGCGGCGACCGCGGACGAGGGCGCCCTGCGATGAAAACGGATGTCCTGATCGTCGGCGCCGGCATTTCCGGCGCCGTCGTCGCGGAGCAGCTCGCCAACCGCGGACTGGATGTGCTGGTCATCGACAAGCGCGACCACATCGGCGGCAACGCACACGACCGCCTGGATGCGCACGGCATCCTGATCCACCCCTATGGTCCCCACATTTTCCACACCAACAGCCAGAGGATCGTGCAGTACCTGTCCCGCTTCACCGAGTGGCGCGCGTACGAACACCGGGTGCTGGCCAAGGTGGGCGAACGTCTGGTGCCGATCCCGATCAACATCGACACCGTCAACCAGCTGTATGGCCTGGAACTGGACGAGACGACGATCCAGGCATTCTTCGATGGCGTGCGGGAGCCGCGCGACCCGATCCGCACCAGCGAGGACGTGGTCGTCAATGCCGTGGGCCGCGATCTCTATGAGAAGTTCTTCCGCGGGTACACGCGCAAGCAGTGGGGATTGGACCCGTCCGAACTGGCATCGTCGGTGGCGGCGCGGATCCCGACCCGCACCAATCACGATGACCGGTATTTCACCGATACCTACCAGGTGATGCCGCGCGACGGTTACACCGCCATGTTCTCGCGCCTGCTGGAGCATCCCCGTATCGAAGTCCAGCTGGACGTCGACTTCTTCGAGTTCCGCGATCGCGTGCAGGCGACCCACGTCGTCTACACCGGGCCGATCGACGCGTACTACGCCAACTGCTACGGCGCCTTGCCTTACCGCTCCCTGCGTTTCGAACACGAGCACCTGGCGGACACCACGCAGTACCAGGAGGTCGGCACGGTCAACTTCCCCAACGACTACGACTACACCCGGGTCAGCGAGTTCAAGCACCTGACCGGCCAGGCCCATGCCGGCACATCGATCGTGCGGGAATTTCCGGAGGCCGAAGGCGATCCCTACTATCCGGTCCCGCGTCCGGAGAACGAGGCGCTGTTCAAACGCTACGAGGCACTGGCCCTCCAGGAAACAGGCGTGACGTTCGTCGGGCGCCTCGCGCAGTACCGCTACTACAACATGGACCAGTGCGTCGGCGCCGCACTCAAGGCGTCGCAGTACGTGCTGGAGAAGCTGGGCCTTCCGCTCGACGTCGGGCAGGACGAGGACGATGCCGGTGCCACGACGCTGACGCGCCCCGTGATTGCAAAAGGGTGAGCCGGCGTCCGTCGGCAGTGCTCCATGGCCACTGACCGGATGGACGTGTGGGGCGGGGTGGAGTGCACCGTCAACCGTGTCGGCGAGCGCTATTTCAGCCAGCTCGACGACCGGCCCGACACCCTGGGCGTGCACGACCTGGAGCGCTTCGCCACGCTCGGTCTGAAAGCGCTCCGCTACCCGGTGCTGTGGGAACGCGTCGCGCCCGACGGACTCGAAACCGCCAGGTGGGACGATGCCGACACCCACCTCGCACGGCTTCGCGAACTCGGGCTGCGTCCGATCGTCGGCCTCGTCCACCATGGCAGCGGCCCCCGCGACACCAGCCTGATCGATCCCCAGTTTCCCGAGAAGCTCGCCCGGTATGCGGGCGAGGTCGCGCGTCGCTATCCATGGGTGGAGGACTACACGCCGATCAACGAGCCGCTCACCACCGCGCGCTTCAGCGGCTTGTACGGCCTGTGGTATCCGCACGGGCGAGACGAAGCGACCTTTAAGACCGCACTGTTCAACCAGTGCCGTGGCGTGGTGCTCGCGATGCGCGCCATCGAAGCGGTCAATCCGCGTGCACGGCTGGTGCAGACCGACGATCTGGGAACGACCTACGCCAATCCCTCACTGCGGTACCAGGCCGATTTCAACAACCATCTGCGCTGGCTGGCCTGGGATCTCGTGTGCGGTCGTGTGGACCGCGAGCATCCACTCTGGTGCTGGTTGCGGGAGTGGTGCGGGGCCGGGGAAGCGGAGATCGCCTGGTTCGCCGACAACGTCCGTCGCCCGGATGTCATCGGCATCAACCACTACGTCACGAGCGACCGCTTTCTGGACGACGCCATCGACCGGTATCCGGCGGACCACTGCGGTGGCAACGGCCGCGACCGGTATGTCGATGTCGAGGCCGCCCGTGCGCTCGCTGCGCCGATCGAGGGTGTGGCGCCGCTCCTGGTCCAAGCGTGGGAGCGTTACGGACTGCCGCTGGTCATCAGCGAGGCGCACATCGACGCCACCCGCGAGGACCAGCTGCGTTGGTTGAACGAGGTGTGGGAGGGCGCGCAGCGGGCCCGACGCGCGGGCGCCGATGTGCGGGCGGTGACCGTCTGGGGACTGCTCGGCTTCTACGACTGGAACTGCCTGCTCACGGAATGCCGCGGGTACTACGAATCCGGTGCCTTCGATGTGCGCGGGGGGCGCCGGCGCCCGACGGCCATCGCTGCGCTCGTACAGACCCTCGCCACGGGTGCGACGCCGGACACCCCGGCGCTGTCGGGGGACGGGTGGTGGCGCCGTCCGCAACGGCTGGCACGCAAGCCGGCCGGTGTGACGGTGCCTACCCCGGAGGATCGCATGACGTCCCCCGACACCCCGGCGCCGATCCTGATCGTCGGCGCCACCGGCACCCTGGGGCAGGCCTTCGCCCGCGCCTGCACCCAGCGCGATCTCCATCATCACCTGCTGTGCCGCGCCGAGATGGATATCGCGGACGCGGATTCGGTCAGTCGCGTGCTGGATCTGTACCGCCCGTGGGCGGTGATCAACGCCGCCGGTTACGTGCGGGTCGACGAGGCGGAGCAGGACGAAGCGCGGTGTTTCCGCGAGAACGCGCTCGGCCCAGCGACGCTCGCGCGCCTGTGCGCCCTGCACGGCGTCGCGCTGGTGACGTTCTCGAGCGACCTGGTGTTCGACGGTCTGCAGGAGGCGCCCTATCTGGAGGACACCCCCGTCGCGCCGTTGAGCGTCTATGGAAGAAGCAAGGCGCGGTCCGAGGCGATGGTGCTCGAGCAGAACCCGGACGCACTGATGATCAGGACGAGCGCGTTCTTCGGTCCCTGGGACGAGTACAACTTCGTCACCCTGGCGCTGCGCGCGCTTCGTGCCGGCGAGAGGTTCACGGCCGCCGGGGACATGACGGTGTCCCCGACCTACGTCCCGGACCTGGTCGGCGCATCGCTGGACCTTCTGATCGATCGCGAGAGCGGCATCTGGCACCTGACCAACGGCGATGCGGTCACCTGGGCCGAATTCGCTGCACGCGCCGCGCTGGCTGCCGGTGTGGAACGCCGTGGGTTGCACACCTGCCACGATCAGATCCGCAGACTGCCTGCGCAGCGCCCGCGTTACAGCGTCCTCGGCAGCTTGCGCACGTTCGCGATGCCCGGTCTGGACGATGCGCTGGTCCGATACTGCGCAGCGACGAGAGCATGACGCCGCGCGGCGGGTGCGCGGTTGATCGCCTTGACCGTCCGTCCGGGCGGAGCAGAGTAAAGAATGGTCTGAGCGTGTAGCGGCAACGAGGCCCGGTGCGATGTCCACAGGTACGATCGCGCCCATCCCCCGGATCAACGCGTCTGCGAACTCGACGCGATAGCTCGGGCGGCACGATCGTGTCGAGCAGCATCGGTGCCGTGTCCACCGGGCGTGACGATGCCTGCGAGGGGCGGGCCGTGCGCTCGATGCACACGGAAAATTGCCGAAAACCGACAGCGTTCTTGCGCCATCGTCTCCCCCTTTCAGGGTGGGCGCCCCCTCGCTTGTCGGCGACCCCGGTGCCCCGCAGACGCCGGGCGTTTACGCACAGCGGATTGTCCGCTCGACGCGGGGCGCCGTACGGTGCGGACATAGGCAACGCCCGCTGTAGAACACGCCCTGTGGCACACGGAGCCGGATCGGGCCTCCTCGGTGCGCTCAACCACGCTTCCAACGTGGGCCACGACGCCGCGCGAGCAGGGCATCCATGCCGTAACGTCCCGCGCCGAGCGCGCTGAAATGCAGTCCAAGCAACACCAGGACGAGTGCCGGCCACCAGCCCCGGAAGTCCTGCTGCCAATGCACCATGGCGAGTGCGACCACGAAGTTGACTGCAACGACTGCACCGGCCAGCCGGGTGAACAGTCCCAGCACGAGCAGGACGCCGCAGACGAATTGCGCGTAGACCGACAACGGAGCCGCAAGCTGGGGCCATGGGAAGCCGTGGAGTGCCAGGAAACCGATGAACTCCTGCATGCGCTCGGCGCTCAACACGTTGTCCTGCGTGCCGTGGACCAGGAATGCGCCGGTGACCACGCGGAGCACCATGAGCGTCACGTCGGGCAGAGAATGTCCTCGTTCGATGCCTGCTCTCACCCGGTGATCCCCCCTGACGAACCCGCACCCTAGTCGGCACAGGCCCCGCCCGCACGTGCCGAAAGCTGGGAGCGGCCGGCGGGAGTCGGGATGCGAGCGTGGCCCGCGCCGACATGTGCCTCGGCCATGGACCACTGCCGCGCCTGCGTCGGACGACGGCGGGCATAAGATTGCCGAAAGACGCGCATCGGCCGGAACCCAGGCGCGGCGAACGTGCGTCCATTGCAGCGCATCGAAAGCGGTCCTCGCTCGCCCGACGTCGATCTCTGCGGGGGGGGGCGGTGTGGCCCTTCGGGATTCACAGCGGGATTACAGGCAGAGCAATCGATGAAACGTAGCGGATACCTCGTCCTGGGACTTCTGGCGCTGATGGCGTCGGCCGTCTGGTCGCGGGAACGCGCGCACGCAAGCGGCGTCGAGCCGGTCCGCGGTGCGCCGGTGGTGAACGCGGTCGCGGGCGTCCCCTCCATGCCTTACTGGCGGGACATTCCCTTGTGGCCGGAGCGGTCGCCCGTACTTCAGGCGGGGATCGATGCGCTGGCGCACGAAGCGTGGGCGCTGACCCACCCGAGCCTTCTGGTCTATCGCCCGACCGTCCCTTCGACGCGCACGGCAGTCCTGGTGTTCCCGGGCGGTGGATACAAGACGCTGGCGATTGGTCCCAGGAGTACTCTGGGCCTCTACGGATCGGACGTGTGCAGCTGGTTGGCCGATGCGGGCATCACCTGCGTTCTCGTCAAATACCGCGTGCCCAATACGGGCTGCAACTGGAATCCCGTCACGAGGCGACACGAGGCGCCGACCATCCCCATGGCGCTCCAGGACGCACAGCGAGCGATGGCGTTGGTCCGCTACAACGCCGAGGCCTGGGGCATCGAGCCGAACCGCATCGGCGTCATGGGGTTTTCCGCTGGTGGCAATCTGGCGGTGCTGACCAGCACAGGATTCGCGACGCGCGCGTACAGTGCCTTCGACGCCGCGGATGCAGTGAGCATCCGGCCTGATTTTGCGATTCCGGTGTATCCCGGCCATATGACCATGGAGCACAAGAACCTGCGCCCCCGCGACTCGGAGGCCGCGCGGCAGCTCAATTCGGACATCGTGGTCTCGTCGGCCGTGCCGCCCACCCTGCTGATCCACGCGAACGACGACCCCGTCGATCCGGTCGACTATTCGGTCGTCTACGAACAGGCGCTGCGCGAGGTCGGTGTCGACGTGTCGCTGATCCGTTACGAGACCGGCGGCCACGCCTTCGGCGTGCACCGGCAGGGGACGGACAGCGATCGATGGACTCAGGATGCGATGCGCTGGCTGGGCGAGATCGGGATGCGGTGAGCGGCGGGGCGCGCCGGCCCCGAAGTGGCGCCGCGGCGGTTGGCAGCTCGCGGACACGGCGCAAGCCGGTGCCAGAAGCTCGGAAGATCGGCGTTTCGCGACGGGAAACGATGCGCCTCCGCGGGCGTGCACGATCGGCGCGGGTCACGGGCTGCGGATCCGGTGCGCAGCCATCGGATGCCTTCGAACGCATCGACGTTCGAGGCCGTGCAGCCGCGATCACTGGACGCCGGCAAGTGATTCGCGGGCGAACGTCCCCAGCAGAGCGGACAGTGTTCCGTCGTGTCCGAACAGGCCGTGGCCCACGCCTGGCGGTTCCACGAGGGTGGCGCCGAAGGCCTGCACGTAACGCCGGGCAGTGGGCCCATCGATGAAATCGCATTCGCCGCGGATCACCAGGGCCGGTGCGCGCAGTGCCGAGGCAGCGACGAGCGGTTGCGCCGCGAGGTCTCCGAGCAGACGCTGGTGCGCATAGAGGCTGCTGCCGCCACTGGAGGCCGGGCGCTCGATCGGACCCGCGCCCTTGCACTGATAGCCACGGAAATCGCGACCCGCGCCGATCGCATCGTTGTAGGCGTGGTGCTCGGCCTGCGGCATCCAGGCGTCGGCGAGTTGTGGGGCGTAATTGATCAGCAGGTAGAGCACGGCGTCGCGCGGGGTGGGTGAGAAGGGGACGGCCTGGTCGGTCGCGGTGTAGTCGAGACGTGCGGGTGCGCCGGGGAAATCACCGGGGGATTCGAAGACGACGCCGGCGACGCGATCCGGATGCGTCAGCACATAGGCAGCCGCCAGCGATGCGCCCCAACTCTGGCCCCACAGCACCATCCGATCCGCCTGCAGCGCCTTGCGCAGGGCTTCGACATCGGCCACCGCGCGTGCGATCGAGTAGTCGAAGATGGGCAGGTCGGCCGAGGCGCCGCTGCCGGCCTGGTCGAAGTAGACGGTTTCGAAACCGGCGTCGCGCAGGCCTGCGCCGACCTCGAAATCCCGCGTGCGCACATAGCTGCCCGGGCCGCCATGCAGGAAGACCACAGGCGTTCCGCGTCGTGCGCCATCGGGCGCGATCCGCCAGGTGGCCAGCGTCGAGCCGGTGTCCACCCGGAGCTGCGCATGAGGCCCCCGCGGATCCTGCAGGCCTTTGATCGGTGTGCGCTCCGGTGTCATTGCAACCGCGGCCACCAGGCCGAAGAACGGCAACATGGCCGCGAGGCCTGCGCAGACGGCTGCGCGCCGGGGCCGCAGCCGGGCCCAGCGGGCCGGCCAGCGTGCCAGGGCAGCGGCGAGCAGGGCCGCCACTGCAACGCCGGCCAGCACGAGCACCCACAGGTACGGCGCATGTGCAGCGACGCCATACATCGCACCTGCACCCGCTGCCACGCCCAGCAGCACCGCGCCCACCAGTCCCAACCAGCCAGCAAGTCGCTTCATCGTCAGTGCTCTCCAGGTCGGAGTGTGCAACGCAGTCCGGAGTGCCAGCCGGCCAGGGCGCGGCCGGCCGGGCGGCTCTCGGGCGGTGGGCCGATCATCACCTGTCTTCCACCCACGTGGCCCGCCATGGCGGCGGTTGGCGGGACACGGGACATCCGGCATCCGAGAGGCAATTCCGCCCGAGTTTGGTTAGCCTTCCGGACGTCCGATGGAGGGTGCAAGGAATGAGAGCGACTGTCGTGGGGCTCGTGACGCCGCATCTGCTGCGTGTGGTCGACCTCGCCAACGAGGCCCAGAAGGGCGTCAACGTGCATTGGCATCTGAACGACGCCGTCGCCAGGTCGATGGCCGACCTGTCCGACCAGTTCAACGCGCCGGCGCTGGTGGCGGCATACGTCGAAGGCCTGGAGAACGTCGCGGCGCAGGCACCCAAGGCCAAGGAGGATTACGTGCGCGTGCTGCAGGAAGCAGCCGGAGCAGCGCGCCGTCTTCGCCGTGACTGAATCCTGCGGGGGAAGACGGCGCCGTGGCAGCGATTCCATCGATGCGCCTGCAGGGGTATCGGGCGATGCAGTCGTCCGCGCGTGCGTCGCGAGGATCCCGGATGCGCGCAGCGGAGACCGGTCGGCGCTTCCGTGTCTCGCGTTTCGCTCGGGCGCTTGCGACGGCGCCGGACATGGCGCGGCACGCCCGGGCTTCGCTGATGGACCGTTTCGCGCATCCTGGGTCAGCGTGTCGACGGGCCGCAGGCCGGCGTGCGGACCCAGTGCGACAGCGCTGCTTCGACTTGGCGTGCAGCTTGTGCGCCGGGTCGACAGGGTGTCCCCGAGCGCCACCTGGCCCTCCTCGATCACCCTGCAGATCGACCGGACAGGAGGCCCGGGTGGCGCAGTCGAGCGTGTGGAAACGCCACGCACCCGGTCGTGCGGTCCTCGCGGATCCGGGATCCATCCAGACCGCATTGCAGGCTCGCAGCAATCCGGCGAGGCGCTGCGACTCCGTGGGGTGCGCATCGCGGCGGCGCGCGCGAACGCCGGCCGTTCCGCGAAGCGCCATGCGATGGGGGCATCGCGCGTGCCCCGCGCACGTGCAGGTGCTGCACGGGTGGATACCTGCGCGATGAGCCCTCGCTGATGGACGCGCCCGTCTCCGGCGCCCCGCTGCCTGCCGTGCGCCATGCACTTCCCTGGGGTGCCCGTTTTCTGTTCATCGCATCGGGTGCGAGCCTCGCGCTGCTGCCGCTCCACGAGCTCGGGCCCGCAGCGTGGCCGCTCGGATGGGCGTCGCTGCCTGCAGGGTCGATCATCGTCGTCGCAGGCGGCATCGGAACGTTGCTCGTGCTTGCCGGCGTGTTGGGCGAGGCCCGGACCTGGGCGTATCCGGCCCGCGCGCTCGTGATCGAACGCAGGCTCTGGGGGCGCAGCTGGGAAACCCGACTGGCGGCGGACGATGTCGCCGACGTCGCCGTGGAGCACGTCGTCAATTCCGAGGGGCCCGATGTCTGGCGGGTCGTCGTGGTGCCGCGCTCGGCGATGACCGGGCCCGGGCGGCAAGCGCGTCGACGTGCCACCTATCGCAGCCACGGCTTTGCCACCCGGGCAGATGCGCAGGCCGCGCGCCGGGCCCTGATCCGCCATCTCGGCCTGCGGCTGGAGCCGGAAACGGACGGAGACCGGGGCGCGTCCTGATCGCCGCGGACCGGCTCCTCGTGTTCGACGCGAGCCGGACAGCAGACGGGGCGACGACCGTGCAGCTGTCGCCCAGGCGGCCGCAACGCGCGCGCCGCCATCCACTCCGCATCGCCTGTGGCCGCGTCCACGCCGGTGTGCGCGCGCAGCTGCACTGCATCGGCCGAGAGACATCGCGGCGCAGGCCATGCGGGCCGTCCGCGACGCGCACGCGTTTACCGCGCGCGCCGCCGCGAGTGGATCCCCGTCAGCTTCGCCCGGCAGTGCGATGATCCTCGAGATCGTCCCGCGACTTCCCGAGGTGAAACCATGTCCGAGCGCATCCTGGTGTTCTACGGGTCCTATCGCACTGACCGCATGGGCATCCGCCTCGCCGACTACTGCGTGCGCAGCCTGCGGGCGCGCGGCGTCGATGCCGCGCTGATTGATGCGCAAGCGGTGGACCTGCCGATCCTGGACCGCATGTACAAGGAGTATCCCGAAGGCGAGGCGCCCCATGCCATGACGGCGCTGGCTCGCAGGATCCGCGAAGCGGACGGCTTCGTATTCGTCGCCGGCGAGTACAACTGGGGCGTGCAGCCCGGCCTGAAGAACCTGACCGATCACTTTCTCGAGGAGTGGTTCTGGCGGCCCGCCGGCATCGTCAGTTATTCGGCCGGTCGCCTCGGCGGTGCGCGCGCGAACCTGGCCTGGCACGGCACATTGTCCGAGATGGGGATGGTGGTGATCCCGAGTACGGTCGAAGTGGGGCCGCTCGCCAGTACGCTCGATGCGCAGGGCCGGCTGCTGGGCGAGGCCGGCACCTCGCTGGAAGGACGCTTCGCGCGCTTCGCCGACGACCTTCTCTGGTGGGCGGAGGCGGCGCGCGTGCAGACGGGACGCAGGGCGCTGCCTTACTGACCGCACAGCGGCGTGGGCCTGGCTGTACGCCATCGCCCGGCGCCGTGTCGTTCGACCGCCACCGGCGTGCCCCCTTGGCCCACCGCATGCCCGGGCCGTGCATGGCGCTCGCCGGCGAGCGGGCGACTTGCGGGTGGGCAGCTCCATCGAGGCCGGCCGCACGTCACGTGCCCCCACCGCACGCCGCGTACCCCCGGCGTACCCGGCGATAGGGGCATCGGGCGGCCGCTCACCCTGCGCCGCAGGTTGCGCGATTAGGCTCGCCGTATCGCAGCACTCCGCCGCTGCCGGGAAGATGCGCCGTGGATCGGATCACAACGTTGGCCGCCACCGTGCTGTTGCTGTGCGCAGGCGCGGCCTGTTCCGGCCCGCCGGCCCCGCCGTCGCAAGCCCTGTCCAGCTCCGGCGTCGAAGTCGCCCCGGTCTACGGGGCCGTGCGCCCGAGCGCCGACGGCATCGGCAAGACCTATCAGGGGCGTGAGATCTCCGCGGTGATGGGGTGGCAGGGCGCGGCCTGGCTGGAGCGCGAGGAGCGCGAGCGCGAGGAGCGGGGCAGCCTCCTGTTGAAGGAGCTGGCGCTCCGGCCGGGTCTGGATGTCGCGGACGTGGGCGCGGGAACCGGCTATCACGCTCGGCGGATCGCGCCGCGCGTCGCCCCCGCTGGTCGCGTCTACGCGGTGGACGTGCAGCCGCAGATGGTGGCGATGCTCGCGCGGCTGGCGGCGCAGCCGGGTCTGGAGAACATCGTCCCGGTGCAGGCGAGCGCGTCCGACCCCGGCCTGGCGCCAGCGTCGGTGGATCTCGCACTGATGGTCGACGTCTACCACGAGCTGGAGTATCCGCACGAAGTGCTCGGTGCGCTGGTGCGCGCCCTGCGACCCGGCGGGCGACTGGTCTTCGTCGAATACCGCGCCGAGGACGACCGTGTGCCGATCAAGCCGCTGCACAAGATGAGCGAAGCCCAGATCCGCCGCGAAGCGGCCCTGCATCCGCTCGATTGGGAGCGCACGGCCGACACCTTGCCCTGGCAGCACGTGGTGATCTTCCGCAAGCGCTGAACGCGGCTCGTCGGCCGCTGCAGCGGCCTGCCCGGACCGGACAGGTGGCGACGGGCTCGAACGGCCGTCGCCCGGTCGTGCGCGGACGGCACCGCGCAAGTCACGCCCGGGCGGATCCAGGCCGCAGTCCGTAATCCGCAGGCGCGGGCCGCCCTCGCGCCCGTTAGGCTTGGTCCGGCGGTATCGACGGACGCGGGGCGCGCGGTGGACGGATGGGGCTTTGCACTGGCGGTGTTGCTCGTGGAGATCACGCCCGGGCCCAACATGGCCTGGCTGGTGTCGCTGACGCTGGCCGAGGGCAGGCGAGCCGGCCTGATGGCGACCGCGGGCATCGCGATCGGCCTGGCACTCAATGCCGCACTGTCCGGAATCGGGCTCAGCGCCTTGCTGGTCAAGGTCCCGGTCGTCGGTGCCTGGATCGGTATCGGCGCGGGGCTGATGATGCTGTGGCTCGCGTGGCGGGGGTGGCGGGACGCCGGCGGAGCGATGGAGGCGGCCCAGGGTCGCACCCTGCTCCAGCTGACCGGCGCGGGGATCGTGCTCAACCTGCTCAACGCGAAGGCCGCCGTTTTTTTCCTGACGGTGGTGCCGCGGTTCCTCTCGGGGCCGGATGCGCCGTTCCGCGAAATCATCGCGCTCGGCGCGATCAGCGTAGGCGTGGCGACGCTGGTGCATCTCGGCCTGGTGTTGGGTGCGGCGCGCTTGCGGCGCATCGTCACCAGGCCGGATCGGGTGCGGCCGGTGCGGCGCGTGCTGGCGCTGGGCATGGTCGCCGTGGGTGGCTGGTTCTTCTACACCGCGCTGCGCTGAAATGGACGCTGCCGGGTGACGCCGGCGATTGCGTGCCCCGTCGGATCCAGTCCGGGGCGGAGCCGGCACGGCCCCTTCGGTCGCGGCTTTGTGTACCGTGCTCGGCCCGATCACCTGCGACGCTTCGGCCCCATGCAACGTCCGTTCCCGGCCACCTGCCGAACCGCCCGCCCACTCGCCGCCGTCCTTCTGTCCGCAGCCCTCATGCCCTTTTTTACCTCCCTGTTCGCCGCGCCCCGGGGCGCGGCCTTTCCGCGGCTGTCCGAGAACCTCGCGACCTCGGACAGCTTCGAGATCCGCCGCCAGATCCGCGGCCCGGTCCGGGCGATGTTCGCCCTGCCGCAGCGACGCGAGGTCATCGTCGCCGCCGACGGCTACCTCTGGCGGTTCAGCGCGGACGGCAGGCTGCTCGACACCCTGGACGCACCGGGCGACATGCATCGCAACGGGATCGCCTTCGGCGATGACGGGTTCGTCGACTGGGTGCACACCGGCAAGCGCACGCGACAGGCTTACGGTCCCGAGGTCGACGGCAATGCGTTCACCACCGCGCAACTGCACGCGGCACTTTCCGCGGCGCGAGCGGTCGCCTTCGGCAAGCGGGACGAGCGCGCGTGGGCCTGGCTGTGGACGGGCGATGCGGCCTGGAAGATGGATATCACCCGCCACCGCGCGCAGGTGGATACCAGTTGCACCCTGCGCTCGTCGACCGACGAGACGGTCGCATGGTCCGATACGTGTCTGGATGGATTCGAGTCCCCGGCGCCGCTGATGGTGGAGGTCCGGCCCGGCGCCTTCGACGGCGGTGGCGCAGGCATCCCGTCGCGCGTGGACGTGGTCGCCTTCGACCGGCGCCATTACCACCTCGAGGGCGGCGTGGCCGGGTACGTCTCGGAAACCGTCGTCGGCGGTGCGATCAAGGCCGTCGCGCCCCACCTGCCGGGCGCATTGCCGCGGCGTTACTGGTTCGGCGATGCGTCGGTGCGTCTGCGCGTCGACGACGAGGCGCTCCAGTTCAAGGTGTTCGTGGGCCGGGATGCGGACGATTACGAGTTCGAACACATGGTGGACTGGTGGGATCCGTCGATCGTCATACCCGGTGCGAGCCCATGGCTGCGGGTGCGCATGCGCGGGTACATGAACCACCCCGGCGAAGACGCGCTGTGGACGCTGTACGGGCCCGATTTCGGCCTGTATGCGGTACGTCCGCGCACGCCCGTGCAAGCATCCGCACCATCCGCCCATCCGGTGCCGGCATGGCGGCCGGCGTTCGAAGGGCCGATGACGCCACGCGACGCGGTCACCGGCATCGTGGTGCTGGACACCGGCGATCGGGTGCACCGCTGGTGGCGTGCCAAACCCGCTGGGCCCCGGATCGTGGGGCCGACCGTCGCGCTCGACGCCGACAGTCCCGCGCTGCATGCCTTGCCGGTCTCGCTGCAGGTGGAGTGGGGCTCACCCTGGAGCCGGGACACGCACGCGGTGCTGGAGGTCGAGCTCGATCCGGCCGCGACCCGTTCCGCGTTCGCGGCGCTGCCGCGCGCGGACGGGCCGGCCACGTTGCTGCTCGAAGTGCCGGACCTGTTCGGCGAGGTGGACGACATGCGGCTGTCCCTGCGCCGCGGCGGCAGCGTCGTCCCGCTCGATCGGGTCCGGCTCGCCTACAGCCGACGTCCGCCGTTCCGGCCTTGGCGGCCACGCGACGGCCAGCCCGCGCCGCCCACGCGCATCGAGCAGCTCCAGCGCACCGCCGACGTCGTGCCGGCCGGTGGTGCGGAGGTGCTCGCGCGCTTCCGGGCGCAGGCCGAGGCCCTGGCCCACGCGCCCGACATGGTCGCGCGGGCGACACCCTTCATCACCGCCGCGTATGCGCGCCTGTTGGGCGAACTCAATGCCGGTGGACGCGCCGACGCCTCGGTGACCCTGGCCCGGCACTATCTCGCCGAGGTGCATCCCCATACGTCGAAGCACGCGACCGACCCGGCCACCGCCTACAACACCAGCGTCATCGCCAGCCAGACGCTCGCCGTCGCGGTGCACCGGCCGCAGGATGCCGCGCTGGTGGATACGGTACTGGCCCGGCTCGTCGGCTCCCGCTTCGATCCCGATACCCACACCAATGCCACGCTGCTCTACAACCTGGCCTGCTATTACGCACTGACCGACGACCGGTCGCGGATGTTGCGGCACGTCGCCGCTGCAGCGCGGCTCGGCAAACCGGCGGCGCAGTTCCTCGGCGATCGTGATTTCGAACGCTACTGGGACGATCCGGCATTCACGGCCGCCACGCGCGGTGAACGCGGACGCCCGTCGGACTGAGCACGTACACGGGGCGGGAACGCCGCGGGCCTCCGTGCAATGTCGGTGTGGCCCGTCACCGGCGGATGCCGGCCGACCCGACGGGGGCAGCGTGCGCCGACGCCTCCGGACACGTCCGCGTCCGCGGCGCCTCGTCTCCACCGAGCGCATCCAGCGGGCCGGGCCCGCGCGATGCTCATGCCGCGCAGGCGGGCGGCAGTGCAGGCTGCAGGCCATGCCCACGCAGGAGATTCGGATGGACGGCCTCATCTTCGACGGCTGGGACCACGTGCGACGCACGCTCGTGATCGGTGTCCTGGCCTATCTTGCACTCGTCGCATTGCTGCGTCTCTCGGGCAAGCGCACGCTGTCCAAGATGAATGCATTCGACTTCGTCGTGACCGTCGCGCTCGGCTCGACGCTCGCGACGATCCTGCTCGACAGCGGCGTGAGCCTGGTCGAAGGCGTCACCGCGCTGGCACTGCTGGTCGCGCTGCAGTTCGTCGTGACCTGGACCAGCGTGCGCTGGCCGTGGCTGAAGCGTGCGGTCACCGGGGAGCCCACCCTGCTGCTGCATCGCGGCCGCCTGCTCGGTGACGCGATGCGTCGAGCACGTGTCACGGAGGAGGAAATCCGGGCCGCGGCGCGACAGGCCGGCTCCGGCGCCCTGACGGAAATCGATGCGGTGGTCCTCGAGACCGACGGCACCATCAGCGTGGTGGCGACAGCGCGCGAAGAGGGGAGGGTCCGACTGCCGGGGCTCCGGGTGGACCCGCCGGCATGACCGGGCGCGTGGCGCCGGCGACGAACCGGGCCGCCTGACGTCCCGCGCAATCTGCCGGCGTCGTGCCCGCCGCAGCGGCGTGTCCGTCCGCGATCGTCGCGGGGCCCGGCACACATGCGTCTCACCTGCGCGCGCCTAGTCTTCACGTCTCCCGCAGCCCGGCACGCCCATGGACCGCCTGTTCCGCCTCTGGTACCGCGTGCACGCGACCTTCTGGTTCCTGCCGACCCTCATCGTGACCGCAGCGGTGATGCTGGCGTTCATGGCGATCGAGGCGGACTCGCGCTTTGTCGCGTCGGGCGCGCTGGAGCGCTGGCCACGGATCTTCGGCGCCGGGGCGAGTGCCTCGCGCAGCATGCTCGACGCGGTCGCCGGCTCGATGATCACCGTGGCCGGCACGGTGTTCTCGATCACCCTGGTCGCACTCTCGCTGGCCTCGAGTCAGTACAGCTCACGGGTGCTGCGAAACTTCATGGCCGACCGGGCCAACCAGTCCGTCCTCGGCATCTTCGTCGGCATCTTCGCCTACTGCCTGGTGGTGCTGCGCTCCATCCACGGCGAGGGCGACGACGCGTTCATTCCCTCGGTGGCCGTGCTCGTCGGCCTGCTGCTCGGATTCGGCGGAATCGGGGTGCTGGTGTTCTTCATCCACCACATCGCGCAGTCGATCCAGGCCTCGCGGATCATCGATGCGGTGCGCGCCGATACCTTCGAGGCCATCGACCGTCTGTTTCCCCACCGCTTCGCATGCGCTCCCGACACGCCGCGTTCGCCGGCCGGTGCGAGCTGGCAGGCGGCATGCCGGGCGAAGAAGGGCGGCTATCTGCAGTTCGTCGACCACGTGCGACTGGGCGAGTTGGCGGTCCTGCATGGCGTCCGGCTCGAGGTGCACCCGCGGGTCGGCGATTACCTGCTCGAGGACGATCTGCTGCTGTCGGCATCCCCCGCCGCGCCTGCGGGCCTCGGCGACGCCGTCCGCGGCTGCTGGTCGATCGGACCGCAGCGCACACTGGAACAGGACGTCGGCTTCGGCATTCGCCAGCTCGTGGACGTGGCCTTGCGGGCACTGTCGCCCGGCATCAACGACACGACGACGGCGGTGATGTGCATCGATGCATGCACCGCCGTGCTGCGTCACGCCGCGACACGGCGCCTGCAGTTCGACGGCTGCGAGCGTGAGGGGGTGGCCTGGGTCGAGACGCGCCATCCGGTGTTCGCGGAACTGCTCGACGAGGCCTTCGACCAGATCCGGCATGCGGCAGGCGACAACGTCGTCGTGCTCGACCGGTTGCGCTGGGCGCTTGCCGCCCTTGCCGACGCGACGCCCGAATTCCCGCACCGTCAGGCGATGCGGCGGCATGCGGGGCGCATCCGGGACTGTGTCGACCGGCGGGTCCAGGATCCGGAGGCGCGGACGCGCCTGCAGGAGGCGCTCGACGTGCTGCAGCGCAGGCTGTGATCCGCTCCGCGCGACATGTGCGGTCATACCGCGTGGATGTGGCGGCGTGTCCGGCATCGCCGTGCCCTCTGCGCGCGTCTAGGCGATGCCCGGGATCGCCCGGTCCGCCGCGGCGAAGTTGGCGTGCAAGCGCCCGTCGACTGCCGACAGGGCGTTCACCCGGTCCGGTGACCGGAACCCGTCGGCGACGCCGAGCCGACCGTGGGGCGGCCCCACGCGGTCACGGAGTCTTCCGCAGTGGATCGCACAGGCCCGCCATGCGTGCCTGCGGGCGCGATCAGCCAGGCAGCAGTGCGAACAGGGCGATCGCCAGCGCCACCGCGGCGACCAGCATGATCGGCACCCATCGCCGCGCCGCGCCCCGGGCGACGGGCGCGGCGTCGATACGCGTACCGCGCGCGGCATCGGGTGGGATGTCCAGTTCCGGGGCGACCAGCAGGAAGCTCACGGCATCGAGCCGCAGCGCGTCACCCGGGCTCAGGAAGCCGTGCTGCACACGTCTGTCGTTGATGTAGGTGCCGTTGGAGGAGTCGAGATCCTCGACCGACAGGCCGTCGCCGACCGGCTTCACCAGGGCGTGCCGGCGCGAGATCTCGTCGTCCGGGAGCGTGATGTCGCATTCCGGCGCGCGCCCGATCACGACGGGCCCTCCGACGGGAAACGCCCTGTCGGCCACGGCCCCGGAGATGCCCCGCAGCACGAATCTCGGCAACGCGGCCCGCACCCGGGTGGCACCGGTGTCCTCGTCGGCATGTCGTGCGACGTCCGGCGCCGCCGTGCCGCGCTCGGGTTCGAGCGGCGCGAACGTCGCCACGACCGCACCGATGTCGATCTGGTCACCGCTGCGCAGCGCCATGATGTGTTCCACCGGCTTGCCGTTGACCGCCACGGGACCGCCGCCCTGGGGCACCTGCAGGTTGGCGCCGGTGCCGGTCACGTGGATTTCGCAGTGGAGCGGATTGAGCGCATGCCCCGAAAGCACCACCGCGCCCTCGGCAGCCGTGCCGATCCGGTTGACGCCTGCGCTCAGCAGGACCTGGCCATGCTCGCCGTTGGGAAACACCAGCTTCATCTCTTCGCTCTCATGCGCAACGGCGCGGGCATGCAGTGCCGACATCCGCCCGTATTCTAGTCATGCCGGTGTGGACGCGGGCACACGGGGACTCCAGCGGGTGACGGTTCGCCGGCGGCAGCGCGGCGGCCCGCGCAGGGCATGAGCAGGACTGCGGCGCGCTCGCAGACCACCGGCTGCAGGCCTCATGCGGGACCGCCGGCCGTCGTTCGGGCGCGTGCGGCCCGGGCGAGTCCGCATCGCCACCCGCGGCGACACGGGTCCGCACATCCGCCCCGGACGGTGCACGCTCCGGATCGACTGCCGTGCGATCACCGGGGCTCACGTTCGCGCCACGCCCGCCTCGCTAGAACGTCCAGACCGGATACACCGAGCAACCGTCGGTGGAGTGGGAGACACATATGAGCATGCAGGACGAGAAGCAGGCGAGGCCCGTCGCGGACTCGGATCAGACCGAAGCCGATCGGCAGCAGGACGTCAGCGTATGGGCGCGCGCGTTCGGCGTGTCGTCGGATGCGCCGGCCACGACGCCCGAGGCGGAGACGCCCGAAGCGCGGGAGGCCGATGCGCAGGCCGAGCGGACCGGGCGGACGCCGCGCGCATAGTGCTCGGCGGGCGGCGCCGGCTCAGACATCGCCCGGATCGACGGCGTCGAGCTGCGCAGACACAGCGTCGGGGAGTGCGAGGGAGGCGGCTCAGATGCGCGACCGACGCGGTGCCGGGGATGGCCAGGATGTTCGGTGAGCGATGCAGCAGCCAGGCGAGGGCAAGCTGCATCGGCGCCACGCCCAGTGCGTGGCCCAGCGCACCCAGCGTCTTCGACTGCAAAGGCGTGAATCCACGAGCGGGGAGAACGGCACGTAGGTGATGCCGCGCCGGGCCGTCTGGTCGATGAGCGCGTCGTCTTCGCGAGGCACGAGGTTGTAGAGATTCTGGACACAGACGATGTCGCAGATTCGCGCGGCGTCCTCCACCTGGCGCCGCGTGACGTTGCTCAGCCCGACGTGGCGGACGAGGCCCCGCTGCTGCAGCTCGGCAAGCGCCGTCAGCGGCGCCTCCAGCGCACCGTCGACCGGCGTGCGACATCGAACATGCTGCGCAGATTGACGACATCCAGCACCTCCAGGCGCAGGTTGTCGTGCACCTGGCGGATGTCCTCGGATGATTGCGCCGTCAGCCAGGCACCGTCGACGCCGCGGATCGCGCCGACCTTGGTCACGATGGCCAGGGACTCCGCATCGGGATGCAGCGCCTCGCGGACGAGACGGTTGTTCGCGTGGGGGCCGTAGGCATCGCTGGTGTCGATGTGGTCCACGCCCAGCTCGACCGCTTCGCGCAGCAGGGCCATGGCGGCGGCCGGATCCTCGGGCGGGCCCATCACGCCGGGGCCGGCGTGTTGCATGGCGCCGTAACCGATGCGTTTCACGCGGCGATCACCGAGCGGAGCGGTCGCGCGATCAGATGTGACGGAGCGGAAATCGGGACGGGTCATGACGGGGACTCCAGGGAGACGAACGGGCGACGCTGCGCGGCAGGCATCGGCAGGACCGGCGTGGCGGCCTGCCGAAGTCGGTCAGGCCGCGTTTGACGCTCGGGGCGAGCCGGGTCAGAGCCGCCCGGTCGCGAGCAGTTCCCGTGTGCGCGCCAGCGTCGAGTGCAGCGCCGCGCGGAAGCCCTGTTCGCCGTCCATCGCGGCCTGTTCGGGCCCACCGGGCCGTTTGCCGCGAAGGCCGAGGTAGCCGGTGTAGCGCAAGTGCAGGGCGCCGGCCTCGTCCTCGAACAGCTCGTTGATGATGGCGCCCTCGCGGGGCCCGGCGGCCTGGAAGAACGTCACCTTGTGCCCGGGTTCGAAGCTGATGAGCTCGCGCAGGTCCTGGCCTGCGATCGTGGCTTCGCGGACGATGTGGGTGGCGCTCTCCTCGACCACGTCGCAGCGTGTGCACAGGCCGGGCGGCAGGAACAGGCGGGCGTCGCGGGCTTTGAGGACGAGCGCCTGCCAGAGCTGGTCGCGGCTGAGCTGCACGTCGCCGGGCGGGTTGACGGCGGCGGTGGCGGTGGAATGGATCATGTCGGTCTCCTTCGGATGGGGCGGCCCGCGATCACGCGGACCGTCCGGCCAGCTCGGACGCGAACGCGCGGTAGGAGGACAGCGGGCGCCCCAGCAGCGAGGTCAACCGCGCCACGTCGCCCGCCTCGGGGCGCATGCCGTCGGTGAGGAAGCGTTCGCTCATCAGGCGCATGTCGTAGGCCATCCAGCCGGGCATGACGTGGCGCATGGTCTGCTCGAAGGCCGCGGTGTCGTCGCCGCCGTAGGCGACGGCACGTCCGAGCACCTCGCTCCAGATCGCCGCCACGTCCGCGCCGGTGAGGATGTCGGGGCCGACGAGGTTGATCACCTCGAAGGGAAGCGGCCCGGCCGACGCGCGCCGGAGCAGTTCCAGTGCCGCGACCTCGGCGATGTCGCGGGTGTGGACCATCGCCAGCCCCCGGTCGCCGATCGGCATCGGGTACACGCCGTGCTGCACCACCACGTCGCGGATGCTGACGTCGTTGTCCATGTAGTAGGCCGGGCGCAGCACGGTGGCGCCGAAGCCCATCTGGTCGAGCATCCGCTCCACAGCGAATTTGCCGGCGAAATGCGGCACGTTGACGTACACGTCGCTGTGGATCACCGACAGGTAGACGACGCGTTCGACGCCTGCGGCCCGCGCCAGGTTCAGTGCGACGAGGGCCTGGGTGAACTCGTCGGGCACCACGGCGTTGAGCAGGAAGAGGGTGGAGACGCCGTCGAAGGCCGAGCGCAGCGCGTCCACGTCGAGCAGGTCGCCCTGCACGACGGTGACGCCGTCGGGGAACGTCGCCTTGGCGGAATCGCGGACGAGGGCGCGGACATCGGCGCCGCGACGCGCCAGCTGGTCGACGACCTGGCGGCCGACATTGCCGGTGGCACCGGTGACGAGAATGGTCATGGGAAAGCTCCTTGCGGTTGGGGTGGAGCGATGATTGGTGATCCGCTCGCGACCCGATAGCCCTAATATCTGGACCTCCCGTCTCTCTGGTGGAACACATGGACCTGCTCGCCCTGGCCGACTTCAATCTCGTGGCGCGTCATGGCGGCTTCGGCCGGGCGGCGCGGGCGGCGGAGCGCCCGAAGGCCACGCTGTCGCGCCGGGTCGCGGAACTGGAGGCGGGCCTCGGCCTGCGGCTGTTCGAGCGCGGCGCCCATGTCCTCAAGCTCACCGAGGAGGGCCGCGCGCTGCACGCGCGCACGGCGGTCTTGCTCACCGAGCTCGAGGAGACCGCCGCCGAGATCGCCTCGGGGGGCAGCGTGCCGCGCGGGCGCCTGCGCATCAGCGTGCCGCTGCTGTTCTCGCAGGTCGCGATGGGCGCATTGGCGGCGCGCTTCGCGATGCGTCACCCCGAAGTGCAGCTGGAGGTCACTACCGAGGATCGCGCGGTCGACATGGTCGAGGAGGGCTACGACCTCGTGATCCGCATCAATCCCGATCCCGACGAGAGCCTGATCGGACGCATCCTGCTCCGCGATCGCCTGGTCGTGGTCGCCGGGCCCGACCTGCCGCGTCCCGCGGACGGGCGGACGGTGCCTGCGGTCACGCGCGGTGCCGCGGGCCCGGCGGGAACGTGGACCTTGGGGTCCGGCCCGGAGGCGACGGCGCTCGCGGTGGAACCGGTCCTCGGCCTGTCCTCGATGATCATGGTGCGTGACGCGGTCCGCGCCGGCGCCGGCGTGGCCAGGCTGCCGGTGTCGCTGGTCACCCGCGATCTCGCGGTCGGACGGCTGGTCCTGTGGGGCGAGGTGGCCGGTCCCGACATCGAACTGTGGATGCTCTACCCGTCGCGGCGCCTGCTGAGCGCACGGGTCGCCGCGTTTCTCGAATTCTGCAGGCACGCGTTTCCATCCGGCACGCCGGAGGAACTCGCCGCATACGTGGGCTGATCCCGCGCGCGTCGTGCCGTTGGCAAGGTGGTCACCGGGCGAGGCGCAGAGTGGCCGGCCCCTGCCACCGCACGCTCCGATGCGAACCCAGGAGAACCCGCATGCGTCGCCCGTTGTCGCCACGTGATCTCGGCTTCGAGGTCCACCCCGGCGACGAACTCTCGCTGTTCAAGTGGTTCCTCGCGAGCTTCCTGTTCGGCAAGCGCATCTCGCAGGCCATCGCGGCGAAGACCTGGCGGATCATCGTGGTCGTCCACGGCTGCGACACGCCGCGCAAGCTCGGCGCGTGCAGTCACGCCAGGCTGGTGCGGATGCTCGGTGAAGGCGGCTACCGGCGCTATGACGAATCCACCGCGCCACGACTCGCGCAGGTGTGCCGGACCTTGATCGACGACTACGACGGACGCATCACCGGGATCGCCGACGCCGCGTCCGGTCGCGCCGGCTTCGAGCGGCGCCTGCTCGCATTTCCGGGAGTCGGACCGGTCACGCTGGCCATCTTCATGCGCGAGGCGGCCGCCGCGCTCTACGGTCCGGAGTGACGCTGCGCGCCCCGGGACGATCCGTCGCGGATCGTCCCGGCCACGTCCCGGAGCCCGTGTCCGGCGGACGCGCGTTGCCGGGTCACGCGACTGCGGATCGGGGCGACCTCCAACGGCGTCCGCGCGCGCCTACTTCTGGATTTCGACCAGCTCGACTTCGAACACCAGCGACGCACCGGGCGGGATCACCTGACCCGCTCCGCCCGCGCCGTAACCGAGCCACGCCGGGATGTGCAGGATGCGCGTACCTCCTGCCTGCATGCCGGCCACGCCTTCGTCCCAGCCGCGGATGACGCGGCCGGCGCCGAGCCGGAATACGAACGGCTGTCCGCGCTCCAGCGAGCTGTCGAACTGCGTGCCGCGCTTGTCGGGGGCGTTCTCGTCGTAGAGCCAGCCGGTGTAGTGCACGGCGACGTCATCCCCGCTGCGGGCGGCGGGACCCTCGCCGCGCGTCACGTCGATACGCTGCAACTCCGCGACATCGCCGCCGGTGTAGGGCGGCGGACTCCCGCAGGCGCCCAACAGCAGGGCGGCGAGCAGCAGGGCGACGTGGCGCAGCGGGCGTCGGGTCATGGGGACTTCGTCGGGAAGCGGAGCCGCAGCATAGCCGTTGCGGTATCCGGTCACGGCGCAGGCCGGCTGCACCGTCCGTGCGCATGGCGCCGTCCGGCCGGGCGCGGTCTGCGGCGGCGGGCGCCCCGCCGCGGACGGCGCGGAGGCGTGACGCCCTAGACCGGATCCGCTTTGCTGTCACGTGATGCGAGACAGGACACGGGCGGCGCGTCGTGGGCAAGGGCGTAGCCGCATTCCCCGTCTCGCGGCCCACACGCGCGCTGCTAGCATCGGGCGCTCCCCCTCCGCCATGGAGACGACATGCACACCCGCCGACCGGACGGTTTTTCACGTCGCCGCGCACTGCAGGCGTTGGTGCTCGCCGGCGCGGCCACCGCGCTTCCCAAGGGCTTCGCGGTGAGCCCGCAGGCTCGCCGGCTCGGCGTCGCGCTCGTCGGCCTGGGCGGCTACAGCCGGGACCTCCTGGCGCCCGCACTGCAGCTGACCCGGCACTGCCGGCTGGCCGGCATCGTGACCGGCTCGCCGGACAAGGTGCCCGCGTGGCAGGCGGAGTACGGCATTCCGGATAGCGGCGTCTACAGCTACGACGACATGCACCGCATCGCCGACAATCCCGACATCGACGTGGTCTACATCGTCACACCCAACCATCTGCACAAGCCGCTGACCCTGGCCGCGGCGAACGCGGGCAAGCACGTCTGGTGCGAGAAGCCGATGGCGATGGATGCAGGCGAGGCCGAGTCGATGGTCCGCGCTTGCCGCGACAACAAGGTGCAGCTCGCCATCGGCTACCGCATGCAGCACGAGCCCAATACGCGGCGCTTCATGGCGATGGCGCAGGAGCGTCCGTTCGGGCGCATCGTGCAGCTGCGGGCCGACGCGGGCTGGTTCGGCTGGCGCCAGGGCGCGGACGATGCCTGGCGCCTCGACCCGGCGTGCGGCGGCGGCGCGATGTACGACATGGGCGTGTACTGCGTGAACGCCGCGCGTTACAGCACCGGCCTCGAGCCGGTGGCGGTGCGTGCCTGGGACGAGACCGCGCGCCGCGACATCTTCGCAGGCGTCGACGAGACCATGCGCTTCACGCTGGAGTTTCCCGACGACGTCATCGCCCGATGCGTCACCAGTTTCGGTCGCAACCTCAACACGCTGCACGTCGACTGCGAACGCGGCTGGTACGAGTTGTCGCCGTTCCAGTCCTACGACGGCAACGTGGGCCGCGCCAGCGACGGGACGCGTTTTCCCGCACAACTCGGAGAGCGTCCGCGCATGCAGGCCGAGCAGATGGACCAGGACGCGCTCGCCATTCTCGAGGGCCGGTCGCCGCGTGCTCCGGGCGAGGAGGGGCTGCGGGACATGCGGGTGCTCGATGCGGTGTTCGCGTCGGTGCGGCAGGGCAATGAGCGGGTGCGCGTGGCCGGTTAGCGACCGGTGGTCCGGAGGTGCGGCGTCGTGCATAGTGTGCCACCGCCGCCACGTCCGGACCGCCCTGCGCCGGTGCTTGGCCCCGCTTGGCGGCAAGCTCCCGCTTGTCCCGATCAGGCCGCCCCTGCGGACACGCCCGCCGCGTCGCGCCGCACCCGTGAACTGGATGACCCGCGAGGCCACGTTTCGCATTCGGTTATCGTCTCCGGGCCGGTGCGTGGAGAGGGTCTCCGCGCCCGGATCGTTCGACCGCGCGTACGATTGAACCGCGCCCCGCCCGGAGACCGTGATGGACCTGTTGCTCGAAACCCGGCTTGTGCAGGCCGCGCTGATCTTCAACGGTCTGATCCTGGTCACCGTGGCCTGGACACGCTTCCGCCTGCCCGGCACAGCGATTCCGCTGGCCGCACCGGTGTGGCGCTCGCATCGTTATCTGACACCGCGCGGGGTTGCGCTGCAGGTCGCCGGTCTGGTGATGGCCACGCTTGGCGTGGCCCTGCTTGTCCTGTAGGTCTACGCAGCAGGGTCGGGCGGCGTCCCGCCGCCGATCACACCGCCGTCTTCCCGGGTGATGACCAGGCACGCGGAGCGTGGACGATGCGGCGCACCGTCGGGCCAGTGCGAGGTGTAGCGCCCCTGCCTGAACGCGTCGAGTGACGTCGTCTCGCCCGGATGCTGCACGTTGACGAACAGCGTGCGGCCATCGGGCGTGCCGACCACGCCGGTGATTTCCTGGCCCACCGGCCCAACGAGGAACCGGCGCAGATCGCCTGTCGCCGGGTCGGCGCAGAGCATCTGGTTGTTGCCGAAGCGCGCGTGAGGCCCTTGGTTGACGACCTCGGCCGACACGTCGCACTGGATCCACAGCCGGCCGTCGCCGTCGAACCAGAGCCCGTCGGGCGCAGCGAAGATGTTGCCCGCGTCGAGCGGTTTCCCGGCGACCGAACCGCTGCGCTCGTCGCCCGCGAAGGCGAAGATGTCCCAGGCGAAGCCTTCGACCGCCGGATCGTCGGCCGACGCCGGCAGCGCGGCATCCTCGCGCCAGCGCACGATGTGCCCGAACGGGTTCGGCCCGCGCGGATTGGCGGGATCGCCCTGTCCGGCCGTGCGCGACGTGTTGTTGGTGAGGGTGAAGTAGACCTCGCGCGATTGCGGGTGCACCGCGCCCCATTCGGGGCGGTCCATCGCCGTCGCGCCGACATGATCCGCCGCCAGCCGCGCGTGGATCAGCACCTCGCCCTGGTCGGCAAACCCGTTCTCAGCAGTGAGTCCGTTCTCGCCATGGCGCAGCGCGAGCCAGCGTCCACGTCCGTCGGGCTCGAACCGCGCCACGTACAGCGTGCCGTCGTCGAGCAGATGCCCGCCCGCGTCCACTGCGCGGTAGGGATGACGGCTGACGTACTTGTAGATGTACTCGAAGGTGGCATCGTCGCCGGAATACGCCACCAGCGGCCGGCCCTCCACGGGCGGCTGGAACACGATGCCCTCGTGCGCGAAGCGTCCGAGCGCGGTGCGCTTGACCGGGGTGCTGTGCGGGTCGTTGGGATCGATCTCGACGATCCAGCCGAAGGTGTGGGGTTCGTTGCGGTAGTCGGTCTCCGCCCGCGGGCCCTGCGCGGTGGCGTCGAAACGGGCGAAGAGCGCGTCCGGATCCGCTTCGGAGGGCACGGTCTCCCAGCCGCGCGTGCTGTACCAGCCGAAGCGTCCCGGCGCATGGCTGACGCTGTAGCGGTCCAGCGCGGGGCGCGCCGCGGCATCGCGATAACCGAAATAATGGTTCCAGTTTTCCTCGCAGGTGAGATAGGTGCCCCACGGGGTCACGCCGTGCGAACAGTTGTTCATGGTGCCGCGTGCGCGCGTACCTTCGGGGCTGTAGGCGGTGCGCATCAGCCTGTGCCCGCGCGCCGGCCCGGTGACCGTCATCGGCGTGCAGGCGGTGATGCGCCGGTTGCGTACGTCACGGACCAGTGTCCACTCCCCGTCTTCGCCGCGGCGTACGCTGCACACGCTCACGCCGTGCGCGTTCATTTCCTTCAGCACCTCGTCGGCCGGGCGCGGCGCGGTCAGCGTCGGTCCGCGCGGATGCAGGAACAGCCAGTCGACGTACTCGTGATTCATCACCAGCAAGCCCGCGTCTGAACGCGGGCGGCCCGTGGCGTCCTCGGCGGGGAAGAAATGCATGCCGTCGTGGTGCATGCCCATCTGCTCGGCCTGCTCCGAGGCACTGTTGCCACCGTGCCGGTCGAAGTCAGGGTAGGTGCCGCAGATCGGTTCACCCCAGGGCAGGAACACCTGCACGCGATAGCCAGGCGGCACCGAGACCGCATCCGCCGCGCTGGTGGGAACGCACTCGAAGCCCAGCAGCGTGCTCGGCGACGCCGCCGGACGCGCCGCCCGCACGGCGCCTCCGCTCAGCGGCAGGCCGAAGAGTCCGATCACCGCCGCGCCCAGCCCGCCCTTGAGGAGCGCGCGGCGCGAGAAGGCTTGACGCATCACGGAATGGAAGTCGGATCGCGGGATCGGGCTGCGCGGGGGATCCTCGTCAAGCCCGTCGCGTGCGGGGTCGAACTTGCGCTGGGTCATCGGCACATGTGGAAAACGGATGCGTCGCTCCGGCAGGCCAGCCTGACATGGGGCGATGAAACTTCGATGTCAGCGTGAACTGGTGCCTGGCGTGGGATCGCAGCATGCATCCATGCCTCGGCACGGATGGCCGACGTGACGCCTGACCGCAGCGCTTGCAAGGGCCTGTTCCGAAGCAGCGCGCAAGCGACTCCCGCGCAGGCGGGATCGAAGCCGCAGGATGCCGGCGATCCGCCCGACGCGTCGATCGTGCCAGCTGCGGCAGCCTGATACGTGCCACGTCCTGGGCCAGCTGTGCGAGTACCGGCGTCGACCGTCGGATCCCGAGGCCGCACTGCCGCACGCGGCGATCGATGGCCGGCTCGGCCGAAGTGTCATCGACAACCGGCATCGTTACGTAGAATGCGATGTCGGACTCCGTCGATTCCTGCCCACACGCATATGCAGCCTGCCAGTCCAGCGTTCATCCTCAACCGGCAACTCGACATCGGCCAAGCGGCCCGTCGTTTCGCGCAGCAGCGCATCGTGCAGATCCCGGACGTCTTCGACGCCGGCACTGCGCAAAGACTGCATGCCTGCCTGGAGACCGAAGTGCCCTGGGGCCTCGCCTATGAGCTCGATGGCAGTCCCCAATATCTCGATAGCGCTCACCTCGCCAGGATCCAACCCGGGGCGATGGCTGACATCGAGCGGCAGATCCGCAGCGAGGCCGGTCAGGGGTTCCAGTATCGGTATCTCAATTATCCGATCCTCGACGCCTACCTGCAGCAATGGCCCAACGAAGTACCGCTGCTGCATGCGTTTCTCGAGTACATCAACGGACCGCAGTGGCTGTCGTTGATCCGGGCGGTCTCGGGAATGCCGGAACTGGTCAAGTGCGATGCGCAGGCCTCGCTCTACGCGCCCGACTGTTTCCTGCATCGCCATAGCGATGCCAAGAGCAGCGAGGGCTGGCGGATCGCCTACGTACTCGGCATGACGCGCGATTGGCGCCCGGACTTCGGCGGTGCCCTGCAGTTCCTCGACGATGCGGGCAATACCACCTTGGGTCTGATGCCGCAGTTCAACACCCTCAACCTGTTCGCTGTCCCGCGCTGGCACATGGTGACGCATGTTCCACCGTATGCACCCGTCGGCCGCTACGCGATCACGGGCTGGCTGAGGGATCGCTGAGCATGGTGAGCGGCGAGTGGGCTCTGCGTCGCCCAGTGCGACGAGAGAATGGGTGGCGCCCGAGGTCGGAACGCGTTTCCGGTCGTGCCTGGGACGTCCACTCCTCGGCGACGCGATGCCCGCGCGTCGCCAGCATCGTGTTCCATGTTCCAAGCCGGCTGCCGGACGCGGATGTCCGAGCGCTTCGGGCACTGGATGCGTCGTGCGCACGATCCGGCCGGTTCCGCACGTGTTCACCATCCTTCGATCCGGGCGCCCTCAGGCTGTGTTTTCAACCCGATCGCAGCGAGAAGCGCAATGGCCACACGTCTGAGGAAAGGCAGCCACGTGGAGTGGGAGACGTCGCAAGGCAAGACCCGGGGCAAGGTGGAGCGGAAGCTGACGTCCGACACCACCATCAAAGGGCATCACGTCGCCGCGTCCCCCGAGTCGCCGCAGTATCTGGTGGTCAGCGACAAGACCGGCGCCAAGGCGGCGCACAGGGCCGATGCCTTGAAACGGGTGGATGGATCCTCGTGAGCAGGACTGGTTCCATCGCCTGAGTCCCTCGCTGTCCGGCGCGTGATCCGCCGGCAGGCCACACATGACGTTGGGTCGACTGCGCCGGGCACCGTCATGCCGGCACGCGACATCGCGTCCGGTCCGAGCGGGCACTTGACCGCGGGCTTGCCGCCCATGCCTCGCAGCCCGTATCCACGCCCGCGTCGCGCGGACCGAGGTGTGCCTTGTCGCCAGTGGGCCCTCGGGCCTTCGGCGTCGACCACGCCGGGTATCGCCAACCGCATCGACGACGGACTGCTTTCGCGTGCACAGGGCGGATTCCTTGGGTCCGCATCCCGCTGCTCGTCGGTCTTCGTGTCGACCAGCGATCGCGTTCGTCCGACGTACGCCGCGGTCACGCATCCGGCCGAGGTGGCGCGTGGTCGCGCTCGTTGCGTCGATCGTCGCGATCGACGTCCGGCGGCTGGTCGCGACCTCGAACCTGCACACCCGTTTGATCCGGCGGCGGGGGGGCGTCGACGGCAGTCGGGCTGCCAGGGCGTCACGTCCGGACGCAGGCGGCACTGCGACACATGCGCACTTCGACCGGCCGGCCGCGAGCATGCGTCTGGCGGTATTTTTGTGCTGGTTCATGCAGTGCTGTCCGCGCCCCTTTCCGACTGCATCGCCGTCCTTGGCGCACCGCCTCCCCAGAGGAGATCTGGCGGTCCGTGCCGTAGGCAAGCCCCCCTTGTCACCCGCGGCGCTGCACCCGGGGTCCAACAAAGGGAGTGCGAGTGACGGGTCCGGCCTCAAGCGCCGGGCCGGGCCGCCGATACAGGCTTGACCGTCCAGCATTCCGGATCCAAGGCACATGTATCTGATCATCGGCGCCGTCGTCGTCATCGCCAGCATGGTGGGCGGCTTCACGATGGTGGGCGGCAATCTGCTGTCGCTGTGGCACGTGAACGAGATCATTGTGATCTGCGGCTGCGCGCTGGGCGCCTACGTGATCGCCACACCGGTCAAGGTGATGAAGAGCGCGATGCAGAGCATGATCGCGCTGCTCAAGGGGCCGAAGTACCGGCGCGCCGACTACGTGGATCTGCTCAAGCTGATCTACGAGATGCTGGTGAAGATGCGACGCGACGGCACCATGTCGATCGAGGACCACATCGAGAACCCCGACAAGAGCCCGATCTTCCAGAAGTATCCCAAGGTGTCGGGCGATCACCACATGCTCACCTTCATTACCGACTGCCTGCGGCTGATGGTGGGCGGCAACATGAACCCGCACGAGCTGGAATCGTTGCTGGAATACGAGCTGGAGACCCATCACCAGGAGGCGCTCGAGCCCTCGCACTCCGTGCAGAAGGTGGCCGATGCGCTGCCGGGCTTCGGTATCGTCGCGGCGGTGCTGGGCATCATCCTGACGATGTCCATCGTCGGCAGCGCGCCGCCTGCCGAGATCGGCGCCAAGGTGGCGTCGGCACTGGTCGGCACCTTCCTCGGCATCTTCATCGCCTACGGCTTTGTCGGCCCGATCGCCAGTGCGATGGAGAGCCGGGCGCACGAGGAGGGCAAGGCCTTCGAAGTGGTCAAGATGGCGCTGGTGGCGTCGCTGCGCGGCTATGCCCCCTCGGTGGCCATCGAGTTCGCGCGCAAGCTGCTGTTCTCCGACGTGCGCCCGAGCTTCCAGGACCTCGAGGCCGACCTCAAGGCCGCCAAGGGCTGATCCGGGTGCGCCATGAGTGACGTCCTGCAACCCATCATCGTCGTCCGCAAGAAGAAGCACGGCGGCGGCCATCACGGCGGCGCCTGGAAAGTGGCCTATGCGGACTTCGTGACCGCGATGATGGCGTTCTTCATGGTCATGTGGCTGGTGGCGACCATGCCGCAGGAACAGCTGGGCGGGATCGCGGACTACTTCAAGAATCCGAGCGCCGTTGCCGGAACGGCTTCGTCGATGGCGGCCGGTTCGAACGGGCCGGGCGGCGCCGGCGACGTGCCGATCAAGATGTTCGACCACATCCGCAACCCGCCCGGCGCCGGCCCTGCCCAGGGCGCGGACGAAGTCGCGCAGGCGGCGCGCGACCTGGCCGACCGCGAGCGGCTCGAGGCCCTGCAGCGCGCACTGGAGAAGGCGGTGGCCAGCAGTCAGGCGCTGGCGCCGTTCAAGGACCAGCTGCTGATCGACATCACCCCCGAAGGCCTGCGCATCCAGATCGTCGACACACACAACCGGCCGATGTTCGACCTCGGCTCGCCGAACCTCAAGGATTACACCACCCAGATCCTCGTCGAGCTGGCGACCTACTTCAACCAGGTCGAGAACCGCATCGCGATCTCCGGGCACACCGACAACACGCCCTATACAGGCGTCAGCGGTCTCAGCAACTGGGAGCTCTCCACCCAGCGTGCCAACGCGGCGCGGCGGGCGCTCGTGACCGGCGGCCTGCAGGACGGCAAACTCTCGCGGGTCGTGGGCCTGGCATCCTCGGTGCCGTTCGACAAGACCGACGAAGGCAATCCGATCAACCGGCGCATCAGTATCGTGGTGCTCAACAACGCGGCCGAGCGCAGTGCGGCCGAAGTGAACGATGCGGTGGCGGCCGTCGGTCCGCAGGCAGGCGCGCCATTGCCCGGCGACGCCCGGCCCGGCGCGTCGGCGGATATCGGGCCGAGCGCGGATGCGTTGCCCGCGCGCTGAGCGCGGCGTCGACGCAACGGAGCGTGGGTGCGAAGTGGCGGTTGCGCTGGGCATGCGCCCCGGCGTGGTGTGGGCACACCTGTAGCGACCGTGCGGCTGTACCGTGTGCCGCCCGTCGACTAGTCTGTCCGGCCGTCGCAGTGCCGAGCCGTCCCGATGAAGCTGCAGCTCTCCCTCGAGTGGTTCCTCAATCCCGACCACCTGCCGCTGATCGCCGGCATCGAGCGCGGCTGGTATCGCGACGCCGGAATCGAACTCGAACTGCTGGTGCCGGACGATCACTACGACGGGCTGGCCGCGGTGGTCGAGGGCGAGATCGCCTTCGCCTGCAACGAGCCGCTGCACATGATCGATGCGCACCGGCCCGGCTTGCGCGCATTGGGCTGTTTCTTCGAGACCGAGGGCGGAATCCTGCTGAAACGCGAGGCCGGCGCACGTCTGCTCGCGGGCGGCGCGGTGCGCCTTGCGTCGCCGGTGGCCGGCGGCGTCACCGATGCGATCGCCGTCGAGATCCTTTCGCGCTGGTGCACGGCCCAGGGAGCGTCATTCGGCGCCACACAGGTGCGCATCGAGAGCGCCGGCTTCGAACATCTGGCCAACCTGCGCGCCGGGTACGACGGGGCATGGCTGTGCTTCGCCAATTTCGAAGGCGTGGAAGCGCGACTGGCAGGAATGGATACCCGGTTCATCGCCACGCACGACGTCGGCATGCACAACTTCTCGGCGCTGGAACTCTTCACCTCGCAGCGCTTCATGGCCGAGCATCCGGATGTGGTGGACACCGTGACGCGACTGGTCGGGCAGGGCGCGCGCCTGTGCCGCGACGATCCCGCGGAGGCGGCCGCCCTGTGGTACCGCTACAGCCGCACCGAACCGACGGCGCTGATGGATGCGATTGTGGCCGATACCTGCCCGCGACTCGTCGGCCCGGTGCGGCGCGATGCGGCGCGCTGGCAGGGCATGTGGCAGCAGTTCGAAGCACTCGGGCTGAGCCAGGTCGATCGCACCGGATACGAGGCCCTGTACGCCTGACGGGCTCCGGGCGCGGCTCCGGACCTCCGACCTGCCGCAAGGCCGGGCGCGAAGCCGCGCCGCGTGCGGCGCCGAAGGTGAATGGACGCAGGCATCGACGGTCGATCCGGCGGCACCGGCCCGGGGTAGCGCGCGGCCGGGCCGCCCCGTACCGCGCGAGAGCGTTCGCGTCAGGCGACCTGCGCGGTCTCGGCGGCCATCGCCTCCAGGTACGCCGACTCGAGCTGCTGGGCGCTGAGCACGCCCGCCTCGAGGCTGCGCACGAGCCGGCCGGCGCGCATGATGCCGATCCGGTCGGCGACCTGCCGCGCGCGGAACAGGTCGTGGGTGGCCATGAGCACCGCAGCACCGGCGTCGCGGCGACGCGCGACCAGATCGTGGAACTCGGCCGACGCCTGTGGATCGAGGCCCGAGGTCGGTTCGTCCAGCAGCAGTACGCGCGCCTCCTTGGCGATCGCGAGCGCCACGCCGACTTTCTGACGCATGCCCTTGGAGTAGGTCGCGGCCCGGCGGTCGACCGCTGCGGCCTGCAGGCCGGCGTCTGCCAGGCACGCCCTGAGACGCGAAGGTGAAGCGTCTTCGATACCGGCGAGCGTTGCGAAGTAGCGCAGGTTCTCGAAGCCGGTCAGCTCGTCGTGCAGCGCGACCAGTTCGGGAATGTAGAGCAGGCGCCGGCGTGCGCCGAGCGGGTCGAGCACCACGTCGATGCCATCCACGAGGGCGCGTCCCGACGTCGGCTTCAGGAAGCCGAGAAACAGCTTGATGGTCGTGCTCTTGCCGGCGCCGTTGGCACCGAGCAGGCAGTAGACCTCGCCGGCCTGGATTTCGAGGTCCAGGCCGTCCAGCGCGGTACGGTCGCCGAAGCGTTTGGTGAGTGCGTCTGACTTCAGCATGGGGACCTCATGTCTCGAGCGGATGGCGGCGGCCGAGCCGCCACAGGGTGGCGCCGGCGATCAGCAGCGTGCCGGCCAGAAGAACGGCCCAGTCCCACAGCAACGGCGTGCGCTGGTCCGGTTCGCGGAATGCGAACTGCGGCACGCGGGCATAGTCGTCGAGCGTGATCGGGGCGTCGGCGTCGAGTCGCCCGGCCAGCCATGCGCGGGTCTCGCCGCGGAAGGCCAGCACCTGCGCCCGGAAATCCACCGCGCGATCGGCGTCGGATCCGGCGATGCGGTCCAGTGCGTCCTGGGCGGCCACCGAGGGCAGCACGAAGCGGATCGCGTCGATATGGGCGCGGCGATCGGCAAGTGCGGCTTCGTACGGTGCGCGGATCGGCGCCTTGCGCGCTTCCAGCCGCAGCGCGTCGTCCACGAACACACGCAGCCGCTGCGGCAGGCGCGGCGGCGGAACCGGTTCGACCAGGGGGGGACGGCCCCGTACCTCCGCGCGATGTTCGAGATAGACCGCGCGCAGCGCATTGCCCTGTGCGATCGCCGAGGGGGCGGGACGGACGATGTCCACCACGGCCAATGCCAGCGCCGGCCCAAGGGCGACCACGAGCAGCCACAGCACACCGCAGGCGACCGCGGCTGCGGCGGTGCGCCGCACCAGCACGTTCACCATCAGCGCCAGTGCGAGCCAGAAGAGGCCATAACCCACGATCGTCAGCAGGGTCATCGCCAGGCCGGTGGGATGCGGACCCGAGACCCAGGCCAGCGCCGCGCAAGCAAGCAGGGCCATCGGCGCGAGCACCAGCAGGCCGCGCGCCAGCAGCTTGGCGAGCAGCAGCGTGCGCGGCAGCAGAGGCTGCGACAGCGCCATCGCACCGGGGCCGCGTTCGCGCTCCCGCACCCAGACGTCGTAGGTCGCGGCGAGGAGCAGCAAGGGCATCAGCGCGACGATGACGAAGGCCAGATCGAAACGGCCGGCGGCCTTCATCGCCGGGTTGTCCACGTGCACCCGGAACGCATCGAAGATGGTGTCGTCGCTGAGCGGCAGCATGCGGCCGGCATAGGGATAGGCCTCCGCCTGGCCGATCGACAGCGCGCCCAGCGGCCCGGGTTCGAGCACCGGCCGGAACGGCACGCCCTGCGGCTGGGCGGCGAACGGCTGCTCGCCCGGCGCGGCCTTGGCGAACTGCTCGCGCCGCGTCTCCATGATCTCGTCGATCTCGGCCACGACACCGGCCACCGTGGCCGCGCGCTCGGCGCGCCATTGGGCGCCGGTCCAGGCGCCGTAGAAGGCGGTCAGCGCGAAGGCGAGCAGCAGCCAGGGCAAGGCGCGGTCGCGCGCGGCCAGCCGCAGTTCCTGGCCCAGGATCGGCAGGATGCCGCTCATCGAGGTCGCCCCAGTCGCGCGCCGGCGTAGCTGGCCAGCGCCAGTGCGGCCAGGGCCCAGGCCAGCAGGATCGCCGCATTGACCGCCTGGCTGCGCCAGATCGCGCCGAGCGCCCGCCGTTCCGGCGCGAAGACCAGGCTCGCGGTGAGGGCGCCGACATCGGTCAGGTATGGACCATCGCCCTGGGGAAGATGCCGGGCGACATCGGCATTGAGGGTCTGGATCAGCCGGTAGCGGTAGTCCTCGGCCTGGCGCAGGAAGGCCAGGTGCGCGTCGGTGTCCGTGCCGGCGAACGCCATCGACAGCGGGGCGATCGCCAGCTCCGGGGCGAGCACGGCGGCGACACGCTGCACGCGTGCCTGGCCCGCGTAACGGTCGAACAGGTCGGCGTAATGGCGGTTGTAGGTCTCGGTGGAGTTGCGCTCGCCGAACTCCAGCGCCAGACCTGCGAAGTTCACCGGCAGATCTTCCACGCGACTCACCCCGTAGCGGAGAAGTGTCGCTTCGCGGAAGGCATCCAGACGCTGGTCGGCCGGGTCGTGGCCGCTGATGCCGTTGCGGGCTTCATCGGTGACCGCCTTCTCGAACGCGGGTGCGCTGGGCGTCGGATGCCGGTGCTCGGCCAGCGCCGGCACCAGCCGCGGCGCGATCAGGGTTGAGAACGCCCAGAAGCAGAGCAGGGCCACCAGCGCTCCGCGCGCGGTGCGGAAATGTGCGGAGGCTGCCAGGGTCAGGCCGACGAACAACAGCAGATAGGCGAGAAATCCGGCACCGATGCTCACGGCCGAGAGGTAGTCCTGCATGTCGGCGTTGCCCCGGGCGAGCAGCACGAGGCCGGCGCCGGTGAACACCGCGACGAGGGCGAGCGCCCAGCCGCCGAGCGCGAGCAGCTGCCCCGTCATGAGGGTGCGCGCCGGCACGCCGGCGGCCAGCTCCTGCATCAGCAGCTCGCGCGAACGCTCGCCTGCGAACGTGGAGAACCCGGCCAGGATGATCACCAGCGGTGCGAGCACCTTGAGCGCCCACGCCGCACTGAAGCCGCCGAAGCGCGAGGCCGCGGCTCCGGACTCGGTCGGCCGGTCCCGCGCCGGATTCTGCGAGTGTCCCTCGAGCCGGACCGACACGCCCAGTTGGTCGGTCAGTCCGGGATCGAGCGCGGCCAGTGGTGAAACCGGTGCGTAGACGTCACGTCCGAAATGCGCGGCCCCGTGTGGATTGGTGGGACCCTGGTCGTTCCAGATCCGCGCCGCTTCGAGCTCGGCGGCGCTGCGCTCGAGCCCGAGCCGGCTGAAGCGCCCATGCCCGGTCAGCAGACTGGTCAGCATCACCAGCACCACCAGGGCACTGACCCAGACCAGGCGGCGGTCGCGCCAGTGCAGCCGGGTCTGGGTGCCGGCGATGGCCAGCAGGTGACGGGTCGACATCAGTAGCGCGCCCGCAGGGTGAGGGTGACGTTCCGCGGCTCGCCGAAGGTGTTGTACGTGTTCGGCCCGCCCACCCGCGCGTAGTACACCTTGTCCAGCAGGTTGTTGAAGGAGGCGGAGATCGCCAGCGTCGGCGAGAGTGCATAGCCGCCATGCAGGCTCAGCAGCGCATAGGACGGCTGCTCGCGCACGCCTTTGACACCTCCGCCCACGAACAGGCTCTGCGCCTGCAGGCCCGCGGCGATCCACCCGCGGTCCCAGCCGGGAGCGCCCGGCGTGTACTTGGCGAAGGCCTTGACGGTGTGTTCCGGCTCCCAGGTGTCGATCGGCTGGCCGATCAGGTTCGCGTTCTGGTTCTGGATGTGCTCCGTTTCCAGGAACGTGTAGCCGAACGAGAGATCGATGCCCTGCGTCGGACTGCCGTTGATCTCGAGATCGACACCGCGCACTTCCACTTCGCCCAGAGGAATGAAGAAGCCGGGATGGGCGGGGTCGGCGAACGGACGGTTCACGTCGCGGGTGCGGAACGCCGCCAGCGAGGCATTGAGGCCGGAATCGAAGAAGGTGCCCTTGACCCCGACCTCGAACTGCTTGCCCACGCGCGGGTCGAGCGCCGTTCCGGCGCCACCGTCGTACTGCAGCGAGGTCTGCGGAATGAAGATGTCCGAGTAGCTGCCGTAGAGGCTGACGTTCGGCTGCACGTAATAGACGAGGCCGCCGTACGGCGTGACCACCCCGGACTCGCGCCCGCGGTTGGCGAATGCCGTGGGATTGGGGTTGGGCGCGATCGTGCGGAACTTGGAATTGAAATCGCTGACCCGCGCACCGAGTACGGCGGTGAGGCCGTCGACGATCTCGAAGCGGCCCTGCCCGTACACGCCCCGCTGGATGGTGCGCGTGTGCCCGCCGTTGTTGGCCACGAAGTTCGGGCGTGGCACCGACGCGGCGTCCTCCAGTACAACGCCAGATCCCGGCGGCGTGCCGGTGTAGGGGACATTGGAAATGCCGGTGTTGACGTTCTCGTACAGCTCGTAGCTGTGGCCCACCGTCAGCGTGTGCTCGCGCCCGAAGAGTGCGAGCGGACCGGACGCGTAGAGGTCGGTGCCGGTGCGCTCGGTAGTGCCGTCGTTGGTGCGCCGGTTGTAGCTCGGGAAGCGCCCGGTGACCGGATTCAGCCCAACGCCAGGCGTCGGGTAGCCGTCGGTGAAGACCTTCTGCTGGTCGCGGTAGGTGACCTTGGCCCGCACGACCCAGCGGTTGGCGAACTGGTGACGCAGGTCGGCGGCGTACTCGATGGTCTCGTAGACATTGAGGTTCCAGTCCGGGTACTGGTTGGTGGAGCGCGGCACGTCGAGGAACCGGTTGTGCAGCGGATGGCCGGGCAGGTTGTAGTTGGCCAGTCCCATGCTCATCGCGTCGCCGCGGTCATCCTGGTAGGTGACCATCGCCGAGGCGAGCGTCCGGTCGCTGATGTCGAAATCCAGCACGCCGTAGGCGACCACCTTCTCCTGGTGCGAGCGGTCGACGAAGAAGTCGCGCTCCTGGTAGGAGCCGGCGAAGCGACCACGCAGGCGGCCGTCGAACCCCAGAGGCGCGCCGACATCGGCCTCGACGCGGTAATTGTTCCAGGAGCCCGCCGAGACCGCGCCGGTCGCGCCGAAGACGCCCGGCGCACGCTTGCGGATGAAGTTCGCCGTGCCGCTCGGCTGGCCCGAGCCCTTGAAGATGCCGGCTGGACCGCGCAGGACTTCCACCTGCTCGTAGACGACGAGATCGAATTCCTGTGCCTGGCCGCTGTTCCAGGCCGGAATGCCGTCGTACGACACATCGAGCAGATAGCCGCGCGAGCGGATCTGCCCGATCAGTCCGTCCCAGGTGGTGACGTAGACACCCGGCACCTGGGCAAGGGCATCGGTCATCGTGACCAGGTTCTGGTCGAGGATCCGCTGTTGCGTGATCACGCTGACCGTATTGGGCACATCGAGGATGGACACCGGCTCCTTGCCGCCGATGCTCACCGATTCCGCGGCGTAGCTTCCACGTGCACCCGTGACCCGGATGGTGTCCAGATCACTGGCCGGCGAAGTCTGTGCCAGGGCAGGCAGCATCGCGGCGAACAGGGGCGCGACCACGAGGGCGCGTGTGCCACGGCGAGGCGATCGGAGGACAGCGGGCGAGACGAGGTTCATCTGAAGCTCAATAAGGTGAAGGTGACGTTAAGTTATAACATGACTCTCGATTCGTATTCATCTTGTCTGTTATCGGACACGCCGGCCGCGGAAATCCAGGGCGAGAGGACTTGTGTTCTGAGCCCCCCGAACCGTGTGGAAGACCATGTCCGGCGAGGCCCATTTCCAGCAGGGGGTTCAGAAAGCTTGCAGGACCCCATCCGCCGTCGCGGGCGCGACGCTCCGTACTCCGCCGACAAATGTCTGCCTGAGGCAACGGGGCAATACCGGGCGACGCTGCGAGCAGCCGACTTCGGAATCGAACCGGCGTCTACGGCGCTTTCGTCAAGCACTCGACACGTCCACCGACGGAGACCGCAAGAACGGTGCGGCCGGAGGCGACGCCGTCCGGAGGAGCGTGTGCCCCGCCAGGACGCCGCTCTTCGATGGCCACGTATCCTGTGCCGTCGCTGCGCACGCGCAGCACTTCGATACCGAGGATGCGACTGATGGCCCGGATGCAACGCGACCCGACCCGGGAACGCAATCTCAGCCACGACTACGCGAAGTGGCTGCTGCAGGAAAAGCGCGAGCGCACCCAGGCGAACGGCGCCCTGTTCGCCCGCACCCACACCACGCGGGGCCGCCGCTTTCACGGCTACAACCAGGAAGAGGTCTGCCGGATCATCGGCGTCGATTTCGATAGCTGAGCGCCGCGATCGTGGTGAAACTTCCGCCGCGGCATGGGGCACGACTTACGTAAGCCGACGGGTTCCGTGCTGCGAACGGGACGTCAAAATCCGGGAGCCCGACTTCGTCGAGAGACCGTGTGCATCACGAACGCTGCGTTTTGTGGTGCGCCGGCGCAAAAAAACTGCCTCTCGAAGAGCTCTCCCAGTCCTTGCTGCGTACGGAGCCTGAGGTGCGACGGCGTGAGCGCCGCGCGTCGGGCACTGCGCAGCGTGTGCACGAGTACGTCGCTGCCTGCATGCTGCGCAACACGGCGGTATTCCGGCAAAGATGTCGTCAATCTGGTTGGTTCCGTCGGACGATCGCGTCGCTCGTGTCCGCTCTTCATTCACCGTCGGCGCTGACTCCTCATGTTTACTCGGCCGGGTGCCTGCGAACAGGGCTACGCAGGCCGCTTTGATGTACCCATGCGATGCCGGTCCTAGTGGTTGGGTGATCTCATCCCGCGCGGGGAGACGTACCGTACGACCAGGAGGAGGCAGTTGGCGGGCGGGGGCTCGAGATTGCAAATTGAGCAGTAAGGCATGTAACTCAGCGCATGTCACCGGTGTCACCAGTTGAGCGCGTGAGCAGCAGCTGCGAATGTCCGATCACTTTGTTGCGCTGCACGGTGACAAAATCCTCAGCGCGTAATAAATCTGCGTCAACGATGTGTTAGCGCTATCACGGTGGATGCGGCTGCTGGCTCTACTAGAGATGCGACAACGCTCGATAAGGAGTGCCGGAAGGGGCGGCGCACCTTGTGACATGAAGTGCGACGCGAGGGGAAGCAAAGGCCGCATCGAGTATTTGCATATGCGGCGCAGACGATCCTGCGGATGTGAGAGGTCGATAGCGACTCGGATCGTGTCATCGGTTCGCGAGCGGACATGCGTGAAAAAAGGGTGCCGGGGGCGACGTGCTCACGGTCGTTGCAATCCTGGTGCTGAGGGAAAGGCCACATGAATCGTAAGTTGAAGCGTTTGAAATCGCGTGCGATGTTCACCTTCGTCGGGGGGGTGCTGATTCTCAATCCCGCATTCGCGCAGGAGCCGCAGCAGACTGCCCGGCCTGCGTCCGAGTCTGCCCCGTCGTCGAGCCAGGCGGCGACCAATCTCGATACGGTCACCGTCACCGCGTTGCGCAGCAGCCTCAACCAGTCGATGGAGACGAAGCGCGAAGCCGCGGGCGTGGTCGATGCGATCAGCGCCGAGGACATCGGCAAGTTCCCGGATACCAATCTCGCCGAATCCCTGCAGCGCATTACCGGCATCTCGATCGAGCGACGCGATGGCGAGGGCGCGCAGGTCACGGCGCGCGGTTTCGGTCCTCAGTTCAACATGGTCACGCTCAATGGACGTCAGGTGCCCGGCGCCGACGCCTTCGGTGCCGCCGGCCAGGTGGCGATCGGTGGTGTGGATGGCGGCACGCGCGCTTTCAATTTCGCGCAGCTCGCGGCCGAGTCCATCAGCGGGATCGAGGTCTACAAGACCAGCCAGGCCCACGTGCCCAGCGGCGGTATCGGCGCGACGATCAACATCCTCACCGACCGACCGTTCAACCATTCGGGCGTCGTCGCCAGTGCGGGTGCCAAGGTCGTTTCCGACCGCAGCCAGCCGTTCGAGAACGATCTGACGCCCGAACTGTCCGGCATCTTCAGCTACACCAATCCCGACAAGACCTTCGGCGTGGGACTGAGCACCAGTTACCAGAAGCGCCAGGGCGGCTCGGTGCAGGCCACCAACAACTACTGGAACATCCAGCCGTGGACGGGCTCGATGCCGGGCAATCCGGCGGTGGTCAACGCGCCGGCCATCGGCGAGCTGTACGCGCGCCCCAATGACCTGCGTTACGCGTTTTCCGAATTCGAACGCGAGCGCATCAATGGCCAGGCCGTCGTGCAGTTCGCGCCGACCGACAGCGTCACGCTGACGTTGGACTACACCTACTCGACGAACGAGATCACCGAGAACCGCGGCGAGCAGGGGATGTGGTTGCAGAACAGCGACTACACCAACATCGAGTTCGACACGTCCGGCGCGGTGGCGACGCCGACCTACATCCGCGAGATCGCCGGCACCAAGGATTTCGGCCTCGAGCAGCAGCGCAGCATGCAGGAGTACAAGCTCGGTTCGCTGGGCTTGAACGCGGTCTGGGACGTCAGCACCGATTTCCGGCTGAGCTTCGACGCTCACAACTCGAAGACCGAGAGCCGGCCGAACGATCCGCTCACCGGCGGCGGCTCGATCTTCATGAGCATCGCGGGCACCAACAACTGCACCACGGGCCCGCATTGCGGCGGCTCGTGGGTGCAGGAACTCGCCTTCAACAACGGCATGCCGGTCGGCACGCAGACCTGGTATCCCTCGACCGCGGATGCGATCGCGCGCACCAACGGTGTCGTCAACCCGGGCTTCGTGGCTGGCGAGATCGGCAGTCAGGTGCTCCGCGTCAATGCGCAGACCCAGGTCAGCGAGATCAAGCAGGGACGGGTCGACGGCGAGTGGAGCTTCGACCAGGGCCGCTTCCAGTTCGGCGTCGACAGCAACAAGGTCACGACACATCGTCTGCAGGCGGCCGAGGCCTATTCGGCCCTCGGCGACTGGAGCGTGGCGAACGTCGATTCCGACGTGGCCGGCGGCCTGATGAACTTCCTGCAGCCGGTCAACATCGTGGGTCTGTTCGACGACTACTCCTTCAGCAGCTGGCCGGCGTGGCGCGGCGACGCCGGTGCGCTCGCGCAGTGGGCGGCCGGTCAGTACGGTGTGGGCCTGGGCGTAAGCCCGCAGAACTCGGCCGACAACCGGGTCGAAGAGAAGACCAATTCGGCGTACATGCAGCTCTCGCTCGAGGGTGAGCTCGGCGGCATGCGCACCAACACCCGTATCGGCGTGCGCTACGAAACCACCGACATCACCTCGACCTCGATCATCGCCATTCCCGAGGCGATCGAGTGGCAGTCCAACAACGACTTCCGCATCCTGCTGTCGGACGAGAAGCAGCCCTTCAGCGAACGCTCGAGCTACAGCTACATCCTGCCGAATCTCGATTTCAGTCTCGATTTCACCGACCAGTTGAAGGGGCGCGCGTCGTTCGGCAAGAGCATCGCGCGTGCGCCTTACGGAAACCTCTATGCAGGCCCGGGGGCCCAGCAGCCGACCGGCTCGGTCCTGCTGGATTCCTCGGTCCGCGCTCAGGGCAACTCGCAGAACCCGAGCCTCAAGCCGCTGGAGTCGGACAACCTCGATCTGGCGCTCGAATGGTATTTCGCCAACGCGAGTTACCTGTCGGTGACGTACTGGACCAAGTCGGTGAACAACTTCATCGGCAACACCATCACCCAGGAGCCGCTCTACGGACTGCGCGACCCGACCTCGGGCCCGGATGCCCAGGCCGCGCTCGCCTTCCTGCTCAGCCCGGCATGCGCGGCGCAGGTGGGCGCTGCCAATGCGTCGGCGTGTTCCGGCAACGACACATCGCTGTTCAGTGCGCTGGCCTTGCTGCGCAACGACCCGGCCGGTCTCGGCGCGTTCGACGGCACGGGCGCCCAGGCGCTCGCGCTGGAAGCGGCTTACGACGTCTACGGCAACGCCAACGACCCGCTGTACCAGTTCAACGTCAGCCAGCCGATCAACCAGAGCGCGGCCACGCTGCGCGGCTGGGAGCTGGGCGGCCAGTACTTCTTCGGCGACAGCGGGTTCGGCATCCTCGCCAACTACACGATCGTCAACGGCGACGTCGGCTACGACAACGCGGGCGATCCGAACGTCGACCAGTTCGCGCTCACCGGCCTCAGCGACACCGCCAACGCGGTCTTCATGTACGAGAAGTACGGCTGGACGGTGCGCCTGGCCTGGAACTGGCGTGATGAATATCTGATCCTCGCCAACCAGGGCAACAGCAAGAATCCGTACTACGTCGAGGCTTACGACCAGTGGGACCTCAGCGTGAACTACGCGCTGAACCGGAACTGGTCGTTCGGGTTCGAGGCGATCAACCTGACCGGCGAGGACGTCCGCTGGCACGCCCGCACCGACCAGCAGATCGTCAAGCTGGCCGACCAGAGCCCGCGCTACATGCTGGGTGTGCGGTACCGGTTCTGATCGCGACCGGTACCCGGTCCGACGCGAAGGCGATCCCGCTGCGGCGTGCAGCGGGATCGGCGCTTTCGGGTTCGGTGGTGCATCCGGGTGCCCGGTCCACGCGCCGCACCCGGTAACATCGTGCCGGTCGCAGCCGCATCCGCGACGTCCGGTAGGGAGGGGCGATGGCCCGTTACGAACTGCTCAACAACGTGGCCCACGCCGCGCTTCGCGTGGCCACGGGCTTCGGGCCGCAATACGGCGACGACGTGGGCATGGTGCCTGCGTTTCCGAGCGAGTACGCGGAGCTCCAGCGCGAGTATCCGATCTTCTTCCGGAAGGACGCGGAGGGGGCTTGGACGTCGGTGGCACTGCTCGGTTTCGAGCAGAGGGAGAACCTGTTCCTGCGCGACGGGCGCTGGAATGCCAGCTATCTGCCGGGTGCGGTCGCCAAGGGACCGTTCCTCATCGGCTTCCAGACGCAGCATATCGACGGCGAGCTGCGGCAGGAGCCGGTGATCCACGTCGACCTCGAGCATCCGCGCGTGGTTGAAGAGACGGGTGAACCGGTGTTTCTTCCTCAGGGCGGCAACAGTCCCTACCTCGAACATATCGCCGGCGTGCTGCGCGGCATCCGTGACGGGACCGATTTTGGCGCACAGATGTTCGACGCTTTCGATGCGCTGGGACTGATCCAGCCGGTGTCGCTGGCGGTCGAGCTCGACGACCGGCACCGCGTCGATGTCGCCGGCCTGCACGGCATCGACCGTGACCGTCTGGTCGCGCTGGACGGCGCGGCGCTCGAAGGTCTCAGCCGCGCGGGATATCTGGAAGGGGCCTATCTGGTGCTGGCGTCGCTGCACAACATGCGCCGCCTGATGGCCGAGAAGCAGCGGCGTTTGCGCGAGCAGGACATGCCGGTGGCGACCCGAGGACGCTGAGACGTGACGCCCGCCGCCATGCGCACGCTGGACGACTGCGATCCGGGTGCACTCCCGCTGGATGCATTGACGGCCGAGGGCCAGCCTGCGGTGCTCAAGGGGGTCGCCCGCGACTGGGGTCTGGTGCGTGCCGGGGGGGCGTCCGTCGCCGATGCCATGGCATATCTGCGCGGCTTCGACGGGGGCCGTGCGGTGCCGTATTCCTTCGGCCCACCGGAGATCGAAGGGCGCCCGTTCTACAACGCCGACTGCACCGCATTGAACTTCGAGGTGCGCCGCGGCGGGCTCGGCGAGGTGCTCGACGCGATCTCGAACCATCTCGACGATCCGCAGCCACCGACATACTACGTCGCCTCACTGCCGGTGGCCGGCGCGCTGCCCGGCTTTTCCGAACACAATGCGCTGCCGCTCGCGGGACTCGGCATCGACGCACCGCCCAGTATCTGGATCGGCAACCGCGTCGTGGCGTCGTGCCACTTCGACGCGCCCGACAACCTCGCGGTCTGCGCGGTCGGCCGTCGCAGGTTCACGCTGTTTCCGCCCGAGCAGATCGACAACCTCTATCCGGGCCCGCTGGAGCCCACGCCGGGGGGCCAGGTCGTGAGCCTGGTCGATTTCACGAACCCGGACGAGTCTAGGTTTCCACGCTTCCGAGATGCGATGGCGTCTGCGCAGACCGCCGTGCTGGAACCGGGCGACGCGATCTTCATCCCCAGCATGTGGTGGCACCAGGTGCAGGGACTCGCACCGTTCAATGTGCTGGTGAACTACTGGTGGCGTCGGTCGCCGGCCTACCTCGCGTCGCCGCTGCTCGCGCTGCAGCATGCGCTGTGGACGGTGCGGGACCTCCCCGAGCGCGAAAAGCAGGCCTGGGCCCGGATCTTCGACTACTACGTCTTCGGCCCGGCCGACCGTGCAGGCGCGCATCTTCCTGCAGCGGCACGCGACGTGCTCGGCCCCATCGACGAGACGCTGGCGCGCCGCATGCGCGCCATGCTGATCGCGCGTCTCAACCGCTGAACCGCATCAGGAGCACGCCTGGATGAATGAGGCAGCACCCGGGGCCGGCGGCCCCGTTCGCAAGGTGGTGATCGCAGGCGGCGGAACTGCAGGCTGGCTCGCGGGCTGCGCGCTCGCGCACCAGTTCCGTGATCGCCTCGACATCACCCTGGTGGAGTCGGACCAGATCGGCACCATCGGAGTGGGCGAGTCCACCGTGCCGCCCATTCGCAGCTTCCACCGCTTCCTGCAGATCGACGAGCAGGCCTTCCTGCGCGCGGTGGCCGGCACTTTCAAACTCTCGATCTCGTTCGAGGGCTGGCGACGCCCGGGGCACCACTACATCCACCCGTTCGGAATGACGGGGCAGGGCACCCTGGCCGCCGGCTTCCATCATTTCTGGCTCGACAGCCTGCGCCGCGGCATGTCCTCCGAGCTGGGCGACTTCTGCCTGGAGTCGGTGGCCTCGCGCGCGGCTCGCTTCTCGCTGCAGACCCGGCCCCAGGTGAACTATGCCTACCACCTCGACGCCGGTCTCTACGCCCAATTCCTGCGCGGTATCGCCGAACGGCACGGACTGGTCCGTATCGAGGGCCGCATCGGCGCCGTGAGCCGGCATGCGACCAGCGGTGATGTCGACGCCCTGGTGCTCGACGATGGCCGACGCATCGAGGGCGACCTGTTCATCGACTGCACCGGTTTTCGCGGACTGTTGATCGAGCAGGCGTTGCAGACCGGCTACGAGGACTGGAGCCACTGGCTGCCGAGCGACCGGGCCGTCGCAGTGCAGACCGCGCTGTCGGGCTCACCGGTGCCGTATACGCGGGCGATCGCGCACAAGGCCGGTTGGCGCTGGCAGATCCCGCTGCAGCACCGGGTGGGGAATGGACTGGTGTATTCCAGCCGCTACATGTCCGACGACGAGGCCCACGCGAAACTGCTGCGCGACATCGAGGGCCCGCCTTTGGCGGAGCCGAGGGTGGTGCCGTTCCGCACCGGCCGCCGGCTCAAGACCTGGAACCGGAACGTGATCGCGCTGGGGCTGGCCAGCGGCTTCATCGAGCCGCTGGAATCGACCAGCCTGCACCTGGCGATCAGTGCGGTGGTGCGTCTGATCCAGCTGTTCCCGTTCGAAGGCATCGCATCGTCGCTCGTGGATCTGTTCAACGATGCCGCCCGCGCCGAAGCCGAGCACGTGCGCGACTTCATCGTGCTGCACTACCACGCCACCCGGCGCGAGGAGCCGATGTGGACCGCATGCCGCGAGATGCCATTGCCGCCTTCGCTCGAGCTGCGACTGCGCGCCTGGCGCGAGCGCGGCCACGCCTGGCAAGGCGCGGACGAACTGTTCCGCGTCGACTCCTGGACCCATGTGCTGCTGGGCCAGGGAATCGAGCCGAGGCAGCATCATCCGCTGGCGCGCGCCCTGGGGGACGACGACCTGCAGCGGCTGCTGGCATCGATCCGCGATCCGATCCGGCGCACGGTGGACGGGATGCCATCCCAGCAGGCCTTCATCGAGCACTACTGCAAGTCGCCTGCGGCTGTCTGGGGCTCGCGCGCACCCGCAGCCTGACCGGAGGCTGCGTGGACGCGCCTTGGCGCGCCGGCACGGACCGGCACCTCGGCATGCGACGCGCGCTCGCTCTCGCGGAGCTGACCTGTCGCGCGCCGCGACGGGCCTGCTCGTCGGGCGCGAAACAAGGTGACGGATCCACCGCATGCGGCCACCATGCTCGCCCCGAACCCTGGAACCGCTGGATGCCTCGCCTGCGCCCTGCAGCCCTGCTCGTGCTCTGCCTGGTCCCGTTGCTCGCCGCCGGCGCGCGTGAGCCGCACCGTGTGGCTGGAGACGCTTGCGACGGCTACCCGCGTCTGGCCATCGGCACGATGCGCGGCATGTGCGCAGGCCTGGTGCTCGGCCCCACGACGCAGGACCCGACGCGGCCGCTGCGCCTGCCGCGGTCACTGCTGCAACTCGATGCCGACACCTGGCTGGTGACCGACCTCGGCGCCTGGGAAGGCGCGCGTGGCGCGGTCTGGCGGATCCGGACGGGCGTGGGCACCAAGGCTCGGCTGGACCGCGTGCTGGATGGCCTGCACCTGCCGCATGCCATCGCCCGCGGCCCCGACGGCGCGATCTACGTCGGCGAGATGAGCCGGATCCTGCGATTCGATCCCGGCGCCGTGGAGCCGGCCGCGACCGTGCAGACGGTGATCGACGGACTTCCCGACAACCGCCTGCATGCCCACCGGCATCCCTTGTCCAAGTTCGTCTTTCTTCCGGGCGGCGATCTGCTGGTCAACGTCGGCGCACCGAGCGACCAGTGCGCGGGGCCGGCGCTGCGTACCGACGAAGGCCGCTGCGCACAGAGCGAAGGCGACGAGGATGCGGCCAGTCTTCGGCTGTACCGGTACGCCGGAGGCGGGCGATGGTCGTCCGACCACGAAGTCTTCGCGCGTGGCCTGCGCAATTCGGTGGCCCTCGCGGTGCATGCATCGGGCACGGTGCTGCAGGGCGAGAACAGTTACGACTTCGCTACCCGGTGGTCACCGTTCGAGGAACTCAACATCGTCGAGGCCGGACACCACTATGGCTGGCCCTACTGTTTCGATCGGGACCGGGCGACCCCCGCCTGGCCGGAGCGTGCCGGATGGTGCCGGGCGGCGACGCATACCGCGCCCGCCCTGCTGCTGCCGCCCCATGCCGCACCGTTGGACATGCTCTGGTACGAGGGGGCCATGTTCCCCGCATTGCAGGGTCGGCTGCTGATGAGCTGGCACGGCCATCGCTCGGTGGGTGGACGCATCGCGAGTTTCGCGGTCGATGACCGGGGTGTGCCGACGGTCGATGCGCACCCGCGCTTTCCGGTCCATGGCCAGGGCATGCGTGCCTACGGCGCCGGTCCCGCCGCCACGCCGGTGGAGCTGACCCCCGGCTGGGGTCTGGAGCGCGGCGTGCGGCCCCAGGGGTCGCCGGTCGGCCTGGCGGTCGCCGATGACGGCGCCATCTGGGCCACCGACGATCGCGCGGGCCTGGTCATCCGCTTCGCCCGCGACGACTGAGCCGGGCGCCAGGGCCGAATCCGCGCACCGCGCTGCTCACTGCTCGAGATAGCGTGCGGCTTCGTCCTCGTAGATCTCGTAGCCGGGCGCGAGATGCGGCAGCAGCAGCCGCAGCCATGCACGGCTGATCAGTCGTGTTTCGCGCGCGCAGCCGCGGGCACGCTGGGCGGTGAGGTCGCCGGTATCCACCATGCCGGCGAAACTGTCCGGATCGGTCCCGTAGATCAGGCATTGCAGATTGAAGTACCGCTGCTCGCCCAGCGCGTGTTCCGCTGCGTACGCCTCCAGATCGTAGGCGCCAGTGCTGTCGGAGAGCATCCAGTTGGCGGCCATGCGCAGGTTGGCGATCACCTCGGCGGGCGTCTCCTCCACCCCGGCGAAGCGCAGCATCAGGATTGCCGCGAGCTGGTCGACCGCGTCTTCCTGGCGTCCGGTCACCGGGAGATCCAGCAGGTGCACGAGCGCATGTCCGGTTTCGTGCAGCACGATGAAGCGGATATTGGCCCGCGTGTAACGCAGGGGATGGTCCTCCGCCAGGCGGCTCGCGCGCTGCTGGTCCTGGCCGCGCTCGTACAGCGTGCGCAGCGTCTCGTAGCACAGCACGACTTCGGCATCGGCCGGGCGGTAGAACGCGCCGAATTCGCCACACTCCTGGGTGACATAGCGCAGGCGGCGCGGCAGCGCGAACATGCCGTCGATCGCCTGCACCTCCGGCAAGCGCTGCAGCAGATCGGCTTCCAGGACGCGCTCGTGGATCGCCTGCAGATCGTGCGAACGCGGGGGGCGGTAGACGTACTCGAACGGCGGCGGGGCCGGGCGCGCAGATACGTGCGGATGCCCACGGCGCACCTGCACCACCGCACGCAGGGCGTCCGCCCACGCCTGCGGGGCCGGATCGACGCGGCCGGGATTGCGCAGGCGGTCGCCTGCGCCGCCTGTGCACCCGAGGGCGAGCAGCGCCGCCATCAGCCCCGCTACGGTCGCGCGGTGGCAACGGGACATCCGCCAGTGCAGGACACGGGACTCGGTGCCGGAACCGCGGATGTCGGGCGTCGTCGGGTCGCCGGCGGCAGTGGGCAGCCGCGTGCGCATCGCAGGTATCACGTCGACGGCGCCGTCGAAGGAGGCTCAGGGGCGAGCGGACGTCGGGGTTTCCGGCGCGCGTACCAGGACATGCCCCACGTTCTTGCCGCCTTCGCGCACCGTCACACGCGTTCCGGGCGCCACCGAAACGGCGTTGCGGCAGTCCAGGGTGACGTCGCCGGTTTCGCCCGGGGCGATCGTGCGCACCCCTTGCGCAAGATGGATCGTGCAGATCACCTCGCGCCCACCGAACACGAGCGTCGGCCTGTATTTGCTGAAGATGGGCGTCCTGCGCGCATCGCGTCCGCTCTCCGACCCGTTCAAGCTCAGTGCGCCCGCGATGGGTCGGCCGGCATCGAAGTCGATGGCGGCAGGTCCGGGCTCGCTTGCACCTGCAGAGGTGGCGAGAAGCAGCGCGAGCAGGCCTGCGGTGGTTGCGCAGATGAGATTCATGGCATGGCGTCCGTGCGGGTGAACCGCAAGGCTAGCCGCGCACGCGATGGAGTGCCACCGCGTTCGCCATGGCTGCGCACGTGCGGCGCCACGAATGCGACGGCGTGCCGCGCCCACCGCAGTCGCATGCCGCGCAGCCTGAACCCCGCCACTTGATCAAGGGTCAGCGCTCCGTATGCGTCGGCCCGCCCTGGCCGATGCGTGGTGATGACATCGGCGTGGTGATGAACCCGGACGGCCATCCTGCAGGCCGGCGCGCCGGTATCGCGGCGGAGAAAAGCGCCCAGCGAGCACCCATGGCCGAAACCGACGCATCACTGCTCGCCACGGGAGGGACGTGGCCGGGGCCGGGGTTGTTCCGGCCACGGTCGCTGCTGGCGTGGAAACCCTGTCCGTCAGGACGGACCGCCTCATCGATGCCCGTGCTGGCAGTCGGCGACGGAACATGCCCGCAGCCGTGCAGGCCTCAATACCCGCGTTGCTTCTCGATCCGCGAATCCAGGAGGCTCTTGAGCTTGTCGCAGGCACCGCGGATCGCACGCTCCACATCCTGGTCGTCGTGGCTCGCGCCGATCGGATCGTCGTTCTGCATGCGCGCCTCGAGCGCGCAGCGCTTGTCGTTCGGCCCGCCCTTGCTGGAGTTGCTGTCGGACAGGAACACCTCGATCCGGCTCAGACGCGGGTAGAAACGGCCCAGATGCTGCTCGAGCATCGCGTTGACCCGCGCTTCGAGTGCGTCGTTGCCATCGATGTGGTTGTCGGTGTTGAACTGGATATTCAAGAAGCGCTCCTGCATCTACGGATGGAGTCAGCGTAACGACGACGCACTTGAGTCACCGTGAAGCCCCGGCGCGGCGCAACCCGGCATGGCCTAGGGTGCGGCGCGCGCTTCAAGCAGGGTGCGCAGGCTGCGGATCTCGTCGCGCAATGCACGCACTTCCGCATGGACGTCAGCTTCGATGTGCTCCTGGGTGCGGTCCAGCGCATCCAGCGTGTCGGCGTGCTCGGCTTCGGACACCGTCTGCATCGCGTCCACGATGACGCCGATGAACAGGTTGAGCATGGTGAATGTGGCGATGAGGATGAAGGGAATGAAGAATGCCCAGGCATACGGGAACTCCTGCATCACCGGTCGCGAAATGCCCATCGACCAGCTCTCCAGAGTCATGATCTGGAACAGCGAGTAGAACGAGCGGCCGATGTTGCCGAACCAGTCCGGAAACGCGGCCCCGAACAGGTTGGTGGCGATCACCGCACAGACGTAATAGATCAGCACGAGCACCATGCCGATCGACAGCAGGCCCGGCACCGCGCCGAGCAGGGCGCCCACCACGCGGCGCATCGACGGCACGATGGTCAGCACGCGCAACACGCGCAGCACCCGCAACGCACGCAGTACCGAGAACGGGCCGGACGCGGGCACCAGCGCGATGGTGACCACCGCGAAATCGAACAGGCTCCAGGGATCGGTGAAGAACCGGGCGCGGTGCACGAACAGGCGGATCGCGATCTCGGTCACGAAGACCGCGAGGATCGCCGTGTCGGCCAGGCGGATCAGGTCGCCGTAGGCCGCGACGATGCGCGGCGAGGTCTCCATGCCCAGCAGGATCGCATTGACGATGATCAGTACGAGGATGCCGGTCTGCACCCGGGGATGGGCGATGACGGTATGCAGGCGGCCGCGCAGGCCGTGGTGTTCGGTCACACTGGTGTCGCGCATGGGAGCTCCGGAGCAAGTGACGCGCGGCCGGGTCGCCGGGCGAGCCGGCGGGCCGGGGCCGCAAACCGGCCCATGCTAGCGGGCATGGGCGACGGACGCAGCTTCGCGTGAGTCCGGACGCCAGGTGCGGCGAGCAGCCTCGGCGCAGGGCGCCACGGGCCCGTGCCCGGCACGTCTGTCGCCCGGCCTGTGCCGCCCGACGAGCAGGAAGATCTGCGTCTCGCCGCGTCGACGGGTGCGGGCGCATCGAGCCGCCGATTCCCACGTGTGATCTGTCCGGCCCAGCAGGCGGTGCGCCGATCGGGGGGCGGCCTCAGGGTGCTCGAACGCTGCGGCTACGCACCCCGATACGCGGTGCGCGTCTCGACCGGCTGCACTCAACAGACCTATGTCCACCGCCGCTACGTCGGTCACCCGGCGGCGGGTGAAAGCGAGCGCTACGCTGGGGGGTCGTCCGCAGCCCCCGATCTCCGCACGTTCCGACGTTCGACACGGTGCCGGGCTTCTTGCGTTCATGACGCTGCAGCGTAGGGGTGTGCGCCCCTCGGTGCCTCGGCACCTCCAGCCCGATATCCGTCGCGTCTCGAGGTGACGTGCGCGGGTGCTGGGGGGTGGGGCGAGTGCGCCGGACAATGTGCACCGGACGCGGAGCGGTCGATCGAACGCGCGTTCGTTTGTGATCACCTGCTTCGAGCCGTGTCGTCACGCCATGGAGCAAGACTCGAATCGAGCGTTCGCTGCGCCGCTCGCGAGAGCTTTCAGTCTGTTGCGCACTCCCGTCGCCAGGCCTTGAAGCGACGGCGCCAGGCCTTGACCAGCCCGGTCGGTGGCTCGGCGTAGAGGCGGGCGCCGAGCGCGCCCGCCTGCCGGGCGAGTGCGTGCTGACGCGCGCGGATGCGGGTGTCCAGCGCTGCGACCGCTTCCGGGCCGATGTCGGGTCGCGTCGGCACTCGCTCGGCGAGGACGGCGAGATCGTGGTGGTCGCCCAGCAATGCGCCGAGGGCATCCGCGCAGTTGCGCTGGGCCCGCATGGGGCCTGGCCAGATCGGCTGCAGGATGCGCAGGTGCATGGCGTGATCCTTGGCGCGCTTGCGCCAGGTGTGGAAGGCATCGTCATCACCCTGCTCGTCGGCGGTGCGCATCGCCTTGCGGCCGCGGCGATAACTGTCTTCCAGGCCGTCGGCGACCGCATCGAAGCCCCGGGCGTCGATCCGCCATGTGTCGATGCGGAGCAGGGCGTCCTGCAGTGCGCTGCGAGCAGCAGCGAGCAACGCATCGGGCGCCTCCAGCCGCGCGGTGGCGTCGCGGCGCATGCGCAGCGCATCGCGCACCGCCGTCATGGCGGCAGGAGCGTCGGACCGGATCAGCTGCTCGAAGGTGTCGAGCTGGACCGTGGCATCGCGCAGCGGCCCGAGCGGACCCGCGATGTCGCGGAACCTGGCGTTCTCGTCCTTGTAGCCGGAGAACGATGGCCGCACGAGACGCAGCAGTCCACGTACCTTCTTGCAGCGCTTGCGCACATCGTGGATCACCGTATCCGGCGCGTCCCGGCTGTCGATCCGGTCGACCGCCTTGCGTACCTGCTCGCATGCGATCCGGCGTACCGCCGCCTGCATGTCGGGGTCCTCGCGCAGAAGGTGATACGCCATGCAGATACTCCATCGGGTGGGACACCGGTCTAGCAGGACGGGCGTGATCGAACAGGCAGCGTCCCCGGACGCGTGCGGGTCGGACCGTGGAGGTACGGCGGTTCCCGCGGAGATTCCGGTGCCGTGGAGGCTTTCCCCCGGTTCACGCCGGCGCAACATGCGCGTGTCGAGACTCGCCCGACCAGGCAGGGGGCGGCGATGCAGCGAGCGGATGCAGGTGGGCACATGGTGCGCAGGGCTGGCGGCTGGGTGCCGCCCCTGGCGAGGCTCGGGTACGCGGCCAAGGGCATCGTGTTCATGCTCGTCGGCTGGATCGCACTGCAGGCCGCGATGGATGCCGGCAGTCCCCAGGGATCGGCGGGCGCGCTCGCCTCCCTGACCGACGAGCGTGGTGGACGGGTCGCGTTGTTGATGATCGCAGCAGGGCTGCTGTGCCACGTCGCCTGGCGCGCGGTGCAGGCGCTGATCGATCCCGAACATCCGGGTGGCATCGATGCGCGCCGTGTGGCCATGCGGGCGTTCTACGCACTCAGCGGCGTGATCTACACATCGCTGGCCTTGACCGCATGGCGCCTCAGTCAGGGCCGGCCGGACGGCTCCGGCGAGGGCCAGACCCTGTGGGTCCGCAGGCTGCTGGAACAGCCATTCGGGACCTGGCTGGTGATGGCGGTCGGCATCGGTGTGATGCTCTATGGTCTGCAGCAGATCCATGCCGCCTGGACCGGGAACCTCGACAAGCGCATGACCGGCAGCGCGCATGCCCACGTCTCGCGGGGGGTGCGCCTGGTCGGGCGCATCGGCACGGCGGCACGCGGCATCGTGTTTCTTCCCATCGGCTGGTTCGTCTTCGGCGCCGGACGCGAATACCGTGCCGAGAACGCGGCCGACACCGCCGAGGTCTTGCGGATGCTCGGGCACGGCTGGCTGCTGATGGCCGTCGCCGCGGGACTCGTGGCCTACGGCATCTACCAGCTGGCGAAAGCGGTGTATCGCCGGATCGACGCGCCCGCCTGAGCGGGGTGGTTAGGCGCGGCGTCGAAGCGCCCCCGATCGAACGCACAAGTGTGCGCTCGACGTCTCAGCCCGCGGTGTCGAGCGCGTGGTGGATCAATACCACGCACTGCGATGCGAACAGCATCCGCGGACCGAGCGCGAGTTTGCGCGCGCCCAGGCGCTCCAGTCCTTGCAGGCTTTTCTTCGGCATCGGGATGTGGTCGGTCAGGAGAAAGCAGGGCGCGTCCGCGAAGGACTGTTCGCCGATCGGCGCGCCCTTGCGGTCCATGACGAACAGCTGGTGATCCGAGGCGAGGTGCTGCACCACCCGCTCGAAGCTCGAGGTCTGCACCGTGACACCCGCAGCTACAGGCCGGATTTCGTCCTTGCCCATGCCGACGGAGACGTCGAGCGCCCGGGCGATTCCGGCCAGCAACGTGCGTTCGTCGAATCCGCCGATATCCTGCATCGCGGCCGCCTCGAACCGGATGGTCCGCGAGAAGTCACGCGTGCTCTCGAGCACCAGGTAGACCACTACGTCGTCGCGGTGCGATTGCGCGACGAAGATCGCGTTCATCAGCGTGTGCGCCAGAATCTCCGTGTGCGCGTCCCGGCCCACCGAAGCCAGCAGCGCCCGGCTGTCGGTCGGAGCGGCCCGTGCCCTCAGTACGAACGTGCGCATGTGATTCACCGTCGGTGCTGCCCTCTTGGCCGGGCGGCTATTGTCCCGGGAAGCCGTGTGGAGGTCGACAGCGGATCCGCGTGGATCGCAGGCGAGCGCGAGCCGGACGTGCATGCGCGCCGCGCGTCCCGGCGTGAGGGTGGCCGTGCACGACGGTGGATTCACCGCGATGCACGGAGGATGGACGTGCCGGCCTGCTCATCGCGCGGATGACGCGGCTGTGGCACGTCACGTTCGAGAGGGGACCGCGTCGCCTATGCACATTCCGGATGATTCGCACCGACCCGCGGGCGCGACCTGCGACGAGGTGGTGGGCACGTGGCGACTGGTCGCCTACGACGTGGAGATAGCGGGCTCGGGTGAGCGCTTTCCCCCGATGGGCGAGCGTCCGTCAGGCTACGTGATCTTCAGCGCGCAGGGGCGCGTGTGGTTCATGCTCACGGCCGAGGGCCGCGAGCCGGGCGACACCGATCGCGAACTCGCGCGACTGCTCGAGACCCTCATCGCCTACACCGGCCGGTATCGCATCGAAGGGGATGACTGGATCACCGCGGTGGACGTGGCCTGGAACCCTGCCTGGGTGGGTACCGAACAGCGCCGGCAGTTCAGGCTCGCCGACGACCGGCTCGAGGTGCTGACGCCCTGGCGGGTGATGCCGAACTGGGCGGAAAAGGGTGACACGCGGAGCATCATCACCTTCGTCCGCGAATAGCCGGGATCATGCCCGGGCACGCCGCAGGCGTTGACGCCTGTGCGACGCAGTCCGTGGCGGCCGGGTGAGCATTCGTTGCGCGGCGGTGAAAAAACGTCGCGGGTAACGCCCTGGTGGGGCGCGGATTCTCGTTGGCACGACACCTTGACACCTAGCGTCCGAGGCTTCGCCCGAAGCCACGGACAGACGCCATGACTGCCAGACCCGCACCCCGCTTGCTCTCCCTCGCAGTCTCGGCGCTGCTCGTCGCCGCGGGTCCCGTGCTTGCCCAGCAGGGCGACGGCACCGACACCGCCAGCCGCAATACCGTGTTCAAGCCGGCGCCCGCGGAGCCGACGCCCGAGCGCCTCGCAGAGCTCACCATGCCCGACGGCTTCGAAATCGGGGTGTTCGCTTCCGGGTTGCAGAACCCGCGGATCCTCGCCATGCATCCCGATGGCCACGTCTACGTCTCGCGGCGCGAGCAGGGCGATGTCCTGCTGCTGCACGACACCGATGGCGATGGACGTGCGGACGGTGCGCCGGTCCCCGTGCTGCATCGGCCTGCGGCGCACGGACTCGCCGTCCACGGCGACCATCTCTATGTCGTCACCGTGAAGGAACTGCTGCGCGCGCCGATCCAGGCCGATGGCCGCCTCGGCGAACCCGAACTGCTCGTCGACGACTTGCCCGACGGTGGCCAGCACCCCAACCGCACCATGGCCTTCGGCCCGGACGGCAAGCTCTATCTGAGCATCGGGTCGACCTGCAACGCCTGCAACGAGACCAATCCGGAACACGCGACCCTGCTGCGCATGGAGCCCGACGGCAGCTCGCGCACCATCTTCGCCAGCGGGCTGCGCAATACCGTCGGCTTCGGCTGGCAGCCGACCACCGGCGAGCTGTGGGGGATGGACCACAACATCGACAGTCTCGGTGACGACCAGCACCCGGAAGAACTCAACCGGATCGAGCTGGGCAAGCAATACGGTTGGCCGCACGTATTCGCAGACGGCGGCCTGCATCCGCAGACCACGCCGCCCGGCGGCATCAGCAAGGCGCAGTGGCGGGAAATGAGCGAGCCGATGGTCATGGGCTACACCGCCCATGCAGCGCCGATGCAGATGGCGTTCTACCAGGGCGCCTCCTTCCCGGCCGAATACCGCGGAGATGCCTTCGTGGCGATGCGGGGCTCGTGGAACGCGAAGCCGGCCGTGGGCTACGAAATCGTGCGCGTGCGGTTCGACCGCGGCCGCCCCACCGGCATCGAGCCCTTCGTCAGCGGGTTTCTAGTCGATGACGGGACCGCGCATCTCGCCCGTCCGGTCGGGCTCGCAGTGTTGCCCGACGGCGCGCTGCTGCTCAGCGACGACGGCAACGGCGTGATCTACCGCATCGCCTACAGCGGCGGCTCGCGGTCACCGCGCGCCGCGTCGCGGACTCCGGCCGTTCCGGCCGGCCCGATGGAGCAGCAAGCGTTGAAGGGGCACGGGGTGCCGCTGGCCCTGGATCGACGTGAGACGCGGGCACGCTCGAGTACACCGGGGTCGCTGCAATCCGCAGCCTTCGCCGATGGACAGCCGATTCCCGAGCGCTACAGTGATTACGGCGAGGGGGTTTCGCCGCCGCTGAGCTGGCAGGCCGTCGAAGGCGCGCGCTCGTACGCGCTGATCATGGAGGATCCCGATGCCGACCAGCCCAAGCCGTTCGTGCACTGGGTGGCCTGGAATATTCCCGGCACGATCACCTCGTTGCCCGAAGCCATGCATACGCATCCACGCCTGACCGAACCCGACGGCCTGCGCCAGGGCCGCAACAGTCGCGGCTCCACCGGATACTTCGGCCCCAAGCCGCCGCCGGGCACGGGCGTGCACCATTACCATTTCCAGTTGTTCGCGCTGGACACCACGCTCGACGTGCTGCCCGGGGCCGATCGCGACAGCGTGCTCAAGGCGATGCAGGGGCACGTCATCGGCCGTGCACGTGTGGTCGGCACGTTCGCGGCGCCCGGCGAGGACTGATGCCGGGCCGATGCGGGCACGCCTCCAGGGTGTGCCCGCAGTCGCATGTCCGGGATCAGTTTGCGTTGTCGCTGCGGGTGGCGAACGGCAGGCCGCATCCTAGCGCCGGGTCGCCTGCGCAAGCCGTTCGGCGAGAACTTCCGGGCGGACAGTGCACGTCGACGTCCGTGAGGATCGTCGGTGGGTCGTGGTCGCCTCATCCGTTTGCAAAGTCGGCTGAACCCGCTGCGACAGTGCGACCGCGCGTTGGATGCAAGCCATCGCGTGCCGCGCGATCTGCAACAGCCGCTAGAGCCTCGAAGGCAACGTAGCAAGCTGCGGCGCGGGGCAGCCCGCCCGATCAAAGCTCGAAACAGCCCGACAGCGGAGCGGGCGGGCGAGGCAGGATCACCACGTGGGAGCGCCTGCCATTTCGCGACATCCGGTCGTGCCAGGCCATGCGGCGAGCCACCCCACCATCGGCAGGCCGGCCGGTCTGCCACGCGGTGGACGACGTCGCGCAGAGGCGGCAGGAACGTGCATCCGCCGGGCCTGTGCCCGCCCGCGTCGGTCGGTTCCGGGCAGTGCGATCGGCGGACGCGGCGTGGCGCGTGGTCCGACGTGCAGTCGGGCCAAGCAGGTCCGCGCGCGGGGTCCACGGGTCCCGGTCCCGCAGCCGCCCCGGTAGACTGCCGCCTTCCCGTACGCATCCCGGATCGATGATCAACAACGATGTTCTGCGCAGCATCCGCTACATGCTCGACCTCAGCGACCAGAAGCTGGCCGACATTGCGGCCCTGGCCGATCCGGCCTTCATCGTGGACAGGGCCGACGTGCGCGCCATGCTGCTCAAGGACGACGATCCGGAGTATCTGCCGTGCAGCGATGCCATGCTCGCGCACGTGCTCGACGGGCTGATCGTGCACCGGCGCGGACGCGACGGCGACCGGCCGGTGCGACCGGTGGAGCCGCGCATCACCAACAACGCGGTGTTGAAGAAGTTGCGGGTCGCGTTCGAGCTCACCGATGTCGACATGCAGTCGGTGTTCGCCGCGGCGGGCTTTCCAATCGCCAAGCCCGAGCTGTCCGCCCTGTTCCGGCAGGCCGGCCACCGCAACTACCGCCCCTGCGGCGACCAGGTGCTGCGCAACTTCCTCAAGGGGCTGACGCTCCGCGTGCGTCCTGCCTGAGCCATCGTCCAACGCGCCGCGCGCCACGCCGCCGGACCGGACCGCGGCATCGATCCGGCCCGCGCATCGCACACGGCGGCCGCCGATTCGGCGTCAGTGACCCGGACGCTGGAATCGTCGACGCGGCCTCGGAACATGTAGCCGATGCGCCTGCGATGCATCGAGACGCCCGCGGCAGTGCGGCGAGGCCCGTCTGCTGCGACGTGCCGGTGGCGGCGTTCGGCCGATCCACCCGTGCATCGACGTCGGCCGCCGGGCACGTGGACGCGTGGCCCGCAAGCCCGCGCGTCACGTTGCGTCGGCCCATCGATCGCCGGTGTCGAACCCTTGGACTATCCCCGGGGGGAGCTGGATGAAGCGCCGACGCCCGCGCCGCGCTGCGTGCCCTCGCTTCACTGCCGGCATCGGCCTCGGATGTGCCGATGCCGCTAGCGTGCACCCGACCGCCACGCCGCGCGTCGATCGGCGTCCAGAAACGTCCAGGCCACGAACCGGCTCTGCTTGCTGCCCTGGGCCATGGCCACCTCGCGCACGTCGACGGCGCCTGCCAGGCGCAGCTGCCGACGCAGGCCGGAGAGGTGCTCAGCGCGCGCCACGAGGCTGGTGAACCAGAGCACCTGGGCCTGCACTTCGACACTGTCGCGCACCATGCGCCGGAGAAACTCCGCCTCGCCGCCGGCGCACCACAGTTCGTGCGCATGTCCGCCGAAGTTCGTCGCGGATGCGGCGACCACGGGGCCGGCCTGCGCCGGCCTTCGCCCGGCCAGCTGGCGGCGCTTGCGCTGGTGCACGCCCCGCGCCTCGTCGGCGGATGCATGGAACGGCGGGTTGCAGACGGTGGCGTCGAAACGCTCATCGGGAAGGAGCACGCCGCGGAAGATGTCGCTGCGGTGTGGCTGCCGACGCAGGGTGATCGCACGGTCGAGGCCATTGGCGGTCACGATGGCGGCCGCCACCTGCAGCGAGGTGGGCTGGATATCGCTGCCGACGAAATGCCAGCCGTATTCGGCATGGCCGAGCAGGGGATAGATGCAGCTGGCGCCGACGCCGACGTCGAGCACCCGCACTGCCGCCCCGCGCGGGATCGCGTCCCCTGCGGAGCCGGCGAGCAGGTCGGCCACGCCATGCAGGTAGTCCGCGCGCCCGGGGATGGGCGGACACAGCGCGCCGTCGGGCAGATCCCAATGCTGGATGCGGTAGTCGCAGCGCAGGATGGCGCGGTTCAGGGCGCGCACCGCCATCGGGTCGCCGAAGTCGATGCTGGTGTCGCCGCGGGGCGTGGTCACCAGGTGCGTGGACAGCGTCGGCCAGGCCTGGACCAGCCGTGCGAAGTCGTAATGCCCCTGGTGCCGGTTGCGCGGGTGCAGCGCGGGCCGGGCGGCGGGGCCGGGTGATCGGAGCGGGCGGGGCGGTGGTGTCGTCATCGGGCTCGTGGGAGAAACGCGGGCATCGGACGCGAGCTCAGTCCTCGTCGGCCGCCTCGCGGCCCTGCTGGCGGATCAGCGCGAGCTCGCGTGCATCGTTGATGGCATCGCGCACGCCGTCGAGGTCGACCGCGTGCTCGTCGGGCGTGAAGTGGCCGGTCAACGGGGTGTCGGGCGCGAGCTGGCCGGCCTCGAACAGTGCCCACATCTCCTCGCCGTACCAGGTGTCGAGCAGGTCCGGCGCCCAGCGGCCCAGGGTGGCGGTGAGGTTGTTCACGTCGCGCAGCAGCATGGTGCGCGCGGCGTTGTTGCCGGTGGCGCTCACCACCTGGGGAAAATCGATCAGCACCGGACCCTCCGGATCCACGAGCACGTTGTAGGCGGACAGATCGCCGTGGATCAGGCCGCAGCACAGCATCCGCACCACGTCGCGCACCAGCGCCTGGTGGAACCGACGCGCGCGCGCCGGCTCCAGCTCCACTTCGCCCAGGCGCGGCGCGGAGAACCCGTCGGCGTCGGTGACCAGTTCCATCACCAGCACCCCGTGGAAGAAGCCGTAGGGTTCCGGCACGCGGACGCCGGCTTCGCGCAACTGGTAGAGCGCCTCCACCTCGGCGTTCTTCCATTCCGCTTCCTGCTGCCGGCGGCCGTAACGGCTGCCGGTGGCGACCGCGCGGGCCTCACGGCTGCCCCGGGATTTACGGCCTTCCTGGTATTGCACCCGCTTCTGGAAGCTGCGCTGCGCCATGTCCTTGTAGACCTTGGCGCAGCGCACGTCGTCGCCCGCGCGCACGACGTAGACGGCCGCTTCCTTGCCACTCTTGAGAGGGCGCATCACTTCGTCGATGACGCCCTCGTCGATCAGCGTCAGGAGGCTCGCAGGTGTCTTCACAGGCTCGGGAACATGGCGCGCGTGCTCGCGCGGCGGGCGTGCAGTGTGGCGGAAAGCGCGTCCGCGTGCTGCGCGCGCGGTTTCCGCGACTGCGCACGGTCGATGTCGAATCCTGGCCCTGTCGCTCGTCGTCTCCACACATCCCCCCGCTGGAGTCCGCATGATCATCCTCTACGGAACACCACCCACCCGCGCCGTGCGGGTCATCTGGCTCCTCAACGAGCTCGGGCTCGCCTATGAATGCCGGAGTGTCGACCTGATGCAGGGCGAGGCGCGGCGTGCACCGTTCATCGACCTCAACCCGGCTGCACGCGTGCCGGTGCTGGTGGACGGCGACGTGGTGCTCACCGAGTCCTCGGCGATTCCGCTCTATCTGGCGGAGAAGCACCCCGAAGCCGGTCTGATCCCGGCGTCGCTGGCCGATCGCGCCCAGATGTACCGCTGGCTGTTCTTCCTCGCGACCGAGATCGAGCAGCCCCTGTGGCGGATCGTCCGCCATGGCGAACTCTATCCACCGGAGCGACGACTGCCTGCGGACATCGCGCTCGCACGGGAGGAGTGCCTGGAGATGCTCGATGTCCTGGAGCGTCATCTCGCGGGCCGCGAAGTCATCGCCGGCGACCGGCTGAGCGTGGCGGATTTCAATGCCGCATACACTCTCGACTGGGCCGAGGAGACCGGCCTGCTCGGGCAGACGCCCCGTCTCCGGGCGTATCTGGACGGCATGTACGCGCGGCCCACGGCGCCGCCGACCATCGCCGAAGCCGTGGCGGCGATCACCGCGGGCCCGGGCCGATGACCGGGCCGCGCGTATCCGGACCAGCCGCCTACTTCCCGTCGATCGAGGCCACGTACGGCCTGCCGGTATCGCACTGGCTGGACCTGCTCTCCGGCATGCAGGACCTGCCGCACATGGCGCAGGTGGCGGTCCTGAAACGCGAACACGGACTGGGACATGGTCACGCGAATGCGCTCGTGGCCTACCGGCGCTCGCAGCGGGGCGGAGGATGATGCGTCCATGGGCGCTCGACGGCTTTGCCGCGGTCGAGATGGCGCGCCTCGCCCGCGGGGGACGCACGCCGCGCGGGCTTGCGCCACGAGCGCACGAACGCACCCCGGATGCAATTCGGTCCCGTGGTGAGGTGCGCGTCGTCCGTCCGCTGCACCATCGCGGACCGGCGGGAATGCGCGCACGATCGCGCGCGCTGTCCTCAAGACCCCAGCCGGGCGGCCGATAGGATGACCACCGCCCCCGTGCGCGATCCGCCCCAGGGGCGACGCCGCGCCGTTCATGGATGTTCCCCGTGTCCCAGACCTTCGTCGCCGATCCCTTACCGGCCGCCGGGCTTCCGCATTGCGATACCCCTGTCGACGCGGACGCCGCGGAAGCCGGCAGGCTCGCAGCCCTGCGTGATCTGGCACTGCTCGATACTCCGGAGAGCGAGAGCTTCGATCGCATCACCCGGATGGCCGGCCGCCTGTTCGCCGCGCCGATCGCCGCGGTTTCGTTGACCGATGCGCACCGGCAATGGTTCAAATCCCATGTCGGCACGGCCGGCCGCGAGATACCGCGCGAACTGGCGCCATGCGCCGAAGTGACCGCACGCGGCGACGTGCTGATGGTGTCGGACCTGCAGCAGGATCCGCGGTTCCGCGACAGCGTACTCGCACGGTCGGGCATTCGTTTCTACGCCGGCGCACCCCTGGTCACCCGGGATGGCCACACGCTCGGCGCCATGTGCGTGCTCGACCAGCACCCGCGCGAGGCGAGCGAGGACGAGCTGGCGTCCCTGCGCGATCTGGCCGCGATGGTGATGGCGCAGATCGAGCTCGAACACGACTACGGCCGCCGCGATCCGCTCAGCGGCCTGCCCAACCGTCACCAGTTCGCCGACGACCTCGCCGATCTCGCACGCGCGCATGCGGGGGCCCAGCGCGTCCTGCTTCTGGTAAGCCTGCTGGATCCCGCACGCCTGCAGGAGCTCATCGGTGTCATGGGCACGGGCTGCATCGACAGCCTCGTGCAGGCCAGCAGCCGCATCGTCAAGGACCGCTCAGGGCAGGGGTGCACGGCCTATCACGTCGACGTCGTGTCTTATGCCGTGCTGCTGGACGAGGCCCAGGCCGGCACGTGGACGTCGGTGATGGACGCGCTGTCGGCCGCCCTCTCCGCGCCCGTCGTCAGCAACGGAATCCCGGTGCAGATGGCGCCCGTCTTCGGCGTCTCGCCGCTGCTGGTGGGCGGTGCGAGCGCGGATGACGCGCTGCGCACGGCGATCAGCGCAGCCAGCGATGCACGTGCAGCCGACCTTGGTTGCGCGGTCTACAGCCCGGCCAGCGACGCCGCCAACCGCCGGCGCCTGACCCTGCTCACCGACTTCTCGACCGCGCTGGCGGGCGGGGACGCGCTGTCGCTGGTGTACCAGCCACGCATCGATCTGCACAGTGGGCGCTGCGCCGGCGCCGAGGCGCTGCTGCGCTGGCGGCATCCGGTGCTCGGCGACATTTCGCCGGCCGAGTTCGTGCCGCTCGTCGAGCAGACCGCCTTTGCCCGCCCGATGACCGAATGGGTCATCGGCGCGGCACTCGACCAGCAGGCAGCGTGGCGAGCGCACGGGGCGATCATCCCGGTTTCGGTGAACGTGTCGGCGCGCAACCTGGAAGAGGCGGACTTCATGCCGCGCCTGGCGGACCACCTCGCGCGACGCGGCCTGCCTGCGGACGGGCTGGAGCTGGAACTCACCGAGACCGCGCTGATCCGCAATGCCGAGCATGTCCTGGCCCAGCTCGAGGGCCTGCGCGCCATGGGCGTGACCATCGCGATCGACGATTTCGGCACCGGTTACAGCAACTTCGAATATCTACGCAAGCTGCCGGCCCGCGCGGTGAAACTGGACCGGAGTTTCGTCGGCGACCTGGGCCCCGACATCGAGGCTCGCGCACTCGCCCGCGCGATGATCGGCATCGCCCACGACCTGGGGTTGCGCGTCGTCGCCGAGGGCGTCGAGACGCAGGCGACCCTCGACGTGCTGCGCGCCTGGCACTGCGACGAGGTGCAGGGCTATCTGACCGGGCGGCCCATGAGCGCCGACGCGCTGGTGTGCCAGCTCGACGACGACCATTGAGTCCGGCGTGCCCGCGTCGCGGAACCCGGCGATCGAAGCAACGCCCTCTCAACCGCGGCATGGCGCCCGCCGCATGGCCCATGCCGCGGCTCAGGGGCGGCGGGGTGCCCGCGCCGGTTCTGCGACCGCGCTCGTGTCCGCGCCATAGCGTCGCTGGCAGGTCTCGCACCAGAAAGCACGCCGCTGCGCCAGGCCGAGTTGTTTGCGGTAGCTCAGCGGCGTGCCGTCCCGCGGACAGACGCGCTTGGTGTGCACCTGGTAGTGCTTCTTGAGCACATACGCCTGCTTCCACTCGTAGAAATCGAAGCTGTAGGTGCGCGCCTCGTCCACGAGCTGCGACAGCTTGCGTGCGGGCAAAGCGCCGATGCGGCTCTCGGGATGGACGCGGATCCGGTGCAGCACTTCGTTCTTGATGATGTTGCCGACGCCGGCGAAGACGTCCTGGTCGAGCAGGGCATCGGCGACCAGTGCATCCGGGCGGGCGCGCAGACGCCGCCGCGCCGTGGCGGGATTCCAGGCCGTGCCCATCACGTCGGCGCTCCAGTCGTAGGCGTCGTCCAGGGCGCCCTTGATGAAGCGTACGGAGCAGGCGTAGACGTTGAGCACCTCGCCGCCGCTGAAGTGCAGCCCCAGGCGTTCGGGGCGGTCCTTGGCCTCGTTGATGCGCCAGCTGCCGAACAGCAGGAAATGGATGCGCACACTGAATCCGTCGAACGCGAGCAGAAAATGCTTGCCCCAGCTGTGCACCCCGCGCAGCGTGCGGTTGCGCAGGCGTTGGATGTCCTGGGTGCTGTTGCCGGTGACGTCCAGCACCTTGCGGCCGGCGAGATGCCCGGCAGCCTCGCGCAGAATGACGATCGACGGGCCTTCGGGCATGGGCGGACTATGGCGGGCGCGTGCATGCGTGCCGCGTCAAGGCCGCGTCGGCCCGGCCTTCGCGGCGGGCAGGTCTGGCGCGCTTGGACCGGTGTGCGCATCTGCCTGAGGGGCGCACGCATGCCGTGGACCGCGATCGCCGTGTCGCGACTCACCGAGGGTGTCGCGCGGCCTGGCTACCGGCCGCGTCGCGTCGCTTCGATGGCAGGGATCTCGCGCCGGCGCATGTCTACGATGGCGAGGAACGCCCGCTGTGCGGTGGCCGGTCCGGATCACTGATGGCGTCGGTCAGAAGCGCGCGGCGTGATCTGCCAGAACACGCCCAGCGATCCTTGCACCTGTCGCATGCGCTCCCCCGGCCGCCGTTGCCGACCGTCGCGTCCCCACAGGTGGAGCGTTCTCGGTTCTCGGCTGTGGCGATCTGGACCGGGAATGCTCCGCTCTGCGGGAACTGCGGCCCGTGTCGAGGCCCAGGCAGACGATGCCGCATGCGCTGAACTGCACCGTGAGCGTATCGCCCTGGCGGCCGGCCGGGCAATCGGCCGGCGCGTGATGGACCGCGTGTGTTGCGCTATCGGGACAGGTAACGGCCTGGCCGTTCGCGGCGTCGGGGCGCTGCCCTCGCAATGGAGACAGGCCGTGGCGCTGGTCGTGGTGGGATGGCTGGATTCCGTCTGCCCAGGTCGACCTGCGTGATGGTGGTCCATGTCGTGCCGGTCGGCGCGCGGCCACCCGTGCAGGGTGCACGCCATCGCCCGCGCGGACTTCACCCGAAGCGCGCCGGGCGCGGGCGTGGTCGATGACCGGAGACTCACTCGCAGGTGGCTATGGTCGTGCGTGTTTTTCGGACAGGACTTCACGATGAGCGAAACCGCACCGCAGGTTTACACCGATTCCGCCGATATCGAGCGTCTCAAACGGCTGCAGCTGGCGCTCGACGGTGAGTCCGTGGTCGAGGTGACTTTCCACGATGGGCGCGTGGTCAGCGGCACCATTCCCGAGCGCCCCACGCTGCAGACGTTCTTCGATCCCGACGGTCGCGAGGGCACCAATGGCGTGTTCCGTCTCGATCACGGCCAGGAGGACATCGCCGTGCGCCTGTTCTGGCTCGGGGATGTCACCGGCGTGCGGCGGATCGATTCGCGCTAGCCGCGCGCTTCCGGCGACCAGCGCATGCGCGCGCCCGATGAGCGCCACGGCACGCCGGCGTCTACCGCCCGGGCATCTTCTTTTTCCGCTCGATGCACATCGCGGAGCGATTCCATAGGGCATGTCGGGGTTTGCGGGCGGCGGCGCAGGGCTGTCGGTCCCCGGCGCGACCGCGTGCACCGTCGAACGGACCGACTCGCCCGCGTGCCAGCCGTGGGCGAGAATGTCGGAGGCGTCCGGCGCAGAGCGGCAATCACCGGCACGCCGATCGTCCTGCGCGAGCGGTGCGGACCGCTTGCCAGCCAAGGCACCGCGTTGCAGGCCGATCAGCGCTGCCACGGACGACGCCCCTGAAAACACGTGGCACTGGCCGCGAGCAGGATCCTGCGCAAGGCCGAGACCGCATCAGGAGACGACCAGCGTGCTCGCGTCGAGTTTTTGCCGGGCGCGGTTGCCCGTCATCGGCGAGACCAGGGTCGGCACCGCGCAAGAACGCCGAGCCGAACGGTGTGCCCAGCCGTTCCAGCCCCGCAAGACCCATCGCCCGGCGTGTCAGCCCATCACGGTCGATGCAAAGCGCGCTCTGCCGACGGTGGGGCGGACGACGATCCGCGGCGCGCGCACGGCGCCTCAGCTCAGAACCGCTCGCGCGCGGGCAGATAACGCCAGGTCCCCACCGGCATTCTGGCCAGCGGCACCTTGCCGATGCGGATGCGTCGGATGGCGACGACGCCCAGACCGACCTGCTCGCACATCGCCTGCAACTGGCCGCCCTGCACGCCCTTGATGGCGAACCGGAGTCGCACTTCGTTCTGCCAGCTCACCTTGCACGGCGGAAGTTCGCGGCCGCCGTACTGCAGGCCGTGATTGAGCCTGCGCAGTCCGTAGGGCGCAATTTCGCCGCTGACCTCGACCACGAATTCCTGCTCGATCTCGTCGCGGTCTTCGGTCAGACGACGCCACACACGTCCATCCTGGCTCAGCACCATCAGGCCGCTGGCTTCCGCGTCCAGCGGCACCAGCGGCGTCAGGCGCTGGAAATGGCGCGGCAGCAGGCGCACGCCCGATGCATCGTCGGCCCAGCGCGTTTCGGGACGGACCAGCGGCGCTGCCGGGCGCGAGCCGCTGATGGTGTCGAAACCGACCGGCTTGTGCAGCAGGATCGTCGCCGGTTCCGCCGCCTCCAACCGGGCGTCCGGATCCACGGCCACGTGCGCCCCGGGTGCCACCGGGTGCTGCGGAGCGTCCACCACGCGCCCGTCCACCGTCACCCAGCCGCCCTCGATGTAGCGCTCGGCCTCGCTGCGCGAGCAGCGGACGAGTTCGGCGACACGCTTGGCCAATCGGACGGATACGTTCATGGACCACTTCAGCGCGGAGAGCCGGGCAGTGTAGCGGGCGCGACCGCATGGCCACTGGCCCTGCGAGGCGCATGGCGATGCGCATTGCCAGCGTAGGCATGCAGTCGTGCTGCACAGAAGTGACGAAGGCGGGGCCGCATGCGCGTTTCTGGTGGAGTCGCAGGCGACAGGGCGTGGGATATCGGGACGCTCGCGGGCATGCAGTCAGTCGAGGTGCGAGCGCCGGCTGCTGATCGATAAGGCCGACATCTCGCTGCCCGACAAGGCGGAAGCCCGAACGACGCACACCGTGGCGCGTGGGGAGCCGCGCCACGTGTCATCCGGGCCGGCCCGTAGAGCGCTCGTGCAGAAACTGCAGACACTACGGATTCCGGAAGACGGCGGCGCGACGTCACTGAACCCAAGGCATCCGCGACAGGCGCGATGTCGCGCATACACGGTCCCGTGCCGGCCGCTTGGCTAGCGTGCGCTGCATCTCCTCACCGGGCCCACGCCCGTCGGACCACACATGACCGCATGTCCCCATCGCCAGGCCCCCGAACCGCTTTCACCCGACGTGGCGGACGCGTCCGGAGGCGATGCACTCGCCGCCCGGTTCCTCGCCTTTGTCGACGCGCCTGAGTTTCCCTGCGTCGGCTCGAAAGCGGCGCTGGCGCGCGGTGCGATCCAGCCCCATGCATTCGGACGCCTCGGCGATCGCGACAACGATGCGCACCTGCTCGATGCACTGACCGGTTTCGCGCGGCAGGTCGACGCGACCGATCCCGACGACCGCACCGTGCACTCGTTCGTCGCGCTGTTTCAGGGCCCACTCGATACCGGTGAGCAGCGCTTCGAAGCCCTGCTGTGGTCACAGCTGCAGCGTCTGCACGATCTGGATGCGCGGCGTGGCACGCGCTGGGCCAGGGACGTCAGTCGGGACCCGGACGATCCCCGCTTCAGCCTCAGCCTGGCCGGCCACCCGTTCTTCGTGATCGGCCTGCATCCGGGGGCATCCCGGCTCGCGCGCCGTTTCGAGGCGCCGGCGCTGGTGTTCAATTCCCACCGGCAGTTCGAACGCCTGCGTGCCGACGGCCGCTACCAGAAGATGCAGGCTGCGACCCGCGAGCGCGACATCGCGCTTCAGGGTTCGATCAATCCCAACCTGGCCGATTTCGGCGCAGCGGCCGAAACACGGCAGTACAGTGGTCGCGCGGCCGAGCCGGAATGGACATGTCCCTTTCGCGTCCGGAGCAGTGCATGAGTGTAGTAGTGGCCGAATCCGTCGACACACGCATTCCCCCATGCTCGGGCCGTGCGGTGGAACTCGAGGCAGGTGACGAACTCGTGGTGATCGACCCGATGGGCCAGCAGGTCAGTGACCTGACGGCCTTCGCCCGGGACGACATGGCCGAGTACCTCTCCTCCGGACGCTCGATCGATTACGCCGCCAAACTCTGGCTCAGCACCGGCGATGTGCTCTATTCGAACCGCAGCCGAGTGATGTTCACGATCCTCGAAGACACCTGCGGTCGGCACGACTTCACCCTGACGCCGTGCTCCAAGCGCATGTTCGAGCTTCTGTACGGCGAGCAGGAGGGGCGCCCGGGCTGCGAGGGCAACCTCGCGTCTGCATTGGCGCCTTACGGGATCACGGCGGACCGGATTCCGGTGGCCTTCAACATCTTCATGAACGTGACGTTCGACGCCGAAACGGGTGCAGTGGCTGTGTTGCCGCCGCTCAGCCGCGCCGGCGACCACATCCGGTTGCGGGCCGAGATGCCGCTCGTGGTGGCGATGACGGCCTGCTCGGCAGGCCAGTCCAACAACTTCAGCTACAAGCCGATCGATTACCGGGTCGAGCGACGGATGCAGCGCGAGGCCTGAGACCTTGCGCGAATCACGAAAAACGCTGTTGCCTGCGCGGTGCGTACCGAGCCTCCGGCGCGACGCGATCGCTTGGTGCGGCGGCAGCGCGTCGAACGCTGGCGCCCGAGCATATTGGCCGTCCGTCTGCCGCGCGCCAGATGGGCGGCCAGGATGGGTCGACCTGAAGCATCGTTTCCATCAGCCGCCCGCATGATCTCGACGCGCCTCGGGACATGCGGCCATCCGCCCGTTTTGTGGAACAGTCCCCCGTGTGACGACCGCAAAAAAAGCCCGGATGCGTCCGGGCTTTCGAGGAGTCGCGCGGAGGCGCCCGACTCAGACCGGTGCGAACGCCTTGGTGCTCTTCTTGTCGCGCTTCTCCAGCTTTTTTTCCTTCATCGTCTTGGCAGGCTTCTTCTTCGATTCCTTTTTCTTGTCCAGACCCTTGCTCATGTTCGGCTCCCCTCGCGATCGTCACGGGACTGCGGCGCAGTCGACGCGCTCAGTATGCGCCTGCGGGGCGTTCCAGGCAGATGCCCGCCGTTGACCGCGGGCAACGGCGTGCGCGATCCGCGGATCTCCTGCATGCCACTCAGCGTCGGCGTCGCGTGCTCCGACGCGCAGGCGTCGTCTGCGCGGCGCTATGCGCGATCAGCGCGGCACTCGTGACTGCGATGGCATCCTCGACCACGCCGGTCGTGGTCTGTCCGTACCGTGCCATCGCCCGGACGCGCAGGCGGAAGGTCAGATAGGCCATCCCCACCGCGGCGCCGGCCCCGAGCAGGGCGGCGACGGGCCGTTGCCGTGCAGGCGCGAGCGCGGCGCCGGCAAGCGCCCCGGTGGCGATGCGGGCGAGCATGCCGGCAGGAACGATGCGATCGGGCGCGGTCTTCATCTTGTCGCCGGCGAGCTCACCGGCCGCGAGGGTGCCGGCCAGCGACGCGACGATGCGGCTGCCCAGAAGCGGCGGTGCGCCGTTTCCCCTGGGGAGACTGCGGGTACGGGCCGCGTTGGCGACGGCGGCGAAGGGCGTCATCGCACGCATGCCGGCGACGGCGCCCATGAGAACGGAATGGATCAGGGCCATGGAGGTTACCTGCGGAGTGGGGGAGTGTCGGAGGCGGAACCGGTGGTCAAGCCCGGCTGCGGGGTGTGGATCAGATCGGCGAGGTCGTATCCGAGCGCGCGCGCGGTGGCGAGGTAGTCGTCGCGGAGGGCCACGGGCAGATGCGGTTCGCGGGCCATCAACCAGAGATACTTGCGGTCCGGACTGCCCACCAGTGCGATCCGGTAGTCCGCATCGAGGCGCAGGATCCAGTAGTCGCCCTTCGTGAACGGGATCCAGCGCAGGCCTTCAGGCAGAAAGCTCACCTCGAGCTTGCTGTTGTGGCTGCCTTCAACCGGCGTTGCCTCGCCGATGGCCTCCTGCGGCTCTCCCCGTCCGTCGATGGCGCGGTTGGCGACGCGCACGGTGCCGTCGTCGTTGAGCGAGTAGCTCGCGGTGATGTCGCGGTAGTCCTCAGGCTCGTGCCGCATGGGCAGGCGCGCGAGCTCGTACCAGGTGCCGAGGTACCGCTGCAGGTCGACGGCGGGGACGGTGGGCGGTGGTTCGTGGTGAGTCATCGGGATTCCGGGGCGGCAGGCAGGCGGGACGGGGCAGGGTCGGGGCGTGCACCGCATCGGCGGCACACGCTCCCGATCGGGGGGGCGACGTCTCAGCGCAGATCCACGCGCGCCACCTTGTCCTCGTGATCCTTCTTCGGGTCGATGCCGAGCAGGACCTTCACCCCTGCGAGCAGGCTGCTCTCGTTGAGCCAGACCTGGGCGTCGGCCGTGTCCATGCGCAACAGCCGGAGCTTCGGATCATCCTTGCCACCCTCGAACCACGCCGCGATATGCGGGTTCCACAGCCGGTCGATCACGGCGCGATCGTTGTCGATGACCACGTGTCCGGTCATCGTCGCGAAGAGGTCATGGTCCTTGCTGGCGAAGGTGGCGGTGGCGGCATGGCCACCGCTCCCGGCCAGCGATTCGGCCAGTTCGGTATCGCTCGATGTGAAGAACCAGAGCGGCACGCGGTCGTTCTCTGCCAGTGCGGTCATCGGCCGGGGCTCCACGCCCGATGCGCCGAGCATGACCGTGCGGTCCTTGTCGAGCGCTTTCCAGAGTTTCGATTCGAGTTCCTTGGGGTCGGTCATGGCGGTGGCCTCGTATGGGAGGTCGGCAGGTGTACCGGGATCGCCGTGACAGCCTCGCCAAGGGCGACGGTGTCGCATCGCCCGAGCGCGAGGCGGGGCAGAAGTCGCGTTGACGCGACCGGCAGGGTTCTTGCATCAGCCGACGGCGGCCTCACGCCGCGTCCGTATCATGCGGCCCGGGAGACGGGCCGTTGCCTGAGGAAGCCAGCATGTACCTGCACCAGTTTTTCGGCGACGTGTCCGAGCCTCGGCCCTGCAAGGACTGCCAGGGCGATCAGCGGCTCGACTTCATCGTGCGTATGGCCTTCCAGCCGATCGTCGATGCGCGCGACCGTTCGATCTACGGCTACGAGGCGCTGGTGCGCGGTGAAGACGGTGCGGGTGCGGGCGACGTCATCGCCCGGGTCCGCCCCGAGCAGCTCTACCGGTTCGACCAGACGTGCCGGGTGCGGGCGATCGCGACCGCGGCAGAGCTCGGCCTGCGCGAGCGGCTGTTCATCAATTTCTTCCCCAACGCGGTCTATCAACCCGAGACCTGCATCCGGCTGACGCTGCGCGCGGCGCAGATCGCCGGGTTTCCGACCGAGCGGCTGGTGTTCGAGGCGGCGGAATCGGAAGAGGTCCGCGATCAGGCCCACGTCTCGCGCATCTTCCGGGATTACCGCGGGCGCGGCTTCCAGACCGCGATCGACGATTTCGGCGCCGGCTACGCCGGCCTCTCCAGCCTGGTCGAGTTCCAGCCGGATCTGCTCAAGCTCGACATGAAGCTCGTGCGCGGCATCGACGGTGATCCGGTGCGTCGCGCCATCGTCGAAGGCGTGGTCGGGATCGCGGCGCGTGTCGGCTGCACCGTACTCGCCGAAGGCGTGGAAACACCCGGGGAATACCGGGCGCTGCGCGCGCTCGGTATCGCGCTGTTCCAAGGCTACCTGTTCGGGAGACCCGCGCTGGAACAGCTGCCTCCGGTCGATGACGCCATCTGGGCGGCCGCCGAAGGCTGACGGTTCACAGGGTCGCGCGGCCGGACAGGCGGTCGACCTCGAGCGGATGGGCGACCGGTGCCTTCACCACGGGACGGGCTCACCGCGCCAGTCGAAGAATCCGCCCGAATCCGCGGGCTGCAGGCAGTCGATCACCCGCAGCAGGTGGACCGCGGCGGCCTCGGGCGTGTGCACGACCAGTCCGGATCGTGAGAAGGGCGCCGACAGCCCCGTGTCGACGGTGCCCGGGTGGAGGGCGACGCAGACCGCCGAAGGCGCGCGGCGTGCGAGTTCCACCGCGGCGGTGCGTACGAGCTGGTTGAGGGCGGCCTTCGAGGCGCGGTAGGCATGCCATCCGCCCAACCGGTTGTCGCCGATCGAACCGACCCGCGCCGACAACGTGACGAACACGGCCCTGCCGGTGCGCGGCAAGCGGGGCAGGACATGTTTCATCAGCAGCGCAGGCCCGATGGCGTTGACCGCGAAGGCATGGGCCATGTGGACGGCGTCCAGTTCGCGCAGGCTCTTTTCCGGACGGAAGCCGGCGCCATGCAGGAAGCCGGTCGCGTCGATGACCAGACGCAGTTCGCCGTGCGTGGTCGCAACGGCCACCGCCTGCGCGATGCTGGCTTCATCGGTCAGGTCGAGCGGCAGCTCACCATCGCGTCGCGTCCCGATCACCTGGTGGAAGTCGCCGCGCGTGCGCAGCGCATGCTCCAGCGCGTGGCCGATACCGCCACCGGCGCCGACCACCAGGGCGACGCCGCCGGCTGGCGTTGTTCGAGGGATGGTCGCGTCTTCGGGCATGGGGCAGGCGAGGCGTCATGACGGGGCGGTCGGGTGCTGTACGCGTCGATCGGGCGTGCGGATCCCTGCGGGCGTCTGCGATGCATCGGCCACCTGATCCGGACCCGCGTCCAGACCGCGCGCCATGGACGTCGTCTGCAACGGATGCCAGAGTGCCCGTCCAGCCACCACACCGAGCTCCCATGCCGAACCTTGCGACGCTATCCGCCTTCGTGACCGCCGGACTTCTGACGCTGGCATCCGCCGGCTGCGCCAGCGGAAGCGGCAGTCCGGGTGCGGAGGGCGAGCCGGGCACGCTGCAGGGCCGCATCGTCTCGATCGACACCGATCCGTGGATGTACGACGGCAGCGCGGTGATCCGCATCGCCACCGACACCGGACGCGAAGTGCCGGTGGAGTTGCCTGCACGCTGGAACCTCTGCGCCGCACCGCCGGTGGATGTCGCGGCGCTGGCACCCGGCCAGCAGGTGGAGGTGGTGGGCCGGGTCGGTCATGCCGGCGCGGTGGTGGTCTGCGACGACGCCACGCATCGGCTGCGCCCGCTGGACCGGTGACCGCGCGCCCCGGCGACAGCTGAACCGGATCAGCCGCGCAAACGCAGCAGCTGGGCCTGCAGGGTCTCGACCTGGCCGCGAAGCTCGGCGTTTTCGCGCTCGAGAGTATCGATCCGGCGCTGCAGGGCCTTCGGGTCGGGCGGTTCGCTGCCCGCGTCCCCGGCCGGCGCCTGGATCCGTTTCTTCGCCTCGCGCGCGCGCCGCGCCGCGAGCCTGAGTTCCGCCTTGCCTGCCTGCGCCGCGCTGCGTTGCTCGTCCTCCGGCAGGCTGGCGACGGCGGCGGCGCCACTGATCGAGATCGCCCCGGCCTTCAGGGCATCGACGAGTTCCGGCGTCGCCTGGGCATGGATACGCTCGATCAGCGTGACCTGGTTGCTGCTGAGGCGGGCCTCCCGGGCGAGATCGGCCCGGCTGGCCGGCACCGGTGCATCGTCCCAGGGCGGGGCCGCGTCTCCCGACGCGGGCACTGCGGCATCCGCAGGCTCGGCCGCGGACTGCCGCGCCTGCTTGCGCGCGGCGAGAATGCTGCGCTTGCGAAGCGCGAGTACGCCGCGCTGGTAGTCCGACACGCTGCGCCGTCCCAGGTGCTGCTCGATCATCCACAGATGCACGTCGTCCATGGTCTGGAACCGGGCGTTCTGCACCGTCTCGAACGGCAGCCCGTATTGCCTGCAGATGCCGTAGCGGTTGTGCCCGTCGACGAGCACATCACCCCACAGCACCAGCGCATCGCGGCAGCCCTCGCTGAGCAGACTGCGTTCCAGCGCCTCGTACTCGTCCTCGGTCAGCGGATCGATGTAGGCCTTCAGCGCTTCGAGTACGACGATGTCCATGCGCTACCGGGGTCGAAAAGGGGGCGCATTGTAGAGCGGTCCGGTCGCATGGCGTGCGCCTGAACTGCGGCGTCGCGAGGTTTGCGCCAGCCCCGGCCGGCCGCTAAGGTGGCCTTGCAGTGGATGCGAGCGCCGTGGTTCGACCGGTGCATCCCGCTGCGATCCTTTCCTGATCCGAGTCCAAGGAGACGCTCCATGGAGATCGCTGCCGCGCGTGTCGCCAGCTTCCATTACACCCTCACCGACGATACCGGCGCCGTGCTCGACAGGTCGCCGGACGCGCAGCCGCTGCAGTACCTGCACGGCGCCGGCAACATCGTACCCGGGCTCGAGAACGCACTGGCCGGGCGCAAGGCGGGCGATACGCTCGACGTCACCGTGCGTCCGGAAGAGGCCTACGGCCTGCGCAACGAGTCGATGGTCCAGTCGGTTCCGCGCGAGGCGTTCCAGGGCATCGATACCATCGAGCCCGGTATGCAGTTCACCGCCGAGGGCCCGGGCGGCGCGATGATGGTCACCGTGGTCAGCGCGGACGAGGCCGAGGTGCGCATCGACGGCAACCATCCGCTCGCCGGCCGGACCCTGCATTTCGCGGTGGAGATCGCCGCGGTGCGTGACGCAACGCCTGCAGAGCAGGCCAGTGGAAGCGTGGACGGGTAATCGCCTGACGCGGCGCGGGACGGGTCGGCCTCGGCGACCGCCGCCGGGCGACAGCGCAGTGCGGGCGGGGCACCCGGACGCCCGGATGTCGCTGACGCGCTCATGGCCGCCGCAGCCGAGCCGTGCTTCGCGGTCTGGAACGGCAGCGCGGGACTGCAGCGCCGCCCGGTCACGCTGCACGTCCTTCGAGCAGCGGCGCGCTTCGGCGCGCGAAGTCCTGTCCGGGGCGATCGGCACGTATCCGGTGGGCCGAGCGGGTAGCGCTCCTGGATGGCGCCCATGTCGGGCGCGTGCCGCCGTGGTGAGGGAATTCACACAAGGCGATCCGCGGGCGCGCGCCTACCGCGGCGCCGGGAACGCCCATGCAGCCGCCCGAGACCCGGCGAGCCGGGTCTCGGTGCCCGGCACGCTCGCCGGAAACGCATCGACGCGGCTTCAATGCGGGGAATGCCCATGGACGTGCGCGGACCGGGGCGCCGCCTTTGCCATGCATGGCGGACTCGCCGGATGCGCATCGACACGCCCCTGCGGCGACGGACGGTGCGCGGCCCGCGCCGATGCACCGGATGACACAGTCGATCTGCGGCACGATGCCGGGCGCTGGCGCGAGCAGACCCGTGCCGATCGGTTTCCGACGAGCATGCGTGCCGGACGCAAGGGCGCGCGTCAGGCCGCTGGCGGCATCAGCCGCACCGGGTCGAGGTCAGCGATTGCCCGCCCGACCGGAGGCGGGGGCGACGTGCCGCACCGCATGCCCATCGTCCAGTGCGCCGGGCACGCGGGGACTGCGCGCCGGCCGTTAGGCTGGGGGCCACGATCGCCGCCCTGCCTGCCCTCGATGACGCGAAGCACGAGAGATCCGTATCCGGACGCGTTACGCGCCCTTGCGCTGCTGGTGGTGGTGTTGGGGCACTGGATCGCCACGCTGCCCCGGGTATCCGCCGATGCGCTGGTGGGCACCGACCATCTGCTCGCAGTGTGGAACCCCGCGGGGCTGCTGACCTGGCTGGTCCAGGTGGTGCCCTTGTTCGTGTTCGTTTCGGCAGTCGTGAGCGCGGACGGCGTCGAAAGACGCCTCAAGGACGGGCGCCAGGCCCACTGGTGGGCCGGCCGGGCGCTCGGGCTCGCGCGCCCGACGGTCACCTATCTCGTCGTGCTGGTCGGCCTCGCGCTCGCCGCCGTCGTGGGACATGGCGGCCTGCTGCGGGTGTTCAACACGTCGCTGACCGTCCATCTGTGGTTCCTGCTGATGCTGCTCACGGTGCAGGCGCTGCTCCCCTGGTGTCTGCGCCTCGACGCGCGGCACGGCTTGCGGGCGGTCGTCGCACTGGTGGCGCTGGCGGCGGTGCTGGATCTCATCCGCGGCGGCGTGACCGCGCCCGTCGAGCTGCGCGACCTCGGGGCACGGGTCACCGCACGGCCCGCCGGCGTCGGCTGGATCAACATGCTGGTGGTCTGGTTGATACCGCAACAGCTCGGAATCGCGTGGCGCCGCGGGCGGTTCCGCGGCGTCGCGGCCGGCCTGGGTCTGGTGGTGCTGGGCGCCGTCTGGCTGATCCTCGCCTTGGCCAGCGGCTACCCGACCGCGATGGTGGGCGTGGCGCTGGCAGGCAACAACATGCTGCCGCCCACGATCGCGCTGGTCGGGGTGATGTGGCTTCAGGTGGGCGCGGTGCTGCTGCTCGAACGCCCGGCGCGGCGGTGGCTGGCAGGGCACACACCTGCGCGGACGATCGCCGTGCTCGGGGCGCTCGGCATGCCGCTGTATCTGTGGCACAAGCTCGCGGAGCTGCCGGCCGCCTGGGTCGGGCTGCGGCTCGGGCTTCCGATCGATGCAGGAATGCCGGGCGAGCCCGGGTTCTGGCTCGGTCGTGGCTGCTGGATCGCGCTGTGCCTGGCGATGGTCGCGCCCGTGATCCTCGCCGTCGTCCGCTTCGAACTGCGGCGCACGCGGGACGTGCCGGCTGCGCACGGGACCGCTCGCATCGTGCTGGGCGGCGTGGCCCTGTATACGGGCCTGGGCGCCACGCTGGCGCTGGGCGCGTGGCCTGGCGCAGCGATCGGGCTCCTTGCGGTCGGACTGGCCTCGTGGAGCCTGCGCGCCGGAAACACCGGCGCGTCCGGCTAGGCCCGTCTGCACGACCTCTGCGACAGGCAGGATGCTGCGAGCATGGAAAGCGCGCGTGCCGCGATACGCGGCACGCAAGCCGCGGCGACCGGCGCCGCGGACCGGGTTGGAACGGGAGTCAGCTGCCGGGCGTGGTGCGCCGGTGCACTCGCGGCGCAGCGGTGTCGGGGGCGTCTGCGGCGGCCGGGACAGGCTCGGACGCGTCCGGCGCGGACGCGATGCCGTCGTCCTGCTCCTGCTCCGGCGCCTTGGCGGCGCGCGCTTCGCGCTTGCGCGCGTCTTTCGCGTCCTGCTTCTTCTGCTTGGCCAGCTCGCGCTGACGCTTTTCGAATCCGTAATTGATCTTCGCCAAGTGGGCGTCTCCTTCTGCGGCGTGGGGAATCAGCGACGCGCGCGGGTCGCCGCGGCGGGCGCGGCTACGGCGGGTGTCACCGCCGCGCCGCTGGCGGGCGTGACACGGCGCTGGATCGGGGTGTTGCCGAGCACTTCGACCTTGCCCCCTGCCTTGCGGAATGCGGCAATGTCCGCGGCGATGCGGTCATGGCTCAGCGTCGGGGCCTGCTTGGACTTGCGTTCGGCGGTCGGCAGCGGGGCCTTCTGGGGTGCTGCGGGCTTGGTGCTGGTGGACATGAAGCCTCCAATCGTTCCATTGCGGATGGTGCGGTGCGCCCGCATCCGGCTGGGCCGGGACGGGCACGAAGGTGTTGGACCGGGCCGATGCGGACAGGGCCGCCTGCGGTACGGAATCAGCGGTCCGGCCGGGGCGGCCAGGGCCTGGTAGCGGGGAATCCGCGAAGCGGGCGGCGCGACGGGCGCGGGGCGACCGGTGCGGCGTGGTGCATGCGCGGCGGATCCGGTGCCGGACCATGGTACGCGCTTTCGCGCGGCGACGCAGACGGACCTGAACGCCCGCCCACAAACCGGCTGTCGCTCCGAGACCTCCGTAGCGCGGGCTTGCGGCCAGGGCGGCCGGTGCCGGCAGGCACACCCGCGTCGACGACACCGGGGCGTCCGGCCACTCGTCAGCGTGGCTCCGCATGACCGCCGGATGCGCGCGCCGGGCCGGCAAACGGGCAGCCACGCATGCCCGATGCCCGTTTCCGGCCGGTGTCCCGGTGGTGACGCTCACCCGGCCTGCGGCCACCCGCAGGCCGGGGAGGCTCAGAACGTCCAGCCGACGCGCGCGTAATAGAAGCCGCCGTTGAAGCCGTAGGGCGAATGCACGGGGTATGCGGCGCCCGCCACCGATGCGCCCCAGGGATTGTCGACCGGCACCTTGTCCAGGAGGTTCTGCGCGCCGAGGCTGAGGTACAGGCCCGACGCGAACGTCCAGCCGATCTCGGCGTCCACGATCACCGCGCTGCCGTCGTAGATCGGCAGGCCGCCGTCCTCGACCCGGATCACCGCACTGTCGACGTGGTCCTCGTACCAGGACCCGTAGTACGCCAGGCGCAGGTTGGCGTGGAACACGTCGCGCCGGTGGTTGACGCTCAGATAACCCTTGGTTCGCGGAAGGGACTCCTCGATCTTGTAGACCCGGGCCTCGTCGACGAAATCCGGATTGAAGCGGTTCACGCGGGTGCGGTTCCAGTTGGCGGCCAGGGAATAGGTCGTGGTGCCGCCGAAGTGGTCGGTCTCCACGCTGGTCACCACGTCGAGGCCCGTCGTGGTGGTGTCGAAGGCATTACCGAAATAGGTGACCGAGGTCAGCGAGGCCGCCTCCGGGTTGCCCGAAGCCACCAGTGCCGCGCGCTCAGCGTCGCTCAGTTCGAAGCTCGAACTCAATGCGATGCGGTCGTCCACCTCGATCCGATAGCCGTCGATGGTCACCAGCCAGTCGCCGCTGTTCCACACCAGCCCCGCGGAGTAGTTCATCGACTCTTCCGGCGTCAGCGGCTGCGCGCCCTTCAATGCGGCGATCGGATTGGTGGGGGGGAGCGTGGCGATGTCGACCAGCCCGGTCCCGGCGAAGGCAGTGGTGATCTGGCTGATGTTGGCCTGGCCGGGCGTCGGCGCACGGAACCCGGTGCTGATCGCGCCCCGCAAGGCGAAGGCATCCGTTGCGTCGTAGCGCGCGGTCAGCTTGCCGTTGGTGGTGTCGCCGAAATCATCGAAGTCCTCGTAGCGCAGCGCGCCGGCCAGCAACAGGCGCTCCGTGAAACGCGCTTCCGCATCCACGTAGACCGCCCAATTGCTGCGGTCGAACCTGCCGGCGGTGCGCGGGCTGAAGCCGTTGAAGCCGTTGGACCCGAGCGCGAAGCCCTGCTCGGTCAGGGGGCCGATGCCGGTCGAGGCGGCATCGCCTGCACGGATCTCGAACGCCTCCTTGCGCCACTCCGCACCCAGCGCCAGGCTCAGGGGCCCCCGGGTGAACGCGGTCTCGAAATCACGGCCCACATCGAGGTTGAAGCCGGTCTCCGTCTGCACGTTGCCCCCGGGCGAGAAGAAGAAGCCGTCCGGCTGGTTCGGCCCCAGCGAGGCGTTGACGGTATTGCGGATGGTGAAGTCGACCTGGTTGCGCCCGTGGGTACCGCTGGCGTCCCAGTGCCAGTCGCCCCAGGTGCCCTTGACGCCGGCGACGACCGAACTGTCCTTGAGCTCACCGCCGAAGCGGGGTGTGAAGCCCCCGGGGAACACCGAGAGAAACGTGAAGCAGTTCGAGGGCAGCGCGGCGACTGCAGCGCCCACGCCCGCGTAGGGCAGCAGCGCTCCGCCCCCGTCGCGAAGCGGGATCACCGGGCATCCGCCGACGCCCGTGAGGTCGCCGACCAGCAGGGTCTGTCCGCCATCGTTGGAGTAGACGCCCGATCGTGAGGTCGGCGTGCGGTAGTAGAAACCGCCGTCCACTTCGCGCCTCGCATAATTGCCGAACAGGTACAGATCGACCGATTCGGCCGAAATCCCGAGATTGGCGATGACCTTGAGATCGTCCTTGATCTTCGGCGAGCCCCAGATCTGCGCCGGGTCGGGGACGCCGGGGTAGCCGGCCGCGGCGGCTTCGGCGGCGTCGTCGCGCTGCACGCTGCGCGAGGTGGCATCGGCGCTGCGCCATTCCGCGGTCAGCGTGGCGAAACCGCGCTCGGTCAACGGCAGGCCGACCTGTGCGCTGTACTGGGTGGTGAAGCCGTCGCCCTCGTAAAACTGGCCGGCGAACACTTCCGCCGCGCCGCCCTCGCGGCGTTGCTTGAGGCCGAAATTGATCACGCCGGCGATCGCGTCGGACCCGTATTGCGCGGCGGCGCCGTCGCGCAGGACTTCGACCTGTTCCAGCGCCAGCGACGGAAACACCGAAAGGTCGGGCCCTTGTGCCCCATCGGACAGGCCGTGACCGAGGAAGGTGATGACCGCCGAGCGGTGGAAGCGCTTGCCGTTGACCAGCACCAGGGTGTTGTCGGGTGGCAGCCCGCGCAGGTTGGCCGGGCGCACGAGGCTCGCCGCGTCGTCGATCGGAATCGTGCTGACGTTGAAGGACGGCACCAGCACCCGAAGCTGGTCGAGCGCGTCGGTCGCGCCCTGCGCACGGAACTCGTCTCCGCCGAGGATGTCGATCGGCGCGGCCGACGACGCCGCCGAGCGGGGCTGGCTGCGGGTGCCGAGCACCGAGACCGTGTCCAGCGACGTGGCCTCCTGCTGCGGCGGCGATGGCGCAGGCGTCTGCGCGGACGCCGGGATCGCCATCCCGGCCGTGGCAAGTGCGAGCGAGAAGCTGATGGCCCGGGCCAGCCGGGTCGGTGCGAACTGCAAGTTGCGGTCTTCCATGCGCTGCGTGTCCTCGGATTCGGATCGGTTCCCCCCCGTTCCGCGCCAGCGTGTTGCCCATGTGCTGCGCTGCAGCAGGCTTAACAGGAATGAAATGCGACCGCAATACGAGGGTCATGGTTCTGTGAGCCTGGCCCGTTTTCAGGACAGCAGGCCGCTCAACGGTGCTGCGGCCACGCCCCGTACAGCGCCTGGGCACGCGGCATAGTGGGCACGACGGTGGAACGCGGCTCGGGGGTGCGTGCGGAGAAGCCAGGCAGGGCTGGCATTCGCACTGCGTATCGGCGTCAGGGACTGGACGTCCCAGATCCGCGTCGATGGGACCGACGACGGGGGAACTGCCGCCCTGGGGCGCCACACTGGGCGTCTGCCCGCCTCACGTTGTGCTTCGGCTCCCGGCGCGCGCGCGTCACCGCCGGGGTGTCGCGCCGGCGGTTCTGAGCCGGTCGAGTTTCGCCTGGTACCGGGCACCACCCTCCGCGTCGGCGAGCCGTCGCGCGGCGGTCAATGCCTTGATCGCCCCGGCAGTGTCGCCCTGCTGCAGGAGCGTCCGGGCGAGCGCGGAATGAAAGCGATGCTCGCCGGAATGCAACCGGATCGCGCGACGGTAGCGCGCAGCCGCCGTTGCAGGATCGCCCGCGCTCTCGGCCTGGTGGCCGACGATGAATTGATGGAAGGGATCGCGTGCGAGGACACGGTCGCTGCGCTGACGCAGTGGCCGGGCGCGTGCGACGTCGCCGAGCCGCTCGTACAGGTGCGACAGGTTGGCGAGCGCACCCCAGTGCTCGGGCTCGCGTTCGAGCGCGGCGCGGTAGTGCGCTTCGGCGGTGGCCGCATCGCCACTGCGCAGTGCGACCACGCCTGCATTGTTGAGCCCGTGTGCGGAGTCGGGATCCAGTGCGAGCGATGCCGACATGTATGGCACTGCGGCGGTGTAGTGGCCTTCGATGGCGAGCTCCATCGCCCGGTTGCTGTAGTACAGCGCCAGCAAGGCCGCGTCGCCGATCGCGCGCGGTGGCGCGCGCGTCAGGATTTCGTTCGAGGCCACGTCGATCGTATAACGGCGCTGCTGGACGCGAAGCCCCGTGTTGACGTGATTCGAGCGCACGAGGTGCATGTTCTCCTGACGCCACGAGAGCACCTCGTCGATCTGCTGGGCCTGGGCGTCCAGGCCCGCTTCGCGCGCGAGCGCCAGAGAGAGCAGCGTGAATGTGAGGCAATTGGCCTTGCGCGTCCGGTACGCCTCCTCGACGGTGTGGGTCGCGGCATGGTCGTAGGTCATGCCCAGTCCGCCTTCACCCTCGAAGAGGAAGCGCATCATCAGGTCGAGCCGCACCTGCGGCGCCGTGCTGCGGTCGTTCACCGCCTGCCGGAACGCCTGACGCAGCTCGGGCGGGATCGCCAGGATCCGGGACGGTGGCGGCGGCGTGTCGGTCGTGGCGGGCGCAGCAGATGCGACGCCCTGCAAGGCGATCATCAACACGGCGGCAAGCCAGCAGGCGCGCATCGATCCGCTCCGCGGCCGTCAGTGGTCAGGCCGGTCAGTGCAGTCTAGGCCTGCCGGAGCAGCCGGCAATAGACCATCGGCCATGCCTGTGCGCATGCGGCGCGCGTATTGCGACGCGGCGCGGTCCGTCGCTCCGGCAAGGTCTGGCGAGAGGCGTGCCGAGGAGGGCGCGTTCTCGCGTCCATCCTCCGGATGCCACGGGGGCGAGCGCACCCCGAGGGCATCGCTGTCGTCGCGGTGCCGGCGGCAGCCGGTTGCGACGCGGCGCGGTCCGTCGCTCCGGCGAGGTCTGGCGAGAGGCGTGCCGAGGAGGGCGCGTTCTCTCGTCCACCCTCGGAATGCCGCTGGGCGAGCACACCCCCGAGGGCATGGCTGTCGTCGCGGTGCCGGCGGCAGCCGGCTGCGACGCGGTGCGGTCCGTCGCTCCGGCGAGGCGTGCCGAGGAGGGCGCGTTCTCTCGTCGATCCTCGGGATGCCGCAGGGCGAGCACACCCCGAGGGCATGGCTGTCGTCGCGGTGCCGGTGGCAGCCGGACCCATACGGTCGCTCGGACCGACGCCCGGCGTGCGCATGGCGCTAGGCTCCGCCTGCACATCGACGGAACCGCCCATGACCGCTTTCAGCTTCCTGTCCCACCTGGTCTGCCCGCGCAGCGGCCTGCGCTACGACGCCGACCGCATCCAGCAGCTGAGCGCCGTCGGCGCGCCGCTGCTCGCGGTCTACGACCTCGACGCGCTGCGCGATGCGGTGCCACGCTCGGCGCTGGCCGGGCGAACCTCCACCCTGTGGCGCTGGCACGAACTGCTGCCGGTGCGCGATCCACGGCATGTGGTCTCGCTCGGCGAGGGTGGCACCCCGGTGCTGCCGCTCCCGCGGCTGGGCCGGGCGCTCGGGATCGACGCGCTCTCGATGAAGGACGAGGGCATCGTGCCGACGGGGTCCTTCAAGGCGCGTGGCGCGACGGTGGGCGTGTCGCGCGCACGGGAACTCGGCGTCACCGCCCTGGCGATGCCGACCAACGGCAACGCGGGCGCGGCCTGGGCGCTGTATGCCGCGCGCGCCGGCATCCACGCGACCATCGTCATGCCCCGAGATGCGCCGTCGATCACCCGCAACGAGGTCGCGATCGCGGGCGCGGCGCTGTACCTGGTCGACGGCTTGATCAGCGACGCGGGCAAGATCGTCGCGCACGCGGTGGCCGAGCGCGGACTCTACGATGCCTCGACGCTGAAGGAGCCCTACCGGATCGAGGGCAAGAAGACCATGGGGCTCGAACTCGCCGAGCAGTTCGACTGGTGCCTGCCGGACGTCATCCTGTATCCCACGGGCGGCGGCGTCGGACTGATCGGCCTGCGCAAGGCCTTCGACGAGCTGCGCGCGCTGGGGTGGCTCGATCCTGCGCGCCCGCTGCCGCGCCTGGTCGCGGTGCAGGCGAGCGGCTGCGCGCCGATCGTCGATGCCTGGACCCGCCGGGCACCGGACTCCGAATTCTGGGCGGGGTCGCGCACGGTGGCGTTCGGGCTCAACGTACCCAAGGCGCTCGGCGATTTCCTGGTGCTCGATGCGCTCTATGCGACCGGAGGCTGCGCCGTGGCCGTGGATGACGACGATCTGCTGGCTGCGCAGCGCGACGCCGCGCGCCTCGAAGGCACCTTCGTGTGTCCGGAAGGCGCGGCGCTGTTCGCCGCCGCGCGCCAGCTCCGCGAGACCGGCTGGATCCGCGCCGGCGAGCGCGTGGTGGCGCTCAACACCGGCGCCGGCATCAAGTATCCGGAGACCTTCATCGCCTCGCCGCCGCTGCTGCAGCCCGGCGACGGGCTGCCCGCCGACTGACACGGCCTCAGTCGGGCGTCGACAGTGCGTCGGCCTCGACCATGTGGACGCCGGGCCGACCGGCGATCGCGGCCTCGAGCATGCAGGCGGCGATGACCGGCGCGGGACTGATCCGCCAGCGTCGCGGCAGCAGGGGGTGCAACAGGCCGAGCGCACGTGCGGCCATGGCTTCGGCGGGGCGCGGCGGGTCCCGCTGACCGCCGATGAGCCCGGGCCGCACCAGGGTGAGCGAGGGGAAACCGACCGCACGCAGTGCGTCCTCGATCTCGCCCTTGACGCGGTTGTAGAAGAACCGCGAATGCGCATCTGCCGCCATCGCGGAATTCAGCACGAAGGCCGGCGTGCCGTGGCGGCGCGCGCAGTGCGCGACGGCCAGCGGATAGTCGTGATCCACCGCGCGGAACGCCGCACGCGAGCCCGCCGCGCGCATCGTCGTGCCCAGGGTGCAGATCACCGCATCGGCTGCCCACCATGCAGCGTCGGGCAGCCGGTCGAAATCCACCTGCGGCGCGTCGAGTTTCGGATGGCCGGGCAGGGCTCGGCGCGCCGGCGCGACCACGCGCGTGACGCGCGGGTCGTCCAGCGCACGCTGCAGTACGTGGCGGCCGACGAGACCGGTGGCTCCGAGGAGGATCAGGCGCATCGCGACTCCGTGACAGGAAAAACAGGTCGGCGGCGCATCCAGCGCCACGCTCTTTGCTCGCTGCGCCTCAGCAGGAGCAAGATCCGCGGGGCGCCAGCCAAATGTGGATCGGGTCGGCGCGCAGGGCCACGCCGTGCCAAGCGCGGTGTCGGACTCATCGCACGATACGCGCGCGTTCGTCGAGTGCCAGCCAGCACAGGGCGACGGTCGTCGCGTCCCCGAGCGCGGTATGTCGCCCCAGCACCGGCACGCCCAGCTCCTCGGCGATGCGCGGCAGTTCGAGGTTCGGCGGCACGTCCGGACGGGCGCGTCGTGCGCGCCGGGCATAGGCGGACGCGAGTTCGACGTGTGGGTGGGGCAGCGGGAATCCGGTCACCGCGCGCACGTGCGGCGCCAGCATCGCGAGGTCGAACGCGAGGTGATAGCCGAGCAGGCGACGGCTGCCCAGCCACATCAGGAATGCACGCACGGCGGGCGTGACCGACATGCCGCCTGCGGCTTCGTCCGGGGTGATGTGATGGTGGCGGATCGATTCGATGCCGAACGCGCGATCGGGGCGGATGCGGCACTCGAAGCGCTCGGACAGCTGCACCCGTCCGGCGCGTACCGGGACCGCGGCGAGGCTGAGGACATGGTCACGGCGCGGATCGAGCCCCGTGGTCTCCAGATCGAGGCTCACCCATTCGTCGCGCGCGACCGGCTGCAACAGGCGGGCCCAGTCGCCTGCGCCATGCTGCCGACGCAGCCACCAGCGGTGCAGGGGGCCCACCGTCACTCCGTCAGGTGGAACGTGCGGCGCACGTGCTCGCGGAAGTCCTTCACCACGTGGAAGGCGTCCCGCAGCAGCTCGCGATCCAGTCGGCGCAGGCGCTCGGTGTCGATGCGGTTGTCGGGTACGCGGCCCGCGTCGAGCGCGGCGAGCTGGGCATCGAGCCGCATGCGCTGGAACACGTTGAGCGCCTGGGGCAGGTCGCGGCCCAGTGCCGCCGACAGTTCCCCGCGCGCAGCGAGCGCCTCGCACCGCTCCACGGTGCCTGTCGCCTCGATGCCGTGACGCAGGGCCAGGCAGCGCACGCCGTGTACCACCGGGAAGATTCCGCCCTTCTTGACGTCGGTGCCGTCGGCTGCGCTGCGCACGCGACCGAAGAAGGTCAGCGGCGGCTCGAAGGCCAGCGTGGCGCCGGCCAGGTGGTGCAGCAGGATCTCGTCCTCGCCCAGGGCCATCAGCCGCTGCTTGATCGGAACGAACAAGGCGGTGTTTCCGGCGACCGGCCGGGCGTCCATCGCGATCGAGAGATCCAGCGCCGCCTCGCCGCCGTGCTGCCGCTGCCAGTGGTCGATCCGCGCCCGCCAGCCCGCGGCGGTCATGCGCCAGTGCGGGTTGTTCACCATGACGCGCCCGGGGCAGGGCGGATAGCCGACGTCGGCCAGTGCGGCGCTGAAGCGCTCCATGGCCGTATCGAGGCCCGTCCAGTCGCCCTCGTCGGCGACCACCAGGGCATTGTCCTGGTCGGTCTTGAGCAACTGTTCGCGTCGCCCCTCGCTGCCCATCACCAGCAAACACAGACGCTCGCGCTGCGGCGCCGGCACCACCAGCTCGAAGATGCGGCCCATGATCCGGCTGTTGAGCGCGCTCACCAGCTCCATGAGGTAGGGCATGCGGGCGCCGTGGGCGGCCAGGCTGCGCACCAGCGCGGTCATGCCGGATGCCGCCCCGGCGACCTCCTCGAGCGTGGTCGCGCGCGCGAGCCGCAGACTGACCAGGTGCGAATGGCTGGCGAAATGCGACAGCACCTCGGCGATACCGAGCGTGCCCGTGATCGCGCCGTCCCGGGCGCGCACGACCACACGGTCGATATGCCGCTCGGTCATGCTGATCAGGGCCTGGAACAAGACCTCGCCGGTGCCGACGCATACGAGCGGGCGGCTGGCCAGCGGGCCGACCGGCGCGTCCAGGGCATGGCCGTCGACGGTGAGGGCTTCGAGCAGATCGGTCCGGGTGACGATGCCCGGTTCCGCGTGGACGGGGTCGTCGACCAGCAGGCAGTCCACCCGCCGCGCGCGCAGCCGGGCGCTGGCATCGGCGATCGAGGTCGTGGCCGTGACGTGCTCGGCAGGTGCCAGCTGCGCCTCGCCCACCTGGGTGACCATCAGCTCGCCCGCTTCGCGCCGATCGCGTCCGTCGCCTGCCAGCTGGCCCTTCACCGCCAGGCCCTCGTTGAAGTAGGCGGCGAAGCGCGGGTAATCGTCGACCAGGCTGCGGAACACCTCGGCCGGAATCAGGAAGCTCAGCACGTCGCCGTCGGCGCGATAGCTCAGGCGCGCGCGTCCGGCCATGACCGCCCATGCGCCGAACACGTCCCCGGGGCCGTAGTCGGCGAAGCGGCGCTCGCCGCCGCCCTCGGTCTGGTAGGCGTGCACGAGGCCCTTGAGGATCACGTGGACGTGGGCCGAAGCCTGGCCTGCGGTGATCAGCGTGGTGCCGGCCGCATGGAACCCGATGTCGACGCTGGCCTGCAGGCGTTCGCGGCCGGCGTCGTCGAGCAGGTCGAACGGCGGCAGTGCGAGGTCGAGTCCGGGCACGGGGTCCATGCCGTCTATTGTGCGCACAGCGGGTCGCGGATCCGCCAGTCGGCCCGCGCCGTACACTCGGACTCCACTGCCGGCCCGGAGCACCGCCATGTCCCGACTCACCGCACGCGATTTCCATCCCGACCTGCTCGAGCTCTACGACTTCTACGTGCACGGGCGGATCAGCCGGCGCGATTTCCTCGACCGCGCCGCGCGGTTCGCCGTCGGCGGCCTCACCGCGACCGCGCTGCTGGCCTCGCTGGCGCCGAACTATGCGCTGGCGCAGCAGATCCAGTTCACCGATCCGGACATCGTGGCCGAGTACATCCGCTATCCGTCGCCGAACGGGCACGGAGAGGTGCGGGGATACCTGGTGCGACCGGCGAAGGCCGAACGGCCGCAGCCGGGGGTGGTCGTGGTGCACGAGAACCGGGGCCTGAACCCCTACATCGAGGACGTCGCCCGGCGCGTGGCCAAGGCCGGCTTCGTCGCGCTGGCGCCCGACGGCCTGTCCTCGGTGGGCGGCTATCCCGGCAACGACGAGAAGGGCCGCGAGCTGCAGCAGACCGTCGACCCGGAGAAGCTCATGAACGACTTCTTCGCGGCCATCGAGTTCCTGCTCGCCAGTCCGCTGACCACCGATCGCGTCGGCATCACCGGCTTCTGCTACGGCGGCGGCGTCTCGCACGCCGCCGCTGCGGCGTACCCGGAGCTGGGCGCGGCGGTGCCGTTCTACGGACGCCAGGGACGGCCGGACGACGTGCCGCGCATCCGGGCGCCGCTGCTGGTGCATCTGGCCGAGAACGACCCGCGCATCAACGAAGGCTGGCCCGCCTACGAGGCCGCGCTGAAGGCGGCGGGCACTCCGTACGAGGCCCACATCTACCCGGGCACCCACCACGGGTTCCACAACGATTCGACCCCGCGTTACGACGAGGCTGCCGCGAAGCTGGCCTGGACGCGCACGCTCGACTGGTTCCGCACGCATCTGGGCGAACCCGGCTGAGCGCCCACGCCGCGTTCGAGGCATGCGCGCGGGGCCGGGCTGCGTCGCGCGCGCGACGCATCGAGGGGCGGGGGCGACGGCCGGGTGACGGTCGGCCTCCCGACTTCCGGCAGGTGTCGCCACGGCGCCCGCCTTCCAGACTCGCGCCACGCCGTCGCCAGCGTGGCGAGGCACCCTGCCTGGAGCCGTCATGCCTACCCGCCGTCGTGACCTGCTGAAACTCGCCGCCCTCGCCACCACTGCCGGCGCTCTGCCGTCGATCGGGATGGCCGCTTCGCCTCCGGTCGCGCGCGCGACGCGTCCGCTGCGCATCCTGATCCTCGGCGGCACCGGTTTCACCGGCCCGTTCCAGGTGGCGTACGCGCTGGCACGGGGGCACCAGGTCACCGTGTTCAACCGCGGCCGGCGTCCCACGCCCGAGTGGCCGGGCGCGGTGGAGCAGCTGCAGGGCGACCGCAACGCGGGCGAGCTGGATGCGCTGCGCGGCCGCGAGTGGGACGTGTGCATCGACAATCCCACCACGCTGCCGGCCTGGGTGCGCGATGCCGGCGGCGTGCTCGCCGGCCGCGTGGGGCACTACATCTTCATCTCGTCGATCTCCGTCTATGCCGACGGCAGCCGGGCGGGCATCGACGAGGACGCCGCGGTTGCGAAGTACACGGGCGCCGACCCGATGGCGGAAACCTCGGCCACGCTCCAGGCCGATGTCGCGAACCTGTTCGGTCCACTGAAGGCGGCCAGCGAGGCGGAGGCCCGGCGGCAGTTCGGCGATCAGGTCAGCATCGTGCGCCCGGGCTACATCGTGGGGCCGCGTGACGAAACCGACCGCTTCAGCTACTGGCCGCTGCGGGTCGCGGATGGGGGCGAGATGCTGGTGCCCGGCGACGGCCGTGATCCCGTGCAGTTCGTCGACGGCCGGGACCTGGGCGAGTGGGTGGTGCGCCTGGCGGAAACGCGCACGCGCGGTACCTTCAATGCGACGGGTCCCGACTTCCGCCTGGGCACCGATGCCCTGGTCCACGGCGCGCATGCGGTCACGGGCGGGGCGATCCGGTACACCCATGTGCCTGCCGCGTTCCTGCACGCCGAAGGCGTGGCCTTCGGCGCCGATCTGCCGATCTGGTTCTCGCAGGACCACGCCTTCGGAGGCTACGGCCAGGTCGACAACCGGCGCGCGATCGCCGCCGGACTGACCTTCCGTCCGTTGGCGACGACGGTGGCGGATCTGCTCGCCTGGTACCGCGCCCTGCCCGGAGACCGGCAGCGCGCGCCGCGTGCCGGCATGACGCGCGAGCGCGAGGCCGCGCTGTTGCGCGCCTGGCACGCGCGCGCCGGCTGAGATCACGCCCGCCGCCAGCAGCAGGACACGCGAACCGCCGGCGCTCACGGTACGCGCGAGGCCGCGTGTACAGTCCCGGACCCGGATCCAGGAGTGCGCCATGTCCGTTTCACCAGTCGCCACGCCCGCATTCACCGCGATCGGCACGCCCGGCCGGCCCTGGGGCGACGCGGAGCGGGCGCAATGGCGCAGCCGTCTCGAGAGGCGTCGCGTGTACGCGGAGACCGTGCTGCCGCGCGTGGAGCGTCTGCGCGCGACATGGGACGTGCTGCGCTACGGCGAGGTGGCCTACGACGGGGAGACGTTCCCGCTGTTCGCATTGCGCAGCCGGGAGACTGACCCGGCCCTGCCGATCGCCCTGGTCACCGGCGGCGTGCACGGATACGAGACCAGTGGTGTGCACGGCGCTCTCGAGTTCGCCGAGCACCATGCCGGCGAGCATGCCGGTCGGATCCAGCGGATCGTGGTGCCCTGCGTGAGCCCGTGGGCCTTCGAGCGTGTGCAGCGCTGGAACCGCGATGCGGTCGATCCCAACCGGTCCTTCCGCCCCGGGAGTCCGTCGGCCGAGGCGGCAGCGCTGATCGACTGGCTCGGCCCGGTGCGTCATCGGGTGCGCGTGCATATCGACCTGCACGAAACCACCGACAGCGACGAGACCGAGTTCCGGCCGGCGCTCGCGGCCCGGGACGGCGTCGAATTCGTGCCGGGCGCCATTCCGGACGGCTTCTATCTGGTGGGCGACACGGCGCGACCGCAACCCGGGTTCCAGCAGGCGATCCTGGAGGCGGTCGCGCAGGTGGCGCATATCGCACCGTCCGATGCGGACGGCACGCTGATCGGCACGCCGGCGACCGCGCCGGGCCTGATCGAATATCCCGTCCACGAACTGGGCCTGTGCGTCGGCTTCAGTGACGCGCCCTTCGTCACCACGACCGAGGTCTATCCCGACAGTCCGCGGACCACACCGGCCGAATGCGATGCGGCCCAGGTCGCGGCGGTGCGCGCGGCGATCGGTTTCGCACTGGCCGCGCGCTGACACGGTGCTGCGCGGCATCCACCACGTCGCGGTGATCTGCGGCGATTACGCGGCCTCGAAGGCGTTCTACACCGGCGTGCTCGGGCTCGCGGTCGTGGCCGAGCACCACCGCGACGACCGTGACTCGTGGAAGCTCGATCTGGCGCTGCCCGACGGCGGGCAGCTCGAGCTGTTTTCGTTTCCCGGTGCGCCGCCCCGGCCTTCGTGGCCGGAGGCGCGCGGGCTGCGGCATCTCGCGTTCTCGGTCGACGATGTCGAGGCCTGGCGCCGGCGCCTGGCCGCGGTCGGGATCGAGGTCGAAGCGGTCCGCGTCGATCCGTACACCGGCCGGCGTTTCACGTTCTTCGCCGATCCCGACGATCTGCCGCTCGAACTCTACGAAGTGCCGCCGGCCGCCATGGCCTCGACCGGCGGTTGAGGACGCTCGTGGGGCGCGCTGGACGCGCGTCGATCTACGCCGTGTCGTCGAGCGCGAAATCGAGCGCCGGCCCCTCCGGGACGATGCCGGTCGGATTGATATGGCGGTGGCTCTGGTAGTAGTGACGCTTGATGTGGTCCATGTCGACCGTCGGCGCGACCGCGGGATGTGCGTACAGCCGGCGGGTATAGGCCCAGAGCGCGGGATAGTCGACGATCCGCCGCCGGTTGCACTTGAAGTGCCCGTGGTAGACGGCATCGAAGCGCAGCAGCGTCGTGAACAGTCGCCAGTCCGCTTCGGTCAGTGTGTCGCCGACGAGGTATTCGTGCGCCGACAGACGCGCTTCCAGCCAGTCGAGGGTGTCGAACACGCCCGCCACGGCCTCGTCGTAGGCAGCCTGGCGCTTGGCGAAGCCGGCCTTGTAGACGCCATTGTTGAGGCCGTCGTAGACGCGGTCGTTGACGGCGTCGATCTCGCCGCGCAGCGCCTCGGGATAGAAATCCCCCGGTGTGGCGCCCACCGCGTCGAACGCGCTGTTGAACATGCGGATGATATCGGCCGATTCGTTGCTGACCACGCGCGAGGTGTGCGTGTCCCAGAGCACGGGCACGGTGACACGGCCGGTGTAATCGCGATCGGATTTCACGTAGAGCTGCCAGACCGTGTCCGCGCCCTGGATCGGATCGGGGATCACACCCGGACCCTCGGCGAATGTCCAGCCGTCGTCGGCCATCAGCCAGTGGGTGACCGACAGGCCGATCATGTCCTGCAGGCCCTTGAGCTCGCGGAAGATCGCGGTGCGGTGCGCCCAGGGGCAAGCGCGCGCGATGTACAGGTGGTAGCGGCCGGGCTCGGCGCGGAACCCGCCGTCACCGGTGGGGCCGGGCGCGCCGTCGGCGGTCACCCAGTTGCGGAACACCGAGGATGGCCGTTGCAGGCGTCCGTCGTCGTCCACCAGAGCGTCGTCGTCGCTGCGCCATTGGCCGTCGACCAGCATGCCCATGTCGTCTCCGTGCGTTGCGGGGGGCGTGCAGTCTGCCGCGTGCGGCGTCAAGCGACCGTATCCGCGCCATGTGAAACGGATTTGATCCACCGGCGCGCAGACTGCGGAACCCGAAATCCGAGTCGACGATGCGCAAGCCTCCGCAGAACCCGCACGACCTCAGCCGGCACGATCTGCAGGAGATCCTGTCGACGATCCACGCGGAAGTCCGCGAGCGCTTCGACGCGGGCAAGGGCAAGGTGGCCGACTACATTCCCGCGCTCGCATCGGTCCCGCCGGACACGTTCGGCATGGCGGTCGCCACGCTCAACGGCGACATCTACACCGTGGGCGAGGCGCACGCGCCATTCTCGATCCAGAGCATCTCGAAGGTGCATACCCTGACACTCGCGCTCGACAAGGCCGGCGACGATCTCTGGAAGCGAGTGGGCCGTGAACCTTCGGGCGATCCGTTCAATTCGCTGGTCCAGCTCGAGCACGAGAACGGAATTCCGCGCAACCCGTTCATCAATGCCGGCGCGATCGTGGTGGCCGATGTGATCCTCTCGCATTACGACGATCCCGAAGGCGCGTTGCTGGGCTTCATGCGCGAGCGCTCGGGCAATCCGGACATCGGCCGCGACGACGAGATCTGGGAGTCCGAGCGCAAGAGTGGATATCGCAATGTAGCGCTCGCCAATTTCATCCGCAGTTTCGGCAATATCAAGAACGACGTGCAGGCGGTATTGGACTTCTATTACTTCCAGTGCGCATTGAAGATGAACTGCATCGATCTCGCGCGCAGCCTGCAGTTTCTGGCGTGCCGGGGCAAATGCCCGTCCTCGGGCGAGCAGGTGACCAGCATCGAACGCGCGCGGCGGACCAACGCGGTGATGATGACCTGCGGCACCTACGACGCCGCCGGTGAGTTCGCTTTCCACGTGGGCCTGCCCGCCAAGAGCGGGGTGGGCGGCGGCATCGTCGCCGTGGTCCCGCACGTGCTGAACCTGTGCGTCTGGTCGCCCGCACTCGACGAAAAAGGCAATTCGCTGCTCGGTGGCTATGCGCTGCACCGCTTCACGCGGATGACCGGCCTGTCGGTGTTCTGAGCCGGGCACGGCGCGACCATGCCTGGCCCGTGTGCCTAGGGGCTCTGGTAGAGGATGTTGTCGATGAACAGCTCGACGTCCTGCGCGGGCGGATCGGCGACGACCATGAACATCTGTTTGACCGCGTGCAGGTCCAGGTCGTAGAACGCACTGAACGGAATGGCCACCTCGTGCCACTGCCCGTCGCGCACCAGACCGTAGTTCCGGCCACCGGCGACGAAGTCCACCCAGCTGTCGCCGAAGGACGTGTTGATGCCGATCTTGAAGGTCGACGCGGTAGTGGTGCGCATGTGGAATTTCAGGGTGCCGCCTGCGTAGGCGCTCATGTTGCGGTAGTCGGTGAGGATGCCGAGCCCGAACCACTCGCCCGCGCGTGCGCGGAAGGCCATCGTCTCGTTGCCCTCGAACGGCGCGGCGGCGATCGGCGCGAGATTGTTCCAGACGAACAGGTCCGCGTCGCGACCGAAATCCAGCGCGCCGGCGAGGCCGGCCTGCTCGGAATAGACACCGAACCGGCCGGCGGGCACCGCACTGTCGCCGCCGATGTGCAGTTCGCTGTCGGGGTGGTCTTGGTAGAGCCGGATCCAGTCGACCAGCATCCGGCCCGGAAGCGGTGCGGTGATGCCGCCGGCGTCGGAGATGCCGGTGTAGGTGCCGCCGACCGCGAGGTTGAGCAGCAGGAAATGCGGCTGGTGGAACTCGTGCAGCGATGCGCCTTCGATGTCGGAGATCGCCATCTCGAAGTACTGCTGGCCATCGATGCTGACCCGGATGAACTGCGGATCCCAGGTCATGCGGTAGATGCGGTAGTCGTCGTGCAGATCGGCCGGGAAGTCCATGAAGTCGCCGTGGCTGGCATGGCCACCGCCGTAGTTCCAGTGCACCGCGCCGCCGACACGCCGGTTGGCCATGCCGGCGGCGATGCCGTCGACGTGGCCGATTTCCATGATGTCGATCTCGCCGCGGTCGGGCCAGACGCCGATCGCACCGAGCATCCAGTACGCCGGCCACAGGCCGTTGCCGACCTCCGGCGTGCGGATGCGCGCTTCCAGCGTGCCGTACTTGAAATGCACACGCCCTTCGGTCTTCAACCGGGCCGAGGTGAACGGGCTGCCCTCGAAGTTCTCGCGGCGTGCCTCGATGACGAGGTTGCCGTTCTCAACGCGCGCGTTTTCGGGGCGGCTCGTGTAGTACTGCAGCTCGCTGTTGCCCCAGCCGCAGATGCCGATCTGGCAGCCGGTGCCGACGTCGAACGTCCACACCGTGCCGTCGATCGAGCTTCCGTCGAAGGTCTGTTCCCAGACCGGCGTCTGGGCGTGGGCGGGTGCGGCGGATAGCGCCGCACCGAGACAGGCTGCAAACGGGAGCGCAAACGCGCGGATGCATTCCATGGCGTACTCCTTCGTGCGTTGGGCAGTGGGCCGCAGGACCGACGCTAAGCGCCGCCGACAACGCTGTCAGCCACGACGGGATCCGCGGCGCCGTTTTCCGAGGCGTGATCACATTCCAGCGTGAGCTCTGCATGAAATCGCGCCGGAGCGGTGCCGGTTCATGTTGCGCGGCAGCACCGGACGACCTTGGGAACGCACGCACTTGGGCTTAAGCTGGCCCGCCCTCCGGTCGCCCGCGATGCGCGCCTTCGCTCTGTCCATGATCACGGCGTCCGTCCTTCTTGCCGGATGCGCGGGTAGGCCGGCGGCGCCGGAGGCGATTCCGTCCGAGACCGCCATGACCCGATCCCCCTTGCGCAGCGGCACCGTTTTCGATCTTCCAGCCGACTACGGGCAGCGGATGGCCGAATCCGCACGAACGCCGGTCGTCCCCTCCGACGTTTCGCTGCCCGGCGTGCGCCTGGGCGAATACGCCGGCTACGCCGCGGTGCTGGTGGAGACACCAGCCGCGACCGCGGCCGTGGCCCTGCATGGCGGCCATCTGCTGTCGTATGTGCCGGTGGGGCAGACCGATGTGCTCTGGCTGTCTCCAGGCGCGAAGCCGCCACCCCATGCGATCCGCGGCGGCGTCCCCGTGATCTGGCCGTACTTCGGCCGTCAGGGCCAGCCGGAGACGCTGCCATCGCACGGCTTCGTACGCACGCTGCGCTGGCACGTGGTGAGCGCGACGCGTGAGGACGACGGTGCGATCCGCCTCGTGCTGGCCCCGCCGCCGCTAGCCGGTCTGGAACTCGATCTCACGATGGAGCTGCGGGTGGGCGATACGCTTGAGCAGACCCTGGTCACCCGCAATCGCGGCACGCACGAGATCGCGTTCTCGCAAGCGATGCACACCTATTTCCGGGTCTCCGACGTTTCGCGCGTGCAGGTCCAGGGACTCGAGGGCCTGCGCTATCTGGACAAGAACGACGGCTACGCCGCCCATGTGCAGCGCGGCGACTGGGTCCTCGACGAGCCGCGCGATCCAGGCCGCAGCGACCGCATCTATACCGACGCCCCGGGCCGGTACCGCCTCCGCGATCCCGATGCGGACCGGATGATCGATCTGCAGGTCGACGGCGGCCGCACCCTCGTGGTCTGGAACCCCGGCGAGGCCGGAGCTGCGCGCATGGACGACGTCGGCGGGGCGTGGCGGGGCTTCCTGTGCCTGGAGGCCGCGAACGCGGGTGCCGAGCTGGTCGAGCTCGCGCCGGGCGCGACCCACCGCCTCACCCAGACGATCCGCAGCCTGCCCTTGCCCTGACGACGATCCGGGCCTGCTGCGGCGCGTGATGGCGCGCGGATGCGCTGGTCGTCGGCCGCGCCCGCATCCCCTGCTGCCGGGCCGTGCTGCGACACGCGAGGCGCCGGATGAGGCAATGTCTTCGATCGCCGGCGCAGGGCCTGTGGAGCCGAGGATGGACCGGCTTGGCCGGCGCGAGGCGTTCGATGCATGAGGCGCCCGCATCCACCACGGCCGGCCGCCCTGGTGCCGCGCGAGGCGGCGCCGGGTCGACGCCGGGTCCTCCGACTTCCGGCACAGGGCCCATCCGGGCGTGGACCGGTATGCTTGGGAATCGGTTTCGCCGGAAACTGCCGGCCGACCACCCGCGACTGCTTCCATCCGGAGATCGATCTTGAACAAGACATTGCTATCGGCCGCCACTACGCTCGCGCTCGCCTTCTCGGCCACCGCCGCTGCGCACGACGATCACGCCTGCCTCGATGCCGCCTGCGACCTGCAGGCGCTGTTCCGGATCAACGACAGCCGCAGCGCCGGCGGCGGTGACACGGTCGCCGCCCAGCGCATGGGCACCTGGGGCATCGACACCGCCGGCATGGACACCAGTGTCCGCCCGGGCGAGGACTTCTTCCGCTACGTCAGCGGCACCTGGGCCGACACGACCGAGATTCCGTCGGACAAGTCCAGCTACGGCGCATTCCTGATCCTGCGCGACCTGTCCGAGGCGCGCGTGCGGCGGCTCGTCGAGAGCTACCAGGCCAACGACGCCGCGAATGCCGATCGCGCCAAGGTCGCCACGCTCTATGCGGGCTTCATGGACCAGGCCGCGATCGAAGCCGCCGGCGCGCAGCCGCTGGCGCCGAAGCTCGCGGCGATCCGCGCCGCCGGTGACCACGACGCACTCGCGCGCCTGATGGGCGAGAGCCACGGCGGTTTTGGCCGCAGCTTCTTCGGCGTCGGCGTCTCCGACGACCAGCGCGATCCCGACCGCTACACGCTGTACATGAGCCAGTCGGGCCTCGGCCTCGGCGACCGCGAGATGTACCTGCGCGAGAACTTCGCGCCGCAGCGCGAGCGCTACCAGGCCTACATCGCGCAGCTGCTCGAACTCGCCGGCTGGGACAACCCGAAGGGCAATGCCGAAGCCATCCTCGCACTGGAGACGAAGATCGCCGAGGCGCACTGGACCCGCGCCGAGAGCCGCGACCGCGACAAGACCTACAACCCGGTCGAGCTGGCCGCGTTCGCCACCACGGCGCCCGGCTTCCCGTGGGCGACGTTCTTCGAGGCCGCCCGCGTGACCGCGGCGCCGCGCGCCGTCGTGCGCCAAGACACCGCGATTCCGAAGATGGCGCAGATCTACGCCGACACCGATGTCGCCACGTTGCAGGCCTGGCAGGCCTTCCACACCGCCGACAACGCCGCGCCGCTGCTGTCGAAGGCGTTCGAGGATGCGAACTTCGAATTCCGCAACAAGTTCCTGTCCGGCCAGCCGGAACAGCGCGAGCGCTGGAAGCGCGGCGTCTCGTTCGCCGAGAACGCGATGGGCGAGGCGATCGGCCGCGACTACGTCGAGCTGTATTTTCCCGCCGACGCCAAGGCCAAGATGGACGAGCTGGTCGCCAACGTGAAAGTGGCGATGGGCGCGCGCCTCGATCAACTCGACTGGATGGGGCCAGAAACCAAGAAGGAGGCCCGCGCCAAGCTCGAGAACTTCGGGCTGAAGATCGGCCATCCGGACGAGTGGCGCGACTACAGCGGCCTCGACGTGCAGCCGGGCGACGTGTTCGGCAATGCCGAGCGGGCGATGACGTTCGAGTGGGACTTCCGCCGTGCACGTATCGGCCAGCAGGTCGACAAGGCCGAGTGGGGCATGACCCCGCAGACCGTCAATGCCTACTACAACTCGGTCAAGAACGAGATCGTGTTCCCGGCCGCGATCCTGCAGCCGCCGTTCTTCGATCCCGACGCCGATCCGGCGGTGAACTACGGCGCCATCGGCGGCGTGATCGGTCACGAGATCATCCACGGCTTCGACGACCAGGGCCGCAAGTCCGACGGTGCAGGCGTGCTGCGCGACTGGTGGACGGCCGAAGACGCGGCGAAGTTCGAGGCCCAGGCGGCCAAGCTGGGCGCGCAGTACGAGGCCTACGAGTTCCCGCAGCTGCCCGGCATGCACATCAACGGCCGTGTGGCGATGGGCGAGAACATCGGCGACCTCGGTGGCCTGACCATCGCCCTCGAGGCCTACCGCCGCTCGCTGGGTGGCAAGCCGGCGCCGGTGATCGACGGATTCACCGGCGAGCAGCGTCTGTTCATGGGCTGGGGCCAGGTGTGGCGCACCCTGTGGCGCGACGACGCGCTGCGCCAGCAGCTGGTCAACGGCACGCACTCGCCGGGGCACATCCGCGCGTTCGCGCCGTTGCGCAACATCAACGCCTGGTACGAGGCGTTCGGCGTGACCGAGCAGGACGCGCTGTGGGTGGCGCCGGAGGACCGCGTGCGGATCTGGTGATCCGGCGCCAGCGGTGAGTCGCGACAGGGCAGGGATATCCCGGCCCTGTCGCGTTGTGGGGGCAGGGGTTTTCCGCACGCGCCTCGATCGATCGGCCAGCGTATTCGCCGCGCACTTCGCCGGTCAGGGGGCGGTGGATCGGAGAGGCGTTGGCGATCTGCAGCAGCCGCTCGCGTCGGTCGGCATCGAGCGGGCCATGCAGGTGGATCGGCCGGCCAGCGTGCTCGCGACGCGCACCTCGCCGGTCAGCGTGCGGTGGATCGGGCAGGCGTTGGCGATCTGCAGCAGCCGTTCGCGCCCGTCGGCATCGAGCGGACCACGCAGGTGGATCAGCCGGCCAGCGTGCTCGCCACGCGCACCTCGCCGGTCAGAAGGCGGTGGATCGGACATGCATTGGCGATCTGCAGCAGACGCTCGCGCTGGTCGGCGTCGAGCGGGCCGCGGAGGTGGATCGTGCGGGCGATGTCGGTGCCCGTCGCGGGCTTGCCGTCCGGATCGAGGGCGAGCTCGACCTCCACCGACTCCAGCGGCCACTGCTTGCGCACGGCGTACATGCGTAGCGTGATCGCGGTGCACGCGCCGAGCGCCGAGAGCAGGAGGTGGTCGGGTGTCGGCGCGGTGTCGCCGCCACCGAGGGATGCCGGTTCGTCGGCCTGCCAGGTGTGGCCGCCGCCGTCGTCCAGATCGACGCGGTAGTCTGCGCCGGACGTGCGTGCCGTCAGGCGGGCGCGTGCAGTGGTCGTGGTCATGGTCTCCGTGCGGGCGGCCCGCGTGGCCGCGTGTCGCCAGCCTGCCACGGCGCGCGGCAGGGCGTCAGCGCGTCGGCGGCTCGCGCAGGCCGGGCCTCAGCCCGGCGTGTAGTAGGTCGGCGCGCCGGGCCCGACCGGCAGGCCCAGGCCGAAGACCCACAGGAAGAACACCGCGGTCCAGCCGATGAAGAACACGATCGAGTAGGGCAGCATCATCGCGATCAGCGTGCCGACGCCGAGGTTGCGCTGGTACCGCGCCGCGAAGGCCATGATCAGGCCGAAGTAGCTCATCATCGGCGTGATCAGGTTGGTCACCGAATCGCCGATGCGGTAGGCCGACTGGATCACCTCCGGGCTGTAGCCGATCAGCATCAGCATCGGCACGAAGATCGGCGCGGTCACCGCCCACTGCGCCGAGGCCGAGCCCAGCGACAGGTTGATCAGCCCGCACAGCGCGATGAAGGCCAGGAACACCAGCGGCCCGGTCAGGCCGATCGACTGCAGCAGGTTCGAGCCCAGCACCGCCATCACCTGGCCGAGCTGGGTCCAGTTGAAGAACGCGACGAACTGGGCGGCGAAGAACACCAGCACGATGTACAGGCTCAGCGTGGCCATCGATTTCGCCATCGCGTCGATCACGTCACGGTCGTTGCGGATCGTCCCGGTCAGTGCGCCGTAGACGATGCCGGCCACCGCGAAGAACACCGCGACCAGCACCACGATGCCGGTGAGGAACGGGCGCAGGCTGCCCAGGGTGTCGTCGACGCCGGGCAGGCGCAGCGCGCCGTTCGCGGGCACCGTGAGCGCGGCGATCACACCCGCGACCAGCAAGGCCGCCAGGCCCGACCACAGCAGCGCGCGACGCTCGCGCGCGGCCAGCGGATCCATGTTCACCGGTTCGGCGTCGGGGTCGAGCTGCTTCGGATCGAAGGCGCCGAGCTTGGGTTCGACGATGTAGGTGGTCACGAACCAGCCGAGAAACGTGACCACGAAGGTGCTGGCGATCATGAAGTACCAGTTGACCGCCGCGTGCACCTCGTAGGTCGGGTCGATCAACCGCGCCGCTTCCTGGGTGATGCCGGCGAGCAGCGGATCGACGGTGCCGATCAGCAGGTTCGCGCTGTAGCCGCCGGACACACCGGCGAACGCGGCCGCCAGGCCCGCGAGCGGATGGCGCCCGAGCGCATGGAAGATCGCCGCCGCCAGCGGAATCACCACCACGTAGCCCATCTCCGAGGCCGTGTTCGACAGCACGGCGGCGAACACGATCACCACGGTCACCAGGTTCTTTGGCGCGCCGAGCACCAGCGCCTTGATCGCGGCGGTCAGCAGGCCCGAACGTTCGGCGATGCCCACCCCCAGCATCGCCACCAGCACCGTGCCCAGCGGCACGAAGGAGGTGAAGTTGGTCACCAGCCCCATGACGATCCGGCGCAGGCCCTCGGCATCGAGCAGGCTGATCACGCGGATGATGCCGTCCTCGGCGCGCCCGGACGCACCTTCGGGCCGAGGGTCGGGCACCGAGACGCCGTAGGCCGCCAAGACGCCCGACAACAGCACGATCAGCAACGCCAGCAGCGCGAACAGCGTCACCGGATGCGGCAGCAGATTGCCGAGGAACTCGACGGTGTTGAGCAGGCGCGTGATCGCGCTGCGCGGCTCGGATGCGGGCGCTGCCGACTTGCCTCGGGTCATCGTGCGGTCCGGTGCGGGTGGCCGGGCAGTCTAGCAATCCCGCTTCAGCCGTCATCTCTCGTGCCTTGGCCGCGACCCGCCTTGCAAGCGGTCGCCCAGTGGTGTGCGCACGGCAATTCCGACTCAGCGACCTTCTGCGCCCGCGAAATAGATTGTATAAATGTGCCGCCCGGCTTCCTCGATCTCGGCCCATTCAGCAGCCTGGAACGCGTCGGAGGGATAGCGGCCGGGCCCCTGTTCCCAGAGTCTGACGAACTCGTTCTGTTGCCCGGCGCGACGCCCGGGGCGTTGCGCTTCCACGAGTTCAGCGACACCTGCGGGTTGCGCCGAGCGCGCCATGCGTTCGGCGACCGCGAGCTGCAACGCGTACTCGTGGATCCGCAACTCGCGGTCGTTGCGTTCGAACAGCAGGCTTCGTCCATCCAACGCTTGCACCTTGGCGCGGAGTGCGTGCTCGTCTCCGGCCTGGATTCGTTCCTGAAGCCACGACCTCGCCAGCGCGCGCCGCCGGTGTGCCTCCCGGGGATCACGCACGATGCGTTCGCGACTGTCGAATTCGGCCAATCCAAGATCTGCGAAGCGCAGCTGCGCGTCGGGATTGCCGGCTCGCGCCGCCTGCTCGAGCCAATGCGCAGCGCGAGCAAGATGATGTGGTGTCAGGACGCTGCAATCGTCGTAATGATCGGCACGCTGGAGAAAACGGTTCTCGATGTTGGTGCGGCGCACTTCATTGATGGACGGATCGTCGCCGCGTGTCGAATAAGCGATCTCGTCCTCGTACTCCTGTAGCAGACGTTCGGGTGCGTAGTCACGCAGGACGCGGTGACAGGCGCCCAGGCGTAATCCCAGCGCGGCCGCCGCCTTCGGGTCTCCCGCGTCCGCGCGGGCTTCATGTGCGCGGATGAAGTCCGTCATCGGCAGCCAGTCCTGATCGCCCACGTGGACGTGACGTCGCGGGCCCATGACGGCGGAACCCTCCGGCCCTGCGCGCAGGTCCTGGCGCAATGCGCGGACCTGGTCGTGAGGCGTCGAGACAGGTTTTGTGCTGGCCTCAACGTGTGGCGATCGATCAGGCGAGCTACATCCAGCCAGCACAACTGCGAGAAAGACAGGCCATTGATATCGAAATGGAGTCATTGCCTGGGAGCCTCTGACGGGTCGACCGCCGGCTGCTGGAGTTCACGAGCAAGCGCACGCGCATGTGCACGCTCTTCGGCAGATGCCGTCTGTTCAAGCTTGCGAACGTGTTCGCTGGTCAGGCTGTCGGGGAAGCGTCGATGCATGGGTGTCTCCGAGAACGCGAGCCAGAACCCGAGCGCGCGGGCCGGATCGGGCGTCAGCCAGCCGTCGGCATCGTGTGCCCTCGACATCGCCAGGAGTGCAGCAGGCTCGCCCGATCGGACCGCGACCGACAGCATCTGCGTCGCTCGGTTCCGTCGTCGTTCTACCTCGTCGGCAGCATCGACCAGTGCGGAGAGGCTCTTGAACTCACGAAACGCGACATCCGGATAGAGCGCCATGGCTTCCGGGTGTCCCCGCTCGGCGGCCAGGGTGACGTAGTACAGCGCGCCGTCCGCAGGCGGGTCCGCGCGAAGCCCGTCGGTATCTGCACACAGGCGGGTCGCCTCGGCATGTGCGAACAACAGCAGATCGATGTTGCGATCGTCACCGATCGGTCGCCCGTCGATCCTGATCGCGTTTCCCGCGCCCGCAACCATCTCTGCAATCATCGCCGTCATGCGACCGCCTGGCACCGGCGTGTAGTCGATACAGTGCGCGAGTGTCCGGCCCAATCGGAATGCGGCATCGGCGTCCCCGGCGTGGGCGGCTGCCTCGAGTTGCGGTCGCATGGCATCGAACGGCCCCTCAGGCACAGAAGCGACAGGTCCCGCCCCAGCTTGCGTCGCGGCACCGGTGACCCCTCCGGTGTCGGACGCCAAGGCTTGCTGTTCAGCGGCAGCATGCCAGCGCCAGGCCAACAGCGCGGCCAGACCGATCGCCGCACTCGCCAAAGCCGGCATGGCCCACCTGCGTACCGGAATGCCGGACATGCCGCTCAGCCGACCGACGCCTTTGCGATGAAATCGTCGACCTCGCGCTCGAGCAGTTCCAGCGGCACCACGCCGGTCAGCAACACGCGGTTGTGGAACGCGCGCGGATCGAAGCGGTCGCCGAGGGCATCGCGGGCCTTGTCGCGCAGCCGGATGATCTCGAGCTGACCGATCATGTACGAGGTGGCCTGACCGGGCATCACGACGTAGCGGTCCACCTCGGAGGGCGGAATCCCGTAATCGATGGCCTGCTGCCGGTTCCAGCGCATCGCATGCAGACCGGTGTCGACCACCAGGCGTCGCGCCCGGAAGAGCTCGGCGTCGAGCTGACCCAGGCGTCCCTCGGGATCGCCTTCGTACCAGCCTTCCTCGGCGGCGAGGCGCTCGGCATACAACGCCCAGCCTTCGCTGAAGGCCGAGATGCCGCCGAACGCCCGTGTCTGGCGGAACTTGGGCAGGTCGGCGTTCTCGACCGACAAGGCGATCTGGAAGTGGTGGCCCGGCACGGCCTCGTGATAGACCAGCGTGCGCAGGCCGAAGCGGGTCAGCCGGTCGGGGCGCAGGGGCATCTGGTACACGCCTGGACGCGAGCCGTCGAGGGGCGGCGCCGTGTAGCTGGCGGCCGCACTTGCCCACCGGTATTCGGGGTAGGGCTGGGCGATCACGGGGGTGCGTGGGCGGATGTCGAAGAGCGCATCGGCGCGGCGCTCCGCATCGCGCATCATCATTTCGATGTCGGCCATGATCGCCGCCCGGCCCGTGTCGTCGTTGCTGTAGGCGAGGTCACGTCGCAGTTGCGCGATCCGCGTTTCGACGCTGCCCTCGGCGCGGCCGATCGACCGCAGGATCGCGTCCATCTCGGTCTCGATCCTCGCCACCTCGCGCAGGCCGATCGCATGGATCTCGGCCGCGCTGAGCTGCGTCGACGTGAAGCGGCGCAGGTGGTAGGCGTAGGCTTCGGCTCCGTCGTCGAAGCGCCACAGGCCGGCGTCGTCGCCGGCACGCGACCGCTGGGACTCGAGTTCGGCGATCGCGCGCGCCCAGGCGGGATACACGCGCTCGGCGACGGTCCGCGTGGCCTCGGCGACCAGCGTCTCGCGGGCACCCGGGTCGAGCGACTCCACCGATGCCAGGCGTTCGGCGAACGTGGCGACCAGCGGATTGCGTGCGGCCGGCCCGTCGACGAACTGGCGCATCTGCGCGATCGTCGCATCCAGGATGAAGCGCGGCGGCAGGATGTCGCGGGCAGCGAGCTCGCGCGCCCGCGCGGTGGCCTCGTCCATCCGGGCCTCGAACTGGCCGAGCCGGCTGAGGTAGGTGCGCGCGTCGCCGACGCTGCGCACCGGATGAACCACCGTCATCAGGTTGGGCAGATTGACGTTGGCGCCGCTGAACTGCTGCAGCGGAAACTCGTAATGCGAGAAGCGCTCGCCTTCGAGAAGGCTGCGTAGCTGCCAGTCCATCAGCTCGGCCGACACACGCTCCACATCGCCCATGCGCGCGCGGTCGAAGCCCGCGAGTTCGGAGAGGCCGCGCTGCGCCAACGCGAGGGTATCGCGGCGGAATTGGGCCGATTGCGGCGTGAGCTGTGCATCGAGCTCCGTTTGCAGGGCGCCGTCGAAGTAGCGGCTTGCCGTAGATGCGGAGGGCTGCCGTCGCATCCAGTCGTCGGTGTATCGGGCGAAGAACGCCGAGACCCCGTCCGCAGGCCGCACCTCTCCCTGGCCGGCCGGCGGCGGCGTCGATGGCGCCGAGGCGCAGGCGCCGAGCAGCAGGGCGGCGGTGAGCGCGAGTGCGAGCGGGGCAGTGCGGCGGCGTCGGGACACGGGAGCTCCGGAAGGCGAGGCGGGTCCCGATTCTAACCAGACGTCCGGCGGGTGCTGCCCGCCACGTGTCTACCGATTCCCGCGCGGCGGCGCCGTCATGGCGAGAAACGCGTCCCCTCAATCAGCTGCCGCCCTGCAACGCCGCCTGCTTTGCCGGCGCGCTCCGAAGCGCATCGCTACCGACGTCTCCAATCGAATGCTGCTCCATCGCTCCGTTCGCGCCGCGTCCGGGGCTCACCCATGAACGCGGAAGCGGACCGCGTCGTCGATATAGCTTTTTTCACCGATCGACGCTTCGTGCGAACCGAAAGGCATCTGCGCGCGGAGGCGCCAGCTGGCGGGCAGATCCCATTCGCGCGCGACGGCCGCATCGGGGAGGGGGTTGTAATGCTGCAGGCTGGCGCCGATGCCCGCCTCGGTGAGCGCGGTCCAGACCGAATACTGGGCGATCGCACTCGCATGCTCCGACCACACCGGGAAATTCTCGGCATACAGCGGAAAGCGGGTCTGGAGGTCGGCCACCACGTCCTGGTCCTCGTAGAACAGTACGGTGCCCGCCCCGGCCGAGAACCCGTCGAGTTTGGCTTCCGTCTGGGCGAAGGCATCGGCCGGCACCACCGGGCGCAGCGCATCGTTCACCAACGACCAGAAGCGGTCACTGTGCGCGCCGAACAGGATCACCGCGCGCGAACTCTGCGAGTTGAACGACGATGGACTCTCGCGCACGGCCTCCTGGATGAGGGCAGTGACCTCGGATTGCGGCAGCGGAAGCTGCTTGCCGAGTGCGTACTGCGTGCGGCGGCGGCGGGCGATGGCCAGGAATGCATTGGGCATGGGAGCTCCGGTATGAGGCCGAGACGGCGAGGCGCCTAGTCTGCATTCGAGCGAGCGTTGCAATGATCGACCTCATCGGGACTGATCGTTGCAGGGGCGAAGCCGCCTGTTGGAAGCGTCGGGGTCTGGGGCCCCGTCGAAACAACGCCGCCGCACAGGCTGCGCGGCGGCGTCAATGGTCATGCGCTGCGCGCGGCTCAGCGATAGACGCGCTCGCAGCGGCTTTCGACAATGCGATCGCCACGCGCTTCCTGGCTGTTGCCCTGGACATTGCGGCCGATCGCGCCACCGGCAACCGCGCCGCCGACCGTCGCGATCCTGCGCCCGCTGCCGCTACCGATCTGATTGCCGACCAGACCTCCGATCACGGCGCCTGCCGCGGTACCACCGACCCGGTTGGGGTCCGAATCGGCGCGCCTGACTTCGACGTCCTGGCAGACCACACGACTGCCGTCATTGAACCGGCGCCCTTCGTCCTGCGGACCGTAGGTCTGTGCATGGGCGGACGCGAGCCCCAGGGTCGCAAGGACGGCGATGGAAGCAACTGTGCGGATCGGATGCATGGCGAGGCCCTCGTGGATGACGTGGGGCCATCGTGTCGCGCCGCGCGGGAGGTCCGGATGAAATCCACCTGGTCCGCGGATTGCGGTTCAGGCGCCGGCCCGCTGCGTGACCACCGCGCCTGGACTAGGCGTACTGCATCCGCCGCGCCATGCCGCCGTCGACGACGAGGTTCTGGCCGGTCATGAACGCCGATGCGGGTGAAAGCAGATGCACCGCGAGCGCAGCGACGTCCTGCGGGCGACCGGCGCGCCCCACCGGATGCTGGCGGTGGTCCTGCCGCGACAGCGCCGGCGTGCGCCGCGCGACCGGTTTGCGCCAGTCGTCGACGACGATCCATCCGGGGCTGATGGCATTCACGCGCACCTGTGGGCCCTCGCTGATCGCCAGTGCATGGGTGAGAGCGACCAGCCCGCCTTTGGCGGCGGCATAGGGTTCGGTATGCGGCTCGGAGTGCAGCGAGCGGCTTGAGGCGATGTTGACGATCGCGCCGCCGGCGTCGCGCAGGGCAGGGAGCGCGTGCTTGCAGCACAGGAATGCACCGGTCAGATGCGCGTCGATGAATCTGCGCCACTCCGACAGCGGCAGCGTCGCGAGCTCCGGCACCTCGGGCGACGCCGGTCCGCCATTGTTCACCAGGCCGTCGAGACGGCCGAAGCGCGCCAGTGCGCGGCGCGTGAAACCACGCACGGAGGCCTCCCGTGACACGTCCAGCGGCGCGAACCAGGCGCGCTCGCCCGCCCGCCACTCCGCGAGACAGGCCGCACCCGCATCGCGGTCGAGATCTCCGATCGCGACCCGTCCACCCGCACCCAGCACTGCCTGGGCGATCCCGCGGCCGATGCCCTGCGCCCCGCCGGTGATCATCACCACCCGGTCCTGCAAGGGCGTGGCGTCGAACGCTTCGATCGGCGGAGTGAGCGTCATGGGAAGTCCTCCAGGGGGAGGCGCAGTGTCGGCGCCGGTGGATCGACGCGGTGTCGAGACGTCTCGGCAGTCAGCGCTTGCCGCGCCCCGGTCCTGCCGGCGCCGGGGCCCGGGGCGCGGTTTCATCCAGGCGGGTGAGGGTGCGGGTGGTGCCGAGCACTTCGACCTGTCCGCCGGACGTGCGGAACCGGGCCATATCCTCCGCGATCCGTTCGCTAGTCATGGCGCTGGCGCGCTCGCTGGCGGTACGTGCGCCGGCGAACAGCTGACGGGTGCCGGCCTGCTGCGACGGTCTCCGGGTTCCGCTCATGGGGGATTGCTCCTTCAGTACATCGTGAGGGGAATGCCGCGCAGGCCGCGGTCGGTGTACTCGGCGCGGATCTCGCGGCAATAGGGACCACCCATCGCGAAGCGCCGGCAGACCTCGGGACGCGATGCGTAGATCGAACAGCACATGCGCGCCGCATCCACCGCCACGCACCAGCCCTCGTCGTCGCGGGCCATGACCTGCAGGCCCGCCTCGGTGACATCCGTAAATCGCGCCGGCACATCGTCGTCGGGCTGCAACACCACGGTGAGACGGCAGCAGACCGCATCGCAGGCCTCGCACAGATCCGCCGGCACGCTCACGCCACGCTCGCGGTGCGGAGGTAATGCAGCAGCCGCCCGGACACCGCGTCGCGTCCTTCGATCGCCGGAAGCCGGTGCTCGCTGGCGCTGAACCCCTGGTCGGCGAGCAGCCGGCCGAAGGTGCCGCTGTGGCCGCGTCCGGGGTCGGTGAGCATGACCTGGGCGCTGGGCCGGGCATGCCGCTCGACCACGCCGGCCAGACTCGCCGCATGGCCGCGCTCGTACAGCACATCGCTGGCGATGATCAGGTCGAACGTACCGAGGGACGCGAGCGGCGCGTCCCAGCGCATGTGCCGGTAATGCACCGCGTCGAGCGCATTGAGCGCCGAGTTGTAGGCCAGGAACGCGTCGGCCAGCGGATGGATGTCCGAGGCCACGACATCCGCGCCGCGCCGCTGCAGCACCAGGCTGGAGAGGCCGATGCCGCAGCCGATCTCGAGAATCCGGCGCCCATCGAGGTCGATCCCGTCCATCACCGTGGCCAGCGCCTGCCCGGAGGGCCAGACCTGGCCGAACAGCGACCACTGCGCCGAGGAGATTCCCAGACGTGCACCGTCGCCGTCCGGGTCCGCGTATTGCTGGAGATCGCTGAGCGTCCGCAGCCGGTAGACGTGGTCACCGATGCGGACGTTCGAAATGCGGGTGGAATATCCGGGCACGACACTTCCTTCGGAGCGTTGCCCGCAAGCGGACGGTCACGCATGGAGGGAAGCGACGCGGCGACGGCTCAGGTCGGGGGACGCGGATACGGGCGTTGCCCGAGGCCGCAGCATAGCACCGGGGTCGTCGGCTCTCGCGAAGGCGGTTCAGCAACCCAGGTTCGTATAACTCGCATTGCCGAGTCCGGTGCCGACGGTCAGCACGCCCCAGCGGGCGACCGACAGCATCCGCGGGCGCTCGCTGAGTCCCTGGACCACGGCATCATTGTGCAGCCGTACCACGGGCGCGCGGCTGCCGATCCTGTCGAGATGCTCAGCAAGCGCCGTCGCCAGCCGGAATTCGCCGTCCTCCCAGTCGCCGGGCAGGTTCTGCGCGCCTGTCGCGATGCGCCCGTTGCTGCAGATGCGGCCCGGACACGCGATGCCGACGAACGGTGCCAGCTGCAGTCTGCGGGTGCGTGCATGCGCGATCAGGCCGTTGAGCATCGCGGCGAGGCGCAGCACCGTCGTCGCGCGGTCCGGACGATCGCCGGCGTGACGCCACTGGCTGCGCTCGAGCACCGTGGCGCGGCTGCCGTCGTCGCGCGTCTCCAGACGAGGCGCGACGATGCCGCACCGGATGTTGGTGCCGCCGATATCGACGGCCAGGAATGCATGGCTGCGGAGCGTGCGTGCCGGGGCGAGCGGAACCCAGCCGAGCAGGCCGGCATCGTCGCTGTCGTGGCGCAGCAACGACAGATCGACGCCGCTGCGGGACAGCTTGAGCAGACGTGCGGCCCGGTTCACCGACAGCGCCCCTGCGCGGCTGGCCGCGAAGCCGCCGCCGATGACGATCCGCTTGACGCCCTGCCACGCGGGTTGCGTCAGGAAACAGCGCACCACTTCCGCCAGCCGTGCGGCGTGGTCCTCGACCGTGGCATGCACCAGGTGCGCGGCGTCGGCGTTTCCGCCGACCAGGACGAGATCGAGCTCGTCCTTGGAGATGGCCCGGGTGGGGGTGCGCCCGAACGGATCGCGCTGCCCGGTGAAATGCTGTCGACGCCGGATGTCGAGGAGATCGCGAAACGCCGTCTGGCTGGCACGATCGCCGAGGAAGCCGTCGCCCTCCGGGTCGCGCAGCGCCAGGTTGCAGCTGTCGATGCGTAGGCCGGGCAGGCGGGTTGCGGCGTGACGGTCGCGGGGATCGCGCGTCATGGATCCGGCACCTCGGGAGGCATTGCGCGCATCGTGCATGCCTACGCGTCCCAGCGCGTGAGGACGTGGGTAGCCTATGCGCACCGCCGCCAGGACCGCCCCCGATGCCGGAAGATCCGCACCCTCGTTCCGCTCGAATGCTCGTAGCGCTGCGCTGTTCGAATGTGGCGCTGTGCGCGCTGGCCGCGTTTGCGGCAACGGCCGTCGCACTGCACCTGGCCCGACCCGATCTCGACGCCGTGCGCAGCCAGATGAGCCTGTATCTGATCGGCGACTGGGGACCGGCGCTGCAGGCGGCTTACGTCGGGCTGGCGCTCGGCATGCTGGTGCTCGCATGGGGCCTGCGCGTCGGCCTGGCGCCCCAGGCGCGCAGCGCGGCGCCCCTGGTGATGTTCGTGCTGGGCGGCGGTGCACTCGCGACCACCGCCTACGCCTGGATGGATCTGCCCGGCGTCGACCGTTCGCTCGAAGGACTCGTGCACGGCGTGTCCGCGCAGGGCGCGTTCCTGTTCTCGACCACCGGCATGGTGCTGCAGGCGTGGCGGTTCCGGTGCGATCCCGAATGGCGCACTGCGGCGCGCTGGGCCGTGCCCTGGGCGACGGTGTGTTTTTCATCGGTGTGGATCCTGGCCGTCTGGCGCGATGCGCCGCGCGGCCTTGCGCAGAAGCTGGTGATCGCGTTGATCGTGGGCTGGCTCGCAAGCACGGCATGGGCGCTGCGTCGCCGCGCTGTTCGCGGCACGCTGCGCTGATCCGGAGCCTGCATTCACGCTGGCCGCACCGTCGCCTGCGCAGACTGGTTCCCGAAGACGCCGCTGCCGCGGGTCGAACGAAAACCGGAGAACAACATGATCAAGTGGGCAATCATCTTCGCCGTCATCGGCCTGATCGCGGGCGCGCTCGGCTTCAGCGGAATGGCCGGCGCCGCCATGGGCATCGCCCAGTTCCTGTTCTGGGCGGCGATTATCATCGCGGTGGTGCTGTTCGTCATCGGCCTCACCGTCGCGAAGAAGGTCGTGCGCTAGGCACACGGGGCGAGTCCGTTACCCGCCATGCCGTCCGCATTGTCTGCGGACGGTTTTTTTTGCCCGGCGTCGAGCCGGCGCCTGCTGCCGGAGACATTATGGAATCGACCTTCCACCCATTCACCGAACTGTTCGACCAGCTGGGCCTTCCGAGCGACGAGGCCTCGATCCGCGCGTTCATCGCCACGCATGCGCCGCTGCCGGACGACATGCGGCTTGAGGAAGCGCCATTCTGGAGCGATGCCCAGGCCCAGCTGCTGCGGGAAGAGCGCCTCGAGGACGCGGACTGGATCGTCACCATCGACCAGCTCAACGTCGCCATGCATGCGAAGCCCGACGTCGATGGACGCCCGATAGCCAACGATTGATCTTGAACCCCGCGCCGGGGCATGCGCCCTCGTCGGCCTGCGCGGTATCGCGTGATGGGCGCGCGCCGGGAGTCAGTACACGCGGTGGCAGTTGCGCTCGTGCTGACCCGGCAACGTCAGCCGCGCCTCGTCGTCGCGATGGGCCCAGAAGCGATGGCCTTCGGCGGCGACGTACAGGCGGCCGCTGGGTCCCGCCTCGCGGGCCAGTTCCAGCGTGTCCCCGTCGACCACGAAGCGTACCCGGTCTCCATCCGCGTCCGTCGCCACGTTGATGCGCAGTCCTTCGCAGTCGTACTCGACCGTGGCATCGGGCTCGGAAGCCGCCTCGCGGGCCGCGAGTGAACCGGTGACCGGCGGCTCCTCGCTGGCGGCCGGCGTCGTGGCCAGCGGCGCAGCCGGCGCCGGGGGCGCGTTTCCGCATGCGGTGAGTGCGAGGAGGACAGGGACGAGGCCCAGGGCGACGGACGAATGCACGATGGCGTCTCGGTGGCGGAGGATCGATCCATGCTGGATCGGCGTGCGTGAACGGCCGGCATCGGCTGCGCTACGGCGTATATCCCGGATGGCGGACAATGACGGTCCGCTGCAGCCGCCCGTCTCCGTTCGTCGCACCGTGCAGCCGTCACTCCGCTCGAAGAGGTCGCTATGAAGTTCAACGCGTGTCTTGCCGCCGTCGCCGTCCTGCTGCTCGCCGCGTGTGCGCCGCCGAGCGGAGGGGAGCCCGAGCCACTGCTGGACGATGTCGCGTCCGGATCGTTAGCCGAACGCGACGAAGACGTCGTGCTCACGACGAACGAGCCGTTCTGGCAAGCGCGTCTCGAGGGCGACGTCCTCATCCTCGAAGGGCCCGGACAGGCGCCGCGTCGCTTCACCGGTGCACGCGATGCGATGACGGCCGACGGACGGCGCATCGAGGCCAGGGATGCCACGGGCGACGTCGTGCTGATCGTGCGGCGGATGCGCTGCGAGGACGACATGTCGGGGGCGCGCTTTCCGATGACCGGACTGCTGTCGGTGGACGGCGCTCCGCCGGTGCGCGGCTGCGCGCGTCCAGCATCGATGCCGCCTCCCGGTGAGCCGACGGTTGCAGACGCCATTTCCAGCCCCTGGACCGGGCGCTGGGACGCGGATGCCGACGCCTGCGCCGACGTCGAGGCCGGCGCTGTCCGGCTCGAGATCGGGCCGCATGCGTTGCGCTTTCACGAAAGCACGGCCACGCCCGAGCGCGTCTCGCGTGTCGACGAGGAAACGCTCGAGCTTGCGCTGGCCTTCGATGGAGAGGGCCAGCAATGGAGCGAGACACGCCGGCTCCGCCTCGAGGACGATGGCCGCACACTGGTCGTGGAGGGGCCCGGCAATACCCGAATGTCGCGGGTGCGCTGTCCCGGAGCGACCGGCCCAGGCTCGGCCTCCGTCGATGCCGGCTGATCTCTTCGGTCCACCGCGTCCCGTCCACAGCCTGTTCTTCGCCCTGATGCCGGATGCGCAGCTGCGCGACGCGCTGGCGGACATGGCAGCGCGGATCGAGGTCGCCAATCCGCTGCATGCGACGCCGGCGCATCGGCTGCATCTCACGCTGTACTACATCGGCGAAAGCGAAGGCCCACGCGCGGACTGGGTCGCAGGCGCGGAGCGCGCCGTCGAACGGCTCTTACCTGTGACCCCGTTCGCGTTCGAGCTCGATCGCGTGGCCGGGTTCCGGGGTGCACCGGCGCCGTGCGTCGCGCTCGTCGACCCGGGTCACGAGTCGGCGCTGTCCGCATTCCGGCAGCGTCTGCACGACGCCTGCAGGCGCGAAGGGCTGCCGGAGGCGGGGCATGCCCGCTTCACCCCGCACGTGACGCTCGGCCGGGTGACACCGATGCTGGCCGCGCCGATCGGTATTCCGCCGCTCCGTTGGCAGGCGCGCACGCTCGCGCTCGTGCACAGCGTGCGCGGCCAGTCCGCGTACCAGACCGTCGGCACATGGCATCTGGACGCGGACGGACCAGGGCCGTAACGGTGCACCCGCCCGCAGGGCGGCGGGGCCTGGGGCCACCGCGACGTACCGCCGCGCCACCGCGCCCGGTAGAGTCCTGCGGATCCCCGTCCGGAGCTCCGCTCATGCGCTGCGCCCGCATCCTGGCGTTTATCGCCCTGTTCTTCGTGGTGTCGACGCCGGCGCTCGCGAGCCTGCGCATCGCCGCGGCAGCGGACCTGAAGTTCGCGATGGACGATGTTCTTTCCGAGTTCCGGCGCAGCCGTCCCGGTGCGCGGATCGATGTGGCCTATGGCTCGTCCGGCCAGTTCAAGACGCAGATCCAGCAGGGCGCACCCTACGACCTGTTCTTCTCGGCCGATATCGCCTTTCCGCGCGAGTTGCACGCCGCGGGCCTCGCCGCATCGGACGTCGTGCCGTATGCGGTCGGGCGGATCGTCCTGTGGAGCGTGCGCCATGATGCACGCGGGCTCACCCTCCGCGACCTGCCACGTACCGAGTTCAACCGCATCGCAATTGCCAGCACGGTCCACGCGCCCTATGGCATGCGTGCAGAGGAAGCCCTGCGGGCGGCGGGGGTGTGGAGCGCTGTCGAACCCCGGCTGGTCTACGGCGAGAACATCGCGCAGACCGCGCAGTTCGTGCAGTCCGGAAACGCCTCCATCGGCATCATCGCGCTCTCGCTCGCGTTGAGCCCGCAGCTGCGGGCACAGGGCGGATACGCGCTGATATCGGATTCGCTGCATGCGCCGCTCGAGCAGGGCTTCATCGTCACCCGACGCGCTGCGCGCAACCCGCACGCGCATGCCTTCGCCGGGCACATGCAGACGCCTGGCGCGCGGGCGATCATGGCGCGTTACGGCTTCGAACTTCCCGCACGCGCCGACCGGCTGCGCTGACCAGAATGTTTTCGCCCGGCGACATCACCGCGATCCTGCTGACCCTGAAGCTCGCCACGGTGGTGACCGTGCTGCTGATCCTGCTCGGCACGCCGCTGGCGTGGTGGCTGGCGCGGACCCGGTCGTGGTGGAAGCGTCCGGTGGCGGCCGTCGTGGCCTTGCCACTGGTACTGCCGCCGACGGTGATCGGGTTCTATCTGCTGGTCGCGATGGGGCCGGACGGCCCGCTCGGCCGCGTCACCGAGACCCTCGGCCTCGGCCTGCTCCCGTTCACGTTTCCGGGGCTGGTGGTCGCCTCGTTGATCTATTCGATGCCGTTCGTCATCCAGCCCCTGCACACGGCCTTCGAAGCGGTGGGCGACCCGCCGCTCGAAGCTGCGGCAACGCTCGGGGCCGGTCCGGTGGACCGATTCTTCACCGTCGCGGTGCCGCTGGCCCGGCCCGGCTTCGTGACCGGCGCGATCCTCGGTTTCGCGCACACGATCGGGGAGTTCGGGGTGGTGCTGATGATCGGCGGCAGCATTCCCGGCGAGACCCGGGTGGTCTCGGTGCAGATCTACGACCACGTGCAGGCCTTCGACTACGCCCGGGCCCACTGGCTCTCGGGTGTGCTGCTGGTTTTCGCGTTCGTCGTGCTGCTCGCGCTATATGCGTTCCAGCCGACGCGGGCGCGTCGATGAGCACAGTCCCCGGCGATGGCCTGACGGTCCGGCTGGATCTCGCGTTGCTCGGATTCCGGCTCGACGTCGACCTTCTGCTCCCGGGCGCCGGGGTGACCGCGCTGTTCGGGCCTTCGGGCTCCGGGAAGACGACCTGTCTCCGCGCGATCGCCGGGCTGGAAGCCGGCGCCGCAGGCCAGGTGCGGCTCGGCGACCGGCTGTGGCAGGACTCGGCGCGCGGCTTCTTCGTCCCCGTGCATCGGCGTCCGCTCGGCTACGTATTCCAGGATGCCGCGCTGTTCCCCCACCTGAGCGTGCGCGGGAATCTCGACTACGGCGCCCGGCGCGCGCGCGGGGACGGGCCCGCACTCGCGTTCGACGCGATCGTGGCGCTGCTCGGGCTGGGTCCGCTGCTGGCACGTCGACCCTCGCATCTGTCGGGCGGCGAGCGGCAGCGGGTCGGCATCGCCCGGGCCCTGCTGGCACGTCCGCGGCTGCTGTTGCTCGACGAGCCGCTCGCCTCGCTGGACGACGCCCGCAAGCGCGAGATCCTGCCCTACCTGGAACGGCTGCGCGACGAACTGGCGATTCCCGCGCTGTATGTGAGCCACAGCATCGATGAGGTGGCGCGGCTCGCCGACCACCTTGTGCTGCTGGAGCACGGCGCGGTCGTCGCCAGCGGTCCGCTCCGCGCAACCCTGGCGCGGACCGATCTGCCGCCGGCATTCCTCGAACACGCCGGCGTGGTGGTCGAGGGCCACGTCGTCCGGCAGCTTCAGGACGACCTTCTGCTGCTCGACATCGCCGGCGGCCAGCTCCTGGTGCCCGCATCGGGGCAGGCGGTGGGGCAGGTGATGCGCTGCCGGATCGCAACGGGTGACGTCAGCCTGGCAATGGCGCCGGCCAGAGACACCAGCATCGGCAACCAGCTGCCCGTCACGGTCCTGCAGGTCGTGGACGCATCCCATCCGGCAATGTGCCTGGTGCAGCTCGACGCGGGCGGAACCCGTCTCCTCGCCCAGGTCACCCGACGCGCCTGGAAACGCCTGGGGCTCGCGCCGGGGGCGTCCGCCTGGGCGCAGATCAAGGCGGTGGCGGGGCTCGGCTGAGACGCACCGCTGCGGTTCGAGCGGCGCACACGTCCCGACCGGCCGGCCGTCTCAGCCCTGGCCGGGAAGCAACAGCCGGTCGTATTCGGCGCGCACCCCGACATAGCACTCGCAGGCGCGCGTCAACAGACAGTCACGATCCAGCACCTGGATCAGGCCACGGCTGTAGCGGATACAGCCGTCGTCCTGCAGCCGGCGCGCGGCCTCGGTGATGCCCTCGCGGCGCACGCCCAGCAGATGCGCGATCTGCTCCTGGGTCATCTTGATCTCGGCCGAACCGATGCGGTCGTTGACCAGGAGCAGCCACCGCGACAACTGCCGGTCCACGGTGTGATGGCGATTGCACACGCCGGTCATCGCGGTCTGCATGAAGAGTGCCTGCATGTAGCGCAGGAGGATCGCCTGGAAGGCGCCGCCACGCTGGAATTCGCGCACGGCACTCTCCGCACGCAGTGCCAGGGCTTCGCCGCCGACCTGCACCACGGCACGGACCGGCACACTGCGCGCCCCGGCGATCAGGCCGATCCCGACCACGCCCTCGTTGCCGACCATGGCGATCTCGCTGGTGTCGCCGCTCTCCAGGGCATACATCAGCGAGACGATCCCCTCGCGGGGGAAGAACATCTGCGACTGCGGCGCACCGGACTCGTGCAGGACCTTGCCGGCCGGCAGCTCGACCAACTGGAGTTCACCGCCGAGTCGATCGCAGATCTCCTCGGGCAGATCCTGCAGAAGTCCGTTGTTGGGAGCCCAAGGGGCTTTCTTCTTCATGCGTCGGCGTTCGGTTACGCACCCGGGACAATCCTGGATTCTCGCGGCTGAATGCGGTGTCGTATGTGCGGGACCGCGCATACGGTCCGCCATCGGGCGTGCGTTAACGCACAGACGGCGTGCCCGCGTGAGGCCACCGTGATCAGCTCGGTCGCAGGTCCATCGAGTCCGCGCGTGGCATTCCGGTGGCACGTGCCCATCCCATGGAGGGACGCATGAACGCGAACGATATCGAGCTTTGCCGGGTGTACGGGCAGATGTCGCGGGAATACCTGGGCGATGTCTCGTGGGAGCAGAGCGAGCCACGACTGCGGGAAGGGTGGAACCGTCTGCGACGGGATCCCGCCGTGGAGTGGGACCGCGCCGAACCGCTGGTGCGGACGTTCTGGAATCTCGCGCCGCGGATCGAGTGACCCGGACGGGGAGGTCAGTCCTCGCGCGTGCCGCGCAGGCGCGCCTCCGCGCCTTCGACATCGAGCTGCATGCTGATCGGCCGGCAGCACACCGGGCAGTCCTCGACGTATTCGGTCGAAGCCTCGCCCGGATCGACCAGCGCTTCGAAGCGCTCGTCGCACCATGGGCAGCGTACGGGCAGGGCAGTCCACATGCGCAGAGCATGACGCGGTACACGGTGGTGCGCGTGCCTGGGTGCACTGCGCGCGCCGAGGGTTGGGTCAGTGTTCACGTGTCCATGCGGGTTCGTCTTCTAGCGTATGGGGCTACTTCGCGCGGAGGACTTCGATGACGGGCACCCGGATCAAGCAGTACGACGGGCCGGCAGGCGGGTGGGGTTCGATGCAGTCGGTGCTGCGTCACGCGACCGGTGAGGACGTCCCGACCGCCGAGGGCGTGGTGCAGTTGCACCGGCAGAACAAGGTGGACGGATTCGCGTGCGTGAGTTGTTCCTGGGCCAAGCCGGCCGAGCCGCACCGTTTCGAGTTCTGCGAGAACGGCGCCAAGGCGACCATGTGGGAACTCGAGGAGGGCACGGCCGACGCGGGGTTCTTCGCGGCGCACACGCTCGAGGAGCTGCGCGCATGGCCGGACCATGATCTCGAAGCGCAGGGACGGCTGACCGAGCCGATGCGCCACGATGCCGCGCTCGACCGCTATGTGCCGATCTCGTGGGACGAGGCCTTCGCAACGATCGCGCGTGAGCTCGGCGCCCTGTCCGACGCGCCCGAGCGCGTCGTGTTCTACGCCTCGGGTCGCGCGTCGCTGGAAACCTCGTACATGTACGCACTGCTGGCCCGGCTCTACGGCAACAACAACCTGCCCGACAGCTCGAACATGTGCCACGAGAGCACGTCCGTCGGACTGCCGCGCAGCATCGGCGTTCCGGTGGGCACCGTGCTGCTGGAGGACTTCGATCACTGCGATTGCATCCTTTCGTTCGGGCAGAACGTGGGCGTCAACAGCCCGCGCATGCTGCATCCCCTGCAGGAGGCCGCGCGCCGGGGTGCGCAGATCATCACCTTCAATCCCCTCTACGAACGCGGATGGGAGCGCTTCACCAATCCGCAGGAACCGCTGGCGATGGCCACCGGCGCGTCGACGCGGATCAGCAATGCGTATTTTCCGGTGCGTGCCGGCGGGGATCTCGCGGTGATGCACGGCATCGCCAAGGCGCTGTTCGCACTGGACGATGCCGCCCGCTCCGACCCGGCGCGCGAGCGCGTGCTCGACGTGGGCTTCATCGAGGACCATACCGAGGGCTTCGACGTCTTCGAGCAGTCGGTGCGCAATTTCGAATGGAGCGAGATCGAGCGCGAATCCGGCCTGTCGCGGGCCGACATGGAAGGCGTCGCGGCGGTGTACGCGGCAGCGAAAGCCAGCATCCTGGTGTACGGAATGGGCCTGACCCAGCACCGGCACGGTGTCGACAACGTGCGGATGCTCTGCAACCTCGCACTGATGCTGGGGAACGTGGGACGCCCCGGCGCGGGCATCTGTCCGGTGCGGGGCCACTCCAACGTGCAGGGCCAGCGCACGGTGGGCATTTCCGAAAAACCCGAGCTGGTGCCGCTGGACCGGCTCGAAGCGCAGTACGGGTTCAGTGCGCCGCGCGAGAAGGGCGTGGACACGGTGGGCACGGTCGAAGGCGTGCTCGACGGTTCGGTGCGCGCATTCGTCGGCCTCGGCGGCAACTTCCTGCGTGCAGCGCCGGAAACCGTCCGCCTGGAAGCGGCATGGCGCGACCTGGCACTGACGGTGCAGGTCGCCACCAAGCTCAACCGCAGCCATCTCGTCTGCGGCCGGACCGCGCTGCTGCTGCCTTGCCTCGGCCGGCTGGAAAAGGACAACCAGCGCAGCGGCGACCAGTGCGTGACCATCGAGGACAGCACCACCTGCATCCACGCCTCGTTCGGAACCAGTGCGCCAGCCAGCGACCACCTCCGCTCGGAGCCGGCCATCGTCGCCGGAATCGCCCAGGCGCTCTGGCCGGACGACGCCCGTGTGCCCTGGCAGGCCTGGGTGGACGATTACGGGCTCGTCCGGGACGCGATCGAAGAGACCTATCCCGACCAGTTCCGCGACTTCAATGCCAGGCTGCATACACCGGGCGGATTCCCGCGTCCTGTCGCGGCGCGCGAGCGCCGCTGGGAGACGCCCAGCGGCAAGGCCCAGTTCCACGCGCCGGCACGGCTCTCGGCGACGGGCTTCGAGGATGCGGAGGGGCGCTACCGGCTGCTGACGATCCGCAGCAACGACCAGTTCAACACCACCGTGTACGGGTATCGGGACCGCTTCCGCGGGATCGAGGGCACGCGGCGCGTCGTGCTGATGCACGAGGACGATATCGCCGAGGCCGGCCTGACCGATGGCGAGCAGATCGCGCTGGTGTGCGATGCCGACGATGGTGTCGAGCGCCTGGTCGGCGGCCTGCGGGTGGTCCCGTATCTGATTCCGCGCGGCTGCATTGCCGCTTACTATCCCGAATGCAATCCGTTGATGCCGGTTGCCCACCATGCGATCGACAGCCATGTGCCGGCGGCGAAATCCATCCCGGTCCGCATCTCGCGTCGCACCGATGCGCCGGTGCCGGCGGGCCCGTCGCCCGACTGAGGGCCCTGGCGGCGCAGCGCAAATCGCCGCGCCGCCAGACCCGCCACCTCAGAGCATCGCCAGCTCGGCGTTGGAGAGGGTACGACCGTAGTGTGTGCGCAGGCGCAGCTTGCGCTCGAGATCGTCGAGAATCCGCCCGCTGAAATCGAGGCCGGTCAGCTCCTCGACCATGTTGATACCGCCCGGGGTGTCGACGTTCACTTCCATGAGCTTGTCGCCGACGATGTCCAGGCCGACGAAATACATGCCGTCCCGGATGAGCTTGGGTGCCACCAGCTCGGCCAGGCGCAGGGCATCCGCGTCCGGCACCGCCATCTCGTATTTGCCGCCGGCGCTGATGTTGCTCCGCGCATCGCCGCTGTCGTTGTAACGGCGGATGCAGGCGTAGGTGCCGTCGACCTCCAGCGGCCGCCCGTTGAGCATCAGCAGGCGCAGGTCGCCATCCTTGGCCCGCGGCAGGTATTCCTGCGCGATCGCGTATCCGTCGCGGGTCACGGCATCGATCATCTGGTTGAGGTTGCCGCCGCTCTCGGGCGTAACCACGAAGACCCCCTGGCCGCCCGAACCCTGCAGGGGTTTGATCACGCCGTAGCCTTCGCGCGCGTTGATGAAGGCCTTGATCTCGGCGGCGTCCCGGCTGATGCAGGTGACGGGACGCACCTCCTCGGGGAAATGCTGGAAGTAGGTCTTGTTGGAAGCGTCGGTCAGGTGGGCGGGATCGTTGAGCACCAGGGCCTGGCGCAGCGCCACCAGCTGCGAGAAGAGGAGTCCGCTCGACGGCGCCCAGGGGCGCTCGACCATCTCGTCGGCGGGATCGCTGCGCAGCATGAGCACGTCGAGCTCGTCGACCGAGATGCGTTCGATCGTGGCATCCGGGCCCTGGATCTCGGCGAGCAGCGCGGCATCGTCGGCGTACTCGTCCGCATGCGGCATCCGCGCACAGGCCCGCACCGTTCCGCAGGCGTCATAGGTGAAGTCGGCCAACCCGATCAGCGCCACGGCGTGCCCACGTGCGCGGGCCTTCCGGGCGAGGCGGATGGTGGTGTAGTTGTCCTGCTCGGTGGCGACGTCGTTGACGACGAAGCCGAGGCGCATGGGGGCGGGCGGTGCGGTCATTGTGGATGGGTCCTGGGGCAATGGGTCTGGAAGAGCCGGTCGACCGGGGTGCGCCGGCAGTCGGCGAGGCGCTCGGCGAAGTCTTCCGCGGCGGCGTACCGGGGCAGCAGGTCCGGCGGCACGATCCAGCCGTCGTCCAGCAGGGTGTCCAGCTGCTCGAGGTGCGTAAGGGCGAACTTGCCGAGAAACAGCGCATCGAACTCTCCGCCGGCCTCGAGATAGCGCAACAGATCGCGCAGACCACGCAGGTACACCGCGTCCTTGGTCAGGCCGCCCCCGCGCCGTGCACGGACCGCGACGTCGAAGGCATCGTCGGTGGGAAGCCGGTGGGTGTGGTGCAGGCAGTTGAAGATCGCCGGCAACTGCGCACCCTCCGCAGCCATGGCGGCCGCGACCACACGCGCGGCGAGCACCCGCAGGCGTTCGCCCGGCAGGAATCCCGCCAGGAACTCCGACAGCACACCGAGACCCTCCTGCATGGGGTCGTAGCCGGCGAGACCGACCTCCAGCTGTTGCAGGGCCTGGCGCCGCCCGTTGTGCCGGGTCACCACGTGCGTGCCGATCTCGTGCTGGATCAGCGGATCGATCCGCGCCCGCGGCAGGCGGATGTTGCCGTCGATGTAGAACCGGCCGTGGGAGACCATCAGCATCGAGTTGAGTTCGTCCTCCACGACCACGTCGATCCGGAAGTCCGGCGCCTGCGCCCGGTACCAGTCGATCTCGGCGTCGACCGCCGCACGTACATCGTCGATGCCCGCATCGGCGACCAGCGGGTCGCTGTCGGGAACGTCGGCGAGAATGGCTTCGGCGAGTGCGAGTAGCTCGGGCTCGACCGCACCGAACAGCGCGACGCTGGCGTCGACGAAGCCGGGCCGGTCGCGCTGCTGGACGAGATCGATCATGCGGCCGAGTTCGTGCTGCTTCTCGGCGAGCAGGTCGTGCAGTGCGGTCGGCGCGATCTCCGCGACCGGGAGCGCTGCGAGCTCGTGGCGCAAGCCGGCGAGGTCCACGTCCAGGTCGGAATAGCGCATGACCGGCTCGCGGGTGCGCCCGGTCGCTTCGAACGCACGCCACAGCGCGTCGCCTTCCAGCGGCGACAGGGCCACGAGCCAGTCCAGCTTGGCATCGAGCCGCGCGAGTGCCCCGTCAACGTGCGCCGCGACCGGCGGCAGCGGACGCGCGCGGGGCCGCGCGCCGCGGGTCACGGTCTCGCTCACGACAGGAATTCCGGGCGGACCGCGTCGACGGCATGTTGCAGTCCGTCACGCAAGGCGTACAGGGCCGGAATGTCGACCTGTCCGCTCCACTCGTCCATGAAGATCTTCTTGTACTCGGGCGAGATCGTGCACACGCGCTCGCCCCAGTGCGCGTAGACCCATTCGGGAAAATGACCGCCGGTGGGGAAGCGCACATTGCAGCGCACGTCCGGCAACGCGTTGCGCACCGGATGCCGGCGCAGCACGTTGGCGAACCGCCGTGCGGTGTCGCCCCAGCGGCGGGGATCGAGCGTGGTGATGCCCAGTTCGATGTCCGGGTTGTCGGCGGCCGCTGCAGGCGGTGCGTCGGGTCCGTCGCGCCGGTGGTTGTAGCTGTGGATGTCGATCAACAGTGCACAGCCCCAGCGTTCGACGGTCCGGTCGATGAGTTCGCCGGTCATGGCGTAGAAGCGGTCGTAGAGCGCGAGCGAAGCTTCGCGCTCGGTCTCGTCAAGGGGCGCACGCCAGACCTCGAGGCCCCAGGCGGCCTCCGGACTGGTGTAGATCGCCTGCGCACGCGGCCGGTTGAGATCCACCTCGAAACGCGAGCGACGCACCCGCAGGCGCACGTCGCCCACCTGGGTGAGCAGGCTGGTGAGCGGATCCTCCTCGCGCCAGCGCGCGGTGTCGTCCAGGGCGACCAGCGGCTGCAGCGATGGACGCAGCAGGTGGCCGTCATGGATCGCCGTGGCGATGACCGGACCATCGGAGACGATGAGGTCCCAGGCTTCTTCGCGCAGGCGCAGCGCCGGAGGTGTGGCGGCGCTGAGGAAGACTTCGGAATGGGGTTGACGTGGATCGGGCGTATCGAACATGTCGCGCATGCTCGCAGTGCCGGAATGATCCTCGTGTGACCATACGACAGCGCTTCTTTGACGCGCTGTTCACTTCACCGGCGAAACCGGCATGCCCGCGTGCCTCGCGGCGAGACCGCACATGGAACTGCCTCGCCGCGCGGCATTTGCCGCGCGGGGCGCGGGTGGCTATGGTCGCGGGCCGTCCTTCGCGCCGTCCGTCATGCCCTCACGTCGCCTGTTCTTCGCGCTCGCCGCCGTCCTGATCGCGCCCACGGCCCATGCCGACGAAGGCATGTGGATGCCCGGGCAGCTTGCCGAGATCGCTGCGGAGATGCGCAGCGCCGGTTTCCGTGGAGATGCACGCCGGCTCGCGGACGTCACCCGGCCGCCCCTGAGCGCCGTCGTGCGCGTCGGCGGCGGCACGGGGGCGTTCGTGTCGCAAGACGGGCTGCTGCTCACCAACCACCACGTCGCCTACGGCGTGATCCAGTACAACAGCCGCCCCGAGCAGGACATCATCGAGGCGGGCTTCGTCGCCGACGGCCGCGCCGGCGAGCGTGCCGCCAATCCCGACTTCCGCGTGCTGGTGACCGTGGGCTTCGACCGGGTGACCGACGACGTGCTGGCGGGCGCGCGCGGCCGCACCGGACGGGCCTACTTCGATGCGGTGGACACGGCGAGCAAGCGCATCGTCGCCGAGTGCGAGCAGTCCGGCGACGTGCGCTGCAGCGTCGCCAACATGTATTACGGCACCGATTTCTACCGCATCCGCCAGCTCGAGCTGCGCGACGTGCGCCTCGTGTACGCGCCGCCGCGCGCCATCGGCAACTACGGCGACGAGATCGACAACTTCATGTGGCCGCGGCATACCGGCGACTTCACCCTGCTGCGCGCCTACGTCGCTCCGGATGGCCGGCCCGCCGGCTTCAGCCCGGACAACGCGCCCTACGCGCCGCCCGCGCACCTGCGCGTCGCCACCACCGGCCTGCATGCAGGCGACTACGCGATGCTCGCGGGTTATCCGGGCATCACGTTCCGCCACCGGACGGCCGGGGAGTTCGCGCGGCAGGTGACGCACACGCTGCCGCAGCGCGTCGCCGTGTTCGACGCGCTCATCGCCGCGGTCGAAGCGGCGGGGCGCGACGACGCCGACGTGCGCACCCGCTATGCATCCCAGCTGCAGTCGTTGAAGAACAACCGCAAGCGCGCGGCCGGCGAGCTCGAAGGGTTGCTGCGCAGCGATGCGGTGCGCCAGCGCTCCGACGACGAAACGGCGATGCTCGCCCGGACGCGGGCCGACGAGCTGGGCGGGATCGAGGCCCTGCGCGCCGTGCTCGCCGAGGGCGACGCCGTCGCGGAGCGTGACCTGCTGCTGGGGCTGGTCGCCAGCCAGACCCAGCTGATGCGCGCGGCGCTGCTGCTCGAGCGGCTGCGTGTCGAGTCGGCCAAGCCCGACGCCGAGCGCGAGACCGGCTACCAGACGCGTGACCACGCCCTCATCGAAGGCGTGTTGCGCCAGGTCCAGCGCCGCTTTTCCCCCTCAGCCGAACAAGCGGTGCTGAGGACGTTGCTCGAACGCTATCAGCGCCTGCCGGACGCGCAGCGTCTGCCGGCCTTCGATGCCGCGTTCGGACGTACGCCCGACGCGCTGGCACGGGCTCTCGACGCGGTGTACGCCGCCAGCGCACTGGGTGACGAGGCGGCGCGCCTGTCGCGCTTCGCCGAGGCCCGCGACGGCCGTGCGCTCGAGGACGATCCACTGCTGGCCCTGGTCCGTCCGCTGGTGGCCGCGCAGCTCGAGGTCGAGGGCGCGCGCAAGGCCCGCGAAGGCGAGCTGCTGCGCCTGCGTCCGGCCTACATGCGCGCCCTGTTCGCGTGGCGCGCGGGGCAGGGCAGAGCGGTGTATCCGGATGCGAACGGGACCCTGCGCATCAGCTACGGACGCGTCGAGCCCCTGTCGCCACGCGACGCGGTGACCTATGCCCCCGTGACCACGGTGGCCGGGATCGTCGAGAAGCACACCGGAGCGGCCCCCTTCGACGCGCCGCAACCCCTGCTCGACGCCATCGCCCGCGGCGATTTCGCCGGGACCGCCGAAGCGTCGCTGGGCACGCAACCTGTGAACTTCCTCACCAATCTCGATACCACCGGTGGCAATTCCGGCTCGCCCGTACTCAACGCGCGCGGCGAGCTGGTCGGTCTGAACTTCGACAGCAACTGGGAATCGGTGAGTGCCAGCTGGTGGTTCGACCCCCGCATGAAGCGCGCCATCCACGTCGACATGCGCTATATGCGCTGGCTGATGGCGAAGGTCTATCCCGCGCCGGCGCTGCTCGAGGAAATGGGTCTTCCGGCGCAATGACGTCTGCCGCTGCATCGACGTGACCCGCGTCCCGCTGCCCGAACTCGACGGGGTGCCGGCGAGTCGCCTGCAACTTCCGCCGGGGCCGTGGGCGACGGTGCTCGACGCGCTGTGCGCCCGGTTCCCGGCCGTACCACGCGCGGTGTGGCAGTCCCGTTTCGACCGCGGACGCGTCCTCGACGCGACCGGCGCGCCGCTCGCCCGCCATGCCGCGCATCGTGCGGGCCTCGAGATCGGCTACTACCGCGAGGTCGTCGACGAGCCCCGGATCGAAGACGAGGCCCGGATCGTCTACGCGGACGCCCGGCTCGTGGTGGCTGACAAGCCGCACGGGCTGCCGGTGATGCCGGCAGGAAGATTCGTGACCCAGACGCTGCTGGCCCGGCTGCGTCGTGAACTCGGGATGCCGCACCTCGTGCCGCTGCACCGTCTGGATCGTGCGACCGCCGGCCTGGTGATGTTCTCGGCGGATCCGGCCACCCGCGCCGCTTACCACGCGTTGTTCCAGGAGCGTCGCGTCGTCAAACGGTACGAGGCTCTCGCGCCCGCGTTGACGGGAATCGACTTTCCGCATCGCCGCTGCAGCAGGATCGAACGCGGCGAGCCGTTCTTCCGCATGCGCGAGGCGGACGGACCCGCGAACAGCGAGACCGTGGTCGAGGTGATCGAACGCGCGGGCGCGACCTGGCGCTACGCCCTGACGCCGGTGACCGGCCGCAAGCATCAGCTGCGCCTGCACATGGCCGTCCTGGGTGCACCGATCCTGCACGACCCCTGGTATCCGACCCTCCAGGACGCCCGACCGGATGCGCCGCCGCTGCAGCTGCTCGCGCGGGCGCTGGCGTTCGACGACCCGCACGACGGCACACCGCGGCAGTTCGTGTCCGGACGTGGCCTCGGCGGATGAACGCGCTCAGGCCGGGCGCTCGCCCAGCCAGGCCAGCGCGCCGTCGGCGGCGGCCCGTGCACTCGCGAAGCAACCCGTGAGCAGGTAGCCGCCGGTCGGCGCCTCCCAGTCCAGCATCTCCCCCGCCACGAAGGTCCCGGGCAGGGTGCGCACCATGAGGCCCTCATCCACCGCTTCCAGGCGCACGCCGCCTGCGCTGCTGATGGCTTCGTCGATCGGACGCGGCGCATGCAACCGCAAGGGCAGGCGCTTGATCACGGGCGCCACGCGTAGGGGATCGGCAAATGCATCGCGATCGAGCACCTCGAACAGCAGCGCGGTCTTCGCCGCGTCCAGTCCGGTCGCGCGGCGGAGGTGTTCACCGATGCTTCGTCGGCCACGGGGGCGCGCCAGATCGAGGGTCAGCCGTGCGAGATCGCGGCCCGGCGCAAGGTCGAGCGCGATGTCGACGTGTCCGTCGCGCTCGATGACGTCGCGCAGGTCCGCCGACGCCGCGTAGATCGCGCTGCCCTCGATGCCGGTGGCGGTCAGGACGCACTCCCCCTGCAGCGCGCGGTCCGCGCCGGACGGGGCCTGCCAGTGCAGCACGACCGGCTTGAGCGCCGCGCCGGCATGGCGCTGCGCCAGATGCGCGCTCCATCCGATATCGAAGCCGCAGTTCGCCGGCCGCAACGCGGCGACCTCCACACCCTGCGCGCGCAAGATCGGCACCCACGCGCCATCCGAGCCGAGTTCCGGCCAGCTCGCACCGCCGAGGGCCAGCACCGTGGCATCCGTGCCGTGAAGGCGTTCGCCCTGCGGGGTGTCGAAGCGCAGGCGGCCGTCGGCGTCCCAGCCGGTCCAGCGATGGTGGACGTGGATGCGCACGCCCGCATCGCGCAGCGCGCGGACCCAGCCGCGCAGCAACGGTGCTGCCTTCAGGTCGGTCGGGAAGACGCGCCCGGAGCTTCCGACGAAGGTCGGCACGCCGCGCGCTGCGGCCCAGTCACGCAGGGCCTGTGCATCGAACGTGTCGAGCCAGCGCGCCATCGCATCCCGGCGCGCGCCGAAGCGTGCGTCGAAGTCCGGTCGCGGCTCGGAGTGGGTGAGGTTGAGGCCGCCCTTGCCGGCGATCAGGAACTTGCGGCCGACCGAGCCCTTGGCGTCGAACAGATCCACGTCGACGCCTGCGGCGCGGACACGTTCGGCGACGTAGAGCCCGGCCGGGCCTCCGCCGACGATCGCAAGACGCGGCGTGATGGGGGCAGGGGAGGGGGACACGGAGGCCATCCGCCATTATGCCGGGCGGCCACGCTCATCCCCGGGCGACGCCCGGCTTGCTAGCGTCCCCACTCCAGATGATCCACGAGGATTCCGCCATGGCGACCGGATGGGCTGGCGACGGTGCGGTACAGGACCAGATCGATGCGACGGTCGAAGATGCGATCCGGCGCGCGCGTACCCGCCTGCGCACCGGCCCTGGCCTGAGCCATTGCGAAGAGTGTGAGGCTCCGATTCCCGAGGCCAGACGCAAGGCTGTGCCGGGGGTGCGTCTGTGCGTCGACTGCCAGTCCGCGCAGGACGAGGATGCGGCGAGTGCCGGCTACAACCGGCGCGGCAGCAAGGACAGTCAACTGCGTTGAATGGTATGTCGGCGTGCCGGCGGCGCTGGCTGCCGGGCGTGCGCGCGCGTCTTCGGACCGGCGTGGTCACGACTCCCCGCGGTCGCGTCGTTTCACGAACGCGATATGCGGATCCCACTCCAGGCACGAATCCGCAGTCGCGTGCGCAGGGTCGAACCGCCCGGGCGTCGGGATGCCTGGACACCGGCCATGCGGTGCCTCAGACATCCAGTGGATCGGCCTTTCGTGCGTAGGCAGCGCCCGTGGGCGGCAGCGCGCCTCCGCGCCATCTGCGCAGCGCACGCTGGAAGAACAGGCTGTTCGGAATCTGAAGTACCGTGCCTGCGCCCTCGCCGTCATCGGTCTCGCGCAGGGTGGTGTAGACCAGATTGATGTCCACGACCTTGCCGCGCAGGCCGGGCTTCTCGCCGCTTTCGAGCAGCTCGACGTGATCGTAGAGACGGAACGGGCGCGTAGTGAGGATGAGCATCGTGCAGAAGATGTTCGACAGCACGCTCCACGCGGCGAAAAACGCAACCGCCGCCACCGCGGCAAACCCGGTGAAGGCGGTCCAGAGCACGGTGCCGGAAACGCCGAGGCGCTCGAGTACGAGCAGGAACGCGCCTGCATAGATCAGGAACGATGCGACCCGTCGGGCCCCGACCGCGGCTTCCGGGGGAAGCGTGTAGCGGTGCCCGACCCGCTCGATGAGCCGCCGCGCGACAAGCGCGAGCATCCAGGCCACCAGCAGGATGCCGAGGATCTGGGCGGTGGGGACGACGATGTCCAGCCAGTCGTGCAGCCAGGCGGGAAGACGATCGGATTGCAGCACACCGGCTCCGGCGAACGGGGACGGCGCATTCTAGAGGGATGGTCCGCGGTCGTGGGTCGTCCGAAGACGGAAACCGTCGAGGGACCGCGTCAGCGGCCCCCCGACGGCCTCGCTCACTTCTTCGCTTCGGTGTTCTCCGCGGCGTCGCGCTGCATGAACTGGACGGTGATCGACGGAATATGCTCGAGAAGCCACTGCGCCATCGCCTCTTCCTGCGGCAGGATCTGCCGGGCCACGTTCGCGGTCTCGGTATCGCCGACAGCCTCGGCGGCCGCGATCAGCGATGTGTAGCTCGCGATCTCGAGCGACTCGAACACGTAACTGGCGATGGCGCCCTTGACCACCTCGTCGGAGTTGGCCGCGCCGCCGATGGCCTGGCCGAATGCGGCGACCTTGCCCATCATGTCCTTCATGACCGAGGGCGATTCGCCGAGGCGCTCGAAGCAGCGCTCGAGCAGCGCCTGCTGGCCACGGGTTTCCTCGAGATGCTGTTCGATGCGTTGGCGCAGCTCCGGATAGTGTTCGATCCGGCCCGCCTGGGCCTTGAGCATCTGTTCGGCCTGCTGCTCCATCGCATGGGCATTGCGCAGCCAGTCGACGAGGTTCGCTTTGGGATCGGTCATCGGTATCTCCAGGGTGGATGGGGGCGAGAACGGGAAGAGCCGCGGGTTCGCAGCCTGTTTCATTGCTCGAGCCCGGGCGGCGGGGCTCTCCCCTGAAGTCGGGGAACGTGGACGCCTCCGTCCGCAAGCGCGCGCTTCAGTGGGTGGGCCCGAGCTCGCCAGCTCGTCGGCGACCCCTCCGGTTCAAATTGCATCGTGGTCCGCACCTGCGCGCGCAGACGTGAAGCGTCTGCAGGGCGCGCGTTCGCAGGCTGCACTTGTTGAGCGGTCAGTGTCGCGCTGCACGCATGCCATTGACACTGGTGGGCAAGCGCTTCTCGCGACGCTTCGGTGCAGGCCCCCGCATGCGTCACACGCGCGGGTCGTCCCAGGAGCGCCGAGGCGGACCAGGCCACCCGTTCGGGCCCAACGCAAAAACCCCGCCGAGGCGGGGTTCTGTCGGAACGTACGTGATCTGGTGGGCGGTACAGGGATCGAACCTGTGACCCTTGCCGTGTGAAGGCAATGCTCTACCGCTGAGCTAACCGCCCGGATACTTCGCCAGGCCGGCGAGATCGGATGCGCATTCTACGTACGGAGCCATCGCGCGGCAAGCGCCGTGAACACGTGCAGTCGACCCCTCGGCTGCGGACAGGCGCAGACAGCGTGTACCCGGGCCGGTCAGAAGCTCCTGCACTGCAGGAACCGGGTCTGCTGGGCGCTGCCCGGCGGCGGAGTGAGCTGGATTCGCGAGGCGGTGAGATCCGGCTGGCGCAGGACGAGCGCGCAGATGCCGTCGACCGCTGCCTTGTCATCCGTCCGCGGCACGAACACCTGCAGGGTCGAAGCGCTCACCCAGATCGCACGGTCCACCCAGGGAAGGGTGCCGACCGCGCTGGCGAGATCGGCGCGCTGGGTCTCCACGGCCAGACGGGGCGGCTCGGCGATGTGCTCGGGCTCTGCCTGCGTGGCGGGTGCGGCCGTCGTCGGGGTGACGCGAGGTGCGGTGTCCCGCGGCGCCGGCATGGCGAGGTAGGTGGCGACACCCGCGAGCAGCGCGAGCAACCAGCCGAGCAGAATGCGTCGGCGGGCCTGCGTGCCGGTCCGGCTGTGGATCTCGGCGAGATCCCCGGCCGGCATCAGATCGCGGAGTTCGGGCCACAAGGCCTCGCCGTCGAGCAGCTCGATGCGGTGGCGCCCGGCCAGGCGACGCGCCTCGTCGTCGATCCGTCCCTGGGTCACCAGCAGGCCGCCGGTCGCGCCCTTGAGCAGCATGTCGCTCGACAGGGCCTGCACCGCATTGCGCCCGAGTACGAAGGTCGCGCCGTGCTTGCACGAAAGCAGCCAGCGCCCATCCGCATGCTCGAGCACGTAATCGGTGTCGCCGATCGCTTCGCCGGTGCCCAGCGTGTGTACGAAGCCGCGCTGCTGGAGCGCCTGCAACACCATGCCGATGAAGCCGCGCCACGAGATCGCCGACAGCGCGACGATCCCGGCTGCGGTTTCGTCACGGCGGCGCTGGATGGTATGGAAGTACAGGGTCGCGCCGGTTCCGATGGCCAGCGCCACCCCGATCGCGACAAGCCATTGGGACATCATTCGGGAACATCTGGGCGTGTCGGCCCGGCAGGATACCCGAGCGGGCGCGAATTCCTGCACAACAGCGGGGTCGCGGGAGGCCCTGCTGCGCGCCCGCGGGTGTGTGGACGCGATGCCTGCATCACCGCCGCGTCGTCAGGCCGCCTGGCGAGCGGATCGTCGCGTTGGCAGTTCGCCGCCGGGACACGAGGCAGCGGCGCGGCCGTCTCGGCGGTCGTCAGTCGAAGGCGTGGCGACGTCCGGATCAGGAGAACTTTTCGTCGAGCACGCGGCGGATCTCGGCCTCGATCGGACCACGCATCGCGGCCAGGAGGAAGCCGAGTTTGGCAGTGACGTGCAGCAGGCCGGGCTGCATGTCGATCGCGCCGTCGACGCCGGAGCGGCTGAAGGTGAGACGGTCGCCGTCCCAGGCGGTGCGCATGTCGAAACGCTGGGCCAGCTTGGCCGCCACGTCGTCGAGCGCGGCGCGCGCGCGCTGCGGCGGCAGGGCGTGGGAATGGGAGATGTCGATGCCGGCCATGGGTCGGTTCCGGAAGAAGTCGGGGACCCATTCTGCGATGCCGCAGCGCATCGACCAAGTGACGGCCGGCCATGCATGGGCACGTGCTAGATTGCCGCCGCATGATCGTGCCCAAGCTGCGTTTTCCCACGCCCGACACTCCCGACCTGCCGCTCGAGATCGGCGTGCACGGCATTGCGCCGCATCCCGAGGGTGGAGGGCTGGCGCCGGTGGCGGATGGGGACGAGCCGAGCGTGCGCTTCTGCGTGGATCATCGCGGCGTGTGGCTGACGGTCAGCGAGGGCATTCGCGGCGTGCATGTCAACGGTCGCTCCGTGCGTCGCATGGCCCTGCTCCGCACCGGTGACGCGGTGTACGTGGACGGGCACGAGCTGCGTCTCGTTGCCGGTGAGCGCATCGCGGCGCGCGTGGCCGGCCAGTCGTCGCGCGATGCGTTCGACGCCTCCGAACCGGACATCCGCACCGTGCTGCGTGGTGTCGGTGGCCGCTATCACGGCCGCTGCTTCACGCTGGAGCGTCCCCGTCTCGTGGGCCGGCTGCCCGACGCCGACATCCGGATCGACGATCCCGGCTTCTCCGAACGGCACGCGATGATCGAGCGCGCGGGCGGCGCCATCCGCTTGACCGATCTCGGATCGGCCGACGGCAGCCAGGTCAACGGCGAGCAGGTGCGCGACGCCGTCCTCCTCGCGGGGGACCAGCTGGTCTTCGATGCGCACCACCGCTTCGTGGTCGAGGCCCCGGCCCGTGCGCTGCTCCTGCCGGGCGCCGGAGACGTGCCCGATGAAACGGCGCTGGACGTCGGACGACAGCGCGCCACGGCCGGACTGCCGCTTCCGTGGCTCCTGTTGGCCGCACTGCTGCTGGCGGCCTTGTTGAGCGCGCTGCTTCTGTTCGGTCAGGCCTGACGGGCCGCCGTCACGGCGTCGAGACCCCGACGCCGGCTAGTCGCGCGCTGCGCCGCGGCCGGGCGACGACACGCGACGACGCGCCAGCGCTCGCCAGCCGCGCCATCCCAGCAGGCCTACGAGCAGCGCCGCATACAAGGCGGGCTCGCGCCAGTCGGATTTGACGATCCACCAGAAGTGCAGCACCCCGAGCGCGGCGATCAGGTAGACCAGACGGTGCAGACGGCCCCAGTTCCGGCCCAGCCGGCGCATCCAGCCGCGGGTTGAGGTGATCGCCAGTGGAACCAGCAGCAGCCAGGCGAGGAAGCCCACCGTGATGAAGGGGCGGCGCGCGATCTCGATCGCGACCTGTGAGATGTCACCGACCAGATCGAGTGCCAGCCACGCGGTGAAGTGCACACTGGCATAGGCGAATGCGTAGAGGCCGAGCATGCGCCGGAAGCGCAGCAGCACCACGGCGCCGGTGAGCTGCCGGAGTGGGGTGACCGCAAGTGTGATGAGCAGCAAACGCAGGGCGCCGATGCCCGTCTCGTGTTCGATCGCCACGATCGGATCGGCGCCCAGGGCATCGATGTCCCCACCCCCCAGGACCTGCCACACGCGCCACCCCAGCCAGACCAGCGGCGCGAGCGCCAGGACGTGCACCACCACTTTCGCGGCGATCACCCCCGGCGCGGTCGGCGGCGCCGCCGGGCGACGTCCGGGCGCCGCCGGAGGCGATGCGTTCAATACCACCGGCGCAGGTCCATGCCCGCATACAGCGAAGCGACCTGGTCGGCGTAACCGTTGAACGGACGGGTGTCGATGCGATTGGCGATCAGACGGTTGCCCGTGCCGGCGATGCGCCGTTCGGTCTTCTGGCTCCAGCGCGGATGATCCACCGCGGGATTGACGTTGCTGAAGAACCCGTACTCCGAGGGCTGGAGCTGGTTCCAGGCGGTGGCCGGCATACGCTCGACGAAGCGGATCTCGACGATCGACTTGATGCTCTTGAAGCCGTACTTCCACGGCACCACGAGACGCAGTGGCGCGCCGTTCTGCTGCGGCAGGGGCTTGCCGTAGAGTCCGGTGGCGAGGAAGGCGAGGGGGTTCATGGCCTCGTCGATGCGCAGGCCCTCCCGATAGGGCCAGTTGATCGAGCGGAAGCGCAGCCCCGGCATCTGTTCGCGGTCGGCCAGCGTGGTGAACGCGACGTACTTGGCTTTGGAGTTCGGCTCGAACTTCCGCAGCACCGAGGCCAACGACACGCCGGTCCACGGAATCACCATCGACCAGCCCTCGACGCAGCGCAGTCGGTAGATCCGCTCCTCGCTGACGACGCCGCGCAGCAGGTCCTCGAACGACACGCGGCCGGGCTTGGCGCACTCGCCTCCGACTTCCACCGTCCACGGCGACGTGCGCAGCGTCCTGGCGGCGCGTGATGGATCACTCTTGCCGGTACCGAATTCGTAGAAATTGTTGTACGTGGTGATGTCCTCGTAGCGCGTGAGTTCTTCCGCGGTGCGGAAGCCGCTACGCGCCTGCTCGGGTGTGAGCCGGGCCGTCGAGGGCGGAGGCTCCGCTTCGGCGCAGCCCGCCAGGCCGAAGGCCGGCGCAGCCGCCATCAGTGCGAGCAGCCGGCGCCGGTCGCGATAGACGGTCTCATCGGTGACTTCGGACTCGCGGATTCGCAGGGCATCGCGCAACGACATCACGAACTCCTCGGCGCGGCACGCCTGCTTGGGAACTGCCCACGATACGTTGCCCGCGCAACCATTGGATGCGGGTCAACGCTGTTGCGCTGCGGCATACTGGACCGCCCGAACGCATTCCGTGGAGTCGACGAATGGCCCGTGCCTACAACTTTGCACCCGGTCCGGCGGCCTTGCCTGAAAGCGTGCTGAAACAGGCGCAGGCCGACATGCTGGAATGGGGGACTGCCGGCGCGTCGATCGTCGAAATGAGCCATCGGGGGCCGGAGTTCATGGAGGTGGCGGCCCGCGCCGAAGCCGATCTGCGAACGCTGCTGGGCGTGCCGGCCGACTATGCGGTGCTGTTCCTCCCCGGCGGCGCGACGACGGCGCAGGCCCTGTTGCCGCTGAACTTCGCGGCGCCTGGCGCCACCGTCGATTACGTGGTGACCGGCCATTGGGGCAAGACCGCACTCCGGCAGCTGACGCCCGCGGTCACGGCCAATATCGCCGCGAGCGGCGAGCCCGACGGGTTCCGCAACATTCCCGCACGCGATACCTGGCGTCTCACGCCCGGCGCGGCCTATGTGCACATCACCGCCAACGAGACCATTCACGGCGTCGAATACCGGCCGGCCTGGGGCGAGCCCGCACCCGAAACCGGTGATGTCCCGCTCTTCGCCGACTTCAGCTCCAGCATCGCCTCCGAGCCGATCGACATCACCCGGTACGGCGTGATCTACGCCGGCGCGCAGAAGAATCTGGGCCCGGTCGGCATCTCGGTCGTCATCGTGCGCCGCGAGCTGCTCGAGCGCACCGGCCAGCCGCGCGCCGACATCTTCAATTACGGCTCGCAGCTCGCCCACGACTCGATGCTCAACACGCCGCCGACCTGGAACTGGTACATGGCCGGCCTCGTGTTCCGCTGGATGCTCGACGAAGGCGGAACGCCGGAATTCGACCGCCGCAGCGACGAGAAGGCGGCGCTGCTCTACGGTGCGATCGACGGTTCGGGCGGCTTCTACCGCAACGACGTCGATCCCGCTGTGCGCTCGCGCATGAACATCCCGTTCTTCCTCGCCGAGGACGCGCACAACGCCGTGTTTCTCGACGGTGCGCGCGAGGCGGGGCTGATCGGTCTCAAGGGGCATCGCGTGCTCGGCGGCATGCGTGCCTCGATCTACAACGCGATGCCGGTCGACGGCGTCCGCGCCCTCGTGGCGTACATGCAGGACTTCCAGAAGCGCCATGGCTGATTCGAAGAAGACGACCCGGGTGGTCCCACCGCAACGGAAGCCCGTGAAGGCGAAGGCGGACGCGGTGAAGGCCGTCGGCACCGCAGGCATCGGCAGACCCGATCTCGACGCGGTGCGCGCGCAGATCGACGGTATCGACCATCAGATCCAGACGCTGATCGCCGAGCGCGCGCAGTTCGCGCGCCAGGTCGGCAAGGCCAAAGGCAAGCTCGCCGCGGCCGTCGATTATTACCGTCCCGAACGCGAAGCGCAGGTGCTGCGCCGGGTCGTCGACCGCAATGACGGCCCCCTGTCGGACAGCGAGCTGGTCCGGCTGTTCCGCGAGATCATGTCCGCATGTCTCGCCCAGCAGGAGCCGCTGAAGATCGGCTATCTCGGACCGGAAGGGACGTTCTCCCAGCAGGCCGTGCACAAGCAGTTCGGCCACTCGGCCGGGGGACTGCCGCTGGCGAGCATCGAGGAGGTCTTCGACGAGGTCGCCGCCGGAAACGCCGATTTCGGGGTGGTGCCGGTCGAGAATTCCGGACAGGGGACGATCCAGTCGACCCTCGACATGTTCCTGACGTCTCCGCTGAAGATCTGCGGCGAGGTCGAGCTTCGCGTCCACCAGTATCTGCTGTCGCGCACCGGGGTGATCGGCGACATCGAGCGGGTCTATTCCCACGGTCTGTCGCTCGCGCAATGCAAGGCGTGGCTGCGCGAGAACCTGCCCGCGGCCGAGAAGCATGCGGTGGTGAGCAATGCGGAGGCTGTGCGCCGGGCCAAGAAGTCCGACGATGCCGCCGCCATCGCCGGCGAGACTGCCGCCCACGTCTACGGAATGAAAGTCATCGCCGGGCCGATCGAGGACCGCAGCGACAACACCACGCGCTTTCTCGTCATCGGCCGCGGCGCATTCCCTCCGTCGGGCAACGACCGCACCTCGCTGATGGTCTTCATCCGCGACCAGCCGGGCGCCCTGTACCGCATTCTCGAGCCGTTGGCGCGTCGCGACATCAGCATGAACCGCATCGAGTCGCGGCCGGCGCACGGCGCACTGTGGCAGTACGCGTTCTTCATCGAGGTCAATGGGCACGTCGACGAATCGCCGCTCAAGGACGCACTCGGCGAAATCGACGCGTTCGCCGGCGAGGTCCGCGTGCTCGGCTCCTATCCGGTGGCCGTGCCATGAGCGCGGCGTCCTGGATCGCCGCGCCGGGTGCGCCGCTGCGCGGTGAAGTCCGGGTCCCCGGCGACAAGTCGGTCTCGCACCGCGCGATCATGCTGGCTGCACTCGCAGACGGCACCTCGCGCATCGACGGCTTCCTCGAAGGCGAGGACGCGCGCGCGACAGAGGCGATCTTCCGTCGCCTCGGCGTCGCCATCGAGGCACCCGGCGCAGGCGTCCGGATCGTGCACGGCGTCGGCATCGACGGCCTGCGCGCGGCCGAGGGTCCGCTCGATTGCGGCAACGCCGGCACCGGCATGCGCCTGATCGCCGGCCTGCTCGCGGGCCAGGCCTTCGACAGCATGCTGGTCGGCGATGCGTCGCTGTCCAGACGGCCGATGGGGCGCGTCACCGAACCACTGGCCAGGATGGGCGCGCGCATCGACACCGGTGAGGGCGGCGTGCCGCCATTGCGCGTGCACGGCGGCGCGCCGCTGACCGGCATCGAGTTCGACAATGCGCTCGCCAGCGCACAGGTGAAGTCCTGCCTGCTGCTGGCGGGGCTTTACGCCGATGGCGAAACCGTGGTGCACGAAGCCCGCCCGACGCGCGATTACACCGAGCGCATGCTCGCCGCGTTCGGTTGGCCGATCGAGTACTCGCCCGGTATCGCGCGACTCAGGGGCGGGCATCGGCTGCGCGCGACCGACGTGCGTGTGCCGGCGGATTTCTCGTCGGCCGCGTTCTTCCTGGTCGCCGCGTCGATCGTGCCGGGCTCGGACCTGGTGTTGCGCCGCGTCGGGATGAACCCGCGACGCACCGGCCTGCTGCACGTGCTGCGGGGAATGGGGGCGGACATCGTGGAGTCCGCGCCGGGGCACGAGGGCGGTGAGCCCGTGGCCGACCTGCGCGTCCGCCATGCGCCGTTGCGCGGCATCGATGTGCCGGAGGCCCACGTGCCCGACATGATCGACGAGTTCCCGGCGCTGTTCGTCGCGGCGGCCTGCGCGGAGGGCGTCACCCGGGTCAGGGGGGCCGCGGAGCTCCGGGTGAAGGAATCCGACCGCATCGCGGTGATGGCCGGCGGTTTGAAGGCCATCGGCTGCCGGATCGAAGAAACGCCGGACGGGGCCTGCATCGGCGGCACTCCGGCCGGGGTCGGTGGCGGCGCCGTCGACAGTCATGGGGATCACCGGATCGCGATGGCGTTCGCGGTCGCGGGCCAGCGCAGCAGCAGCGCCATCACGATCGAAGACACGGCCAATGTGGCGACGTCGTTCCCCGGCTTCGTCGACCTGGCGCGCCACGCCGGTCTGCAGATCGGTGAATCGCGGCGAGCCGGCCCACCCGAGACCTAGGCCGGCTCGGCAGGAAGGGTCACCGGGCGCGCGGAGGCGTGCCCGATCCGTCGTCCAGCTTGAAGTCCACCGGCACCCGCACGGCGCTCGCCGCGGCGACGCCATTGCGGAGCGCGGGCTCGAAGGTCCAGCCGCGCACGGCATCGATGGCGGCGCGGTCCAGATCGCGCGACCGGCTTCGGGTTTCCACCGTGATCTCACCCGGACGTCCCTCGGCATCCACCTGCACCAGCAGCGTCACCGTGCCCTCTTCGCGGGTGCGCACCGCGGCGGGCGGGTAGACGGGAGGCTGCTGGGTGAGGGGCCGTGCCTCACGATCTGCCGGCGCGGTGGGCCGCGTCGTCGGCGTGACGGCCGGGCGTGTCGGCTCGGGTTCGACAACCGGCGCTGTCCCATCGCCGATGACCGGTGCCGGCGGCACGGTCGCCGGTGACTCCGCGCTGCGCTGGTTGAGCACGTACCAGCCCAGCGCGACCAGGGCGACCAGGATCAGGATCCAGATGAGCGGGCTCGATCCCTTGCGAGGCGGCGGCTCGGTCGGCGGCACGTCGTGGGGGCGCTGCTGCAGGGGGTCGTTCATTGCCGTCTCCGATTCAGGAATGTGCAGGGACGCTCCCACGGTCCGCGTTCACACCATGTCACGGCGCTCCGGAGGGCCCTGCGGGGGCAAACTCCACCGGCACCTGCACCTCGCCCTCCACAGCCGAGCCGTTCCGCATCGCAGGCTCGAAACGCCACCGCCGCACGGCGGCCACAGCGGCGCGGTCGAGCCGCGCCGATCCACTGCTGCGCACGACATCCACACCGCGCGTCCGGCCATCCACCCCGACATGCACCCGCAGCAGCACTTCACCTGATTCGCCACGCCGCAGGGCGGCGCGCGGGTAGTCCGGCGCAGGCGTCGATACGGGTCTGGGCGCACGCGCGTCAGCACCGGCGGCTGCGGGCGTCGCTGCGTCGGTCAGGGGAGGCGCGCTCCGCGGGGCCGGCGCAGGCGCAGGGGAACGCGGCGGTGGCGCGGGTGGCGCGGGTGGGAAGGCGATGCCATTGGCTTCCATGTCGGCCGCAGGCAACGGGGTCGGCAGCGGCGCGCCTTCCCCGGCCGATGTGCGTGCGAGTGGCTGCATCGAATCCTCGGGCGCGGCTGCGCGGCGTCCGCTCAGCAGCAGAAGACACAGCAGCACACCCGTCACGCCCGCGCCCGCGATAAGCCACCAGGCGCGCGGTCCCGGCGCGAGTGCGCGGGCGGTGCGTTGCAGGCGCGAAACGAGGGCGGGCATGCGGAACTCCGGTGTTCGACGCGGCATTCTTGCATGTGACGCCACGCCGCCTGCGGCCGGATCCGGGCGATAATCTCCGTTTCCCACGCCGTGCGATGCCCGCCATGCTCGATCCCAGCCTCCTGCGCAACCATCTCGCCGACACCGCTCAACGGCTTCGGCGCACGCGTGGCATCGAGCTTCCGGTGGCCCGGCTGGAAGCGCTGGAAGCGGAGCGCAAGCAGATCCAGATGCACACCCAGGAGCTGCAGAACCAGCGCAATACACGGAGCAAGGCCATCGGCCAGGCGAAGTCGCGGGGCGAGGACGTCACCGGGCTGCTTGCCGAGGTGGCGGGGTTCGGTGACGCACTCAAGGCCGGCGAGGCCCGACTCGACGACATCCGCAATGAACTCGACACCATCCTGCTGGCCCTGCCCAATCTTCCCGATGACGGCGTGCCGGAAGGTCGGGACGAGAGCGGCAATGTCGAACAGGCGCGGTGGGGCACGCCGCGTGCCTTCGATTTCGCGCCTCTGGATCATGTCGCGCTGGGCGAGCGCAATCGCTGGCTCGACGCCGAGACCGCGGCCAAGCTCAGCGGTGCCCGCTTCACCGTGCTCCGCGGGCCGCTCGCCCGTATGCACCGCGCGCTCGCCCAGTTCATGCTGGACCTGCACACCGGCGAGCACGGCTACGAGGAAACCAGCGTCCCCCTGATCGTCAATGCCGAGACCATGCGCGGCACCGGGCAACTGCCGAAGTTCGAGGACGATCTGTTCGCGACGCCGTTCGGCGACGAAACCCGTTATCTCATTCCGACCGCCGAAGTGCCGCTGACCAACACGGTGCGCGATGCGATCGTCGAGGCGGCGCAGCTGCCGCTGCGCATGAGCGCGCATTCGCTGTGTTTCCGGTCCGAGGCAGGCAGCCACGGGCGCGACACACGCGGCATGATCCGCCAGCACCAGTTCGAGAAGGTGGAGCTGGTGACCATCGCCGCGCCCGCGGAGAGCGATGCCGAGCATGAGCGCATGACCCGCGCGGCGGAGACCGTGCTCGAACGTCTCGGGCTGCCGTACCGGCGCATGCTGCTATGCACCGGCGACATGGGCTTCGCAGCGCGACGCACCTACGATCTGGAGGTGTGGCTGCCGTCGCAGCAGACCTACCGCGAGATCTCCTCGTGCTCCAATTGCGGCGATTTCCAGGCCCGGCGCATGCAGGCCCGCTGGCGCAATCCGGAGACCGGCAAGCCGGAGCCCGTGCACACCCTCAACGGCTCGGGTGTCGCGGTGGGCCGCGCCCTGATCGCTGTCATGGAGAACTACCAGAATGCCGACGGGAGCATCGATGTCCCCGACGTGCTGCGCCCGTACATGGGAGGCGCGGTCCGGGTGGGCTGACGCCGCCTCGCACGCCTGGCGGTTTGTTGCACTCGTGGGATAGGCATGCTGGAATAGCGGCCATTGTCCCGACAGTGAGTGTTCCATGCAGGACCTCAACGATCTCTACTATTTCGCGATGGTGGTCGAACACGGCGGTTTCGCGGCCGCCGAACGCGCCCTCGGGATTCCCAAATCGCGACTCAGCCGCCGCATCAGCCAGCTTGAGACCGAGCTCGGCGTTCGGTTGCTGCAGCGGTCGACTCGTCGGTTCGCGGTCACCGATGTCGGCCAGAGCGTGTTCCGCCACGCGCAATCGATGCTCGCCGAGGCAACCGCCGCGCGCGAGGTCGTCGACCGCCTCAGCGCCGAGCCACGCGGTCTGGTGCGGGTCAGCGTGCCGGTGAGCATCGCCCAGCAGTCGATTCCCCAACTGTTGCCCGAATTTCTCGCTCGCTATCCCCAGGTCCGGGTGCAATTGCACGTGAGCAATCGCCGCGTCGACGTGATCAACGAGGGTTTCGACGTCGCGGTGCGCGTGCGTTCGAAGCTCGACGACGACGGCAGCCTGGTGATGCGCAGCTTCGGGCAGATCCAGGAATTGCTGGTGGCGAGTCCCGGCTATCTCGAGCGCATGGGACGACCCAAGGACCCGGACGAGCTCGCCCAGCACACGACGATGAGCATGGGCGAGGACGAAGTGAAGCAGCGCTGGGACCTGCAGGCCAACGATGGCACGACGCGACGCGTCGAACTCAAGCCCCGCGTCGCCGGTTTCGACTTCCCGATGCTGATGGCGCTCGCCAAGCAGGGCCTCGGCATCACCATGTTGCCCGAAACGCTGTGCGCCGAAGCGGTGCGCAATGGCGAGCTGGAAGTCGTGTTGCCGGACTGGCATCTGCCGCAGGGTATCGCGCATGCGGTCTTCGCGTCGCGGCGTGGGCTGTTGCCTGCCGTGCGCGTCTTCATCGATTTCCTCGCCGAGAAGCTGCCGCCGCTGATCGAGGCATCCAGGCTGGACTGCCGGAATTGCGATCGCAAGCCGGCGGCAGGCGAGATTCCGCCTCCGCCGCGGATATCCGGCGCGGCCATGCGTGCGACAATGGCCTGACGCGCGGCAACCCCCCGCATTCGGGCCAGGGGGCGAGGGGGCCTCCAACCGCGATGGTGGTGGTTCGCTCGGGATGCATGCACATCGGAGAGATGGCCGAGTGGTTTAAGGCAGCGGTCTTGAAAACCGCCGAAGGGTCAAACCTTCCGTGGGTTCGAATCCCACTCTCTCCGCCACTCCGCCAGGTGGACGATCAGCTCAGCGCCGACGCCTCGTCGTAGGGAAGATGCACCGCACCGGCCTCGCGCAGGGCGGTCTCGGCGCGTACCAGCGCCTCGTCCTCGGCATCGACCACGATCAGAATGCGGCCGGCGTCGATCTCGCTCTCGAACCGGCGACGGATGGGGTCGGGAAGCGAAGCGCCGACCAACGCCGAGGCCCAGGTGCCGATGGCGGCGCCACCGACCGTGGTGAGGGCGACGCCTGCAATGGTGAGGCCGAGCGGTGGGAACGCCACCGCCGCAAGGCCGGCGAGTAGACCCGTCGCCCCGCCGATTCCCGCACCGCGCAACGCGGCATGCTTGAAGTCCGTCGACGCTTCCTTCTGGTGTTCCGGGACCCGCTCGAGTTCGATGTCGGAACGCGCGATCAGGGAGATGTCGTCGTCCTCGATGCCGGCATCGCGAACATCCCGGATCGCCTTCTGCGCGGAGGGGACGGAGTCGATGCTGTAGACGCGGCGGCTTTTCATCGGAGGCACTCGAGTGGGGGGTTCGGGCAGCTTCGGACCGCCCGCGTTGCGCGCCTGTGAATGCGACATTCGCTATTGCAGCAGGGCGACGGGCCCGCGCCCGGATAGATGCTCGTAGAGGATCAGGCTGCCGACGGCGATCAGCACGAGGCCGCCGACCACTTCCGCCCGCCGTCCCGCGATCGTGCCGAGAACGCGGCCGAGCAGGATGCCCGCCGTCACCATGACGAACGTGCAGATTCCGATGACCGTGGCCACCAGTGCGATGTTGACGTCGATAAAGGCCAGGCTCACGCCGATCGCCATCGCATCGATGCTCGTCGCAAAACCTGTCGTCACCAGACTCCACAGACCGTGGCCTCCCTCGTGCCGGGGCGGGCCGATGTCGTGTCGCATGCCTGCACGGATCATGCGGGCCCCGAGCAACGACAGCAGGACGAAGGCGATCCAGTGGTCCCAGCGGGTCACATAGGCCGCGGCCGCCAGTCCGAGAGCCCACCCGACGACGGGTGTGAGACCTTCGATGACACCGAAGATCGCGCCGGCCCGCAGTGCCTCGGCCAGCCGGGGGCGGTGCATCGCCGCGCCCTTGCCGATGGCCGCTGCGAACGCATCGGTCGACATCGCGAAGCCGATCAACAGGATGGAGAAAAACGACATGCGGAGCGGCTTCCAGACAGGCGGACAGGCGGCATGCGACCGGCGCATCACGCCTGCATGGCGCCGGAAAGCCGCTGGTCTCGCCAATCTGGACTGGATGCCTGCACCACGGCCGCAACGGGTCGAGTGTGTTGACGCAGGCGCTTCCGCGATACGGAAGCCGGCTACTCCCCAAGGGAGCGCGCATGCTAGCAGCGGCATCCGCGCGATGCACACGTATAGCCGATGACATGCCACGGCGCGCGCATCGGACATGCGCTGCACCGATGAATCCCGTCCATCCGCAAACCGCAGGCGCCTTGCGCCGCGCGCTGCCGCTCCTATACTGCCCGGGTCAGCGCAAGTTCTGATTTCCCGGGGGTGCCATGGCTTCGACGGGGGTCGCGAAATTGCCTGGTGCATGCCGAGGGGGCAGCTTTCCTCGTAAATCCAGCGGCAAAACTCTAGTTGCCAACGACGACAACTACGCTCTCGCCGCTTAAGGCGTAAGCCCCGAACCCACTTGTGCCCGTGCTCGTGGATGTAGGGTCATTATCACGGAACCGGCTGTGATGGCTGCCTGTCAGTCACGGCTTAACCAAAGCAGGCTGGTCCTGGAGTGCGCTTCGCGCACCGTGCTGCTTCAGGGCGAGATCCAACGGTGAGCTAAGCATGTAGTACCGGGGATGGAGTGCCTTCGGACGCGGGTTCGATTCCCGCCACCTCCACCAATCAACGAACCGGACCCGGATCATCGGGTCCGGTTTTTTGTTGCCCGTCCATCAGCGGACGGAGCGCGCTCGGCACAGTCGATCCGGGTTCCCCGGCTATGCTTCGCCAATGGCAGCTTCTCGATCCGTTCCGACTCCTCCGCCCGGCCGCGTGCGCCGCGGCCACCTGCTCGCGTTCCTGGTGCTCGCGGTGGCCCTGCTGCTGGTCACACTCTATGCGCGAAGCGCCGGCGAGCGCGAGCGGCTCCTGGCCGAAGCCAGCTTCGTGAGCGATGCCGAGCAGCTGGCCGACACCATCCGCCAGCGCCTGCTGCAGTACGAGCTCAGCCTGCGCGGGGGCGTTGCCCTGCACAGCGCAGCGGCCGACACGCCGACGCGCCGGCAGTGGCGCGGCTATGTGGACGGCCTCGACCTCGGGCGTCAGCTTCCCGGACTGCAGGGAATCGGCTATGTCGCGTATCTCGATCCCGCGGGCCTCGTCCGATTGCAGATGCAGCGCCGTGACGCAGGCGACGGGCTCTTCATGCTGGAGCCGCGCGGTGTGCGCGAACGCTATGGCGCCATCGTGTATTACGAGCCGGAGGATGCGGCCTCGCCGACCGTCATCGGCTACGACCAGTACAGCGATCCGGTCCGCCGCACCGCGATGGATGCCGCGCGTGACAGCGGCGACGTGCACCTCACGGCGCCGCTCACGCTGCGCCGCGGCGACGCGGGTGTGCTCATGTTCGCCCCGGTCTACCGCACTGCGCGTCAGCCGGTGTCGCAGGCCGCACGCCAGCAGTTGCTCGAAGGCTGGGTGCATGCGCCGTTGCGCACCGAAGGGTTCCTGGGCGCCTCCGGGATCCGGGTCGACAGCGGGCTCGCGTTGCGGATCGTCGACATCACCGATGGCGGCGAGCAGGCGGTGCTGGCATCGAGCCGATTCGACAGCGAGCGCCAGGGCGCGAGCGTCCACAGTGTGATCCAGACGCTGTACGGACGGACCTGGCGCTACGACTTCCAGTCGACCTCGGCGCTTGCGTCGCCCGGGATCAACGAACTGCGGATCACTCTGGGCGTCGGCATCGCGGCGTCTCTGCTGCTGTTCGCGGTCGTGATGACCCTTGCGCATACCCAGTCGCGCGCCGAAACGCTCGCAGCGCGACTCAGCGACTCGTACCGGCGCAGCGAGCAGCGCTTCCGCAATGCCATGCATTACTCGGCCATCGGAATGGTGCTGCTGGACCGCAACGGTGCGATCGTCGAGTCCAACCCGGCGATGGCGGATATCGCCGGCCTCAGTCAGACGGCGCTGAGCGGGACGCTGTTCGAGGGTTATTTCGTCGAGCCCGCTGCATCGCCCGGCGCGACCGGCACGCTGCCTGCGGTGGCCGACGTCGTGCAACGCAGCGACCGGTGCCTGCGTCGTCAGGATGGCGACGTGCGCGAGGTCCACCTGGCCTCGACCCTGCTGCCGGGCGACACCCTCAGCGACGTCGTGCGCCTTGTCCAGGTGGAGGACGTCACCGAGCGCGTGCGCGCCGAGGCCGAGGTCCGGGCCCTCAATCGGACCCTCGAATCGAGGGTCGAGAAGCGCACGCGTGAGCTCACACGGGCCAACCACGAGCTCGAGTCGTTCGCCTACATCGTTTCGCACGACCTGCGGGCGCCGCTCCGCAGCATCGACGGCTTCAGCAGAATCCTGTCCGAGCGTTATCACCAGACGCTGGACGTGCAGGGCCAGGACTACCTGGCGCGGGTGCGCAACGCCGCAGCGCGCATGGATGCCCTGATCGACGCATTGCTCAAGATGTCCCGGATCAGTCGCGGCGAGTTCCGGCGCATGCCGCTCGATCTGAGCAGGATGGCGTCCGAGGTGATCGCCGAACTCCGCCAGACCGACCCGGCGCGTCTCGTCGACGTGAGCATCGATCCGGGCCTGGGCGCCGAAGGCGACGCCGTGCTCGTGCGCAACCTTCTCGAGAACCTGCTCGGCAACGCCTGGAAGTTCACCGCCGGCACGCCGGAAGCGCGGATCGCCTTCGTCCGCGAGGGAGACTGGTTCGAAGTGCGGGACAACGGCGCAGGATTCGATGCGGAGTACGCCGGGAAACTGTTCCGGCCGTTCCAGCGCCTGCACCGCGAGGACGAATACACCGGACACGGCGTCGGTCTCGCATCGGTGAAGCGCATCGTCGAGCGTCACGGTGGAAGCATCGAAGCCGAGGGTGCGCCGGGGCGGGGCGCCACGTTCCGCTTCACGCTGGCGATGCCGCCAGCGCCGAGGCCTGCCGACTGACTGCTTTGCCGCGGCCTCGGGCGCTCCGGCCGTGGATATTCCATCCAACTGGCACCGCGGCGATCGATGCGGGATCACGCCACACGGATTGTCGGAATCGTGCGCGTCGCGGCCGCAGCCCGTCGCTCAGGCGTCCTTGTTGTGCCGCCGCATCACGCGCTGCTTGTCGCGGGCCCAATCGCGGTCGCGTTCGGTGTCGCGCTTGTCGTGTTTCTGCTTGCCCTTGGCCAGGGCGATCTCGGCCTTGATCTTGTTGCCCTTCCAGTAGAGCGCCGTGGGCACCACGGTGTAGCCGTCGCGCTGGACACGACCGACGAGGACGTCGATCTCGCGCCGGTGGAGCAGCAGCTTGCGTGTGCGGTGCGCGTCCGCCACGACGTGCGTCGAGGCCTGGATCAGGGGCGTGATCTGCGCACCGAACAGGAACAGCTCGCCGTTGCGGATGATCGCGTAGCTTTCGCCGATATTGGCGCGGCCGGCACGGATGGCCTTGAGCTCCCAGCCCTGCAGGGCGAGCCCGGCCTCGTAACGATCCTCGAGATGGTATTCGTAGCGCGCGCGCTTGTTCAGCGCGATGGTGCCCGTGCTGTTTGCCTTATCCTTGTCCTTGCCGCTCTTCTTGCTCATCCGCACATTGTCCCCGAAGCAGGTCCCCCAGGCGAGTCATGCCCAAGATCGAACGTAGTGCCCTGGTCGGGCAGCCCGCCGAGCGCATGTTCGCGCTCGTCAATGATGTCGCCGCGTATCCGCGCCGATTCGCCTGGTGCGACCAGGCGGTGATCGAGGAGGCGGGTCCCACGCGCATGGTCGCCCGGCTGGACCTCGGTCTCGGCGCGCTGCGCACGTGGTTCACCACCGAGAATACCCTGTCGCCGCCGCACACTATCGATATGCAGTTGCGCGACGGTCCGTTCAGGTCGCTGCACGGACGTTGGACCTTCAGCGCGCTCGACGAGGCCGCATGCAAGGTCTCGCTTCTGCTGGAATTCGAACCGCGCAGTCGGCTGATGCTGCCGGCACTGACGCTGGGCTTTCATGGCCTCGCCGACCGGATGGTCGACGACTTCGTTCGCGTCGCCGAGCGCGAACCGGTCGACGGCTGAGCGGCATGCGCATCGAAGTGATCCAGGCGTGGCCACGACGTCATGTCGTCCGCGCGCTGGAGCTCGCGGACGGCAGTACGGTCGAGTCGGCACTGGCGATGCTGCCGGACATCGGAGACGACGTTGCCGGCTACGCCGTATTCGGCGTGCGCGCCGACACCGGCACGGTGCTTCGCGACGGGGACCGCCTCGAGCTGCTGCGCGCACTCGAGGCCGACCCGAAAGAGGCACGTCGACGGCGCGCGGCGCTCCGGCCGCTGCGCTAGCTGCGCCTCAGCGGCGGCGGTTGCCGCGTTCGCGGGGCAGATTGCCGAACTTGCGCATTTCTTCGGCGAGCGCCTGGTCGCGATTGGGGAAGTAGTCGCCTTCCCAGCGCACCACCTGGTCGTTCTCGAAGAACACGGTGAAGTTGCGCACATCCGTGCGGCCGCTGCGGCCGACGCGTTCGCTGGCCGTGTAGTCCCAACGCTGGTGATGGAACGGATCGGCGATCGAGGGCGTGCCCAGCAGCGCTTCGACCTGCGGCTTGCCCATGCCGACCTGCAACTGCTCGGCCGCCGATTGCTCGATCAGGTTGCCCTGGTAGATCGGTTGCTTGTAGAGCACGGCGCAGCCGCTGGTGAGCAAGGCGAGCACCGGAACGAGAAGGAGTTTCTGCATGGAGACGTGGGCTCTACGTGGGGCTTCGGGACCGGGCCGATGATACACTCTGATGCACGCCGCGACGGGGCGCCCGCGCAGGTGGCGCTAAACCGCCAGTGAACACCGGCCTGGATCTGGAGACATCGATGGAATCGCTCGACCTGCGCAAGGCCGGCCTGAAAGTCACCCATCCGCGCATGCGGATCCTGCAACTGCTCGAGCAGCGCACGCCGCGCCAGCACCTCACCGCCGAAGACATCTACCGTCAGCTGCTGGAGCAGGGCGACGAGATCGGCCTGGCGACCGTGTATCGCGTCCTGACCCAGTTCGAGGCCGCCGGCCTGGTGCTCAAGCACAATTTCGAGGGCGGGCACGCGGTCTACGAGCTCGATCGTGGCGGCCATCACGACCACATGGTGGACGTGGACACCGGCAAGATCATCGAATTCGAGAGTGAAGAGATCGAGGCGCTGCAGCGTCAGATCGCCGAACGCTACGGCTACCAGCTCGAGGAACATTCGCTGGTGCTGTACGTGCGCAAGCGGCGCTGACGCGCCGCGGGCACCGGCGCGTCGCAGCCCGGTGTCAGGTGTCGGCCAGCAGCCGGCGCGCTGCAGCGCGCGCCTCGCTGCTCACCTCGACGCCGCCCAACATCCTCGCGAGCTCTTCGGCGCGCGCCGCTTCGTCGAGCAGGCTCACCCGGCTTTCCGTCGCGCCCGAACTGGCGGCCTTGTGCACGCGGTAGTGCGCATGGCCCTTGGCCGCCACCTGGGGCAGGTGGGTCACGCACAGCACCTGCCGGTTCTCGCCGAGCGCACGCAGCTTGCGTCCGACGATGTCGGCCACCGCACCGCCGATGCCCGAGTCCACCTCGTCGAACACCATCGTCGGGACCGCGTCGTGGCCGAGTGCGGCCACTTCGATCGCAAGCGAGATACGTGAGAGCTCGCCACCGGAGGCGACCTTGCGCAGCGGGCGGGGCGGCTGGCCGGCATTGGCCGACACCATGAATTCCACCCGCTCCGCGCCCAGCGGGTCGGGCCGGGGGTGGTCCACCGGTTCGAATGCGACATCGAACACGCCGCCGCCCATGCCCAGCTCGTGGATCAGCCCGGTGGTGGCCTTGGCCAGCGCCTTGCCGGCCTTGCGCCGGGCCGCGCCGAGCCGGGCGGCCGCCTGCCGCCAGCGGTCGAAGGCCGCGTTGATTTCGCCGTCCAGTGCTCGCAGACGGTCGTCCGCACCTTCCAGCTGCTCGAGCTCGGCCGTCAGCCGGGTCTGCACATCGGCCAGACCCTCCGGCGTGACCCGGTGCTTGCGCGCCAGCTCGTGCAGGCGCGCCAGGCGGTGCTCGAACGCGGCGAGCTGGTCGGGATCGATGTCGAGGTCGTCGCGGACCTGTTCCAGCACGCGCGTGGCCTCGTCGAGCTGGATGACCGCAGCGTCGAGCAGGGCGTCCACCTCGCCGAGCTTCGGCTCGTGACCGCGCATGCGCCCCAGCTCGCTGCGCAGGGCGTGCAGCGCCTGGGGAAGCCCCAGCGCATCTTCGCCGCGCATGCGTTCGAGCGCCGAGTCGCAGGTCTGGATCAGCCCGGCCGCGTTCGCATGCCGGCGATGCGATGCGAACAGGGCGTCGATGGCGTCCGGGTCCAGCGGCTCGCCGTCGAGCTCGGACAGCTGGTGCCGCAGCCAGTCGCGGCGCTCGGCCACGTCGCCGATGCCGGCCAGGGTTTCGCGCTCCTCGTGCAACGCCCGCCATTGGCTGGCGGCTGCGCGCACGGCCGAGAGCAGGGCCGCATTGCCGGCCTGGGCATCGAGCAGGGCGAGCTGGCTGGCCCGCGCGAGCAGGGCCTGATGTTCGTGTTGACCATGGATTTCCACCAGACGCCCCGCCAGCTCGCCCAACTGGGCGATGGTCGCGGGTCGACCGTTGATCCATGCCCGCGAACCGCCGTCGGCGCGCAACGTGCGCCGCAGCTGGCAGGCGGCGTCCTCGTCGAACTCGTTGTCGCGCAGCCATTGCAGCGCAGGCGCGGCGTCGCCGAGCGTGAATTCGGCATGCAGCTCGGCCCGCTCGGCGCCATGGCGCACGATGCCGCTGTCGGCACGCTGGCCCGACAGGAAGCCGAGCGCGTCGACCAGCAGCGACTTGCCGGCGCCGGTCTCGCCCGAGATGACGGTGAGCCCCGGACCGAACTCGAGGTCGGTGGCGGTGGCGACGGCGAAGTTGCGGATGGCGAGGTGGGTCAGCATCGGCGGGATTGTGCCTTGGTGGTGGGCGCGCGTGTAGCCGCGCTTGATGCCACTGCGCCGTCTCATGCGTCGAGACCGTGCTTGCATCGCCCGGGTGGGGGCCGTATACCGCGTGCATGCCGTCCCATGCCGACCACCCGCTCGACGCCCGGGCCCGCCAGTTGCTGCGCACCCTGATCGCGCGGCACATCCGTGACGGCGAACCCGTGGGCTCGCAGACGCTGGCGCGCCATGCCGGGCTGGACGTGAGTCCCGCGACCATCCGCAACATCCTCGCCGATCTCGAGGACGCCGGTCTGCTGGCCTCCCCGCATACATCCGCGGGGCGTGTGCCCACGAATCAGGGATACCGGGTGTTCGTGGACTCGCTGCTCCAGGTCAAGCCCCTGCGCGAGCAGGAGCTGATCCGCCTGCGTGGTGAGCTGAGCGCGGGCGGCGGCCACCAGTCGCTGCTCGGCAGCGCTTCGGAGCTGGTCTCGGCGATGACCCATTTCGTCGGCGTGGTTTCGGTGCCGCGGCGCGAGCAGCTCGCGTTCCGGCATATCGACTTCGTCCCGCTGGACGGCCAGCGGGTGATGGCGATCATCGTCTTCGCAGACCACGAGGTGCAGAACCGGATCTTCCAGACCCGGCGCAGTTTCGACGCCGGCGAACTCGAACGCGTCGCCAATTATCTCAACCAGCATTGCGCCGGACGACCGCTGGCCGAGATCCGTGCGGCCCTGGTGGAAGACCTGCGCAGCGCCCGGGACGAGATGGAAGCGCTGCTGTCGCAGACGGTGGAGCTGGCCGAACAGGCGCTCGTTCCCGGCGACGACGACGTGGTGCTGGCCGGGCAGAACCGCCTGATCGGCGTGCAGGACCTGTCGGATCTCGACCGCCTGCGCGAACTGTTCGAGGCGTTCGCGCGCAAGCGCGAAATCCTGCAACTGCTCGAGCGGACGATCCACGCTCCAGGGGTGCGGATCTTCATCGGCGAAGAGACCGGCCTGGCGCCGCTCGAGGGGATGTCACTGGTCACCGCGCCGTACACGGCGGGTGGACGCACGCTCGGCGTGCTCGGGGTGATCGGCCCGACCCGGATGGCCTACGACCGGGTGATTCCCGTGGTCCAGGCGACCGCCAGCCTGCTCGGTGCCGCCTTGAATCCGGATTCCGCGGCCCCATAGCGGGTTGGGTCGGCGGCCAGACGCCCGCCCCGGAACCCGATATGACCCAGGAACAGCACGAGTCCACGCCCTCCAACCCCGACCCGGCCGAGGGCGCGCCGGATGCGGCCAGCGACAGCGTCGAGGCGCAGCTGGCCGAGCAGATCGAGCTGCTGAAAGCGGAAGTCGAGCAGGCGCGCGCCCAGGGCCTGCTCGAACGCGCCGATCTCGAGAACCAGCGCAAGCGTCTCGCGCGCGAGATCGAATCCGCGCGACGCTTCGCCAACGAGCGGCTGCTGTCGGCGCTGGTGCCGGTGTTCGATGCGTTGGAAGCGGGACTCGCCAACGCCTCCGATGCCGACCCGCTGCGCGCGGGCATGGAGCTCACCCTGCGCGAGCTGGCGCGCGCCACCGAGGCCAACGGCCTGTCGACGCTGGCGCCCGCGCCCGGCGACCCGTTCAACCCCGAGCATCACCAGGCGATGAGCATCGTCGAGGTGCCGGGCGTGCCGCCGGGTGCGGTGGCCCAGGTGTTCCAGAAGGGCTACCTGCTCAACGAACGCCTGCTGCGCCCGGCGATGGTGGCCGTGGCCAAAGCCGACTGAGCGGCGACGGGCCCACCCGTTCCGATGCGCGACGCCGCTTGAACGCTGTGTTGCGTGTCCCCAGATCACGGACATCGACGGCCCACGCCGTCCCCTGAACAACATTCCAGAGGAAACACTGCAATGGCAAAGATCATCGGCATCGATCTGGGCACGACCAATTCGTGCGTGGCGATCATGGACGGCGGCAAGGCCAAGGTCATCGAGAACAGCGAGGGCGATCGCACCACGCCGTCGGTCGTCGCCTACACCAAGGACGGCGAGGTGCTGGTGGGCGCGTCGGCCAAGCGCCAGGCCGTGACCAATCCGCACAACACCTTCTTCGCGGTCAAGCGCCTGATCGGCCGCAAGTTCAAGGATGGCGAGGTCCAGAAGGACATCGGCCTGGTGCCGTACAAGATCCTCGAGCACGACAACGGCGACGCCTGGGTGTCCACCAGTGACGGCAGGAAGCTCTCGGCGCAGGAAGTCTCGGCGCGCATCCTCGAGAAGATGAAGAAGACCGCCGAGGACTACCTGGGCGAGAAGGTCACCGAAGCCGTGATCACGGTGCCTGCGTACTTCAACGATTCCCAGCGCCAGGCGACCAAGGACGCCGGCCGCATCGCGGGTCTGGATGTGAAGCGCATCATCAACGAGCCGACCGCGGCCGCGCTGGCCTACGGTCTCGACAAGTCCGGCGGCGACCGCAAGATCGCGGTGTACGACCTCGGCGGCGGCACCTTCGACGTGTCGATCATCGAGATCGCGGAAGTCGACGGCGAGAAGCAGTTCGAGGTGCTGGCCACCAATGGCGACACCTTCCTCGGCGGCGAAGACTTCGACGCCCGCGTCATCGACTACCTCGTCGAGGAGTTCAACAAGGACCAGGGCATCGACCTGCGCAAGGATCCGTTGGCGCTGCAGCGTCTGAAGGACGCCGCCGAGCGCGCGAAGATTGAGCTCTCGTCTTCGCAGCAGACCGAGGTGAACCTGCCGTACGTCACCGCCGACGCCTCGGGCCCGAAGCACCTCAACATCAAGCTCACGCGCGCCAAGCTCGAGGCGCTGGTCGAGGACCTGATCAAGAAGTCGATCGAACCCTGCCGCATCGCACTCAACGACGCCGGCCTGCGTGCATCGGACATCAACGAGGTGATCCTCGTCGGTGGCCAGACCCGCATGCCCAAGGTGCAGGCGGCAGTGGCCGAGTTCTTCGGCAAGGAACCGCGCAAGGACGTGAATCCCGACGAGGCGGTCGCCATCGGCGCGGCGGTCCAGGGCGGCGTGCTGGCCGGTGACGTCAAGGACGTGCTGCTGCTCGACGTGACCCCGCTGAGCCTCGGCATCGAGACCCTGGGCGGCGTGTTCACCAAGATCATCGAGAAGAACACCACGATTCCGACCAAGGCCTCGCAGACGTTCTCCACCGCCGACGACAACCAGTCGGCCGTGACCGTGCACGTGCTGCAGGGTGAGCGCGAGCAGGCCCGCTTCAACAAGTCGCTGGCCCGCTTCGACCTCACCGGCATCGACCCGGCCCCGCGTGGCATGCCGCAGGTGGAAGTGTCCTTCGACATCGATGCCAACGGCATCCTGCACGTCTCGGCCAAGGACAAGAAGACCGGCAAGGAGCAGAAGGTCGAGATCAAGGCCGGCTCGGGCCTGTCGGACGAGGAGATCCAGCGGATGGTCTCCGATGCCGAGGCGCATCGCGAGGAGGACAAGAAGTTCCAGGAGCTGGTCGGCGCGCGCAACCAGGCCGATGCGCTGGTGCACAGCACGCGCAGCGCGATCAAGGACAATGGCGACAAGCTGCCCGGCGACCTGATCGGCAATGCCGAGGCGGCGATCGCCGACGTCGAGACCGCGATGAAGGGCGACGACAAGGCGCAGATCGAGGCCAAGTCGAAGAAGCTCGAGGAAGTCGCCCAGCAGCTGTTCGCGGCGGCGGCCGGCGCGCAGGGCGGTGGCGATGCAGGTGGCCAGTCCGAGGCGCCCGCATCCGACGACGTGGTGGACGCGGAGTTCACCGAGGTCAAGGATGACGGCAAGACGCCGTAATCGTCTTCAGGCAGGCGTGTGAGGAAGAAGCGGAGTCTCGACTCCGCTTTTTCCGTCGCGGTGCGCCGGCGCGCGGTTTCGAATCACCTGATGGATCACGATTGACGGCCCTATGAGCAAACGCGATTACTACGAAGTGCTGGGCGTCACCCGCAGCGCCACCGAGGACGAGCTGAAGAAGGCGTACCGGCGTTGCGCGATGAAGCACCACCCCGACCGCAATCCGGGGGACGCGGCTGCCGAGGCTGCGTTCAAGGAGTGCAAGGAGGCCTACGAGGTCCTCTCGGACGGTGGCAAGCGCCGCATGTACGACCAGCACGGGCATGCGGCGTTCGAGCACGGCATGGGCGGCGGCAATGCCGGACCCGGGTTCGGCGGCGCCGACATGGGTGACATCTTCGGCGACATCTTCGGCAACATCTTCGGCGGGGGAGCGCGCGGCGGCAGTCGCCGGGGTGCCGACGTCGGGTATGTGATGGAGCTGGACCTCGAGGAGGCGGTGGCCGGCGTCGAGAAGCGCATCGAGCTGCCCACGCTCGCGCTGTGCGACGAATGCGACGGCAGCGGGTCGGAGGACGGCAAGCGCGAAACCTGCGCCACCTGCGCCGGACGCGGTCAGGTGCGCATGCAGCGCGGCATCTTCACGATGCAGCAGACCTGTCCGCACTGCGCAGGGCAGGGCCAGATCATCGCCCATCCCTGCTCGCGCTGCCGCGGCGCCGGACGCGTCGAGGACGAGAAGGTGCTGTCGGTGAAGATTCCGGCAGGCGTGGACTCCGGCGACCGGATCCGGCTGTCGGGCGAGGGCGAAGCCGGCCCGGCGGGCTCGCCACCGGGTGACTTGTTCGTCGAGGTCCGCGTGCGGCCGCACGACATCTTCCAGCGTGACGGCGACGATCTGCACTGCGAGGTGCCCGTGCGGATTTCGCAGGCCGCCCTCGGGTCGACGGTGCGCGTGCCCACCCTCGGCGGCGAGGCGGAGATCCGTGTACCGGCGGAAACCCAGACCGGCAAGGTGTTCCGTTTGCGCGACAAGGGCGTCAAGTCGGTGCGCAGCCGCGCGCCGGGCGACCTGTACTGCAAGGTCGTGGTGGAAACGCCGGTCAACCTGACCGCCGAGCAGCGCGATCTGCTGGAGCGGTTCGAAGGTACGTTCACCAGCGACAATGCGCGACGTCATTCACCGCGCTCGAGTACCTTCATCGACGGGGTGAAAGGGTTCTGGGACCGTATGACCTCGTCCTGATCCCTCCCGTCATGTGGTGATCGCTCGATGCCCGGTGCTTGCCGGGCATCGTCGTTTTCCGGCTCATGGTCGGAGGACCGGCGTCGCGGGCTAGGCCGGTGCGGGCCCTGGCGAGGTGTCGATAAGCGTGTGGATAAATGCGCCAAGTGGCCGCGACCGCTCGAATTCCCGAGCGTGACCGGCGTCTCGTCCTCATCCTGCGCGTCCCGTCGGCCGACCTGGACTCATGCAGCGGACGGCTGGCGTCGGATCGCGTGGTGACGCGGTTGCCGAGGCACATCCGGGCTGCCGTGCTTGACGCGGGCCGATCGGAGGGCTAGCGACTCCGCTGTCCACACCCGGTGTGGATGGGCCGTTGACAAAGGTGTGGATAAGCGGCGGCAACCGCGTCGAGACGCCCCTCGGTCGAGCCGGTGAAAATTTGGCCAACCTGCCGTCCGGGCCTGGACGCCGGGCTTGCGCCGCGCAGGCCGCCGTGCCTTACCCGCCGCCGGAGCGCGTTGCGGAGTCGGGCGCAACGTCGTCAGCCACGCCTTGCGCACCGCGGCCTGATCTCCTCGCGCCCGTCCTGGGCGATTCCCTGCGAGCCGCTTCGGGCGAGCCGTGCGGTCCGGGCCGGCGGCCGCACTCCGGATGCGACCCGGACTGCAGACACGTCGGCGCCGCCCGGAGGCCCGCGGCGGATCGCTTCGCACCGGCCGGTCGATCGCGGGCGCATCCGCGCCGCTAGAATGCCGGCATGATCTCGACGCAAACGTTTCCATCCTGTCGTCCCGCCTGCGCGGTGGTGTCGTGACGCCCGTGCGTATCCTCGTGCACGGCGCATCCGGGCGCATGGGCCAGGCCCTGCTGCGCCTCGCGCGCGCACGTTCCGACCTGGAGGTCGTTGCAGCGGTCGCCGGCAGCGCACCGCGCCAGCGCGTCGTGGACGGCGTCCCGCATTTCGCGGCCTCCGAGCTCGGCGGCGTGCCCACCTTCGACGTCGCGGTCGACTTCAGCCTTCCCGACGGGTTGCGCCCGGTCCTCGCTGTGTGCGAGCGGCGCGGGGCGGCGTTCGTGTCCGGCACGACCGGCCTGTCCGATGACCAGTGCGAAGCGCTCGATACGGCGGCGACGCGGATCCCGCTGGTGTGGGCATCCAACTTCAGCCTCGGCGTGGCCGTGCTGCAGGATCTGGTGCGGCGCGCGGCGGGCCTGTTGCCGGGCTGGGATTGCGACATCGTCGAATCCCACCACACGCGCAAGGTCGATGCGCCCTCCGGAACCGCGCTGACCCTCGGGGAGGCGGCGGCGGAGCAGGGTGCGCATCCCCGTTACGCGTCGCTACGTGCAGGCGATATCGTCGGCGAACACCTCGTCCAGTTCACCACCCGGGGCGAACGCATCGAGCTGATCCATCGGGCCGGCGACCGCGACATTTTTGCCGCAGGCGCCCTGCATGTGGCCCAGCGCCTGGCCGGACGCGCCCCGCGCCGCTACCAGGTGGCCGATCTGCTGGCCGCCACCGAGGCGCCTTTGCCCTGAACCGTGCGCGCGTGACGCTGGCGCAGCGCAGGCCGCGCCGGTACAATTCTCGCTCGCCTGAACCCCAAACCTCCGGACCGGTTTCCACCGTTCTGGCGGTTTCCTGCAACCTGACGTAGGCGAAGACCTCGTGACCGAAACCGCAATCCTCGTCCTTGAAGACGGCACCGTATTCGAGGGCGTCTCCGTGGGCGCGACCGGCCTGTCGGTCGGCGAAGTGGTGTTCAACACCGCGATGACCGGCTACCAGGAAGTGCTGACCGATCCGTCGTATGCGCGGCAGCTGGTGACGCTGACCTATCCGCACATCGGCAACACCGGCTGCACCGACCAGGACGACGAAGCATCGAAGGTCTGGGCGTCGGGCCTGATCGTGCGCAACGTGCCGCGCCGTCCGAGCAGCTGGCGCAGCCGGGTGTCGCTGCAGGACTGGTTGCGTACGCGCGGCATCGTCGCGATCTCCGAGATCGACACCCGCAAGCTGACGCGCCTGCTGCGCGACCGCGGCTCGATGAACGGCGCAGTGATGGCCGGCGACATCGACGTCGATGCCGCGCTCGAGGCCGCACGCAAGTTCCCCGGCCTCAAGGGCATGGACCTCGCGAAGGTGGTCAGCACCCCCGACCGCTATACCTGGACCGACGGCCAGCTCGACCTCGACGCCAACGCCTTCGTGCAGGCGGCGCCGAAGTTCAAGGTCGTCGCCTACGATTTCGGCGTGAAGCACAACATCCTGCGCATGCTGGCCGAGCGCGGTTGCGAACTGACCGTGGTCCCGGCGCAGACGCCGGCCGCCGAGGTGCTGCAGATGCAGCCCGACGGCGTGTTCCTCGCCAACGGTCCCGGAGATCCCGCGCCCTGCGACTACGCGATCGACGCCATCCGCGGGTTCATCGACGCCAAGATTCCGACCTTCGGCATCTGCCTCGGACATCAGCTGCTGGCACTGGCCGCCGGCGCGCAGACAGTGAAGATGCCGCACGGCCATCACGGCGCCAATCATCCGGTGCAGGATCTCGATTCGGGTCAGGTGTTGATCACCTCGCAGAACCACGGGTTCGCGGTCGACGAGAGTACGTTGCCTGCCAACGTTCGCGTCACGCACCGGTCGCTGTTCGATGGCAGCAACCAGGGCATCGAGCTGATCGATGCCCCCGCGTTCTCGTTCCAGGGCCATCCGGAAGCGAGTCCCGGTCCGCACGACGTCGCGCCGCTGTTCGACCGCTTCGTCGCGTCGCTCGGACGCGCGGCGTGAGCCGATGGTTGCTGGCGCTCGTCGCGTGTCTGGCGGGCGTATTCGCGGCCGGCAGCGCAGGCGCGCAACCACAGGTGGACACGGCGGATCCGCGCCTCTCGCGCATGACGGAGCTGGTCAACCGGACGCTGAAGATCGACGTGATGCTCGAGACCGTAGCGCGTGTGGATCCGCGCTGGCCGTTCCAGGCGCATCCTGATCTCGTCACTGAAGCTCAGTTGGGCTGCGTTCGGCGCGAGATGGGCAGTGATCGCCTCGGACGCCAGGTGGACGAGCGCGTCCGCACGTACGCGCGCCGCCACGCGGCACGCATGGATGACGACATGCAGATGCTCGAGAGCGACGGCGCCGCGTTGTTCGCTCGGCTGATGGTGGCGGGACTCGCCTCGCAGGCGCCGGAGATCGAGGGGCCTGCGATCGAAACGGTGATCGCCGATGCATCGCCGGCTGCGTTCGCCACGATGTACAAGCTCTTCAACGATGTGCAGTACGGCCCGCTGCGGGAACTGCTCGGCATGCCTGCCCAGACCACGGATTTCAGCAACGCCGAGGCCGCGGGCCAGGCGTTGGGTGCTTCGTTCCTGATCCCGATGCTGATGGACGCGTTCGCGGTGTGCGAGGTTCCGATGTCCGTTCTCAACAGCGCCGGCAAGGCCAACGACGCAGGCAAGAAGGCGGCTGCTGCACCGTGAGCGCCGCGCGCCGACCCCGTCCGCGGGGTCGCGTTCGGCGACGTGATACCTGTTCGAATTTCTGACTGATCGACCGCGTGCGATCGCCTCCACGCAGCACTGACGCAAGAGAAGACCATGCCCAAGCGTTCCGACATCAAGACCATCCTGATCATCGGCGCCGGTCCGATCGTGATCGGCCAGGCCTGCGAGTTCGACTATTCCGGGGCCCAGGCCTGCAAGGCGCTGCGCGAGGAGGGGTTCCGTGTGGTGCTGGTCAACAGCAATCCGGCGACGATCATGACCGACCCGGAGACCGCGGACGCGGTCTACATCGAGCCGATCAACTGGCAGACGGTCGAGAAGATCATCGCCAAGGAAAAGCCCGACGCGCTGCTGCCGACGATGGGTGGCCAGACCGCGCTCAACTGCGCGCTCGACCTCGCCGACCACGGCGTGCTCGAGAAGTACGGCGTCGAGCTGATCGGTGCCAAGCGCGAAGCCATCCGCATGGCCGAGGATCGCGAGCTGTTCCGCGTGGCGATGGGCGAGATCGGCCTGGAGTGCCCACGCGCCGAAGTGGCGCACACGCTCGAGGAAGCGCTCGACATCCAGACCCGCGTCGGCTATCCGACGATCATCCGCCCGAGCTTCACCCTGGGCGGCAGCGGGGGCGGCATCGCCTACAACCGCGAAGAACTGATCGAGATCGTCGGCCGCGGCCTCGAGCTGTCGCCGACGACGGAAGTGCTGGTCGAGGAATCGGTGCTCGGCTGGAAGGAGTTCGAGATGGAAGTGGTCCGCGACACCGCGGACAACTGCATCATCGTCTGTTCGATCGAGAACCTCGATCCGATGGGCGTGCACACCGGCGACTCGATCACCGTGGCGCCGGCGCAGACGCTGACCGACAAGGAATACCAGCGCCTGCGCAATGCATCGGTCGCGGTGCTGCGCAAGATCGGCGTCGACACCGGCGGCTCCAACGTGCAGTTCGGCATCAACCCGAAGGACGGCCGCGTGGTCGTCATCGAGATGAATCCGCGCGTGTCGCGTTCGTCCGCGCTGGCTTCCAAGGCCACGGGATTCCCGATCGCCAAGGTCGCGGCCAAGCTCGCGGTCGGCTACACGCTCGACGAGCTCAGGAACGAGATCACCGGCGGCAAGACCCCGGCTTCGTTCGAGCCGTCGATCGACTACGTGGTCACCAAGATACCGCGCTTCGCGTTCGAGAAGTTCCCGCAGGCCGATGCCCGCCTAACCACGCAGATGAAGTCCGTCGGCGAAGTCATGGCGATGGGCCGCACCTTCCAGGAATCGATGCAGAAGGCGCTGCGTGGTCTGGAAACGGGCAAGGTCGGCTTCGATCCCACCGGTCTTGATCTCGCCGACGAAGACGACATGGCCACGCTGCGCCGTGAGGTGCGCGAACCGGGTCCCGAGCGGCTGTTCTATCTGGCTGACGCTTTCCGTGCAGGCCTGTCGGTCGACGAGGTCTATGCGCTGTCGTACGTGGATCACTGGTTCCTCGACCAGATCGAGGAAGTGATCGCGACCGAGGCCGAAGTCACGGCGGCCGGTATCGACGCGCTCGACGAGAAGCGCCTGCGCGCGCTCAAGCGCATGGGCTTCTCCGATGCGCGCCTGGCGCAGCTGCTCGGCACCGACGAGCAGGCGGTGCGTGCGCTGCGCCGCGCGTTCGGCGTGCGCCCGGTGTACAAGCGCGTCGACTCCTGCGCGGCCGAGTTCGCCACCGATACCGCCTATCTGTACTCGACCTACGAGGACGAGTGCGAGGCGCAGCCGACCGGGCGCGACAAGATCATGGTGCTCGGCGGCGGCCCCAACCGCATCGGCCAGGGCATCGAGTTCGACTACTGCTGCGTGCACGCGGCGCTCGCCCTGCGCGAGGACGGGTACGAGACCATCATGGTCAACTGCAACCCGGAAACCGTGTCCACCGACTACGACACCTCCGACCGCCTGTACTTCGAACCGCTCACCCTCGAGGACGTGCTGGAGATCGTCGAGATCGAGAAGCCCAAGGGTGTGATCGTGCAGTACGGTGGCCAGACCCCGCTCAAGCTCGCGCGTGCGCTGGAAGCCAACGGCGTGCCGATCATCGGCACCTCGCCGGAGTCGATCGATCTGGCCGAAGACCGCGAGCGTTTCCAGAAGCTGGTCGACGAACTGGGCCTCAAGCAGCCGCCGAACCGCACCGCACGCAATCCCGAAGAAGCGCTGGTGCTGGCGCGCGAGATCGGCTATCCGCTGGTCGTGCGTCCGAGCTATGTGCTCGGTGGTCGCGCGATGGAAGTGGTGCATGCCGACAGCGACCTCGCGCGCTACATGCGCGATGCGGTGAAGGTGTCGAACGATTCGCCGGTGCTGCTCGACCGCTTCCTCGACAACGCCGTGGAAGTGGACATCGATGTCATCGCGGACAAGGACGGCAACGTGCTGATCGGCGGCGTCATGGAGCACATCGAGGAAGCCGGCGTGCACTCGGGCGATTCCTCGTGCTCGCTGCCGCCGTATTCGCTGTCGGCGGACGTGCAGGCGCGGCTGCGCGAGCAGGTCGTCGCACTGGCGCGCAAGCTGAAAGTCATCGGTCTGATGAACACGCAGTTCGCGGTGCAGACCGACGACGACGGCAACGAGACGATCTTCCTGCTGGAAGTGAATCCGCGCGCCTCGCGCACGGTGCCGTTCGTGTCCAAGGCGATCGGCATGCCGCTGGCGAAGATCGCGGCGCGCTGCATGGCCGGCAGGACCCTGGCCGAGCAGGGTGCGACCACCGAGATCGTGCCGCCGTACTATTCGGTCAAGGAAGCGATCTTTCCGTTCGCGAAGTTCCAGGGCGTCGATCCCATCCTCGGGCCGGAAATGCGCTCGACCGGCGAGGTCATGGGGGTGGGCAGCAGCTTCGGCGCCGCGTTCGCACGCGCGCAGGAGGCGGCGAGCATCAAGACGCCGCCGACCACCGGCAAGGTGTTCGTATCGGTGCGCGATCCGGACAAGAAGCGCGTGCTGCCGGTCGCTCGCGACCTGGTCGAGCGGGGCTATACCATCGTGGCGACCGCGGGCACGGCGAAGTGGCTTCGCGAGCACGACATCGCCTGCGAGCAGATCAACAAGGTGATCGAAGGCCGCCCGCACGTCGTCGACCTGATCAAGAACGGTGAACTCGCGTACATCGTCAACACGACCGAGGGCAAGCAGGCGATCGCCGACTCGTTCTCGATCCGCCGCGAGGCCCTGCAGCACCGTGTGACGTACTCGACCACCGTTGCCGGCGCCAAGGCCCTGCTGCATTCTCTGGAGTTCCGCGGCACCGGCCCGGTCTGGGCATTGCAGGAACTCCACGCGCAGCTCGAGGGCGGCGCGGCGACCACCACCCTTTGACGGAAAGCCCGCCATGCGCGCACCCATGACCCTGCGCGGCGCCCAGCGCCTGCGCGAAGAACTCGAAGAACTCAAATCCGTGAAGCGTCCGGCGGTGATCGAAGCGATCGCCGAGGCGCGCGCGCACGGCGATCTGAAGGAAAACGCCGAGTACCACGCCGCGCGCGAGCAGCAGAGCTTCATCGAAGGCCGCATCAAGCAGCTCGAAGGCGAGCTGTCGCATGCCGACCTGATCGACGTCGCCAAGCTCAACGCCGGCGACAAGGTGGTCTTCGGCGCGACGGTGGTGATCGCCGACACCGAGACCGACGAGGAGAAGCGTTACCAGATCGTCGGCGACCTCGAGGCGGACATCAAACAGGGCCTGATTGCCATCTCGTCGCCCGTGGCACGGGCGATGATCGGCAAGCACGAGGGCGACAGCATCAGCATCGAGGCGCCCGGCGGCACCCGCGAGTACGACATCGTCAGCGTCGAGTACCTCGGCTGAGCCGATGACCCGGGCGACGTTCCTGCTGCCGGCGCCGGCGCGGTTCGGCGCGCAGCGCTGGTCGGAAACCATGCTCCGCGCCCTTGCGCGCGCAGACCGCAGGCCCGCGGGCGAGGCGGGGCGGCGGGCTCAGCTGCTGCGCCACGCCGCATTGCCGCCTGGCCGCTGGCCGCTGGCGGCGTTGTCGCGGCGTCTGGATGCCACCGATGCCGACGCGCCGGGCACTGCCTGGCTGCGGGCCGATCCGGCCTGGCTGCGCCCCGACATCAACGGTGTCAGGCTGATGGCACACGGCGAGGGCCTGGGGCTGACTGCCGACGACGTCACCGCGCTTTTGCCCGCGCTGCGCCCGGTCTTCGGCGATGCAGGCTTCATGCTCGATGCACCGCATCCTGCGCGGTGGTACCTGCAGGTGCCTGCCGGCACGCCTCTGCCGGCTTTCCACGACCCGTCCGAAGCACTGGGCACCGACCTCGCGGATCTCGGCGATGCCGACACGCCCGGCCCGGAGGCGCGTCGCTGGCGGGCGCTCGCCAACGAGGCCCAGATCGTCCTGCACCAGCATCCGTGGAACGCGGGACGACAGGCTGCCGGCCGGCCGCCGGTGAACACGTTGTGGTTCTGGGGGGGCGGCGCGGCACCCGGGGTCGCGAGCGCGGCGCATCGATGGCCGCCGCGGGTCTTCAGCGACGATCCCGTCTGCGTCGCGCTGGCCGCGGCCGCGGTGCGTCCGCAGGCCCTGCCGGACGCGTGGCCCGGACCGGGCGAGGGCGACGCGCTGTTCGACCTCAGCGCGCTGCGCGATCTGCGGGCTTTGCTCCAGGCCTGGCTGCACCCGGCGCTGGACGCGCTGGATGCAGGGGCGTTGACCACGCTCGCGCTCGACGACGAGACGGGCGGCCTGCGCGAACTGCGCCGCTGGCACCGCTGGCGCATCTGGCGCCGGCCTGCAGCCGGCGGACCTTCGTGAACGCAGCGCCGCGCATCCGTCGACGCGAGGCCGCGGTCGGCACGCAATGGCCGGACGACATGCCGCCGCTGCTGCGCCGGATCTATGCCGCACGCGGCGCACACGACATCGACGCGGCGTGCCCGCGTCTGAGCGGCCTGCTGCCGCCCGACGGCCTGTCCAACATCGACGTCGCGACCCGGCTGCTGGCCGACGCCATCGAGCGCGACGCGCGGATCCTCGTCGTGGGCGATTTCGATTGCGACGGGGCCACCGCATGCGCCGTGGCGGTGCGCGGACTGCGCATGCTCGGCGCCCGCGACGTGGTCCATGCGGTTCCTCATCGCATCGCGCACGGCTACGGGCTGTCGCCTGCGCTGGTGGCGTCGCTGGCGCCGTTGCAGCCCGCGCTGCTGGTGACGGTGGATCACGGTATCGCCTGCCACGCCGGGGTGGCCGCGGCCAAGGCGCTCGGCTGGCAGGTGCTGGTGACCGATCACCATCTGCCGGGACCCCGCCTGCCGCCTGCCGATGCGATCGTCAATCCGAACCTGCCGGACGACGCCTTCCCGAGCAAGGCGCTGGCCGGCGTCGGCGTGATGTTCTACGTGCTGCTGGCACTGCGTGCCCGGCTGCGCGCTGCGGGGAGGTTCGACGGCGCCGCGCCCGATCTGGGCACGCTGCTGGACCTGGTGGCCGTGGGCACGGTGGCCGACCTGGTGCCGCTGGATGCGAACAACCGGGCGCTCGTCGCGGCCGGCCTGCGCCGCCTGCGCGCGGGGCAGGGCTGCGCCGGCCTGCGCGCACTGGCCGAGGTGTCGGGGCGTGAGGCCGCCCGGCTCACCGCCGGCGACATCGGCTTCGCGATCGGACCGCGACTCAATGCCGCCGGCCGTCTCGAGGACATGGCCATCGGCATCGAGTGCCTGGTGTGCGACGACCCGCGCCAGGCCGGTGAACTCGCGCGCATGCTGCACGAGATCAACGCCGAGCGGCGCGCCGTACAGCAGTCGATGCTCGACGATGCGCAGACGGCACTGGGCCGGCTTCCGTCGGTCGAGCCGGTGGCGGTCGGCGTCTGCCTGCACGATCCCGACTGGCATCCAGGCGTGGTTGGCCTGGTCGCCTCGAAGATGAAGGATGCGCTGCACCGCCCGGTCGTCGCGTTCGCCCCGGCTGCGCCGGACAGTCCGCAATTGCGCGGCTCGGCGCGCTCGATCCCCGGGCTGCACATCCGCGACGTCCTCGCCGCGGTCGACAGCCGCCATCCGGGGCTGATCGAGCGGTTCGGCGGTCACGCGATGGCGGCGGGCCTCACCCTCGCGCGGACCGACCTCGCGGCGTTCGAAGCGGCGTTCCGCGCGCAGGTGGAGGCCATGCTGGACCCGGCCTTGCTGCGCGCCGAAATCGTGACCGATGGCGCGCTGGCGGCCCACGAATTCGACTTCGTCCACGCGGCCCAGCTGCGTGACGCCGGCCCCTGGGGCCAGGCGTTTCCGGAGCCCGTGTTCGATGGCGAATTCGCCGTGGTCGACTGGCGCATCGTCGGCACCCGGCATCTCAAGCTCACGCTGCGCATGGACGGGGATCCGCGGCCGTTGTCGGCGATCCATTTCGGCGGCTGGCGCGACGTGGCGCCAGCCGCGCGCGAGCATCTCGTCTACCGCCTTGCGCCCGACGACTACAGGGGCGGCGATGCGGTCCAGCTCGTGGTGGAGTACCGCGAGGCACGTCCGGCCGCTGGCGCCGATGGGAAAGTGTGAATGGGGGTGACAGAATGGAGGCGCCCCGCGCAGCGGACCATCCACGCGCTCGCGCTTCCTGCCTACCAAGGAGTTCTGTCGTGCCCAACGTCTCTCCGCTAGTCCTGGCGCTCGCACTGGCGATCGCGCCGGTCGCTGCCTCCGAACGTCCGACGCCCCTGGGCATCGATGCCGCGAGCCGCGGCGAGATCACCAGCCGCTCGGCCATCAACTACCGCGACGGCTCGCGCAGCCAGCTGCATACGCTCGATCTGCGCAAAGGCCAGGTGGTGTCGATCGCACTGGAGGGTCCGCTGCGCGGACGCCTGACCGCGTTCCACGGCGACGACCTCGTGGCATCGTCGGGCGAGGGCGCCCGCGCTTCGAGCCTGGTCGTACGCGCGGCACAGGCGGGCCGCCACACCATCGCGGTCAGCGGCATCGACGCCAGCGCGTTCGGTCCCTACTCGGTGCGCGTGTCCACCGTGGAGGCCTACGACGGCCAGCCGCTGATGGCCGGTGCATCGATCAGCGACTGGACGAGCGGCCCGCGGCCGCTGAGCCTGCGCATCGACGAGGCCGGCGTCTACACCATCGACATGCTGTCGGACGATTTCGACGCGGTGCTCAAGCTCGACGGGCCCGGCGTCTCGCTGAGCAACGACGACGGCGGCGAAGGCACCAATGCCCGGATCAGCGCGCGCCTCGCGCCCGGCACCTACACGTTGACCGCGGACGGCTACGGCGGCGAGCGCGTCTCCGGTCTCTACCGGCTGCAGGTCAACGCCCGTGCAACCCCGGATGCGCCCATGCGCGACGGGGGCCCGATCGCCGCAGGCGAGACGGTCAACGGCCTGCACGACGGTGCGGCCCACAGCTACACCTTCACGCTGCCGGCGCGGCGTCTGGTGCGCATCGACCTGCGCAGTGACGAGATCGATCCGCTGCTGCGGCTTTCGGGCACCGGAGTGGAGATCACCGACGACGACGGCGGCGACGGGCTGCATGCGCGCATCGCGACCCTGCTCGACGCGGGCGAGTACACGGTGCGCGCCGAAGCGGCGGCGCCCGGCGCCGGCTTCTACACGCTGTCGCTGGCCGCGGACGAGGCACCTGCGGACGTCGGCGGCGGTGCGCTCGCGGCCGGCCGTCCGGTCGATGCGACGCTGATGCCCGGCATGACCGATCGCTGGAGCCTCAACGTGCGCAGCGCCGGCCAGTACACCATCGACATGCGCTCCGGCGATCTCGACAGCCACCTGCGCCTGCTCCGCGGCGCCGAGGTGCTCGCGAGCGACGACGACGGTGGCGACAATCTGGACTCGCGCATCGTGCAGCGACTGGAGCCGGGCCAGTACACGGTCGAGGCCACGGCGGTGGGCGGCAGCGAGACCGGGCGCTATCGCATCGCGTTCGAACGTCGCTGAGAGAGCGGCCCCGGTCAGCCGGGGCGGACGACGTCCACGCCGGTGGCGGCTGCGGGCGGGGATGCCGTGGTCGCCTCACGGCGTTCGCGGCGCTGCCATTCCACCGGCGTGCGACTGGCGATGACCCGGGCCGCGCCGGTGGCGATGGTGGTCGCCGGCGCCTGCAACAGATCCCGGATCACGTCCGCTGATGGCGTGGCGTCGAACCACAGGCCGGTCCACGCATCCCGGCCGCCGCGCTTGGACGCATAGAGCGCGCGGTCGGCCAAGTCGATCGCGGCGCGCCAGCCATCGCGCCCGCGGCCGTCCGGCCGGCATGCGAAGCCGATCGAGATGGTCAGCGCGACGGTCGTCTCGCCCACCGCCACCGGGCGTCCCCGGCGATCTCCCGGCGCAGCCGCTCGGCGATCGCTGCGGCACTTTCCGCATCCAGCGCACGTGCCACGATGAGGAATTCCTCACCGCCCCAGCGCGCCACCAGGTCGCCCGGACGGCAGACCTGCTGGAAGCGCCGGGCGATCTCGACCAGGATGGCGTCGCCGACGCCATGGCCATGGCGGTCGTTGCTGCGTTTGAAGTGGTCGATATCGACCAGGAAGGCGACGTGGCGGCGCGCGATCGCCGCCGGCGGAGGAAAGGTCTCCATCGCTGCGGTCGCTGCGCGACGGTTGAGCAGGCCGGTGAGGCTGTCGATCGTACTGAGTCGCCGCAGGCGCCGGCTGATCCGACGCTGGTACAGCGCGAAGGCCGAGGCCAGCGCGACCAGCAGCAGCAGCCCGATGGCGCCGGCCGTGCGCAGGGTCTGCGCATGACGCGCCTGCAGCGCGTCGATCCGCTGCGTCTCGCGCAGACGCTGCAGCTCCTCTGCGCTGCGCCCGTCCTCGAGCCGGGCCTGCAACCCCGCCAACGCGTCGAGGTTCTGCATGCGCACCGCCTCGCGTTCTTCCCGGTGGAGTTGCTCGAGCGCGGCGAGGGCGGCATCGAGCCGTCCGCCCGCCCGCAGAGCCTCCACCCGGGCGCGGAGACCGTCGCGCCGCTCGCGCTGGAATCCGCTGCCGCCGACAAGTGCGATCGCGGCGTCGGCATGTGTCAGGGCGTCCTGCGTGCGTCCGGCCGCCAGCGCGAGGCTGGACAGGCGGAGCCGGGTGATCGCGGCGCCGGACGGATCGTCGATGCGCTGGGCCTCGGCGAGCGCGGCGAGCCGAGGCATGGCATCGGGGCCGCCGTCGAGCGCGGCGAACTCGGCCGCGATGCGGCGCCCCAGCAGGGACTCCGCCTGGGGTTCGAGCGCGGCGGCAGCCCGGAACTGCGCGCGGGCGCGGTCCGGCTCGCCCTGGCGCAGCGCGTTGAGTCCGCGGTTGTAGTGGAGCAGCGGATCCGCCAGCCCGTGCCGATCGGCGATGCCCTGCGCCTGGGCGTAGGTACGCTCGGCCAGTGCATAGGCATCCATCTGTTCGCTGTGGATGCTGCGACATTGGTCAGCATCTTGACCTGGGCGAGGTCCGCGTCGCCGGCCTTGGCGGCCTCGAAGGCCCTGCGGTAGAGATCGAGTGCCCTCGGCACGTGACCACTCGCGTGCAGCGCCGCGCCGGCGTTGGAGAGGGCACGCAGCTCGAAGTCGGGTGGACGTGGCGCTTCGCGCAGCAGGGCCTCGATCCGGTCGACCGTGGCCACCACGTCGTCGCTCCGTCCGACCAGCGCCTCGGCACGGGCCAGGCAGCTCAACAGCTTGATGGCATCGTCGGACGCGAGCTCCGGCGTTTCCAGGACGCTGCGTGCGAGTTCGACGGCATCGGCCGGGCTGCGGTCGCGCAGCACGAAGCACTGGTCGATCCGTTCGGCAATGTCAGACACCGGCGCGTCGGTATCCGACGCGTCGGCGGAAAGCGCCGCACCTGCGAGCCAGGCCGACAGGAGAATGGCCAGAGCGGGGCGTTCGCGGCCTTTGATCATGGTCCAGCACACCTCGGCCCGTCGCCGTTACGAGCTGCAGAGTCTAGCGGCGCCACGGTCCGGCAGCGACGGCGCCCCGCCGACGGCGGTCGGACGGCCTGCTAGAATCCGCGGTTTTCCGCCGGATCCGATTCCATGATCGAGCTCAATCCCGTGCGCCAGCGCATCGTCGACCTCAAGGGTCGGCTGGATGCGCTGAGGGGGTATCTTTGACTACGACGCCCGACGCGAGCGTCTGGAGGAAGTCGAGCGCGAACTCGAGGACCCGAATGTCTGGAACGACCCGGAGCGCGCGCAGGCCCTCGGCCGCGAGCGTTCGATGCTCGACAAGACCGTCAACGGCATCCGCAATCTGACCGAAGGCCTGGACGGCGCCACCGAACTTCTGGAACTGGCCGAGTCCGAGCAGGACGAGGACACGGCGCAGGCGGTCGTCGACGACGTCGATGGCTATGCCACCGAGGTGGACAAGCTGGAATTCCAGCGGATGTTCTCCGGCGAACTCGATTCCGCGAACTGCTTCGTGGACATCCAGGCCGGCGCCGGCGGTACCGAGGCCCAGGACTGGGCCGAGATGATGCTGCGCATGTATCTGCGCTGGGCCGAGAACCGCGGCTGGAAGACCGAGCTGATGGAAGTCTCCGGTGGTGAAGTCGCGGGCATCAAGTCGGCGACGGTGCGTGTGGAAGGCGAGTTCGCCTACGGCTGGCTGAAGACCGAGATCGGCGTGCACCGTCTGGTGCGCAAGTCGCCGTTCGACTCCGACAACCGCCGGCACACGAGCTTCACCAGTGTGTTCGTCTCGCCGGAAGTCGACGACAACATCGAGATCGACATCAACCCGGCCGATCTGCGCACCGACGTGTACCGCTCGTCCGGCGCGGGTGGGCAGCACGTCAACAAGACGGAGTCGGCGGTGCGCATCACGCATATCCCGACCAATACCGTGGTCGCATGCCAGACCGGCCGCAGCCAGCATGCCAACCGCGACACCGCGATGAAGATGCTGGCCGCCAAGCTCTACGAGCTGGAAGTGCAGAAGCGCAACGCGGAGAAAGACGCGCTGGAGGCCACCAAGTCCGACATCGGCTGGGGCAGCCAGATCCGCAACTACGTGCTCGACCAGAGCCGGATCAAGGACCTGCGCACGGGCGTGGAGCGAAGTGACACGCAGAAGGTGCTCGACGGCGATCTCGACGAGTTCGTCGAAGCCAGCCTGAAATCGGGTCTGGCGGCGGGCTCCAAGCGTACCGACGCGGTCTGATCGATCCATCCTGCCGGCGCGTCGCGTCGGCCCTGCGTGGCCGGCAAGCCGGTCGCGCGTGATTCCTTTTCGCTTACCGACGAACCTCACCATGACCGACGCCCCCGCACCGCACACGCCTGCCGACGAGAACGTCCTGATCGCCGAGCGTCGGGCCAAATTGAGCGCGTTGCGCGGGCAGGGCGTGGCGTTTCCGAACGATTTCCGGCGCCGCGACGAGGCGGGCGCGCTGCAGGCCTCGCACGGCGACGCCGAGCGCTGGACCGGCGAGGCGCTGGAGGCCGAGGGCGTGCAGGTGGCGGTGGCGGGCCGTCTGATGGCCAAGCGGATCATGGGCAAGGCCGCGTTCGCAACGGTGCAGGACGTCAGCGGCCGCATCCAGCTGTTCCTGCAGTCGGCCACGCTCGGCGAACGCTACGACGCGTTCAAGGGCTGGGACGTCGGCGACATCGTCGCGGCCGAAGGCACGCTGATGCGCACCAAGACCGGTGAGCTGTCGGTCAAGGCGTCGTCGCTGCGCCTGCTGACCAAGTCGCTGCGCCCGTTGCCCGACAAGTGGCACGGCCTGAGCGACGTGGAGCAACGCTATCGCCAGCGCTACGTCGACCTGATCGTCTCGCCCGATGCACGGGCGGTCTTCGTCAAGCGCTCGAAGATCATCCGCGCCATCCGTCAGTGGCTCGACACCCGCGACTTCCTCGAGGTCGAGACGCCGATGATGCATTACATCGCCGGCGGCGCCGCTGCCAAGCCGTTCGCCACGCACCACAACGCGCTGGATCTCGACCTGTTCCTGCGCGTCGCGCCCGAGCTCTACCTCAAGCGCCTGGTCGTCGGCGGCTTCGAGCGCGTCTACGAGATCAACCGCAACTTCCGCAACGAGGGCGTGTCGACCCGGCACAACCCCGAGTTCACGATGCTCGAACTCTACGAGGCCTACGTGGCCTACGAAGAGGTCATGGATCTCACCGAAGCGCTGATCCGCGACGTCGCGATGCAGGCGGTCGGAACCACCACGCTTGAGTGGGACGGCAACGCGATCGACGTCGGCCCGGCGTTCCGGCGCTGGAAGCTCGAAGAAGCGGTGCGCGAACTCAACCCCGAGATCACCGTCGCCGACTGCCGGGACCGTGACGCGCTGGCCGCGCATTGCGCGCGGCTGGGCGTGCACGTCAAGGCCGGCTACGGCTGGGGCAAGCTGCTGCTGGAGATTTTCGAAAAGACCGTCGAGACCGGCCTGATCCAGCCGACCTTCATCACCCATTACCCGGTCGAGGTCTCGCCGCTGGCCCGCGAGTCCGACAGCGAGGTGGGCATCACCGACCGCTTCGAGCTGTTCATCGGCGGCAAGGAGATCGCCAACGGCTTCTCCGAGCTCAACGATCCCGAGGACCAGGCCGCGCGCTTCCGTGCCCAGGTCGACGCGCGCGAGGGTGGCGACGACGAGGCGATGCACTTCGATGCCGACTACATCCGCGCGCTCGAGGTCGGCCTGCCGCCGACCGGCGGACTCGGCATCGGCATCGACCGCCTCGTGATGCTCCTGACCGGCTCCTCGTCGATCCGCGACGTCCTGCTGTTTCCCTATATGCGGCCCCAAGCCGAAGGCTGATCTGCCGGACCGGCGGCCGGTCGGCGGGCCCGGGCCCGTTTCTTGCATGAGGCTCGGGACGCGCCGGAACGTGACCGGCGCCGCACACGGCCGGGCGCGCACTTGCGTCCTGTCGCGATCGACCGCGATGATGCCCCCTGCCGGGGGAAGAGGAGACGCCAGGTCATGAATATCGTCATCGTCGATGACCAGACGTCCGCGCGCACGATGTTGCGGCACATCCTGGAAGACATCAGTCCCGAACTGGAAGTATTCGATTTCGGCGATCCCGAAATCGCGCTGCGCTGGTGCGACGACAACCGGCCGGACCTGTTGCTGCTCGACTATCGGATGCCGGTGGTCGACGGGCTGGAGTTCGCGCGTCGCTTCCGTCGGCCGCTGCTCCACCGGGATGTGCCCATCGTGCTGGTGACGGTGGTGGGGGACGAGCCGATCCGCCAGGCCGCGCTGGATGTCGGGGTGATCGATTTCCTGGTCAAGCCCGTGCGGCCGCGGGAACTGCGGGCACGCTGCCGCAACCTGCTGCAGCTGCGCCAGCAGTCCGAATCGGTGAAGCAGCGTGCGCTCTCGCTCGAGCAGCGGCTGTTGCGCAGCATGCACGAGGTCGAAGAGCGCGAGCGCGAGACCCTGAGCCGCCTGGCGCGTGCCATCGCCTACCGCGATGCCAGCACCAGTGCCAACCTGGAGCGGGTGGCGGCGGTGGCCGGCATGGTCGCCGACACGATGGGGCTGTTCGAGGACGAGGTGCGGATGATCGAGCTGGCCGCGCCGCTGCACGACCTCGGCAAGATCGCCATTCCCGACGCCATCCTGATGAAGCCCGGCCCGCTCACCGCCGAGGAGACGGCGGTCATGCGCCAGCACCCGCAGATCGGCTACGACCTGCTCAGCAACAGCCAGAACCGGTTCATCCAGCTCAGCGCGCTGATCGCACTGCGCCACCAGGAGCGTTACGACGGGAGCGGCTACCCGGACGGGCTCGCCGGGGAGCAGATCCCGCTGGAGGCCCGCATCGTCGCGATCGCCGACGTCTTCGACGCGTTGATGTCGCGGCGGCCCTACAAGCGCGCCTGGTCGATCGAGGAGGCCCTCGCCTACATCGGCGAGAACAGCGGGCGACATTTCGATCCGCGCTGCGTCGAGGCGATGCTCTCGAACGTCGACCGACTGCGCGAGATCTGCGCGCAGTTCAGCGGCACGCCTGCCGCGTCGCTGCAGTGACTCGGTCCGGATGAACGTCGTCGGCTGGCTGCGCGGCCGGCTGTCCGGCCGCCCGGACAGCGAACACGGCCAGGCCTCGATCCGCCTGGCGCTGCTGTTCGTGGTGCTCGTGTTCCTGCTGTGGACCGACCGCAGCGGTACGCGGCCGCCGGCCTACGAGCAGGTCATGGCGATGGTGATCGTCGGCTTCGGCGTCGGCGCCGTGCTGCTCGCCTGGATCCTCGCCCGTCCCGGCACCTCGCATCCGCGTCGGGTCGCCGGGATGCTCTCGGACTACGGGCTGATGGGCGCGGCCATGACCGTCATGGGCGGCCCGATCGGTTGGGTGTACGTGCTGATCCTGTGGGTCACGGTCGGCAACGGGCTCCGCTTCGGCAACCGCTATCTGTACGCGGCGATGACCCTGGCCGCGGTCAGCTTCGGCAGCGTGCTGGTGCTGACGCCGTACTGGCACGCCAACCTGAGCCTGGGTGTCGGCCTGCTGCTCGGCCTCGTGGCCATCCCGCTGTACCTCTCGGGGCTGCTGCGCGACCTGACCCGCGCCACCAACGAGGCCCGGCGCGCCAGCGAGGCCAAGAGCCGTTTTCTGGCCAACATGAGCCACGAGTTCCGCACGCCGCTCAACGGGCTGGCCGGTGTGTCCGAGCTGCTCGCGACCACCCGGCTCGACGGCGAGCAGCGCGAGTACCTGGCCACCATCCGGGCGTCGACTTCGAGCCTGCTGGCACTGGTCGAGGACGTGCTCGACATCTCGGCGATCGAAGCCGGCAAGCTGCGTGTCGCCGCGCACCCGTTCTCGCTGCGCGAGGTCGTCAACGCGGTGGATCTCGTGCTGCAGCCGGGCGCCCGCGCGAAACGGCTCGACTACGTATCGAGTGTGGCGGAGGACGTGCCCGACCTGCTGCTCGGCGATCCTGCGCACCTGCGCCAGGTGCTGACCAACCTGGTCGGGAATGCGGTCAAGTTCACCCGGGAAGGCTCGGTCCGCTTCGACGTGGTCACCGCATCCGCGCCCGACGGCCTTCTGCGGCTGCGTTTCACCGTGGTCGATACCGGGATCGGCATCCCGGACTCCGCCCGCGCGCGGCTGTTCGAGGCCTTCGAGCAGGCGGATACCACGCTTTCTCGGGGCTTCGGCGGGACGGGACTCGGCACCAGCATCGCCAAGCGGCTGACCGAGGCGATGGGTGGGACGATCGGATTCGAGAGTACCGAGAACGCGGGCAGCCGCTTCTGGGTGGAATTGCCGTTCGAGCGCGTGGAGGCGCTCGGCGAGACGGACCCGGATGCGACCGGGCCGCGGGAGCACGTCACGCGTATGGACACGCAGCCGGTCAACGTCATCGCCTTCAGCGATCCCTTCCTGCGCCACCGCGTCCGTGTCCGCAGCATGCGTGTGCTGATCGCAGACGACCATGCCGCGAACCGGATGGTGCTCGAGCGCTTGCTGCAGAAGGCCGGCCACAGCGTGACCAGTGTGACCGGCGCCGAGGACGTGCTCGATGTACTCGCCGGCGAAGACCACGACGCGATCGTCGTCGACCTGCATATGCCCGGCATGAGCGGGCTCGACATGCTGCGCCAGATGCGGGTGATGGAGGCAGGCGCCGCGCGGACGCCGGTGATCGTGCTCAGTGCCGACGTCACCCCCTCGTCGATCGCCAATTGCCGCAAGGCCGGCGCGTACGCCTTTCTCGCCAAGCCGGTGGTCGCCTCGCGCCTGCTCGACCTGCTGGCCGACATCGCCATGCCCGGGTCGCGGCCGATGAGCGAGGCGGATCCGGTGCCGGTGACCGCTCCGGCCCGCGACGGCGTGCTGGATACCGAAGTGCTCGACGAGCTCGGCGCGCTGGGGCTGGGCGAGGATTTCGTGGCGACCTTCGTCGTGCAATGCATGGACGATGCGCGCAGCTGTCTGGACGGAATCGAGCAGGCCGGACAGGGTGAAGACTGGCCGGCCATGCGTGACCATGCGCACGCCCTCAAGGGCGTGTCGAGCAACATGGGACTGGTGCAGCTGGCGGGAGCCAGCGGTGAAATCATGCGGCTCGCCGACTGGCAGCTGCGCCGGGAATGGCGTCAGCGGCTCGACGCACTCGCCGCGCAGTTCGACGAAGGAGGACGCGCCTTGCGCGCGCGCGGGCAGCTCATGCCCGCGCGCGACCGGGGAGGGGACTCCTGATCCGCGGGATCAGCGTGCCGCGGCACCTGCGTCCGGCATGTAGGTGCGCCGGGTCTGGGCCTTCACGATACGGTCCATCGTCCGGAGCGAACGGTCGTCGAGCGCGAGTGCCGTGTCCACCCAGACTTCGGTGATGCGCATCAGCTCGTCGAAGCCGACCGGCTGCGAGATTCCGCGTACCGCATTGAGTGCGATGTGGGCATGCGGGGCGCGCTGCTGACGACGGATCAGGTCGGCGACGGCCGCCGGGCCTTCGCCCCTGGGCACGAGCACGTCGACCACACCCATGGCGTGCATCTCTTCGGCCGTGAAGAGATTGCCCTCGAGGATGATGCGTTCGGCCAGCTGCGGGGACACACGCTTGCTCAGGAACGAGTAGGCGCCCATGCCGGGGAACAGGCCGAACAGCACCTCGGGCAGGCCCATCTGCGCGCCGGCCTCGGCCACGATGGTCTGGCAGGACAGCGCCAGCTCGAAACCGCCGCCCAGGGCGTCACCCTGGACCAGGGCGATCATGCGCACATCGCCGCCCAGCCCGGAATGGATGTGATGCACGCCGTCGACGCATTTGCGGGCGTAGGACAGCAGATGCTCGCGGTCGCCCGTGCGGATCAGCTCTGCGAACAATGCCAGATCGCCGCCCAGGTTGAAGGCGTCCGCGTCCGAGGCTACCACCACGTGCCGGAGCCGGCCCGGCTGGCGCTGCTGCTCACGCAGGGTGATCGAGTTGAGGAAGCTCCACATGTCGTCCATGAGACCCGGCCGGAAGCAGGGCCGGTCGCCCGCAGCCAGCTGGCTGTGCATGTACATCCAATGGACCTGATTGGCCGGGTCCGACTCCACACGCATGTTCGGATACGGGCGGACGCGCAGCAGCTGTTCGACGTTGTTCATGGAAATCCCCTGTAGCAGGACCCCACCGGCCGGGCACCCGGCAGGGCCCGATGAATGCAGATGCGCCCGATGGCGCTTCTATGCGCTCATCGGGCGTACAGGGCAAGGACTTCCGGGGCTCCGGGAACGACTGCGAAGCCGGTCAACGCGGATCTGGGATATCCGTCACGCTTTCGCCGGTTCATCTCGCAGTTCGCGGCGCAGGATCTTGCCGACATTGGTCTTCGGCAGCTCGTCGCGGAACTCGACGACACGGGGATGCTTGTAGCCCGTCAGGTTCTCGCGTGCATGCGCCTTGACCTGCTCGGCGGTCAGCGTCGGATCCTTGCGCACGATCACCACCTTGACCGCCTCGCCCGACTTCTCGTCCGGCACGCCGATCGCCGCGACCTCGAGCACCCCCGGCATCATCGCGATCACATCCTCGACCTCGTTGGGATACACGTTGAACCCCGAGACCAGGATCATGTCCTTCTTGCGGTCGACGATGTAGAAGTACCCGTCCGGATCCATCTTCGCCATGTCGCCGGTGTGCAGCCACCCGTCGGCATCGATGGCCTGCGCGGTGTCTTCCGGACGCTGCCAGTAGCCCTTCATCACCTGCGGGCCGCGGATGCACAGCTCGCCGACCTCGCCCTGCGGCATCATCGCGCCGTTCTCGTCCTTGATGCAGGCGTCGGTCGACGGCACCGGCAGCCCGATCGCACCGTTGTACTCGGCGAGCGTCATCGGATTGATGCATGCCGCAGGCGACGTCTCGGTCAGGCCGTAGGCTTCCACGAGTGTCGTCCCCGTGGTCTGCTTCCAGCGTTCGGCAACAGCGCGCTGCACCGCCATGCCGCCGCCCAGGGTCAGGTGCAGGCGGGAGAAATCGACCTGGTCGAAACCGGGCGTGTTGAGCAGCCCGTTGAACAGCGTATTGACGCCGGTAATCGCCGTCATGCGGATTCCCTTGAGCTCCTTGACGAAGCCGGGCATGTCGCGCGGATTGGTGATCAGGTGGTTGTGGCCGCCGAACTTCATGAAGACCAGGCAGTTCGCCGTCAGCGCGAAGATGTGGTACAGCGGCAGCGCGGTGACGATGAGCTCCTCGCCCATCTTGGCGTTCGTGCCGATCCAGGCCGAGGCCTGCTGCATGTTGGCCACCATGTTGCGGTGGGTCAGCATCGCGCCCTTGGCCACGCCCGTGGTGCCGCCGGTGTACTGCAGGAACGCGATGTCGTCCAGCGTGATCGAAACCGCAGGCAAGCTGTGCTTGCTGCCGCGGGCGATCGCGTCACGGAAGCGGATGGCGCCGTGGATGGTGTAGTCGGGCACCATCTTCTTGACGTGCTTGAGCACGAAATTGACGATCGGACCCTTGGGAAACCCCAGCAGATCGCCGAGCCCGGTCGTGATCACCTGCTTGACCTGGGTGTCGGCGAGCACGTCCTGCACGACCTTGCCGAAGTTGTCGAGCACCAGGATCGCCGCCGCGCCCGAATCCACGAGCTGATGGCGCAACTCGCGCGGCGTGTACATCGGATTGGTGTTGACGACCGTCAGGCCTGCGCGCAGGACGCCGAAGATCGCGATCGGATACTGCAGGCAGTTGGGCATCATGATCGCGACGCGATCGCCCTTCTTGAGTTTCAGGTCGCCGAGGAGATAGGCGGCGAAATCGCGGCTGCGCGCATCGAGCTCCGCGTACGTGATGGTCCCGCCCATGTTGGAGAACGCGGGGCGATCACTGAAGCGGGCGATCGCTTCCTCGAGGACGCCCGGAACCGAGCTGAACTCTTCGGGATCGATGGTCGCGGGCACGCCCGCAGGATAGTTCGCCAGCCACGGACGCTGTTCGGTCATGCAATCCTCTCCCGGAGATTGAAGGTCGTCACTCGATGCGGTGGCCGTACCTGTGCAATTCATTCGATTGGAGCATAGGGCCCTAGACGTGGCAAGGCGCCTGCACACGTCTGGCGCAGCGGATAATGCGCATCGAACGAGCGGAGATCGGACCATGACCAACGCGCGCTACGCCCCGCCATCGATCCCGCGCATCGCACGCCGCGTACTGGCTGCCGGTCGCATCGGAATCTGCGTCATCGCCCTGCTGGCCGCGGTGGGCTGTGCGCGGACTCCGCCGGAGACCGCCTTGCGAAACACGATTGCCGCACTGCAGCAGAATCTGGAGGCGCGCGATACCGGCGCCGTCCATGCCGTGTTCGACGACGACTTCGTCGGCCCCGACGGCATGGACCGGCGTGCCGCACGCCATCTCGCCACCGCGCTGCTGCTGCGTCATCGCCAGGTGGGCCTGACGCCGGGGCCGCTGGATGTCCAGCTCCAGGGCGACGACCGTGCCCGTGTGCGTACGACGGTCGCCGTCACCGGCGGATCCGGAGCGCTGCTGCCCGAACGCGCAGGCGCCTACCGGATCGACAGTGCCTGGCGGCGCCGCGGCGACGACTGGACGTTGCTGTCGCTGCAGTGGGAGGCGGTCGGCGACTGAGCGAAGCCTCTGTGCCGGTGAGTCGGCGCACTCGTCCAGATTTCGCGGTGAACAGGGGACTCGCGCGCGCACGGCGCCGGTGCCGCTCCGGTGGCCGGGCCCGGCCGGCGCGAGACCTTGGATGCTCGGTAGGCAGTGTCCACTTGGTCTGCCCAGAGCGCATTGGATGAAGCCTTCGGCGGTGCGGCAGCGCTTGCGTGAAAAGATGTACGGGCCGCGTGCGCGCGTGCATCGACCCGGACATCGCGACACGCGAGCGGGGCAGCCGGCAATGGAGTCCGCATCGGAACCGCCGCGGCGCCGCGGTGCTGGGCTGGACGCGTGGCCGGGGAGTGATTGGGCCGGTGGCGCGGCATCCTCCGCCAGGCAGGTGCATTGGCCTTCATCCGCCAGGCGACGGCGCGAAATGCACCATGTCGCGGAGAGCCGCGACGCATTCGGGATTGGCGGCGCGCTGCGGCCGCACGTCTTGTTGTCCGGCCTCGCTACCGTACTGCGGACGTGGTCCGCGGTGAAAACCGCGCGCCGGCGTGCGCACGACGCTTCGCAAAGGATGCCGGCAGACACCTGGCGCCGACCACGGCGCCAGGGATCGCCAGTTGCGGCGACGTGCCTCTACGTCCTCGCTGCGAGCTGGCGCAGCACGTAGTGCAGCAGACCGCCATGGCGGAAGTACTCGACTTCCTTCGGTGTCAGCAGCATCACATCGACATCGAAGTGCATCGTGCTGCCGTCGGTGCGCGTCGCCGTGATCCGTGCAGTCCGGGCCTTTCCGTCGTCGAGACCGCTGATGTCGATGGTCTCCGAGCCGTCCAGACCCAGGGATTGCGCGCTTTCGCCCTCGCGGAACTGGCACGGCAGCACGCCCATGCCGACGAGGTTGGAGCGGTGGATACGCTCGAAGCTCTCCGCGATCACCGCGCGGATGCCGAGCAGGTTGGTGCCCTTGGCCGCCCAGTCTCGGGAAGAACCGGTGCCGTATTCCTTGCCGGCGAACACCACCAGTGGCACGCCGTCGGCCTTGTACTGCATCGCCGCGTCGTAGATCGGCAGCTTCTGCGGCTCGCCGTCGCCGAAATACAGCGTATTGCCGCCTTCCTCGCCGCCGAAGAACAGGTTCTTGATGCGGATGTTGGCGAACGTGCCCCGGACCATGACGTCGTCGTTGCCGCGGCGCGAGCCGTAGCTGTTGAAGTCCGCCGGCTGCACGCCGCGTTCCTGCAGGAACCGTCCCGCGGGCGAATCGCTTTTGATGTTGCCGGCAGGCGAGATGTGGTCGGTGGTGATCGAATCGCCGAAGAGGCCCATCACCCGCGCACCGCGGATGTCTTCGATGCGCCCGACCTCCATCGTCATGCCGTCGAAGTAGGGCGGGTTCTTGATGTAGGTCGAGGCCTCGTCCCACTCGTAGAGATCGCCATCGGGCGATTCGATGGTGTTCCAGCGCGTATCGCCCTTGAACACGTCCGCGTAATTCTTGGCGAACATCTCCGGCCCGATGGTCCTGGCAATGAAGTCGCCGATTTCCTTGTTGGTCGGCCAGATGTCGCGCAGGTAGACCGGATTGCCATCATGGTCCTTGCCGAGCGGATCCCGGGTCAGGTCGATGTCGACGGTGCCGGCGATCGCATAGGCCACGACCAGCGGAGGCGACGCGAGGTAGTTCATCTTGACCTCGCCGTGGATACGCCCCTCGAAATTGCGGTTGCCCGACAGCACCGACGCCACCGCAAGGTCGTTCCGGGCGATACCCTGCGAGACCGCCTCCGGCAGTGGGCCGGAGTTGCCGATGCAGGTCGTGCAGCCGTAGCCGACGACGTAGAAGCCGAGCTTCTCGAGATCGTCCATCACTCCGGCCTTCTCGAGATAGTCGGTGACCACGAGCGAGCCCGGCCCGAGCGAGGTCTTGACCCAGGGCGCCGCCCTGAGACCCTTGGCCGCCGCATTGCGCGCCAGCAGGCCGGCGCCGAGCATCACCGCGGGGTTGGAGGTATTGGTGCACGAGGTGATCGCGGCGATGACCACCGACCCGTCGGTGAGCTCGTGTTCCCCGTCCTCCAGCGTGATCGTCGAGACGGGGCGTGCAGCGAGGCGGTCGGCCTGCGGCTGTCCGCCGCCTTCCTTCTCGAAACGATCGACCTGGGGATCACCCGTGCCAGCCTTGTCGCGCTTGGCGACCAGCGGGCCGACGTTGTCACGGAAGTTCTGCTGCACGTGCTCGAGCAGGACGCGGTCCTGCGGACGCTTCGGTCCCGCGAGCGACGGCCGCACCTCGGCCATGTCCAGCTCGAGCACGCTGCTGTACTCGGCCTGCGGCGCGCCGGGCTCGTGCCAGAGCTGCTGGGCCCTGGCGTAGGCTTCCACCAGCGCGATCTGCTCTTCGCTGCGGCCCGAAAGCCGCAGGTAGTTCAGCGACTCGGCATCGACCGGGAAGATGCCACAGGTGGCGCCGTACTCCGGTGCCATGTTGCCGATGGTGGCGCGGTCGGCGAGCGGCAGGTGCTGGAGGCCGTCACCGAAGAACTCAACGAACTTGCCCACCACGCCGTGCTTGCGCAGCATCTCGGTCACCGTCAGCACCAGGTCGGTCGCGGTCGCGCCCTCCGGCATCCGGCCCTTCAGCTTGAAACCCACCACCTGCGGAATCAGCATCGACGAGGGCTGCCCGAGCATCGCCGCTTCGGCTTCGATACCGCCGACGCCCCAGCCCAGCACGCCGATTCCGTTGATCATCGTGGTGTGGGAATCGGTGCCGAACACCGTATCCGGATAGGCCCAGGCGCGGCCGTCCCGGTCCGCGGTCATCACCACGCGCGCCAGATGCTCCAGGTTCACCTGGTGGACGATGCCGGTGTTGGGCGGCACCACCTTGAAGTTGTCGAACGCCTTCTGGCCCCAGCGCAGGAAGCCGTAGCGCTCCTTGTTGCGCTCGAACTCGATCTTGCCGTTGAGATCCAGCGCATCGCGGCGGCCGAAGACATCGACCTGCACGGAATGATCGATGACGAGTTCCGAGGGGATCAGCGGATTGATCTGCTCCGGCCGCCCGCCGAGACGGACGACCGCGTCGCGCATCGCGGCCAGATCCACGACACAAGGCACGCCGGTGAAATCCTGCAGCACGACGCGCGCAGGCATGAAGGCGATTTCCACGTCCGGTTGGGCGCGCGGGTCCCAGGTCGCGAGCGCTTCGATGTGCCGCGCGGTCACGGTCTCGCCGTCCTCGTGGCGCAGCAGGTTCTCGAGCAGGATCTTGAGCGAATAGGGCAGGCGCGCGATGTCGAAGCGGCGCCCCAGTGCCGGCAGGCTGGCGTAGGCCAGGGTGCGGCCCCCGACGTCGAGCTCGGCGTGGGTGGAGAAGGTATCGGTCATGCGTGGGCTCCTGTCGCAGATGGCTGGCAGTGTCGGCTGGCGGGCGGGGTGCGACCCGGACGCCGGCGCCACCGCGTGATCGCCGCAGTGTAGGCCGCGGCTCGTGGCGACCATGTCATCACATCCGATTGACAGTCCGGAGCGAGGCCCCACGGCGGCCGGAACCGGGGACGCGGCCCAAAGCCCGGAACCGCGAACTGTCGAGGTATGCAAACACAAGTATGTATAATCTGCACATACCTTGCGGGAGTGCCTCGATGGAAGCAACCGTTGCCGAACGCGGCCAGATCACGCTGCCCAAGGCCGTGCGCGATGCGCTGGGCCTGAGCAAGGGAACGATTCTCAAGGTCGAGCTCGAGGGCAGCCGGATCGTCTTGCGCAAGAGCGTCGACGATGCGGTCTCGCGCGCGCGTGGACGGTTCCGGCTCGAAGGTTTCGCGTCCACCGAGGATGCGATGCGCGCGGTACGCGGCCAGTCCGCCGACGACCCGGACGCCGGCAGATGATCGCGGTCGATGCGCCGGTCCTCGTCGATCTGCTCGCGGACGGACCGCATGCGGACGCGACGGAAGCCTGCCTGCGCCAGCACCTGAGTGCCGGTCCGGTGGTCGTCTGCGACGTGGCGCTGGCGGAGATCTGCGGCGCGCTGCACGACGGTGCCGACACGATGGCCGTGCTCGAGGACATGGGCGTGCGCTTCTCCGCGATCGAGGCCAAGGCCGCCCTGCGCGCGGGCGAGATGCAGCGCCGGTCCTGGCAGCGCGGCGACGTCGCCGGCCGCCCTTCGCGGGATTTCCTGGTCGGGGCCCATGCGCTGCTGCAGTGCAACGGCCTGATCACGCGGGACGACGCGTTCTTCCGCACTTATTTCAAGGGTCTCAAGCTGATCGTACCGTCGGCCTGAGACCGGTTATCCCGGTACCGCACGAATCTGGAGTTGTCGCATGTTGGAAGCCTACCGCCACCACGTTGCCGAGCGCGCCGCGCTGGGAATCCCGCCGCTGCCGCTCGATGCGCGGCAGACCGCCGACGTCATCGAGCTGTTGAAGAATCCGCCGGCCGGTGAAGCGGAGTTCCTGCTCGACCTGCTGACCCACCGCGTGCCGGCCGGCGTCGACGACGCCGCCAAGGTCAAGGCCTCGTACCTGGCCGCGATCGCGTTCGGTACCGAGTCGAACCCGCTGATCAGCCGCGCGCGCGCCACCGAACTGCTGGGCACGATGCTCGGCGGCTACAACGTGCAGCCGCTGGTCGACCTGCTCGACGACGCCGACGTCGGCGCGATCGCCGCCGAGGGCCTGAAGCACACGCTGCTGGTGTTCGATGCGTTCCACGACGTCGAGGCGAAGTCCAGGGCGGGCAATGCGCATGCCCGCGCCGTGATCCAGAGCTGGGCCGACGCCGAGTGGTTCACCAGCAAGCCCGAAGTGCCGGCGTCGATGACGCTGACGGTGTTCAAGGTGCCGGGCGAGACCAACACCGACGACCTGTCGCCGGCGCCCGATGCGACCACGCGTCCGGACATCCCGCTGCACGCGCTGGCGATGCTGAAGAACGCGCGCGAGGGCGCGCCGTTCGTGCCTGAAGAGGACGGCAAGCGAGGCCCGATCCAGGCCATCCGCGATCTCAAGGACAAGGGCCACCTGGTCGCCTACGTCGGCGACGTCGTCGGCACCGGCTCGTCGCGCAAGTCGGCGACCAACAGCGTGCTGTGGTGGACCGGCGAGGACATTCCGTTCATTCCGAACAAGCGCTTCGGCGGCGTGTGCCTGGGTTCGAAGATCGCGCCGATCTTCTACAACACGATGGAGGACGCCGGCGCGCTGCCGATCGAGCTCGACGTCTCGCAGATGGAGCAGGGCGATGTCATCGAATTGCGTCCCTACGACGGCAAGGCGCTGAAGAACGGCACCGTCATCGCCGAGTTCCAGGTCAAGTCCGACGTGCTGTTCGACGAAGTGCGCGCCGGCGGCCGCATTCCGCTGATCGTCGGCCGCGGCCTGACCGCGAAGGCGCGCGAGTCGCTGGGCCTGCCGACGCTGGACCTGTTCCGCCTGCCACAGGTGCCGGCCGATACCGGCAAGGGCTTCTCGCTGGCGCAGAAGATGGTGGGCCGCGCGATCGGTCTGCCGGAAGGCCAGGGCGTGCGCCCGGGCACCTACTGTGAGCCGAAGATGACCTCGGTGGGTTCGCAGGACACCACCGGTCCGATGACCCGCGACGAGCTCAAGGACCTCGCGTGCCTGGGCTTCAGCGCGGACCTCGTGATGCAGTCGTTCTGCCACACCGCGGCGTACCCGAAGCCGGTCGACGTCAAGACCCATCACACGCTGCCGGAGTTCATCTCGACGCGCGGCGGCATCTCGCTGCGTCCCGGCGACGGCGTGATCCACAGCTGGCTCAACCGCATGCTGCTGCCCGACACCGTCGGCACCGGCGGCGATTCGCACACGCGCTTCCCGGTGGGTATCTCGTTCCCGGCAGGCTCGGGTCTGGTGGCGTTCGCGGCCGCGACCGGCGTGATGCCGCTCGACATGCCGGAGTCGGTGCTGGTCCGCTTCAAGGGCAAGCTGCAGCCCGGCGTGACCCTGCGAGACCTGGTCAACGCGATCCCGCTGTATGCGATCAAGCAGGGCCTGCTGACCGTGGCCAAGCAAGGCAAGAAGAACATCTTCTCCGGCCGCATCCTCGAGATCGAAGGCCTGCCGGATCTGAAGGTCGAGCAGGCCTTCGAGCTGTCCGACGCCTCGGCCGAGCGCTCGGCGGCCGGCTGCACCGTGCACCTCGACAAGGCGCCGATCATCGAATACATCACCAGCAACATCACGCTGCTGAAGTGGATGATTTCCGAAGGGTATGCGGACCCGCGTTCGCTGGCCCGTCGCATCGAGAAGATGGAAGCCTGGCTGGCTGATCCGCAGCTTCTCAAAGGCGACGCCGACGCCGAGTATGCGGCCGTCATCGAGATCGATCTCGCCGACGTGCACGAGCCCATCGTCGCGTGCCCGAATGATCCGGACGACGTCAAGACGCTGTCGGAGGTTTCCGGCGCGGTCATCGATGAAGTCTTCATCGGCTCGTGCATGACCAACATCGGCCACTTCCGCGCCGCGTCGAAGCTGCTGGAAGGCAAGCGCGACATTCCGACCAAGCTGTGGGTCGCGCCGCCGACCAAGATGGATGCCGCCGAGCTCACCAAGGAAGGCCACTACGGCACCTTCGGCACCGCCGGCGCGCGCATGGAAATGCCGGGTTGTTCGCTGTGCATGGGCAACCAGGCGCAGGTGAAGGAAGGCGCGACGGTGTTCTCGACGTCCACGCGCAACTTCCCCAACCGCCTGGGCCGCAACTCGAACGTGTACCTGGGCTCGGCCGAACTCGCGGCGATCTGCTCGCGCCTCGGCCGCATTCCGACCAAGGCCGAATACATGGCCGATGTCGGCGTGCTGGATGCGTCGGCCGGGGAGATCTACCGGTACATGAACTTCGACCAGATCGAGGAGTACCGGAGCGTCGCCGAGGCCGACGCCGCCTGAGGGCCTGGACCATCCCGGTGCGCGTCGATTGACGCGCGCCGGATGCCGGCAGCGAGGTTTCCGGATCCGCCGCGCCGGCTGAAGGCGGGCGTCGGGCGCGCGCCTTCGACGGCATCCGCGCTTCGGCCGGATGCCGTTTCCGTTCTTGCTGCGAACGCGTGCGCCGGCGGCGTGTCGGGCGGCAGTGACGACGCGTGCCGCTCCGGGACAGGGAGCATGTCGCGGCGTTCACGGTGGATTGCCGGATTCGCTCCCTTGAACACGCGAGCATCCCGGAACCCTGGTGCAAGGCGACCGGCGATGCGAACGACCGTGCATCGCGCGCGGGTGCATGCGCATGCCCGTTCGACCCACGGTCACGAGCGCCCAACGGGCCCGCGTGCCGCGCGAGCGGCTTTCCGCTCAGCCTTGCGCGAGTGCCAGCAGCCGGTCGGCGATGGCCTCGAGAGGCAGGATTTCCTGCGCTGCGCCGAGCTTCACCGCGGCGCCCGGCATGCCCCAGACGACGCTCGTGGCTTCGTCCTGCACCAGCGTGGGCGCGCCGGCCTGGCGCAGTTCGAGCAGCCCCCGTGCACCGTCGTCGCCCATGCCGGTCAGGATGGCCGCGACCGCATTGGCGCCCGCGCTCTGGGCGACCGAACGGAAGAGCACGTCGACCGCAGGACGATGGCGGTTCACCGGTGGGCCGGGATCGAGCTTGCAGCGCCAACGTGCACCGTCGCGTATCACCCGCAGATGGTGGTCGCCGGGCGGCAGGTAGGCATGTCCGGGCAGGATCATCTCGCCGTCGCGGGCCTCGCGCACCAGCATCTGCGAGTGGCGGTCCAGACGTTCGGCGAACGGCCGGCTGAAACTCGCCGGGATGTGCTGGGTCAGCACGATCGCCGGCGCATCCGGTGGCATCCGTTCGAGCACCACGCGCAGGGCTTCGGTGCCGCCGGCCGATGCACCGATCGCGATCAGGCGGTCGGTGGTGCGGAAGCGGGTGGCCACGGCGGGCGCCGAGGACGCCTCGAGCCTCACCAGCGGTTGCTGCACGGTCGCCGCGGGAGCACGCACGCGGGCCCCGGCCGCCGCCTTGACCTTGGCGCGGATCTCATCGGCGTAGTCCGCCAGACCCTGGGCCAGACCGGCCTTCGGCTTGGTGACGAAATCCACCGCGCCCAGTGCCATGGCCTGCAGGGTGATGTCGGCGCCGCGCTCGGTCAGCGAGGACACCATGACCACCGGCATCGGCCGCAGGCGCATGAGGTTCTCGAGGAACGCCAGACCGTCCATGCGCGGCATTTCGACGTCGAGAGTCAGCACGTCCGGATTGAGGCGCTTGATCTTCTCGCGTGCCAGCAGCGGGTCGGCGGCGCTGCCGACCACCTCGATCTCCGGATCCTGGGCGAGCAGTTCGGTCAGCAGCTGGCGCACCACGGCGGAGTCGTCGACGACGAGGACACGACAGCGCTTCATTCGAACAGCTCCACGCCGCCGCTGACGGGCGTGCGCGACAGGCGTGCGCGCACCGCGGTTTCGGCCGCGACCACTTCCGCCTCGTGGGCGTGCGGCAGGCGGTTGACCATCACCCGCCCGCTGTCGGGGAAGAACCACACCTTGCGCGGGTGGATGCCGCGCAGGTCCTCGGCGACCACCGGGATCTGCTCGGCCGCGAGATAGGCCAGCACGAACTCCGCATTGCGGGTGCCGACCGGGTTCGAGGTGAAACCCTTGAGTACATTGGCCCCGCCGAAGACCTTGGCTTCGAGGCGCCGACGGCTGGCACCGCGCTTGAGCAGCTCGTTGATGAGCATTTCCATCGCATAGCTGCCGTAGCGGGCCGGCGCGCCGTCGCCGACATTGCCGTCGGGCAGCATGAAGTGGTTCATGCCGCCCAGCTGCAGTACCGGATCGCGCACGCAGGCCGCGATGCAGGAGCCGAGCACGGTGACCAGCGCGGTGCCGTCGTCGACCACAAGATACTGGGTGGGCAGCAGCTTGGCGGCGGGCACCTTGAAGTGGGCATCGCGGTAACGCAGGACGTCGTCGTCGCGGAGGGCGGCGCGGCTCATGCGGCATCCGCCTCGAAGTTGCGACGGTACAGCGTGCGGCCGCAGGGACGGATCAGGTCCGATGCGTGCAGGTAGTTCTCGGAGTGCCCCGTATAGAGCAGGCTCGCAGCGTCCATGTGCGTGACCAGGCGGGAGAGGATTCCGCGTTGCGTGGGCTTGTCGAAATAGATCATCACGTTGCGGCAGAACACCGCGGCGTAGGGCCCCCCGATGTCGTAGCGCGGGCTGAGCAGGTTGAGCGGGCGGAAATCGATGAGCGCCTGCAGCGCCGGATGCACGCGGCAATGGCCTTCGTTCGGTCCGGTGCCACGCTGGAAGAACCGCCGCTTGCGCTCCGGGGACAGACCGGAGACGCGCTCCACCGGATACACCCCGCGCTGCGCCGTGGCCAGCACCTGGGTATCGATATCGGTGGCCAGGATGCGCACCGGCGGCGTCAGCGTGCCGAAGGCCTCGCAGGCGGTGATCGCGATCGAATAAGGCTCCTCGCCGGTGGACGCGGCACAGGACCAGAGCGCAAGCGGTGCGCGTGGCGTCGCGCCGGACTGGCCGAGCTGTTCGAGCAGATGCTCGAAATGGTGCGGCTCGCGGAAGAAGGCGGTGAGGTTCGTGGTCAGGGCGTTGGTGAACGCCTGCCACTCCGCACCGTCGCCGTTGCGCTCGAGCTGGTCGAGGTAGGTGCCGAACTCGGTGAGGCCGAGCGCGCGGAGGCGGCGTGACAGGCGCCCGTAGACCATGTCGCGTTTGCTGTCGACCAGGGCGATGCCGGCGCGGTCGCGGATCAGCTGGCAGACGCGACGGAAATCCCGCTCCGAGAACACGAAGTCACGGTTGCCGACGGGCGAGTGGGGCAGTGAGGTCGCAGCCATGCGCAATGCTCGAACAGGGGTCTTATGGCGATATCGACTGCGGCCGCCGGAAGTTGACGGCCGGAGCTGTGCGGATGCGGCGCGGGACCTCAGAACTCCGCCCAATCCGTCTCGGCCACGGCCAGTGCCGGCTTGGTGCTGGCGGGCTGGCGCGCGGGCGCCGCGGCCCGGCGTGTCGCGCCAGCTCTGGCTGCCGGTGCGGGCGCCGCAGGCACGGACTTGCGCACGATGGGGGCGACGACCGTAGCGGCGGGCACGGCGTCGATGCGGAACACGGCAACGGTCCGCGAGAGCGCAGTGGCCTGTTCTTCCATCGAGCGGGCAGCGGCGGACGCCTCTTCCACCAGTGCGGCGTTCTGCTGCGTGGTCTCGTCCATCTGGGTGATCGTGTGGTTGACCTGTTCGATGCCCGAGGCCTGTTCCTGCGAGGCCGCGGCGATCTCGGACATGATGTCGGTGACGCGCTGCACCGAGGTCACGATCTCGCCCATGGTCTTGCCGGCCTGCGCGGCGAGCGCCGCACCGTCGGATACCTTGCCGGTCGAATCGTCGATCAGGCCCTTGATCTCCTTGGCTGCTGCCGCGCTGCGCTGGGCCAGGGTGCGCACCTCGCTGGCCACGACCGCGAAGCCGCGGCCCTGCTCGCCGGCACGCGCCGCCTCCACCGCCGCGTTGAGCGCGAGGATGTTGGTCTGGAAGGCGATGCCGTCGATGACCGAGATGATGTCGGCGATCTTGCGCGAGGACTGCTCGATGTCACTCATGGTCTGCACGACCTGGCCGACGACGTCGCCACCCTGCGAGGCGACCGAGGCCGCGCCGATCGCCAGCTGGTTGGCCTGGCGGGCGTGATCGGCGTTCTGGCGCACGGTGGAGGTCAGTTCCTCCATCGAGGCCGCGGTCTCCTCGAGGTTCGCCGCCTGCTGCTCGGTCCGGCGCGAGAGGTCGTCGTTGCCCGAGGCGATCTCGCTGGCACCGGTATTGATCGCGCCCGACGCCCGCTGGATGCCCCGCACAATGTCCGCGAGCTGCGCTGCGGTGCCGTTGGCGTCGCTGGCGAGCTTGCCGAAGGCGCCCTGGTACTCGCGTTCCACGCGCTGCGTCAGGTCGCCGCTGGCGAGCGCGCCCATGATCCGGCCCACGTCGCCGATGCCGGCGTCCGCTTCCTGCATCAGGCGGTTCAGCGCGGCCACCATGTCGCGGAATGCGAACTGGTACGCGGTCTCGTCGCCGCGCTCGCTGAAGTCGCCGCGGGCGGCCGCATCGGCCAGAACGGTGATCTGGGAGTTGACCGCTTCCAGGTTGCGCTTGGTCGTGCGCATCGCTTCGGTGATCGTGGCCTTCTCACCCGGCAGCTCGCGCATGTCGCGCGTGAGATCGCCGATCGCGTAGCGCTGCGACAGCTCCGCCATTTCGGTCATGACGACGATGTGCGAGTCGACCAGGGCATTGGTGGTGGCGGCCATATCGGCATAACTGCCCTGGAAACCCGCGACGTCGATGCGATGGCTGATCACGCCGGCGTCGTGGCGCTGGCCCATCGTCAGCTGGGCCTCCGAGTAGTCTCGCAGGGTGGATTGCATCCGCTGCATGCTGGCCAGCAGTCGGCCCGTCTCGTCGCCAGCGCTCGCGTCGATGGTGTTGTCGAAGCGTCCGCCTGCGATCGCGTCGGCGATTCCGGTTGCGGTCGACAGGGGGCTCGTGAGGCTGCGGGTGATGGTCCAGGCCAGGAGCACACTGAGCGCGATCACCAGCACACCGGCGCCGATCATCAGGCGACGCCCGCTCGCAGCCACCTGCACCGCACGTGCATAGGCCTGTTCGGTCAGCATCTGCTGGCGTTCGAGGTTCTCTCGGATCGCTTCCTGTGCGGCGTTCATCGCGGCCATGCCGTCGCCGAGCAGGACCGCCTCGGCGGCCGCGTCATCGGTTTGAGTCAGAAGCAGGATCTGCTCGTTGACGGCCACGGCTGCTGCGGTGCGCTCGTCGATACGCTGGCGGATGGCGCGCGCCGCTTCGGAGGCCGGCAAGGCCTCGAGCGTGGCTCGCGCCTCCGCGAAGCGTGCGCGCTGGGTTTCGACCATCTGCGATGCCGTCGCGTTGTCAGCTTCGTTGTTGGCCAGCACGGCATTGCGCAGCGCCACCTCGGTTTCGAGATTGGTTTCCAGCATCGTCTGGGACAGCCGGAGCTTCGCCACGTTCTCGTTGACGATGGTGTCGATTTCCTTGTCCGTGTGATGCAGCGACCAGAGTCCCATGCCGACGAGCACGACCGACAGGACGACGAGCAGGCCGAATGCGGCCGCGAGGCGCGGACCGACGTTGTAGCGCTGGAGAATGGTGTTCATGGAGTGCCCGGGGCGTGTGGCAGAGGACTGTGACAATTTGGATATCGGCCCGCGTGGGAGGGGCTTGACGACCGTTCGTCGGCGCTAGAGGGCAAGCTCGACCCGCAGACCGAACACGGTCAGCGAACGTGCGCCCGGGCCGGTCTGGCGGATGCGCTGGAGGTTCGGCATCAGGGTGAGCCAGGGGCCGATCACGGCGCTGTAATTGAGCTCGACCGGGTATTCGGCGTGGACGGCGGCGTCGGCCTGCTCGCCGCGCAGCAGCCGTCCGTTGACCTGCGTCCGTCCCACCGCCAGCGCGAGCCGGTCATCCGGCCGGGCGGCGAATGGCGCGTCCAGCCAGACGCCGATCGCGTCGAGGCGATCCACCGCATTGGTGTAGGCATCCGCGCGCACGATGTTGAGGAAGCCGTGCAGCGTGGCACCGGACGGCAAGCGGGCCAGCGTCCGCTCGATGCTCAGATACGAGCCCGTCTCGTGGTGCCGCATGGCGGGCGCGGCATCCACGTCGGCTCCGGACAGCAGCGCGTATGCGCTGCTGTCGTGCCAGGTGCCGAGGCGCCAGCGGCCACGCGCGCCGTCGGACCGCTCGATCTCGCCGATCACGAGCGTGCCGGTGCTCCCCCCGGACGACTCCAGACGCAGTCCGGCGCCGGATGCCGCATGGCCTGGATTGACGTCGTAGGCGCCGAGCTTGAGCTGCACTGCCGGGGTCGCATCCAAGGCCAGCACCGCGCCGTACTGGCTGACCGGGTCGGCGAACCAGCCATTGGTGACATTGCCCGGCGCACCGCCACAGAAGCTCATGTGCTGGTAATGGCAGGAGAACGCGAGAAAATCCGCATTGGGGTACAGCCGTCCCGCGGTGACCGTGAGCGGGACGGCCTGGAACGCATGGCGATACGAGAGCCGGGTCAGGCGGGTCACGTCGCCGGCGCCGTAGACCGACTGCACCTGCTGGAGCAGCGGAAGCGCCAGTTCCTGCTCCAGCGCGGTGCCGGTGCGGTGGGTGAGCTCGATCACGAACTGTCCACCGCCCCAGCCCAGGCGCTGCGAATCGAGGCCCGCCGACAGGTGGAACTGGTCCGCGTACGCGTCACCTGCGGGCTGCGCGCCGACGCTGCGTGCATATTCGCCCGTGTAGGCGAAGGCCACGTACGCATCCTCAGCCGCGAACGCGGGTGCGCCCGCGAGAGCGGTCAAGAGAGCGATCCAGCGGGTCCGTGTCGAGGCGCGCATGTCGTCAAGGAAATCGAAGTGGCGTGGGCGACCGGCGGATCAGGCGGGCAGGGCGACCGGGGCCCGTGAAGCGGCCTTGATCCGTCCGAGTGCAGCGGCGGTCGCGCTGTCGTGCATCGCGGCGTCTCCAAGCCGGAACACGGACACCGTCTGCGACAGGGCCGCGGCCTGGTCCTGCATGGCGCGGGCGGCCGCCGTGGCTTCCTCCACCAGCGCGGCGTTCTGCTG
>NZ_JACCJZ010000018.1 GCF_013425765.1 Luteimonas deserti
GGCAATATCGACAAAATGTCGGACAAAAAGAAACCCCCGCCTTGTGGGCGGGGGTTTCGGGGTAAAGACCCTGGCGATGACCTACTCTCGCATGCTAGATGCACACTACCATCGGCGCATGTACGTTTCACTTCCGAGTTCGGAATGGGATCGGGTGGTTCCATACAGCTATAGTCACCAGGGAGAGGGTGGAGGGTCGCAGGTCGGCCCGATTCTCGACGCAGGTATGCGATCGACAGTGGGACTGACAGCGCTCACGCTCTCAGAGGTTGGGAAGTAGCGAACATTTGAAACTCGACTCACACGTGTTGCGGAGGCCAAGGATGCTTCGTGTTGAAGCAACTTGAGGTTATATGGTCAAGCCGCACGGATCATTAGTACTGGTTAGCTCAATACATTGCTGTACTTACACACCCAGCCTATCAACCACCTGGTCTTGATGGTTCCTTCAGGGGAGTCAAGCTCCCGGGAGATCTCATCTTGAGGCGCGCTTCCCGCTTAGATGCTTTCAGCGGTTATCGCTTCCGAACATAGCTACCCGGCAGTGCCACTGGCGTGACAACCGGAACACCAGAGGTTCGTCCACTCCGGTCCTCTCGTACTAGGAGCAGCCCCTCTCAAATCTCCAACGCCCATGGCAGATAGGGACCGAACTGTCTCACGACGTTCTGAACCCAGCTCGCGTACCACTTTAAATGGCGAACAGCCATACCCTTGGGACCGACTACAGCCCCAGGATGTGATGAGCCGACATCGAGGTGCCAAACACCGCCGTCGATATGAACTCTTGGGCGGTATCAGCCTGTTATCCCCGGAGTACCTTTTATCCGTTGAGCGATGGCCCTTCCATACAGAACCACCGGATCACTAAGTCCTAGTTTCCTACCTGCTTGATCCGTCGATCTCGCAGTCAAGCACGCTTATGCCTTTGCACACAGTGCGCGATGTCCGACCGCGCTGAGCGTACCTTCGAGCTCCTCCGTTACTCTTTGGGAGGAGACCGCCCCAGTCAAACTACCCACCATACATGGTCCCCGATCCGGATAACGGACCTAGGTTAGAACGTCAAGCACGACAGGGTGGTATTTCAAGGTTGGCTCCACCCCAGCTAGCGCCAGGGTTTCATAGCCTCCCACCTATCCTACACAGACGAACTCAACGTTCAATGTAAAGCTATAGTAAAGGTTCACGGGGTCTTTCCGTCTTGCCACGGGAACGCTGCATCTTCACAGCGATTTCAATTTCACTGAGTCTCGGGTGGAGACAGCGCCGCCATCGTTACGCCATTCGTGCAGGTCGGAACTTACCCGACAAGGAATTTCGCTACCTTAGGACCGTTATAGTTACGGCCGCCGTTTACCGGGGCTTCGATCAAGAGCTTCGCCTTGCGGCTGACCCCATCAATTAACCTTCCGGCACCGGGCAGGCGTCAGACCCTATACGTCCACTTTCGTGTTTGCAGAGTCCTGTGTTTTTGATAAACAGTCGCAGCGGCCTGGTCACTGCGGCCCCCGATCGCTGTAGCCCGCATGGGCCACGATCAAGGGCGCACCTTCTCCCGAAGTTACGGTGCTATGTTGCCTAGTTCCTTCACCCGAGTTCTCTCAAGCGCCTTAGAATTCTCTTCCTACCCACCTGTGTCGGTTTACGGTACGGTCTGCATAAGCTGAAGCTTAGGGGCTTTTCCTGGAAGCGTGGTATCAGTCACTTCGCTCTAATGAGCTCGTCTCGGTGCTCGGAGTTAAAGGGTCCCGGATTTGCCTAAGACCCACTCCTACCGCCTTTCTCCAGGACAACCAACGCCTGGTAGACCTAACCTTCTCCGTCCCCCCATCGCACTTATGCGAGGTGCTGGAATATTAACCAGCTTCCCATCGACTACGCATTTCTGCCTCGCCTTAGGGGCCGACTCACCCTGCGTCGATTAACGTTGCGCAAGGAAACCTTGGGCTTTCGGCGTGGAGGCTTTTCACCCCCATTATCGTTACTCATGTCAGCATTCGCACTTCCGATACCTCCAGCAGACTTCTCAATCCACCTTCAACGGCTTACGGAACGCTCCTCTACCGCGCATAACAAAGTTATGCACCCCAAGCTTCGGTTTATCACTTAGCCCCGTTAAATCTTCCGCGCAGACCGACTCGACCAGTGAGCTATTACGCTTTCTTTAAAGGGTGGCTGCTTCTAAGCCAACCTCCTGGCTGTCTGTGCCTTTCCACATCGTTTCCCACTTAGTGATAATTTGGGACCTTAGCTGTGGGTCTGGGTTGTTTCCCTTTTCACGACGGACGTTAGCACCCGCCGTGTGTCTCCCATGCAGTCTGTCCTGGTATTCGGAGTTTGCAATGGTTTGGTAAGTCGCAATGACCCCCTAGCCATAACAGTGCTCTACCCCCAGGAAGATTCACATGAGGCGCTACCTAAATAGCTTTCGAGGAGAACCAGCTATCTCCGGGTTCGATTAGCTTTTCACTCCTAATCACACCTCATCCCCTACCTTTGCAACGGGAGTGGGTTCGGGCCTCCAGTTGATGTTACTCAACCTTCACCCTGGGCATGACTAGATCACCCGGTTTCGGGTCTATTGCCCGCGACTATGCGCCCTTATCAGACTCGGTTTCCCTTCGCCTCCCCTATACGGTTAAGCTTGCCACGAACAATAAGTCGCTGACCCATTATACAAAAGGTACGCCGTCACCCTTGCGGGCTCCGACTGCTTGTACGCACACGGTTTCAGGGTCTATTTCACTCCCCTCTCCGGGGTTCTTTTCGCCTTTCCCTCACGGTACTGGTTCACTATCGGTCGGTCAGGAGTATTTAGCCTTGGAGGATGGTCCCCCCATGTTCAGACAGGGTTTCTCGTGCCCCGCCCTACTCAATTTCATCGATATGGCCCTTTCGCATACAGGGCTGTCACCTTCTATGGCCGGTCTTTCCAGGACCGTTTTGCTAGAACCAAATCGACTTTTGGGCTGTTCCCCGTTCGCTCGTCACTACTCAGGGAATCTCGGTTGATTTCTTTTCCTACGGTTACTTAGATATTTCAGTTCACCGCGTTCGCCTCGTACAGCTATGTATTCACTGCACGATACCTCCTAGGAGGTGGGTTTCCCCATTCGGACATTACCGGATCAAAGCTTGTTGCCAGCTCCCCGATACTTTTCGCAGGCTACCACGTCCTTCATCGCCTCTGACCGCCAAGGCATCCACCGTGTGCGCTTATTCGCTTGACCATATAACCCCAAGTCGCCTCGGAGCCATACTTCTGTCGATGGGTACAAAGCATCGACACGAACTATAACGACTCAATTTCTTAGGGACTCGAGGTCCCCGCCTTAGCCTCACGACACGTTTGAGTACTTGTCTCAGACGCTCGCTACTTCCCTATTTTTCAAAGAACCGGTGTCGGGCCACAATGCCCGGCACCATTCAAATCTGATGTGTGCGCAGCGATCGGCGAATCAAGAAATGGTGGAGCCTGTCGGGATCGAACCGACGACCCCCTGCTTGCAAAGCAGGTGCTCTCCCAGCTGAGCTAAGGCCCCAAGTGGTGGGTCTGGGAGGACTCGAACCACCGGCCTCACCCTTATCAGGGGTGCGCTCTAACCACCTGAGCTACAGACCCAGTCGTGCTCTTGATTACCAATCGTGCAGGTTACTTATGAGGACGCCTGGACAAGCGATGCAGCCTTGTCTCTAAAGGAGGTGATCCAGCCGCACCTTCCGATACGGCTACCTTGTTACGACTTCACCCCAGTCATCGGCCACACCGTGGCAAGCGCCCCCCTTGCGGTTAGGCTACCTGCTTCTGGTGCAACAAACTCCCATGGTGTGACGGGCGGTGTGTACAAGGCCCGGGAACGTATTCACCGCAGCAATGCTGATCTGCGATTACTAGCGATTCCGACTTCACGGAGTCGAGTTGCAGACTCCGATCCGGACTGAGAGAAGGTTTCTGGGATTGGCTTGCCCTCGCGGGTTTGCAGCCCTCTGTCCTTCCCATTGTAGTACGTGTGTAGCCCTGGCCGTAAGGGCCATGATGACTTGACGTCATCCCCACCTTCCTCCGGTTTGTCACCGGCGGTCTCCTTAGAGTTCCCACCATTACGTGCTGGCAACTAAGGACAAGGGTTGCGCTCGTTGCGGGACTTAACCCAACATCTCACGACACGAGCTGACGACAGCCATGCAGCACCTGTGTCACGGTTCCCGAAGGCACCAATCCATCTCTGGAAAGTTCCGTGCATGTCAAGGCCAGGTAAGGTTCTTCGCGTTGCATCGAATTAAACCACATACTCCACCGCTTGTGCGGGCCCCCGTCAATTCCTTTGAGTTTCAGTCTTGCGACCGTACTCCCCAGGCGGCGAACTTAACGCGTTAGCTTCGATACTGAGTTCCTAATTGAACCCAACATCCAGTTCGCATCGTTTAGGGCGTGGACTACCAGGGTATCTAATCCTGTTTGCTCCCCACGCTTTCGTGCCTCAGTGTCAGTGCTGGTCCAGGTAGTCGCCTTCGCCACGGATGTTCCTCCCGATCTCTACGCATTTCACTGCTACACCGGGAATTCCACTACCCTCTACCGCACTCTAGCCTGCCAGTATCCAATGCAATTCCCAGGTTGAGCCCAGGGCTTTCACATCAGACTTAACAAACCACCTACGCACGCTTTACGCCCAGTAATTCCGAGTAACGCTTGCACCCTTCGTATTACCGCGGCTGCTGGCACGAAGTTAGCCGGTGCTTATTCTTTGGGTACCGTCAGAACAATCGGGTATTAACCGACTGCTTTTCTTTCCCAACAAAAGGGCTTTACAACCCGAAGGCCTTCTTCACCCACGCGGCATGGCTGGATCAGGCTTGCGCCCATTGTCCAATATTCCCCACTGCTGCCTCCCGTAGGAGTCTGGACCGTGTCTCAGTTCCAGTGTGGCTGATCATCCTCTCAGACCAGCTACGGATCGTCGCCTTGGTGGGCCTTTACCCCGCCAACTAGCTAATCCGACATCGGCTCATCTATCTGCGCCAGGCCCGAAGGTCCCCGGCTTTCACCCGTAGGTCGTATGCGGTATTAGCGTAAGTTTCCCTACGTTATCCCCCACAAATAGGCAGATTCCGATGTATTCCTCACCCGTCCGCCACTCGCCACCCAAGGAGCAAGCTCCTCTGTGCTGCCGTTCGACTTGCATGTGTTAGGCCTGCCGCCAGCGTTCACTCTGAGCCAGGATCAAACTCTTCACTTAAAATTTTCGACATCACCGAAGTGACGTCTAATGCTTCGAGTGCAGATGTCCTTCCTGAGCCCGAACTACTCGCCAGCATTTGCATGCTGTTGAATCTTTCTTGCTCTTTCTGGAACGTCTGCTAATGGACTAACACCACCAGCCAGACGTCCGCATAAGTATCCTGCGCACACTGTCAAAGATCTGCGGAAGCGGCCTCAGCGCCTGCTTCCCACTGCTTCGTCGTTTCCTCCGAAGCGAGCCGCCCATCTTAGCGCGGTTTTGGCTTTCGTCAACACCCCGTGAGGGGGAGAGTTCTGCCGGCTTCAGCGTCCGGCCCGAAGGCGTTTCGTTGAAGCGAGCCGCACATCTTACCGCGGCTTTCGAGTCTGTCAACACCGCGTGAAACCCGGTTTCGACTGCCTCACCCCGCCCGACCCGCCACTCCGAAGAGCAGCCCGCCGTGCGGGGCGCGAATTATGCACAGCGCCGACGCGTTTGAGAACCCCCTGCGGACGTTCTTGACGACCCGGATGCACTTGCCGAAGGTTGGGTGCCCATCCACGACTGGAACCGCCATGCGCATCGTCCGCCTGCTCCTCATCGGCCTGCTGGCCATGCTGCTGCTGCCTGCGTGCGCCAGCGATCCCTGGGTCGAGCTCGCGGGACATCGTTACCAGGTGGAAATCGCCGATACCGACGAGGCGCGGGCCCGTGGCCTGATGTTCCGCGACACGATGCCGCCCGATCGCGGAATGCTGTTCATCCATGAGCAGCAGGCGCCCCTCGCCTACTGGATGAAGAACACGCGGATCGCGCTCGACATCCTCTATTTCGACAACGAACGTCGCCTGGTGTCGCAGCAGCGGGACGTGCCTCCATGCTCAGGCGGCAACCGCTGCCCCACCTATCCGAGCGACGCGCCGGCACGCTACGTGTTGGAACTGAATGCGGGCGAGGCGCAGCGCATCGGTGCGAAGAACGGCGATACGCTCATGTTCTCGCCCGCCATTCCCGGTCACTGAACCCGAGCAGCCCCGCCCGGCTTGCACGCTTGTGCGGGCGGCGGCAGGCTGGCGCCATGACCGAGGCTCCACCCCTGCCGGACTGGAACGCGCTGGCCGCGATCGAAGATTCCGATCTGCCGCTGTTCGGCATCGGTCTTCTGATCGCGCGCGACGAGTATCCGGGGCTGGACGTCGGCGCCTGCGAGGATCTGGTGCTCACCCATGCGCGCCACCTCCGGCCGGAGATCGAGGCGATCGAATACGGCCCGCTGAAAATGCAGGCGATCAACCGGCACCTGTTCGAGGAGCTGGGCTACACCGGGGACCACGAGCGGTACTACGATCCCCGCAACAGCTATCTCAACGAGGTCCTCGAGCGCAGACTCGGCAATCCCATCTCGCTCGCGGTGGTGCAGATGGAGGTCGCCCGCCGGCTCGGCGTCGCGCTCGACGGCATCTCGTTTCCGGGCCACTTTTTGGTCCGCCTGCCGGTGGACGACGGCATGCTGGTGATGGATCCGTTCAACAGCGGACGTCCGCTCGATCTCGAGGAATTGCGCACCCGGGCCAAGCCGCATCTGGGTGGCGACGTGCCGGACGACGACACCCTGGCGCGGATCCTGCGCCCGGCGTCGCACAGGACGGTGCTGATGCGCATGCTGCGCAACCTGCTCGGCGTCTACCAGGGTGCCAGGGACTGGGCGCGGGTCGTGCGCTGCGCGGACCGGCTGCTGAAGCTGGCCCCCGACACGCCGGATGCGCTGCGTGACCGCGGGCTCGGCTACCTGGCGCTGGGCCACATCGATGGCGCCCGGCAGGACATGACCCGGTATCTCGTGCGGAATCCCGATGCGGACGATGCCGGCGAGCTGCGCGCCCAGCTGGTGCGCATCGGTGGCGGCGGACGCGCCACGCATTGAGCGGGCGTCAGACCACCATCATCTCGAAATCGTCCTTGGTCACGCCGCAGTCGGGGCAGGTCCAGGTGTCCGGGACATCCTCCCAGCGCGTCCCCGCGACGATGCCCTCGTCGGGAATGCCGACGGCCTCGTCGTAGATGAATCCGCAGACGACGCACATCCAGGTGCGGAAGGCGGTCTGCGTCGTCGAATCGTTCATCGGATAATGGTCCGCACGGGGCATGGTAGGCGAGCTGCATTGTCCCACCGCGCCCCCTCCACCGGAACCCGTGCCGATGAACGCCCGCCCGCCCGATCGCCCGCGCGGCCTGTATCTGCTGACGCCCGACGAGCCCGATACCGCGCAGCTGCTCGCGCGGGTGGCCCCCGTGCTGCCCCACGCGACCTGGCTGCAGTACCGCAACAAGCGCGCGGATGCCGGCGTGCGCCGGGCCCAGCTGGTCGCCCTGCTGCCGCTCTGCCGTGCCATGGGGGTGCCGTTGATCGTCAACGACGACTGGCGGCTGGCCGCGGAACTGGGCGCGGACGGCGCCCACCTGGGTGAAGACGACGGCGCACTGGCGGATGCGCGTGCGGCGATGCCGCCGGGCACATTGCTCGGCGCCTCGTGCTACGACGATGCGGCGAATGCGCACCGGGCCGTCGACGCCGGTGCGAGCTACATCGCGTTCGGGGCCTTCTTCCCGTCACCGACCAAGCCCGCGGCCCGCATCGCGACCAAGGCCCTGCTGCGCGATGCCAGCCTGCCCCCGGTGCCCCGGGTGGCCATCGGCGGGATCACCCCGGACAATGCCCGCCAGCTCGTGGCCGCCGGCGCCGATCTCGTGGCCGTCATCAGCGGCGTGTTCGACGCGCGTCATCCTGCCTCCGCGGCGCGCGCCTATCGCGCGGCGTTCGACCTGTAGTTTCTCTTCACCGGAGTTCCGATGGATACCTCTCGCTCGCACGCCCTCTTCGACCGCGCGCGCGCCCTGCTTCCGGGCGGCGTCAACTCGCCTGTGCGCGCGTTCAAGTCGGTGGGCGGCGAGCCGTTCTTCGTCCAGCGCGCGGACGGTCCGCATCTGTTCGACGTGGACGGGAACCGCTACATCGACTACGTCGGCTCCTGGGGACCGATGATCGTCGGCCACAACCATCCGGCCGTGCGCCAGGCGGTCAAGCGTGCGATCGGCGCGGGCCTGTCGTTCGGTGCCCCGTGCGCGGCCGAGGTCACGATGGCCGAGCGCATCACCGCGCTGGTGCCGTCCTGCGAGATGGTGCGCATGGTCAATTCGGGGACCGAGGCCACCCTGTCCGCGATCCGACTGGCGCGAGGCGCGACCGGGCGCAGCTGCATCGTGAAGTTCGAGGGCTGCTATCACGGGCATGGGGATTCCTTCCTGGTCAAAGCCGGCAGCGGCGCGCTGACCTTCGGCGTGCCGACATCGCCCGGGGTGCCGGCCGCCCTGGCCGATCTCACGCTCACCCTGCCCTACAACGATTTCGACGCGGCGAGCGCGCTGTTCGCCGAGCGGGGCCACGAGATCGCCGGGCTGATCATCGAACCGGTGGTCGGCAACGCGAACTGCCTGCCGCCGCGCGCGGGCTACCTGCAGCACCTGCGTGCGCTGTGCACCGGGCATGGTGCGCTGCTGATCTTCGACGAAGTGATGACCGGCTTCCGGGTCGCACTGGGTGGCGCGCAGGCACGGTACGGCGTCACGCCGGACCTCAGCACCTTCGGCAAGATCATCGGCGGTGGCATGCCCGTCGGTGCCTACGGTGGCCGCCGCGACCTGATGCAGCAGATCGCGCCGTCGGGTCCGATCTACCAGGCCGGCACCCTCAGCGGCAATCCGGTGGCGATGGCCGCCGGGCTCGCCATGCTCGAACTGGTGTCCGCGCCGGACTTCCATGCTGCACTCGAAGCGAAAACCGCGATGCTCTGCGATGGGCTCGAGGCCGCGGCACGCGCGGCGGGCATCCCGTTCACGACCACCCGGGTGGGCGGCATGTTCGGCCTGTTCTTCACCGGCGAGACCAGCGTCGACACCTACGCGCAGGCCGTCGCATGCGATACGGGTGCGTTCAACCGGTTCTTCCACGCCATGCTCGAGCGCGGCGTGTTCCTGGCGCCGTCGGCGTTCGAGGCCGGCTTCATGTCGTCGGCGCACGACGACGCGGCGATCGCGGCGACGATCGAGGCCGCGCGCGAAGCGTTCGCGGCGACGGCCGCCGCATGAGCAGCGCGCGGGAGGCCGAGCAGGACGAGCGCGCGAGCCCGTTCGAGCGCGATCTTCTGCCGGCCCGTCCGGACGGCGTCCGCAATCGTGTATACCGCCTGTTGTTCCACCATGAGACACCGGCCGAGCGCAATTTCGATCTGGCCCTGATCGCGGCGATCGTCGTCAGCGTGATCGTGGTCCTGCTCGACAGCGAGCCCGCAGTGAAGATGCGTTGGCATTCGGCACTGGTCGCCGCCGAATGGGCGTTCACCATCGTCTTCACGATCGAGTACGCACTGCGGCTGTGGGCGGTGCGCCGACCGCTGCGTTACGCCACCAGCTTCTTCGGCGTCATCGATCTGCTGGCCATCCTGCCCAGCTACCTGTCCCTGCTGCTGGCGGGCAGCCAGTACCTGCTGGTGATCCGGGTCCTGCGTCTGCTGCGGATCTTCCGCGTCCTCAAGCTGGTGCAGTACTCCAGCGAGGCGGGCGTGCTGATCACCGCGCTGGCGCGCAGCCGGCGCAAGATCTTCGTCTTCGTGTGCACGGTGATCACGATCGTCATCATCTTCGGCGCCATCATGTACGTCGTCGAGGGCCCCCAACACGGCTTCAACAGCATCGCCACCGGCATGTACTGGGCGGTCGTGACGATGGCGACGGTGGGATTTGGCGACATTTCGCCGGCCACGCCACTGGGTCGATTCATCACCTCGATCCTCATCCTGATCGGCTACAGCATCATCGCGGTGCCCACCGGCATCTACACCGCGGAACTGGCCGGCGCGCTGCGCCCCAAGCGCCGCCACGTGCGCTGCAGCGAATGCGGCCTGCAGGATCACGAACAGGAAGCCTGGCACTGCCGGCGCTGCGGCCACGGACTGCCCCCGGAGGAACCGTCCGCGTGACACCGCCGCGGCTGCGGCTGGTGCTGCTCGATTTCGACGGCGTTCTGGCGCGATACGACCAGCGCGTACGACTGGCCTCTCTGGCACGCGCCGCGGCATGCACGCCGGCCCACGTGTCGGAGGTGTTGCTCGATTCGGGGCTCGACCGCGCCTACGACAGCGGGGCGCTCGACACCGCGAAATATCTTCAGCACCTCAGCGCCGGCCTCGGCACCGCGGTCGACGCCGCCACGTGGATCGAGGCGCGCGTCGCCGCCACGCAGGCCGACCCCGCCGTGCTCGCACTTGTCGCGTTGCTCGCCTCGCGGGTCGAGGTCGGCGTACTGACCAACAACGGGCCATTGCTGCTCGAGGCGCTGCCGCGGATCGTCGCGCCGCTGTTCCCGATGCTCGACGGCCGCGTGCTGTGCAGCGGGATACTGGGCGTGCGCAAGCCGGACCGTGCGATCTTCGAGCGCGCGCTTGCGCATTTCGACGTGCACGCGCAGGAGACGCTGTTCGTCGACGACCTGTTCGTCAACGTGCAGGGCGCACGTGCCGCCGGCCTGCACGCCGACACGGTGGTCCATGCGCGGTCGCTGCGGACCGTACTGCGGCGCTACGGGCTGATGCGCGCCGGGCCCGTCACCCCGGATTGAAATCTGCTTGATCCCGCGGCGGGATGCTGGCCTCCGGTCATCCCACCCCGGAGTTCCCGATGCAACGTTCTTTCGTGTCCTGTCTGCTGGTCGCCGCGCTGTCCCTGACACCCGCGCTGTCGCGCGCCGCCGATACCGTCTTGATCGTACTCAGCGGCGAAGGTCATGACGCCGGCAAGACCCGGCCCGGTTACGAGTTCGACGAGCTGTCCCAGGCCTGGTTGATCTTCAAGGCCAACGGCCTGGCGGTCGAGGTCGCCAGTCCGCAGGGCGGCGCAGTCGAAGCGGACCGTTACAACGCGGACGAGCCGTTCAACGCCGCGCTGCTGGCCGACGGAAACGCGATGCGCCAGCTTGCGCACACCCGCCGCACCGACGCACTGGACGCTAAGGACTACGCCGCCGTCTACGTGGTCGGCGGCAAGGGCGCGATGTTCGACCTGCCGCGCGATACCGCTCTCCAGCAGCTGATTGCCCGGGCCTGGGACGCCGGCGCGCTGATCGCCGCGGTCTGCCACGGGCCGGCTGCCCTGGTCGACGTGCGCCTGGCCGATGGCGCGTCGTTGATCGCCGGGCGTCACATGACCGGGTTCAGCAACGAGGAGGAAGCCATCTTCGGAAAGAAATGGGCCGCCGAATTTCCCTGGCAACTCGAGGATGCGGCGCGGGCGCGCGGTGCGCTCTGGCATGAGGCGCCGCTGATGCTGCCCAGGCTCGTCGTCGATGGGCGCCTGATCACCGGCCAGAACCCGTATTCGACCACCGCCGTTGCCGAGGCGGTCGTGCGTGGCCTGGGCCGGACACCGGTGGCCCGCACGCCGTGGCGCGACGAGGCGAGCATGGCGCTGGTGCAAAGGCTGCGCGATGGCGATGCGGCAGGCGCGCGTGCGGCGCTGGCGCAATCGCCCACGCGCTATCACCTCGAACTGATCGGCATGCTCGGCTATTACCAGGCCGAGGCCGCCGGCGATGATGCGGCTGCGCTACGCCTGGCCCTGCAAACCATGCAACTGGCCTTGCCGCACATGGACGAGCCGCGACTCAAGCTGGCCGCTGCCGACGCGCACCTGCGCCTGGGCGCGCGCGCGCAGGCACGCACCCTGGTACTTCAGGTACTGGAAGCGTCGCCGGGGATGGAACAGGCTGAGGCCCTCCTGCAACGCATCGACCGCTGACGATGGCCACGCCCGCCCCACGTATTCTGGTGATCGAGGACAACCCGGTGCTGCGGGCCAATCTCGGTGCGATGTTCGCCGAGCACGGCATCCCGGCGGATTTCGCCGCCGATGGGTGCAGCGGTCTGCAGGCCGCGCTGTCGGATCCGCCCGATGTGCTGGTGCTGGATCTCGGTTTGCCGGGACTGGACGGTCTGCGCGTGTGCGAACGGGTGCGCGCGCAGGCCGATCGGCATGTGCCGGTGCTGATGCTGACCGCACGCGACGCCCTGGACGACAAACTGCTCGGCTTCCGCAGCGGCGCCGACGACTATCTGGTCAAGCCGTTCGCCGCGGCCGAGTTGCTGGCGCGCTGTCTGGCGCTGTCGCAGCGCCATCGCGTGGGCACCGCGCACGTGCTGCGCATCGGCAGCCTGAGCATCGATCGCCGCAGCGGTCTGGTCCAACGCGGCGGGCGCACGCTGGAGCTGCAGCAGACCGCGCATCGCCTGCTACTGGCACTGGCGGAAGCCTGGCCGCGCACGCTGACCCGCAGCGAGCTCGTCGACCGCGTCTGGGGCGCATCGCCGCCGGAGTCCGGCCCGCTGCGTACGCATCTGTATCTGCTGCGACGGGCACTGGACGGACCGTCGGACACGCCGATACTGAAGACGGTGCACGGTGTCGGCTTTCGCCTCGAGGCAGATACATGAGCGCGTTGTCCCGGCGCCATCGCCTGCGCCACCGGTTGATGCTGGCCTTCTCCGGGTTCGCTCTGTTGGTCGCCCTGCTCTATGGGTTCTATGTTGTGCTGTTCGCGTATCTGGTGGAGGACGCGGTCTTCCAGGGCCTGCTCGAAGACGAGGCCGCAGCGCAACTCGCGCACCACGCGGACACGGGCGCATGGACAACGCCGCGACTGCGGTTCGTCAGCGTGTACGTCGATCCCGCGGCGATGCCCGACGCGCTCGGCGCACGCCTGGCCGAGTCACCGTGGCGTCGTGAATTTCCGGGCAGGTCCGGACGCCACTACCACCTGCAGGCGCTCGAGCCGACAGGCGACGCAGCGCCCGGGTGGTTGCTGGCGGAAGTCAGCGGGCACCTGGTGGTGCGGCCGATGCGGGACGGCATCTTGCAATGGCTCGGCTGGTCGGGGCTGGCAGTGACACTGCTGGCACTGCTGCTCGGGGCGTGGCTGGCGCGACGCATGACCGAGCCACTGTCGCGACTCGCGGCCCTGATGGACGATGCGATGCCCGCAGAGTTGCCGGCCGGATTCGCGGTCGGTTTCCCCGACGACGAGGTGGGCACCCTCGCGCGCGGGCTCGAACGCCTGATCGGACGCGTCGATGCATTCGTGTTGCGCGAACGCGAGTTCACCCGCGACGCCAGCCACGAACTGCGTACACCCCTGGCAGTGATCCGCAGCGCCTGCGAGCGACTGGGCGCCCGCACCGATCTGGGTATCGATGCGCAACGGCAACTCGAACATGTCCGGCAGTCGGCGCAGCAACTCGAACGCACGGTCGCCGCGTTGCTGGCGCTGGCGCGGGAGGATGGCGCAGAAGCCGCGACCGACATCGCGTTGCTGCCGGTACTCGAGCGCGTGATCGTCGACCAGGCGCCGCTGCTGGACGGGCGCGATGTCGCGCTCCGGATCGACGTGCCGGAGGTCACCCAGGTCCGGTGGCCATCTACGGTGCTGCATATCGTGCTGTCGAATCTCGTCGGCAATGCCTTGGTCCACGGCGGCGTCGGCGATGTCGTCATCGATGTCGATGCGGGCTGGCTGCGCATCGCCAATGCGGGTGCGTGGCCGGGAGACGCGGCGTTCCAGCCGTTCGTCAAAGGCGAGGCCAGCGCGGGCATCGGCCTGGGCCTGGCGATCGTCCGCCGGCTGTGCGCACGGCACCGGATCGGGCTGCGTTTCGAGAGCGACGGCGTCGCGACGGTGGTCTGCCTCGCGCTCGCGCCGTCCGACGACGCGGTGCACTGAGACGGATCAGGTCCGCCGGGAGGACGCGATCAATCATCAGATTCATCCGGCCCGGGACGCTTGCAATGCATCACGCAAGCGCCCGGCCCAGCCATCGAGCGCGTCCCGCCCGGTCAGCGCCGGCGGTTGTGGTCCCGGATAGACCCGCAGCAAGCCGTCGCCGGAGCGGCGCGGTTGCACGTGCAGATGCACGTGCGGCACTTCCTGGCCGCCGGCCTCGCGGTTGGACTGCCAGAGGTTGAGGCCGTCGGGCGCGAAGACGGCATCGGCTGCGCGGGCGATGCGCACCGCGACCCGCATCAGCTGCGCGGCAGTGTCTTCGTCGAGATCGAACACCGTTTCGACATGCCAGCGCGGCACCACGAGCACGTGCCCGGGCACCGCCTGGCGCAGGTCCATGAAGGCGATCACCTGCGCGTCCTCGTGCACGAGACTCGCGGGCAGCGTACCCGCGAGAATCGCGCAGAACGCGCAGCCGTCCGCGATGGACTCAGCCGGCGGCGACGGCATCGGCGATCGCCGCGCGCAGCCGCACCAGGCCCTCGGCGACGTCGGCATCGGTGATGTTGAGCGCCGGCACGAAGCGCAGCACGTCGGGGCCGGCCTGCAGCAGCAGCAGGCCGTGGTGCGCGGCGTGGTCGAGAATGGTCGCGGCCTTGCCGGCGTGTTCGGGGCGCAGCACGGCGCCGAGCATCAGGCCACGGCCGCGGATCTCCGAGAACAGGCCGAATTCGGCGTCGAGTGCGGCGAGGCCGTCGCGCAGCGCGCGCGACTGGCGCGTCACGTTGGCGGCGATGGCCTCGGATGCCAGCTTGCGCAGCGCGACGCGCGCCACGGCTGCGGCGAGCGGGTTGCCGCCGAAGGTGGTGCCGTGATCACCGAACTGCATGGCCTCGGCGACCTTCGGGCCGGCCAGCAGCGCGCCGATCGGGAAGCCGCCGCCGAGCGCCTTGGCCAGCGTGACGATATCGGGCACGACGCCGTCCTGGGGATGCGCGAACAGCGTGCCCGTGCGGCCCATGCCGCACTGGATCTCGTCGAGCACCAGCAGTGCCCCGTGGCGGTCGCACAGCGCGCGCACGGCGGCGAGGTAGCCGTCGGCGGCCGGCATCACGCCGCCCTCGCCCTGCACGGGCTCGAGCATGACGGCGGCGACATCGCCGTCGGCCATCGCGGCCTCGAGCTGGGCGACGTCATTGAAGTCGACGTAACGGAAGCCACCGGGCAGCGGCTCGTAGCCGGCCTGGTACTTCGGCTGCGCGGTCGCGGTGACCGCGGCCAGCGTGCGGCCGTGGAAGCTGCCGCGCGCGGTCACGATGACGCGGCGGTCCGGGCTGCGGCCCTGCGCGGTGGCCCACTTGCGTACCAGCTTGATCGCCGCCTCGTTGGCCTCGGCGCCGGAATTGCACAGGAAGGCGCGCGCGGCGAAGCCGCTGGCCTCGACCAATTCGGCCGCCAGGCGCAGCGGCGGTTCGCTGAAGAACACGTTGCTGGTGTGCCACAGCTTGCCGGCCTGCTCGACCAGCGCTTTGAGGAGATCCGGATCGTTGTGGCCGAGCCCGCAGACGGCGATGCCGGCGGACAGATCGACGTACTCGCGGCCTTCGCTGTCCCAGACGCGCGCGCCGTCGCCGCGCTCGAGCACCAGCTCGCGCGGGCGGTAGACCGGCAGCACGTGGCGCTGGGCGAGGGCGATGAGATCGGCGGCGTTGGACATTGCACGGAGTCGGGAGACCAGGGCCGCCGATTGTAAGGCCGGCCACCTCGGGGACGCCTGGCGGGACACGCGACCGTGCAGATCGGGACCGGAGCGCAAGCCCCGGTGATTCCCGGCATGACGACACGCCCCCGGACGCGACGCCCGAAAGGTGCGTGCGGCGCCTCTCACGGCGCCCGCCGCGTTGGCCGCCCGCTATGGGATGCAGAGTGCAGGCCGCGCGACGCGTGCCAGATCACCCGGGTGCATTCCGCTCTTGCCTGCCCGGGTGCGAACCCGAGATGCGCTCGGCTTCGGCGGATGCCCGCCGCGCGCCCGCTTCGACCAGGGCAGGGCCTCGCCGCGACCTGTCGCTCAGTCGAGGAACAGGTCCGGCAACAGCGGCTGCGACGGATCGATCGCGTATGCGTCGAGATCGTCGATCCCGGCCTCGCGCAGCACCTCGTCGTCGATCAGGAAACGACCGTGGAAACCGGCCGCGTCCCGCACCAGCACCGCATGCGCGGCGTCGGCCATGATCGCCGGGCTGCGGCCGTTGCCGCGTTCGACGCCGGGAATCATGTTCAAGGCATCGGTGCCGATCAGGGTGCGGGGCCACAGCGCGTTGACCGCGACGCCCTGCGGTCCGAATTCGGCGGCAAGCCCCAGCGTGACGAAGCTCATGCCCATCTTCGCCAGCGTGTAGCCGGTATGCGGCGCCCACCACTTCGGATCGAGCGACGGCGGCGGACACAGGGTGAGGATGTGCGGGTTGGACGCCTGCAGCAGATGCGGCAGGCAGGCCTGCGCACACAGGAAGCTGCCGCGCGCGTTGACCTGCTGCATGAGGTCGAAGCGCTTCATCGGCGTGTCCAGCGTGCCGCGCAGCCAGATCGCGCTGGCGTTGTTGACCAGGATGTCGATGCCCCCGAAGGCATCGACCGTGGCGGCCACCGCGGCGCGCACCTGGTCCTCCTCACGGATGTCGCAACGCAGCGCGAGCGCGCGTCCGCCTGCAGCTTCGATCGCGCGCGCGGCGGTGTGGATGGTGCCGGGCAGCTTCGGATTCGCCACTTCGGACTTGGCGGCGACGGCGACGTTGGCGCCATCGCGGGCAGCGCGCTCGGCGATCGCCAGGCCGATGCCTCGGGACGCGCCGGTGATGAAGAGGGTCTTTCCGGCCAGGCTGGTCATGCGGCGTTCCTGCGGCGAAGAAGGCCTGCATTATGCGGCGCCTGGCGGCGCCGTTCAGGCATACAGGGAATACTGGGGCACCTCACGTCCCGGACCCGGCCCATGCAACGACCGGCATTCGCCCTGCTGCTCATCGCGCTCACCGCCTGCCAGGCGCCACCCGCCGTGGTGCCCGAGGCCGCGGGCACGCTCACGACCACGGTGCCGCTGGACGCCAGCGCGGCGTGGACGCCCCCACCCGATGCCTGCCGCGACGGCGCCACGCCGGTCGACGTGTGCCTGCGCGACGCCATGCGCGCCGCCGACGCCAGCCCCGCTGCGCTCGCCGCCTCCGCCGTGCTGGCCGAACGCGGCGACGCCGGCTACATCGCGGCGTGGCACGAGATCGAGGGCGTCGGCGTGGCGACCACCGAGTTTCCGTTCCGCGCCAATACCAATCGCGGCACCTGGCTGGTGGACGCAGCCGGCCGGGTGGTCGACGTGGATGCCGATCCTCTGGCCGGCATGGACGACACGCAGGCCGGCATCACCACGTTTCGCGCAGCCCATGCCGATGCCCGACCGGTCGCGCCGGCGCGTTTCGAAGCCGCCGAGCCGCTGGAGGGGGGCGGGGTGCGCCTCATCTACGCCACGCCGATGCGCACCTGCCACGCCTGCGAGGACATCGGCACGCTTCGCATCGGATACGACTTCGATCCGGCGCGCCGTTTCACCGGGCGGCATCTGCTCACTCTGGGCTGACCCGGCTCAGGGCTTCGGGCCCTGGCCTTCGTTGTCTTCCCACTTGAGCAGCCTGCGCGTGACCACGCGATAGACCGGCTTGCCGGTGCGGAACCACAGGTCGCGCAGCCACGATGTGCGCTTGAGTACCCGCTTCTCGACCGGCGTGAGCGCCTCCCGGCAGTACATGCGTTTGTGCTTGAGCAGATGACGCAGGTCCTCGCGCGCGAGCAGCCGCATCATCCGCGAACGCGGATCGCCGCGGACGGCGAGCTGGAAATCGATGATCGCCGGACGGCCGTCGTCGAGGACCAGCCAGTTGGCCTCCTTGGCGAGGTCGTTGTGCGCGAGACCGCGTCGGTGCAGGCCCTGCAACAGGCGGCGCGCACGACGGAAGTAGACGAGGTCGCCGTGCGGCGGTCGCTGGTACATCGCCGCACCGGGCATGAAACTGCGGTCGAGCCGCCGCCCGGTCCATGCCAGCAGCTGCGGCACGTCCTGCATCCCGCGCACGGCCTCCAGGCCACGGGCCTCGCGTCGCGCCAGCCACCAGGCCGGCAGGCGCAGCCACAGCGGCACATGGCCGAGGTCGCGGCGCACGAAGCGCTGGCCGTCGGCGGCGCGCATCAGCGAGATGCGGCCGAAACTGTCGGCCTTGAGCGCCTGCAGTTCGGTGGCGCGGTCGGCGGAGTCATCGGGTCGGGCCATCGCCCGCATTGTACGGACCCCATGCGCGGTTAACGCCAGCCGACGCCCGCGTATCCGCGCAGACAGGCGCGTCGCGGCGCGCTGCCATAATGCCGCGATGCTCAGCGAGTTCTTCAACAGCCTGGTCGCCTGGGTCGGCGACCACCCGGTGGCCGCGGGCCTGGTGGTGTTCCTGATCGCGTTCTGCGATTCGGTCATCGTGCTCGGCGTGATCGTGCCGGCATTGCCGCTGCTGTTCGCGATCGGCGTGCTGATCGGCCTGGGCGAGATCTCGGGGCCGTATGCGGTGGCCTGCGCGGCGCTCGGCGCGATGGCCGGCGACGGCGTGAGCTACTGGGTCGGTCGGCGCTGGGGCTACGGCCTGCGCGGGGTGTGGCCGTTCCGCAAGTATCCGCAGCTGCTGGACCGCGGCGAGCTGCTGTTCCGTCGCAATGCGATCAAGAGCATCCTCGTCGCGCGCTATGTCGGAGCGATCCGTCCGTTCGTCCCGGCGATCGCGGGCATCGCGCACATGCCGCTCCGTCAGTACCTGCCGGTGAGCGCGGCGGCCTGCATTTCCTGGGGCGCGCTGTTCCTCGCGCCGGGCTGGCTGTTCGGCGCGTCCTACGACGCGGTGGCGGCCGTGGCCGATCGCCTGGCGATCGTGCTCGGCGCGCTGGTCGCGGTGCTCGCGCTGGCCTGGGCGGTGGTCATCTACACCTACCGCTGGTTCAACGCGCACGCCAACAGCCTGCTGGCGCGGCTGCTGGCATGGAGCACCGCGCATCCGCGCCTGGGCCGGTACGCGGTGGCCCTGGTCGACCCGCGGCGGCCGGAATCGGCATCGCTGGCGATCCTCGCGGTCTGCCTGCTGGCGATCGGCTGGGCCTGCTTCGGCCTGCTGGCGACGGTGATCATGCGCGGCGAGCCGCTGCTGATCGACCAGACCGTCTTCCAGGCGATGTACGAACTGCGCAACCCGCTCGCCGACCGGATGATGGCGGCGCTGGCCTCGATCGGCGATGTGCATGTGCTGGCGCCGGCGGTGGGCCTCACCCTGGTGTGGCTGATCTGGCGGCGACGCTGGCTGGGTGCGGCGCACTGGCTCGCGGCAGTGGCCTTCGGCCTCGCGCTGACGGCGCTGCTGGGCGCGGTGATCGACATGCCGCGTCCGCCCACCGCCCATGGCGGCTTCGGCTTCCCGGCGGTCGAGATCACGCTGTGCACGATCGTGTTCGGGTTCTTCGCGGTGCTGATCGCACGTGAGCTGCCCGGGCGGCAACGGGTGTGGCCCTACCTCGTGGCGGGCGTGGTGGTGGCGGTCCTGGGGTTCTCGCGCCTGTACCTGGGTGCGCACTGGCTCAGCGACATCGTCGGCGGCGTGCTGCTCGGCATCGTCTGGCTGCTGGTGCTCGGCATCGCCTATCGCCGGCATGTCGAGCGCTCGTTCTGGATGCGCCCGGTGGCGATGATCTTCTATCTCACCTTCGGCGCGGCGGCGCTGTGGCATGCGCCGCGCGCGGTGGATCCGCTGCTGGCCCGGTTCGTGCCCACGCCGCCCACTGCGACCATGGCCACCAGCGACTGGTGGGAGCGCGACTGGGCGCGCCTGCCTGGCCAGCTGCGCGAGCGCGATCCGGCCCATCGCTGGCCCTTGGACCTGCAGATCGCGGGGCCGCTCGCACCCCTGCAGCAGCAGCTCGAGGCCCGGGGCTGGCAGGTGCAGCCGCAGGCCGACTGGATGCGCGTGCTCAACCTGCTCGACGACGATGTGCCGTTGTCGACACGGCCGGTGCTGCCGGCCACGCTGGATACCGTCGCCGAAACCCTGCTGATGCGCCGCGCGGCCGGGGACGATCACCTGGAGGTGCTGCGGCTGTGGCGTGCGCCGGTGCAGCTCGACGATGGCGCGGACCTGTGGGTGGGCACCAGCCAGTCGATGCGCTACATGCGCCACTTCGGCGTGCTCGGGCTGTGGCAGCCGCAGACCGACGCCCAGGGCGTGCACCGCGGCCTGCGCGAGATCCTCGACGGGTTCGCGCCGCGTGAGGAGCCGCATCCGCAGACCGGCATTCCGACCCTGCGCCTGCACACCGCACCGATGGCGTCAGTCGTCCCCGACCAGCCGTAGCAGGGTTTCCAGGCGCTCGTCGGGATCGTCGAGCTGCAGCAGCTGCTGGCGCTGGGTGGGCTCGAGCGGGAGCAGTTCTGCAAGGCGCCAGCCCACCCATGCGGCATCGTCGAAGTTCGGTTCGGCGAACAGGCGATCGGCCCCGTCGATGCGCTCGAGGATGCGCCGCAGGACCACGCCCAGCAGCGCATGCTCGGGCTGCAGGTCCACCACGGGGTCGGGCGCACGCCAGGCCACGTCGGCCATCACCAGGCCGTTGTCGCGCACGCGCGAACCCCGGATCCGGAACCGCCGCGCGCCGCGCACCCGCAACGCGAGCAGCCCGTCGCCGCCGACGTCGAAATCCTCGATCAGGGCCTCGGTCCCGATGCCGGCGGGTGTGGCCGGGCTGCCGGATTCCTCACCGTCGAGGATCAGGCTGATGCCGAACCCGGTGCCGCGACGTCCGCATTCGCGGACCAGATCGAGATAGCGCGGCTCGAACACGCGCAGCCCCAGCGCGGCCCCGGGCACGAGCACGGTGCGCAGCGGGAACAGCGGAAGATCGTCGAAGCCGGCGTCCATGCGCGAAGTCTACGCAGCCCGGCGTGGATCAGCCGGCAAGCCGGACTAGGAAGCGACGCGGCGCGCCATCGAAGCCGCCGTTGGACATGAACACCACGTGGTCACCCGGCCGGGCCCCTGCGTCCAGCGCGTCGAGCAGGCCGTCCACGTCGCCGACCGCCTGCGCACGCCCCCGCACCGCATCGACCACGTGGCCGGCATCCCAGGCCAGCCCGGGCCTGTGCAGGAACACCACCTCGTCGGCCAGTGCCAGCGACGGCGCCAACGCCTCGGCATGCGCTCCGAGCCGCATCGAATTGCTTCGCGGCTCCATCGCCACCACGATGCGCGCGGCGCCGACGCGTGCGCGCAGCCCGGCCAGCGTCGTCGCGATGGCCGTGGGGTGATGGGCGAAATCGTCGTACACGGTGATGCCGCGTGCGGTGCCGAGTACTTCGAGCCGGCGCTTAACGCTGCGAAAGCCCGCCAGCGCCGGCAGCACGCCGGCGACGTCCACGTCCACCGCGGCGCACGCCGCCAGGGCCGCCAGCGCGTTGAGCACGTTGTGGTCGCCGAGCAACGGCCATTCGATCGTGCCCAGCACCTCGTCGCGACGGCGCACTCGGAACGCGCTTCCGTCGGCCGCGAGGCGCTCGGCGCTCCACTCGAAGCCGGGATCGAAGCCGAAGCGCTCCACCGGCGTCCAGCACCCGGCGGCGAGCACCTCGGCCAGACGCGCGTCGTGACCGTTGACGATCAGGCGCCCGCGCGACGGCACGGTGCGCACCAGGTGGTGGAACTGGCGCTGGATCGCGGCGACGTCGGGAAAGATGTCGGCGTGGTCGAATTCGAGATTGTTGAGGATCGCCACCGTCGGCCGGTAGTGCACGAACTTGCTGCGCTTGTCGAAGAACGCCGTGTCGTATTCGTCGGCCTCGACCACGAACAACGGCCGGTTCCGCGCCTCGGACGCTCCGGTGCGCTGGCCGGGGGCCGCGCCGCCCAGCCGCGCCGACACCCCGAAATCCTCCGCGACACCGCCGATGAGAAATCCCGGCGCGCGCCCTGCGGCATCGAGCAGGAACGCGAGGATGGTGGAGGTGGTGGTCTTGCCGTGCGTGCCGGCGACCGCCAGCACCTCGCGTCCCGGCAGCACATGCGTGCGCAGCCATTCCGCGCCCGAGGTATAGGCGCGTCCGGTGTCGAGCACCGCCTCCACGGCCGGATTCCCGCGCGAGAGCGCATTGCCGATGACCACCTCGTCCACGTCGTCATCGATGTGCGCGGGGTCGTAGCCCTGGCGCAGCCCGATGCCCAGCGCCTCGAGCTGGGTGGACATCGGCGGGTAGACAGCCTGGTCGCTGCCCTCGACCGCATGGCCGAGTTCGCGCGCCAGCGCCGCGACGCCGCCCATGAAGGTGCCGGCGATACCGAGAATATGCAGTTTCACGGGCCCGGTTCCTTGACGGTCGCGCGACGGACGGCAGGCGCGGACAGCTGCCGCGCCACGGCCATGACCTCAGGCGGCCGCCTGCTCCCGGCCGATCGCGGTGACGATGCGCACGAACACATCGTCCAGCGAGCCGACCCCGTCGACGACGGTGAGCTGGTCGTGATCGCGGTAGAACGCGATGACCGGCGCGGTCTGGCGGTCGTAGACATCGAGCCGGTGACGCACCGAGTCCGGGCTGTCGTCGGCGCGACCCTCGGCCTGCGCGCGGCCGGCCAGGCGCGCGATGATCTGTTCGTTGTCGACTTCCAGCTGCACGGCCGCGTCGAACGGGGTGCCGAGCTTCCGCAGCAGCGCATCGAGCGCCGCGGCCTGGGCGAGATTGCGCGGATAGCCGTCGAGGATGAAGCCGGCGCGGGTGTCCTCGCGGGAGAAGCGGTCTTCCAGCATGCCCAGCAGGATGTCGTCCGAGACCAGGTCGCCCCGCGCCATGATCGCTTTGGCCTCGAGGCCCAGCGGGGTCCCGGCCGCCACTTCGGCGCGCAGGAGATCACCGGTGGAGATATGCGGCACCTGCAGGTGTTCCTTCAGGCGGGTCGCCTGCGTGCCCTTGCCCGAACCGGGCGCACCGAGAAGAACCAGACGCATCGAACGCTCCTGCAAGAGTGGGTAACCGCGCGACGCCGCCGGCGTAGACTGCCGACGAGGCCGCGAACGGCCGCGTCAGCTTACCGTATCCCGCCAGGCCCCACCGACGGAGACCGCGATGCCTGCCCTGCTCTATGCCCAATCCGGCGGCGTGACCGCCGTCATCAACGCCACCGCGTCGGCCGTCCTGCAGGAAGCGCGCAGCCGGCGGGTCAAGGTGCTGGCCGCGCGCAACGGCGTGCTCGGCGCGCTGCGCGAGGACCTCGTCGACGCGTCGAAACTCCCGCTGGCGACGGTGCGCGCGCTCGCGCACACGCCGGGCGGCACGTTCGGCTCCTGCCGCTACAAGCTCAAGTCGATCGAGGCCGACCGAGCGAAGTACGAACGCCTGATCGAGGTGCTGCGCGCGCACGACGTGCGCTGGTTCCTCTACAACGGCGGCAACGATTCGGCCGACACCGCGCTCAAGGTCTCGCAGCTCGCGAAGGAATTCGACTATCCGCTGACCTGCATCGGCGTGCCCAAGACCATCGACAACGACTTGGCGGTCACCGACTGCTGCCCGGGTTTCGGCTCGGCGGCGAAGTACACCGCGGTCTCGGTGCGCGAAGCCGCGCTCGACGTCGCGGCGATGGCGGACACCTCGACCAAGGTCTTCGTCTACGAGGCCATGGGCCGCCACGCCGGCTGGCTGGCCGCGGCCGCCGGCCTCGCCGGGCAGGGGCCGGACGACGCGCCGCAGATCATCCTGTTTCCCGAGCGCGCCTATGACGAAGCCGCGTTCCTCGCCCGGGTCAGGCAGGTCGTCGAGCGCGTGGGCTGGTGCGTGGTCGTGGCCAGCGAGGGCATCCGCGACGCGGACGGGCGCTTCGTCGCCGACGCCGGCGGCGGCCAGGACGCGTTCGGACATACCCAGCTCGGCGGCGTGGCCTCGCATCTCGCGGGGCGGGTCAAGGACGCGCTGGGCTACAAGGTGCACTGGACGCTGCCCGACTACCTGCAGCGCTCGGCGCGGCACCTCGCGTCGAAGACCGATGTCGACCAGGCGATGGCGGTCGGCCGCGCGGCGGTGCGCTTCGCGCTCGACGGTCGCAACGCCACGATGCCGGTGATCAAACGCACCTCGGACGCGCCCTACCGCTGGACGATCGAGGCCGCGCCGCTGGAGAAGGTGGCCAACCACGAGAAGACCATGCCGGCCGGCTTCATCCGCCGCGACGGCACCGGCATCACCGCTGCGGCGCGCCGCTATCTCGAACCGCTGATCCGCGGCGAGGCGCCGCCGCCGTACGGGCGCGACGGCCTGCCGAAGTACGTCACCCCGGAATTCACGCCGGTCGGGCGGCGGCTGGACGACTGGACCGGTTGAGCCGCCGGTCGAGCCTGCGCGGCATTGAATCGCCGCGCCGCGGCCCGATCTCTGCAGGCCCGCTCCAGCCCCCGTCCCGATGCCCGAACTTCCCGAAGTCGAGACCACCCGTGCAGGGCTGGCGCCGCATCTGGCCGGCCGCACGATCACCGCGGTGCAGCTGCGCAGGCCCGACCTGCGCTGGCCGATCCCGCCGGAGGTGACGTCGCTGCTGCCGGGCCAGCGCATCGAGACCATCCGCAGGCGCGCCAAGTACCTGCTGCTCGACACCGCCGCCGGCAGCGCGCTGCTGCATCTGGGCATGTCGGGAAGCCTGCGCGTGCTGGGCCCCGAGGTACCGGTGCGTGCGCACGATCATGTGGACATCCGCCTCGACTCGGGCCAGGTGCTGCGCTTCAACGACCCGCGCCGGTTCGGCTGCCTGCTGTGGCAGGCGACCGGATCGGTGCACCCGCTGCTCGCGGCCCTCGGCCCCGAGCCGCTGGACACGGGCTTCGACGGCGCGCATCTGTTCCGGCTCAGCCGCGGCCGCCGCGCACCGGTGAAGGCCTTCCTGATGGACCAGCGCACGGTGGTCGGCGTCGGCAACATCTATGCCGCCGAGGCCCTGTTCGCCGCGGGCATCTCGCCGCTGCGCGAGGCCGGCCGCATCGCACGCGGGCGCTACGAGCGCCTGGCCGAGGAGATCCGCCGCATCCTCGCCTACGCGATCGCGCGCGGCGGCACGACGCTGCGCGATTTCATCAGTCCCGACGGCGCACCGGGGTATTTCGAGCAGGAGCTCTCGGCCTACGGCCGCGGCGGGCAACCCTGCCCGGTGTGCGCCACGCCGCTGCGCCAGGCGGCCATCGCCCAGCGCACGACGGTCTGGTGCCCGCGCTGCCAGCGCTGACACGGCCCGCGCGGGGCGGGCGCCCGCGCTATAGTCGGCCCGGACGGGGAGCGCCATGGCAAGTGGCATCGACATCACGCAATGGCTGGATGCCGCGCGCGGCGGCGATCGCGATGCGCTCGATCGCGTGCTCTCCACGCTCTACCACGAGCTGCACCAGATGGCCAGGCGCCAGCTCGTCGGCCGACACGGCATGACGCTCGACGCCACCGCGCTGGTCCACGAGGCCTATCTGAAGCTGGCCGCGCGCCCCGAGGCGCGCTTCAACGACCGCGGCCATTTCTTCGCCTACGCCGCGTCGGCGATGCGCAGCGTGGTGGTGGACTACGCGCGCCAGCGGCTCGCGCAGAAACGCGGCGGCGACCTGCACCGCGTGACCGACCTGCCGGAGAACATGGACAGCGGCCTGCGGCTGGACGAGGAAACGCTGGCACTGGATGCCGCCTTGACCCGGCTGGCCGCGGTCGACGCACGCCTCGCGCACGTGGTCGAACTGCGCTATTTCGCCGGCCTCTCCGAGCTCGAGATCGCCGCGCTGCTGGACCGTTCGGAACGCAGCATCCGCCGCGACTGGCAGAAGGCGCGGATGTACCTGCTGGCGTCGCTGCGGGCCGATTGACCGCGCATGGACGCGGCGCTCTGGCAGCGGCTGTCTCCCGAGCTCGACCGGCTGCTCGAACTGGACCCCGAAGCGCGCGCGCTCCGGCTCGCGGCGCTGCGCGCCGCCGACCCCGCGCTCGCCGACGAGCTCGATGCCCTGCTCGCGCTGGACGCCGATGCCGGGGGGTTTCTCGAAGAATCGATCGTCGCGGGCCTGGCCGGCGCGTGCCACGGGGCGCGGATCGGGCCCTACGCGCTGGACCGGCTGCTCGGTGAGGGCGGCATGGGCCAGGTCTGGCTGGCCCATCGTGCCGACGGCCTCTACGAACGCCGGGTTGCGCTGAAGCTGCTGCGGCCGGGCCTGGCCGATCCCGGCCTGCGCCTGCGCTTCACCCGCGAGCGGCAGATCCTGGCGCGGCTGGAGCATCCGCACATCGCCCACCTGCTGGACGCGGGCATCGACGCCTCGCAGCAGCCGTATCTCGCGCTCGACTACGTCGACGGTGCACCGATCACCGACTGGTGCCATCGCCGGCACCTGCTGGTGCCGCGTCGGATCCGGCTGTTTCTGCAGGTCTGCGCGGCGGTCAGCCACGCACATGCCAGCCTGATCGTCCATCTCGATCTCAAGCCTTCGAACATCCTGGTCACCGACGACGGCAATGTCCGCCTGCTCGATTTCGGCATCGCCAAGCTGCTCGATACCCAGGACCACGGTCCGGAGCAGACCCGCAGCGGCATGCGCGCGTTCACGCTTCACTACGCCGCGCCCGAGCAGGTGCGCGGCGAGCCGGTCACCACGATGACCGACATCTACGCGCTCGGCGTGGTGCTGCACGAGCTGCTGTCGGGTCGCAAGCCCTACCGGCCCACGCGCGAGACCGCCGCCTCGTGGGAGCAGGCCATTCTCGACAGCGATCCGCTGCGCCCGTCGATCGCCCTGCTGCGCGAAGGTGGCGAACTCGCACCGTCGCAGCGACGGCGCATGGCACGGGCGATCGCCGGCGATCTCGACAACATCGTGTTGCGCGCACTGGCCAAGCAACCCGAGGACCGCTATGCCTCGGTCGAAGCCCTGGCCCAGGACCTGCGCCGCTGGCTCGACGACAAACCGGTCCAGGCCCGGCCGCAGCGCATCGGCTACCGCCTTCGCAAGTACGTCAGCCGCCATCGGTGGGCCCTGGCCAGCACCGCGGCCGTGGTCGGCACGCTGGCCGGTGCGCTCGGCGCTGTGAGCTGGCAGGCCGGCGAGGCCATCGAGGAATCGGCCCGGGCCCAGGCGATGCAGGATTTCGTCACCGGGCTGTTCGAGTACACCGGTTCCAGCCCGCGCGGCGCGCCACTCGATGTGCGCGATCTGCTGGACGCCGGGGTGCAGCGCGGCGACGCCGAACTCGCGCGCCAGCCCCGGGCGCGCGCGGAACTCTACGGCGTGATCGCGCGCTTGCGCCTGGGCCTGGGCGATTACGAGCAGGCGCTGGCCCTGCTGCAGCGCCAGGAGGCGCTCCTCGAACCGCTGGCCGACGTGCCGGCCAGCCTGCGGCTGCAGTCGGCCAGCGACCACGCGCGCGCCCTGCGCATGCTCGGACGCGGACCGGACTGCATCGCCCATGCCGGGCCCCATCGCGCCCTGGCCCGGCAACGGGAAGCGACGGTGCCGCGGCAGGCCGCCGATCTGTACACCCAGCTGGGCCGCTGCCATCGCGACCGGGGCGACTTCGACACGGCCCGCGAGCTGTTCGACGCGGCCTTGACCCTGCGCCGCCAGGGCCGGGGCGACGATGCCGGCATCGTCGAAAGCCTGGCCGACCTGGCCTCGCTGCACAGCGCCAGCGGCGATGTGCCCCGCGCCCTGGTCACGGTCGATTCGGCGCTCGCGCGGCTCGAGGACCGGCTCGGCATGCGGCACCCGCTGGCGATCGACCTGCTGCGAGCCCGCTGCGCGCTGCGCCGCACCCAGGGCGAAACCCGTGACGCCGAAGCGAGCTGCACCTCGAGCGTCGGCCTCGCGCTGGACCTGTACGGTCCGGGCCATCCGGCCACGCTGGATGCGCGGCGCCAGCTGGCCGCGCTGCACGTCGACCAGGGGCGCTTCGTCGAGGCCGAGGCCGAGTTCCGCGATGCGCTGGTCCAGACCGTGGCCCGGCTGGGCCCACGGCATCCCGACGTCGCGCGGATCCACAACAGCCTCGGCATCATCGCCTGGGAGCGCGGCGACGAAGCGGTGGCCCTCGCCGAGCTGGCGCGCTGCGTCGAGATCTGGCGCGCATCGACGCCGGGGTCGTTGCTCGCCGACGGCCTGTTCAACCAGGCCATGGTGCTGCAGGCCTTCGGCCACAGCCGGCAGGCGCGGCCGCTGGTTCTCGAATCGCTGGCGCTGCGACGCGAGCGCTTCGGCGACCGCCATGGCCTGGTCGGCGATGCGCTGCGCCTGCTCGGCGAGATCGAGGCCGCCGAGGGCGACTGGCAGGACGCCCGCACACACCTCGCCGAGGCCGTCGCGATCACCCGGTCCGGCTACGGCGAGGATCACCCCGCCACCCAGCGCGCGACACTCGCCCGGGCGCGCGTGGAGGCGCGGCTCGGCGATGCCGCGGCGCTGGCGCGGCTGGACGCGCTGGCCAGTTCGCCGGCAACCGATGTCGAAAGCCGCAAGCTGGCCTGGCTGGCCCGCGCCCACGCGGCGTCGGTACGGTGCGCCGGTGGCGCCCGGGTGGTCGCCCGGGCCGAATTCGCCGCGCTCGATGCCCAGCTGCGCGATGCACGTCCGCAGGGTGGCGCCCTGGTGCGCGAGATCGACGCCGCGCGCGGCGCCTGCGCGCCGACGCTGGCGCGCCGTTGATTCAGTCGAGCGGCAGCGAGGGCTGCGCCGGCTCGATGCGTCCCTCCCCGCGCACGATGCGCTTGAACTCGGCCCGGCTCACCGACACGTACCGCTCGTTGCCGCCGATCTCGACCTGGGGGCCGTCCTGCACCGCGTAACCCTGATCGTCGACGCGGACGGTCATCGTCGCCTTCTTGCCGGTATGGCAGATGGTCTTGATCTCGACCAGTTCATCGGCCCAGGCGAGCAGGTGCTGGCTGCCCTCGAACAGCTCGCCGCGGAAGTCGGTGCGCAGGCCGTAGCACAGCACCGGAATGCGCATCGCATCCACCACTTCCGACAGCTGCCAGACCTGCGCACGACGCAGGAACTGCGCCTCGTCGACCAGCACGCAATCGAGCCGCGCCGGGGCATCGGCCAGTGCACGCACACGGGTGAGCAGGTTCTCCACGCCGTCGAAGGCCACCGCCTCGGCCGCCAGGCCGATGCGCGAGGCGACCCGCCCGACGCCTGCCCGGTGGTCGAGGCGGGGCGTCAGGATCGCCGCGCGCATGCCACGTTCGCGGTAGTTGTGCGCGCTCTGCAGCAATGTGGTGGTCTTCCCGGCATTCATTGCCGAGTAGTAGAAATAGAGCTTGGCCATCGACGGATTCTAGCGTCGGGGCTGCAGTGCCGGCAGCGCGCGGCCGGACAGGCGCGCGTCAGAGTTGCGATCGCAGGCCCGGTCCATACGCGGCTGTCGCCCTGGGGTGCAGCCCGAGGCAGGGCGTGGCGTCGGGCTCGGAACGGGCACGTTGCGATGCTGCGGCGCGAGGCACGGCCGCTGCGTGGCAGGCACACGAACCCGGCGGGTGCGAAGCCACCGGTGGACCTGCCGACGACCGCATTCCGCCACCTGCCCGGTCGCCCACGGCATGCGTGCCCGCAACACCGCGGCGCCGGCGGCGCGCTCGGCCCGTCCGCGGCGTCGCCCGGCTTCAGCGGCCCGGTACACTATGCGGCGCTGTCCGATGTCGCTGCGATGCACGGTCTGAATCCCCAACAAGCCCAGGCCCTCGGCCATGTCGAAGGTCCGCTGCTGGTGCTCGCCGGCGCGGGCAGCGGCAAGACCCGGGTGATCGTCGAGAAGATCGCGCACCTGATCCAGTCGGGCCGCTACCCGGCCAAGCGGATCGCGGCGATCACCTTCACCAACAAGTCCGCGAAGGAGATGCGCGAGCGCATCGCCAAGCGGATCCGCGGCGACGCAGCCGACGGCCTGACCATCTGCACCTTCCACGCGCTCGGCCTGAAGATGCTGCAGATCGACCACGCCAAGCTGGGGTTGCGGCGGGGCTTCTCGATCTTCGATGCCGACGACAGCGCCGCGCAATTCAAGGACCTGCTGCCCGGGGTCAAGCCGGATGTGGTCCAGCTGATGCAGGGCCTGGTGTCGAAAGCCAAGAACGCCGGCCTGTCGCCCGAGCAGGCGCATGCGGTGTCGGTCAGCGCGCGCGAGTTCGAGGCCGCGGCGCTGTATGCGCGCTACCAGGAACGCCTGACCGCATTCAACGCGGTCGATTTCGACGACCTGATCCGCCTGCCGGTGCAACTGCTGGAAAGCGACGACGATGCACGTGGCGCGTGGCGTGAACGCATCGGCTACCTGCTGGTCGACGAATGCCAGGACACCAACGACGCGCAGTACCGCCTGCTCAAGGCGATCGCCGGGCCGGAAGGCAACTTCACCTGCGTCGGCGACGACGACCAGAGCATCTACGCCTGGCGCGGCGCCAACCCGGAGAACCTGACCGCGCTTGCCCAGGACTACCCGGCGCTACGCATCGTCAAGCTCGAACAGAACTACCGCTGCAGCAACCGCGTGCTGCGCGCGGCGAACGCGCTGATCGCCAACAATCCGCACGAACACCCCAAGACCCTGTGGAGTGCGCAGGCCGACGGCGAGCGCATCCGCATCTGGGAATGCCGCGACAGCGCGCACGAGGCCGAGAAGGTCGCCGGCGAGATCCATTTCCTGCAGTCCGCGCGCAAGGCCGAGTGGAGCGAGTTCTGCATCCTGTTCCGCAGCAACCATCTGTCGCGGCCGCTGGAGAAGGCGCTGCAGCTGTTGCGCGTGCCGTATCACCTCAGCGGCGGCACGGCTTTTCTCGATCGCGGCGAGGTGAAGGACGCGATGGCCTGGCTGCGCGTGCTGGCCAACCCGGACGACGACTCGGCCTTCCTGCGCGCGGTGCAGTCGCCGGCGCGGGGCGTCGGCCAGACCTCGCTGGCGCGGCTGGCCGAACTGTCGCGCACGGCGGACATGCCGATGTCGCGGGCGATCGAATCGATGGGCCTGCTCAAGCAGCTGCCGCCGCGGGCGGCCAACGCACTGAGCGAGTTCGCCGACATCGTGCGCGGGCTGCGCGCCGATGCACGCACCCTGCCGCCGGGCGACCTGGTGCGCGCACTCAACGAGCGCTCGGGTCTGGTGGCCATGCTCAAGGCGCAATGCAAGAGCGACGACCTGTTCCGGATCCGGCGCGGCAATCTCGACGAACTGGCCGACTGGTTCGAAGGCGCGCGCGGCGCCGGTCCCGGGGAACTCGCCTCGCAACTGGCGTTGCTGAGCCACGCCGACAAGGGCGACCCGGGCAACCAGGTGCGCCTGATGAGCATGCATGCGGCCAAGGGGCTCGAGTTCCGCTACGTCTTCATCATCGGCATGGACGACGCCACGCTGCCGCACGAGTCGAGCATCGACGAAGGCCGCATCGACGAGGAGCGGCGGTTGCTCTACGTGGGCATCACCCGGGCCAAGGAGCAGTTGTGGCTGAGCTATCCGCGCGAGACCCAGCGCTGGGGCCAGAAACTGCGCATGACCCCGAGCCGGTTCTTCGACGAGCTGCCCGCGGCCGAGATCCAGCGCGACGGCGCCGATCCGGACGCCGACGCGGCGCGCAGGCGGGAGCGCGCCGACCACGGCTTCGCGGCGATCAGGGCGCTGCTCGACAGCTGAGATCGCGTGCCCGGCGCACGCCACGCCCCGGCAGTGCGTCGACGGTGCGGGCCTCAGGGCGTGCGGGCAGACGCCTGGATCGCCTGCAGGGCCGCGACCGCATCGCGCAGCGCAGCCACCTCGCCTTCGAGTGCCGCCAGCCGCTCGAGCATCCCGTCATCCGCGGCCATGCGGGCGCCGGATGCGGGCGGCGCGTCCGCGGCCATCGCGGCCGTGTCCACGGGGCCGCACAACAGGTGCGCGAAGCGCGCCTCCCGGCGACCGCCCCCCGGTGTGATCTCGGCCACGAGCGCCCTGGCGCCGAGCCGTTCGAGATGATGGCGCACGTCCTCCGCATCCGTGAAGGCATGCATGCGCTCGCTGCGCGCGCCCAGCTCGCTGGCGGTCTGCGCGCCGCGGAGCAGCAGCAGGGCGAGCAGGATCACCTGGGGCGGCGGCAGGTCGAGCCGGCTGGCGATGGTGTGCTCGTAACGCTCGGCGCGCGAGGAGAACGATTGCCGCGCCAGGCGGTGGCCCTCGAGCTGGCGCAGGGCGTGGTGCACGTCCCCATGGCTCAGCGCCATGACCGGATCGCGCGCGGTCTTCTGGTTCGCGGCCGACTGTGCGGCGTTGACGGTCAGCGGATAGACGTCCGGCGTGGTCGCCTGCTTTTCGACCAGGCAGCCGAGGACGCGGGCTTCGGCGGGGCTCAGCAGAGGCCAGGCGCGGGCGGTGTCCATGATGTCGTCCACGGGAGGGGCCGCACAGGATGACCGTGCGCACCGGGCCTGTCATGTCCGGGGTTGGAGCGGCCGGTAGACTTGCCAGTTCCATGACGACGGAGCCGCCGATGCGCCTCACTGCCCCTGCCCTGTCCGTGCTCGCGACCGCCCTGCTGCTCGTGGCCTGCAAGCCCACGCCGCCGGCCGATGCCACGGCGGCGAGCGCGCCGCCTGCGGCCAGCCCGGCAGGCACGCCGGTCGCGACGGATGCGCACGACAATCTCAATGCGGTGCTGTGGATCCAGCGTTCGGAGGAGTACCGCGCCAACAGCCTGTCGATCTACCGCGCCGCGGCCGATCATCTGGATGCGGCGCTGGCCGAGCGCAATTGGGACGCACTGGTGCCCGGCGAGCGCGAACTGATCGGGCCGGCCGCCGAGCTGCCGCCCGCGGTGATCATGGACGTCGACGAGACGGTGCTCGACAACTCGCCCTACCAGGCGCGCCTGATCCAGAACGGGCTGGAATACGACGAGGTCACGTGGGCGCAGTGGGTGGCCGAGAAGAAGGCCCGGCCGGTCCCCGGTGTCGTGGATTTCGCCCGCGCCGCCGAGGCCCGGGGCATCACGATCCTGTATCTCTCCAATCGTGCCCAGCACCTGCAGGAAGCCACCCTGGCCAACCTGCGTGCGGAAGGCCTGCCGGTGAAGGACGCGAGCGTCTTCCTCGGCCTCGGCACCCAGCTCGACGGCTGTGAGCAGCACGGCAGCGAGAAGACCTGCCGCCGGCGCATGGCCGGTCGCGACTATCGCGTGCTGATGCAGTTCGGCGACCAGCTCGGCGATTTCGTCGACATCGTGGCCAATACCCCGGAGGCCAGGACCCAGCTGCTGGAGGAGTATGGCGACTGGTTCGGCGAGCGCTGGTGGATGCTGGCCAATCCGAGCTACGGCGGCTGGGAGCCGGCCCAGTTCGGCAATGCATGGAGCGAGCCGGCGGAGACGCGGCGTCAGCGCAAGCGAGAGGCGCTCAGGCTCGCCGATTAATTGAATCAATGGTTTGAGCGGGAATTCTTGAGTGTTGCATCAAGTGCGCAAGCGCGGTAGCCTGCGCCCGCCACACCATAGTCCTCCGGCCCAGCCGGCTTGAAGGGAGACGCGAGTCTCCCTTTTTTTTTCGCCTGCGACGGCGGTCCCAGAACACGGCGCTCTAGGGTCGACCCCAGGGTGTGCCGGCGCGAGACCCCGCCTACCCTCGAACGACGCCGTCATTCGAGGGGGCGTCGCCTTTCCTGTCCGACTGCCATCCTTCCCCCGGAGGCAACGGTGTCACTGCTCGATCCACTCGGCCTGTTCTCGTCATCCTCGTCGTCCGCCGGCCGATCGGGTTTCGCCCCCGGGCAGGTGTTCCAGGCCCTGCGCTCCTCCTTCGGCCAGCAGATGCAGGCCATGCCGCACCAGCAGGCCCAGGCGATGTTCCCGACGGCCAATCTGGGGCGCGGCACGCCGGGCGGTCCGGCAACGGGCCCGATGCCGGCATCCGCCCCGGGGATCCCGTTGCCGGGCGGCGGAACCCTCTCCCCTCCATCGTTGCCGTTCTCCGCACCCGCCCCGCCCAGCGCCATGCCTTCGGCTCCTGCCAGCACGGGCCTGGCCGGCGTGGCGGGCAACGTGCTTAACGCGGCCGGCAGCGCCCTTCGCGCGATCCCGGGCCCGCCGGGGCCGACCGGGCTCCTGCCCGGCACGGGGGCCGTCGCGACAGCGGGCAGCGGGCCGCCCGCTGGCCCGCCGGGGCTGGCAGGTCTGCCGGTCAACGCCACCGGCCCGAATACGGCGCCGGGACAGATCGTCGGCGCCACGGCACATGCGCTGCGCACGGCCGCCTCGGTGCTGCCCGCGTCAGCACAGGCCGGGCCGGCCGCCGCGCCGCCGGGCGCGGGCCCGACCGGATCCGCCGGCGTATTACAGGCATCGTCGGCGGTGCCGATGACGCCGTCCGCGGCTGCCGCTGCCCTGCAGGGCGCGGCGCCCGCGGCCCAGGCACCGGGCACGCTGCAGCCCGGCGCGCCGGCGCCGAACCCGCAGGCACAGC
>NZ_JACCJZ010000019.1:0-202500 GCF_013425765.1 Luteimonas deserti
AGCAGGCGCTGAGGCCGCTTCCGCAGATCTTTGACAGTGTGCGCAGGATACTTATGCGGACGTCTGGCTGGTGGTGTTAGTCCATTAGCAGACGTTCCAGAAAGAGCAAGAAAGATTCAACAGCATGCAAATGCTGGCGAGTAGTTCGGGCTCAGGAAGGACATCTGCACTCGAAGCATTAGACGTCACTTCGGTGATGTCGAAAATTTTAAGTGAAGAGTTTGATCCTGGCTCAGAGTGAACGCTGGCGGCAGGCCTAACACATGCAAGTCGAACGGCAGCACAGAGGAGCTTGCTCCTTGGGTGGCGAGTGGCGGACGGGTGAGGAATACATCGGAATCTGCCTATTTGTGGGGGATAACGTAGGGAAACTTACGCTAATACCGCATACGACCTACGGGTGAAAGCCGGGGACCTTCGGGCCTGGCGCAGATAGATGAGCCGATGTCGGATTAGCTAGTTGGCGGGGTAAAGGCCCACCAAGGCGACGATCCGTAGCTGGTCTGAGAGGATGATCAGCCACACTGGAACTGAGACACGGTCCAGACTCCTACGGGAGGCAGCAGTGGGGAATATTGGACAATGGGCGCAAGCCTGATCCAGCCATGCCGCGTGGGTGAAGAAGGCCTTCGGGTTGTAAAGCCCTTTTGTTGGGAAAGAAAAGCAGTCGGTTAATACCCGATTGTTCTGACGGTACCCAAAGAATAAGCACCGGCTAACTTCGTGCCAGCAGCCGCGGTAATACGAAGGGTGCAAGCGTTACTCGGAATTACTGGGCGTAAAGCGTGCGTAGGTGGTTTGTTAAGTCTGATGTGAAAGCCCTGGGCTCAACCTGGGAATTGCATTGGATACTGGCAGGCTAGAGTGCGGTAGAGGGTAGTGGAATTCCCGGTGTAGCAGTGAAATGCGTAGAGATCGGGAGGAACATCCGTGGCGAAGGCGACTACCTGGACCAGCACTGACACTGAGGCACGAAAGCGTGGGGAGCAAACAGGATTAGATACCCTGGTAGTCCACGCCCTAAACGATGCGAACTGGATGTTGGGTTCAATTAGGAACTCAGTATCGAAGCTAACGCGTTAAGTTCGCCGCCTGGGGAGTACGGTCGCAAGACTGAAACTCAAAGGAATTGACGGGGGCCCGCACAAGCGGTGGAGTATGTGGTTTAATTCGATGCAACGCGAAGAACCTTACCTGGCCTTGACATGCACGGAACTTTCCAGAGATGGATTGGTGCCTTCGGGAACCGTGACACAGGTGCTGCATGGCTGTCGTCAGCTCGTGTCGTGAGATGTTGGGTTAAGTCCCGCAACGAGCGCAACCCTTGTCCTTAGTTGCCAGCACGTAATGGTGGGAACTCTAAGGAGACCGCCGGTGACAAACCGGAGGAAGGTGGGGATGACGTCAAGTCATCATGGCCCTTACGGCCAGGGCTACACACGTACTACAATGGGAAGGACAGAGGGCTGCAAACCCGCGAGGGCAAGCCAATCCCAGAAACCTTCTCTCAGTCCGGATCGGAGTCTGCAACTCGACTCCGTGAAGTCGGAATCGCTAGTAATCGCAGATCAGCATTGCTGCGGTGAATACGTTCCCGGGCCTTGTACACACCGCCCGTCACACCATGGGAGTTTGTTGCACCAGAAGCAGGTAGCCTAACCGCAAGGGGGGCGCTTGCCACGGTGTGGCCGATGACTGGGGTGAAGTCGTAACAAGGTAGCCGTATCGGAAGGTGCGGCTGGATCACCTCCTTTAGAGACAAGGCTGCATCGCTTGTCCAGGCGTCCTCATAAGTAACCTGCACGATTGGTAATCAAGAGCACGACTGGGTCTGTAGCTCAGGTGGTTAGAGCGCACCCCTGATAAGGGTGAGGCCGGTGGTTCGAGTCCTCCCAGACCCACCACTTGGGGCCTTAGCTCAGCTGGGAGAGCACCTGCTTTGCAAGCAGGGGGTCGTCGGTTCGATCCCGACAGGCTCCACCATTTCTTGATTCGCCGATCGCTGCGCACACATCAGATTTGAATGGTGCCGGGCATTGTGGCCCGACACCGGTTCTTTGAAAAATAGGGAAGTAGCGAGCGTCTGAGACAAGTACTCAAACGTGTCGTGAGGCTAAGGCGGGGACCTCGAGTCCCTAAGAAATTGAGTCGTTATAGTTCGTGTCGATGCTTTGTACCCATCGACAGAAGTATGGCTCCGAGGCGACTTGGGGTTATATGGTCAAGCGAATAAGCGCACACGGTGGATGCCTTGGCGGTCAGAGGCGATGAAGGACGTGGTAGCCTGCGAAAAGTATCGGGGAGCTGGCAACAAGCTTTGATCCGGTAATGTCCGAATGGGGAAACCCACCTCCTAGGAGGTATCGTGCAGTGAATACATAGCTGTACGAGGCGAACGCGGTGAACTGAAATATCTAAGTAACCGTAGGAAAAGAAATCAACCGAGATTCCCTGAGTAGTGACGAGCGAACGGGGAACAGCCCAAAAGTCGATTTGGTTCTAGCAAAACGGTCCTGGAAAGACCGGCCATAGAAGGTGACAGCCCTGTATGCGAAAGGGCCATATCGATGAAATTGAGTAGGGCGGGGCACGAGAAACCCTGTCTGAACATGGGGGGACCATCCTCCAAGGCTAAATACTCCTGACCGACCGATAGTGAACCAGTACCGTGAGGGAAAGGCGAAAAGAACCCCGGAGAGGGGAGTGAAATAGACCCTGAAACCGTGTGCGTACAAGCAGTCGGAGCCCGCAAGGGTGACGGCGTACCTTTTGTATAATGGGTCAGCGACTTATTGTTCGTGGCAAGCTTAACCGTATAGGGGAGGCGAAGGGAAACCGAGTCTGATAAGGGCGCATAGTCGCGGGCAATAGACCCGAAACCGGGTGATCTAGTCATGCCCAGGGTGAAGGTTGAGTAACATCAACTGGAGGCCCGAACCCACTCCCGTTGCAAAGGTAGGGGATGAGGTGTGATTAGGAGTGAAAAGCTAATCGAACCCGGAGATAGCTGGTTCTCCTCGAAAGCTATTTAGGTAGCGCCTCATGTGAATCTTCCTGGGGGTAGAGCACTGTTATGGCTAGGGGGTCATTGCGACTTACCAAACCATTGCAAACTCCGAATACCAGGACAGACTGCATGGGAGACACACGGCGGGTGCTAACGTCCGTCGTGAAAAGGGAAACAACCCAGACCCACAGCTAAGGTCCCAAATTATCACTAAGTGGGAAACGATGTGGAAAGGCACAGACAGCCAGGAGGTTGGCTTAGAAGCAGCCACCCTTTAAAGAAAGCGTAATAGCTCACTGGTCGAGTCGGTCTGCGCGGAAGATTTAACGGGGCTAAGTGATAAACCGAAGCTTGGGGTGCATAACTTTGTTATGCGCGGTAGAGGAGCGTTCCGTAAGCCGTTGAAGGTGGATTGAGAAGTCTGCTGGAGGTATCGGAAGTGCGAATGCTGACATGAGTAACGATAATGGGGGTGAAAAGCCTCCACGCCGAAAGCCCAAGGTTTCCTTGCGCAACGTTAATCGACGCAGGGTGAGTCGGCCCCTAAGGCGAGGCAGAAATGCGTAGTCGATGGGAAGCTGGTTAATATTCCAGCACCTCGCATAAGTGCGATGGGGGGACGGAGAAGGTTAGGTCTACCAGGCGTTGGTTGTCCTGGAGAAAGGCGGTAGGAGTGGGTCTTAGGCAAATCCGGGACCCTTTAACTCCGAGCACCGAGACGAGCTCATTAGAGCGAAGTGACTGATACCACGCTTCCAGGAAAAGCCCCTAAGCTTCAGCTTATGCAGACCGTACCGTAAACCGACACAGGTGGGTAGGAAGAGAATTCTAAGGCGCTTGAGAGAACTCGGGTGAAGGAACTAGGCAACATAGCACCGTAACTTCGGGAGAAGGTGCGCCCTTGATCGTGGCCCATGCGGGCTACAGCGATCGGGGGCCGCAGTGACCAGGCCGCTGCGACTGTTTATCAAAAACACAGGACTCTGCAAACACGAAAGTGGACGTATAGGGTCTGACGCCTGCCCGGTGCCGGAAGGTTAATTGATGGGGTCAGCCGCAAGGCGAAGCTCTTGATCGAAGCCCCGGTAAACGGCGGCCGTAACTATAACGGTCCTAAGGTAGCGAAATTCCTTGTCGGGTAAGTTCCGACCTGCACGAATGGCGTAACGATGGCGGCGCTGTCTCCACCCGAGACTCAGTGAAATTGAAATCGCTGTGAAGATGCAGCGTTCCCGTGGCAAGACGGAAAGACCCCGTGAACCTTTACTATAGCTTTACATTGAACGTTGAGTTCGTCTGTGTAGGATAGGTGGGAGGCTATGAAACCCTGGCGCTAGCTGGGGTGGAGCCAACCTTGAAATACCACCCTGTCGTGCTTGACGTTCTAACCTAGGTCCGTTATCCGGATCGGGGACCATGTATGGTGGGTAGTTTGACTGGGGCGGTCTCCTCCCAAAGAGTAACGGAGGAGCTCGAAGGTACGCTCAGCGCGGTCGGACATCGCGCACTGTGTGCAAAGGCATAAGCGTGCTTGACTGCGAGATCGACGGATCAAGCAGGTAGGAAACTAGGACTTAGTGATCCGGTGGTTCTGTATGGAAGGGCCATCGCTCAACGGATAAAAGGTACTCCGGGGATAACAGGCTGATACCGCCCAAGAGTTCATATCGACGGCGGTGTTTGGCACCTCGATGTCGGCTCATCACATCCTGGGGCTGTAGTCGGTCCCAAGGGTATGGCTGTTCGCCATTTAAAGTGGTACGCGAGCTGGGTTCAGAACGTCGTGAGACAGTTCGGTCCCTATCTGCCATGGGCGTTGGAGATTTGAGAGGGGCTGCTCCTAGTACGAGAGGACCGGAGTGGACGAACCTCTGGTGTTCCGGTTGTCACGCCAGTGGCACTGCCGGGTAGCTATGTTCGGAAGCGATAACCGCTGAAAGCATCTAAGCGGGAAGCGCGCCTCAAGATGAGATCTCCCGGGAGCTTGACTCCCCTGAAGGAACCATCAAGACCAGGTGGTTGATAGGCTGGGTGTGTAAGTACAGCAATGTATTGAGCTAACCAGTACTAATGATCCGTGCGGCTTGACCATATAACCTCAAGTTGCTTCAACACGAAGCATCCTTGGCCTCCGCAACACGTGTGAGTCGAGTTTCAAATGTTCGCTACTTCCCAACCTCTGAGAGCGTGAGCGCTGTCAGTCCCACTGTCGATCGCATACCTGCGTCGAGAATCGGGCCGACCTGCGACCCTCCACCCTCTCCCTGGTGACTATAGCTGTATGGAACCACCCGATCCCATTCCGAACTCGGAAGTGAAACGTACATGCGCCGATGGTAGTGTGCATCTAGCATGCGAGAGTAGGTCATCGCCAGGGTCTTTACCCCGAAACCCCCGCCCACAAGGCGGGGGTTTCTTTTTGTCCGACATTTTGTCGATATTGCCCGGCCGGAATTGCCCGAGTGTGTTCGTTCGGTCGCTGCGCGGCGCAGATGCCACGCATGCTTCCACGCGCTGCGTCCGAGTGTGGAGCCGGATTGGCGACGAGCCCTCATGTATCGTCCAGGGTCCAGTCCGTCAGGGCATCCGCCTCCAGCGATGAGCGTCTACGCACTCGAATCCGTGTTCCGGCCGAGCGCCGTTGCCCTGGTCGGCGCCAGCCCGCGCCCGCGCTCGCTCGGGCGTCTGGTGCTGCAGCAGTTGCGCGAGGGCGGATTTGCCGGCGCGGTCGGTCTGGTCAACCCGCGCTATCCGCACATCGATGATCTGCCTTCCGTCGACCGGCTCGCGGCGCTGCCGTTCGTGCCCGAGCTGGTGATCATCGCCACACCGCCGAACGACGTCGTCGCCACAGCGCGTGACGCCGCTGACCGCGGCGCAAAGGCGGCGATCGTGCTCACACGCGACATGGGCGAGGGGTCGGATTCGTACAACGCGGCGCTGGGACGCCTGGCGCGCGAGCGGGGACTGCGCATCCTCGGGCCGAACTGTCTCGGTGTGATCGCACCACATGCCCGGCTGTTCGCGAGCTTCGCCGCCCATGCTCCGGCCAAGGGAGACCTTGCGCTGATTTCGCAGTCGGGCGCGGTCGCCGCCGGAATGCTGGAGTGGAGCCGCCCGCGCGGGATCGGGTTCTCGGCGGTGGTGTCGGTGGGAGATGCGGTCGATGTCGATTTTGCAGACCTGCTGGACTACTTCGCCGTCGACCGCCACACCCGGGCGATTCTGCTCTACGTCGAACACATCCGCGACGCACGCAAGTTCCTGAGCGCCGCGCGGGCTGCGGCGCGCGCGAAGCCGGTCGTTGTGGTCAAGCCGGGGCGGCACGCACGACGCGCGGACACGATGACGCACGCGGCCGCCCTGGCGACGCCCGACGCGGTCTACGACGCCGCGTTCCGGCGTGCGGGTCTGCTCCGCGTCCATGCGCTCGACGAACTGTTCGCTGCTGCCGAGACGCTGTCGCACCTGCACATCCCGCAAGGCAAGCGGCTGGCGGTGATGACCAATGGCGTCGGCGTCGGCAAGCTCGCGCTCGACCGGCTCATCGAGATGGGTGGTGAGCGCGCCGAGCTGGGCGCCAGCACGATGGACCGCCTGGACCGGGTGTTGCCGAACGGCTGGTCGCGCCGCAACGCGGTCGACGTATTGGGCGATGCGGACGGGGCCCGCTACGCGGAGGCACTGGATGCGCTGCTCGACGACAGCGCCAGCGATGCGGTGCTGGTGATGCATGTGCCGACCGTGCTGTCCGCACCCCGGGACACGGCGGCTGCGGTCGCCTCGGTGCTGGCGAAGCGGCGAGACGATCGACCCCGGAAGCCTGCGCTGGCCGCATGGGTCGGCGACGACGCGGCGGCGCGCCGGGTACTCGGGGCGACGGGCATCCCGGTGTTCGAGAGCGAAGCCGATGCCGTGCGCGGCTTCATGTACCTCGTACGCCACCGGGAGGTCCAGCACGCCCTGATGGAGACGCCCCCGAGTCTGCCGGACGACGTCGTGGCCGATGTCGGCGCGGCGCGGGCCGTCGTCGAGTCGGCACTGGCGGATGGGCGCGCCTGGCTCGACCCGGCCGCCGTCGAGCAGTTGTTCGCGGCCTATGCGATCCCGCTCGCGCGCGGCATCCCGTGCGCGGATGCCGAGGCAGCCGGCGCGGCAGCGCAGCCGTGGCTCGCCGAAGGCGGCGCTGTGGCGGTCAAGGTGTGGTCGGTCGACATTCCGCACAAATCGGAGGTCGACGGCGTGCGTCTCGGCCTCGCCAGCGCGGAGGCGGTGCGCGCGGCGGCCCACACGGTGCTGGCACGTGCCCGTGCCCTTCGCCCCGATGCGCGGATCGACGGCGTGACCGTGCATCCGATGGTGGTGCGGCCCAAGGCCCGTGAGCTGATCGCAGGGATCGCCGATGACCCCACCTTCGGTCCGGTGCTGGTGTTCGGACGTGGCGGTACTGCGGTGGAGCTGATCGACGACGTCGCCTTGGCCCTGCCTCCGCTCGACCTGCGCCTGGCCCACGAACTGATCGGGCGCACCCGGGTCTCGCGTCTCCTCAAGGCCTACCGGGACGTGCCCGCGGCCGACGAGCGTGCGATCGCACTGCTGCTGGTGAAGCTGGCGCAGATGGCTGCCGATATTCCCGAGCTGAGCAGCGTCGACGTCAATCCGCTGCTCGCCGATGGCGACGGCGTGATCGCGCTGGACGCGCGTGTCGGCATCGCGCCGGTGCGCCGACTGCATCGCGGACGCGGTCACCCGCGCTTCGCGATCTTCCCGTATCCCAGCGAGTGGGAACGCAGCATCACGCTCGCCAATGGAACGGCCGCGCTGGTGCGGCCGGTGCGGCCCGAAGACGACGGCATGTTCCGCCGGTTCTTCGAGAAGGTCAGTGCCGAAGACCTGCGGTTGCGGTTCTTCAGCGCGGTCCGGCACTTCAGCCACGAGTTCATCGCGCGGCTCACCCAGCTCGATTACGCACGATCGATCGCGCTCGCCGCGATCGATCCGGCCAGTGGCGAAATGCTCGGCGCGGTGCGCCTGCTGGCCGATGCCAACTACGACACCGGTGAGTACGGAATCATGGTCCGCTCCGATCTCAAGGGCGCAGGCCTGGGCTGGCGGCTGATGCGGATCATGATCGAGTACGCGGCCTGGCTGGGCCTGCGCACCGTGGAAGGCCAGGTCCTGCGTGAGAACACCACGATGCTGGCCATGTGCCGCGAACTCGGATTCGCGGTGACCACCGATCCCGACGACGCCACCGTCGCCATCGTCCGGCTCCAGGTGACCGGGGGGCCACCCGGACGGGATTAGGACTTCTTGCGCCCCGCCCCCGACTGATTGCCCCCGCCGTCGTGCTTGTTGACCGTGGCCCAGGCGATCCGTTCGGCGTCGTCCTTCGAGCGGCCCTTGTCGCGCTCCGATTCCTCGATGTGCTCGGCCTTGCGTTTCTGCTTGTCGGTGTAGGACGACTTGTCGCCGCGGCCCATGGTCGTGCTCCGTGAATGGACGCGCACAGGCTGCGCGGCGCGGTGTGATCGCCGGGTCGATGGCCCGGTGCCGCAGTACCTGCGGTGATGCAGCGCCTGCGACGCGGAGGCCGATAATGTGCAGGTGCGCAAGATCCTCCACATCGACATGGACGCGTTCTACGCCTCGGTCGAGCAGCGTGACGATCCGGCGTTGCGCGGCCGGCCGGTGGTCGTGGCCTGGCGCGGGGCGCGTTCGGTGGTCTGCGCCGCCTCGTACGAGGCACGGCCCTACGGCATCCGATCGGCGATGCCGGCGGTCACCGCAGAGCGGCTGTGTCCGCACGCGGTGTTCGTGCCGCCGGACTTCGCACGCTACAAGACGGTGTCGCGCCAGGTGCGCGAGATCTTCCTCGAACACACCGATCTCGTGCAGCCCCTGTCGCTCGACGAGGCCTACCTCGACGTCACTGCGCCCAAGCGGCCCTCTCCGAGCGCGACCGCCACGGCCGAAGCGATCCGCGCGCAGATCCGCCAGACCACCGGATTGACCGCGTCGGCCGGCGTGGCGCCCAACAAATTCCTGGCCAAGATCGCCTCGGACTGGCGCAAGCCCGACGGGCTGTTCGTGGTCAAGCCGGGCCAGGTCGATGCGTTTCTCGCGCCGCTGAAGGTCGGTCTGATTCCCGGGGTGGGCAAGGTGATGGAGACGAAACTCAATGCGCTGGGGGTGGCGACCGTCGGCGATCTGCGCGGCCTTGCGCGCGACGAACTGGAACTGCGCTTCGGCAGCTTCGGCGCGCGTCTGTACCAGCGCGCACGCGGCATCGACGAGCGGCCGGTGGAGCCCGACCAGCCGGTGCAGTCGATCTCGTCGGAGGATACGTTCGAGACGGATCTGCCGATGGACGCGCTGGCGCCGATGATCGAACGCCTGGCGGAAAAGACCTGGCTGGCCACCCGCAAGACCGAACGCGTCGGCCGCACCGTGGTGCTGAAACTCAAGACCGCCCAGTTCCGGATCCTGACCCGGAGCTTCACGCCCGAGACGCCGCCTGCATCGCAGGCGGAACTCACCCGCATCGCCCTGGCATTGCGTGCACGTGTCGAGCTGCCCGCATCGACGCGCTATCGCCTCGTGGGGGTCGGCCTCGGCGGGTTCCGCGAGCGCGAGGAGCTGCCGATGCAGGCCGGGCTGTTCGGCGGGGGTTAGCCGCACCCGGCAGTGACGGCCCGCGTGTGCAGCTAGCTCGCGACCGCCCCGCAGCGGTGCGCGGGAGCATGTGGAGACCGTCGGCGTCGGCAGGCGGCGGCCGCTTGGCGCATAAGGACGGCAGGAGCCGTTCCGGCGCAGCGAGCTGGCCGTCCGGCCGGGGTGCCGCCCGCAGCGATCGCACCATCACCACGGGCGGCGTCTTCGACGCAGCAACGCGCCTGTGTCATGAAGCCGCCGGACTCGACATCGACCCGCGCGCCGCCACCCCTGCGGGCGCGCCCCGGATCGGAATGCCCGGCGCTCCGCCGTGCGGCAGCGATCGACGACCAGGCATGCCCGCGCGTCAGCAGCGGGGACGCGGCATGCGGGTGAGAAACAGGCCGGGCGACATGACCCCGATCACTCCATACCGGGTTGGCCTCAGCGCGCGCCGGGCCGGCCCGGCGGATGCTCAGGCCGTCTGCCAGTCGAATGCCAGCGTCTCGTCACGCGCGAAGCGCTGCAGGTGGTTCTCGATGACGCCCTGGTAGCGCGTCATGCTCCCGGCGTCATCCAGTGCCAGCACGATACGCAAGGTCTCGCCATGCACGCGGAAGTCGGCGCCCTGGCCCGCATCGACGAAGGGGATGAACGCGTGGGTGTCGTCGTCGCGACGGATCTCGAACTTGTGACGCCAGTGATTGCACAGCGTGCGCAGCAAACGCGGCGCATCGTTGGAGCGGGTGGTCGTGGTGGTACTCGGCATCGGAGCCTCCGTGGCTGGGTGGCGGCAGCATAGGCGCTCGCCTGCCGCGGGCGCGTCCGCGTGGCCCGACAGTGTGTTGCACACGCCTGCGCAGCGCGGCATCGCGCACACTGGCGCGCCCCGTCGCAAGGATCCTTCCGGATGACTGCAGATGCTTCCGCCCGCCGCTTTCCCTGGCCGGTCGTGTTGTTCGACCTCGACGGCACCCTGGTCGACACCGCCTCCGACATCGCGGCGTCGGTCAATCGGCTGCTGGTCGAACTGGGACACCCGCCGGTCGACGAGGCCACGGTGCGCAGCTGGATCGGCGACGGTGCAGGTCAGCTGGTCGGCCAGGCGCTGCGCCATGCCGGCGATGGACGCGATGTCGCCACCGTCATGCCGCGTTTTCTCGAGCATTACCGCGACTGCCTGCTGCTCGACCCGGCGCTCTACCCCGGGGTCGAGCGCACCTTGCAGGCGCTGCAGGCCGACGGCGTGCGGATGGCGGTCTGCACCAACAAGCCGGTCCCGTTCGTGGCGCCGCTGCTGGACGCGATGGGGATCACGCCGTACTTCGAGGCCGTGCTCGGCGCCGGCGAGCTGCCCGAGCGCAAGCCCGATCCCGCACCGCTGCTGCATCTGGCCGACCGGTTCGACGTGCCGATCGCGTCGTGCCTGATGGTGGGCGACTCGTCGGCCGATGCCGGGGCCGCGATCGCGGCCGGCGCGCCGCTGGTGATGGTGGGCTACGGCTACCGCCGCAGTTTCGATCTGCACGGCTGCGGTGCGCTCGCGGTGATCGACCGATTCGAACAGCTGCTCGAGCTGCGCTGACGCGCGCGCGGCCCGGTGACTACGCCCGACCTCGGGACTCCAGGGCCAGGCGCGTTCGGATCACGGCGGCGACCCGCGCCGTCTCGCGCAACGGCGTCACCGCGCCGTGCGGCATGACCTCAGCGCCGAGCAGGTGCACGCGCCCCCCTGCGAGCAGGCCGTCGACGAAGCGGCGCGGGCGCCCGCCGACGCGCCCGGGCTCGAACACCGCCACCGGCACCCGCGTGGCGCAGGCCTCCGACAGCATGTTCACAGAATCGGCCGAGCACACCAGGCGGTCGGCCCAGGCCAGCACGCCGGGGTAGGGATTCGGACCGTCACGCTCGTCGGCCCAGACCAGCGCCGCCTGCCCGCCGTACCGGGCCCGCAACGCCTCGCGCACCGGCGGCGGGGTGCGCCGCGAACCCACCAGCATCAGGCTGCCGCCGTCGGCTGCGGACAGCGCGTCCAGCCGGTCGGCGAGGGCGGTGAACGCGTCGACGTCGAAGCGCCCATGGCGCGAATCACCACCCAGCAGGACGCCGGTGCGTGGTCCGGGCAGGCGGGTGAAGCCGGGATGCGCGGCCCGCGCCGCTTCGAGCCAGACGTCGTCCACCGGATGCAGGCTTCCGCGCATCACCACCACGTTCTCACCACGAAGCGCGTCGTGCTCAGGGACCACGACGAGGTCCCAGTGACGGGGCGCGAGGCGCGGATCCAGGATCTGCACCGTCCGCGCACCGTGGGCGCCGAGCAGGCGCGTCGCCAGTGCCGCCTGCCGGCCGCATCCGATCGCGAGGCGTGGCGGTGCACGCAACAGCGCATCGAAGTCCGGACCGTAGGCGGCACCTGCGAACGGCAGCTGCCGCGGCGCGAGCCAGCGCCAGGGCGCCCGGGGCGTCAGCAGGGTCGTGCGCGCGGTTGGGTCCAGGGCGCGCGCAAGCGCGTCGGCCTGGCGCATGTTCCCGGCCCGCGCGTCGCTGATTGCGCACGTCTGCGCGTAATCGGGTCCTCCGGTCGCGATTCGTTCCATCAATGTGACCATCCGTTCCGGTCGCCGGCCGTGTGCGCGCGCCGCAGGACTCTACACTGCGGGCCAGTTCCGACGATCCGAGACTTCCATGACCGACGTCCTGTCCGATGCCGCGCTCGACCAGTTGTTCCGCACCGCCCGTACCTACAACGGCTTCAGCGGCGAGATCGACGAGGCGACCCTGCGGCGGCTTTACGACCTGCTCAAGTTCGCACCGACCTCGGCCAATTCGTCGCCTGCCCGCTTCGTCTTCGTGAAGTCGCCCGAGGGCAAGGCCCGGCTCGCGCCCGCGCTCAGCGAGGGCAATTACGAAAAGACCATGTCGGCCCCGGTGACGGTGATCGTGGGCCACGACGAGGACTTTCACGAGAAGCTGCCGTTCCTCTTCCCGCATGCGGACGCCAAGAGCTGGTTCGACGGCCCACGCGAGAACCGCCGCGACACCGCGTTCCGCAACGGAAGCCTGCAGGGCGCCTATCTCATCCTGGCCGCCCGCGCCCTGGGCCTCGATACCGGCGCGATGTCGGGCTTCGACAGCGCCAAGGTGGACGCCGAATTCTTCGCCGGCACCACCACCAAGTCGAATTTTCTGATCAACCTCGGCATCGGCGATCCGGCCAGCCTGTATCCGCGCTCGCCGCGCCTGCCGTTCGACGAGGCCGCGCGCATCGTCTGAGCCGTCGTCACCCGCCCACGTCGTACCGCTGCCCGCCGCCCCACCCCATCTGAGGACTGACCATGCGTAGCCCCCGACTCCTGTTGCTCCCCCTGTCCGCCGCGCTGGTGCTGGCCGCCTGCGCCAACCAGGATGCCCCCGCCCCCGGCACTGCCGGAGACGCCGCCCCGCCCGCGGCGACCGCGCCGGCCGATCCGGCGGGCACGACCGCCGAGACCATCACCGGCGTATCGGGGACCTACATCCTCGACCCCAAGCACACCGACGTGATCGCGCAGTGGAGCCATTTCGGCTTCTCCAATCCGATTGCCCATTTCGGTGAAGTCGATGGTCGCATCGTCTACGACGCCGACAACGTGGCCAATTCGTCCGTCGAGGTGACGCTGCCGCTGTCGGGGCTCAACTCGCACGTGGGCGATTTCGACGAGCACCTGCGCAGCGCCGACTTCTTCGACGCCGCCAACTACCCTACCGCGACCTTCCGCAGCACCGCGGTCGAGCGCGCGGGCGCGAATGCGCTCAGGGTCACCGGCGATCTGACCATCAAGGACATCACGCGTCCGGTGGTGCTCGATGTGACCATCAACAAGTTCGGCGAGCAGCCGATGGCGAAGCGGCCGGCGGCCGGCTTCGATGCGGTGGCGACCATCAAGCGCAGCGACTTCGGTGTGGGCGCGTACGCGCCGAACGTCAGCGACGAGGTGCAGCTGCGCATCACGACCGAGGCGGTCGTCGCAGAAGGTGCGCCGGCGGCCACGCCGGCCGGCTGACGTCGCGACGACCGGACGTGCCGGTCGCCCGCGCTGCCGCCGTCGCGCGTCGTGGGCGCCCGTGCCGGGCGCCTGCGGCCCGCGAACCGGCAGCGCAACCGCAAAGGTGCGGCCGCCTGGCACTCGCCCGGCGAGAGGCCGCGCGGCCCCACACGAGGAGGTCCCTCATGAAGCTCCATCGCCCGGCCGATAGCCGGGGCCACGTCCGCACCGGCTGGCTCGACAGCCGCCACACCTTTTCGTTCGGCCATTTCCACGATCCGGATTGGATGGGCTTCGGTCCGCTGCGGGTCATCAACGAGGATCGGGTCGCCCCCGGCGCGGGGTTCCCGTCGCACGGCCACGCCAACATGGAGATCCTCAGCTACGTGCTCGAAGGCGCGCTGGCGCACAAGGACAGTCACGGCGGCGAAGGGACCCTGCGTCCCGGCGAGCTGCAGTGGATGGGCGCCGGGCACGGCATCGAGCACAGCGAGTTCAACGCGTCGCCCGACGCGCCTGTGCACTTCCTGCAGATCTGGATCCAGCCCGATCGCGTGAACCTGCCGCCGGGCCATGCGCAGCGCAGCTTCGACGGCGGCGACCGGCGTGGGCGCTGGGCCCTGCTCGCGTCACCGGACGGCGCCGACGGCAGTCTCGCGATCCGCCAGCAGGCCACATTGCACGGCGCATGGCTCGGCGCAGCCGAACGCGTCGACGTCGCCCTGGCGCCCGACCGACGCTACTGGCTGCAGGTGGCGCGCGGCGACGTGCGGGTGGACGGCGAGATCCTCTCGGCCGGTGATGCGCTGGGCTGGGTGGACGAGGCATCGACGCTGTCGCTGGAGGGGGCCGGAGCCGACATCGCCGACATTCTGTTGTTCACATTGCCGCGCTGAGCATCCGCGCTGCCGGCCCGTGCACGGGGGCGCGCTAGAATGTCCGCCTTCCACGCCCGATCGATGCCGTCATGACCGCAGCCCACGTCCAGCCGACGCAAGCCAACGCCGCCAAGCAGTACGAGGTGCGCCGCGCCGACCTGCCGTTGAGCTGCCCGCTGCCGTCGATGGCCCTGTGGAACTCGCACCCCCGGGTGTACATGCCGATCGAGGCCGAGGGCGGGCAGTCCGACTGCCCGTACTGCGGCGCCCATTTCGTCCTCGTCGGCTGAGGCCGGCCGCGCGCGCCGCGGCCACATGCGCCGCCCGCTGACCGTCGTCCAGCTGCTGCCGGCGCTGTCGTCCGGCGGCGTCGAACGCTCCACGATCGAGATCGCCGCGGCGCTGGTCGCCGCGGGCCACCGCGCCATCGTGGTCTCGGCCGGCGGCCGCCTCGAGCCGGCGCTGCGCGCGACCGGCGCGGCTCACGTCACTCTCGACATCGGCGCCAAGCGCCCCGGCGTGCTGGTGCACGTGCGCGCGTTGCGGCGTCTGTTCGCGGACACCGGCGCGGACATCGTCCATGCGCGCTCGCGCCTTCCGGCCTGGCTCGGCTGGCTTGCGTTGCGCGGGCTCCCCCGGGCGCGACGGCCCCGGTTCGTCACCACGATGCACGGGCTCAATTCGCCATCGCGTTACAGCGCGATCATGGCGCGCGGCGAGCGGGTGATCTGCGTGTCGAACACGGTGCGCGACTACCTGCTGCGCCACTACCCGCGCACCGATGGCGCGCGCCTGCGGGTGATTCCGCGCGGCGTCGACATCGCGCAGTTTCCGGCCGCGCCCCTGCCCGACCGCGCGGCGCGGGCGGCGGTGGCGGCGCTGCATCCGACGCTGGGCGGCAGCGGCCCGCTGTTGCTGTTGCCGGGCCGCGGCACGCGCCTGAAAGGGCATGGCGACGCCCTGGGTCTGCTGGCCGTGCTGCGCGGCGACGGCATCGATGCGCGGCTGTGGATGCCCGGTGCGCGCGAGGCCGGGCGCGCTGCCTACATCGACGGCCTCGAGCGCGAGGCCGATGCGCTCGGTTGCGGTGACGCGATGGCCATCACCGCGCCCACGTCGCACATCGCGCAGGCCTATGCCGCGAGTGATCTGGTGCTGCAGCTCTCGCGCAAGCCCGAGGCCTTCGGACGAACGGTGGTCGAGGCGCTGGCCTGCGTCCGGCCCGTGCTCGGCTGGGCGCATGGCGGCGTCGGCGAACTGCTCGCGGAGCTGCAGCCTGCAGGCGCAGTGCCGCCCTTCGATGCGGTCGCGCTGGCGCGTGCCGCGAGGGAGCTGCTCGCGCGGCCACCGCCGCGAGCCGCTACGATGCCCTACACCTTGCGTGCCATGCAGGACGCGACGCTGGCGGTCTATGACGAACTCGACGACGACAACTGAGCCCGCACACGGGATACGCGCGCCGCGCACGGTCGGCTGGCGCTGGGCTCCGCACTGGGTACTGGCCTTCGTGATCCTGTGGCCGGCGCCCGGCTACGCGGAGGGCGTGATGGTGCTGGGTGCGCTGGCGGCCATCGTGCTGCTGCTTCGCGCCCGCTTCCGCGGCGGCGCCGCCCTGCTGAGTCCGGGCGCATGGGCGCTGACCAGTGCGCTGTTCTTCGCCTACTGGCTGCCGCAACTGATCTCGACCGTGGACTCGGTGGACCCGGGCCGTGCGCTGCGCGAGGCGCTCGTCGACCTGCGCTACCTGCCGTTCCTGTGGCTGGTGGCGTCGGCGGTGGCGCATCGCCGCGCGCGGCGGATCACGCTCGGCGGGCTCGCGATCATCGTCATGGTGTGGACGCTCGATGCGCTGGCCGAAGTCGTGCTCGGCACGAGCCCGCTGTTCTTCGGTATCGACCAGCTCAAACTGCTCATCAGCAACCGGCCGATGTGCTCGCCCGACCAGATCGCACTTGCCGACCGCATCGGCGGCGTGCTCGGCCCCTGCAACCTCAAGCTCGGCATCGTGCTGGCCAGCCTGTCACCGTTCGCCCTGTATGCGGCCGGGCGGCGGTTCGGCGCAGGCGGCTGGGTGTTCGCCGCCGCGGCGATCGGCGTGGTGCTGCTGTTCGCCGGCTCGCGCGCGTCGTGGCTTACCTATGCACTGGTCTTGGTGTTCTCCGGCTGGCGCCTGCTGGGCTGGAAGGGGTTGCTCGGTGTGTTCGCGGGCGCAGCGTTGATCGCCACGGCGGTGAGCCTGCTGTCGCCGCAGGTGCGCGAGCGTGTGGAACGCACGGTGATGGGACTGAGCACGGACGAGGCCCGCGTGGACACCGCGCTGTCCGGTCGCGCGCGCATCTGGGATGCCGCGGTGTGCATGGTGCGTTCCCATCCGGTGAACGGGGTCGGCGCCCGTGGATTCCGTGAGGCGTTTCCGGCCTGCGACCCGCAGCCGGGGGAGCTCGCCGCCTGGGGTGAGGGCCCCGCGTTCCACGCCCACCAGATCGTGCTGGAAGTGGCCAGCGAGACCGGGTTGATCGGGCTGCTGCTGTGGCTCGCCGGCGTCGCCCTGGCATGGCGGGCCTGGCGCTTCGCAGCCGCCGAGGCCCGGGATCGCGCGCGGCCGGCGATGCTGGCGCTCGCGGTGACGGTGTTCCCGCTCAATACCCATCTCGCGTTCTATTCCACGTTCTGGGGTGGCTTCACGCTGTTGCTGTGTGCGCTGTACGCCGGGAGTCTGCTGGCCCGCGACGAACCTCCGCCGGCCCCGCGCGCAGCCATCCACTAGGCCCGTCCGACGGCCCGCATACCGGCCGACCGCAGGTGCGCATGCGGTCTGCCGCGCGCCGCGCACGACCAGGCCGGCAGCGCGAGGCGGATCGGACTCCGGCGCCGACTCAGTCGTAGACGGCAGCGCCGTCGGGCTGGCGTTTGAAGCGGCGGTGGATCCACAGGTACTGATCCGGCGCGAGACGGGCCATCGCCTCGATGCCCGACATCACCACCGCGGTATCGGCGGTGGCATCGTCGCCGGGATAGTCGGCGAGCGCGGGGTAGAGGGTGAGCGTATAGCCGCCATCCTCGCGCCGCCGGTGGCCGAACAGCACCACCGCCGCACCGGACATGCGCGCCAGCTGGTGGGTCGAGGTCAGGCTGTGGGCCGGTCGCCCGAAGAACGGCACGTAGACGGCGTCGCCACCGCTCGGGTCCTGGTCGGGCGCGTACCAGAGCAGGCCGCCGCGCTTGAGATGACGCACCGTGCCGCGCACGTCCCGCTTGGGGAACATCGCCGCGGCATACCGCTCGCGGCCACGACGGACCGCCCATTCCATGGCCGCCTCGGTGTGCGGGCGGTACATGCCGGCCAAGGGCACGCGGTCGCACATCAGGCGACCGCAGATTTCCAGGGTGGTGAAGTGCCCGGAGACCACGATGACGCCGCGCCCGCCCGCACGCGCGGCCTCGATGTGTTCGAGGCCTTCGATCACGAGCCCGCGCCGCAGAGCATCGACCGAACCCCACCAGGCGCGTGCGAATTCGAACAGGCCGATGCCCAGTGCATGGAAATGGCGGCGCAGCAGGGCGTCGCGCGCCGCGTCGTCGAGGTCCGGGAAACACAGGGCGAGATTGCGCACGGCGACCTCGCGGCGACGGCCCAGCACGCGCCGCAGCCCATCCCCCAGCCCGCGCCCGAGCGCACGCTGCACGGGCCACGGCAAGCGCGCGGCCAGCGCCATCAGTCCGATACCGAGCCAGACGGGCCAATGCCGGGGCGAGAGCGGAGGACGGGGCCGGGGCGCGGATGGTGCCATCGCAGCATTGTAGGACGTGCATCGCAGCCGACCGCGCGGCATCGGTGCGGTGGGCCATCCGCTATCCTGTCGCGATGCCGTCCGACCTCACCGAACGCCTGTTGCGCGGCCTGTACTCGGCCCTGCTGTACGTACTGGTGCCGGTGACGGTGTATCACCTGATCTGGCGCGGCTTCCGCCAGCCCGCCTACCTGCAGCGCTGGAACGAGCGTTACGGCGTCTATTCCGGCGCGCCGGTGGAGGCGCCGGTGTGGGTGCATGCGGTGTCGGTGGGCGAGGTCAACGCTGCGGCGCCGCTGATCAATGCTCTGCTCGCGCGCGACCCCGCGCGCCGGCTCCTGGTGACCACGATCACGCCGACGGGATCGGAGCGCGTGCGCGCGCTGTGGGGTCCGCGGGTCGAACACGTCTATCTGCCCTACGACCTGTCGGGCGCAGTGCGCCGGTTCCTCGCGCGGTTCCGGCCGCGCATCGGCCTGATCGTGGAGACCGAGCTCTGGCCGAACCTGCTGTTCTGCTGCCGAGATGCCGGCGTGCCGACGGTCATCGTCAACGCGCGTCTCTCGGCACGCTCGCTGCGCGGCTATCGTGTGCTGCGCCCGCTGGTGGGGCGCGCGCTGCGTACGGTCGACAAGGTCGCCACGCAGTCGGCGGACGACGGACGCCGCTTCGTCAAGCTCGGGGCGCTGCGCGACCAGGTGTTCGACACCGGCAACCTCAAATACGACATCACGGTCGACGAGACCGCCGTCGCCGCGCTCGCCGCCGAGTTCACCGCCGGCGCCGGCGCGCGGCCGGTATGGATCGCGGCGAGCACGCATCCCGACGAGGAAGCCATCGTCGTCGACCTGCACCGCCGCCTGCGCGCGCACTGGCCCGATCTGCTGCTGGTCTGGGCGCCGCGGCACCCCGAGCGCTTCCGCGGCGCGTCCCAGCTGGCGGTCGACGCCGGCTGGCGGGTCGCGACACGCGCCCTGACCACGTGGCCGGATGCGGGCGACGACGTCTTCGTGCTCGACACACTCGGTGAGCTGGGACTGTTTTTCGGCTGCGCGGACGTCGCCTTCGTCGGCGGCAGCCTGCAGGACATCGGCGGCCACAACCTGCTGGAGCCGGCAGCGGTGGGGGTGCCGGTCGTCACCGGGCCGCACCTGCAGAACTTCACCGACATCGCGCGCCAGCTGGGCAAGGCAGGCGCGCTGAGGATCGGCGCCGATGCGGATGCGGTGTACGCGCATCTGGCCGCGCTGCTCGGCGACGCCGGGGCACGTGCGGAAATGGCGGCATCGGGGCGTGCGCTGGTCGCGGCCGGTCGCGGCACCCTGCGCCGCACGCTCGAGCTGATCGAGGCGGATCTGCCGACGCCGGATACGACGACGGCGCGGATGCGATCCGCGCCGTCGAGCGGTGGAGCCTGGCGCGACGCCTAGCGGTTGACGCCGCTGCCGGTGCCGGTGGATGCGCCCACGCTGTTGACGTCGACCGTCAGCTGCCGGTTGATCTCCTGCAGATTGCCGATGTCCAGCGTGCCCGCCGCCTGCTCGAGCAGCAGCCGGCTCTGCAGGAAGTTGTACTTGGCGAACGCGTACTGCTGGCGCGCCGAGAACAGGTTCTGCTGGTTGATCAGCACGTCGATGACGGTGCGCGTGCCCACTTCCAGGCCGACCTGCGAGGCCTCGTAGGCGCTGTTGGCCGACACCAGGGCCAGGCGACGCGCCTCGACCTCGGTGATGCCCGCGACCAGACCCTGATAGGCATTGCGCGTGTTGCGCTCGATCGCACGACGCTGCGCCTCGTACTGGTCGGCGGCGATGTCGCGCTGCGCGATCGACTGGCGGACGCGCGACTGGGTCACGCCGCCGTTGAAGATCGGCACGGTCAGCGTGAGGCCGATGCTGTTGGTTTCGCTGGCACGGCCGAGCGAACCGACATTCTCGCGGCCCCAGGTATCGCTCTTGCCGTAGCTCGCGCCGAGGTCGAGGGTCGGCAGATGGCCCGAGCGCGCGGCGTCGACGCCGTACTCCGACGCGGTGACCTGGTAGCTCAGGGCCTGCAGCTGCGGGTTCTGCGCCAGTGCGGTGGCCACCCAGGCTTCGGCGTCGCGGCCTTCCGGCAGCTGCGGGGTGAAATCGTCGGGCAGGCCACGCAGGTCGCGGATCTCCGAGCCGGTGATCTGGGCCAGGGCCTGGTAGGCGTCCTGCAGCGCATTGCGCTGGACGATGGTGTTGGCGCGCGCGCTGTCGTACTGCGCGCGGGCCTCGTGCACGTCGGTGATCGGCGCGAGACCGACTTCAAGACGCTTGTCGGCGAAATCGAACTGGCGCTGGAACGCCGCCTCCGCCGCCTCGGCCGCGGCCAGGGTTTCGGTGGCGATCAGCACGTCGAAATAGGCCGCCGCGGTGCGCGTGATCAGCGCATCGTTGTCCGCGTCGAGCTGGAAATCGGCCGCGGTGCTCAATGCGCGCTGCGAACGCAGGTTGGATACCCGGGTCCAGTCGAACAGGGCCTGGTTGGCACTCACGCCGTAACTGCGCGTGCGTGCGCGGCCGGAGAGGCCCTCGACCCGATTGTCGGTCAGCGACGCGCTGCCCCCGATCTGCGGCAGCAGGGCGCCACGCGCCTGCACCGCGCCTTCCCGGGTCGACAGCCGCTGCGATTCGGCGATCGACAGCGTCGGATCATTGGTGCGGGCCAGTTCGTAGGTCTGGACGAGATCGGCGGCCAGCAGCGGGCTGGACGTCAGCGCCAGCGCGAGCGACAGGAACAGGGGGCGGCGGAACATCGGGGAGATCCTTCGACGATCAGAGGGAGAAATGCGGCACCGGCGCGGCGCCTGCGAGATAGGCGAGCCCGGTTTCGAACAACGACTCGATGCGCGGTGCGTTGACGTCCTCGCCGGTGCGGGTCACCAGCACGGCTTCCATGGCGGGTGCACGGCCGCGGACGATGAACATCCGACCGCCGGGACGCAGCCAGCCGACGAAGCGCTCGGGCACCACGTCCACGGCCCCGCCCACGCAGATCGCGTCGAAGCGGCGGTCGGTGTTCCAGACGAAGGCGTCGGCCGTCACCACGTCGACATTGGCGATGCCCTGCGCCATCAGACGCCCGCGTGCGGCGTCGGCGAGATCGGCATGGCGCTCCAGGCTCAGCACCTCGCGCGCCAGATAGCCCAGGCACGCGGCGAGATAGCCGCTGCCGGTGCCGATCTCGAGCACGCTCTCGCCCGGGGCCAGCTCCAGCGCCTGCAGCGCCCGGCCTTCGACCACGGGCTTGAGCATGGACTCGCCGTGTCCGATCGGCAGTTCCATGTCGGCATAGGCGAGCGCACGATGCGCATCGGCGACGAAGGCCTCGCGCGGCACGCGGGAAATCGTCTCGAGCACGCGCGGGTCGAGTACGTCCCAGGGGCGGACCTGTTGTTCCACCATGGCCGAGCGGGCCTTGGCGTAGTCGATCGTCATCGTTGCGGTTTCCTTCGTTCGCCAGCGGCAATTCTAGCGGTCGCGGGCAGGGTCATCATCGCGGGGGCCTCCCTGTTCACGCAGTGCCGGAAGTCACCGGCCCGGACGGCATGCCGCCCGTCGCGCTCACCGGGCGGGGCGTGCGCCGTAGGCGCGCAGGAACATGTCCACCGACGCGTCCAGGTGCGCGCGCCGTTGCGCGGCGCAGGTGCCGGCATCGTCGCAGTCGAACACCATGCGCTGGTGCAGGTCGCCCTTGAGCAGTACGAAGAACTGCGCCGCGGCGGTGTCCACCCGCGTGGCCTCGATGTCGAGGTCGCCGGTCTCGACGCGCCGGCGCAGCAGCTCCGCGAATGCGGCCTGGACGCGCTCGGGGCCGCTCTTCCAGAACCGCTGCGGCAGTCGCTTCTCGACCATTTGCGGCGTGCACAGAAGGCGGTGGCCGGCGATGGCTTCGGGCGAGCCGATCATCGCGAAGAACGCCTCGGCCACCTCCATCAGCCGCTGGCGGATCGGCGTGCCCGACGCAGGCTCGAACACCGACGCGGGCATCTGCTGTTCGCAATACGCGGCGGCCGCCTCGGTGAACAGCGTGTCCTTGTCGCCGAAATGGCTGTAGACGGTGAGCTTGGACACCCCGGCCTCGGCCGCGATCTGGTCCATGCTGACGCCCTCGAAGCCCTGCTGCAGGAACATGCGCTCGGCCGCGGCGAGGATCGCGGCGCGCTTGGTCAGGTCCTTGGGACGTCCCGGGCCCGCGCTTCGGGCTTCCGGCAGGGCCTCGGGGGAAGGGCGGCTGCTCATGCGCCTAATACTATACCAACGAGTTCTGAAAATATAGGATACGCCTCCGTATCCCTCCCTTTCAGGCCGGCCCATGCTCCGTCCCGCCCTCCTGCTTCACCGCCGAGCGCGATCCGCGTGCCTGTTGACCGTCGGACTCGCGATGACCATGGCGGGCTGCACGCGCGAAGCCGCCGCGCCGGAAGCCCCGCGCCCGGTCCTGGTGACCCGCCCCGCGGATATGGCCGCGCGTGACCAGGCCTCGTTCGCCGGCGAGATCCGGGCCCGCGAGGAGAGTCCGCTCGCCTTCCAGGTGGGTGGGCGACTGATCAGGCGGCTCGTGGACGCCGGCGCGCGGGTGGAGCAGGGACAACCGCTGGCGGAGATCGAGCCCGCCGACCTGCGCCTGCAGGCGCAATCGGCGCAGGCCCAGCTCGCGGCGGCAGAGGCCGAGTACGCGCGTGCACGCACCGACCGGGCGCGATACGCACAACTCGTCGACCAGCAACTGGTCAGCCGCTCGACCATGGATGCCCAGGACGCCGCATACCGGGCGGCGCAGGCGCAGGTCCGTGCCGCCCGCGCCCAGGCCGATGTCGCCGGCAACCAGGCGGGGTATGCCCGCCTGCTGGCGCCACGCGCCGGTGTGATCGCCAGCCGCCAGGCCGAAGCCGGCGAGGTGGTCGCCGCCGGCCAGCCGATCTACACGCTGGCCGGCGACGACGGGCGCGAGGTGGCGATCGCGCTGCCCGAGCTCGGCATCGAACGCTACCGGCTCGGCCAGCCTGCCCAGATCACACTGTGGAGCCGGCCGGACGTGCGCCTTGCCGGCACCATTCGCGAAATCGCCGCCGCCGCCGATCCGCAGACCCGGACCTATGCCGCGCGGGTCGCCTTGGATGCGGACGCCGGAGACGTCGAACTGGGCCAGAGCGCGCGGGTGTTCCTCGCGCCGGCGGGCGACGACCGGGCGCTGCGTGTTCCGCTGGCGGCCATCCAGCCGGGCGCGGATGGCGGCAAGACGGTCTGGGTGGTGGATCCGGGCGATGGCACATTGCGCCGGGTGCCGGTCGAGACGGGCCCCTACGGCGCGAGCACGGTGCCGGTGCGTGCAGGGCTCGACGCCGATGCGCTGGTCGTCGCGGCCGGTGGCCACCTGCTGCGCGAGGGCCAACTGGTCGCGCCGGTGGACCGCGACAACCGGCCCGTGCGGGTGGGGTCTGCAGCCCAGGGGCCGGTCAAGTGAGCCCCGCGTCGCCAGGGTCATCGAGCGAAGACCTCGCCACCGTCTTGCGGCATGACGCCGTCCGCGGATCGACGTCGCGATGCGGAGCGCCGGGATGAGCCGCTTCAACCTGTCCGAATGGGCGCTCGGCAATCGCACGCTCGTGGTCTATCTGATGCTGGTGGTCGCGGTCGCCGGCATCTGGTCGTATTCGCGTCTCGGGCAATCGGAGGATCCGCCGTTCACCTTCAAGGCGATGGTCATCCAGACCCAGTGGCCGGGCGCCACCGCGGACCAGGTCGCGCGCCAGGTCACCGAGCGCATCGAGCGCACGCTGATGGAAACCGGCGAGTACGAATTCGTGCGGTCCTACTCGCGCCCGGGCGAATCCCAGGTGATCTTCTTCGCCCGCGATTCGATGCGCTCCGGCGAAATCCCCGATCTCTGGTACCAGGTGCGCAAGAAGGTCGGCGACCTGCGCCCGCAGCTGCCGCAGGAGGTCATCGGCCCGTTCTTCAACGACGAGTTCGGCGATACCTTCGGCAACATCTACGCGCTCACCGGCGAAGGCTTCGACTATGCGGTGAAGAAAGACTACGCCGACCGCATCCAGCGCCAGCTGCAGCAGCTTCCGCACGTGGGCAAGGTCGAGCTGGTCGGCCTGCAGGACGAAAAGATCTGGATCGAGGTGAGCAACACGCGCCTGGCGACGCTGGGCATTCCGATGTCGGCCGTGCAGCAGGCGCTCGCCGAGCAGAACGCGGTGGTGCCGGCCGGGTTCTTCGAAACGGGTGACGCACGGGTGCAGTTGCGCGTGGACGGGGCGTTCCGGTCGGTGGAGGCGATCCGCGAGTTTCCGATCCGCGCCGGCGAGCGCAGCGTGCGCCTCGGCGACATCGCGCGCGTGGAGCGCGGCTTCGCCGATCCCGCCGCGCCGCGCATGCGTTTCATGGGGCAGGACGCGATCGGCATCGCGGTGGCGATGCACGACGGTGGCGACATCCTCGCCCTCGGCCGCACGCTGGAGACCGGCTTCGCCGAGCTGCAGAAAACGCTGCCGGCGGGCATGGAGTTGCGGCGCGTCTCGGACCAGCCGCGCGCGGTGCGCGATTCGGTCGGCGAGTTCATCAAGGTGCTCGCCGAGGCGGTGATCATCGTGCTGCTGGTGAGCTTCGTCTCCTTGGGCTTCCGCACTGGACTCGTGGTCGCGGTGTCGATCCCGCTGGTGCTGGCGATGACCTTCATCGCGATGGACCAGTTCGGCATCGGCCTGCACAAGATCTCGCTCGGCGCCCTGGTGCTCGCGCTCGGGCTGATGGTCGACGACGCCATCATCGCGGTGGAGATGATGGCCATCCGCATGGAGCAGGGCGACTCCCGACTCGCCGCGGCCAGCTACGCGTGGACCCACACCGCGTTCCCGATGCTCACCGGCACCCTGGTCACCGCGGCCGGCTTCCTGCCGATCGCGACCGCCGCGTCGAGCACCGGCGAGTACACGCGCTCGCTGTTCGAGGTGGTGACGATCGCGCTGGTGGTGTCGTGGATCGCCGCGGTGCTGTTCATTCCGCTGCTCGGCGAGAAGATGCTGCCCGACCTCGCCAACCCGCAGCCGCCGCGCCCAGGCTCGCCGGCCGCCCGCTGGCGTGCCGCGCGCCTGCGCGCGGCCGATCGCTGGCCGGCACTGGCATTCGCGCTCGCACCGCGCGCGCCGCATGCGCACGATCACGATCCCTACCAGCGGCCGTTCTACCGGCGGTTCCGCACCTGGCTGCACTGGTCGTTGAGCCATCGCTGGCTGGTGATCGGGCTGACGGCAGCCCTGTTCGTCGCGTCTCTGCTGCTGTTCCGCTTCGTGCCGCAGCAGTTCTTTCCCGACTCAACCCGTCTGGAGCTGATGGTCGACATGGAACTGGCGGAAGGCAGCTCGCTGCGCGCCACCGAGGCTGCCGCGGCGCGCCTCGACGCGATGCTCGACGGCCGGGCCGGCATCGATTCGCGGGTGGCCTACGTGGGCACCGGCTCGCCCCGGTTCTACCTGCCGCTCGACCAGCAGTTGCCGCAGGCGAACTTCGCCCAGTTCGTGGTCACCACCACCGATGTCGAATCGCGTGAGCAGGTACGCGCCTGGCTCACCGACGAGGTCGCACAGCGCTTCCCCGAGCTGCAGTTGCGCGTGACCCGGCTTGAAACCGGGCCGCCGGTGGGCTATCCGATCCAGCTGCGTGTCTCGGGCGAGCACGTCGAACGTGTCCGCGCGATCGCCGTGCAGGTCGCCGAGCAGGTGCGCGCCAACCCGCACGCCACCAACGTCAACCTCGACTGGGACGAGCCCAGTCGCGTCGTGCGCCTGGTGGTCGACCAGGAGCGCGCGCGCGTGCTGGGCGTCAGTTCGCAGCAGCTCGCGCAGTTCCTGTCGAGCTCGGTTTCGGGGCTGCAGATCAGCACCTATCGCGAGGATAACGAGCTGATCGGCATCGTCATGCGCGGCGCCGAGGACGAGCGCGGCCAGCTCGACATGCTCGCCAGCCTCGCCGTGCCGACGCCGGGCGGGCAGCCGGTGCCGCTGGCCCAGCTGGCGCGACTGGAATCGACCTTCGAAGACGGCATCATCTGGCACCGGGACCGCCTGCCCACCGTCACCGTGCGCGCCGACATCCGTGGCGGCGTCACCCCGCCGACCGTGGTGGGGCAGATCCTGCCCACGCTCGATGCCATCCGCGACGCCCTGCCGCCCGGCTACCGGCTCGCGACCGGCGGCACGGTGGAGGACTCGGGCAAGGGCCAGGATTCGATCAGGGCCGGTCTGCCGCTGTTCCTGTTCGTCGTGGTGTCGCTGCTGATGCTGCAGCTGCGCAGCTTTTCGCGCGCGGCGCTGGTCCTGCTCACCGCACCGCTCGGCATGATCGGCGTGACCCTGTTCCTGCTGGTGTTCCGGGTGCCGTTCGGCTTCGTCGCGATGCTCGGCACGATCGCACTGGCCGGCATGATCATGCGCAACTCGATCATCCTGGTGGACCAGATCGAGCAGGACATCGCCGCCGGCCACGCGCGCTGGGACGCGGTGATCGACGCGACCGTGCGCCGGTTCCGGCCGATCGTGCTGACCGCGCTCGCGGCCATCCTGGCGATGATTCCGCTTTCGCGCAGCGTGTTCTTCGGGCCGATGGCCGTGGCCATCATGGGCGGGCTCACCGTGGCCACCCTGTTGACGCTGACCTTCCTGCCGGCGCTCTATGCCGCGTGGTTCCGCGTGCGCGAGCACGAAGACCGCGATGCGGCGGCCACCTGATCGCCGGGCGGATCAGGGCAGCCAGAGTTTCTCCAGGTCGCGCAGGCCCCAGTCGCCGGGGGCCTCGGATTGCACGATGCGGTCCGTGCACCCCGGCGCCGAGAGGTCCGTCTCGTACATCAGCACGCGTGTCCGGCGGCGGATGCAGTGGAAGACCCGCACGCGCGGCTTGAGCAGTGCGGCCGGCGACTGCTCGATCACCACGGCCAACTGTTCCGACTGCAACCGCACCAGCGTGCCGACCGGGTAGATGCCCAGGCTCTTGACGAACGCCTGGAAGATCACCGGATCGAAATGCCCCGTCCACGAGGCCATGCGCTTGAGCGATTCGGCCGGGCACCAGCCGCGCTTGTAGGGCCGGTCGGACGTGATCGCGTCGTACACGTCGCAGACCGCCGCCATGCGAGCCATCTGCGAGATGCGCTCACCCGGCAACCGGTGCGGATACCCGGTGCCGTCCATCTTCTCGTGGTGGTGCAGGGCGATGTCGAGCGTGGCGGGGTCGTCGACGCCGCTCTCGACCAGCAGGCGGTGCCCGTCCTCCGGATGCCGGCGCATCGCGGCGTATTCGTCCTCGCTGAGGCTGCCGGGCTTGTTGAGCACGTTGAGCGGCGAGACCGCTTTCCCCATATCGTGCAGCAGGCCGCCCTTGGCTGCCGCATGGACGGCGCCCTCGGCCAGGCCCAGGCGGCGCGCGAGCCCGGTCATCAGGCCGGCCACCGCCATCGAGTGCAGGTAGGTGTAGTCGTCGGCCGTCTTCAGACGCGCCACGCTGACCAGCGCGTGCGGATTGCGCAGCACCGACTCGCACACCGCGTCGATCAACGGATCCGCGCTCGCGGTGTCCACGCATCGCCCCAGGCGGGCCTCGTTGAACATCGCCTCGACCAGGGCACGCCCGGACTCGAGCAGTTCGCGCGCGCTCCTGACCTCGTGTTCGAAGCTCGCGGCCACCGCGGACGTCGATGTCGACACCGCGGACGCGGGCGGCGATGCCTGCCCGCCCGGCGCCGAGGACGTCGCCGTCGCCGGTGCGGACACCTCGACATCGATGGCCGCGGACGTCTGCTCCGGCGCGTGTGCGGCGCCGACGCCGGCAACCCGGGCGTGGCCCACGAGCCCGTCCTCGGGCGCGAGGCCGAGGCTCACGTCGATCACCAGATCGGGCACGCCGCTTTCGCGGATCCGCGTCACCGCATCGGCATCCGCCACGAAAGACCGTCGCCAGAAGGGATGATCCAGCCATGAGCCGGAGAGGCGCTGGACATACATCCCGGGGACGAGCTGGTCTGGGCGGATCGTGCGCAACATGGACGGCCGTTCCGGCGTACGGGGGGGGCGGGCGCGCGCCCACCGGTGTCCGGCCGGGCACGCGGGCATCGCGCAGGGAGGCCCTGCACGAGTTCCATCTCCATTAACGGCCGGCACGCGCGGCGCTTGAGTGCTGCCGTGCAAAAGACCCGGGCCGCGCGAAGCCTGCAGCGGCGCGGTTGAGCGGCCCGTGCGAGGCCGTCAGGTGGCGATCGCGTCGTAGCCGGAAGCGGAGAACTCGATCAGGCAGTAGCAATGCCCGAACGGATCCGACATCACCGCGATCCGTCCCCAGACCGCCTGCCGGATCGTCTGCTCCTGGAGCGCGCCGGCCGAGAGCGAGCGTTCGACCGCGCGCTCGAGATCGTCGACCACGATGTCCAGATGCACCGGAGTCCAGTGCCGGGTGTAGCTGCGTCCAGCATGGGCGCCGGCGCATGCCCGCGTGCCCGCGGCGTTCGCCAGGAGGTAGAGCCTCGAGGTGCCGCCCAGCAGCTCCAGCGCACCGGCCCCGAACCGGCGCCCCGGGCGCAACTCGAATGCGGCGCAATAGAAGCGCTCGGCCACGTCGATCGATTCGACGTCGATGTTGACCAGCATCTCGCTCACGTTCGCCTCCACGGCACACACTGGAGCGGGCGGGCCCGGAGGCCGGCTGCCGCAATGGACGGGTTCGCGCATCATCGGGTCCGGGCGATCCATGATCTCCCTGTAGTTCCCGGCACCTGGAACAGGCCGAGCCACGAAGCGGGTTCGTCTCGAATGGATTGTCAGGCGCATCCCACGCCGTCAGCCGAGAACATCCGCGCCCCTGTAGCCCTCCGGTACGCCTTGAACCAGAAGCACATCACCCTCCGTGTGCTCGGTACGCAAGTGCCGGATCGCGCTGTACGCGTCGGAGTTGTACCAACCTTCAGCCTGCTCCATGGAGGGGACTCGATGACGACCAAGTCACCGGATCATGCACCCTCGAGCGGTTGGTAGGGCCGCCATGCACACGGTGCTCGCCAGAGAAAGGCGCCAGTGTGCCGTCGATGCGCTTCAAGCATCTCTGATCGCGTCGCCAAACCGGGTTTCTCGTATCACCGCAATAGCGTAAGCGGTCATTGACTGCTCCAGAGGATCAAGAATGCGTCAGTGCGCACTGATTCCTGAAATGCCTGAACCAAGCTAAGCCGCGCCGCGGGGCGGCGTCGAATCAATTGTGAGGCCACATGTCAGGGGCGCACACGTACAGGCTCTGAAGGTTCAGGCGTCCCTCGCGCATCTCGCCATACCAACCGCTCAGACGTCCGCTTACCGAAGAAATCGAGGCACGTGCCATCTCCCAAACCAGTAAAGCCGCCATCTGGATGGCATAGCAGCTCTCCGCTTGCAGTGTAGAGCGCACTCGGAATATCGCAGCACGGCAACCTTGGAACGAAATAAACAACCCGTCCCTCGTACTGGTAGCGCCACACCGCACCAGGGCTGGACCTCGGCGGCATTTGCTTGTAACGCTCTACCAGGTCCTGAACAAAGTGCGGCAGGTTCTCTGACGCGCGGGCAGTCCAAGAGATGGCTAAAGCCAAAATAATGATCGGGATGCGATAAATCATGGTAGTGGCCCAAAAAGTGCGTCAACCCACGCCGCGAAGGCCCATCGGCTTCAACGGAGCGCTAGGCCTGAGGTTCTAGCGCTTCCGCGGAATCTCGATGCCATAGGCCCGCTCACCGCCTTCCGGTACAACTAGGAAGGAAATCAATGTGCCCGGGAAGCCGGAGATGAAAGCAAGGATGCGCCAACCGGCGCTAGGGTTGTTTTGTGCCCGCATGCCGGCATAGCTGATATTTGCGAGAACCCAGAGCCCGGACACCCCGAAACGCGCAGATTGCTGCGCCTGAGACGTAGTCTCCGCAGCTATGGCAGCTATCGGGGTGACGCCCACTAAGCCTGCGAGCAAATTCTTTTGAAATTTCATGTATCTCCAGTCATCCGATGACGTGCTGCCGAAGCCTGACGCCAGAGTTTAAAGCCGATCCGCGAAATGGGTTCAACTTGAATCAATCTCGGCTTCAGCCTACAGCAACTAGTGAAGGTGCTCATGTCGCGGCGAATTAATGGATGTCGCGCCACCGAGGGCCGCTGTAAGTCTGCATCCGGACCCCTGAGGTTGATCCTCAACTGCACGAACGCCGTGAGATCGCACAGGACGCCAACAAGCCTTGCATGCGCTGGATCTCGCATTGCTGCGAGAAATCTTGTTTGATCGGCGGGATCCACACCCCGTTACCAGTCGCAAAGGTGAAGTGGCTTCTGTGCGGGTCTGCGACCGGACGGGGATTGATATGTGCTTATACAGCCGAGGATGGCGGCATTCGCGCACTCAGTCCTCAGCGCATTGACGAACACACACGGATCCATGTTTTCCGCCCTAACGCCTGAATGAAGCCGCGCCGCGAAGCTGCATCGGCTTTGACGAATTGTTAGGCGGCGCCTGCGCCATTACGAGCGCCACCTGCAAGAGGTCGGAAGAGTTCAATCCAGGAATTTCCATGTGGCCGCGCCATCAAACCGCCGTACAGTGACTGAGGCTACTAATGCTGGTTCGAAGTTGCGGAGATTGACGCCGTGGCGAGCGCCGGGCTTGGGTTCTATGGGCTCCCAGTGCGTGGCAATGCCGCAGGTCTTGCAGCGGAAATTGATCAGGCTGCGATCACCCCACACGTAGCTCTCCGTGTTCATCGGATGACCTTGGATAGAGACGCTACCGAGTTCGTAATACGCCCAGATGCCGGCCGTGCGCCGGCACAAGGAGCAGTTGCAGCGTGTCGCGGTCTCGGGGACGGCCGGCAGACTGAGCCGGACCGCTCCACAGTGGCAAGAACCGCTCAACGAAAGGGGGTGCTCTTTATTCACGGACGCGTCTCGCTTCCTGTGTCGCCTAATGCCTGAGTTAAGCCGTGCCGAAGCGGGCCGTGCCGCGAAGCGACATCGGCTTGAACGAATCACTAGGCATTAGCCTTAGATGATTCTCTGGTCGCAAGAACACGGCGCAGCTCCCGGCGATAGAGAATTGCTCCCAGCAAGAACAGTGCTATCCCTGTGAAAAGGGCGAACGGCGTGGCCCTGACGACTAAAATGATCCCAATGATCTGCGCCAGTACACAGAGGTTGAGCTTGGCGCTGGATATGTATTTAAACATCTCAAATCCTTTTGATGTCCGCGAAGTGGAATCGGTTTGAATGAACTATTAGGCCGTAATGGCGGCGCGACGACGAGTGCGAGCCCAACGAACCGCTGCCGCCCCCAAGAAAAGCGCTGCAACTACCGAAAAAGCGATAGCGGCGTATATGGGGAGCGAGTGAGCACAGTCTGTCCCGGCAGGTGGATTGCCACCGACGCACTGCGGGAAGCTGCGGACAATGAGTAGACCCCACCACCAATAGAGCCCGGCTGACAAAGCGAGCAATAGCGAGCCTGTCCTTACCAGTCTCGCTGTCGAGCTAAACATCTTCGAACCTCCTTGCGCGGCCTAACGCCAGAATTAAGCCGCGCCGCGAAGCGGCTTCGGCTTGAATGAATTGTTAGGCGCTGACCGACTCATGCCGCACCTGCCAAAAAGAAATTTCGTAGTCTGTGAGGTCTCCGCCAGGTTCCGGCTCATAGAATTCAACGATGCAGGGCGAGTGCGGAAACTGACGCGCCAGCTTTGCTTCGTAGATCTGCTTTAGAGCCCGGCCAAGGACTACAACCTTGTCCTCCGTCAGCTCGTCCTCATCGCCGCAATGGATGTCAGCAATGTGGAGATGGTTCATGACCCACTCCACGGACTTACGTCTGGAGCCGGTCTGTTTTTCAAAGCCCCTCAGCGATTCCTCGGAAAATCCTCTGCGAAGTATGTAGCCTTCATGCTCCACGAAGTCCGGCCAGAACAGGGTGAGGTAGCCGGTGGCGAGAGCGTAATTGCCCATGCGGCCTACCCAGCTTTCCAGATCAATTCCCGCGCCGTTGTTCCAGCGTCCCAGCTCTTCTCTCATGCTATCGGGGATGTTCATTTCAGCGCCTAACGCTTGAATTAAGCCGTGCCGCGAAGCGGCGTCGGCTTGAATGAATTGTTAGACAACAGGCCCGTCAAGTGTCGTACTCCCCGCTGTCCCATGGCTCAAAGAAGGCCATGTAGTTGCCGGGTTGCATCTCTACCGCCCAAGCGTCATCTTCTTCTTCGGGTGGCCGTGCGATCAGACCGAACTCAAGGCCAAAACGTTCTACGGAGAATGGAGCAACCTCTACTCGCTCGAATGAGACGTCTCCAAGGCTAATGAGCCTTTCGTCGTACTTTGCACGCCGAGCATCATCATCCAGGCTAGAGCGAGGACCGAAGCTGTCGATTTTTGCATCGATGAGCTGGCCGGACAGGTCGAACGTGTAGAGCGCAACGAATTCACACCCCGGGTTTTCGCCGATGGCGGGGTCAAAGGGGTTGGTGAGAATGAACTGGCGCCCGTCATGAGTGCGTCCGATATGTTCGGCGTGATAGTCATCGTGATCGATAGCGATTAGCTTTGGTCGGCCTTCCATGATGTCTCCCCTGTTGTCTAACGCCTGAATTAAGCCGCGCCGCGAAGCGGCGTCGGCTTGAATGAACTGTTAGGCCGCAGCCTACCGTCCATGCTTAAACCGTGTAAAGAATGACTTGTGAGCAAGCCACACGATAAGCGGCAACGCAACAAGAACCACAGCAGTCGCGTAGTTGCCGAAATCTGTGTCACATGCAAAGACCGAGTGCCCGCCGTGGTTGCATCGAATGTTGCCTGCGTATGAAAGGCTTCTTTGCCAAAGCCACCAGAGAACGCCCGCCGTCAGGGATAGCGCGACTAACAAGCCAATGAAAGCGGGAACGTAGATGCTGCGTTTCATTACTGCGGCCTAACGCCAGAATTAAGCCGTGCCGCGAAGCGGCATCGGCTTGAATGAATTGTTAGGGCGCATCCGCACGAGCCTTGGAGATCTGTTCTCTCTTAGCTCTGGCCCTTTCTTCCAAGTGCTTGCGCTGAATCTTCATGACCGACATTGCGACTGCTGCGGCAATTACCACCGCCATTGCAGAGATTGCCGGCGCGATTACGGCTAGAAGATTCGAGCCGAAAATAAGTGATGAGAAAGGTCCGTTCTTAGAGAGAGCCATGAACAGGGTCATTGATGCTGCCACCATCCCCATCATGACGCTCATCATCGAGATCATGCGTGCGCGATATTCCTCCATGCCAGAGGACGGACGATCATCTTTAGGTTTCACGAGCGGGCTCGGAGCTTGCGTGGAAGGCGGTGTAACGAGAGTCGCGAGCCTTGCGCAGTAGTCCTCCTTTGTCTTTGCAGAAATGAAGCTCGAATCCATGACCTCTTTCATTAATTCTTGGGCGATTTCGGGTGTGCGATACAAGCTCTTTGACTCGACACCGTACTTCCTAGCTGTTGCCTCAATCAATGACTGGATGATCTCGCCCGCAGGGATGTGGCCCTCGGATATTCCTGGCTTTATGGCATAAATGACCTCGCGGTTCGCACCGAGAACCTTCTGGGTGTACTCGCGGTTGTCTCTTCGTGAAAGGACAAGCCGCGAGATAAAGGTAACAATCAGGCCGCTGAGGATCCCTCCGCCTATCCCGATAAACCAAGGGTTGTTAATTACTTCCATAGCAGGAGCGCCCCCTGTGCGCCCTAACACCAGAATTAAGCCGACCCGCGAAGCGGGTTCGGCTTGAATGAATTGTTAGGAGCCATGCCCGTTGCTCACAAGTAGCCGTGTTAGGACGTAATAGCCAAAGTCGGCTAATTCATTCTCTGGAAGTTCTGCCAAGTCAGCTAAGTGGCCAGGGGCATAGTCCTTGAAGGTGAAAATGCTTTGGTGCGACCAACTGGTTTCGCCTTGCCCTTTACGGACGTCATCGAGCACCACCCGCAGTGAACCGTCAGCAAGCTCGGCGAGGCTGCACAGAACCCCAATGTTCTTGGTCGGAGCAGCTTTTGAACTCTTCATGGTACCTAACGCTTGAATTAAGCCGTGCCGCGAAGCGGCATCGGCTTGAATGAATTGTTAGGCAGCAGTCTAGTCCTCATGGCGGTAGAAGGTGTAGCCCGAAGGTTTGCGGGTAAATGTGCCGACGAACCAGCCCACGGGAAAGGATTGCTCAACCGAAAGCAAAGGTATTGAGCCGCGGTTGGCGTGAACGTACTTACCCTCAGAGTGCCAGTCAGACAAGACAAGAACTTTGGCCAATGCCTCCGCGCTTGATAGATCAGGAGCACGGACCCGCTTGGTAGTGAAGAAGCCAACTACGGGAGCATCATCAAATGGTAGGTCGATCCCCCGGCCAGAAAGAATGACAGTGAAGTGCGGCATATGCTTGGTCTGCTGCCTAGCGCTTGAATTAAGCCGCGCCACGAAGTGGCGTCGGATTGAATGAATTGTTAGGCCGCGGCGCCACTCGCGTCCTTGTTTGGGTAGAACAGAAGAGTGCTGCCCTCTTGCAGCGCTTCTTCGTAGAAGCCGGCGAAACCTCTGTACAAGTCTGTATTGAGAACTTCGACCTGAAGCTTGCCATACCTCATGTTCTCAATTTCCGTGAAACCGTACCTGCGGCACTCTGCGACGGCAGCCAGGTACTCATTCGAGTCAGCGCCTTGGCGGAAAAACAGCATGCACTTATGAGTTGCACCGACTTCCGGATGATTCCATGTGTACTCCGCGTTGCCAGAGTACTTTCCAGTGAACCCATAAATCACAATGACAGTCATTGAGCGGCCTAACACCTGAGTTAAGCCGCGCCGCGAAGCGGCGTCGGCTTGGACGAATTGTTAGGCACTTGCCGAGTAGCCACGAGCCAATATCTTCAAGAGCCTCGGGCGAGTGTACGCCTGCTCTGGATCCAGCTCCGCTGGATCGCTACTTCGCTTCCATTCGCCAGCATCGAAAGCGAGATAGATCTCGTTGCACGGCTCAGGTAGGTACTGGCCGCCTGCATTGAAGCCATAGGGCCATAGCCAGTTCATGGCCGTGTCCGCGGCCTCAAAACCGAGCGAGCCGGCCATGTAGCTCTCGGCAATTGCTACGGCTAGTTCGTTGCACATGCGCTCCACGGACCAGCCCCGCGCCGCCCGCTCGCGCTCTAGCGCCGGCTCTCGAAGAGTCCCGGTGACTTCTAGTAGCGAAAGCAGCGGATGCTCGTTCAAGCGCCTAACACCTGAGTTAAGCCGCGCCGCGAAGCGGCGTCGGCTTGAATGAATTGTTAGAGCCCACGTGCAAGTCGGCCACGTATTGGCTCGATGAGTAAGAATAAAGCTAACGAAGCCGTGAGGCTTGCGGCGAATAGGAAGGTCGCCGCAACAAAGAAGCTGGAGAAAAGCGCGCGGCCAGTGCGAGTACCAGGATTCTCCGGCAAAGTAAACTGGAAGAAGAACCCTAGGAAGCAGAGGAGAACAATGCCAAGTGCGGCGCAAACAAATTTACTGACTAGCTTGTCGTAAGTTTGAAAGGTGCGTGGTTTCATAAGCGCATGAAACAATGGGTAAGAACCTATAAAAGCCCAAGCCGATGCGCTAGCTATGCGCTCGTGATGTGCCACTAGCGGTAGCTGAAACGGCGCTGGAAGTGCAAAGACAGCAACAAGAAGAAAAACTACTCCATACAGCACCACGTACGGCCAAAACCCACGCCTGCGGATAGCCAAGTCGCATGGTGAGTTGTACAGGAATTTGCCAGTCGCCATCAGTGGGCTCTAACACCTGAGTTAAGCCGCACCGCGAAGCGGTGTCGGCTTGGACGAATTGTTAGGCGCTGCCGGAATGACCCTTGGGGGCAAGTAGATCGTGAAATGTGCCAACGGGTCTAGGAGAACGCTATGCGGATTCTGTTGCTCATCCAGCCGTACCAGCCCTAGTCGGTCCAGTAGGCCGAAGTTGGCGGTAACGAGGTGGCCCATGTGGACGTTGAGGCGGTCGTGCCACACGTGATACGTGCCCAGCCGACCGTCACGGCGGTGATAGAACCCGCGCAAAGGATGGGTGAGGTACACCAGCGCGGTTTCCCGATCAGGGAACCCCGCGATTTCATCAAGATGTGGCTTGCTCTTGAGTTCCACTGACGCCGGAGCCCATTGCGAACGCGTACGCATCGAGTACTTCCCATACATTCCGGTGGAATCGGCGTGCGCATCGAACTCGACCCGACCGCCATACCAAGGCAGCTTCCAAACCGCGTGAGGAATCAGCCGAGTCCATGAGTCGAGTGTGGTACCAAGGAACCAGACACACTTCTCGCCGGTCTCTCGGTCGATGATGTAGATGCGGTAGTTGGTTTGGCCCATCTCGAAGGATGGAAAAGGAAAGACCGCTGAGGTGAAGTCCACATCAATAAACGGTACGACTGACAGGAGTGCTCGCTCTTGCCCGTCAATTCCGACAGTGTCGAGCTTGAATCGATCAGGCATCACGCCGGCAAACCGCAAGGGGTCGAATGCGTACGTGATGATTGCGAAGTGCTTCAGGCCGCACGCGATATCAATTCCGGACGGCTCGGGGCGAGCGTGCAATGCATCTGCAAATTTCATCGATTGCTGCATAGGCCTCCCGCGGCGCCTAACACCTGAGTTAAGCCGCGCCGCGAAGCGGCGTCGGCTTGAATGAACTGTTAGGCCGATTGTGGCCCGCGAACTAGCAGTACGACCATGAGGATGCCAAAGACAACAAAGAACACCCAAGTAGAAAGGTAAGCGAGTGTCAATGCGCGATCCGCCCCGGACTGCCGTGGGAGAGTTGCAGCACGCAACGGCAGCAAATCTGAGTAGAGCAACGTGCGAGGGGAATCAGCAGCCTGGAACTGGCTGGTGCGATGAAGAAACCGGATGACAGCAAACCGCAGACCGAAGTTTGCCAATCCAGAGAGAAAGAATGCGGCAGAGATGAATTCTAGAGATCCCATCAACTTTCCAACAAGCGGCCTACGCTCGAATTAAGCCGCGCCGCGAAGCGGCGTCGGCTTGAATGAATTGTTAGGCCGCAAGCCTACCCAGCCTGCCCCACGACTGGCGCAACCCCACAAGGTGCACCAGACCAATGGCCAGGCAGATCGATGAGCTCACGACCCAGAAGGTGATGCTGTTGCCCGGAAAGTAGGCCATGACCGGAACGAACGCCACACCGCGAACGATGTAGATGGCTGTGATGGCAGAAAGAACTGTGCGGCGAAGCGGCAGATGCCGAATCACGCCACCAGCTGAGAGTGCATACGCAGCCCAGATTGCCAATACAGCGGCGATACCGAGCGTCATCACGGTGGGGTACCAGTGACCTGCAGCGTGTAGTTGCGCGATCTGCTCTCCGGCGCCCAAGAGGCGAAAGAGTGGCGCGCCAACCACCAGGCACGCCAGATGTGCCAGGGCCGCCATGCCACTCAGCACGCCGCCGGCGATCAGTAGCTTGTTGCTCGAAGCTGCCACGCTAGTTCCCTTGCGTCCTAACGCCTGAATTAAGCCGAGCCGCGTAGCGGCTTCGGCTTGAATGAACTGTTAGGCCTCATGGCTGGCATGCCACGGCCACGGCCTCAACGGTACTGGCTGGCGCTGAAATTTGCAGCCAGCAGCTGAGACCCGCTGGCTGGTACTCGACGAAGGTGCCTGTCTCTCTTTGGACTGGTACAGAAGGGCCATACAGCCGACTCACTTCCGAGGCCGGCATGCCCGGGCACAGGCCGCGCGGCGTGCAAGCCTTCGGGCCGGTACCGCGGAGCGCCCAAACGCGCCGTTGCACCCCCGCATCCCGTTGCTCAAGCCAGCCTACCGTAGCGACAAGGCCGGGGTACTGGAGCTCGATACCTTCGCCAGTATCGACTCGGCGCGAAGGCTCGCCCAGGAGGCGAAGCACCCTTGCTTTCGTGTCGCCTGACACAACACCCCCAATGCTCAGCTCAGAGGACGGTATCTCGCTGCACCAAGCCGGGAGCGCAAGAAGGAATATCAGAAGAGCGAGAGTGGTTCGCATGAGGCTTAACACCTGAGTTAAGCCGCGCCGCGAAGCGGCGTCGGCTTGGACGAATTGTTAGGCGGCACGCGACAACATTGCGGACGCCTTGCGAAGACGATACCAATAGCGGAACGCGAACAGGCACGAGAGTGGATAGCCGACGAGCCACAGCGGATTGAGAAGCGACAGTAGCAAGGGCCGCCGCAGCCAGCGCGCAACCTTCTGCTGTGGGTCAGGAAAGAACCAGTCCGGGAGCGTGACGCCCATGAGCAAGAGAGCAAATACCGTCTCCAGTGCGAAGGCGCCGCAGACCTGCCAGAACACTGCATGTGCGAGCGCCGGCCTCTCCTCGGGTGATAGTTGCGCTTCTCGAGCGAAGCGCGCGAAGTCGTCGCTGTCCAAGCCGATCTCGGTCCAAGCGTAGGACGTCGCTTCCCAGACCTTTTCCCGGTTCACCGGAACCCCCTTTGCCGCCTAACGCTGAGTTAAGCCGCGCCGCGAAGCGGCGTCGGCTTGAATGAATTGTTAGGCTGCGCACTCATTGCTCAATCCTCGTTGTACGGAACAAAGTTAATGTCGTAGCCGTGCGGATTCTCGCCCGGAGGCTGTTCAGCCTCAGTCTCGTAGATCTCAATTTCGCCGGTAGCTGAGAAGCCGATTTGTTGCCCGATGATGCGGGCCATATGAGCTGATTCGTCGGCGTCAGCCGCCCAAGTCTTGATTGACATGACCGCTGGTCCTGGGCGGCACTCGAACCCATCTTGCAGTTCGCCAGCGATACCATCCGCTATTGCGGTGAAGTGCTTGTATGGCGTGACCATCCGACCATATCGGAGCTCAAGCTTCCAGTTCTGGCTCTGAGATTCTTCAGGCATACGATGATCTTTCCTAGCAGCCTAACGCCTGAATTAAGCCGCGCCACGAAGCGGCGTCGGCTTGAATGAATTGTTAGGCGGCGGACTCACGTGTCGAACCCCATGCCTGTGCAACGAGAGTCAATGAAATCTAGAGCCCAGAAACGGTCGTTTTCGCCATACCCTAGATGACAATTTAGATGCCGCAAACCTTTGCGCAGATAGACGTGCACTGATTCAATCGACAAGTCGGCCAACTCATCAGCGAATTGAGGATGCTGGGCAACGTACTTGTCTTTCGCGGCGCTTACGCCATCTCGAAGCCAGTCGTTGAGCAGCGCAGACTCAGTGTAATCAATGAGAGGCTGAATCGGGTAATCGGAGGAATCATCAATCCCGATGAAGAATGAGATTCCGTCAACACTACCTCGCCAAGACTCATCATCATCTGACCAGACGACAGGCCCGAGTTTGTCGAGCTCGACTCGATCGATCGGCCTTGGCCTCTTGGATTTCCAGATGTCGAAGATGCTCATCCCGCCACCTAACGCTTGAATTAAGCCGCGCCACGAAGTGGCGTCGGCTTGAATGAATGGTTAGGCGTCACGGCTGCGGAACTCTGACAGCCAAAGGGCGCCTCCCTCATCCGCCAGGGCGAAGTGCCCGAAAGACGGGCTGTGGGAAATGGTGCCGTTGAACATGAGCGCGTCTAGCTCCTCCGACTCCCGAAGCTCCTCTTGCACGAAGGTGAAGCGCAAGCCGCACGCCGCTGCGGGATCAAGACCGAGCGCAGCGAGATCATCCAGCGTACCTTGCACCAGCGCATACGAGCGCTCCGCCAACTGCGAATTCGCGTCGAAGTAGAGCCTGGGGTGCGGGGTGCAAATGTCCATGACGCCTAACACCTGAATTAAGCCGCGCCGCGAAGCGGCGTCGGCTTGAATGAATTGTTAGGCGTCTGACCGCGGCCACTTCCACGCGAGCCAAATGATGGACAGGAGGAGCAGGATCTCGACGATGCCGAAGTACACATAGAAGATCCATGCTCCTTGGATAACCAGAACGGTTATTGCTACGAAGATGGTGGCAACTACAATATTGACCCACCTGCATAGGGCGGGCGTTGACAGTACCGAGAAAGCTGCCATTAGGCTTGGGGCGGTCATCATGATTGAGGTGCCAAGCAGCTTGCCCTGAGTTACGTCGCCCAGAGGCCCAATCCGGCCGTCGAGCATGGCGGTGAGCTTATAGGGCGTGTAGAGCTCAAAGTAGTCGCCATAAATGAAGCAGAACATTGTGGAGACCCACAGAAGCGCTAGCTTGATGCGAACGTCAACTCTGCAATTCTGTAGTGGGGGAGTCATGTGCTCGTCCTCAAATTGCCCAAGATCATGTTCAGACGCCTAACGCCTGAGTTAAGCCGACCCGCGAAGCGGGTTCGGCTTGAACGATTTGTTAGAGCACACGGAATACATTTTCGAGCTCCCTGTCCGTATTGGGCGTCTCCCATTTGGAGAGCCAGCATGACCCTATGCCCGAGCGCTCCGCGGTCTTCTTGAACAGCTCCAGTTGACTCTGCGTCGGCTGATAGTGCTCGGGGATGAAATGCAAAAGAGCAGTGGGCTTGCGAAGTGAGAACCCAGGCGCCAGCTCCTCGACTAAGGACCGCAATGTCTCGCGGACCTGCAAGAAGTCAGGATCTCCGCGCGAATTGTCGAGTGCGTAACAATCACGACGCGCCCTCTTGTCCTCACCGACCACGCGGCCCATGAAGTGATGCGGGAAGACTTGAATGTAAAGGATCCGTCTGCAAAACACTTTGGATGCGCTCTAACACCTGAATTAAGCCGACCCGCGAAGCGGGTTCGGCTTGAATGAATTGTTAGGGCTCACTACCGGGAAGCCCCAGTGCCCGGCGAGTGTACTCGACGTGATCCTCGGAGATGAGGCAAATCGACGATCCGTTGTGCCACCAGCCAACGTACTTGGGAATACGAACCCAAGGAGGCGGCGGCGTTGGAGCGCCGGTGCTCCGCGTGAGCCACGAGGAGCCGCCATCTTTTATTTGAATAAGTGCGATTCCATGTGCGTCGGCATACTCGATTGCGCCCGACTGGAACCCGGCCGTAGAGAAAAGCATGCCCTTTTGAGCCCCAACCGACTGCAGCTTGGAGTGAAGCACTTGCACATCTTGTCGTTCGACTTTACGCCGATGGTGCTTGCACTCGACTAGCACCAAGAAACCTGCGCCTAAGGCCTCAAACCGCGCTGTTACGTCAAAGACGTACTCTCCATCCGAGGCAGCGAGTGCATCGAGGTGCCTCGACTCGTAGTTGAGTAGTGTCCCAGCGGCAGCATCCAGAATGCCCTTTACAGCGAGCTCAAACTCTTCTGGAGTGAGACTGGTGGGATGCTCGACAATCGACATGTGAGCCCTAACGCCTGAATTAAGCCGACCCGCGAAGCGGGTTCGGCTTGAATGAATTGTTAGGCATCAGCGACGTCACGGCGCTCTCCCGATAACGGGTCGACGTACCTGTCGCGGAGCTCCGGCACCAACAACACTACTGTCTCACCAATGAACTTCGACGCGTCATCAAACGACATAGCGTCAAGAGTCATCGCCCGAATTTGCAGCAGCGGCTGGGGGAACTGCTGGAGATCTCCATGCATGAACTCAAGGGTTTGAGTTCCAGCAGACCATCGAAGGGTCAGGGCGCTGGTCAGGAGGTCACGTGGATTCATAGGGCCTAACGCCTGAATTAAGCCGCGCTGCGAAGCGGCGTCGGCTTGAATGAATTGTTAGGCCTCATACGTGGTGTCCGGCACCAGGCCCGCGAGGAACGCCGCGAAGGACGGGGCAATTTGCATGTCTTCATCGCACTCAGCGTCTATCCACGCAACCGATGGAGAGTCTCCAGCCCGATAGTCGAGCGTGATCCAATAGTGACCGTCACCAGACAGCAGAACTTGCTTGGGTGGAAGCCCCCACTCTTGCGTCATGTACTCGGTGCTCAAGAGGTTCTGGGCAGTCTCATGCTCTGGCTCAGTGACGATCCCAAACAGATCGTGCAGCGGGACATGGCCCTTGGCCCAACTTGTAGGCTGGGCCATCGGGTGTGCAAATCCCGCTGTGTATCCACCGTTCTGACGTTGAAGTAGAGCAAGGAACTCGGTGGGTAGCCGCACCTCCAAGCGTGACTCGGCAACGGCGACCATCTCATCTGTGAGCCGTGGATGATTGTAGTAGTTCTCTGCCCAGAAGCTTGCAAGATCGATTGGCATGAGGCCTAACGCCTGAATTAAGCCGCGCCGCGAAGCCGCGTCGGCTTGAATGAATTGTTAGGGGGCGTCACGGCTAGTCCCAGCACATCCCACCGACAACGACCCCGGCTTTGACCTCGTTGTAGCACCCGTAAACGTCATGCGTATTGCGCTGGCACGTGCCAGTACCAGCAGCACCGATGACAGCATATGGAGCGGCCTTGCACATGCCCAAGCAGTCGGAGCTGTCCGAACACGCCTTGTTAGCGTCCGCGTACGGAAAAACGCATGCCGGTGCTGCGAACATGCCGACACCTTGAACCTTACCGCCTTGGGCCATGCATTGGGCAGCATCTACTGTTGGACGAGACGTGCATGCGGAGCAGACAAGCGCTGCTGAAAGAAGCATGAGCCACAAGAACCTCACACCAGCCCCCTAACGCCTGAATTAAGCCGCGCCGCGAAGAGGCGTCGGCTTGAATGAATTGTGAGGCGGCGCTGCGCAGATGTGCACCCAGCGACGCCCGACCTGTCCTGTGACGAGCCATGTGATAGCCAACTGGGTCGGCGGAATGAGTACCCACCAGTAATCTGCGAAGAAACCGGACAATGAAAGAATGCTTGCTCCGGTAGCAACACCAGAAGATTCCAAGGACGGCGCTATGAAGATCCCGTACAGCTCAACGGGGAGAAGAACAGCAAACGCGAAAAACGAGAAGACACCGTACGAGAGTGCAGCGCGACAAGAGCAAAGACAACCGGGCGAGGAAACCAAGAGCGATGCCTGTACGCGACAAAGGCCGGCCATATGACCGGAGCAAATGACAGCAGGAAATAGCCAATCGCCACGGCAATCAGGATGACGGTCATGCTCGGGCCAAAGACTTCGAGTGCGTTCATAGCCGCCTAACACCTGAATTAAGCCGCGCCGCGAAGGGGCGTCGGCTTGAATGAATTGTTAGGGCTCATGCCCATGTAGTAAAAGCTACACCTGTAGCCACCATCTTCTGACTCCAAGTTGTTCGAGACGTAAGCTTCATACGCGCCAGGACGGTTGAACACACGCTCGAGCGGTGCCCAAGCGCCCCAAGCTCTTGTCTCAAACGTTGCCGGAACTTCAACGCGTTTGGCGATAGCGAAATCCTCAGGCGTCATTAGCTGTGGCACGCCCGTCGGTGGCAGACCAACAACGAGGAAATACCAGGTGTTGTCCGAGACGCGCCGTACAGCCAACTCTCGGCCATGGTCTGGCGCGAGACTAAGTACTAATTTTCCGCTCGCGGAGAGCGTGGCCGGGGAGCAGGACACGACGCTCTTTTCCTCGCCCCACACGGTTGATGGGTGCTCATCGCGCTCGACAGCCTGGCCTGAGATGAGTACCACGGCCGCGAGGATGCTTTTCATGGGCCCTAACACCTGAGTTAAGCCGCGCCGCGAAGCGGCGTCGGCTTGGACGAATTGTTAGGCGCTACGACCACGATTGTGTCCCCTGACTGCATCTCGAGCTCGTAGCGGCCCGTTTGTGGCTCTCTTAGCTCCAGGACCGACACGGACGGCCCCCATGGCGCCTGCCGAGGCATGACCAATTGCTCCACATTCTCGAAGCGTAGATGGAATGGCTCCGGATGTGTGGGCGAGCCCGCAAAGTCCAGCCAACAGGTGCCCGACGCCCAATCGAGCCGCGCCGAAACCAGCGTCGCGTCATGGAGACTGAAGGGCTGCTCTGTCACGTTTGTAGCGCCTAACGCTTGAATTAAGCCGCGCCGCGAAGCGGCGTCGGCTTGAATGAATTGTTAGACCTGCAGCTTCGATCGCAGGGCCGCAACAGTTGCTTCCCAATCTGAGAGCTCATCCGTCTCCTCCCATAGCTCTCGAAGCTCAGAGTTCTCACCAACGATTCGATCCAAGACTTGCACGGCTTGTTTTATCAAGTCTGGATCAGCGGCTGGACTGACCCGAGCAAGCCATTCAGATAGCTCCTCTTCTTCCTGGGCCGCAGGGGTTGGCCGACCAACTGCCGCCGCTACGATTTCCGCAGCGGCAATAGCTTGGCTGGCGTCTGGTGCTTCAAGGTACTCCTCAGCACCTAGAACGGTAGCGAAGATCTCACGAACTAACGCGAGATCGGAACCGTCAGTGACGTCTGCAAGGAAGTCAGCAGCATCGTCGTTATCAAATGACCCATTTCCCCAAGCCCCCATCTTTCTCTCCCTGCAGGTCTAACGCTTGAATTAAGCCGCGCCACGAAGTGGCGTCGGCTTGAATGAATTGTTAGGCGCCTTGCCCAAGAGCCTCTCCTTCATCGTTGAGAGCTTGCATAATTTCGTGGCCAAGGGTCGCGATTGATTGCATCCTTTCGATGTAACGAGTGAACTGCTCCCCGCGCATTAGAGCAGGAGTTGCCTCCTGATCGAAGTCATGGATAAGCCAGTTGCGCTCGGCCTGAAACGCCTTGACCTTTTGCCAAAGGTCGTCCGGAAGCGGTGCCCTACGCTCGATGTCACCAATGACGTTGCCCATTGCTACCTGAAGGTGCCGCCCGAACTGTGCCTTAGCGTCTTCAACAGAAGCACCACCGTGCAATCGCATGTGAAGCGCAAAGTAGCCAGCCAAGGCGTACTGCACTTTTTGCCCGAACATCACCGCCAAGCCTATACGTCCGCAGAGAGTCTGAAATTCTTTCGGCTCTGGAGGAATGTCCATAGGCGGCTAACGCCTGAATTAAGCCGACCCGCGAAGCGGGTTCGGCTTGAATGAATTGTTAGGCACCGCCCGTCTCCTTTGAAGCGCGAGCGCCAAATAGCAAATACCGACGGTGAGCAGGAGAAGGCCAGGGTACATGGCGCTAATCAGAAGGGACTTGAGCGGGGTGGGCTGACTCTGCGGGCCCCCATGCATAAGCAAGAAGTACCCGAGAGCATGGAGCCCAGAACCCACCCCAATCATTGCTCCGGCAGCCTTGTACCCTCGGAAGGCGATGTAGAACCCTGCCACTGCGATCAGGAGGCTGAATACCTCGATCAAGTAGCTGAGCGATTGAAAGGCGTGCGTAATTGCTTCCATAGGTGCCTAACAACTATTGGACCGCTAAAACGCGGCGTTGCACCGAGTATCGGATATCGACGGCGTGGCGGGAAGAGGGGAAATTCCTACGCTGCATCAACACGTTGGCGGATTCATCGGGCGTTCCCGTAGGGCGGAGGCTGCCTGCGTTATCCGACGAAAAGGCGGGCGTATGAGTTACACCGGCGGAAACGAGGGCGTAACGGATGGGCAGCGGCCGCGTTTACTGGACCAGGTGCGCGCACGCCTACGGGTGAAGCACTACAGCGTGCGCACCGAGCAGGCCTATGTGGCCTGGATCCGGCGCTTCGTGATCGCCAACGGGCGGCGTCACCCGCGTGAGATGGCGCAAACCGAGGTCGAGGCGTTCCTGACCGGGCTTGCTACCGAGGGTCACGTCTCCGCGGGCACCCAGAACCAGGCGCTGGCGGCCTTGCTCTTCCTGTACCGGGAGGTGCTGGAGATCGAGCTGCCGTGGATGGATGGCCTGGTGAGGGCCAGGCGGCCGCGGCGGTTGCCGGTGGTGCTGTCGCGAGAGGAAGTGGCGCGTCTGCTTGTCGCCCTTGAAGGACCGTGCTGGCTGATGGGCAGCCTGCTGTATGGCAGCGGCATGCGGCTGCTCGAATGCCTGCGGCTGCGGATCAAGGATCTCGATACCGCGCGTGGCGAGATCACGGTGCGCGATGGCAAGGGCGGCAAGGACCGGCGTGTTCCGCTGCCGGTGAGCCTGCGACCGGATCTCGAGCGCCAGCGCGAGCATGCGCTCGTGCAGCATGCGACAGATCGTGCCTCCGGTGGCGGGCGGGTCCATCTGCCGCATGCGCTCGCGCGCAAGTATCCCGGTGCGGAGCTCGAACCGGGCTGGCAATACCTGTTTCCGTCGGCGCGCCTGTCGACCGACCCGCGCACCGGGCGCAGCGGCCGGCATCACGTGTCGGAAGAAGTCCTGCAGCGGGCGGTGAAGCGGGCGCGCGTGCGCGCCGGAATTCTCAAGCCCGCCACCTGCCACACATTGCGGCATTCGTTCGCCACGCATCTGCTCGAAGCGGGGCACGACATTCGCACGGTGCAGGAACTGCTTGGGCACAAGGATGTCGCAACAACGCAGATCTATACCCATGTGCTTGGCCGCGGTGCGTCCACGGTCGCGAGCCCGCTGGACAGGCTGCTCGCTGCCGGGGGCGTTGAGCCCGCCGGGCGATCTTGCGCTCAGTCGCCCAGCAGCGCGCGGTCGCGCACCGCGCCCTTGTCGGCGCTGGTGGCGAGCAGCGCATAGGCCTTCAGCGCGGTGCTGATCCGACGCGGACGCACGCGTTCGGGTTTCCAGCCGCGCGCTTGCTGTGCGTCGTGGCGTGCGGCGAGTTCCGCGTCGTCGACCAGCAGCACGATCGAGCGCGCCGGAATGTCGATGCGAATGCGGTCGCCGTCGCGCACCAACGCAATCGCGCCGCCCGCCGCCGCTTCGGGTGACACATGCCCGATCGACAGGCCGGACGTGCCGCCGGAAAAGCGGCCATCGGTCAGCAACGCGCATTGCGCCCCCAGGCCCTTGGATTTCAGATAGCTGGTCGGATACAGCATCTCCTGCATGCCGGGGCCGCCCTTGGGGCCTTCGTAGCGGATCACGACCACCTCGCCCGGCTGCACGACGTCGTCGAGGATGCCGGCGACGGCGTCCTCCTGGCTTTCGAAGACGCGCGCCGGGCCCTCGAAGACGTGGATCGCCGCCTCCACACCGGCGGTCTTGACCACGCAGCCGTCGGCGGCGAGGTTGCCGGTGAGCACGGCGAGGCCGCCTTCGGCCGAGTAGGCGTTCGCGACGTCGCGGATGCAGCCGCACGCGCGATCGGCGTCGAGGCTGTCCCAGCGGGTCGCCTGGCTGAAGGCGGTCTGCGTCGGGATGCCGGCCGGGCCGGCGCGGAAGAAGGTGTGCACCGCGGCGTCGTCGGTCGCATCGATGTCCCAGGCGGCGATCGCGTCGGCCAGCGTGCGCGCGTGCACGGTCGCCACACCGGTGTGCAGCAGGCCGCCACGCGCGAGCGCGCCCAGGATCGCCGGAATGCCGCCGGCGCGGTGCACGTCCTCGACGTGGTAGTCGGGCGAGTTCGGCGCCACCTTGCACAGCTGCGGCACGCGGCGCGAGAGGCGGTCGATATCGGCCATCGTGAAGTCGACCTCCGCTTCCTGCGCGGCCGCCAGCAGGTGCAGGATCGTATTGGTCGAACCGCCCATCGCGATGTCGAGCGTCATCGCATTCTCGAATGCCTCGAACGTGGCGATGCCACGCGGCAGCGCGGCCGGATCTTCGGCGCCGTACCAGCGGTGGCAGAGTTCGACCACGGTGCGGCCAGCGCGCAGGAACAGCTGTTCGCGATCGGCATGCGTCGCCAGCAGCGTGCCATTGCCGGGCAGCGACAGGCCCAGCGCCTCGGTCAGGCAGTTCATCGAATTCGCGGTGAACATGCCCGAACACGAGCCGCAGGTCGGGCAGGCACTGCGTTCGACGGCGGCGACCTGTTCGTCGCTCGCGCCCGGGTCCGCCGCCAGCACCATCGCGTCGACGAGATCGAGCTTGCGCCCCGCGTCGCCATTCGCGAGCCGGGTCTTGCCCGCTTCCATCGGGCCGCCGGAGACGAACACCACCGGCACGTTGAGCCGCAGCGCCGCCATCAGCATACCGGGCGTGATCTTGTCGCAGTTGGAAATGCACACCAGCGCGTCGGCGCAGTGCGCGTTGACCATGTACTCCACGGCGTCGGCGATCAGCTCGCGGCTCGGCAGCGAATACAGCATGCCGTCGTGGCCCATCGCGATGCCGTCATCGACGGCGATGGTGTTGAACTCCTTGGCCACACCGCCGACGCGCTCGATCTCGCGCGCCACCAGCTGGCCCATGTCCTTGAGGTGTACGTGGCCGGGCACGAACTGGGTGAACGAGTTGGCGACCGCGACGATGGGCTTGTAGAAGTCACCATCGGTCATGCCGGTCGCGCGCCACAGGGCGCGGGCGCCGGCCATGTTGCGGCCGAAGGTGGAGGTTCTGGAGCGGTAGTCGGGCATTCGGACACTCGGGGCGGTGGGCGCGGGTGATCGGCGACACGTCTAGCGGTGAGCGCAGTCTGGGCGTTTTGAACACGCCCGTGGTCTCCGCAAAGGCGCGATTCCTGCGCTCTTAAGCGATTGAAGCAGAACGCACTGGATTAAACAGCCGTTCGGCCCTTGAAACAAAATCATCCGCTTTCGCAGGAATGACGCGCAGGAGCGGACGCACGCAGACGTTCCCGAGAGCGAAGACGCGGACAGACCCGTCTTCCGCACGGTCCGGACGCGCTGCCTGCGCGGGAGCGACGATGCGCCGGTGGTCCCGGCCGGACGCGACCTGCACTGAAGCGGTCAGCGGAACAGCGGAGCCCGGCGCGGCTGCGGTCATGGCACTCAATCCCGCAGCTCGGCGACCTGGCAGGTCGTCTCGATCCGCTCCAGCACCGCAGCCGTGACCTCGCGTGTCGAGCGTGCGTCGCCGCCGGCCGCGAGGTCCGCGCTGAACACGCCGTCCTCCAGCGCGGAATCGACCGCCTGCTCGATGCAGCCCGCCTCCATCGACAGCCCCAGCGAGTAGCGCAGCAACAAGGCCGCACTGAGGATCGTGCCGTAGGGATTGGCGATGCCCTGGCCGGCGATGTCGGGCGCGGAGCCGTGGATCGGCTCGTACATTCCCACGCTGCCATCACCGAGCGACGCCGACGGCAGCAGGCCCAGCGAGCCGGCCAGCATCGAGGCCTCGTCGGTGAGGATGTCGCCGAACATGTTCTCGGTCACGATGACGTCGAATGCGCGCGGCTTGGACAGCAGATGCATCGCCATCGAGTCGACCAGCTGGTGTTCCAGCGTGATGTCCGGGAATTCGTCGCGGGCGATGCGCGTGGCGACGTCGCGCCACAGTCGCGAGGTTTCCAGCACGTTGGCCTTGTCGACCGAGGTCACGTGGCCGCGGCGGCCGCGCGCCAGCAGGCAGGCCCGGCGCACGACGCGCTCAATCTCGGCGACGGTGTAGGAGCACAGGTCGCTGGCGGACGTTTCGGTGCGCGTGCGCTCGCCGAAGTAGATGCCACCGGTGAGCTCGCGCACGACCAGCAGGTCGACGCCGGCCAGCAGATGCGGCTTGATCGGCGAGGCGCCGATGGCGGCACTGTGCGGGCGGGTCGGGCGCAGGTTGGCGTACAGGCCCAGGGCCTTGCGGATCGCCAGCAGGCCCTGTTCGGGCCGGACGGCGGCATTCGGATCGGACCATTTCGGCCCGCCCACGGCGCCCAGCAGCACCGCATCGGCATCGCGCGCCGCGGCGAGCGTGGCATCGGGCAGCGGCGTGCCGGTGGCGTCGATCGCGGCGCCGCCGATCAGGTGCTCGTGCAGCGTGAACCGGTGGCTGTAGCGTCGCGCGACCGCCTGCAGCACGTCGACGGCGGCGGCGGTGACCTCGGGGCCGATGCCGTCGCCCGGCAATACGACGATGTCAGCGTGCATGGTGGCGTTCCTCGTAGCGTTGGATGTCGGCGCCGCGCGCCAGCAGATAACCCATTTCGTCGACGCCTTCGAGCAGGCAGGTGCGCGCGAACGCGTCGAGCGGGAAGGCGTGGACGGTGCCGCCCGGCGTGCGCAGTTCACGGGCGACGATGTCGATCTCGAGCACGTCGTCGGGCCGCGCCATCAGCGCCTCCACATCGGCCTCGGGCAGCACGATCGGCAGCAGGCCGTTCTTCAGTGCGTTGCCCCGGAAGATGTCGGCGATCTCGCTGCTGACGATCGCGCGCAGGCCCAGGTCGCGCAGCGCCCAGGGCGCATGTTCGCGCGACGAGCCGCAACCGAAGTTGCGCCCGGCGATCAGGATCTCGCGCCCGGCGTTGTGCGCCTGGTTGAACGCGAACGCCGGATTCGGCGCGCCGTCCTCGCGCCAGCGCCAGTCGTTGAACGCGTAGCGGCCCAGCCCCTGACGCTCGGTGGTCGACAGGAAGCGCGCGGGAATGATCTGGTCGGTGTCGATATTGGTCTCGCGCAGCACCACGCTGGCCGAGACGATGGAGGTGAAAGCGGTCATGCGCAGCGCTCCAGGCGGGGTGACGCCACGCGGTGGAACGCGTCACCGGAGGGGCCTCGCACCGGGCACTTCGCGCTGACCACGTCCGTCGTCCCTGCGGATACGGAAACCCGGCCCCACTCCTGCGCTGTCAGCAGTCTCGCGCTGCGATCCTGTGTGCAGTGGATCGCATCCTCGCGCGCATCCAAAGCGCCGGTCGACGGGTGACCATTGAAGATCGCCATCACGCCACCTCCCTGCGGTCGTCGGACAGCTCGCGCGGATCAGCAACAACACCGCGGATCGCGGCCCACGCCGCCGTCATTGGCGAGGCCAGCAGCGTGCGCGAGCCCGGCCCCTGTCGGCCTTCGAAATTGCGGTTGCTGGTGCTGACGGCGAGCTGGCCCGGCGCGACCAGATCGCCGTTCATCGCGATGCACATCGAGCACCCGGGCTCGCGCCACTCGGCGCCGGCCGCGCGCACGATGGTGTCGATGCCTTCGGCCTCGGCCGCGCGCTTGACGATCTCCGAGCCCGGCACGACGAGCATGCGCACATGCGACGCGACGCGCCGGTCACGCAGCACCTGCGCCACCTCGCGCATGTCGCCGAGCCGACCGTTGGTGCACGAGCCGACGAACACGACGTCGACGCGCGTGCCGGCCAGGGTGTCGCCGGCGCGCAGCTGCATGTAGTCGAGACCCTTCTGCGCGGCGACGTCGGCGGCCGCGGGAATCGGCACGTCGACGCCGATCGCGGTCCCCGGGTGCGTGCCCCAGGTCAGCGTGGGGCGGATGTCGGCCGCATCGATGTGGACCTCGACGTCGAAGCGCGCGCCGGCGTCGCTGCGCAGCCTGCGCCAGTGCGCGACGGCAGCGTCGAACTCGGCCCCCTTCGGGCCGCGCGGCGTGCGCGCGATCCAGTCGAATGTGGTGGCATCGGGCGCCACCATGCCCGCGCGCGCGCCGGCTTCGATCGACATGTTGCACAGGGTCATGCGCTGCTCCATGTCCATCGCGTCGATGGTCGAGCCGCGGTACTCGATGACGTGGCCGGTGCCGCCGTTGACGCCGATGACACCGATCGCATGCAGGATCACGTCCTTCGCGCCGACGCCGGGGGCCAGCGCGCCGTCGACGGTGATCGCCATCGTCTTCGCCTTGCGCTGCAGCAGGCATTGCGTGGCCAGCACGTTGCCGACCTCGCTGGTGCCGATGCCGAAGGCCAGCGCGCCGAACGCGCCGTGGGTCGACGTGTGGCTGTCGCCGCAGACGATGGTCATGCCAGGCAGCGTGAAGCCCTGCTCGGGGGCGATGACGTGCACGATGCCGCGCTGGTCCGAGGCCATGTCGAACAATTCGATGCCGAACTCGGCGCAGTTCGCGGCCAGCATGTCGACCTGTGCGCGCGCCGCCTCGTTCGCGTACGGAAGACGGCCGTCGGCGTCGGCGGGCAGCGTGGGCGTGGAGTGGTCCATCGTCGCCTTGGTGCGGTCCGGGCGACGCGGCGCGAGGCCGCGCTCGCGCAGCGCGGTGAAGGCCTGCGGCGAGGTGACCTCGTGGATCAGGTGCAGGTCGATGTACAGCATCGCCGGCGCGGCGTCGCTTTCGGGCACGACCACGTGGGCGTCCCACAGTTTGTCGAACAGGGTTTTCGGTGGAGTGGTGGTCATCTGGATGCGGGTCGTGTGTAGGAGCGCGCTCGCGCGCGATGGGGCGTGACCTGTGGAGCGCACTCGCGCGCGAGCGCGCTCCTACAGAGGGATGCGGTCCGGCGCGTACGTACTCGCGCACCGGCATATCGAAGCGGCCGATCAGGCATGCGCCGCCGCCCGCTGCGTGCCGGGCGCGGCGTCGGCGCGGCGTCGCAGGATGCGGTTGGCGACGTCGAGCCAGGCGAGCGCACTCGCTTCAATGATGTCGCGGCTGGTGCCGGTGCCGTCGTAGGCGTCGCTCGCGCCGGTGCCGTCGTCGTGGCGGACGCTGAGGTTGGCTTCGCCGCGCGCATCGCGACCGATACCGACGCTGTGCACCTGGTAGCTGTCCAGTGCCAGCTCGACACCGGTGGCCGCGGCCAGCGCTGCGAACAGCGCATCGACCGGCCCGTCGCCCAGCGCGCTCTCGCTGACCGTGTTGCCGGCAGGATCCGACAGTTCGACCTGCGCGCTGGCGCGCTGGCCACGATCGCTGACGGTCATCGATGCCAGACGCCAACCCTGGCCGTCGACATCGCCGTGCATCAGCGCTTCGAGGTCGTCGTCGTCGACCACGCGCTGCTGCTCGCACAGCGCCTTGAACGCCGAAAAAATCGGGTCGATCTGGTCGTCCTCCAGCGTGTAGCCCAGCGCGCGCAGCCGGTGCGAGACCGCCGCGCGACCGCTGTGCCGGCCGAGCACGAGTTTCGAATCGGGCCAGCCGACATCCGACGGATTCATGATTTCGTAGGTGCCCCGATGCCGCAGCATGCCGTGCTGGTGGATGCCCGATTCGTGGGCGAATGCGTTCTCGCCGACGATCGCCTTGTTGCGCTGCACGCCCATGCCGGTCAGGCGGCGCAGCAGCTGGGAGGTGGGCACCAGCAGGCGGGTGTCGAGCGCGGTGTCGAGCTGGTAGAACGCCTGCCGGACCTTCAGCGCCATCGCCAGTTCCTCGACGGCGCAGTTGCCGGCGCGCTCGCCGATGCCGTTGACCGTGCACTCGACCTGACGCGCACCGCCTTCGATCGCGGCCAGAGAATTGGCGACGGCCAGGCCCAGGTCGTTGTGGCAGTGCGCGCTGAACACCACGTCGCGTGCGCCGGGAACCGTCGCGATCAGCCGCTGGAACAATGCGCGCATCTCGTCGGGCGTGGTGTAGCCGAGCGTGTCGGGCACGTTGATCGTGGTCGCGCCATTGGCGATCGCCGCGGTGATCACCTCGACGAGAAAATCCTCCTCGGTGCGGGTGCCGTCCTCGGTCGAAAACTCCACGTCGTCCACCAGCCGGCGCGCGTGGGCGACGCTGCTCGCGGTCATGTCCAGCACCTGCTCGCGGCTCATGCGCAGCTTGTGCTCACGGTGCAGCGGGCTGGTGGAGACGAACACGTGCAGACGCGGATTCGCGGTGCCCTCGAGCGCGCGCACCGAGGCCTCGATGTCGGCCGGCAGGCAGCGCGACAGCACCGCCAGCGTGGGGCGGCGCACCTCGCGTGCGATCAGGCGCGCGGCCTCGCGATCGGATTCTGAGCTGGCAGGAAAGCCGGTTTCGATGATGTCGACGCCCAGCGCATCGAGCGCACGCGCCATCACCACTTTCTGCTGCGGCGACATGCTGCAGCCGGGCGATTGCTCGCCGTCGCGCAGGGTGGTGTCAAAGATTCGGATGGTGTCGGGTGAACTCATGCGGGAACGTCCTCGGGAATGCGGTGCGGCGTGCGGTCGGTCGTGCGGGAAGGCGGTGTCGGCGACCGAAGTCGCGGCTCACCGCCGGCCGCTGCCGACGAGGTGCGCGGGGGGAGATCGTTGCGCCGGCGCGGCACCGCCACCGGCACGACCGACGCCGGCACGCGCGTGGCCTCGGAGTCGCGCACGCGGCGACGCGGCTTGCGCGGCGGGCGCGGACGCACGTCCGACAGCAGCCGCGCCAGCACGCCGGCATCGACGTTTCCGCCCGACACCACGGCGACCTTGCGCTTGCCGGCCACACGGCGCCCGGCGGCCAGCGCCAGCGCGCCGGCGCCTTCGGCGATCACGTGTTCTTCCAACGCGAGGCGCACCAGCGTCTCGCGCAACTCGGCCTCGCGGACGATGACGATATCGTCGAGCAGGTCCGCCAGCAGGTCGCGGGTGATGTGGCCGGCGTCCTTGACCCGCACACCATCGGCCAGCGTGGCGGCGGGATCGAACGGACTGTCGTCGCCGCGCAGCACCCGCGCCATCGCGTCCACGCCCTCGACCTGCGCGCCGATGATGCGCACCCCTTGCGATTTCAGCGCCAGCGCAACGCCCGAGGCCAGGCCGCCGCCACCGATCGGCACGATGACCACGTCCGGGGTCAGACGCGATGCGATCTCCAGCCCCACCGTGCCCTGGCCGGCGATCACGTCGACATCATCGAACGCCGGCAGCAGACGGAAGCCGTTCTGCGCGGCCAGTTCGGCAGCGAAGGCCTTGGCTTCGTCGTAGGTCTCGCCGTGCAGGCGCACGGTTGCGCCCCAGTGCGCGACGCCGGCGACCTTGGTGTCCGGAGCGGTCTTCGGCATCACCGTGATCGCCGGCACGCCCAGCCGGTAGGCGGCCCAGGCCAGGCCCTGGGCGTGGTTGCCGGCCGAGGCGGTGATGACCATGCGGTCGTCACCGCGTTCGCGCGCGGCCAGCAGCGCGTTCAATGCGCCACGCACCTTGTAGGAGCCGGTGCGCTGCAGGTTTTCCAGTTTCAGCCAGCAACCGAAGCGCTCGGCGTAGTGCAGCGGCGTGACCTCGAGATAGCGACGCAGCCGCGCCTGGGCCGCCAGCACATCGCTGGCGGTGACACGGGGGGTGCGGCGTACGTCGGAATCCGTCATGGCAGGGTCAGACCGCCGTCAACCAGCCGCGCTGCGTTTCGGACTCGCCGCGCACCACGCGTGCATACAGCGCCGCCAGCTCGCGGGTCACCGGGTTGTCGCCGTAGCGGCGGTCCTCGACCGCGTGCACCGGCGCGACTTCGGCCGCGGTGCCGCAGGCGAACACCTCGTCGGCGTCGCGCAGTTCCGCGATGGTGACGGCGCGTGCCTCGGCGCCGGTCAAGGCGATCAGGGTGTCGCGGGTGATGCCGGGCAGCGCATCGCGGTGCGTGACCGACGTGACCCGTCCGCTCTTGACCAGGAACACGTTGGCGCCGGTGCACTCGACAACGAAGCCGTCGGCATCGGTGAACAAGGCCTCGTCGAAGCCGCGTGCCTTGCTCTCGCGCTTGGCCAGGATCGAATTGATGTAGGCGCCGCAGAGTTTGAGCGGCGGCAGCGAATCGGCCGGATTGCGCCGCCACGTGCTGATGCCCAGGCGCGCGCGCGCGCCGTTGAGATGCACCTGGGTGGCCGTGGTCGCGACCATCAGGTGTTCGGTGTGGCCTTCGACATCGAGTCCGAAGCCACCCTCGCCGAACCATGCCAGTGGACGGATATAGGCATCGCGGTGGCGGTTCGCGCGCAGCGTGGCCAGCACGGCCTCGGTGGCGACAGCCGGATCGAAGGCCATCCCCAGCAGCGCCGCGCCCTGGCGCATACGCTCCATGTGCTCGGGCAGGCGGAACACCGCGGCGCCGTCGGCGGTGGCGTAGGCACGGATGCCTTCGAACACGCCGCTGCCGTAGTGCATCGCATGCGTGGTCAGCCCGGCCTGCAGCGCATCGATGTCGCACAGCGCGCCGTCGAACCACGCCTGGGGTCGGGGCGCATGGGCGGCTTCGGTGATGGGGGTGACGGTGGCGCTCATGGGCCTGGGGCCCGATCGGAAGCGGAGCTGCGAGTGCTGCGGATCCGCGTGGCTGGAGGGTCAGCGGGGCGTGACACCATGCGTGATCGAGGCGGATGTCCCGTGGTGCCCGCTTCATGGGCGGCACCAACGGATCGCGCTGGGCAGCCCGTCATCGTCAGGCGCACGGCTGCACCTCCACCGACAGGCAGTCGTAGAGCTTGGCCAGCTGGCCCTGCAGCGCCACCGGCGCGCGATCGCTCTCCACCGTCATGCGCAGCTGCCAGCGGTCGCCCCCGTCGGGCGCCGCGCCCTCGAAGGCCAGCGGACGAAAGCCGCGACGCTCGGTGGTACCCAGCACGCGGACCAGCGCGCCTTCGGCGCGGCGCAGGGTCATCTCAAACTGGTAGCGCATGGGGCGGTTCCTCGGATGCGGCGGTGGCCGGTGCAGGCGATGCGTCGGGCGGTGGGCCGATGTCGAGCGAGCTCACCTCGTCGGCATCGAGCATCTGCGCGTTGTTGTGGTTGGGCGGCACCAGCGGCCAGACGTTGGCGGCGGTGTCGATGGCGACGTGCAGCAGGGCCGGGCCGTCGGCGGCCAGCAACGCGGCGAGTGCGGCTTCGACGTCGGCGGCCTTGTCGACCGACATGGCCTGGATGCCGAACGCGCGCGCGACCTCGGCGAAATCCGGGTTGTCGGACAGGTCGATCTCGGAATAGCGCCGCTCGAAGAACAGCTCCTGCCACTGCCGCACCATGCCCAGCGCCTGGTTGTCGAGCAGCACGATCTTCACCGGCAGGCGGTAGCGTCGCAGCGTCGCCAGCTCCTGCACGTTCATCAGGAACGAGCCGTCGCCGCTGACGCAGACCACGCGCCGCGACGGGTCTTCCATCTGCGCGCCGATCGCGGCCGGCAGGCCGAAGCCCATCGCGCCGAGGGCGCCGCTGGTCAGGTGCTTGCGCGGATGGCCGAAGCGCCAGTGCTGCGCTACCCACATCTGGTGCTGGCCGACGTCGCAGGCGACGGTCGCATCGGGTGCCAGTTCACTCAGGCGCTTCAGCAGCGCAGGTGCGAACACCGTGTCGCCGGGCGCGTCGTAGCGTGCGGCGAACCGCGTGCGACGCTGGTCGCACAGCGCGCGCCAGGCGTCGCGCGCGGCGGCGTGGCGTCCGCTCATCTGCGCCGCGCACGGCGCGGCGAGGCGCGACAGGCTGGCGGCGACATCGCCGCAGACCGACACATCGGCTGCACGCAGCTTGCCGATCTCGCAGCCGTCACCGTCGAGATGCACGATGCGCGCGTGTGGCGCGAATTCGCCCAGCTTGCCGGTCGCGCGGTCATCGAAGCGCGCGCCGACGACGATCAGCAGATCCGATTCCTGCACCGCCAGGTTCGCCGCGCGTGTGCCGTGCATGCCCAGCATGCCGAGGTTGGCCGGGTGCGCCGGTGGCAGCGCGCCCAGCGCGCGCAGCGTCAGCACGGTCGGGATCCGGGTCAGATCCGCGAACTCGCGAAACGCGTCCAGCGCGTCGCCGAGGATGATGCCGCCGCCGGCGTAGACCACCGGCCGCTCGGCCTGCGAGATCACCGCGGCCGCCTGGTGCAGCGCATGGTCCTCGCAGCCCGGCATCGTGTCGGCCTGCGAGGGCACGTGCGCGTGCAGATGCGCGGCGGCGCCGATCTGCACGTCCTTGGGCAGGTCGATCAGCACCGGGCCGGGCCGGCCCGAGCGCGCGATGCGGAATGCCTCGGCGACGACGCGCGGCAGCTCGTCGACGTGGCGCACGAGGAAGCTGTGCTTGACGATCGGCAGCGTCAGGCCGAACACGTCCAGTTCCTGGAAGGCATCGGTGCCCATCAGCGGCGTCGCCACCTGGCCGGTGATGACCACCATCGGCACCGAATCCAGCATCGCATCGGCGATGCCGGTCACCAGGTTCGAGGCGCCCGGCCCCGAGGTCGCCACGCACACACCGACGCGCCCGCTGGCCCGTGCGAACCCGTTCGCGGCGAACGCCGCGCCCTGTTCGTGGCGGACCAGTACGTGCTTCAGCGACGCGCCGTGCAGCGCGTCGTAGAACGGCATGATCGCGCCGCCCGGATACCCGAAGATCGTGTCGACACCTTCGGCCTCCAGGGCCTGCACCAGCCAGCGGGCGCCGTTCATCAGGCGGCCTCTTTCCGTGGATCGGCTGTGGCGGCCTTCGCATCCGCCTCCGCATTGAGCCAGACCATCTTGGCGCGCAGCTCGCGGCCGACCTGCTCGATCGGATGATCGAAGTCGGCCTGCTTGTATTTGTTGTAGTTCGGCAGGCCGGCTTCGTACTCGGCCACCCAGTTCTTGGTGAAGGTGCCGTTCTGGATGTCGGTCAGCACGTCCTTCATGCGCGCCTTGACGCTGGCGTCGATGACGCGCGGTCCGCTGACGTAATCGCCGTACTGCGCGGTCTCGGACACGAACTCCAGCATCCGGGTGATGCCGCCTTCGTAGAACAGGTCGACGATCAGCTTCAGCTCGTGCAGCACTTCGTAGTACGCGATCTCGGGCTGGTAGCCGGCTTCGACCAGCGTCTCGAAGCCCGCCTGCACCAGCGACGATGCACCGCCGCACAGCACGGCCTGTTCGCCGAACAGATCGGTCTCGGTCTCTTCCTTGAACGTGGTCCTGATGATGTTCGCGCGCGCGCCGCCGAGGCCCCCGGCATAGGTCAGCGCCAGCTGCTCGGCATGGCCGCTGGGGTCCTGATGCACGGCGTAGATGCACGGCACGCCGCGGCCGATCTCGTACTCGCGGCGTACCAGCGCGCCCGGACCCTTGGGCGCGACCAGCACCACATCGAGATCGGCGCGCGGCGCGATCATCTCGAAATGCACGTTGAGCCCGTGCGCGAACAGCAGGCAGGCGCCCTGCTTCATGTGCGGCGCCAGCACGTCGGCATAGAGCTGCTTCTGCACCATGTCGGGGGTGAGCACCGCGACCAGATCGGCGTCGGCGACGGCTTCGGCGGGCGGCTTGGCGATGAAGCCGTCGGCCCTGGCCTTCTGCTCGGTCGGGCCGCCGGGGCGCAGGCCGACGGTGACGTCGAAGCCGGAATCACGCAGGTTCAACGCGTGCGCGCGGCCCTGGCTGCCGTAGCCGACGATGGCGATGGTGGGTCTGGATCCGGTCATGGGCATCGATGTCCTGTAAGAGTGCGGCGGCGCCGCGCGTGGCATGGAGCGATGGGGGGCGCGTGCGGGGTTGGCTCGGGTCAAGGGTGGGAAGGGGGGTGCACGCCGGAGGAGGGAGCAAACGAAAAAACCCCGCGCCTCTCGGCACGGGGTTCGGTTCTTTCGACCTTGGGTTCTGCGTCTAGCGGTTACGCAATCCCCATCCCCGTGCCAGTGAGGCCGGTAATAAGGAGTACGGGAAGGAGGACCGCGACCAGCGGCATGCGATGCGCCGACACGAGGGCGGTGCCGGCGTGCGGAGCGGTGTGGTCGCGGGTGCTGCGCTGCGTCATGACGCCGAGAACATCATGCGCGTCATGGCGTGTCAACAGTTACATCCACAACGATCGGGGAGGCGGACGACGTGCTCGCAGGCTCGCGCGAGTAGGCACGCCACCGCCTCGCAGACCCGTGGTCAGGAATCGTGCGTTACCGGCGTCTCGCTTCGCCGACGCGCATGCGCCGCCGGCGGTCAACGCGCCGCTCCACGCGTCCGGGGCGTGCGGTGGGCGCGGCGCAGGAGTTTGAGGCACGCGCTCTCCCATTGCCGGGCGCCGCGCGCATTGGCTGCAGTGCGCTGCAGGCGACCGTCGCGCCAGGCCGCGTAGAGCACCGGATCGATATAGGCCTTGCGGCAGACCGACACCGTATTGCCGAGCGCGTCGGCCACGTCCGCCACGACGATCTTCTCCTGCACCGCCAGTGCACGCTCGCTCGGCTCGCCGCCTTGCCGGCCTTCGGGCAGAGGCATCGCGGCGAAGCGTCGGAACGCCATCAGGGTGCCGCCCCAGGTGCGGAAATCCTTGGCGGTGAACGGGCCGCCCATCGCGTCGCGCAGATAGTCGTTGACCATCCCCGAGTCGATGCCGTGCCGCTCGCCGTCCTCGTCCAGATACTGGAACAGTGCCTGTCCGGGCAACTGCTGCACGGTGCGCACCATGCGGCACAGTCGGGCGTCGTCGAGCACGATCTCGTGGTCCTGCCCGCTCTTGCCGCGGAACTTCAGACGGGCGCGCCCCGAACGCGCGAGTTCGAAATGGCGGTTGCGCAACGTGGTGAGCCCGAACGATCCGTTGGCGCGCGTATAGCTGTCGTTGCCCACGCGCACGAAGGTCTGCGCCATCAGCGACACCACGATCGCCAGCACCTTGTCGCGCTCCAGCCCCGGCCGCTTGAGGTCGCGGCGCAGGACGCGGCGCAACCGAGGCAGCGCGCTGCCGAAGGCCACGATGCGGTCGAACTTGCCGTCGCCGCGCACCTCGGCCCAGTCCGGGTGATACCGGTACTGCTTGCGACCACGCGCGTCACGGCCGGTTGCCTGAAGATGGCCGTCGGCTCGCGCGCAGATCCAGACGTCGGTGTAGGCGGGCGGAACCGCCAGGCGCCGCGCGCGTTCGAGCGTCTCGGGGTCGCGGACCACTCGACCATCCGCGTCGCGATAGGAGAAATGCTTGCCAGCCCGCACGCGGCGCAGACCGGGCTCGGCATCGCTCACCCAGCGAAGACCCGCGAGGCGGGCCACCTGGACCGGATCGTCCCGACCGGTCATCTCGCTTGAAATCGGTTTCGGCATTGCCGGGAGATAGCAATGCGCCGATCACCGGTTCGTGAACGGCGTGGCGGCCCAGAGCGCGGTTTCACCCGCCTGGCACGACGCGGGACGGAGACTCCAGGTCACATCTATGACCGAGAGTCACCCATGAATACTTCGCGTTTTTCCAAGTCGCTTCTTTCCGCCGCGATCGCCGGCTCGCTGGTCTTCGCAGGCGCCGCGTTCGCGCAGCAGGCCGATCGCGCCGATCGCACGACGGCCGCGCAGACCGAGTCGGAACGGCCGATGTCCGACGCGTGGATCACCACGAAGGTGAAGGCCGCCCTTCTCGCCGAGCGCGATGTGTCCGGGCTCGACATCACCGTCGAGACGGCGAACGGGACGGTCAGCTTGTCCGGGGACGCCGAGACGCGGGCCCAGATCGACCGTGCCACTGCCGTTGCCCGCGAGATCGAAGGTGTCCGTTCGGTCGATGCGAAGCAGCTTGTGGTCGGTACCTCGCGTGACCGGAACGCGCGCGCCGCGAGTGGCGAGCGCGCCGGTCATGGGGCCGCGCAGCCCAATCGCAACGCCGCCGCGACGGACGCCGGACGCATGAGCTCCGATCGCAACGACCGGTCGGATCGCACGACGGCCGCGCAGACCGAGTCGGAACGGCCGATGTCCGACGCGTGGATCACCACGAAGGTGAAGGCCGCCCTCCTCGCCGAGCGCGATGTGTCCGGGCTCGACATCACCGTCGAGACGGCGAACGGGACGGTCAGCCTGTCCGGGGACGTCGAGACGCGGGCCCAGATCGACCGTGCCACGGCCGTTGCCCGCGAGATCGAAGGTGTCCGTTCGGTCGATGCGAAGCAGCTCGTGGTCGGTACCTCGCGTGACCGGAACGCGCGCGCCGCGAGTGGCGAGCGCGCCGGTCACGGGGCCACGCAGCCCAATCGCAATGCCGCCGCGACGGACGCCGGACGCATGAGCTCCGATCGCAACGACCGGTCGGATCGCACGACCGCTGCGAATACCGAGTCGCAACAGCCGGTGTCCGACACCTGGATCACCACCAAGGTGAAGGCCGCGCTGCTCGCCGAGAGCGACGTGTCGGGACTCGACATCACGGTCGAGACCGCCAATGGCACGGTGAGCCTGTCGGGCGACGTCGAGAACCGGACGCAGATCGAGCGCGCCACCTCGATCGCCCGCGGAATCGAAGGTGTGCGCACCGTCGACGCCAAGCAGCTGAAGGTCGGCGCCCAGCGTTGATCGCATGACCGGCCTCCCGCCCCTGATCGGGGCGGGAGGCCTTTTTTTGAGGTCGGAAGCCGGGGTACTGCGGGGGCGAACGCGACCGCGCTGGGCGTGGATCACGTCGCTCCGAGCAGGAGCGCGCGCAGCGCATCGGTGTCCGCCCGCAGGGTCCGGGCAATGGCGGGCCGCGCCAGACACGCGGCGAGTGCGACCGGCGCCTCCACCCCGTGACCGACGAGCGGCTCGACGATCGTTTCGAACTTGGCCGGGTGCGCGGTGGCCACGACCGCCCAGTCGCGTGTATCGCCGGCGGCGCGCAGGTCCGCGAGCACCTCGAGTCCGACCGCCGTGTGCGGGCACGGGACCACGCCGTGCCTTACTGGCGAGGCGGCGATCGCGGCGCGGATCCGGACGTCGTCGACCGCGGTGGCCCGCACCGCCGCACGCAGCGCGGCATCGTCGCCGTCGAACCAGTGACGCAGGCGCTCGATGTTGCTGGGCGCGCCGACATCCATCGCATTGGCGAGCGTCGTCCGCGTGGCCATGGGTGCGTAGTCAGCGCCGGCCAGGAAGCGCGGCAGGGTGTCGTTGGCATTGCAGGCCAGGTGCAGGGCACCGAGCGGTGCACCCATGCGACGTGCGAGCACCGCGGCGCACGCGTTGCCGAGGTTGCCGGTGGGCACGATGACGTTCAAAAGCCGCCCCGTGGCGGCGTGGTGGTGGGCAGCGGCGTGTGCGTAGTACGCGGCCTGCGGCAGCAGGCGGCCCAGACTGATGCTGTTGGCCGAGCCCAGAGTCACGCGGCTGCGCAGCGCGCCGTCCGACAGTGCCTGCTTGACCAGACGCTGGCAGTCGTCGAAGCGCGCGGCCACCCGGTAGGTCTCCACGTTGTCGCCCCAGCATTCGAGGCCGTGCGCCTGGCGCGGGGATACGCGGCCCTCGGGATACAGGATCACCACGCGGAAGCCGGGCCGGCGATGGAACGCGGCCGCCACGGCCGCGCCGGTGTCCCCCGACGTGGCCACCAGGATCGTGCTGAGCGGCGCGCCCGCCGGGCGGAGCGCCGCAAGCGCCCCGGCCAGGAACCGCGCCGCGTAATCCTTGAAGGCGGCCGTCGGGCCGTGAAACAGCTCGAGCAGCCAGTCCCCGGATCCGCGCATGGCGCGCAACGGGGCATCGAAGCCGAAGGCGTCGGTGCACAGGTCGGACAGGCGGCCAGCCAGGGCGGACTGCACCAGATAGGGCGCGAGCACGGCCTCGGCGGTCTGCGCCAGCGTCGCCCGCGGCGTGGTCAGGTCGATCCCGGGGATCGATTCCGGCACGTACAGGCCGCCATCGGGGGCCAGGCCCGCCGCCAGTGCCTCATCGAAACCGGTCGGCACGCCGCCGCCGCGACTGCTGACGAACCTCATGGCGTCGAACCCTCGGCGCGCGCAGCCGAGGGCTGGCGTTCGAGCAGTTCGGCGCGCGGCCCGTTCACTGCCGAGACGTAGGCGCGTGCGTCGAAGCCGGCGTCGGCGAACGCGCCGCGCATGGCGCCGGCCGCGGCGCGGGCCGACTCCGCCGATGCGAACCAGGCGAAGACGCTCGGACCCCCGCCGGAAATGCTCGCGCCGATCGCGTCGTGCGCGAAGGCGGCGGCCTGGACCGCGCGGAATCCCGGAATCAGCGCGGCGCGCCGCGGCTCCACCAGCACGTCGCGCAGGCCCGCACGCAGCAGCTCGGGGTCACCGCGCTGCAGTCCGGTCAGGAACAGGGCGAGATGGGTGCCGTGTGCGACCACCGTGTGCAGATCGAAGGGGTCGGCGAGCACCGCGCGCGAGCGCCGGGTCTCCAGCACCTGGTCGGGGTGGACCACCACGGCATGCAGCCACGCCGGCGCGGACAGCCGCAACAGGCGCTCGCCGGTGGCGAGGACCACGCCGCCCAGCAACATCGGCGCGACGTTGTCGCCATGCCGGCTGCCGCTGGCGACCGCTTCTCCGTCGAGCGCGAAGGGGTACAAGGCCTCGCGCGAGAGCGGCGTGTCCAGCAACGCATTCGCAGCCACCAGCGCGGCGACGCACGACGCTGCCGAGCCGCCCAGACCCGAGCCGAGCGGAATGCCCTTGTGCAGACGGAGCTCGAAGCCGTGGTCCAGTTCCAGCGCGCGTTGCAGCGACAGGAGGGCCTGACCGGCGGTGTTGGCGGGCGCGTCGAGTGGCAGCCGCTCGACCCCCGCGGCCGCGCCGGTGATGGCGGTGATGCGCACGCCCGGTGCGCGCGTGCGGACCACGGTGGCCACGTCGCGTGGGCCGTCGATGACGTGACCGAGCAGGTCGAAGCCGACGCCGATGTTGCCGACGCTGGCCGGGGCGAACGCCGAGACCGGCGCGCTCACGGCGAGCGCCTCGGCCCGGCCCCGAGCGCCTGCGCAATGGTCAGCACGTCGCCGAACACCCCGGCCGCGGTGACCTCGGGGCCTGCGCCCGGGCCCTGCACGACCAGCGGATTCTCGGCGTAGCGCGCCGTGGTGAACTGGACCAGGTTGTCGGTCAGGCGGGTATGCATGCACGCATGATCGGCCGGAAGCGCCTGCACGCCAACCGTCGCCCGGCCCTCGCTGTCCAGCTTGGCGATGTGGCGAAGGCCGCAACCGGCTGCGCGCGCCGCGTCGAGCCGCGCCTGCATCGGCGCATCGAGCAGGTCGAGCCGGGCGAGGAACGTGTCGACGTCGACCGAGCGCAATGCGTCCGGCACCAGGCTCTCGACCTCGACGTCGGCGAGCGACAGCGGCCGTCCCGCCTCGCGGGCGAGGATCACCAGCTTGCGTGCGACGTCGAGTCCGGACAGGTCGTCGCGCGGATCGGGCTCGGTGTAGCCGAGCGCACGCGCCTCGCGCACAAGGGCTGAAAACGGCTCGCGGCCGTCGTAGCGGTTGAACAGCCAGGCCAGTGTTCCCGAGAGCATGCCGTCGATACCGTGCAGCGTGTCGCCGGTGTCGAGCAGCGTGCGCAGGGTCAGCACGACGGGCAGGCCCGCGCCGACGGTGGCCTCGTACAGGAAGCGGCTGCCGCCGGCCCGGCGCGCGGCCATGATCGCCGCGTAGCGGGTCCAGTCGCCGCTGCCGGCCTGCTTGTTCGGCGTCACCACGTGGATGCCGGCGGCGAGCCAGCCGGCATAGCGTTCCGCCACGGCATCGCTGGCGCTGCAGTCCACGATCATCGCGTGGGGCAGATGCGAGGCGCGGACATGGGCGGCGAAGGCGTCGAGATCACAGGGCACGGCCCCGTCGCCGTCCAGCTGCGCGGCCGCGGACGCGGGGTCCATCGGCGCATCGCCGAGGCGCATCCAGCGGCTCGAGGCGAGCCCGCGCAGGCGCAGGTCCACCCCCGCCTCCGCGCGCAGCCGCGGTATCACCTCGGCCAGCTGTTCGAGCAGCGCCCGGCCCACGTGCCCCGGCCCGATCACGCCCACCGACACCGTCTGCGGCGACAGCCAGAACGCCGCGTGCGCGGCGCGCAGTGCACGTGTCGCATGGGCCTGGGCGATGGCGACGGAGATGTTGCGTTCGCTGGCGCCCTGGGCGATCGCGCGGATGTTGACCCGCGCCTGCGCCAGCCCGTCGAAGAGCCGCGCCGCGACGCCGTGGACGCCGACCATGCCATCGCCCACCGCGGCCAGCACGCACAACCCGTCCTGCATACGAACGCCCTCCACCTGGCCGGCGGCGATGGCCTCGGCGAAGGCGGCATCGATGGCGGCGCGTCCCCGCCCGGCATCGACCTCGCGCACCACGCAACAGATCGAATGCTCGGACGAGCCCTGCGAGATCATCGTCACCGAGACGCCGGCGTCGTGCAGGGCCGCGAACAGCGTCTCGGCGACGCCGGGCACGCCGGTCATGCCGCTGCCGACCAGCTCGAGCACCGCCATGCCGTCGACGATGCTCAGGCCTTTGACCGGTGAGGCCGCGGCTTCCCCGCGGGCATCGATCCGGGTCCCCGGACGCGCCGGTGCGAGCGTGTTGCGGATGGCCAGCGGAATGCCGCGTGCCTGCAGGGGGGCGAGTGTCCGGGGATGCAGCACCTTGGCGCCGAAGTAGGCCAGCTCGCAGGCTTCGGCGTACGACAGTGCGGGCAGGCAGACCGCGTCCGGCACCAGGCGTGGATCGGCCGAGAGCACGCCGTCGACATCTGTCCAGATGGTCACCGACGCCGCATCGAACAGGTCGGCCAGCAGCGCCGCCGAATGGTCGCTGCCGTTGCGTCCGAGCGTGGTCGCCTCGCCATCGGTGGTCCGGGCCACGAATCCGGTGGCGACGATGTGCGTGGACGCGTGACGCGTGCGCCAGGCCCGCAAGCGGTGGAGGCTCGCGTCGCGGTCCACCTGTGCGCCCATGTCGGCGGCGCGGACCACCAGCACCTCGCGGGTATCCAGGCGGGTCCAGCCCGCCGCTTCGCCGCCGAGTGCAGCCTGCATCAGCCAGGCGCTGCACAGCTCGCCATGGCCCCAGATGCGCTCGCTCAGGCGGACCACCGCATCGCCCGTGGCCCGCGCCAGCGCCTCGAGATCGCCGCGCAGCGCTTCCGATTCCAGCGCCAGCCGGTCGCACAGGGGTGCAGGATCCGCGCCGGCCAGGGCGAGGGCGGTCGCCCGATGGCGTTCGGCGAGGGCGGTCCAGGCAGGCGTGGTGTCGTCTCCGGCCCGCGCCGCGGTGGCCAGGGCCACCAGGGCGTCGGTGACGCCCTGCATCGCCGAGACCACCACCACCCGGTGGGCGCCGGGCGATCCGGCGGCGATGCGTGCGGCTGATGCGATGCGCCCGGCGTCAGCGAGACTGCTGCCGCCGAACTTGTGCACGTGGAGGAACGGGGAGGACGCGGGTAACGGCTCGGTGGACATCGTGGGCTCCTTGGAAATCGGGGCCCCGCGTCGTTCCAGGTCCGGCGACATGCCCGCACCCGGTTCGGGTGCGGAGCGGCGTGCTGGTCAGTCGGACACGCCCGTCCACACCCTGGGTCGGGTGGTACCGGTGGTCGTAATGGTGACGCGAGCCTGCGCGCCCAGGCCCGCACGCACGGGGCGGGCATCGGCAGTGTGCAGGCGGGCGGCGATCGACGGCATGGCCCGAGCTTCCTCCCGAATGGTGCGCCGCGTCAAGCGTCGGATTCAACATCCGCGCGGCGAGGCCGCTAACGGCATGAGCGAGACGGAGAACGGACATGGCGGAACCGGAAGGGTGGGTGGACGACGGCGCAGTGGCGGGGACGCCTGCTGCGCTGCCCGACGCGCCGGTGGGCCTGTTGCGTCTCGACGCGCGCGGCGTGCTGGTCGCGGCGAATCGCGCCGCCATCGACCTGCTCGGCCTGCGTGCCGACGCCATCGCCGATGGCTCGGCAGGCCTGCCGTGGGGCCTTGCGGTCGATGCGCTGCAGGGCGCGGACGGCATCTGGTTGGCGCCCGGCGATGACCCGGCCGCCCGCGTGCGCTATCAGGCCGACCGCGAGCACGGTGGATGGATCCTGGCGCTGCCGCATGCGGAAACCGCAACCCTGCTGCGCGAGGCCGCAGCCCTCGCCCGCGGCGATGCCGGCCTCGCGGTCTCCCCGCCGTTGCAGCCAATCGCACGCCGTTTGGCCGACACGCAGGGCGCGAGCCGCCTGCTCGACGGGATCGGCGACCTGCTCACCCGCTGCGACCTGGATCTCGCGTCGGTATGCGAGGCCGGCGACGATACACCGCACGTACGCCGGCTCTCGGCCGGCTTCGGCAACCTGGCCGAGGCCATCCGCCAGGCGGTGGCGCTGTCGGTAGGCATCGCCGACGAGGTGCCGCACCTGGTCGGCGAGAACGACGAACTCCTGCGCCAGTCGCAGGCGCAGCTCGAAGCGCTCGAGTCGGTCCGGGCCGCGAGCCGCCGCCTGCTCGACGATCTGCAGGCGGTGTCGGGCGATCTGCAGGCCGTGCGCGACGTCGCGGGCAGCGCCGATGCGAAAGCGCGCGAAGGCATCGACGCCGCGCGCGCGCTGGCCGACTCGATGGCCGCCGTGCAGCAGCGCTCGGCCCGCGCCGCCGAGGTGATCGAGGTCATCGACACCGTGGCCTTCCAGACCAATATCCTCTCGATCAACGCCAGCATCGAGGCCGCCCATGCTGGCGAGGCCGGCCGCGGCTTCGCGGTGGTGGCCACCGAGATCCGCCGCCTCGCCGACCAGGCCGCCGCGGCCGCCCGCGACGTACGCACGATCATCGGCGAGACCGTCGCGGCATTGGGCGAAGGCGCCGCATCGGCCCGGCATACCGGCCAGGTGCTCGACGGGATCGGCGATCTCCTCGGCGGCGCAGGCCGGGCGATGGCCACCGTCGCCGGCCGCATCGATGCGCAGGGCGGCGAGATCGCCGCGATCGACCGCGCGGTCGAGCAGGTGGTCGGCCTCGGCCGCAGCAATCTCGAACATGCCGCGCACGTCGCGGAACGGAGCGAGGCCCTGGGCCGGGACGCCGCGACGCTGCACGACGGCGTCGGCCTGTTCCGCCTGCCGCCGGATCCGATGCGGACCCCGCGTCACGCCTGCGTCCGCGATCTCGCCCAGAGCACCGCGGCCCGCATCGGCGACGCATTGACCGCGGCACTCGCCAGGCGCGAGATCGACGTCGACGGCCTGTTCGCGCGCGACTACGAGCCGGTGCCCGGCGTGGCGCCCGCCAAGTACACCACCGGATTCGACGCGTTGTGCGACCGGCTGCTGCCGCCGCTGCAGGAGCCCGTGCTCGATGCGCAGCCCTGGATCGTATTCGCCATCTGCGCCAATCCGGACGGTTACGTGCCCACACACAATCTGCGCTTCAGCCTGCCGCTGACCGGCGATCCGGCGCGCGATCTGGTCGGCAACCGCACCAAACGCATCTTCGAGGATCGCGTCGGACGCAGCGTCGGCGCGCATACCGATCCATGGCGTCTCCAGGTCTATCGGCGCGACACCGGCCAGATCATGTTCGACCTTTCGGTCCCCGTGTTCGTGGCCGGCCGGCACTGGGGTGGTTTCCGGGTCGGTTACACGCTCGAGTGAGCGGCGCCACGATGCCGTGCGCCTCGCGGCGCCGCGTCCGCTGCTGGCGTCGTCCGCCGGTTCGCGGTCTAATGCCGTCGAAGCGGGGGTACCGCGGTTGCCGGAGACACGGCACCGGGGTTGAGACAGTCCCTTCGAACCTGATCCGGCTGATACCGGCGTAGGGAAGCTTCGCAGGCCCGCCACGTCCCGCATCCGCGGCCGACCGTGCCCGGTCCGGCGCCGCCGCTTCGTCCGCGCCGCGAGACCTCTCCGACCCACGGCCAGCGCGCCGTCAACCGGACGTCCCGCACGACAGGGGGCCCACCGTGGGCGCCCGCAGCACTCACAGGACGAATGCCATGAATGCCGTGCCCGCCACGCTGCTGCAGCAGACCGACCAGCTGTCCGAGTCGGTGACCCGACCGATCCCCGGCTCGCGCAAGATCCATGTCCAGGGCTCGCAGCCCGACATCCGCGTCGCGATGCGCGAGATCGCGCAGAGCCGCACTCCCACGCTGTTCGGCGGCGAGGACAACCCGCCGATCACCGTGTACGACCCGTCGGGGCCCTACACCGACCCGGATGCGAGGATCGACCTGTCCACCGGCCTCGCGCCGCTGCGCGCGCGCTGGATCGAGGCGCGGGGCGACACCGAGCAGCTCTCCGGACTGAGCAGCGCGTTCGGCCGCGCCCGCGAGCACGACCCGAAGCTCGCCCACGTGCGGTTTCCGTCGCGCACGCTGCCGCGCGTGGCCCGCGCCGGCAGCAACGTCACCCAGATGCATTACGCCCGCCGGGGTATCGTCACCCCCGAGATGGAGTACGTGGCGATCCGCGAGAACCAGCGGATCGAAAGCGTGCGCGAGGCGCATCTGCGCGCGCAGCATCCCGGCGAAGCCTTCGGCGCGCACATCCAGCAGCTGATCACGCCCGAATTCGTCCGTGACGAGATCGCCCGCGGTCGCGCGATCCTGCCCAACAACATCAACCATCCAGAGAGCGAGCCGATGATCATCGGCCGCAACTTCCTGACCAAGATCAACGCCAACATCGGCAACAGCGCGGTGAGCTCGGGCATTGCCGAGGAAGTGGAGAAGCTGGTCTGGGCGATCCGCTGGGGCGGCGACACGGTGATGGATCTGTCCACCGGCAAGCACATCCACGAGACGCGCGAGTGGATCATCCGCAATTCGCCGGTGCCGATCGGCACGGTGCCGATCTACCAGGCGCTGGAGAAGGTGGACGGCCGCGCCGAGGAGCTGACCTGGGAGATCTTCCGCGACACGCTGATCGAGCAGGCCGAGCAGGGCGTCGACTACTTCACGATCCACGCCGGCGTGCTGCTGCGCTACGTGCCGCTGACCGCCAAGCGCGTGACCGGCATCGTCTCGCGCGGCGGCTCGATCATGGCCAAGTGGTGCCTGGCGCATCATCGCGAGAGCTTCCTCTACACACACTTCGAGGACATCTGCGAAATCATGAAGGCCTACGACGTGGCCTTCTCGCTCGGCGACGGCCTGCGCCCGGGCTGTATTGCAGATGCCAACGACGCCGCGCAGTTCGGCGAGCTGGAGACGCTGGGCGAGCTGACGCAGATCGCCTGGAAGCACGACATCCAGACCATGATCGAAGGCCCCGGCCACGTGCCGATGCAGCTGATCAAGGAGAACATGGACAAGCAGCTGCGCGAATGCGGCGAGGCGCCGTTCTACACCCTCGGGCCGCTGACCACCGACATCGCGCCGGGCTACGACCACATCACCAGCGCGATCGGCGCCGCGATGATCGGTTGGTACGGCTGCGCGATGCTTTGTTACGTGACGCCGAAGGAGCATCTCGGCCTGCCGAACCGCGAGGACGTGCGCGACGGGATCATGGCCTACAAGATCGCCGCGCACGCCGCCGATCTCGCCAAGGGTCATCCCGGTGCGCAGGTGCGCGACAACGCGCTGAGCAAGGCGCGTTTCGAGTTCCGCTGGGACGACCAGTTCCATCTGGGCCTCGACCCGGAGAAGGCCAAGGAGTTCCACGACGAAACCCTGCCGAAGGATGCGCACAAGGTGGCGCACTTCTGTTCGATGTGCGGGCCGCATTTCTGCTCGATGAAGATCACCCAGGACGTGCGCGATTACGCGGCCGGGCAGGGACTCGACGCGACTTCCGCGCTCGAGGCGGGCATGGCGGAGAAATCCGCGGAGTTCCGGGCGCAGGGCGCCGAGGTCTACCACCCGGAATAAACCGCATGCCCCGGGCTGAACGGCCCAGGCCGCCATCGCATCCGCGCGACGGCGGCCGGCGTATGTTCAGGGCCGGTATCGGGGCATCGAGTCACGATCCGCCAGTCCCCAGGGAGAACCCATATGAACACCTCCAAGCGCTTTGCCGCGTGGCTCGTGGCCTTGTGCGCGCTCGTCGTGCTGGCGGGTTGTGCCACCGGCCCGCGCATCACCACCGAAGCCGACCCGCGTGCCGACTTCTCGGCCTACCGCACCTGGTCGTTCTACACGCCGCTGGCGATCGAGAAGGACGGCTACGAAACCCAGACCAGCGCCCTCGCCAAGGCGGCGGTGCGATCCGAAATGGAACGGCGGGGCTATACCTACAGCGAAGCCAACCCGGACCTGTGGGTGAACATCAATGCCTATCTCGAGCGTCGGACCGACGTCAGCAGCTACCCCACGGTGGATTACGGCTACTACTACAGCTATCGGCACCGCGCGTACTTTGCGGTGCCGTACTGGAACGAGCGCACCCAGGTGCACCGTTACACCGAGGGAACGATGAACGTGGACCTGGTCGACGCCCGCGAGAAGCGTCTGGTCTGGGAAGGTATCGCGGTGGGCCGCGTGGCGAACCTGCGGCCGGACCAGCGCGCCCAACGGGTCAATTCGACCATTGCCGAGATCTTCGCCAACTATCCCCACCGTGCGGGAATGCGCACCGGTACGCTCTGAGCGCAGGGCCATGAAATGAAAGAGCGGGCCTGCGGGCCCGCTCTCGCGTCTGGGGGTCGGCGCGTGCCGGTCGCGGAAGATCAGGCGGGTGCGCCGGCCACTCGCCGGGCCATCTGGTGCGGCCGGTCGCGCCACGCGCTGCCGTCGCGCGTTGGATCGCACTCGCAGCCCATGGCCAGAACGCGCACGCCGATCGCGCCGTCGCCGGGCTGGGCGGCCAGCAAGGCCGTGGAAACGTGACGTGCGCTTTGCCGAATCGGGACAGGACCTTGCACAGGATTCAGTTTGTGGTCGCTATTGTGTCGGCCGAGTCAGTACGGCCCCCCGATGTCACAGGTTCCCCCCCTTAGCGATGACCCGGTTCCGCTGCGCCTGCGCATCGGAGCTGCCGTGGTCGATTTCGCCACGCGTGAGATCCGCGTCGACGGTGCGAGGGACGCTGCCCGTGTGACTCCGAAATCGATCGCGGTCCTGCGCCTGCTCGCCGAGCAGCCTGGCGAGGTGATGACACGGTCGGAGCTGCTGGCACGGGCCTGGCCGGACACCCTGCCCGGCGACGACGTGCTCACCCAGGCTGTCACCCAGCTGCGCAAGGCATTCGGTGCGGGCAGTGTGAGCGCGGCCGAAGGGCGGCGCTACATCGAGACGATCTCCAAGACCGGCTATCGCCTGACCGTGCCGGTAGAGGTCGTGGAGGCGACGGACGCGCGCGCCGCATCCTCCACGCCGGCCTACCGTGTGACCGATCCCGCGTTCGCCGGGCCCGTGACAGGCGCGGCGCTTGAGCCCGGCCGCGCGGCAGCGACCTCGGCCGCCTGGACACAACGCTGGCTCGTGGGCACCGCAGCGTTGGCGCTGGTGCTGGCGACGGTGCTCGGCCTGGTGCTGGTGCGCGGCGCGCCCTCCGCCACGAGCGCGCGCGTCGAGCCCGTGCCCGGCCCGGGTCGTCCCTATCGGCTGATTACCACGGCGGCCGGGTTCGAACTCTCCCCCAGCCTGTCGCCCGATGCCTCGATGGTGGCGTATTCCGCATCCTCGTCGGAATCGCCGGGGGGTGCAGGCTCGGTCATCCTGGTGCAGACCACGACCAGTGCCGCGCCGCGGGTATTGAGCCGGCCCGGGCCGGGTGAGCGCGACGACCTGCCGGCATGGTCGCCGGACGGCCGGGAGATCGCATTTTCGCGGCGATCGGCGGGCGGCGTCTGCCGGGTGCTCCTGGTCGCGGCCACCGGGGTGGGCGACGAGCGGGAAATCGCACGTTGCGACGGCAGCGACCTGCTCAGTTTCGACTGGCTGCCCGACGGTAGCGGTCTGCTGTTCGGCACGATGACCGGGGCTGGGGACGGCGCGCGCATGCGCGTGCTGAACCCGGTCGATGGTCGCTGGCGCGCGCTGGACTACCCGGGAACCGGGGATTTCGACTACGGCCCGAGGACGTCGCCCGACGGTCGCTGGATCGCGTTCGTGCGCAATCCCCAGATGGGCGACATCTGGCGTGTTCCGGCAGAGGGCGGCGAGCCCCAGCAACTGACACGCCTGGGTGCGGAAATGCGTGGGCTGGCCTGGGCGCCGGACAGCCGTGGCCTGGTGTTCGGCGTGCGGGTCGAACACGAATCCCGCCTCTATCACCTCGACTCGGAGAGCGGCGCGCTCGCCGATCTCGGCATCGAGGACGCGCAGATGCCGGCGATCTCGCCGCGTGGTGGCATGCTGGCTTTCGTGCACCGCCGGCCGCATTTCGGCGTGCGCCGCATCGCGGCGGACGGCACCGCGACACCGATGTTCCCATCCTCCGGGCGGGACACGCAGCCGATGGTGTCGCCGGACGGACGCCAACTGGTGTTCGCTTCCGATCGTGCGGGGCCGTTCGAGCTGTGGTGGACGGACCTCGCACGGCCCGAGTCGCTGCGTCCGATCGAAGGCCTGCGTCCGGACACCCGGCAGGCCCCGGACTGGTCGGCGGACGGCCAGCGTCTGCTGGTGTCGGCGGTCGACGACGCCGGCGTGCCCGTGATCATGGAACTCGAACCGGAGACCGGGCACCTCGTCGTGGTGCCGGTGCCTGCCGCGCGCCCGATGCAGGCCGTGCATGGACCCGGAGACCGCTTGCTCGTGATCGAGGAGGACGGCGCCGGGCGGGCCGCACTCGTGGTCTACCGTCGGGACGGCTGGCACGCGCTCGGTCGGATCGAGGGGGTCTCCCAGGTGCGTTTCGATCCACCGTCCGGGCGTGTGCTCTACACACGACTGGACGGAGATGGTCTGTGGGCGGCCGATGCCACGCTCACGCCGGGCTCGATCCGGCAGCTGAGCGACCGGATTCCCACACGGTGGCGGTATCGGACGTGGTCGGTATCGGCCGACGGCACCCTGTCGTATCTCGACGGCGACGCGGACTGCCGCTCGCGATTGGCCCGGTTCCGCATCGCGGCCGATGCGCTGGTGCCGACCGGTGTCGACTGCGCCGCCCGAGACCGGCGCAGCGCGACCAATGGCTTCAGCGTCGGGGCCGACGCCTGGTGGGTGTCGATCGCCTCCGAAGACGGTTCCGACATCGGATTCATGGCGCTGCCGCCCGCGGAAACGGATCCGAATCGCGTCGCCAAGTGGTTGTTGTCGCTGAAGAAAAAGGTTTCGTGATTCTTTCGGAACGGCGAACGCCACAATTTCGGCAAAGATTCCGTGCATCGTCGGGCAATCCGCGCGCCAGGCCTGCATAACACCGTTCCCCCAGAACGAACGGTGTTCCATGCAAGCTCCCCTCTGGTCCGCCCGTGGCCACGTCCTGCAGTTCGAATCGATGGACGGCTCGGCGCGATGCCTGGGCAGTGCCCGTCTGGGTGCCGTCCAAGTCGGTGCCCCGGTCTTCAACGTCTGGGTACAGGTGCGTGGCGACGGCTGGATCGAGTCCCGCGAGGGCCGGTTCCGGATGCGTCGCGGCGACTGGATGGCGTTCGAAAAGGAATCCGCTCCGCTCGTGCAGACCGGACCGCGTGGCGTGTGCATCGGTGTCGCGCTCGACGCCAAGGCGCTCGACGGGCTCCAGGCCCTCAATGACGGCACCCTGTACGCGGGCCGCGGTCGGGTTCCGGCGCAGGAGCTGCGCATGCTGCTGCGCCTGTGGCGCAAAGCCGCCGCGGCCGATGACGACGGCGTCGCGATCCGACCGCTGCTGCTCCAGCTCGCATCGGTGCAGCGTGACTTGGCCGCGCGCGTGCGCCGTTGCCCGGGCCGCTCGCGCACGCGCAAGCGGCAGGTGTTCGGCCGCATGCAGCGCGCTCGCCTCTATCTCGAAGGCAACAGCGACCGGGTCGTGCGCATCAGCGAACTCGCCGACCTGACCAGCTTCTCGAGCTGGTACTTCTCGAAGGCCTTCCACGCGTTGTACGACGAAAGTCCCCAGGCCTTGTCGGTGCGCCTGCGTCTCGAGCGCGCGGCGCTGCTGCTGCGCACCACATCGATGATGATCGGCGAAGTCGCGGCCGCGACCGGCTTCGACAACTGCTGCAGCTTCGCGCGTGCATTCAAGACCCATCACGGGATGTCGGCGAGCCGCTACCGCGCGTCGCGCGTGACAGCCAAGACCGGATCCGTCCGCACGGGCTGAGTGCTCCGGTGCCGGGGCGGCGGCGCGCGCGAGTTCGCGCTCGGCGGCGGCCCGGGCCCCACCCGCATGTCGCTTCCGGGCCTCGAACACGCGAGGGGCACGCACTCTTCCTCGAGGGTCGCACGTGTGCTGGCGGCGCGCGTGTTTCCGCCGCTGCCGCGGTGAGCGCCGATCCGTCGGGTCGACCCGCGAACAGCGGCTGCCGACACACTTCGACGCATTTCTCAGAGCCATGCGCGTGTCGAACGCGCGCGCCCGCGCGCAATGCGAACGTCTGCTGCCGTGACAGTCCGTCGCGGATTCCACATACGGCATGTTGCGCGCGCGTGACGCGCGGATCAGAAGTTCCCGCGAAAGGGCTTCGCGCCAGATTCGGCAAACACAGAGGCCGCCCCCTGCAAGGCATGAACAGCGGACGCGGTCGTACCGTGCGGATGGCGTTTTAACGCGTCAGTAACGCAAAACCTACTCTGGAGAGAGAACTTGAAGAATCTTCGCACTCCCGCGCTGCGGAAGGGCCTGTTGCCCCTCGCAGTGCTGACGGCCCTCGTGCCGGCGGCCGTGTCCGCCCAGGAACAGGCGACCGCCACCGGTGCCACCAACCTCGATCGCATCCAGGTCACCGGCTCGCGCATCCGCGGCGTCGAGATCGAGAACGCGCAGCCCATCCTGACCGTTTCGCGTGAGCAGATCTCGCGCTCCGGTCAGGCCACGGTTGCCGACCTCCTGCAGAACATCTCGTCGGCGGGCTCGCCGTCCATCTCGCGCGCAGATGCACTGGCGTCGGGCGAGAACGTCGGTGGCTACTACATCGACATCCGCAACCTCGGTGCAACGCGCACGCTCGTCCTGATCAACGGCGTCCGCCTCGGCGCGACCACCGGCGGCTTCCAGGACCTGAGCCAGATCCCGGTTTCGGCGATCGAGCGCATCGACATCCTGAAGGACGGCGCTTCGGCCCTCTACGGCTCCGACGCGATCGCGGCGGTGGTCAATGTCATCACCCGTTCGCGTTTCGACGGCGCCGAGGCCTCGGTGCAGTACGGCCAGTTCAGTGACGGCGACGGCGGAGAGACGATCTATTCGGGCTCTTTCGGCACCAGCAACGAGCGCGGCGGCATCACGATCTCGGCCGAGTTCATGGAAGCCGACCCGATCCTCGCCGGCAACCGCTTCTTCAGCGCGTTCGGCAACGCCGGTCCGGACTATCCGGGCTCGGGCTTCAGCCCGGTGAGCCAGAACGGTTCCTGGTTCGACGAGGCCACTGAGACCTGGCTGACGCTGCGCCCGGGCGGCAATCCGGCCAACCGTGCGGACTACGTGCCGCACACGGCAGCCTTCAACGCCAACGCCAACCAGCAGATGTTTGTGCAGACGGGCCTGGAGCGTAAGTCGGTGTTCTCCAACATCAACTACGACCTGACCGATCGCATCAGCTTCAACAGTGACATCCTCTACAACAAGCGCTCGACCGACCAGCAGATCGCCGGTTATCCGTACCAGTCGCTCGCGTTCGACACGCCGCTCTCGGGTGACAGCGTGTTCAACCCGGTCGGCGAGGACATCGAGTTCCGTCGTCGCCTGTGGGAAGTGCCGCGCACCACGCGCAGCGAACTGACCACATTCCGCGTCGTCGCGGGACTGAGCGGTTACTTCGACGTCAACGAACGTCCCTGGGACTGGAACGTCTCCTACGCCAACAACCGCAACGAAGTGACCAAGACCGGTCACGGTGACGCCAGCTTGCTGGCCACCGCGCCGGCGCTCGGGCCGTCGTTCATCGATGGCAGCGGCGTCGCACGTTGCGGTACGGTCGCCAGCCCGATCGCCGGCTGCATACCGTGGAATCCGCTGCTGCCGTTCGGTGTCTCGGGTCCCGGCTCGCTGGGCAATGCGGAGGTGCAGGACTTCCTGTTCCCGACCTACACCGATACGGGCGAGACCAGCTCGAAGATCTACTCCGCCAATCTGAGTGGTGGCCTGTTCGAGCTGCCGGCCGGCGACTTCGGCTTCGCGTTCGGTCTGGAACGTCGTGAGGAGACCGGTCGCTTCGTGCCGGACGCGTTCAACCAGAGTGGCAACTCGACCGGTCTGCCGGCGACCACCACCCAGGGCGGATACGAGGTCGACGAGGCCTACCTCGAGCTCAACATCCCGCTGCTCGCCGATGTGGCGTTCGCGCAGGAGTTGACCCTCAACCTGGCGTCGCGCTACTCCGACTACAGCAACTTCGGCGACACCACCAATTCGAAGGCGAGCTTCATCTGGCGTCCGATCGATTCGGTTGCAGTGCGCGCGACCTGGGCGCAGGGCTTCCGTGCCCCGTCGATCGACAACCTGTACGGCGGCATCGGCGGCAGCTTCGAGAGCTACACCGATCCGTGCTCGGTCGGCGTGCCCGGCAGTGTCGCCGGCAACGCAGCCTGTACGTCGGCCGGCGTCTCGCCGACCTACGTCCAGCTGGGCCAGGGTCTGGTGCCCTGTACCTCATGGCCGTGCCAGACGCCCGACCAGTTCCTCTCGGGTTCCAACCCGGATCTCGGGCCGGAAGCGTCGATCAGCCGGACGGCTGGCATCGTGTGGAGCCCCGGCTTCGCCGAAGGCCTGACCCTGAGCCTCGACTGGTACAACTACAAGCTGTCGAACTACATCATCCAGGACAGCGTCAACCGCATCCTGCGTGACTGCTACGTGCTCGGTGACGCGAGCCGCTGCGCAGGCATCACGCGCGCTGCCGACGGCCACATCTCGGGCATGTTCTTCGGCCTGACCAACCTCGGCGAGCTGGAAACGGAAGGTTGGGACTTCGGTGCGCGTTACCGCATGGCCGACACGGCGTTCGGTGGCTTCACTTTCGACTGGCAGACCAGCTACCTGGCGAAGTACGACACGCTGACCCAGAATTCCGCAGGCGAGAACATCTTCGTCGGCGGCGCCGGTGACCCGGGCTACTTCCGCATCAAGTCGACCCTGAGCACCAACTGGGAGATCAACGAGGACTGGAACGCCACCTGGAACATGCGTTACTACTCCGGCATCAACGACGGCTGCGTTGCCAACCGTCCGTGCTCGGAACCGGACCGCTTCCAGAACGGCGAGACTGCACCGCGCAACCGCCTGGGTTCGAACACCTTCCACAACCTGCAGGTGTCGTACAACGCACCGTGGGATGCGACGGTGTCGCTCGGCGTCGACAACGTGTTCGATCGCGAAGCGGCCATCCTGTTCAACGGTGGCAACGTCAGCACCGCGTTCCCGTACTACCCCGAGTTCGATATCGGTCGCTTCATGTACATGCGCTACACCCAGCGTTTCTGATCGCCACGCGATCCTGAAATGCAGAAAGGCGGGCCTTCGGGCCCGCCTTTTTTTTGGATCGTGCGCGTGATGCCGGAGGCCCGATGCGCGACCGGATCGCGTTGGACCGCTTGTCCAGAACAGGTATCGAAGGACGCGCAGGCGCCTTGACGGTGCCCGGCGTGTGCAGTGCCACAGGCCGTGCATGAGCATCGACATCGGGCGTCGGGCTCGAGCCGAGCCCGCGGACCGACGGCGGTGACCGTCCGCCGGCGCCGTCGATGCGGTCGTGACGGGGGCGTCAGCCGAAGGCGATCCCCAGGTGCCATCCCCGGCGGTGTCGCCGGGGACCTTGCGGGCGGAGGCCCGCGCGCGCGCCGGATCAGGCCGGCTGCACGTCCGCCAGGCCGAGCAGGCGTTCGGCGTGGCCACGCCAGCCGTCGAGCTTGTCGATCATGCCCGTGCGCTGCAGATAGTCTTCATGCACCGGTTCGCCGGCCGCGAGCGCGGTCGCGACATGCACCGCGCCGGTGACCCAGAAGCTGCGGGTGCCGGCACGCGCAGGCGTGCGCTGGAAGGCGACCGCCTCGATGATCGGCATCGGCAGGCCCCACAGCCCCAGCAGGTAGGCACCGGCCTCGGTGTGCCCCGGGGCGTCCTCGGGCTGGGTTTCCGCAGGCGCCCGCTCGTCGCGGATGCCCGGCAGCAGCAGGCCGATGTCGGCCAGCAGGGCCGCGGTCGCGCCGAGTTCGGCACTCGATTCGGGCAGCATGCGTCGCGCGAGCTGGGAGGCCACGAGCGCGCGCTGCTGCATCGCGGGCCGGTCGAGATGCGCGCCCGCGCCGTGCGCGAAGACCTCGCTCGCCAGCACCAGGTCGCGCATGGTGGCCATGCCCAGCCGGGTGACCGCCGAGCGCAGGTCGGTGATCGTGCGGCCTGCGGAAAAATAGGCCGAGTTGCACAGCTGCAGCACCTTGGCCGCGATCGCGGGGTCGCCCGAGATCAGCTGCGCGATGTCGTTGGCGTTGGTCTCGTCTTCGGCCTCGAGCGCATGCGCCAGCGCCAGATAGGTCTGGGGCGGCGAGGGCAGCTTCTCGATCTGGCCGATGCGCTCACGCAGCACCGGGTTGTCCAGCAGTTCGCGCAGTTCTTCGAGGCTGCCGATCGCTTCGAGCAACTGCGCCTCGCCGACCGGCAGCGGCAGGAAGCGGTGCGCGAGCGACAGCACGCGGGCAGGCGGCTGTCCGCCGATCACGGCGATCCGTGAGGTTTCCGGGCGGAGCGTGCGGATCTGGCCGAGCAGGGTGGCGACCGGCATGTCGGGAAGTGAGGGCGCGACCACCACCACGTCATGCGAGGCCTCCGCGATGAGCGCGGTCGCACCGGCGCCATCCTCGGCCCGCTGGACCTGCCAGCTGTCGTCCATGTCCCCGACCAGCCCGACGAGCTCGAGCGGCAGGCTGTCTTCGCCGCCAACAAACAGAATACGCACGATGAAATCCCCTGGGCGCCGCGCCACGTGCATCGTGGCGCCTGCGTGCGCGGATAGTACCAACCCGCGCAGCGCCCGGCCCCGGGCGGGTTCACGAACTGTGACGGCGGCTGCGCCGCCGGGGGCTCACTCGGCCGCGTAGGCGGCGATCGCGTCGTTGAGCAGGGCTTTGGCCTCGGCCGCATCGCCCCAGCCGCTGATCTTCACCCACTTGCCCTTCTCGAGATCCTTGTAGTGCTCGAAGAAATGGCCGATGCGCTCCAGCCAGTGGCCCGACACCTTGCCGATGTCGTCCACGTGGGCGTATCCGGCGAACACCTTTTCCACAGGCACGGCGAGGATCTTCTCGTCGCTGCCCGCTTCGTCGGTCATCTTCAGCACGCCGACGGGGCGGCAGCGGATCACCGAACCGGGAATCAGCGGCAGGGGCAGCACCACCAGCACGTCGGCCGGATCGCCATCGCCGCAGACGGTGTTGGGCACGTAGCCGTAGTTGCAGGGATAGCGCATCGGCGTGGACAGGATGCGATCGACGAAGATTGCGCCACTGGCCTTGTCCACCTCGTACTTGACCGGCTCGGCGTCCTTGGGAATCTCGATGATGACGTTGATTTCGTCCGGCGGGTTCTTGCCGGTGGGGACGGAGTCGAGGCCCATGCTGCTGCGATCCATTGAGGCGGAGAGGGGCGCCATTCTACGCGAACGATGCTGCGCCGCAGCGTGGCGCGCCCGGCCCGGTGCTGCCCGTTGGCTGCGGATGCAGGGGGCCCCGCCTCGGGTACGCCCTAGTACGCGCTCTCCATACGGGGGCGTACATATGGTCGCCACGTTTCCACTGCAGGCCACGTCCATGACTTCGTTCGATGCCCTGACCGCCTCGAGCCCGCTGACCGCCTCCCAGGGCTACTGGGACAATCCGCTCGCGCCCGGCCACCACACCCACGATGGGCCGACGGTCGGCGTGGGCCGTGCCGATGCCGTCGAGGGCCTGGAGGAGGGCCCGGCCGTCTCCACCCGGGAGGCGCCGCAACGCGAGCGCGGCGGCGCGATCGAGGTGGACGGCGGCGCCAGCAATCCGGCCGAACGCACCACCGGACGCACCCCGGACGGCAAGCCGATCCAGGTCGATCCGCTGCACCGCGACGGCGATCTGTCGATCGCCCGCGAGCGCACCGTGGCCCAGGGCTACGTCAGCCGCGACCAGGTGGTCTTCACCACCGGCGCCGGCAACGACGATGTCGGCGTCACCCAGCGCGACGACGGCACCTTGGATGTCAGCGTCAACGGCGAGCAGTACGCGGTGCGCCTGGCCCAGGGCCAGGAGCTCACGCTGCGCACCGGCAGCGGCGACGACACGATCCGGGTCGCGCCCAACGTCGAGGTCAACGTGGTCGTCGACGCCGGCAGCGGCGACAACGACATCCTGATCGAGGGCGACGGCGACCACCGCATCGCCAGCGGCGACGGCGACGACACCATCCGCGTGACCGGCAGTGGCCGCAACGACATCCACACCACCGGCGGCACCAACGCGATCCATGGCGGCAGCGGCGTCAATGTGATCTACGGCGGCGACGGCAGCGACACGATCCACGCCGGCGCCGGTACCAATTACATCGAGGCCGGTCGCGGCGACGACACGGTCCATGGCGGAGGCGGCTTCGACATCCTCTCGGGCGGAAGCGGGGACGATGTGATCCACGTCGGCGAGGGCCGGACCACGGTCTACACCGGCGCCGGCGCCGACAGCGTCGAAGGCGCGCGCGCCGACAGCACGGTCTACGCCGAAGTGTCCGATCTGATCAACGCGGCCACCGGCGCCCGGCCGACCGTGGTCAATGTCGAGATCGATGCGGGCGCCGGGGAGCGCGGCATCACCGTGCGCGGCTCGGATGCCTTCGTCCAGCGCATGCAGTCCGAGCTCGACCTTCTGAAGGCCTCGCCGGCCGGTCAGCAGATGCTGGTCGAATTCGATCGTGCCGCCGAGGCCAAGGGCAACAGCGTGACGATCCAGGAGCTGTCCAACGAGGACAACGGATATGCCCAGACCTTCAGCAGCGATGCCGACATCATCAACGGGCGTCCGGGCGCGGGCGGCGATGTGACCATCAGCTACAACCCGTCATTCCACATGGATGCGTTCCCGGCGCCGTCGGTGGTGCTGTACCACGAGATGTCGCATGCCTATAACGGCGTCAACGGCACCTTCCTGCCCGGCACGTACCGCGGTGAGGGCCCCGACAGCGGCCGCGTGCCCAATGCCGAGCGTCAGGCCGTGGGCCTGGAGAGCAGTGCCCCCGCCTTCGATTTCGACGGCACCGGTGCGATCACCCACAACCCGATCCATCTGACCGAGAACGGCATCCGCCGCGAGCTCGGCATGCCGGACCGTCCGAGCTACGCATTGTGAGGGAATGAGGGCGCGCGGCTCGGGGCACCCGCGCTGCGCTGAGTGCCGGTGAGCGGCGGTGGCGTGCGCAGCGGATGCCGGCGGCACGTGAGGTGGCGTGCTGGTTTGACGCAGGCTTGTGCGCTGCAGTGGAGGGTATCGATGATCTCGGTCGATGGCGGCCCACTCGAGGGATCACTGATGTCACGCCCCGGCAGCGCATGTGTCCGCCTCGTCGCTCGATGCGCGACGCTCGATGCCGTGCTCGCGCGCGAGCGTGATGCGCTGCAGGCGGACTACCGGGTCTGCAACACCGGAGCCGTGCCGCTGCTGGTGTTCGACCGCGGCGACCGGCATGCGGTCCTGACACGGCGACAGGCGGCAGGTGCGGTCGGCGTGCCCGTGCGTTTCGAGAGCGAGGGCGGGGAGACGCTCCTGCATCTGGCGCGCGCTCTGCCGATGCCCACGCCGACCCTGCCGCCGACGCCGTTGGCACGCGAAGTGGCGCCCGGCACCTGTGTCGATGCCACGTTCCGCTTTTCACGATGGCGGGACGGCGTTCCCGCACGGGTGCGCTGGTGCGTGGGCATCGCCCAGGCCAGGTGTCGCGGCTGTGCAGGTCCGAAACGCACGGCGATGTCGTGCTCTGGGAGGCCGACTTCGGCTACACGGACGACCAGGTGCGTCTGTGCACGCCGTGGTTCGACATGACCTCAGGGCGTTTCGAAGCATCGTCGGACTGAGTGCCCGCGCCGCCTGTCTCGACGCCAGAGGCGTGAACGGATGCGCGGCCTCGACGAGCCGCTGAGGATCCCGATACGCGGCGTCACGTCCACGGGTCACCGTTCTTCGTGGGGCGTGCACCCAACATGAGAGCCTCCGGTCCGCAGCGCCCTCATCCAGCGCATGCCGCCTGGATGACGGCGGTCTCGTGATCACTCGCTTCGCCCCGCGCTTCGAGGCCCGCACAGATGTTCGGCCGCGGACCCCGCAGCGTCGCACGCGTCTCCTGCGCCGTACGGCAGGGCACGAAGGCCTGCGCCGGGCGCGGGGTCTGCGCGCTTCCCTGGTTCGTCGCGCGCGCAACGCAGGGTGCGGACCGCGTAGTGGCCAGCGTCCCCGCAGCTCCGTCCGCTGTGAAAACCGGCGTGCAGGGCACGACGAAGGTCAAGGAACAGCACGAGGCCGCGGAACACGAACGGAACGCCGCGCCGCGCCCCCGGACGACGGGCTGCCGAGCGGGATCCGATGCGGACGCCTGGCGGAACTGGCAAGCAGCGCGGCGCCGCGCCGGACTCGAGGCCGGAGCTCCCCTGCAGCACGCGGACACCATCGAACAGATCGCGCAGGTGGTCGCCGTGGGTGGGCATTCCGGTCCCCGGGATGCCGGGGGAGCGCGCAATACGTTGTCGCGCAGCGGCACGCGGAGACGGCGATCAGGCCGATCCGAGATCGCCGATGTCGGGCCCCGCACGCAGGCCTGTCGATGTCCCGATGCGTCGCCCCGCCGCCCGGGGCAGGGCGACGCCCGAGATTCCCGTTACAGCAGCGGCACCAGCAACAGGGCGACGATGTTGATGATCTTGATCAAGGGATTGATCGCCGGGCCCGCGGTGTCCTTGTAGGGGTCGCCAACGGTATCGCCGGTCACGGCGGCCTTGTGCGCCTCGCTGCCCTTGCCGCCGAAGTTGCCGTCCTCGATGTATTTCTTGGCGTTGTCCCAGGCGCCGCCTCCCGTCGTCATCGAGATCGCGACGAACAGGCCGGTGACGATCGTGCCGATCAGCAGGCCGCCGAGCGCGCGGATGCCGGCGCCCGGCCCCATCAGGGCGTTCATGCCGAGCGCGACGACCACCGGCACCAGAACCGGAAGCAGGGACGGGACGATCATTTCCTTGATCGCGGATCTGGTCAGCATGTCCACCGCGCGCGAATAGTCGGGCTTGCCGGTGCCCTCCATGATCCCCGGGATCTCGCGGAACTGGCGCCGGACCTCCTCCACCACCGCGCCGGCCGCCCGGCCCACGGCTTCCATCGCCATCGCACCGAAGAGGTAGGGAATCAAGCCGCCGATGAACAGGCCGATGATCACCGCCGGATCCGCGAGATCGAAGCGGAACTCGGTGCCCGGATACCGGGCTTCCAGGTTGTGCGTGAAATCGGCGAACAGCACCAGCGCGGCCAACGCCGCCGAACCGATCGCATACCCCTTGGTCACCGCCTTGGTGGTGTTGCCCACCGCATCAAGCGGGTCGGTGATCGCGCGGATCTCCGGCGGCAGGTCGGCCATCTCGGCGATGCCGCCGGCGTTGTCGGTGATCGGCCCGTAGGCATCCAGCGCCACGATCATGCCGGCCATCGACAGCATCGCCGTCGCCGCGATCGCGATGCCATACAGGCCCGCGAACGAGAAGCACGCCCAGATCGCGAAGCACACCGCGATCACCGGCATCGCGGTGGACTTCATCGACACGCCGAGGCCGGCGATGATGTTGGTGCCGTGGCCGGTGGTGGACGCCTGTGCGATGTGCTTGACCGGTGCGTACTGGGTGCCGGTGTAGTACTCGGTGATCCAGACGATCGCGCCGGTGAGGGCCAGACCGATCAGAGCGCACCAGTACACATTGGTCGCGCCGTGGACGTTGTCGGCCATCAGCTGGGTGGTGATCGGCCAGAACAGCGCCGCGGCGATGACGCCCGAGATGATCACGCCCTTGTACAGCGCGCCCATGATCGAGCCGCCGGTCTTCACCTTGACGAAAAACGTGCCGACGATGGAGGCCAGGATCGACGCCCCGCCGAGCACCAGCGGATACAGCACGCCGTTGCCGCCGACCGTCGCCGCCATCAGGAAGCCGAGCAGCATCGTCGCGATCACGGTGACCGCGTAGGTCTCGAACAGATCGGCCGCCATGCCCGCGCAGTCGCCGACGTTGTCGCCGACGTTGTCGGCGATCACCGCCGGATTGCGCGGGTCGTCCTCGGGAATGCCGGCCTCGACCTTTCCCACCAGGTCCGCGCCGACATCGGCGCCCTTGGTGAAGATGCCGCCGCCCAGGCGCGCGAAGATCGAGATCAGCGAGCTGCCGAAGGCGAGCCCCACCAGCGCGTGCAGCGCGGCCTCGCCGGCGATGCCGAAGCGCGGCAGCAGCATCCAGTACCCGGCGACGCCGAGCAGGCCGAGGCCGACGACGAGCATGCCGGTGATCGCGCCGCCGCGGAACGCGACGTCCATCGCCGGTCCGATGCCGCGACGCGCCGCCTCGGCGGTGCGCACGTTCGCGCGTACCGAGACGTTCATGCCGATGTAACCGGCCGCGCCCGAGAGCACCGCGCCGAGCAGGAAGCCGATGCCCGTCGCCCAACCGAGGAAGACGCCGATCAAGACGAAGAGCACGACCCCCGCCACCGAGATCGTCAGATACTGCCGGTTGAGATAGGCGCGTGCGCCTTCCTGGATCGCCCCTGCGATCTGCTGCATCCGTTCGTTGCCGCCGGGTTGCCGGTTGATCCATCCGGCGGAGACCACGCCGTAGAGGATTGCGATGGCCGCGCAGCCCAGCGCCAGCCATAAACCGTGTTGCTCGAGCATGGAACCCCTCCCAGAGTCGGTATGCCAAGACTGAACAGCGGTGGTGCGGGCCGACTATGGCACAGGCGTGGCGGCGCGGTGCACGCCGCGAGCGGAATGGACGCGCGAGACGGGTCGTTCTTTCCGCGGGACATCGTCCAGCGGCGGGCCTGCGCGCGCTGAATGCGACGACGGTCTGCAAAGCCTGAGCCGCACACCACCGTACGCGGTCGCAGGGATGGCAAAGCCGCACAGCCGCCCGCATCATGATCCGGGTCCACCTCGATGCGACCGACGCCATGCCCGTTTCCCTGCTCGAATTCCTGTCCGGCGGCCTGCTCCAGTTCGGATGGGGCGCGATGCTGCTCTATCTGCTGGCGGCGACCCAGCTGACGATCTTCGCCGTCACCCTGTACCTGCACCGAAGCCAGGCGCATCGCGGCGTGGATTTCCATCCGGTGATCGCGCATGTGTTCCGGTTCTGGACGTGGCTCACGACGTCGATGATCACGCGCGAATGGGTGGCGATCCATCGCAAGCACCACGCCAAGTGCGAGACCGAGGACGATCCGCACAGCCCGCGCTTCAAGGGCATCAGGACCGTGTTCTGGCAGGGCGTGGAGCTGTACCGCGAGGCGCGCGGCATGCGCGCCGATATCGAGCAGTACGGCAAGGGCGCGCCCGACGACTGGATCGAGCGCAAGGTCTATACCCCGTGGGCGACCTTCGGTCCGACGCTGCTGCTGTTCGTCAGCTTCGCGCTGTTCGGCTTCAAGGGCATCGCGGTGTGGGCGATCCAGATGGCGTGGATTCCGTTCTGGGCCGCGGGCGTCGTCAACGGCCTCGGCCACTGGTGGGGCTACCGCAATTTCGAAACGACCGACACCGCGACCAACCTGACGCCCTGGGGCGTGTGGATCGGCGGCGAGGAACTCCACAACAATCACCACGCGTTCCCGAGCTCGGCGAAGTTCGCCCTGCGCAAATGGGAGTTCGACATCGGTTGGGCGGTGATCCGGGGGCTGGAGATGGTCGGACTGGCGAAGGTGCTGCGCGTCGCACCGTCGTTGGACGTGCGCCCGAACATCCACGTCCCGGATACCGACACGATGCGCGCGCTGCTCACCCATCGGTTCCAGGCGATGACCGACTACCAGCGCAACGTGCTCAAGCCGGCCTTGCGCGAAGAGGCGCAGGCCGCCGGCGCGCGCTTGCGCGCATTGTTGCCGCGGCGCCTGCGCAAGGGTCTGGTCGACGACGGCCGCTGGCTCAAGCCCGATGCACGCGAACAGCTGCAGGCCTGGGTGGCGCAGCGCCCACGGATCCGCACGCTGGTCGAGCACCGCGCCCGGCTGTCCGCGCTGCTCGAGGCACGCTCCCAGAACGCCGGTGAGGCCCTGCAGGCGCTGCAGGCCTGGTGCCGCGAGGCGGAAGCCACCGGGATCCGTGCGCTGCAGGACTACTCGATGCGGCTGAAGGGTTACTCGCTGCAGAGCGCGCGCGTTTGAGCGCGTCCCGCCACCATGGAGCGGGACGCGTGGTCGGGCTGGTCCTGACGTGCGCGGCCGGCGTGGCCGCCGCGCAGGTCACCCAGACCCGCGAGTATCTCGAACACATGGACGCCGACGGCGATGGCCGCGTCTCGCTGGCCGAGTACCAGGCGTGGATGAGCTACGCCTTCGACCGCATGGACCGCAACGGCGACGGCACGCTGGCCGTCGACGAATTGCCTGGCGGCAAGGGCCGTCCGGTCACGCGGGCCGAGCACCTGGCCCGCGTCGCGGCCACGTTCAACCGGCAGGACACCAATCGCGACGGATTTCTCGACACACGCGAGCTGGCCGCGCCGCCGCAGCGCTGAGTCCGCGCGGAGAGGCCCGCGAAGAAGGGGACGTACCGGGCGCGGGCCTTGGCGACGAAGCCGGGCCGCGCGTCCACACGTCCCGTCCGTCATCGTCTGCACGATCGGCCCGGCAGCACCGGTCTTCGGGAGGCGCAAGATCGCCTTGTCTCCCGCACTGCCTGCGCATCCCGGTGACGCCGCGGCCGGGCGCCGTCGTCCAGTGGGCAGGGGCCTGCGCGTTCTGTCGGGTCAGCGGCGGCACGCCGCGCGCAGGACCGGGTCGTCCGGCTGCAGGGCACGCCATGGCGCGTTGGCCAGGGAGCCGTCCTCGGCGAAACGCACCTGATCGACCAGGTCCGCCCGACGACCGCCGGCGCAGTCGAACACGACCCCGAACTGGCGCGCAGGCTCCCAGCGCCCGACCAGCAGCACCTGGGTCAGCACCTGGTCCGGATGCGCCGGATTCCTTCGGTCGAAGCGATGGTCGATCGCGATCAGCCGGTTCACCTGCGGCACCGCGTAGGTCCACGGCCGGTACCACGCGCGGACTTCGTTGGTCGATGCGATCTCCACTTCGGCGGGGTACTGCGCGGTCACGCGATCCAGCCACGAGTACTCCAGCCAAACCGCCATCGCCAGCATGCCGAGGCCGGCGGATGCCGGCATCGCCCAGCCGGGCAGACGCTTGCGCACGACGACGTTGAGCATCAGAACGAGCCCGGCCAGGCCGAAGCCCGCGGCGATGATGGCGATGAACTCGAGCAGCATGGCGGATCCTGTCAGGGCCGCGTCGGCGACCGGGGCGTGTCACATGGAAAAGGGCAATCGTACGTGGCGCGATCGACGCATCGTCGCATTCCCGCCCCCACCCGCGGAGATGGATGCGTCGTTCGCAAGCCGTCGCCGGGGCGCATCGGGGCCCGGACAGAAAACGGCCCGCCCTTCGCATCGCGAAGGACGGGCCGTCCGGTGACGCACTCGCGGGATCAGTGGTGACCCGTGGCCGCACCTGCGCCGCGGGGGACGCGGATGCTTTCGACCAGTTCCTGGATGCGCTCGGGCGTCGGCTTGGTGAACAGCATCGTGACGTAGGCCGCGATGAAGTTGAGTGCCGCGCCCACCGCGCCGAACGACAGCGGGGAGATGCCGAACAGCCAGTTGTCGGGCGTGTTGGGCAGCATGTTGGTCTCCGGAATGAAGAACCAGCCTAGGTACGTGAAGATGTACAGGCAGGTGGAGAGCAGGCCGACCAGCATGCCCACGATGGCGCCGGTGGAGTTCATACGCTTGTAGAAGATGCCCATCATGATCGCCGGGAACAACGAGGAGGCGGCCAGTCCGAAGGCGAGCGCCACGGTTTGCGCCGCGAATCCTGGCGGATTGAGCCCCAGCCACGTCGCCACCATGATCGCCACCGCCATCGAGATGCGTGCCGCGAGCAGTTCCCCCTTCTCCGAGATGTTCGGTTTGAAGGTGGACTTGATCAGGTCGTGACTGATGGCCGACGAGATCGCCAGCAGCAGGCCTGCCGCCGTCGACAAGGCTGCCGCCAGACCGCCCGCGGCGATCAGGCCCACCACCCAGCCGGGCAGCTGCGCGATCTCGGGATTGGCCAGCACCAGGATGTCCTGGTTGAAGGTCACCATCTCGTTGCCCGCCCAGCCGCGCGACTCGGCGACCGCGGCGAACTCCTCGTTCGCACCGTTGTAGTACTGGATGCGACCGTCGCCGTTGAGATCCTCGAACTTCAGCAGGCCGGTCTGTTCCCAGTTGTGCATCCAGTCCGGACGCTCGTCGTAGGTGATCGACGCGTTCTCGGTGCCCTGGGGATAGATCGTGGTGATGATGTTCAGACGCGCCATCGCACCCACGGCCGGGGCCACGGTGTAGAGCAGGGCGATGAACACCAGCGCCCAGCCCGCCGACTTGCGTGCGTCGGAGACCTTCGGAACGGTGAAGAAGCGGATGATCACGTGCGGCAAGCCGGCGGTGCCGATCATCAGCGACATGGTGAACAGCACCATGTTGAGCGTGGAGCCGTGGTGGCCGGTGTAGTCCTGGAAGCCCAGTTCCAGCAGCACCTGGTCGAGCTTGGCCAGCAGCGGCAGGCCCGATTCGGTGTGCGTTGAGAACAGGCCCAGCTGGGGGATGCCGTTGCCGGTGAGCTGCAGCGAGATGAACACCGCCGGGATCGTGTAGGCGATGATCAGCACCACGTACTGCGCCAGCTGCGTGTAGGTGATGCCCTTCATGCCGCCGAGCACCGCGTACACGAAGACCACGCCCGAGGCGATCATCAGTCCGGTCGTCGCATCGACTTCCAGGAACCGCGAGAACGCCACGCCCGCGCCAGTCATCTGACCGATCACGTAGGTCACCGACATGATCAGCAGCGACGCCACCGCCACCAGACGCGCGCTGCGGCTGTAGAAGCGGTCACCGATGAAGTCGGGCACGGTGAACCGGCCGAACTTGCGCAGATACGGCGCCAGCAGCAGGGCCAGCAGCACGTAGCCGCCGGTCCAGCCCATCAGGTAGGTGGAATTGCCGTAGCCGACGAACGCGATGAGGCCGGCCATCGAAATGAACGATGCCGCCGACATCCAGTCCGCGGCGGTGGCCGCGCCGTTGACCACCGGATTGACGCTGCGTCCGGCCGCATAGAACTCGGAGGTGGAGCCGGCGCGGGCCCAGATCGCGATCCCGATGTAGAGCAGGAACGTGCCGACGACGAAGATGAGATTGATGGTGAACTGATCCATGGGTCGCGGTCCTTATTGCTCGTCCACGCCGTACTCGCGATCGAGCCGGTTCATGTACCAGGTGTAGAAGAAGATCAGGGCGATGAAGACCAGGATCGAGCCCTGCTGCGCGAACCAGAAGCCCAGATCGGTACCACCGATGCGGATGCCGCTGAGCAGCGGCCGCAGGATGATGCCGAACCCGAACGAGACCAGTGCCCAGATCGACATGCAGATGCCGATGATCCTGAGATTGGCCTTCCAGTAATTGCTAGCGGTCTTGTCCAACATGAGCGTTCCCCCTCAGAAGACGTGATGGGCGATGGCGGAAGTGCGGTGGGGCGGGGCGGGCGGCGGATGCGTGCGCCGACCGGTCGGAGCTGCGGCGGAGCTGTCGGGCATGCATCGCCTCCCTCGGCGTTGTCGATGAGATCGAAACCGGTCGCGCACGAGCGCCGCCTCCCTGCACCGGCGGCGTCCGTCAGAAGCTGTAGCGGGCCATCGTGTGCAGGCGGATCAGCTCGCCGTCGACGCCGGACTCGAGCGTGCGCTCGCCCCAGATCGCCTCGACGCCGAAGTCGAGCTTGGGCACCGGCGACCAGATCATGTTGGCGTGCAGCGAGTGGACCTTGCGCGTCACGCCGAAGCCGGTCCACGCGGTGTCGTTGTCCCACTCCGAGCGCGCGTAGAAGAGGTTGCCGCGGACCCGCGGGCTGAACACCTGGCGCAGGCCCACGTAGCCCGCCCAGCCGCCGAGCGCGTCGATGTTGCCGGCGCCGTCCACCATCGCATCCTGCTGCACCGTGGCCAGGCCGATGTAGCGGCCGATGCCGTCGCCGCCGCTGATCTGATAGCGCAGATCGGTGCTCTCACCGAGCTTGACCAGGCCGCTGACCGTCGCGCCGAAGCCGGTGTCCGTGCTGTCGGCGCCGGCCACCGGTTCGTACTTGAGCTGGCGCGCAAGACCCGCCACGCTGACGTGGCCCCAGTCGCTCTTGTGGGTGTAGCGGGCCACGACGTCCGGGATCGCGCTGTTGTCGCCCGCGATCACCCGCGCGCCGCCGCCGAAGGGCTGCACGGTGGTCTCGGGGCTCTCCACCGAGACCGTCCACGGGCCATTGGTGTAACGCAGCTGCGGCTGGCGCACGAAGACCACCGCATCGGTCGGGCCGACGAAATCGACCGAGTCGAGCAGGGCGGTGGTGTCCATGAAGTTGGACCACGTCTGGCCGGCCAGCCAGTTGTTGTAGGTCAGATAGGCGTGGCGCAGCGTGGCGCCGTAGGTATTGGTGGCCGCGGTGTTGCCGAGCGCGCCGCCGAAGAAATCCAGTTCGACGCGTGCGCCGAGCCGATCGCCCGAATCCAGGGTTGTACTGGCGTCGAACCACAGCCGCGAGAACTTCAGATGGGCATCGGAATACGTGTCCGGCCCGTTGCCGCCGACCGGAATGGCGCCGGGCACGTAGAAATCGCGCCCTGCCGTGCCCTTGGCGATGTCGCCGTCGGTGGTCTTGGTGACCATCGCATCGGTGCGGATCATGCCGCCCACGGTGAACCTGGTTCCCGGATTGGCGCCCGGAGTGATCGTCGTGGCCTGGATCGGTGCGGCTGCACCGGTGCCGGCAGGCGCAGCGGCAGGCTGCGCGGCCTGGGCGGTACGCACTTCGCTCACCGCGGTCTCGGTCTGCTGTTGCTGCGACACGAGCTGCTGGACCATCTGCTCGAGCTGCGCGACACGCGCTTCCAGCTCGCGCTCCTTGGCGGTCTGGGCGAAGGCCGCGCCCGGCAGCATCAGTGCGGCGAGCACCGCGGTGGCCAGCACGCGCGGCCGTGCCTGGATTGTCTGTGTCATCGCTCCCCTCCCACGGGTTACAAGAAATCGGTTCGCGGCGCAGCGCCGCGGACCGGTCCGTCACGCAGACTGCACCGATGCCGTGGCCGCGCACATTCGCCATTGGTCGATACCCGGATCGCGTGCCGGGGTCCGCTTAGACGAAGGTCTAGGCCGGCGCCACGGCGAATGCGGCACACTGGCCGGACGCGTCACAGAGAGGGCCCCGCGATGTCCAACCCCGCAGAACTCCATCCCGTGCCGTCCGGTTTCGCCGGGCCGGGCACCATCTCCCGCGCCGGCTACGAGCGCGATTACGCGCGGTCCGTGCAGGACCCGGATGCCTTCTGGGGCGAGGCGGCGCGGCGCCTGCAGTGGGACCGGGCGCCCACGCGCGTGCGCAATGTCAGCTTCGATCCGGCCGACTTCCGCATCCGCTGGTTCGAGGACGGCGAGCTCAACGCCAGCGTCAACTGCCTCGACCGCCACCTGGCCGCGCGCGGCGACAAGACCGCGTTGATCTGGGAAGCCGACGATCCGGCGACCGCGCCGCTCGAGGTCAGCTACCGCGAACTGCACGCGCGCGTGTGCCGGCTCGCCAACGCGTTGCGCAATCTCGGGGTCGGCAAGGGCGACCGGGTCACGATCTACCTGCCGATGATCGTCGAGGCCGCGGTCGCGATGCTGGCCTGTGCGCGGATCGGCGCGGTGCACTGCGTGGTCTTCGGCGGCTTCTCGCCCAACTCCATCGCCGACCGTGTCGCCGATTGCGGCAGCAGGCTGATCATCACCGCCGACGAGGGTCTGCGCGGCGGCAAGACCGTACCGCTGAAGGCGAACGTCGACGCGGCGCTGAAGCTGCCCGGCACCAATACGGTGGAGACGGTCCTGGTGGTGCGCCACACCCGCGGCGCGGTCGACATGCAGATGCCGCGCGACCGCTGGTACGACGCCGTCGTCGACAGCCAGCCAGACACCTGCGAGCCCGAGCGCATGAACGCGGAAGACCCGCTCTTCATCCTCTACACCTCGGGATCCACCGGCAAGCCCAAGGGCGTGCTGCACACCACCGGCGGCTATCTGCTCTATGCGAGCTACACGCACGAGGCGGTGTTCGACCTGCGGGACGACGACGTCTACTGGTGCACCGCCGACGTCGGCTGGGTGACGGGCCACAGCTACATCGTCTACGGCCCGCTCGCCAACGGCGCGACCTCGCTGGTGTTCGAGGGCGTGCCCAACTATCCCAGCGTCTCGCGTTTCTGGGAGGTCATCGACCGGCACCGGGTGAGCATCTTCTACACCGCGCCGACCGCCATTCGCGCGCTGATGCGCGAGGGCGAGGCGCCGGTGAAGAAGACCTCGCGCGCCAGCCTGCGCCTGCTCGGCAGCGTGGGCGAGCCGATCAACCCCGAGGCCTGGCGCTGGTATGCCGATGTCGTCGGCGACGGCCGCTGCCCGATCGTCGACACCTGGTGGCAGACCGAGACCGGCGGCATCCTGATCTCGCCGCTGCCCGGCGCGATCGACACCAAGCCGGGATCGGCGACGCGTCCGTTCTTCGGCGTGCAGCCGGCGCTGGTGGATGCCAACGGGACGATTCTCGAAGGCGCGACAGAGGGCAATCTCGTCATCACCGACTCGTGGCCCGGCCAGATGCGCAGCGTCTACGGCGACCACCAGCGCTTCATCGACACCTACTTCAAGGCCTATCCGGGCATGTACTTCACGGGCGACGGCTGTCGCCGCGACGAGGACGGTTACTACTGGATCACCGGCCGCGTCGACGACGTGATCAACGTGTCGGGCCACCGCATCGGCACGGCCGAACTGGAGAGCGCCCTCGTGCTCCACCCCAAGGTCGCCGAGGCGGCGGTCGTGGGCTTCCCGCACGACATCAAGGGCCAGGGCATCTACGCCTACGTCACCCTCAAGGCCGGCGAGGACTACAGTGAGGATCTGCGCAAGGAGCTCGTCCGGCATGTGCGCAGCGAGATCGGCCCGACCGCGTCCCCGGACCACATCCAGTGGGCACCGGGCCTGCCGAAAACGCGCTCGGGCAAGATCATGCGCCGCATCCTGCGCAAGATCGCCGAGAACGCGCCCGATCAGCTCGGCGACACCAGCACCCTCGCCGATCCGTCGGTCGTCGACGCACTGGTCAAGGACCGCTTCATCCCCGGTGCCTGAGTTGCAGATGGAGCTGGCAGCCGTGGACGGCATGGAATGGCGCCCGGGTGCCGTGACGGGGGGGCCGCGGGCCGGGATCGTGTCGGGCGACGCGACGTGGAGCACGCGGCGTCCGCGCATCCCCGGCCGCGGGGTCCAGAGCGCAGTTTGCCCGGTGCCGCCGACCGGCGTATTTCATCGCAGAGAGTCCTCCCGCGCATGACCACCCTGCTGATCGCCGACGACCACCCGCTGTTCCGCGAAGCGCTGCGCGGCGCGATCTCGCGGGCGGTGCCCGAGGCGCGCGTGTGCGAGGCCCACAACGTCGATGCGCTGTATGCGATGGTCGACGCCGAGCCCGACGCCGACCTGCTGATGCTCGATCTCAACATGCCCGGCGTGCACGGCTTCAGCGCGCTGGTGCACCTGCGCGCGCAGTATCCGCAGCTGCCCGTACTGATGGTGTCCGCACGCGAGGAGCCGGCCGTCATGCGTCGCGCGCTCGACCACGGCGCAGCGGGTTTCGTGCCCAAGTCCGCCGATGCCGAAACCCTCGGCCGGGCGGTGATGCAGGTCCTCGACGGCGACCGGTTCGTGCCCGAGGCGGCGGTGTCGGCGCCTGCGGTCACCGCGCAGGAGCACGATGTCGCCGCGCGCCTGCGCGACCTCACGCCCCAGCAGTTCCGGGTGCTGCAGATGCTCGGCGACGGCATGCTCAACAAGCAGATCGCCTACGAGCTCCATGTCTCCGAGGCCACGGTCAAGGCGCACATGACCGCGGTGCTGCGCAAGCTCGGGGCGTCCAACCGCACCCAGGCCGTGCTGATCGCCGGCAAGCTGGCGGTGGACCCGGATCCCGACGAGATTCCGCCCGACGCGCGCTGAGCGCCCGTTGCATCGCTCGCCGGTCGGACAGACGCCTCGCCGACGTGCATCACCGCGAGGCCGCGCACGCGAGCCGGGCCATACGGACGTCCCGGATTCGCGGGAATGAGCGCGTCGGCAAGCCAGATGGAGGAACGCCAACGGAAACGCACGTCGCGACCCGGCATGTGACGGGTCCGCTGCCCGCCTGCACCACGCGCCGTTTCTGATCCTGCGTCGCTGCCATCGGCGACCGTCGCCGCACGCAGTGCCCGGGTCCCTAGACGGCGGCGCCCACCGGCATCCGTGGCCCGCGTGGTCCAGCGCGCCGACGCATGGCCTGCGCCGGCGGTGTCACGCGCCGGGCGCCGCGTCCGGCGGCCCGCACTCAGCGCGTGCGATAGGCCCGAGGCAGACCTCCGTCGCGGGCCGGCGTCACCGGCTGCAGATAGCGGTCGCGCAGTTCGGTCTGGCGCGAGCGCATCGGAATGGCGCGACCGTCGAACCAGACCTGCTCGGCGGTGTGGGCGACATCGAGCGGGTCGCCCGACCACAACACGAGATCGGCCGTGCGCCCGACGGCGATCGTGCCGATCGACGCGCCGAGCCCCAGGACGTCGGCAGGCACGCGGGTGAGCCCGGCAAGACCGGCTTCCCAAGGCAGACCCTGGGCGACCGCGTTGCCGGCCAGCTGGCGCAGCTTGCGCGCGTTGTGCGAGGCGTCGCTCGCCTGCGCGAAGCCCACGCGTACGCCTGCAGCATGCAGGCGCGCGGCGTTCTGCATCGTCGCGCCGAGCTGGTCGAAATCCGCCGGCAGGTTCGCCAGCGGATCGACGAATACCGGCACCCGGGCCGCGGCGAGTTCGCCGGCGACCTTCCAGGCTTCCGCCCCGCCGCGGATCGCGACGGTCAGGCCGTGGCGCCGTGACCAGCGCAGCAGCTGGCGGATGTCGGACGCCCGATGCACGCCGACCACGATCGTGCCGCGGCCGTCGAGATAACCGGCCAGGGCACGCTTGCCGGCGGGCGTCAGCGCCGCGCCCTGCGCATCGGCAGGCAGCCGGCCGCGCGCCTCGTCGACGAGCTGGTCGAGCAGCATCCACTGCGCCGCGCGCGAGGTGCCGCTCTGGCCCGCCGCGCTGCTGCCCAGCGAGAGGTACAGCACCTTCGGCCCCGCGGGATCGAGACTGCCGTCCAGGCGCATCGGCGCGCCCTGGCCGCCGATGATCGAGCTCGCGCTGCCGGCGGAGATCAGCGTGAAGCCGATGCCTTCGACGCGGGCCACCGGGATGACCATGGATTCCGGGTTGAAGGCGAGGCTCACGTCGAACTCGGGCCGCACCGCCATGTCGCTCGCCTCGCCGAGCGACAGGCGATCGTCGCGCGTGGCGCTCTCGCCGGACACCTCCTCGATGCCGAGCCCGGTCACGCCACCGAACAGGGTCGGCGTCAACGGACGGCCGTTGGCCTCCACCACCTGGGCATCGCCCGCCGCCAGGCCGGTGCCGATCGCGGCGATGCGCCCGCCCTGCACCAGCACGTCGGTGTTCTGCAGTGTGCCCTGGGCCCCCGCGGTGTGCACGGTGGCGCCACGGATCAGCAGCGACTGCGCGGTCGCCGGCAGCGCCGCGGCCAGCAGCGCGCACGCCAGCACGCGTGCCATTGCACGGGACACGTTGCGGTTCGAGGCGTGGCGGCTCATCGGGCACCTCCGGTGGCGGCGGCGCCCTGGCCGAGCATGAAGTCCGAGACCGGCTGACGCGCCGGATCGGTGCGGTCGTAGACGTGCGCGCCGTCGATCCAGACCTGTTCGGCGAGCGCATAGACGCTGAAGGGATTGCCGCTCCACAGCACCACGTCGCCCATCTTGCCCGGCGTCAATGTGCCCGTGTGTTCGAGCACGCCGAGGGACTTCGCCGCGTTCTCGGTGAGCCAGCGGATCGCGTGCTCGGGCGCGATCTCGACACCGGCGCGCCGCGCACTGGCGATCACCTTGGCGGCTTCCTGGTTGAGCCGCTGGATGCCCTCGTCGGAATCCGAATGCACGATCGCGCAGCCGCCCGGCGCCCGGTCGACGATCGCGATGTTCTCCTGGATGCCGTCCAGGGCTTCCATCTTGAAGCCCCACCAGTCGGCCCACAGTGCGCCGCAGACACCGTCGGCGGCCAGGCGGTCGGCGATCTTGTAGGCCTCGACGCCGTGGTGGAACGCGGTGACGCGGAAGTCGAACTCCTGCGCCAGGTCCAGCATCTGCACCATCTCGTCGGCGCGGTAGCAGTGGATGTGCACGAGGATGTCGCCGTCCATCGCGCCTGCCAGCGTCTCCAGCTTGAGGTCGCGCTTGCCGGGGGAGTCGCCGGCCTGCTTGGTGCGGTAATCGGCGGCGTCGATCAGCGCCTGCCTGTAGCCGGCCACGTTGCCCATGCGCGTCGCAGGACCGCCCTTCTGGCCGTAGACACGCTTGGGATTCTCGCCGCAGGCCATCTTCAGGCCGTAGGGCGCGCCCGGAAACTTCATGTCCTGCACGGTGAGGGCTGCGATGTTCTTCAGGGTCACGCCCCGCCCGCCGACCAGATTGGCCGAACCCGGCAGGATCTGCAGCGTGGTCACCCCGCCGGCAAGCGCGGCGGAGAAGCCCGGATCCTGCGGCCAGACCGAATGCTCCGCCCAGACCTGGGCGGTGTTGGGTGCGGTCATCTCGTTGCCGTCGCTGTGTGCGCTGGCGCCCGGGCTCGGATAGACGCCGAGGTGCGAGTGCACGTCGATGATGCCCGGGGTCACCCACTTGCCGGTGCCATCGACACGCTGCGCGTTCGCCGGCGCGGCCAGGCCGCTGCCCACCGCCTCGATGCGTCCGTCCTGCAGCAGCACGTCGGCGCCGTCCAGCCGGGTGCCGTCGCCGGTGAGCACGGTGGCGCCGGTGATCAGGACCGGTGCCGATGCGATCGGCACGTAGGTGCTGGCGTATGCCGGGGTGGCGCGCGAGGCCGGCGCATCGGCCGGGCGCGCGGACGTGGCGCTGGTGGCGCAGCCACCCAGCAAGGCGGCCGCGAGGGCGGCGGACAGGACGCGGTACATCGGCAGTTCCCCGGAGCGAAGGTCGACAGGTGTGCCGCGCGACGCGCAACGGCAGGCGGCGTGCGGCGTGCGGCCGCCCGAGTGTACCCGCGCGCGGCGCGCAATCGCGAGCCGGCCGCCGCGCGCGATGACGGATGCGAGAATGCGCCGACGCGAACGGAGACGACGATGAAAGAGAAAGACCAGATCGTGGAGAACTGGCTGCCGCGCTACACCGGGGTGCCGCTGGACCAGTTCGGCGAGCACGTGCTGCTGACCAACTTCGGGGGCTACCTGCATCATTTCGCGCGGCTCACCGGCGCCGAGGTGATCGGCCTCGACCGGCCGATGCCCAGCGCGACCGCCGACGGCATCACCATGATCAACTTCGGCATGGGCAGCCCGAACGCCGCGACGATGATGGATCTGCTATCGGCGGTGATGCCCAAATCGGTGCTGTTCCTCGGCAAGTGCGGTGGACTCAAGCGCAAGAACCAGCTCGGCGATCTGGTGCTGCCGATCGCAGCCATCCGCGGCGAAGGCACCAGCAGCGACTACCTGCTGCCGGAAGTGCCGGCGCTGCCCGCGTTCGCACTGCAGCGTGCGGTCTCGACGATGATCCGCGATCTCGGGCACGACTACTGGACCGGCACGGTCTACACCACCAACCGCCGGGTCTGGGAGCACGACGACGCCTTCAAGGCGCGCCTGCGCGCGATGCGGTGCATGGCCATCGACATGGAAACGGCGACGATCTTCGCGGCCGGATTCGCCAACCGGATTCCGGCCGGTGCACTGCTGCTGGTCAGCGACCAGCCGATGATTCCGGAAGGGGTCAAGACCGAGGCCTCGGACGCCAAGGTGAGCGCGGAATTCGTCGAGCGCCACATCACCATCGGCATCGAGGCGCTGAAGCTGATCCGGCGCCACGGGAAATCGGTGCGGCACCTGCGCTTCGACGAATAGCCGGTGGGATGCGGCCAATGAAAAACGCCCGGCATCGCCGGGCGTTCGTGCGTCGCGGGGCGGCCGGCCTCAGGGCGCGCTCGGCCGGCGCACGGCGTAGATCAGGCCGTCGTCATAGGCCTTGCGCAGGTCCGCCGGCGCGATGGCGATGCGCTCGTTCTCGTCGAACACCACGTCCGTCATGTCGCCGCGCAGGTCCTTGCGCGATTGCGTCTGGCTGCTGAGCGCATGGTTTTCCGTGATCACCACGACGCCGCTGTCCTCGAGTGCGACCACTTTCATCAGGCCGTATGCAGGATCGATGTCCTTGCCGTCCTCGTCGGTGAAACCGTAACCGGAGAATTCGCTGAGCTGGGCGGCATACACGTCGCCGACCGCGGGCGCGGTGATCAGCGCGGTATCGGCCTCTTTCGAACTGCAGGCGCCGAGCGCCAGTGCGCAGAGGAGGATCAGGACCGCGGGCAGAGGGCGAAACAGGCGCATCGGAGCATCCGGCAGTGGAGTGGAGCGCGAGTATAGGCGGGCCGGGCGACGGTCGTCCGGCGCGCGACAACCGGGTAGGCTTGGGCGATGGACACCACATCTCGTGACATCCTCGATTTCTGGATCGACGCCGGCCCGGGCAAATGGTTCAACGGCGGCGAGGCGTTCGACCGCGAATGCGACCGCCGCTTCCGTGAGATCCACTTCACCGCCGCCCGGCGCGAATGCGAGGACTGGCTGGCCACCCCCGAGGGTGGGCTGGCGCTGCTGATCCTGCTCGACCAGATTCCGCGCAACATCTTCCGCGGGAGCGGCCATGCCTTCGCCAGTGACGGCCTGGCGCTGCACTACGCGCGGACGATGGTCGCCGCGGGCGTCGACCGCACCTTCGACGACGACCTGCGTGCCTTCGTCTATCTGCCGTTCGAGCACTCGGAGGCGCTCGCCGACCAGCACGAGTCCGTGCGCCTGTTCGCCGACGTCGACAATGCGGACTACCGGGCCTATGCACAGGCCCACTTCGACGTCATCGCACGCTTCGGCCGGTTTCCGCATCGCAACGCGGCTCTCGGGCGTGCGAATACAGACGACGAGCAGGCCTGGCTCGACGCCGGCGGGGGGTTCTAGAGCGCGCCGGCGCTCACAGGAAGGAGTCGGCGAGCCGCGCGATGCCTTCCAGGCTTCGCCGCCACGCGGGTCGCGTCGACCAGTCCGCCAGCGTGATCTGGGTCGAGTGCGCCAGGTAGTCGGCTTCGATGCGGCGCATCGAAGCGACCACCTCGCGGTCGTAGGCCAGCAGGCCGATTTCGGCATTGAGCGCGAAGGACCGGATGTCGAGGTTGATCGAACCCAGCAGCGCCATGTCGTCGTCCACGCTCATGTGCTTGGCGTGCAGGAAGTGGGGCCGGTACAGGGCGATGCGTACGCCGCTCTCCAGCAGTTCGCCGTAGTAGGCCTTCTGCGCCCATGCGGTCAGCGGCTGGTTGTTGCTCGCCGAGAGGATCAGCTGCACCTCCACGCCAGACAGTGCGGCAATGCGCAGTGCGGTCAGGGTGGCATCGTCGGGCACGAAATAGGGCGTGGCCAGCACCAGCCGCCGGCGCGCCAGATGGATCAGGGCGTTGACGGTGTCGCGCGGATTCTCGAAGGGATAGGCCGGGCCGCTGGGCAGCAGCTGGGTGGCGATGTCGGCGTCGGGCAGGGCGGTGGTCGCCGCCACCTCCAGGCGTTCCCCGGTCTCGATGAACCAGTCGCTGGCGAACACCGCTTCCAGGTGGGCGAGCACCGGGCCCTGCACGCGGGCGACCAGCTCGCGGTTGGGAAATCCCGGGATGAACGTCGCATCGGCCAGGTTCTGCGATCCCACGTGTGCAGCGGTATCGTCGATGACCGCGATCTTGCGATGGTTGCGCAGGTCCATCCGTCCGCTGCGCCGCCACTGCAGGCCGCCCGGCAGCATCGCCCGCACGTCGACACCGGCGGCCCGCAGCCGCTTGGCGTAGCCGCGCAGCCCGCGTCGTGCGCCTACCGCATCGAGCAGGACCCGGCAGCGGACGCCACGGGCGGCCGCGCGTTCCAGTGCCTCCACGATCGCCTCGCCGGTGGCGTCGTCGAACATCAGGTAGTACAGCAGGTGCACGCGGGCACGCGCGCCGTCGATGTCGGCGAGCAGGGCGCGCAGCGATGCGTCGTAGTCGTCGATCAGGCGCAGCGCATTGCCGTGGGTCGGCATGAAATCGCCGAGGCGCTCGAGCAGCGGGGCCATTTCGGCGGATGCCGTCTGCACAGGCGGTGTCCAGCGCAGGGCTTCCAGGGGGCGCTGCTCGTCCCGGATGACCTGCGAGGCCTGCCGCTGCCGCACGATGCGCTGGCGCGAGAGCCAGGGATGACCGAACGCCAGGTACAGCGGCAGCCCGGCCAGCGGCACGAACCCGATCAGCAACAGCCAGCTGCGCGCCGCCGCCGGCCGCGTGCGCACGGGGATCCACATCAGCGCGGCGATGCGGATGACCCAGTCGGTGACGAGCAGCCACAGCCCGAAATTCAATGCCGGCCAGTCCATTCAACGAGTGTGCGGGATCGGCGGGCCAGGCCGCGTCATCCCGATCCGTCCTGCAGGGCCGCCGAGGTCTGTTGCCCGCTGCGTGCAGGCATCCGCCGGCCCCCGGGCCGGCGATTTCCCGGGTCCCGAACGCACGAAACCCGCATCGCGGCGGGTTCCGTGGGGGCGCGATCCCCGCATCGCGGGTGGACCGTCCGGCACGCGCGCTGCGCGTGCGGGTGGATCACTTGATCTTGCCTTCCTTGTACATCACGTGCTTCCGGACGACGGGATCGTACTTCTTGATCTCCATCTTGCCGGGGGTGTTCTTCTTGTTCTTGTCCGTGGTGTAGAAATGCCCGGTGTTGGCCGAGGAAATCAGACGGATCTTGTCGCGCTTGCCTGCCATGTTCTACTCCTCAGACCTTTTCGCCGCGGGCACGAAGCTCGGCGAGGACGACGTCGATGCCGTTCTTGTCGATGGTGCGCAGGGCCTTGGTGGACACTCGCAGCTTGATCCAGCGGTTCTCGCTGGCGACCCAGAAGCGACGCTCATGCAGGTTGGGCATGAAACGGCGGCGGGTCTTGTTCATCGCGTGCGACACATTGTTGCCATGCGTCGTACGCTTGCCGGTGACTTGGCATACTCGGGACATTGCGCACCTCGAAGTGTTTGGTATCGCCCTTAGCCAGGGAGATGGCGGCCCCGATGGCGTGGCCATCGCGCGATACGGGTGGGTGAGGCCTCGTGCCCCGCGGCCGGGAATCGCGCTTCCGGGCCGCCGGTCAGGCCATGTTTCCATGGGCTGGACGCAGCGAGCCGGCCATTCTGCTGAAAATCCCGTTCCCGCGCAAGGCCTTGGACGATCCAGGGGCGCCGCTGCCTGCCGCTGGGCCTGGCGTCATACGCGCAGCCGGCTGACGTCTGCCCTGCGTCGCACAGCAGGAATGCGCTTGCGGTGCTCCGGCCCCCGCGGAATCGCCCATCGAGCCCGCGGCGCTTCTGCAGGGGGCGGTGACCGGGCGTGTCGCGACCGCTTTGTCAGGAACGCGCTCGCGCGAATGGCCTGCGCAGCCATGCCCCGGCGCCCCCGCGGCGCCCCTGCAAACCGGGAGCTCCGGTTCCGGGCACCAGGACCGCCTTGCCCTCGCGCGGGCGCACCGGTCCTCGGGACACCGCCGGTCGCGTCCAGGAACACTCCCGCAGGGAGGGCATGTATGGCGTTCCAAAGTGGGCGCGAAGGACAGGAGTCGGCCACTGCCGACGCGGGTCCGCCTAATCGCCGCGGCCCCGTCCCAGGCCCGGCTATTCCTTGCGCTTCCTCGGCCTGGCCTTGGCCCGCGGCTTGCCGCTGGCGAGCGGGGTGGGTTCCGCGCCCGTCAGCACGCGGGCGTCCTGCAGCGTCTCCAGCCACGAGAGCGTGTCGGCGTAGGCCAGGAACTGCCGCAGGTACTCCGGTGAGAGGCCGCGCATCAGGGTCAGCGCGCGATGCACGAGACGGCCGGAGTTCAGCGGTCCGGCATCGTCGGTCGGCGGCTTCAGCGAGCGGCGCACCTGGTTGCCGGTGCGCAGCGCCGACCAGAGCTGGCGGAAGTCCTCGAGTGCGGGCAGCTCGGGATAGGCCGCGCGCTGCAAGTGGAACGCGTCGTGCCCGCCCGCGTTCGGCGCGTCGGCGGCCATCGCCTCGAGCAGGGCGCCGAGCGCGGACGCGTCCGGTCCGCGCTTCGGGATCGCCGGCGCTCCGGTCCGCCTGAGTGAACCGGCCTGCACGTCGTCGTCCGTCGCATCGGCCTGCGGACGCGCGCTCGCTGCCCCCTGACCGTCCGGCCCGTGCCCATCGGCCTGCACCAGCGTCGCGAGTCTGGCCTCGAGCGCCTGACGCGCAGGGCCGGTGCGTGCGGCTGCCCGTCGTTGCAGCGCGGCGATGCGATGGAAGCGCACCGGGTCCGTACGGTCGGCGCCCCGTGCACGCCAGGCGTCGAGCAGCGCGTCGATGTCGATGCGATCAGCGGCCATCGGGCTGGGCGGCGGCCTGCGGGCGGGGCACCGGTGCCATCTCCACGCGCCGGTTCTGCGCGCGGCCTTCGGCGTCGTCATTGGAGCCCACCGGCTGCTGCGCGCCGAACGCGGCGGCGAACACCGAATCGGCCGGGACGCCGGCGGCGATCAGGCCGCGGGTCACGTTCAAGGCGCGTTGCGCCGAAAGTTCCAGGTTGTCGGCGAAGCGGTTGCCGTCGCGCACCAGGCGGTCGTCTGTGAAGCCGCTGACCATCAGGATCTCGTCACGCGCCGAGAGGTATTCGGACACCGGCGCGGCCAGGCTCTGCAGCAGTTCGCGGCCCCCGGCCTGCAACTGGTCGGAGGCGTCGGCAAACAGCACGCTGCCGCGGATGCCGATGCGGCCGTCGACCAGGGTGATGCGGCCCGCGGCCAGCGGTGCGGCCAATGCCTGCTCGAGCGTCTGCCGGCGCTTCTCTTCCGCCTCGCGCTGCGCGATCTCAGCGTCCAGCTTCATTTCCAGCTGCAGCTGCACACCGATCACGCCGACCAGGATCAGCACGAACACGCCCAGCAGCACCGACATCAGGTCGCCGAAGGCGGCCCAGATCGGCGCGGTCGACTCGTGATCGCCCTCCAGCTCGACGCTCATGCGGAGACGGCCCGCGAGGCGCCGAGCTGCTGCAGGTCTTCGATGATCTGCTTCTGCGCCAGCACGCTAAGATCCACGACCTCGCGCGCCTGGGCCACGTAGTACGCCAGCTGCTCGTCGCTGCGCGCCAAAGATTTCTCCAGTGCGTCCTCGATGCCCTGCAGGCGCGCCGCGAGCTGCTGGTTCGATTCGCCGAAGACCTCGACCGCCGCGCCGAAGGCCTCGCCGAGACTCGCCACTTCGGCCGCGCCGACGCTGAGCGTCGTCGCCACGCCGTCGAGCTTGCCGGTCTCGGCAGTGATGTGATCGGTGAAGCGCGTGCCCACGCGTTCCAGCAGATCCGCCGAAGTCGCGACCAGTGCATCGATCGCCGCGCGCTGCTCGGTCGAGGCGTGATTCACTGCGCTGAGCAGCGTGTCGAGCGTCGACAGCATCTGCGTGCGCTTCTCCAGCATCGCGGTGTCGCGCACCATGCTCTCCGAAAGCGACTGCCGCAGTTCGGAGATGACCTCGGCGGCCGCGCGCGGCGCCTCGGAAGCGGTGTCGACCAGGCGCGAGATCTCGGCGATGGTGTCGCTGGCATGCGTCTTGGTCTGCGCGCCGATGGTGTCCGCGGTGCGTGCGAGGGTGTCGCAGATCACCTGCTGCTGGCGTGTGGTCTCGGCGCCGGCCTGTGCCCAGTCCTCGCGCAGCGCGGCGCCCATCGCGGTGAGGCTGTCGGTCCAGGCGGCAAGACGCTGCGCGTCCTGCGCGGCGAGCGCGGTCTGCAGCTCGGCGTGCGAGGCGTCCACCTTCTGCAGCAACGCTGCCGAGTGCGTCTCGAACGTCGCCGCGGCGGCGGTCAGCGCCTGCTGGTGCTGCGCGCTCATCGCCTCATTCGTTGCGGCCTGCTTGTCGAGTGCTTCGGTCCAGGCCGCGCTGACGCTGCCGGCGGTCGCATCGAGACGCGTGGCCACGCCGTCGACCAGTGCGGTCGCGCGCTTCGCAAAGGTCTCGCCGACATCGTCGAGCGTGCTCCGCAGATCGGCGGTCAACGCGGCATGTGCCGCCTGCTGCGCGTCGAGCGCGGCCTGCCAGCGCTCGGCCACGCCTGCGGTCGAGGCGTCGAAGCCGGCGGTGAGCGCCTGCAACTGCCGGTCGATGGCGCCGGTCACGGTGGCGTGCAGCGCGGTGGTCTGCGCGGTCGTCGCATCCAGGCGCGCAGCGACATCGCCGAGCAGACCGCTCGCGCGCTGCTCGAACGTCGTGTTGAAGCCGTCGAGTGCGCTGCGCAGGTCGCGCGCCAGGGTGTCGTTCGTGGCCTGCTGGCCATCCACGGCCTGCTGCCAGCGCTCGCTCACGCGTGCGGTCGAGGCGTCGAAGCCGGCGGTCAGCGCGGAGAGTTGGCGCTCCACCGCATCGGCAACCGTGGCCTGCAGCGCCGATGTTTCCCGCGACAGTGCGGCCATCGTGGTTTCGAACACCGGTTGCAGCGCGGCCGTCGCGGCGCGCGCACTGTCGGCCACGCTGGTCTGCAGCGCGCGTTCCACCGAGGCGGCCAGCTGCGTGTACACCGCTTCGGTGCGGGTGTGGAAGGCGTCCTGGCTGGCGGCCTGGCGCTCGCCGCTGGCCGCGCTCTGCTGCTCGATCGTCGCCATCATCGCGCCCAACCGCTCCACCAGCGCCGGCATCACCTCGGTCTGCTGCTGCAGCAGGCGCAGCGTCTCCGCGCGCTGGTGCGCCTGCGAATGCGTGCGCAGCGTGGTGGCCGCCGCCACGTCCAGCTGCTGCACGACGTGGGCGCGGTCGCGGCGAAGCAGCGCCGAGGCCAGGCCCAGCATCGCCGAGGTGGCGATGCCCGCGATCGACGTGCCGAACGCGACGCCGAGGCCCTTGATCGGCGCGGCCAGCGAATCGCGAATGGCCTGCAGATCGGTCGCTGTCTCCAGCGCCATGCCGGTGCCGCGCAGCATCACCATCATGCCCAGCAGCGTGCCCAGCATGCCCAGCAGCACCAGCATGCCGACCAGATACGGCGTGAGCGCCGGCACCGGCAGTGCGACGCGCTCGCCCTCGATACGCAAGCGCACCGCATTGCGCAGGCCGGCATCCAGCCCGTCCAGCCAGGTGTCCAGCGATGCCGGCGGTTCGCGCAACTGCGCCACGCCATCGGCCAGCGTGGTCGTCGCCCGCCTGTAGCGCAGCAGTTCCAGGCCACCGGCGATGTAACAGGCGCCGATCAACAGCGCGGCGGCCAGCGCCAGCGTGTTCGAGCCGATGTAGCCGATCGCGATCCAGCCCACCACGGCCAGGCCGAGGGCGAACGCGAACCCGGGAAGAAAAGCGGTAATGCGACTGCGTGAGGACATAAGCACTGCGTCAGTGGGTGCGAAGCGCTGCGAGCAGCCCCTCGACCGGTTGGAAACGGACATCCAGCTCGGCGATCAGCACGCCCCGCATGTCCCTGCGAAAACCTTCGAGCCAGGCCGCGGACGGATCCGCGGCCGCCGTCCCTGCGGCGGCGCGCAGCCGCTCGAAATGCGCCTCGAGCAAGGCCGGCACTGCACCGAGCAAGGCCTGCTCGCGCGGGCTCAGCGCGCCCTCCATCACCGCGTCCACCTCGGCCAGCCGCGCCGTCTCGGCAGAACGCTGCGCCAGCCGATCGCGCAGATCGCCGCGCAGCCGGCCCGTCGCGATCAGCATCGAGCGCTGCAGCGCCAGATGCCGCTGGCGGAAGGGCGCGAAGTCCACCGGTGCCGGCGGCTCCGCGTCAGCATCGTCGGATGACCCGACCGCCTGCGGCTGCGGGACCGCCAGCTCCGGTGCACCGGTGATCGATGCCAGCAACGTCGCCCGCGTCTTCGCGCAGGCGGCCGCTTCATCACGATCAAGGACTTGCGCGCCGTGTTCAGCCTCGGCCGGCTTCGCATCCAGCGCCTTCGACAGCACCACTGCCCGCGTCCAGTCGATCCACTGGCTCAAGCGTTCCGCCGGCGCCGGGCCGCCCTGCGGCAGGGTTGCGTCGGTCAGACGGGCCAGCAGCCGGATGAAGGTCGGGCCGCGGAAGGCAGGGCGGGGCAGGGAATCCAAGGAGGCGGCGCGCAAAAGACGGCGATTTTACAGCGCCGGGCAGGCGCGCCGGTACGTGCCGCAAGCGCCCGCCCCGAAGCCGCCGGCTACCGCGCCTCGGCACCATCGCTGGCGATCTGCGCATGGGCGTGGTCACGTCCCGTGCGTATCGCACTTTTCGAGCCGCCTGCGAGCAAAGCGCTCAAATTGTTCGATACGCACAAGCCGCAGTGGCTGCGCAAGCGCAATGACTGACCTGCAAACGATTGATCCACGGCAAGTTTTCTGCCGTTGACGCCCGAGGTTGGCTTAGAGACCATCGATGCATATCGCGCTTTTTTGAGCGCTACTTGGTGTTAGGCCTCATATGACACATTCGCACGCATTCTTGTCGTGGCCCTTCGAGCTCGCCGTAAACACGGGTGTCTTCACCACACGCCAAGTCATGGAAGGGCTCGAGCCGATCCGCGAGGTCTATCACGACACGGACGGTGACTGGCAGTTCCTCTGTGGCACGACGCTTGATACAACAGACCTCAAGCTGGTCTGCCTCGGCTGCATCTTGGAGGCAGACCCAACAGTCGGCGAGCTGGCAGGGATGCCACCGCTGTGGTGTGCCTCTCGGCACGCTGCCGGCGAAGAGTGGGTGCAGGAGCCGTATGAGCCACGCCAAGATGAGGCCTAACAATTCTCCAAGCCGACGCCACTTCGTGGCGCGGCGTAACTCAAGTGTTGGCTCCCATCGTGCATCCCCTAGACGCCCTCTTTGACTGGCTCCCCGACTGTGACTTTGGGGTGATGGACCATGGGTTTGCCCCGCATGGCAGGGACTACACCTTTCTGGTTGAGTCGTCGATGGGCAAAGATCCCGGGCGGCACCAAGTCCAGTTCACCCATGTGGCCGAGTTGAGCTACGTCACCGCTGTAGCAGACGATGCCTGGGCAAAGTCCTGGGGAGAGGCATTCGTTGACTACCAGTCTTGGCTGGATGCGGGCGAGCCGGATGGATATGTCTGGGGTACTTGCTGGTCGCTGGCGTGGCCGGGCATTCGGGCAATCGAGTCATCTGCGAAGGCCTCCGCATGGGCTGCTCGACTAGGCAGCCCGATGTGTGAGGCCGAGATCGAGACTGACCGCTTTCGTATGAATCTTATTTTTAGCAGTTTGCGGTGGGCTAAAGTCGGCAACGAGACCTTCACTGTTTCGAGCGTCGTCATCCCGCTTCCCTCGCAGGGGAGCTAACTTCATTCTAGCCAACGCCGCTTCGCGGCGCCGCTTAATTCAGGCGTTAGGCCGCAGAGGAGAGGTCGTGGCGCGCAAAGTTCTCTTCATCTGTAGCCAGAACCGACTCCGCAGTCCTACCGCAGAACAGGTGTTTGCCACCTGGCCGGACATCGAGGCGTCGTCAGCCGGTCTAAATCATGACGCGGAGAATCCGGTCACTCCGGAGTTGCTGCAGTGGGCAGACATCGTTTTTGTCATGGAGCGGACACATCGCAACAAGCTCTCAGCTAAGTTCAGGCCCTACCTGGGCAAGGCCAGGATCGTGTGCCTAGAAATTCCGGATGAGTACGAGTTCATGGACCCGGACTTGGTCCGCCTTCTCAAGGCCAAGGTCCCGCGTCACCTGCCCTCGGTCTGAAATATAAGCAGGCTGCGGCCTAACAATTCATTCAAGCCGACGCCGCTTCGCGGCGCGGTTTAATTCAGGCGCTAGCTGACATGAATCCGGCGAAGGTCGTGCGAGAGAAGGTCCGGCGGTTCACGGACTTGCCAAACATCGGCCCCGCGGGCGCCAAAGACTTCGAAGTGATCGGCTTCAGCGAGCCCGGACAGCTGGTCGGCAAGGACCCGTTTGAGCTGTATCAGTCGCTGTGCTCAATCACGGGGGTCCGGCATGATCCATGTGTTCTGGATGTCTTCATGTCGGTTACATCGTTCCTGCAAGGAGGGCCGCCGCAGCCCTGGTGGAACTTCACCGAGCAGCGTAAGCGCCAATACGGGCAGCTATAGGGGTTGCAGCGTTGCGTCGCTGTCAGCTCACAATTCGTCCAAGCCGACGCCGCTGCGCGGCGCGGCTCAACTCAGGTGTTGGGCGGTACAACCACTACTCCGAGTCTCAAACATGAAGATCGGTGAGCTCACCTCTTTCGGCCACAACGTCGCTGATTCGGTTGCAAGCGGCATGTGCTTCATCATCGGCACTACTTCGTGGACATCTTTGCGGAGGCAGCAGCCTCGCCAGAGGGACACATCGAGGTGGATTTCTTAACCGGCTCCGCGTCGGGCAGCCCCGTCAGTGAAGGGCTTGCCGCCACGATCAGCCGGTGTGCGGCGATGCTCCCTGAGCTCGCCACGCGGCACGGCTTAGAACCGTCGGAGATTGAAGTGCTGAAAGCTCGCTTCGGTACCGATCCGGTCGCCGGTCCGCACTTTCGGGTCACTGTAGAGGCATCAGATGGCCGGCGCTCCGAAGATCAGTATGCTGGCCTCCCTGGCAAGCGTTTCGGCAAGCCGCGTAGGAGCCGAGGTGCCGCCTAACAGTGCGTCCAAGCCGACGCCGCTTCGCGGCGCCGCTGAATTCAGGCCTTAGGCACTCATGTATCAGCGTTGGCAACCGTTGGGTCATGAACTGGAGGCTTCCCCGGGCTCGATGTCACTGTCCAGTCGCGCACCGTTACGGTGAGGCTGACCAATTGGCGGGCCGGGACCTGCTTTTTTGCGCTGGAATTTTTCTTTCCGAACGCGGTCGCGGGCATGTACCTTTGGGATGAGAGCGGCGAAGCTCTGGAGGGCATCGAGCCGGACATAGGGGGCTTCGAAGGAGGTCGCGGGGCCTACGACTATCCAGTATGGGTCGATCATTCTGGCAGCCGGCTAGACCTCTACGGTGACCTAGGCCGCATGCAGTATCAGCGCTTGGATAGCTACCTCTTTGTCGGGCAGTCAATCGTGATCCTCCTAGACGTCGCCGATGTCGAGCCTGTCGTGAGGGCGCTGCCGGTGGAGCACGTCAACGGTGCCTAATACTCCGTCCAAGCCGATATCGCTTCGCGGCGCGGTTTGACTCAGGTGTTGGGCGTTGAGCGCCACTTTGTGGAGATCGCTGTGAAAACCATCGCTCTGCTTGCTGGCTTGTTGGTCTCCAGCGTGTCCAGTGCTGCACTCGCCTACCGGCCCGTGCAGACCGCCGACATCCCAGAGCTCGTCCGCACGCTTGAGCGTGAGCCACTCGCGCCTGGTGCCCGAAAGCTGCGCCAGGACCTGCTCGCGTGGGCTACGCAGACCCGAGATGTCACCGTGACTGTTTGTGATGTCCTCGGGCCCGTCCCCGGTTCGACCGTTCCCTACGGCCCTGAGCTTCTGCTGCAGGCCATGCTCGGTAATGCGGCTTTCCAGCTGGAGAACCCGGCGTCCAAAGACGACGAAGAAATGGCGCAGATGGCGGGAATCACGAGTCTCTTGCGTGCCTATCAGGCCACGCTCGCGGCGGACCCGAATGCCCGGATCCCCCAGTACGACACTTGGCTGGTTGAGCTTGAAGCCGGCCGCCTTGCGCGAGATCGTGCGCTTGTGATCAAAGAGAAGTGCAGTGGCGGGCCGGCCATGGCTTGACAACTCGTCCGAGCCGACGCGGCTTCGCGGGGCGGCTCAGCTGAGTTGGCAAGCGGCAGCGATACAGAAGCAGGAGCGTGGAGACGCCATGACGCAGGATCTTCCATCCGCAGAGGATTACGCCGCGGAGCGCGCGCGCTGTGCGCCGCTTGCCATCGTCGACTTGCAGGCGCTGCAGAGAGAAGTCGCCGAACCCTATCGAAATCAGGTCGTACTGAACTTCAACGGCGAATGCATGAGGCAGTCGGTGTTCGAAGGTGAGTATCGGTGGCACCGCCACTCAGGAACGGACGAGCTGTTTCTGGTCGTTTCAGGAGAGCTGCACATCGAATTCGAGGGTATGCCTGCGGTCGTTCTCCGCGAATGGCAGTGCTTGGTCGTTCCGGCCGGCACGGTTCATCGGACGCGGGCTGTCGGCCGGACCGTCAACCTCACGTTCGAGCAGCAGGGAGCAGAGACGGAGTTCGTGGAGCCGCCGCCTCCCAGTTCACTCGAACCGATGCCGCTTCCCGGCGACGCCGAGTTCAAGCGTTAGACGGCAATCGTGAGGCGTCGGTGCCCAGCCTGGAGCTTCGAGACGATGTCCTGCACCGGCTGGCACTGGCTGGTCGTCCCCGATGCCACGCATGCGGTTGGCCCATTGGCTTCAGGATGTGTTTCGAGCAGGCGTTTCACTTCTTCACCCACATGCCGATCGCGCTGGTGAAGCTCTTCCTCGTATCCGCCCGCAGCTCCACAACCGGCATCATCGCTGGGCTCATCGGCTTGCTCGCTTCGGCAGACTCGGCGGATGGGGTAGGGCCGCCTGGTGTCCGCAGGCTGCGGCAAGATCCTGTTGTTCCATAGATCAGGGCCAGGTCTGGTCAGTTGTCGGCTCACCAATCCATTCATCCCGTTACCGCTTCGCGGCGCGGCTCAAATCAGGCGTTGGGCCTCGGGCGAGACCCGTCCGAAGATCGAAGACGCAAGCCTGATTCGTGGGTCCTTCGCGCATCAAAGCCCTGACAACACCATGATCAACCACAAGCGCATCCAGCTCGTCGGCAGCTCGCGTGAGCCCGTTCGAAGACTCATGGAAGACGTCAGGCTCGCCGTGAGTCGCGCGTGTTCCGGCGTGGACGACATGCATCTGCTCGGAAGCAAAGCCCTGGTGGTCAGAGCCGAGATAAGTCCCAAGCAGCTGCCCGTGCTGGTTTCAGCGCTCGAGGCGCTTCGCGTCGATATCGATCGGACGAGTGTCCCCAGCCCGGCCGCGTTGGATCGGGCCGCTCTTTACCCGCTGACCGTGCAGGTGACGAGCTTCAGCGACGATACGGACGGCCGCGTAACGATTCCGCACGTGCCGGGATGAATGCTCCAGGTATCCGGGCCGCGGTCTGACGATCCGCTCGAGCCGGCGCCTCTGCGCGGCGCGGCTCACCCCAGGTGTCGGGTGCGCATGCCAGTTGTTCGGTGCCTCATCGAGGTGCGAACTGGCTCGCTGGCCGGGACGTCGGAGCCGATCGGCTTCTGCGCCACCGGGTTCCTCGAGACGACTCCGGCATCCAAGGCTGAGCTGGCCGCACTGGAGCGCCTTCGGGGAGCGCCGGAGTTCGAGCTGGTGCGTCCGGAGGACCGGATGGCGCATGCTCAGGTGCACTTCGAGCAGATCGAGGAGGTGCCTGTGGAGTCTTGTCACGGGTCGGGTCAGGCTTCACTTTGTCGCTGATGGGCGCCTGGCGGTGCGTTCAAGCCAGTGCCGGCTTGCGGCGCGATTCACTCAGGGTTGGGTCTCAAATGAAAGCACGGATGCGACGCCCGGTTTTCTGCTTGGTTCTCCTGGCATTGCCTGTACTGACCGTCGCACAGGAGCAGTCGAGCGTGGAGCTGACGCTGAAGCTCGCGCGCGAGCGTGCGTATCGCGCGGCAGACGTCGACTGGAGCACCGTCGAAGCGGAGGCCCGATTACGCGCCGCAGAGAAAGGAGAGGACGATGCAATCCGCTTCGTGCTGAAGTCGCTGGGCGATGGGCACTCCTTCTACCGGCCGCCACGACCGGCCGTCACGGCGCTTCCTGCCGCCGGCTCCGCCTCGCAGGCGCCGGTCCGGAACGTGTCCGAGGCCCAGGCGTCTCATGAGGGCGTTCCCGTTATTCGGATCAACGGCTGGTCCGGCACCCATCAGGACGCGATGGCTGCAACGGCAGCCTTGCGGTCGGACCTGGTCAGCGCGCTCTCGGAGCCGCGCTGTGGCATCGTTCTCGATTTCTCCGGCAACACCGGAGGCAACATGTGGCCGATGCTGATCGGTTTGAGCCCGCTCCTCAACGAGGGCGTACTGGGCTATTTCAAGGATGCACGCGGGACTGCCACGGTGATCGACAAGAGGCCGGCCGGGATCTCCATCGGCGGATCAGCCCACGCGTTGAACACCGCGACAGCACAGCAGCCGAGGCATCCCGCCCCACTGGTCGCGATCGCCGTGGGACCGAGAAGTTCAAGCTCCGGCGAGATCGTTCCAATCATGTTCCACGGCCAGACCAACGTGCGTCTGTTCGGCCAGCCGACCTCGGGTCACTCCACCGCGAACTCCACGTTCGCGCTGCCCAATGGCGGTGCGGTCAACATCACGACCGCGGTTACGCTCGACAGGCACGGGAGGGTGTTCGATGCACACATCGAACCGGACGTCTCGACCGAGCGCCCTGTCGAGGAGGCGGCACGGTGGGTCTCGCGTCGATGCCGGCGTGGGTGAGCGCTGATGATTCGTCCCAATCGACCCCGCTCTCCTGCGCGATGTCGCAAACCCGCAGAGCACGCTTCAACGCCTGGCCTTGGCTGCAGCGGATAGCCAATGCGTCATTGGCAGCTCGATGATGTGTTCGTGCTTCGGGCTCAGGCGGACTTCGTACGCCGGCCGCCTCAGAGCTCATCCAGGGCCTGCCGCAGACGGAGGCGGTTGTTGCCTCCCGCCGTACATGGCCGCATATCGCAAGGCATCGGCCACCAGGTCCGCCGGAAACCCGTTCCGCGCCATCAGCTGGATCGCATTGCGGCGGTCGGTGCGGCCGGGTCGCAGGCGATAATCGAACCAGCCGTCGACGTCCGGGTCTTCCTGGAAGTAGTACAGGTCGTAGGGGCCTGTGATGTCGTCCTGCAGCTCGACGTCGTGCGTGGTGACCAGAGCCTGTGCGTCACGGCCGATGCGTTCGAGCACGGCGCGGCCGGCGGCGAGGCGTTCGACGGTGTTGGTGCCGTTGAACAGTTCGTCGATCAGGAACAGCCGGCAGCTGCCGCGCGCCGCGCGGTCGATGAAGGTGCCGATGGCGGTCATCTCGGCGAAGTAGTGGCTCTTGCCGGATTCGACCGAATGCTCGCCGCGGATCACCGCCATGACGCGGGTGTCGGGCAACGTGGCGGCGCGCGCGAAGCAGAACCCGAGCGTGCGGCCGAGGATGAGGTTGACGCCGACCAGTTTGATGAAGGTGGTCTTGCCGGCCATGTTGGAGCCGGTGATCAGGGCCGACCGGCCATCCAGCCGGAGGCTGTTGGGAACGGGGCGGGCAACCAGTGGATGGGTGGCATCGACGAGGTCCAACAGCGGACCGTCCGCGATCACGGGCTCGCAGTGCGCCGGCCGGCACTGCAGATACGAGGCCACGGCAATGGCCGCGTCCAGCGCGCCCACGCTGTCGAAGATACAGGCCAGCTCCGCGCGCACGCGGTCGAAGCGCGACACGGTGCGCGCGTGGGCGGACAGCTCAACCAGGAACAGCAGGTTCAACCACACCGCCACGCTCTGCACCCACGGCGAGTAGAGGATCGCGATCCAGCCGAGTGCGCGGTGCACCTTGCGCCGCAGCGGCGCCTCGGCGGCGAGGCGCGCGAGTTGCGGCAGTTCCGGACCCGGATGCCGGAGTGCAGCGAGCGCATCGGCGGTGCGGAGCATGCGGTGGCAACCCTTGAGCTGTTCGATGTCGCGGAACAGCGGCGCCGAGTAGCGCAGGATCAGTCCGAGATTGACGCCCACCGCAAGCAGGAAGATCCAGATCGGCCACGCGAGCACGAATATGGCGACGAGCAGGGCTGCGCACGCCAGGCTCCAGGCCGGAAGCCACCGCTGCAGCCGCTCGATCCCGGGCGGCGGGCCGAAGACGAAGCCCGCGATCCGCGCTGCGCCCAGGGTGTCCAGCGGGGCCAGGCGCAGCTGGATCGTTTCGCGCAGCGCGGCTTCGCGCTGCAGCGTGCGGCAGCTGGCGTAGTGCGTGGCCACGATGTCGGACGCAGTACCCCAGGTGCGCAGCTGGCGATAGAGATACTGGCTGCCGAGTGGAGTCTCGGTGGCATCGAGATCGGCGAACAGCCGGGGAAATTCCAGGTCCGTCCAGGTCTGGTCGTCCACCAAGTCGTCAGGGGCGGCGCCGCGCGTCAGGGCGAAGTACTGCGATGCCGCGATGACCTCTCGCGCTCCCGGTGCCCCCCATTTCGCGCGCAGGGCGCGCAGCGCGCCTCGCCGGGGAAACAGTGCGTCGAGCATTGCGTGGCGGATCGAGTCGAGCATGTTGCGACAGGCCATGGACCGTCCTTGATCTGGAGTGAGACCGCGGCCGGGCGCAGCGCGGAGGCTGCACGCCGACGCGACACCGGCACGGCGCGAACGGATCGCGCGCGGGCACATCCTCTCGATGACGTCGGGTCGGCATCGGATGTGACCGTCGCACGCGTGCAATGCGGCGACGCCTGCTGGAGGTGTACCGATGATCCGTGTGCTGTTCGTGGTGCCGCCACGAACAGGACCGGCCCCACGGCGCATGCATCGCATGCGACGCGTCCTCCCGCTTGCGATGGGCGCGCTGCTGGCCGGATGTCTCCATGCCCGCCCTGGGAGGCACGCCGGAGTCGCGATCGCACCGGTGCCTGCCTCGAGAGCATGGAATCGGACACGGCGATGGTCGAGATCAGCAACGGCCCCACGGGCGTATCGCATTTCCCGTCAACGGGAAGAACGAGCCCTTTCTAATCCATCCATTCCACGTGGAATTCGTGCCCCCGGGCGGTACGGAGGGATGGAATTGCGCGCTCGGGCACGATCGGAGCGCGCGTTACGAAGCGTCCCGTGGGGCCGACGGACACTGCGCGCTTCCTGGTCTATTCGGATCAAGGCCCGAGCCGGCGCAGTCCCGATGCATTCCTGCTGTGGATCAGGGACGCACGCGGCGTCGTGCACGCATCGGGCCCATGGTCGCCTGCAGTGGGTGGAGGGCGTCGGCCGGAACGCCACGCTCACTTTCCGGGTGTCCACGGACGGAACCCGGTGCCGCACGCACATGCACGGCCGATCGCGGACGCCGGGTTGCTGAAGAAGCCCGGCTCGCGACGCGTGGGTCGCATCGATCGGCGGTCATGGGCCGAAGGCCCGGGCGCGCGTGCCGCCGGCCGGCTTGTCCATCGCAAAAGGCGGCGCCTACGGCATAACCAACGGGACCCGGCATGCCCGCAGATGGATCGCATTGCGCCTGTCGGCGCGACCGGGCCGCAGCCGCTGGTCGAACCCGCCATCCCGGCCCCGGTCTTCCTGGAAACACGGCGGGCGCTGCGGCCGGCGACGCTGTCCTGCAGCGCGACGGCGCGGGTGTCGGCACGACCGGACCGTTCGTACCGGCTCGCTGGCGCGGTCACAGTGCATCCGGTGATCGGCGCCGGCGCACATCGGGCGGTGGTGGCGGCGACGATGACGCGGTTGCGGACGGAGATCTCCGCACGCGAATGCGCGGCGCGCGGCGCCCGTGTCTCAGTTGCGCTGCGCGCGCAGTCGTTCCAGCACGCCGTCCAGCGCCTCGAGATTGCCGTAGTGGATCACCAGCCGGCCCTTGTTGCCGCGGCCGTTGGCGATCGATACACGCGTGCCCAGGGTCTCCGACAATTCGTTCTCCAGCGAGACGATATCGGCCTGCGGCCGTGCCTTGCTGCGTGCGACGGTGCGCGTGTTGCCACCCGGCACCCGGCCGGCGGCGAACTGCTGGGCGCGATGTTCGACTTCGCGCACCGACCACCCATGCTCGACGGCATCCGTCGCGAGCTTGCTGGCCAGCTCCGGCGCGAGCGTCAGCAGTGCACGCGCATGGCCCATTTCCAGCTGGCGGGATTCCAGCAGGACGCGGATCGCGGGCGGCAGCTCCAGCAGGCGCAGCAGGTTGGAGACCGCTGCGCGGGAGCGGCCCACGGCCTCGGCGGCCTGGGCGTGAGTGAGGTCGAATTCGTCGATCAGCCGCTGCAGGGCTTGCGCTTCTTCCAGCGGATTGAGGTCCTCGCGCTGGATGTTCTCGATCAGCGCCATCGCGACGACCGTGCGGTCCTCGACGTTGCGCACGACCACCGGCACCTCGGCCAGGCCGGCCTGCCTGGCCGCGCGCCAGCGCCGTTCGCCGGCGATGATCTCGTAGGTGCGGTCGGGCAGCTCGCGCACGACGATCGGCTGGATCACGCCCTGGGCCCTGATCGACTCGGCCAGCTCGGTGAGCTTGTCGGCGTCCCAGTGCTTGCGCGGCTGGTACTTGCCGGCGGTGAGCGCGTCGACCGGCAGCGCGCGCAGGGTGTCCGCCTCGGTGGCCTCCAGGCTCGGAGGCGCCTCGGCGGCCGCCTTGGGGCCGAGCAGGGCCTCCAGGCCGCGACCCAGGCCGCGCTTCTTGGCGGGCGTCTTCGCTGCGGTCATGCCGGTGTATCCATCGCGGGAGCGTCCTGGGGCGTCTGCGTGCGTTCGCGCTGACGGCGGACGATCTCGCCGGCCAGACCGAGATAGGCCACCGCGCCGCGGGAGGCGCGGTCGTAGCCGACGATGCTCTGACCGTGGCTCGGCGCCTCGGCCAGCCGCACGTTGCGCGGCACGATGGTGCGGAACACCTTGTCGCCGAAATGCGTGGTGAGCTCGGCCGAAACCGCATTGGCCAGGTTGTTGCGCACGTCGAACATGGTGCGCAGCACGCCTTCGATCTCGAGGCCGGGATTGAGGTTCTGCTTCAGCGCGTCGATCGTCTGCAGCAGCGCGCTCAGGCCTTCCAGCGCGTAGTACTCGCACTGCATCGGCACCAGCACCGAATCGGCCGCGGTGAGCGCATTGAGCGTCAGCAGAGACAGGGCGGGCGGGCAGTCGATGATGATGAAGTCGTAGCGCGTGCGCAGCGGTTCGAGTGCGCGCTTGAGCCGCTGCTCGCGACCCTCGGCGGCCATCAACTCCAGCTCGGCGGCGGTGAGGTCGGTGTTGCCGGGAATCAGATCGACGTCTTCCTCGGTCTGCACGATCGCATCGCCCGCCTCGACCTCGCCCAGCAGGACGTCGCAGGTGGACACCGGCACGATGCTCTTGTCGATGCCGCAGCCCATGGTCGCGTTGCCCTGGGAGTCGAGATCGACCAGCAGCACGCGCAGCGGCGTGCGCGCGAGCGCCGCGGCCAGGTTGACGGCCGTCGTCGTCTTTCCGACGCCGCCCTTCTGGTTGGCGATGGCGATGATGCGGGCCATGGGCTCCGGGGTATCCGAGGAAGGAAGCCGGACGTCGGGACGACGGCCGGACCGGGGATTATGCCCCCCGCGGGACATCGGGGGTACCCGACGGCCCGCCGCCCGTCGCGGCCGCCGCGCGGGGGGCCGCGCGGTGGAGCGGGGCTGCCCCCACGGGTGCGCCGTGCCGGGCGGGGCGGCGTTCCGCGCGCGATCGCCGGCGTCTCCGCGCACAGGGGCCGATCGCCCGTCGGGCGCAGCAGGCGGGTGTGTGGCCCGGCCGTCGCGAGGCTGCCTGCAGACCCGGCATCGCCCGGCACGGCGACGCGCGACCGCGACCCGCAGGGTCAGCGGCGGCGTGGCCGCATCAGGTCCGCTCGACCACCACCAAATGCCGTTCCGCATCCAGGCCGGGCACCCGCAGCGGATGCACGGCCACGAGGCCCCAGCCCGGAGGCAACGCGGCGATTTCGTCGTCGGGACGCAGGCCCTTCATCGCCAGCAGGCGGCCGCCGGGTGCCGGAAGGTGACCGCCCGCGGCCAGGATGTCGGACAAGGTGGCCAGCGCACGGGCGGTGATTGCGGCGAACGCGCCGGGCCGCTCGACGGCTTCGATCCGCGACTCGGCGACTTCGGCATTCGCGAGCCTAAGCGTGCGCACCGCCTCGCGCAGGAACCGGGCCTTCTTGCCGTTCGATTCGACCAGCGTGACCTGCAGGCCGGGCAGGGCGACCGCCAGTGGAATGCCCGGCAGGCCCGGGCCGGTGCCGAGGTCCGCGAGCGTCGGCACTCCGGCCACGTGCGGCACCATCGCCAGCGAATCGAGCAGATGGCGGGTGACCATCTCGCGCGGGTCGCGGATGGCGGTCAGGTTGTAGGTGCGGTTCCAGCGCGCCAGCAGGTCGAGGTAGACCAGCAGCGGGCCGGCCAGCATCGGGGCCAGGCCCAGCGTGTGCAGGCCCGCATCGAGCTCGGCGCGCAGCGCGGGATCGTCGGACGGAATCATCCGCCTAGTCTACGGGCCGCACCGCAGGCGTCGGCGGAGCGTGCGCACGCGGCCGCCAGGCGAGGGTCGCCAGGTAGTCGGGTCGGGGCGAGAACGCGTACAGCGACCAGTCGTCCGGCAGGCCGAGGGCCGGATCGCAGGCGCTCAACATCCAGGCGTCGTCGCGCGCGGTGAACTCCAGCCGGTCCAGTCCGAACGACAGGCCGTGACCATGCGCCTTGAGGACCGCTTCCTTCGCGCACCACAGCCGCACGAACGCGGCTTCGGCGGCGGCAGGCGCCATGCGGGCGAGCGCGGCAGCCTCGCCGGGGGTGAAGAAACGCCGGGCCAGGGCCATCGCCTGCGGACGCGGGCGCAGCCATTCGACATCGACGCCGACCCGCACGCCGTCGCCCAGCGCGGCCAGCAGCAGCCCGCCGCTGTGGCTCCAGTTGACGTCGGGTGCCGCGCCGGGCGGCCGGCCGTCGATTCGCAGGGCAGGACGACCGCGCGGGTCGCGCGTCAGGTCCAGGGCGGCGTCGGGGCGGTCGAGTTCGAGGGCCAGCCACGGGCGCACGAGTGACTCGGCGGCCTGGCCGCGGTGGTAGTCGCGCCAGGCGCAGCGCACCGGGCCGGCGCGCAGGCTGCAGTCTTCGCTGAACATCGCATTTGGCATGCCACAGGGCGTCCAGCGTAAGCTAAAACGTCGTATTCGCGCCCGGTCGGCGCGGACAGGCCCCCAGGCAGGAGCGGAATCCGGATGTCGGCAGTGGTTTGCGAACAGGACACGGCCGACACGGTCAGGCTGCCGCTGCTCCGCGGGGACGGGCAGCGGGCGGTCGCCTTCGACGCGGACGGTGCGACCACGCTGCAGACCTTCCTCGGCCACGTCCACGGCGTCGCCGCATTGCTGCCCGATGCCCCGTACGCGCTGAACCTGTGCGAGGACCGGTACCGTTTTCTCGTGGCGTTCTGCGCGGTGGCACTGCGCGGGCAGACCACCCTGCTGCCGCCCGCGCGCACTCGGGGTGCGATCGAGGACGTGCGTGCGCGCCATCCGCACAGCTACTGCATCGGCGATCGCGACGACTGCGGCTGCGACGGCGTGTACGACGCCGCGGACGCACCCACGCCGCCCCACTACGTGCGGCTGCCCGACCAGCTGCCGCGCCGGCCCGGTGGCGTGCCGATGCTCGCGGCCGACGCGCTGGTCGCGATCGGATTCACCTCGGGGAGCACCGGCGTTCCGGCAGCCAATCCCAAGACCTGGCGCGCCCTGCACACGGGCACGCTGCAGAACCTCGCGGCACTCGCCGACCTCCACGGCGAAGCCACGTTGCCGGTGGTGGCGACCGTGCCGCCGCAGCACATGTACGGCATGGAGATGTCGGTGCTGCTGCCGATGCTGGGCGACGTGTCCGTGCACGGCGCGCGGCCGTTCTTCCCCGGTGACATCGCCGCCGCCCTGCGCGACGCGCCGCGCCCCCCGTTGCTGGTGACCACGCCGGTGCACCTGCGCACACTGGTCGAATCGGGCGTCGCCCTGCCGCCGCTGGCGGCGATCGCGACCGCGACCGCGCCGCTCGCACAATCGCTGGCCGCGGCCGCGGAGGCGCGCTTCGGCTGCGAGGTGCGCGAGCTCTTCGGGTCGACCGAAACCTGCATCGTCGCCCGCCGGCGCACCGCGCTGGAGTGTGCATGGACGCCGTTTCCCGGCGTACGCATGCAGCCGGTGCCGGACGGCACGCTGGTCGACGCGCCGCATCTGCCCGAGGCGCGGATGCTGGCCGACCTGGTGGAACTCGACGGCGCGGGTCGCTTCGTGCTGTGCGGGCGCCAGGCCGACATGATCGAGATCGCCGGCAAGCGGGCGTCGCTCGCGGACCTCACCCGCCGGCTGCTGGCGATTCCCGGGGTGCGCGACGGTGTGATCTGCCAGGCCGGGGAGACGGACGCGCACGGGGTGCGCCGATTGACCGCCCTCGTGGTGGCCGACGCCGCGCTCGACGATGCCGCCGTCCTCGATGCACTGCGCCAGGCGGTGGATCCGGTGTTCCTCCCGAGGCGCCTGCGCCGGGTCGAGGCGCTGCCGCGCAACGAGACCGGCAAGCTTCCGCGCGCGGCGCTCGACGCGCTGCTGGCGGTCGATCCCGCCTGAGCGGCCACGTCCGCTTCACCGCGCCGTCCGGATCATCGCGCGCACGTTCAGACCTGCAGGGGAGCTGGAAATGGAACCGTCGTCGTTGTGGCAGTGGGTGGTGTATCTCGTGGTCGGCGGCATCGCCGGATGGCTGGCGAGCCTGCTGATGCGCACCGCGCACCGGCAGGGCATCCTGCTCAACATCGTGGTCGGGATCGTCGGCGGCTTCATCGGCGGCTGGCTGCTGCCGATGATCGGGCTCAGCGTGGGCGGCGGCTGGCTCGGCTTCCTGGTCACCGCCTTCATCGGCGCGGTCATCCTGCTGGCGATCGTCAACCTCTTCCGGCGCTAGGCGGCCGCCGCGCCGCGCGCCGCGGCAGGTCAGTCGCGGCGGCGCAGCTCCACCCATGCGGGCGCGTGGTCGCTGGGGCGGTCCCAGGTGCGGGGCTCACGGTCGACGCCCGAAGCGACCGCGCGGTCGCGCAGGCTGTCGGAGACCAGGGTGAGATCGATCCGCAGCCCGAGATCGCGACGGAAGCCGGCCTGGCGGTAGTCCCACCAGCTGAAGATGCCGCCCTGGGTGTGGTGGAGCCGGAAGGCGTCGTGCAGGCCGAGGCCGAGCAGACGCTGCAGCGCGGCGCGCTCGTCCGCCGAGGTCAGGATGTGGCTTTCGTTCCAGACCGCGGGATCGTGCACGTCGCGGTCGTCCGGCGCGATGTTGAAATCGCCGAGTACCACCAGGTCGGGGTGCGCGCGGCGCTCGTGCTCGAGCCACGCCTCCACGGCCGCCAGCCAGCGCAGCTTGTAGGCGTACTTGTCCGTGCCCACGTCCTGACCGTTGACGACGTAGAGGTTGACCACGCGCACGCCGTCGATGGTGGCGGCGATCACGCGTTTCTGTTCGTCCTCGAACCCGGGGATGCCGACCTGCACGGCCTCGATCGCGCGGTCGCGCGCGAGCAGGGCGACGCCGTTGTAGGTCTTCTGTCCGGCGAACACACTGCGGTAGCCCAGTGCGGCCAGCGCGGAGTCGGGAAACTTCGCGTCCTCGAGTTTGGTTTCCTGGAGGCCCACCACGTCGGGTCGGGCGTCGCGCAGCCACTGCTCGAGGTGCGGCAGTCGCACGTTGAGCGAATTGACGTTCCAGCTGGCGATCTTCATCGACGGGTGTCCAGTTCCGGCAAGGGCGCGATTGTACGGGGCGCGGCCCGGTGCGCCGCCCGACGCGGTGTGGATGCCGCCTGCACGGGCAATGCGCGAGGCTGGGCACCCCGTGGCATGGCCCGAGTGCATCCGATGCGAGCGATACGTGTGTGGCTGACCTGCGTTCTGCTCGCGTCGATATCGGCGGCAGCGGGCGCGGACGGGGGCGCGCTGCTGGTGCGCAACGGGCACGTCCTGACCATGGACGCCGCGACGGGCGATCTTCCCCGCGCCGACATCCTGGTCCGTGACGGGCGCATCGTCGCGGTCGGGCCGGACCTCGACGCAGGCGACGCACGGGTGATCGACGCGGCGGGCGCGTACGTGCTGCCCGGGTTCGTCGACACCCATTCGCACCTCTACACGACCACGATGCGCGGCCAGTTCCGCAACGCCGACGGCCGCTACTTCGATGTCGCCGAGCATCTGTCGCCGGTGATGACGCCCGACGACGTGCACATCGCCATGCACCTCGGGGCACTGGAACTGCTCGACGGCGGCATCACCTCCACCGGCGACTTCTTCGACAACGTGCGTTCGCCCGCCCACGGCGAGGCCGGCCTCGCCGCGCTCGAGGCATCGGGCATCCGCGCGGTGCTGTACTACGGCGGCCCGGACAAGAGCACCCGCCAGCCGATCGATCTCGCGCATCTGTCCGCCCTGGCCGGCGCGCGTGACCAGGCAGCACGGGTGCGACTCGGCCTCGCATGGCGGCTGCCGCGCGATCTCGACGACGCCGGCAACTGGGCGATGCGCGACCGCGAGCGCGAAGTGGCGCGTGCGCTGGGCCTTCCCGTGCAGGTGCACGTCAGCGTCCAGCCGGGCCCGATCTTCGATGCCCTGATCGCGCGTGACCTGCTCGATCCGGCCCTCAGCCTGGTGCACGCGACCGATGCCACGCCCGTGCAATTGCAGGCGCTGGAAGCCGCGGGCGGGGCCTTGTCGCTGACGCCGGTCAGCGAGCACCGCGTGGGTTACGGGTTGACCCGGCTCGACGACTTCGAGGGCGTCTCGCGTCAGGGCCTCGGCATCGACGGCAATGCCCTGGCAGGCTGTGGCGACATGTTCGCGGCCATGCGCCTGGCGGCGTTGACCTGGAGCGGCGGGGCGCGGGACGAGACGGCGGTCGCTCCGCGGGCGCTGCTCGAGCTGGCGACGCGGCGTGGCGCCGATGCGCTCGGCCTCGGCGCGGTCACCGGCACCCTGGTCCCGGGCAAGCGTGCCGATCTGCAGGTGATCGCGCCCGGTTCGCTGCAGATGGCCGGGTTCGGCGGCGGCGACCCCGCGGCGCTGCTGGTGTATTCCGCCGCGCCGACCGATGTGCGCACGGTGATCGTCGACGGACGCCTGGTGAAGCACGACGGCGAACTGGTCGGCGTGGACCTGCCGCGGGTGCGTGAGGCGGCGCGGGCCTCGGCGCGCGCCCTGCTGGAACGTGCCGGCCCGCGCTGAACCGACTCAGCGCACCATCCGCTCGATCAGTGCGGAGATGCGTGCGTACGGCGGGCGCAGCCAGTCGGTCGCGGCGATCCGCGGCTGCCACAGCACCGGCAGCGCCTTGGTCATCGAATCGAAGCCCGCGCGACCGTGGTAAGCGCCCATGCCGCTGGCGCCGACGCCGCCGAACGGCAGCCGGTTCGCGGCGAAATGCAGCAGGGTGTCGTTGACGGTGACGCCGCCGGACACGGTGCGCGCGAGGATGTGCTCCACCTGCGCGCGGTCGCCGAAGGGATACAGCGCGAGCGGCCGCTCGCGCGTGTTGACGGAGTCGATCGCCGCGTCGAGCGAGGTGTAGCCGATCACCGGCAGCACCGGCCCGAAGATCTCCTCGCGCATCACCGCCGCCTCGTCGCCGGGGTCGACGACGAGCGTCGGCGGGAACGCGCGCGCGCCGGTCATCTCCAGCAGCGGCAGCACGTCAAGGCCCCGTGCGCGGGCATCCTCGAGCAGGCCGGAGAGGCGCTGGAACTGCGCGGCGCTGACGATGTGGGTGTAGTCGTCGGCGCGCCCGGCGGGATCGGCGTAGCGCCGGGCGACCTCCGCGCGCAGCGCCTCGACGAGGGCGTCGCGGCGTGCCGCATCCACCAGCACGTAGTCCGGCGCGATGCAGGTCTGTCCGGCGTTGAACAGCTTGCCGCTGACCAGCCGCGCGGCGGCAGCTTCGAGCGGGTGGCCGGGGCAGACGATCGCCGGCGATTTGCCGCCCAGCTCCAGCGTCAGCGGGGTCAGATTCGGCGCGGCGGCGGCCATGACCTTGCGTCCCACGGCGGTCGAACCGGTGAACACGAGATGGTCGAACGGCAACGCGGCGAATGCGGCGCCGACATCCGCATCGCCCAGCGCCACGGCCACCCGCTCCGGCGGGAAGACCTCGGCCAGCAGCGCGGCCAGGAACGCGCTCGTACGCGGGGTGTGTTCCGAGGGCTTGAGGTAGACGTGGTTGCCGGCCGCGATCGCGGTGGCCAAGGGGATCAGCGCCAGGTTCACCGGATAGTTCCAGGGCGCGATCACCCCGACCACCCCGAGCGGCACGGAGCGCAGCTGGGCACGCGCCGGCCACAGCCGCCAGCCCGCCGCGACGCGCCGGGGGCGCATCCAGCCGCGCAACTCGCGCCGCAGGTGGTCGATGTCGGCGAGCACGGTCATGCCGTCGGCGATCAGCGATTCGTGGCGCGAGCGATGGCCGAAATCCGCGGAGATCGCCCCGGCCATCTCGTCCAGACGGCGCTGCAGCGCGGCGCGCAGACGGGCCAGATCGTCGCGGCGCTGGGCGGCGTCGGGGCGCCGCGCCTGCCAGGCCGTCCGCAGGGTCTGCAGCGTGGCGGGCAGGGCGTCGGGCGGCGTCGGGAGATCGGTCATCGGCCGAGTCTAGCCAGCGCACCCCGCGGTGGCGTGCAGGCGGGGGGCGGTGCCCTCGGCAGGCGCAGCCGGGCATACTGCCGCGATGAACCTGCGACCCTATCGCGACACCGCGCCGCAGCTCGGCGCGCGCGTCTATGTGGATCCGGCCGCGAGCGTGATCGGCGACGTGGTGCTCGACGACGACGTCTCGGTGTGGCCGGCGACGGTCATCCGTGGCGACGTCAACCACGTGCGCATCGGCGCCCGCACCAGCGTGCAGGACGGCAGCGTGATCCACGTCAGCCATGCCGGTCCGCACGCCAAACTCGGCGGATTCGCGACCGTGATCGGCCACGACGTCACCATCGGCCACAAGGCCATCATCCATGCCTGCACGATCGAGGACACCGTCCTGGTGGGGATGGGCGCGATCCTGCTCGACGGGGTGGTCGTGCGGCGGCACGCGATGATCGGCGCCGGCGCGGTGGTGCCGCCGGGCCGCGAGGTGGGCGAGGGCGAGTTGTGGGTGGGCAGCCCGGCACGTTGCGTGCGGCGACTCACCGACGCCCAGATCGAGGGTCTTCATTACAGCGCCGGGCACTACGTGCGGCTCAAGGACGAGTATCTCGCGGCGCAGGCGGGCTGAGCGGCAGGCGCGCGCGGGCATGGACACGGAGACGCTATGGGTGTGGACGCGGGGATGATCGAACGGGAGCGTACCGCCTGATGCTCGATACCGTGCGCGAGGTGCATACGCCGGAGGGCGTCGCATTGCGCCTGCCCGCGGCAGGCCCGGTGCCGCGGGCGGCGGCGTGGCTGATCGACCTCGTGATCCGCGGAGCGCTGGTGTTTCTGGCGCTGATGCTCTTCGGCATGCTCGGCCGCTTCGGGGCCGGGCTCTACCTGGTGGTGCTGTTCCTGATCGTCTGGGGCTATCCGGTCGCGTTCGAGGCGCTCTACGACGGTCAGACGCCGGGCAAGCGCGCGCTGTCGCTGCGCGTGGTGTCGGCCGACGGCGCGCCGATCGGCTGGATGGCGAGCTTCGTGCGCAACCTGATGCGGGTGGTCGACATGTTGCCGTTCGGCTACGGCGCGGGGCTGGTCGCCAGCCTCGCCGATCCGTGGAGCCGGCGTCTGGGCGACATGGTCGCCGGCACCCTGGTGATCCACGCGCCGCGCCACGCCGTGCAGATGCAGGCGCTCGCCGTTGCGCCGCTGGTGCCCGGCACGCCGCTGCAGACCCATGAGCAGCTCGCGGTGATCGGGTTCGCCGAGCGCGCGCACCTGCTGAGCGAAGCCCGCAGGCAGGAACTGGCCGACATCGTGGCGCCGGTCAGCGGCGCTCGCGGCGAGGCCGGGGTGATGCGCCTGCTGGGCATCGGCAACTGGCTGCTCGGGCGGCGCGCGTGAAGCAGGCGACCTTCGTTGCGCGGCATGCGGCCGAGTGGGACGCCTTCGAGCGCTGGCTCGATGCGCGCCAGACCAGTCCGCGCCGCGCCCGGGCCACCCGGCGCGAGTGGCAGGGCATCGCCGACGAGGACGTGCCGTCGCACTACCGGCGGCTGTGCCAGCAGCTGGCGCTGGCGCGTCGACGTGGCTACAGCCCCCAGGTCACACACCGCCTCCAGGCCTTGATGCAGCGCGGCCACAACCTGCTCTACCGGCCGCCGCCGCCGCCCTGGCGGCGCGCGCTGGAGTTCATGATGGCGGGGTTTCCGCGCCTGGTGCGGGCGCAGCGCGGCTGCCTGTGGGCGTCGCTGGCGCTGTTCGCGCTGCCGATGCTGATGCTCTACGGACTCGTGCTGCACTCGCCGGAGCTGGCCTACGGCGTGCTGTCGCCGCAGCAGCTGGGCGAGATGGAAACGATGTACGACCCGGACGTGGCGCGGCACAGCGGCAATCGCGAGGCGCAGTCGGACATGCAGATGTTCGGGTTCTATGTCTGGAACAACGTCAGCCTGGGCTTCCGCACCTTCGCAAGCGGCCTGCTCGCCGGTGTCGGCACGATCGCGGTGCTGATCTTCAACGGCACCTTCTTCGGAGTGATCGCCGGCCACCTGCAGGCGATCGGTCACGGCGGTCCGTTCTGGCGCTTCGTGGTCGGACATTCGGCACCGGAGTTGACCGCGATCGTGATCGCGGGCGCAGGCGGGCTGCGGCTCGGCCTGGCCCTGCTCGCGCCCGGACGCCTGCGCCGGGTGGACGCGCTGGTGCAGGCCGGGCGAGACGGTGGACTGCTGTGCCTGGGCATCTTCGCGATGCTGGTGTTCGCGGCATTCGTCGAGGCGTTCTGGTCCTCGAACGCGGCCGTGCCCGATCCGGTGCGCTTCAGCGTGGGTGGCGCCCTGTGGGTGCTGGTGCTGCTGTGGCTGTGGCGCGGCGGGCGAGGGCTGGCCGGTGCGCGTTGAGACCGTGCAGGTGGAACTGCGCCCCCGCTCGGGCTGGGAGGCGATGGAGCTGGGCAACGCGCTGGTCCGGCGGCACGCCCGTGGCATCTGGGGGGCCTGGCTGCTGGTCTCGCTGCCGCTGTTCGCCGCGTTGAACGCAGTGGGCTGGTGGCTCGACCGCATGTGGCTGCCGATGCTGCTGCTGTGGTGGCTGCTGCCGCTGCTCGACCGGGTTCCCCTGTTCGTGCTGTCGCGCGCGGTCTTCGGCGCGGCGCCGACGCTCGCACAGACCGTGCGCGCCCAGGTGGACTGGGGCTGGCGCCCGCTTCTGGGCTATCTCACCTGGCGACGCTTCAGCCCGTGGCGCGCGGTGGCGATGCCCGTGGCGCTGCTCGAAGGCGTGCGCGGGCCGCAGCTGGCGCAGCGGCGCCGGGTGGTGGTGGACGGCGTCGGCGGGCACGCCCTGCTGTTGACGGCCATCGGTCATGTCTTCGTGCTGACGCTGGCGATGTCGCAGCTGCTGCTGGTGCTGCTGTTCGTTCCGACCGAGCTGCTGTCGGAATCCGCGCGTGCGATGTGGGCCCTGATGTCCGAGCATCCGCCGCGCTGGGTGCAGCTGCTGGGCAATCTGGCGATCTGGCTGGCGGTGTCGGCCGTCGCGCCGTTCCAGGTCGGCGCCGGGTTCGGTCTCTACCTCAACCGGCGCACCCATCTCGAGGCCTGGGACCTCGAGATCGCCTTCCGGCGCCTGCGGGCGCGGCTGCAGCCGACCGCCGCGTCGCTGGCGGGCCTCGTGCTGGTGTCCGTCCTGCTGGCCGCCGCTCCCGGCGGACACGCGCAGACACCCGGGCGGGAGATGCCCGGGGCGGCCGACGGCGCGCAGACCGCCCCCACGACGACCTGGACGCCCGGTGCGCGCGCTGCACGTGCCGCGCGCGAGTCGCGCGGCGAACCCACCTTGCCGGCCGTGTTCGGTGAGCCGGTCGAGGATCCCCGGTTCGCGAGCGCCGTGGAGCAGGCCTATGCCGATCCGCTGCTCGGGTCCTCGCGGACGGTGGTGCGCTGGCAGCGCAAGGATCGCGAGGCGCGGACACCCGAGGCCGCGTCTACGCCGAACGCCGGCGTCCTCGCGGCCATCGCCCGGACCTTCGCCCTGCTGGTCGAGTTCGGCCTGTGGATCCTGCTCGGCCTGCTGGTGCTGGCGCTGGCGCTCACGGCGCGCCGCTGGTGGCCCTGGATGCGCGGGGTGCTGGTGTCTCCGCCGGAGGAACGCGAAGTGCGGGTCAGCGACGCGCCGCCGTTGCCCGAGGCGCTGCCCGACGCACTGGTGGCCGCGGTGCGCCAGCTGTGGGAGGCCGGTGAGCGCCGGCGCGCGCTGGCGCTGCTCTACCGCGGCAGTGTCGAGGCGATGGCCCGGCGCGCCGACGTCCATCTGGTGCCGGGCGCCACCGAGGCGGAGTGCCTGCGCGCCTCGCGACGCATGCCCGACCCCGCCGACCGCGGCGCGTTCGCCGAGATGGTGCGGGTCTGGCAGCGCGCGGCCTACGGCCAGCGCCTGCCCGACGATGCCGGACTCGAGGCGCTGCTCGCCACGCTGGCGCCGCGTTTCGGCTGGGCCCGCTGATGCGCTGGCCGATGACGCTGGCGCTCGCGCTGCTCGGAGCCGCGGTGGTCGCGGGGGGCGTGGGCTGGTTCCTGCACACCCACGAGCGCGTCGAGGACAGCGTGCCGATTCCCCCGCATGGCGAGGCGGCCTACAACCCGCTGTACGCCTTGCGCGAATCGCTCCGCGCAGCGGGCGTGCCGGCCGAATCGCGCCGCCGCCTGGAGCGCTCCGGTCTCGCACTCGGTCCACGCGACACGGTGCTGATGCTGGGCAGCCCGGACACCACGACGCCGGCCGATGTCGAACGGCTGCTCGACTGGGTGGACGCCGGCGGCCACCTCTTGGTGCGGACGCCGGCGCCGAGCGCGCGGGAGCGACTGGCACGTCCCTGGGGTCTGCTGGAGCGGCTCGGCGTGCGTCCGGTCGCAGGTCGTGGGCGCTGCGCGCCGCTGGTCATCCCCGGGCAGTCGTCGCACGTCGAGTTCTGCGCGGGGCAGCGGTTCCTCCTGGTCGGCCAGGCACCCGAGCGGCTGTGGGGTGACAACGGTGAACACGGCCTGGTGTATGCGCGCCTCGTGCACGGCGCCGGCCGCGTGGACGTGCTCGCCGACTTCGATTTCCTCCTCAACGACGCGTTGCGCGAGGCGCCGCACCACATCCTCGCCCGGCAGGTGCTCGCGCCGAACTGGGGCGAGGGCACGATGCATCTCGTCTACGCGGCCAGCGTGCCGCCGCTCTGGCTGTCGATCCTCACCCGCGGCTGGATGGCGTGGGGGCCACTGCTGCTGGCCCTCGCGGCGTGGCTGTGGCTGCGCACCCAGCGCTTCGGACCGCGGATCCCGTCGCCGGCGGTCGCGCGTCGCGCGCTGCTCGAACACGTGCGCGCGAGCGGCGAGCACATGGTGCGTTACGGACGCGCCCCCGTGCTCTACGACGCGGTGCGTACCGCGTTCTTCGAGCGTCTGCGCCGCCGCGATCCGCTCGCGGCGGCGTTGGACGGCGATGCCGGCGTCGAGGCGATCGCCGCGCGCACCGGACTGCCGCCCCGCGACGTGCGCCATGCACTTCAGGCGCCTCGACCCGATGATGCCGCGGGCTTCCGCCAGCGGATCGCCCGACTGATCCAGATGAGACAGCGACTATGACCGAACTGCCCGCACCCCCGACCGCCCCGATCACCGGCGATGCCCTCGCAGAGCGCGTGGCCGCTGTCCGGGACGAGGTCGCCAAGGCCTTCATCGGCCAGCCCGACGTGCTCGACCAGATCCTGGTCGCACTGCTGGCCGGCGGCCACGTACTGATCGAAGGCGTGCCCGGGCTCGGCAAGACCCTGCTGGTGCGTGCGCTGTCGGCGGTACTGGGCTGCGGCTACGCACGGGTGCAGTTCACCCCCGACCTGATGCCCAGCGACGTCAGCGGTCATGCGGTGTGGGACACCAAGAGCGAGTCGTTCGTCGTCCGCCGCGGCCCGATCTTCACCAACCTGCTGCTGGCCGACGAGATCAACCGCGCGCCGGCCAAGACCCAGTCCGCCCTGCTCGAGGCCATGCAGGAGCAGCAGGTCACCATCGAGGGGCACAGCTTCGAATTGCCGCCGCCGTTCATGACCCTGGCCACTCAGAATCCGGTGGAGCAGGAGGGCACCTATCCGCTGCCCGAAGCGCAGCTCGACCGGTTCCTGTTGAAGGTGCTGATCGACTATCCGGAGCATGTCGACGAGGTGGCGATGGTGACCGCGATCAGCGGCGGCAAGGTCGCCTCGGATTTCGATCTCTCGCAGTTGCGTGCGGTGCTACAGCCCGGCGAGATCGTCGCCCTGCAGCAGGGCACGGCGACGACGGTGGTGGACGCGGCGGTGATCGACTACGCCGTGCGCGTGGCCGCGACCACGCGGCGCTGGCCGGGCATCGCGCTCGGGGCCGGCCCGCGCGGCAGTCTCGCGCTGGTGCGCGCGGCACGTGCACACGCGGTGCTGGCCGGCCGCGATTTCGTCACCCCAGACGATGTCCGCGAGATCGCCACCCCGGCCCTGCGGCATCGCATCGCGTTGGCACCCGAGCTGCAGATCGAGGGCCAGAGCACCGACCAGGTGCTGCAGGCCCTGCTGGCCAAGGTCGAAGCGCCGCGCCGGTGAGGCGCTGCCGCCACGTCGACGGGATGCCGGCATGAGGCCCGCCTCGCCGCTCGTCGCGCTGCTCGTCGTCTGGGGCCTGGCGGGCGTGGCCGCATCGCTGTGGGCGCCGGCGGTCCTGCCCTGGCAGGGCATCGGGACCATGCTGCTGCTGCTGTCGATCGCCGACCTCGTGGCACTGGTGCGCCAACCCACCCCCGACGTCGCCCGGGTCATGCCCGAGGCCTGGCCGATCGGCGTGGCCCGCGATGTCGCGCTGCGGATCGAGGCCAGCCGAGTACAGCGCGTGGATGTCCACGACCTGCATCCACCGGCCTGGCAGGCCGAGGGCCTGCCGCGCCGGGTTCGGCTGACGCCGGGCACGGTGAGCCAAGTCGAATACCGTCTGCGTCCGACCGCGCGCGGCGAGGCCGTGTTCGAAGGCGTCCAGCTGCGCCTGCGGTCGCCGCTGCGTCTGTGGTGGCAGTCGCGCATGGCCGGTGCGCCGCGACGCGTGCGCGTGTTTCCCAACTTCGCGCCGTTGACCCGCCTGGCCCTGCTCGGCGCCGATCGCGCCTCGCGTCTGGTGGGTGCGCACATCAAGCGGCGTCGCGGCGAGGGCACCGATTTCCACCAGATGCGCGAGTACCGGGTAGGCGACAGCCTGCGCCAGATCGACTGGAAAGCCAGTTCCCGCGCGCGCAAGCTGATCTCGCGCGAATACCAGGACGAGAAGAACCAGCAGCTCGTCGTAGTGCTCGATACCGGCCGGCGGATGCTCGCCCAGGACGACACCCTGTCGCATTTCGATCATGCGCTGGATGCGGCTCTCGTGGTCTCGTATCTGGCGCTGCGCCAGGGCGACGCGGTGGGGCTCTTGGCCACCGGCGGCGAATCGCGCTGGATGGCGCCGCAGCGTGGCATGGGCACCGTCGATGCGTTGCTGCGGGTGAGCTACGACCTGCAGCCGCAACCGGTGGCCACCGATTATCTGGCTGCGGCCACCGAGCTGTCGCTGCGCCAGCGGCGCCGTGGCCTGCTGATGTTCGTCACCAACCTGCGCGACGAGGACATCGAAGATGTGCTCGCCGCCGTGCGCATGCTCCAGCGGCGGCACCTGGTCATCGTGGCCTCGCTGCGCGAACGCGCCCTCGACGAGGTCCTCGACGCCGAGGTGCGCGACCATGACGACGCCGTCCGCGTCGGCGCCACCGCGCGCTATCTGGCCCAGCGGCGGGCGGCCCATGACGCGCTGCGCAATCACCGGATCACCGTGCTCGACGTCACCGGGCCGGAACTTCCGGGCGCGCTGGTCGAGCGCTATCTGGCGGTCAAGCGCGACGGACGGCTCTGAGCGGGCCCCACCGCGGTCACAGTCCATGGCCGACGCGGTGTTTCCCGACTTGACCGTCCGGGAGTCGGCTTCTAGAACCGCTGGATGACCCGCATCCCCCGACAGAGTCCGAGCGCGCCCACGCCGCGCACCCGCCCCGCCCTGCGCGCGCTGGCCACCGCCGGTGCCGTCGCGCTGGCGCCCCTTTCCCTCCTTGCCTGCAGCCCGACCATGACCACGAGTGCGTCTCCCGAATACCGCCAGAATCCCGCCCCGCAACAGGCCTACCGGCTGACCATGCGGATCGACGATGCACCCGGTCCGTTCGGGTCCATCGTCGCCCTGGCCCAGTTCGACGTGCAGAACCGCGAGTGCCTGCCGCCCCCCGATTCGAATCCCGGAGGGCGGCAATCGCCGGTGCCGACGATGGATCTCGAGATCCCGCTGGCGCGCGACGCGGACGGTGCCTGGGTGGGCACCTTCCATACCGATGCGATGCTCGACGAGGACTACCACGGCCGCGGCACGTGTGTCTGGCAGTGGATGGGCACGCGCGTGCACCTGCGCGCGACCGGCGCCGATGGCGAGACGATCTTCCTGCCGAGCCTCTCGGCGCACGAGGCCTCGCCCGAGCAGACCGTGGACTTCTACTTCCTCAAGGAGGGCTATCCGCAAACCTCGCCCGCCAACTATTCAGACCTGGGAATCGCAGGACGCGAGCGTGTGCCGGCGGATCTCGCCGATGAGGCGCTCTTCTCCATCCAGCTCCGGAGCGAGGCGGTGCGTCCATGAGCGGTCCGTCCCAGCGGTTCGCCGATCTCGCGGACCATACCTACGATCGGGGCGGCGTCGGCCTGGCGACCCTGGTCGGCAAGGACGTCCAGATCAACGGTGAGCGCTACACGATCCGCAGCCACACGGATAATCCCGCGAGCGGTTATCAAGGCACGATCTACCAGCACATGGGCAGCGGTGATCTCGTTGTCGCCCACCGCGGCACCGAGTTCGGGCGGGAAGCGTTCCGTGACGGCGTCGTGGCGGATGGCGGGATGGTCTTCGCCAGGACGAATGCGCAGGCGGCCGATGCCGTGGCGCTGACGCGCGCGGCGATCGAGATGGCCCAGCGCGATGCCGTGCGGGACAGAACGGCGCCACGTGAGGTCACGGTCACCGGCCACTCGCTCGGCGGAACCCTGGCCCAGATCACGGCGCATCATTTCGACCTGCGCGGCGAAACCTTCAACGCCTATGGCGCGGCGAGCCTGGATCGAAGGATCCCGGAGGGCGGCACTCGGGTGACCAACCACGTGATGGCCGGAGACGCGGTCAGCGCCGCCAGCCCGCATTACGGCAAGGTGGTGGTGTACGCGGCGCAATCGGAGATCAACCGTCTGTCCGTTGCCGGCTACCACGCCAATCCCGTGCTCGATGTGCTGCGCCGGGACATGCCCGTGGCCGCGGCCATCGCCAACGGCGGCTCGCACAGCATGCATCACTTCCTGCCCGTGGATGGCGAGGGTCGCCGCGATGTCTCGGCGCTGGCCGATCCGGCGATGCGCCGACGCGCAGACGAAAACAGCCGGGTGATCGAGGATTACCGGGGCGACATCGGCGGCCTGCGCGGTGCCGCCACGTTCATCGGTCGTGGTGGAGTCGTGGGCGGCGTCATCGACGCGCTCGATCGAGCGCGCAATCCGCCCGTGCCGGCGGGGACACCCGCCGAGCGCGAGCGGGCTGTGCCGGGCACGGACCGTGGCGCCGGCCATGCGACACCCGCGCGCGCCGACCCCAGTCGCCATGCCGACGTGCAGCGGCTGTTCGAATCGATCCAGCCCGGAGGCGACGGCGCGCGGGCCGCACTCGACCAGCTGCGGGCCTCGTCCACCGGTGATGCGTTCGCGGCGCGCGTGGCCGAAGCGCGCGCCGAGCTCGCGCCTGTGGCCGCGCAGGCACACGCGCCCCAGCAGGACGCGGGCGCCCACGAGACCTCGCAGATCGCGCGCGGCTGAGAGGCGCCGGCCCGTCCCTCGACGCCGTGCGGGCCGGCGCGCCGTCTGGCCTGCGCGAGCCGTGCCCGGCGTGGCCGCTTCGCACATCCGCCGCAGGCGGCAGCGCCCGTGCCGGTCGCATGCTGGAGGTCTACTCGCCGGGCGACGCCGCGCTTCATCCGCATGCCGCCGGCAGGATCTTCCCGGCCTTCGTGTGCCGCGATCGAATCCACGGGGTGGGGTCTGCCCGAACCCGGCTCGACGGTCCTGCAAAGAGGCTCGCCGGCACTCGATCGAGCGCATGCGCATGCGGCGTTCTCGGATGGCACGGCAGGCCCCGGACAGGCGGCATCGTCGAGTGATGTCCGGATCCAGTTCCGCGGCGGCGCACGGTACCGGGCCCGCCGTCGCCGCGGCATGCGTCGATCCGTGGCGCTCGCACCTGTATCGATCCGTGGCCGTCGACCACGCGGGACTCGAGAGGTGCCGCGGCGCGACCGCCCTATGCGCCGACGCGCGCGCGCACCGCGTCGAGATCGCGGACCGGACGGACCTCGATGCTGCCGGTGCGCGCCCAGGGCAGTTCGCGCGCGATGCGAAGGGCCTCGTCTTCGCTGTCGGCCTCGATCAGGTTGAAACCGGCCAGCATCTCCTTGGTCTCGGCGAACGGTCCGTCCAGCACCTGGACCTTGCCGTCGCGGCTGCGGACGGTCTTGGCGGTCGTCGCATGCTCGAGCTGACGGGTGTCGATCAGGGTGCCCTGTGACGCCAGCCGGTCGGCATTGTGCAGGCAGCCGCGCATCAGCGTGTCGAACTCGCCCTCGGCCAGATCGCCCAGCAGCGCATCGTCGGTGTAGATCAACAGCAGGTACTGCATGGGCGCGTCCCCGCTCAGGCGTCGAGATGGAAATAGGGCTCCACGGTGCCGCGCAGCTTGACCGTCAGCGGCTGGCCGCGGCGATCGAGCGCGCGACCGGCGGCCACCCGGATCCAGCCTTCACTGACGCAGTACTCCTCCACATCCCGACGCTCGGTGCCGTTGAAGCGGATGCCGATGCCGCGGTTCATCGCGGCGGCGTCGTAGTGCGGGCTGCGCGGATCGTTGGACAGGCGGTCGGGCGGTGTATCGGACATGGGGGCGTGGTCTGCGTGGAAACGCTGGAAGGATACCGCTGCGCGGTCGTGGCTTCATCTCCACCGGCGGGTCGCGCCGTGTCCGCCGAAGATGCGCCCGATGCCGGCTCGCAGGCTCAGCAGGCCTCGCCGCGGCCCTGGCGCCGGGCGTGGGCGATCACCGCCCGCACGAGGGCCCGGTCGCGATGCCGCGAAATCGGCGTCGCGCCGAGCTCGATCGCGCGATCCCGCAGCGCGGCGGTGACATCGTAGTGCGCGCCACTGGCGCGATCCTGGAAGGCGCGCCGCGGAAGTCCGAGCGCTGCCGCGAAGGCGTGAAGTTCCTCCAGCGTATCGGCGAGCAGATGCGCCCAGCGTTCGCCGCGCCACGGGTGGACCGCATCGTCGACATAGACCGTCATACGTCGCCTGCACATCGAGCTCATCGTCGCGCCGCGATCATAGCCCGCGCCTGCCGCGCTGCGTGCTCGCCGGACGCGCAGCGTTGATCGGCCCTTGCGACGCCCGTGCCCGGTGCGACGGATGCGTCCCACGACGGCGGCCGGAACGACCGGATGCCGCATTTGCAGGCTGTTTTCGTGGTGCAGCGCGCTCGCCGGAGTTCGGAGGCAGCCCGGCCGTCAGGATGGCCGGCCGTTGATACATATTCGAGTGGCTCGAGGAGGGCAGAACCGTCGTGATTCCGCGTGGTGCAGTGTGGGGGATGTTCGGTGTTCTGGTGACCGTGATGCCTGCAGCGTCGGCGCAGGGGACGACGGATGCGCCTGCCGCTTTCGAACTCGGTGGCGCGGTGCGCTTCAATTACGCATGGCTCGACTACGGCGGCAGCAGCGGCGTCGAGCCCGAACTCGTCCGCATCGACGCACGTGGCAACGCCGGCCCGCTGTTCGCATCCCTGCAGTACCGCTGGTACGACGGCTTCGATGCGGTGCATCACGCCTATGCGGGCTGGGCGATCGAACGTGCCCCGGGCGGCGCCTCGTCCGACGTCCGCGTCGGCATCCAGCAGGTGCCGTTCGGTCTGCTGCCGACCGCGTCGCAAAGTTTCTGGTTCGGCTCGGGCTACTACCTCGGAATCGAGGACGATTACGACCTCGGCGTGGTGTGGCAGAGGCAGTCCGGCGCGCATCGGTGGCATGCGGGCGTGTTCGCCGGCGACGAGTACGGCACTGGCGCCGAGTTCGACCGCTACTCCTTCGACGTCGCGACCATCGAGGATCTGCCGTACCGAGAACGCACGCGCGGGATCGTGCGCTACGAGCACGGCAGCGGAGCGAGCGGCCGGGAAACGACCTGGGGCGCGTCGGCGTTCGCGGGCCGGATCGAGAACCGCATCGACGGCGGCACGCACGCGCACACCGGCGGTACGGTCCACGGCCAATGGGTGCGCGGCCCGCTGACGCTGCAGGCGCAGTGGGCGCGCTACCGCTACGCCAATCCCGAACCCCGTATCGCCATGTCGGCCTTCATGGTTCCGTTCGAAATCGCAACCGAGGCGGACGTGCCGACGCTCAACGTCGCCTGGGCGGTGCAGCGCACCGGCTGGTTCGGCAGCATCACCTGCTACAGCAATGCCAGCGCCACGCTGCCGGTCGATCGTGATCCCGGTCTGCGCGAGTCGATCCAGAACGTCACCGGCTGCAGTCTCGGCAAGGGGCGGATGCTGACCTACATCGACTGGATCGCCGGCAAGAACATGTGGTTCATCGGCGGTCCGGGCATCGGCGTACGCGATCCGGCCAACGACGGCTGGCATTCACGGCTGAACGTCAACCTCGGCTTCTACTTCTGATCGCACGTCGGCCCCAGCGGTGCCGTGCGCGACCCCTGCCGGCCGGACCGCCGGTTTCACCCGGACGGGCCTGCCGGCGGCGCACGCTGCGCAGGCCGCGTCCCGCAGCGAAGGATGTCCCATGAGCGAACCCCGAACGCCGGCCGCGCCGCCTCCGCCGGCCGCACGCTGGCACTCCCGTATCCTCACGCCGGTCTTCGTGCCCTCCGCACTGATCGTGCTGGTGCTGGTGGCGCTGTCCTTCATCGCGCCGGACACCTCGGAAGCCTCGTTCAACGCGGCCAAGATCTGGGTGGCGGAGGAAGCGGGCTGGTTCACCGTGCTCAGCGTGGCCGGCTTCCTGGTGTTCATCGTGTGCGTGGCGGTCAGCGGCTTCGGGCGCCTGCGCCTGGGGCCCGATCACAGCCGGCCCGACTACCGCTACGGGAGCTGGTTCGCGATGCTGTTCGCGGCTGGAATGGGCATCGGGCTGATGTTCTTCGGCGTCGCCGAGCCGATCATGCATTACGTCGAACCGCCGATCGGCGACGCACAGACGGTCGCGGCGGCGCGCCAGGCGATGCGCATCACCTTCTTCCACTGGGGCGTGCACGCCTGGGCGGTCTACGCCGTGGTGGCACTGTCACTGGCCTACTTCGCCTATCGCCACGGGCTGCCGCTGCGCATCCGGTCGTCGCTGTATCCGCTGATTGGTGAACGGATCCACGGCCCGATCGGTCATGCGGTCGACACGTTCGCAGTGCTCGGCACGATCTTCGGTCTGGCGACCTCGCTCGGCCTCGGCGTGATCCAGATCAATTCCGGCCTCAGCTATCTGTTCGGCGCGCCGGTCGGCGTCGGGGTGCAGGTCGCATTGATCGCGGGGATCACCCTGGTCGCCACGGGCTCGGTCTTCGCGGGCCTCGACCGCGGCGTGCGCCGGCTTTCCGAGTTCAACATGGTGATGGCGGTGGCGCTGCTCGTCTTCGTGCTGGCGATGGGCCCCACGGTGTATCTGCTGCAGGCCTTCGTGCAGAACACCGGCATGTACATCTCCAACGTGTTCGCGATGACCTTCAACCTCTACGCCTACGAGCCGACCGGCTGGCTGGGCGGCTGGACGCTGTTCTACTGGGGCTGGTGGATCGCCTGGTCGCCGTTCGTGGGCATGTTCATCGCGCGGATCTCGCGCGGACGCACCATCCGCGAATTCGTGGTCGGCGTGCTGCTGGTGCCGCTGGGCTTCACCTTTCTGTGGATGACGATCTACGGCAACAGCGCCCTCTACCAGGTGATGGTGGAAGGCTCCACCCAGCTGGTGGCTGCGGTGTCGGCCGACAGTTCGGTGGCGATCTTCCAGTTCCTCGAGGACTATCCGCTGTCGATGCTGACCTCGGCGGTCGCGACGCTGCTGGTCATCATCTTCTTCGTCACGTCTGCCGACTCGGGCGCGCTGGTGATCGACATGCTCTCGTCCAAGGGCGAGGAAGAATCGCCCGTGTGGCAACGGATCTTCTGGGCCGTGCTGGTGGGCGCGATCGCCATCGCGCTGTTGATCGCCGGCGGGCTCGGTGCCCTGCAGGCCGGCACCATCGCGTCCGCCCTGCCGTTCACCGTGGTCATGATCCTGATGTGCTGGGGCATGGTGCGGGCGATGAAGCTCGAACTGGTCAAGCGCCGCTCGGTGCGCGAGGCCCGCATCGCGCCCGTGGCCACTGGCGGCGGCGACTGGCAGGCACGCCTGCGCGCGCTCGCCCATCACGCCTCGCGCAAGGAGGTCCTGGCGTTCCTGCAGTCCCAGGTGCGGCCCGCATTCGAGGACGTGGCGGCCGAGCTGCGCAAGCAGTCGCTGCCGGTCGAGGTGGCCGAAGGCGAGGACGGCCGGATCTGGCTGCAGGTGGGGCACGGCGAAGAGATGGATTTCTTCTACTCCGTCCGGCCGGTGCCGTATGCGCCGCCGACCTTCATGCTCGACGATCCGCGGCGGCGTCGCGCGGACGACGCGCAGTCCTACCGCGCCGAGGTCCATCTACGCGAAGGCGGGCAGGAGTACGACGTCATGGGCTGGCGCAAGGACGGGCTGATCCACGATGTCCTGGACCAGTACCAGCGCCACATGCACTTCCTGGACGTGGTGCGCTGACGCGCGCGGTGAAGAGCATTCGCGCGCATGCAACGCGGTCGAAGGCCGCGCACGCCGCGCCACGGCGGTGCCCGTCGGTGCCAGGATGACAGGCGAAAAAAAGGCCGCGCAGTGCGCGGCCTCCGGAGTGTCTGCGGGGGTCAGTCCCGTGCGGCGACCGGCGTACGCAGTTCGCGGCGCAGCCAGTCGTCGATGAGCTGCTTTTCGTAGCGCAGCGCATCGCTGCTCATTGTCGCGCTGGGACGGTTGAGGAAGCCCATGTCGCGCAGTTCGCGCTCGCCGTCGGCGATGACGTTGCCCGACGCGTCGCGCAGCACGAAGGCCAGATCGATCCGCGGCGGATACTGGTCGCGGATGATCCGCACGTGATCGAGCTGGGTGCCGCGCCAGGGTTCGTACATGCCCGCGCGCCGGATGTCGCGGATGGTCACGTCGAGCGTGGCGCCTGCCGGCAGTTCGCGTTCCGCCCGACGCCGCACGTGCTCGGCGATCTGGGCGACCCAGTTGCCGCGTCGCGCTTCCCAGCGGTTGCCGCTGAAACGCAGGTCCGAGAACGCAGCCGGATCGGTCCACTGCACGGCCACGAGGCTGTCTCCGGCCAGCTGGCGGGGATGTTCGGGATCGGTGACGTCGTTACGGGCGAGCAGGGGGGCGGCAATCGCACTCAGCGCCGCGGCGAGCAGCAGTGGAGCGGTACGGAATCGCATGTCGGTCTCCGGGCCCGGCGATGGCCGGGCAGATGTGGACGTCTCCGGATCGTGCGCTGGACCGGCTTAACCTGCAATCAAACCGTGCGGTCCGGCCGGGCCGGGGGCGGGCCCCGGGCAGGGCCATCGCGTCCGGGCCGGGTCAGACGGGCGGGCAGGCCGCCGTCCGTCGGTCGTCAGCGGGCGCACCGTCGCCTCTCCGCCGCTTCGCACCGGCGCGATGCGTCGCACTGCAGTCCGGTACCTCACGATGCGGGCTTCACGCCGCGTGCGGGCCTGCGGCCGGCAGGATGCAGACCGTCATCCGCTGTCCAGGACCACGCCCGATGGGCCATCGAATCGCCATCCACCTCCGCCGCTGCTGCGTCGCCCTGCTGATCGTCGCGTTCGGGCTGTCCGCCGTGCACGCACAGACACCGCTCACGCCCGACGCGGTCAACGCCGCCGCGCGCGATGCGGGCGACGCGGCCCTGCTGCGCGCGCAGGTGCTGCTCGACCGCCTGCATTTCTCGCCGGGCGAGATCGACGGGCGCGGCGGTACCAACACCACGCGCGCCGTGGCCGCGTTCCAGCGCCACCGTGGACTGGATGCCAGCGGCGAACTCGATGCGGAGACCTGGGCCGCACTGACGGCCGATGCACCACCCGCCCTGGTCGACTACACGATCGCGGAAGCCGACGTGGCAGGGCCCTTCCGGCCGCTGCCCGACGACATGATGGAACAGGCGTCGCTCGACGCACTGGGGTATGTCTCCGCCCGCGAAGCGCTCGGCGAACGTTTCCATGCCGCGCCCGCCTTGTTGGAGCGGCTCAACCCCGACGTCGCGCTCGAGGCCGGCGCGCGGATCCGCGTGCCCAATGTGCGCGATGCCACGCCGCTGGCGCGCCCCGACCACATCCTGGTCAGCGGCTCGGACGCGGTCGTCCGCCTGGTGGATGCAGAAGGCACGGTCTACGCCCAGTTTCCGGCCTCGTCCGGCAGCGAGCGCGATCCGCTTCCGGTCGGCGAATGGACGGTCGAGAACGTGGCCACCGACCCGACCTACCACTACAACCCGGATTTGTTCTGGGATGCGGATCCGGCGCATGCCAAGGCCACGCTGCCGGCGGGCCCCAACAATCCGGTGGGCACGGTGTGGATCGGCCTCTCCAAGCCCCACTACGGCATCCACGGCACCCCCGAGCCGTCCAGCATCGGCAAGACCCAGTCGCACGGGTGCATCCGCGTGACCAACTGGACCGCGCGGCGGCTTGCCGGCGTGGTCGGCACGGGCATGAAGGTCGTGCTGGAAGAGTGACGATGGGCCGGGTCGCGTTCTGGCTGGTGCTGGTGCTCGGATTGCTGCTGGCCAACATCGCGGCGTGGTGGTGGCGCGAGCGCGGCGGGGCATCGCCGCCGCCGGCCGCGGTCACGTCACAGGCGGACGCACGGCAGGAGCCGCTGGGCGATCGAGCCGATTCGCCGTCCGCAGCCGTGGCGACACTCCGGCCGCCGGGCGACCCGGGCGCGCCCCGGGCCGGCGCGCCTCCGAGCGCGGCTTCGCCACTGCTGATGCCGGTCCAGGGCATCGATGTGGCGACCGTGGCCGACACGTTCCAGGACGAACGCGACGGCGGCGGTCGCGTGCACGAGGCGATCGACATCATGGCGCCCGCTGGAACCCCCGTGCTCGCAGTGGCCGACGGCACGATCGAAAAGCTGTTCACCAGCGACCGTGGCGGACTGACGATCTACCAGTTCGAGCCCACCGGCACCTTCAGCTATTACTACGCGCACCTGCAGGCGTATGCGCCGGGGCTGGCCGAAGGCATGCAGGTGCGCCGTGGCCAGCAACTGGGCACGGTGGGCAGCAGCGGCAATGCGGACCCCGCGGCGCCGCACCTGCACTTCGCGGTGTTCCGGCTCACGCCGGAGCGGGAGTGGTGGACCGGCGAGCCGGTGAATCCCTGGCCACTGCTGCAAGGCGGGCGCTGAGCGCACGACGCACGGCCCGCGAGGGTCGCATCCTATGAGGCGTGTCGAGCGCGTGGCGGATTCCGCCTCGCCACGCGGCGCAGCCGATGACAGGGCGTCGCTGAACACACGGCGGCTGCGATCTTGAAACGGCTCGTGCCTATCCGGATTGCCGCACGGGCATCCAGATCCCGATGCCCATGCAGCGTGGATCGCCCAGCTCGCTGTGACGGACCGCGGGGCCCTCGGCTGTTCCCTGGTCTTCGATGAAACCACCGCGATCGTTCATGACGATGTTCGACGCGGTTCTGCAGTCGCCGTCCTCGGCATCGTCGAGTTCCGGCAGCGGCATGCCGCGGCAGAGTCCCGCCGCGACCGCGGCGATCGCATGCACATCCCCGTGCCGGTGGCGGATCCGGGCGACGCCTCACCTGCCTCAGCATGCGCTCCCCGTTGGCACACGCGCACGATCAGCGTCCGGACCCTAGCGTCGCGCAGCGTCCGCAACGACGTCGACCACGCGTATGGACGCCGCCCGTCGACAGCCAGCGTCGGAACAGCGAATGCTGCTCCATGTCAGTGCGCCGTTGTACGGCCCGTACGCGCCGACCTCCGGAGTGCTGGCGTGACGCTCAACGGCGCGCGCGCAGCAACGGCTGCAGCGCAGGCCAGACGTGGTCGAGAATCTTCGCCTGGGCCTCGACCGTGGGGTGCAGGTTGTCGTCCTGGAAGTTGACGCGGTCGGTCGCGATCGGCTCGAGCAGGAACGGCAGCAGCGGCACATCGAAGGTCTCCGCGAGCAACCGGTAGTTCGCTTCGAAGCCCGCGGTGTAGTCCGTGCCGAGATTGGGCGGCATGCGCATTCCGACCAGCAGGACCTGCGCGCCCACATGCTGGGAGGCGCCGATCATCCGCGCCAGATTCCGCCGCGCATCGGCCAGTGGCAGGCCGCGCAGGCCGTCGTTGGCACCGAGGGCGATGACCACCACGGCCGGACGCTCGCGCACCACCGCCTGCACGATGCGCGAGGCGCCGCCGGCCGTGGTCTCGCCTGAAATGCTGCCGTTGACCACGCGCCAGTCCGGCGCCTCGCGCTGCAGGCGCTGCTCCAGCAGGCCCACCCAACTCTGGGCCGCGGACATGCCGTACCCCGCAGAAAGTGAATCGCCCATGATCAGCATCGTCTTCTGCGTTCCCGGCGCGGCCGCGGCAGCAGCAGTCGCCTGGGCCTGTGCTAAAACCGGCAGCGCGAGGAGGCACGCCGCCACCCAGCGCAGCAGGCCGGCTTGCATCCAGCGGCGCGCGGCCGCAGTTCCCTGTGTCATTCCCACGTCTCCGGTCGGTCCGGCGACGCCGGCCTCCGGGGCCAGCGCGCGGTGCGGCTATCGAAACATCGAAGGATATCTATGCCCGACGCCACCCCCATGCAAGCTGAAACCCCCGCCGCCCTCGACGTCGAGGCACTGGGCAAGCGGGTCTCGCTGCCTTCGGGGGAACTGACGATCCTCCAGGACGTCGGCTTCCGCGTCGCGCACGGCGACACGGTCGCCATCGTCGGCGCGTCGGGCTCGGGCAAGAGCACGCTGCTGTCGCTGCTCGCCGGTCTCGACACGCCGAGCAGCGGGCGCGTACTGCTGGGCGGCGCGCCGATCTCGACGCTCGACGAGGACGGGCGCGCGAAGGTGCGCGGCGAGAAGGTCGGCTTCGTCTTCCAGAGCTTCCAGCTGCTGCCGTCGCTGACCGCGCTCGAAAACGTGATGTTGCCGCTGGAGCTGCGCGGCGATCGCGAGGTCGAGGCGCCGGCGCGCGACGTCCTCGCGCGCGTGGGCCTCGGCGAGCGCCTCGGTCATTACCCGCGTCAGCTCTCGGGCGGGGAGCAGCAGCGCGTGGCACTCGCGCGTGCGTTCGTCACCCGGCCGTCGCTGCTGTTCGCCGACGAGCCCACCGGCAACCTCGACACCGCGACCGGCCAGTCGATCATCGAACTGCTGTTCGCGCTCAATGCCGATGCCGGCACCACGCTGGTGCTGGTCACCCACGACGATCATCTGGCCCAGCGCTGCAAGCGCCGCCTGCGCATCGACAGCGGCCGTCTGGTCGCGGACGAGGCGATGACCGCATGAGGACCGCCGCGCTCGCGTGGCGCCAGCTGCGCCGCGATTTCAAGGCGGGCGACATTCGGATCCTGTTCGCCGCCCTGGTGCTCGCCGTCGTCGCGGTGACCGCGGTGGGATTCGTCACCGATCGCGCCGAACGCGCGCTGGCGATCGAGGCCAACCGTCTGCTCGGCGGCGACGCGGTGGTCCGCGGTGACGCGCCGATCGCCGGCGCGATCCGCGAGGCCGCTGGGGGGCCCGGACTGCAGGTCGTGGACACGGTCGAGCTCGACAGCATGATCCGGGTCGGCGCAGGCGACGCGGCCAACCTGCGTCTGGGCGATGTGCGCGCGCTCGGCGACGGATTCCCGCTGCGCGGGAGCTTCCGCATCGCCGGCGCCGACGACGTCGAGCGGGACGCGTCCGCCGTCCCCGAGCCCGGCACGGCCTGGATGAGCCGCGCCGGCGCCGACACGCTCGGTGCCGCGATCGGCGACACCGTCGTGCTCGGGGCCTCGAGCTTCCGGCTGACGGCACTGGTCCTCCAGGAACCCGACGCGTCGATCGACTACTTCAACGTCGCGCCCAAGGTCTTCCTGCACCTGTCGGACCTCGACGCCACCGGGCTGATCCAGCCGGGCAGCCGCATCCGCTATCGCCTGGTCGTGGCCGGCGATGCGGACGCGGTCGACGGGTTCGCCACGGCGGCGCGCGCGAATCTCGGTCGCGGCCAGCGCGTGGAGACCATCGGCGATGCGCGCCCGGAAGTGCGCTCCTCGCTCGATCGCGCCGGTCGTTTCCTGGGCCTGGCGGCGCTGGTGTCGGTGATCCTCGCCGCGGTCGCCGTCGCGATGGCCGCGCGCCAGCATTCGGCGCGACATCTGACGTCCGTCGCGGTGATGCGCTGCATGGGCGCGCAGCAGCGCACGCTGGTCGGCATCCATGTCGGTGAACTGCTGCTGCTCGGCGTGATCGCGTGCACGCTGGGTGTGGTCATCGCGTTCGGACTGCAATGGGGCATCGGCCGTTGGCTGGAATCGTTACTGGGCCTGTCGATTCCCGCCGCCGGCCTGATGCCGGCCCTGCAGGGTTATGGCGTCGGCCTCGTCGTACTGATGGCCTTCGGCGCCCCGCCGGTGCTGGCGCTGCGCCGGGTGCCGGCCCTGCGTGTGTTGCGGCGTGATCTCGGCGGGTTCGAACCCAGTGCCTGGCTGGTCGGCGGCGCGGGCTTTGTCGGCCTGGCCGCGCTGGTGTGGTGGAAAGCCGGCTCGGCGACGCTGGGCGGCGCGATGCTGGCCGGCATCGCGGTGACCTTCGCGGTGCTCGCGCTGCTGGCGTGGGGGCTGATCCTGCTGGTCCGCGCGCTGCGTACCCGGCTGCGCGGCAGCCTGCGCTACGGCCTGGCCAACGTGAGCCGGCGCGCGGGCACCAGCGTCGCCCAGGTCACGGCGCTCGGCCTCGGCCTGATGGCGCTGCTGCTGTTGACCTTCGTGCGTACCGATCTGCTCGATCGCTGGCAGCTCGCGCTGGGGCAGGATGCTCCCAACCGCTTCATCATCAACGTGCAGCCCGAGCAGCTGGATCCGGTGCGCGCCTTCATCGCCGGACAGGGCGTCGATGCGCCGGTGCTGTTTCCGATGATCCGCGCGCGTCTGATCGAGCGCAACGGCGCGCCGGTGCGCGGCGAGGACTATGCCGGGCGCAGCGGCGACGACGCCCAGGACCAGCAGGCGCAGCGCCGGGCGGAACGCGAGTTCAACCTGTCGATGCAGACCGATCTGCGCGACGACAACCAGGTGACCGCCGGTAGTTTCTGGGGCGAGGACAGGCCGGCGACGCCCGAGATTTCGGTGGAGGAGAACTTCGCCAAGGATCTGGGCTGGCAGCTCGGCGACCGCATCGCGTTCGATATCGCCGGCCAGCGGTTCGAGGCGCCGATCACCAGCTTGCGCAGCATCGAGTGGGAGAGTTTCCGTCCGAACTTCTTCGTCGTTGCCTCCCCGGGCGCGCTCGACGGCTATCCCGCCAGCCACATCACGGCGGTGCGGGTGCCGCCGGAGCGACCGAGGTTCACCGCCGATCTGGTGCAGCAGTTTCCCAACCTGTCGGTGATCGACGTCGACGCGGTCCTCAACCAGGTGCGCAGCACCGCCGACCAGGTCTCGACGGTGGTGCAGGTGGTGTTCTGGTTCTCGCTGGTCGCCGGCGTGCTGGTGCTGCTGGCAGCGGTCAGTGCCAGCCAGGACGAGCGCCTGCTGGAAGGCGGGGTGATGCGCGTACTCGGCGGCAAGCGGGCGCAATTGCGCCTGGCGCAAGCCTCGGAGTTCGCCGCGATCGGTCTGCTCGCGGGACTCGTCGCGTCCATCGCAGCGTCGGTACTGGCCGGGGTCGTGGCCGTGCGGGTGTTCGACCTGCCGTGGACGCCGAACTGGGCGCTGGCCGCGACAGGTGGCGGCATCGGCGTGCTGATGACCTTGCTGGCCGGACTGTGGGCGACGCGCCGCGTGCTCGACGCCCCGCCTTCGGTGACGCTGCGGGCCCTGCAGGACTGATGGGCACGCGCGCCCGGCGCGAACCGCCGGGCGCGCTGCAGGCTCAGCCGACGATCGTCTCTGTCGCCTCGAACCGCTTGGCGTACTTGCGCTCCTCGCTGACGCGCTGGACGTCCTCGTGTGCGATGTCGGGGCCGCCGTAGACCGCATAGACGACCTCGTCGTCACGCCGGCCGATGGCGTGCAGGCGGTAGCGCGATTGTCCGCCGCCCGTGTCGGGCGGGTAGCGCTGCGGCGGCTCCTGGCCGTCCAGATCGAGCTCACTGTTGTCGATCGTGCCGCCGACAAAGAGGGCATGGATGGGCATTCACGGTCTCCTTCTGCTTGGGAAAGCTGCCGCTGCATCGTGCGGCCCGAGGTGTTGGTATCGGATCAACCTCCCGTTGCCACCGATGAACGCGTCGCCGCCGCGATCGTTCGGCGGGCGACCGGGCACCCGGCAGGCGCCCGGTAGAATCGCAGCCCGGTCCGTTTCCCTGCGCCTCATGTCCGACGCCGCGCTCGATGCCCTCTTCCTGCCGCTCCAGCAGGGCCAGATCCCCTGGCCGGCGGACGGTGCGCTGTTCCTGCGCGCCCGCGCGGGCGTACCGACGACCGGAGGACGCTGGCCGGGCCTGGTCTGCGAGCAGAGCTTCCAGCCCTCGCACATGGCGTTGGCGCGCAGCGGGCTCGAGGTGCTGCCGGCCGGAGGGGGCGATCCGGTCCTGCCCCGCAAGTCTCTGGTGCTGGTGCTGCCGCCGCGGCAGCGCGACGAATCGCGCGCCGTGCTGGCGCGCGCGCTGCAGGCGGTGACGCTCGGCGGCTGGGTGGTCGCCAGCGTCGCCAACGACGAAGGCGCCCGATCCGCGCAGGACGATCTGGCGCGTGTCGCCGGCAACATCGGCGCCCTCTCCAAGCACAAGTGCCGGGTGTTCTGGGCGCAGGCGGGCGAGACCGTCGACCTCGCGCTGGTCGAGAGCTGGGCCGCGCTGGATCGTCCGCGCGACGTGCTCGAGGGCCGCTTCCGCAGCCGACCGGGCGTGTTCGCCTGGGACCGTGTCGATCCGGCCTCGGCCCTGCTGGCCTCGCATCTGCCGGTCACGCTCGCCGGTCACGGGGCAGATCTCGGCGCCGGGTACGGGTTCCTTTCCGCCGAGCTTCTGCAGCGTTGCCCGGGGATCACGGCCCTGGATCTCTACGAAGCCGAAGGGCGCGCGCTCGCGCTGGCACGGCACAATCTCGCCGCGCTCGGCGCGGGGACGGCGCTCGACTACCACTGGCACGACGTCACTGCCGGCCTGCCGCGGCATTACGATTTCATCGTCAGCAATCCGCCGTTCCATGCGCTCGGTCGCGAGGGCCGGCCCGACATCGGCCGGGCCTTCATCGCCGCCGCGGCGTCCGCATTGAATCCGGGTGGCGCGCTGTGGCTCGTCGCCAACCGCCACCTGCCCTACGAGGACGTGCTCGATTCGCGTTTCAGTGAGGTCCACGAGATCGCGTCCAGCGGCGCGTTCAAGGTGATCCATGCCGTGCGTGCCCACGCGGCCCCGATGAGGCACCGCGCATGAAGCTGGTCAGACTGCTCGCCAATCTCGGCTACGGCAGCCGCAAGCAGGTTGCCTGGATGTTCCGCGAAGGCCGGGTCACCGATGCGGCAGGCGAGGTTCTGTACGCGGACGACCAGGTCGGCCACGACACCGTGCGCGTCGACGGCGAGCCGCTCGATCCGCCGCAGGGCCTGACCCTGCTGCTGCACAAGCCGTCCGGCTACACCTGCTCGACCAAGGATACGGGGCGCCTGGTCTACGACCTGCTGCCGCCGCGTTTCAGGCTGCGATCGCCGGTCCTGTCGACCGTCGGCCGGCTCGACCGCGACACCAGTGGCCTGCTGTTGTTCACCGACGACGGCCAGCTGCTGCACCGGATCATCTCGCCGAAGGCCGCGTTGCCGAAGGTCTACGAGGCGACGCTGGCCGACCCGCTGCGCGGCGACGAGGCGGCGCTGTTCGCCAGCGGCACCCTGATGCTCGATTCGGAAACCACGCCGCTCAAGCCAGCGCGCATGGAGGTACTCGGACCCGACCGCGCGCGGCTCACGCTGACCGAGGGGCGTTATCACCAGGTGCGGCGGATGTTCGCCGCGACAGGAAACCGCGTGGTCTCGCTGCATCGCAGCCGCGTCGGCGGCCTGGGGCTGGAGGCCCTGCCCGAAGGCGCATGGCGCGTACTCGGCCCGGACGACGTCGAGACATTGATGACCGCCCATGACTGAGGTGGAACCACTGCCGTCGCGGCCTTCGGCGGTGATCTTCGACATGGACGGCCTGCTGCTCGACAGCGAGCGCGCGATCCTCGACTGCTTCCGCGAGGCTGCCTCCGAGCAAGGGGCCGACATCGAATCCGACTGGTGGCTGGGCATGATCGGCCTCGGAGATGCGGTCTGCCGCGCGATGCTGGTGGAGCGTATCGGCACGCCGGCCACGGACCAGCTGCTGGAGCGTGGACACGCGCGCTACATCGCCATGGCGGAGGCGGGCCTGCCGCATCGTCCTGGCGTGCTGGCGTTGCTCGACCTGCTCGCGCTGCATCGCATCCCGTGCGCAGTGGCGACGTCCACGCGCTCGCCCCTGGCGCAGCGCAAGCTCGCCGCGGCCGGTCTGCTGCACCGGTTCGCGCACGTCTGTACCAGCAGCGATGTCGCGCAGCCGAAGCCGGCGCCCGATGTCTATCTGCTCGCGGCACGACGGCTCGGCGTGGAGGCGGCGCGTTGCGTGGTGCTCGAGGATTCGCCGACCGGCGTGCGTGCGGCGCTGGCGGCCGGGATGACCCCGATCCAGGTACCGGACCTGCTGACACCCGACGCCGAAGCGCGGTCGCTGGGGCATCGCATCGTGGCGTCCCTGGGCGCGGCGCAGGCGCTGCTGGTGCCGCATCTGGCACTACGCTGAGCGTTCTCGATCCGCCCGGCGGCGTGTGAACGCAACCGCGTGCCGGTGTAACCGGCGCGCAGGCCGCGAGCGCCTGCGTCCTCGTCCGGTCGGGCGCTCGGCGCTGGCGGCACGGAGCGCGATGCGACGGGATGAGGCGACCGCCCGATCGCGGCTGCGGGACGTCGGTGCCACACGCGCGTTCCATCGACCGCCATCGGGATATCGACTCGCCATCGACAGGCGCAGGCGGTTGAGGCATCGGGCTGTCGGAGCCGACATCGACGGCATCGACTTGGCCGTTGGTCGACGCGCCGCTCGCGCGCAATCGCACATTGGGCAGGTCCCCGGTTGCCACCGGGTGGTCCACCAGGGCCCGACCGATCCCGGCCGCGGGATCGGGGCCGACGAGTCCGCCGCGACGCGTCGACACCGCCTGCTTCAGCAGCAGAAATGAGCGACATCGAACCGGGCTGCTCGCCTCGTCCGACCGCGTCAGCCCTGCATCGTCGGCGGATCAGCGGACAGCATCATGCGGCGGCGAATCGGGCCCGTGGCGGTGGTGATGGTCGTGACCGGCATCCGCGCGGTTTCCGCCGTGCGCCGCGCCCCCCCGCGGCTCGCCGGCCAGCGCACAGTCGGCCGGCGGCGCGTGCACCACCTCGACCGTGGCATGGCCGATCGCGAAGCGGTCGGCGAGTGCGCGCTTGACCGCGGGCACGACGCGCGCCGGGGCGGCGCCGTCGGCCAGGGCCAGCTCCAGCGTCGCCAGCACCCGGCCCGAGGTGATCGACCAGACATGCACGTGGTCCACCGCTGCGACCCCGGGCACCGCGTCGAGCAGATGGCGGCGCAGCACTTCGATGTCCACATCCGGCGGCGCGCCCTCCATCAGGATGTGGAACGAGCCGCGCAGCAGCGCCCAGGCGCTGCGCAGGATCAGCAGGCAGACCAGGACCGAGAGGATCGGATCGATCGGCATCCAGCCCGTGAACCGGATCACGAGCGCCGCTGCGATCGCGGCCACCGAACCGAGCAGGTCGCCGAGCACGTGCAGCGTGGCGCCCCGGATGTTGACGTGGCCCTGGTCGCCGCGATGCAGGATCCAGAACACGAGGCAGTTCACGCCCAGGCCGACGACGGCCACAGCCAGCATCGGCCCGGCCAGCACCTCGGCGGGATCGCGGAGACGCTGGATCGCCTCCCAGACGATCCACGCCACCAGCGCGAACAGCGTGAGCGCATTGACCAGACCAGCCAGCACCTCGAAGCGCAGATACCCGAAGGTGCGACGCGCATCCGATGCACGCCTGCCCATGCGGAACGCCAGCCACGCCAGCAGCAGCGCCGCCGCATCGGTGAGCATGTGGCCCGCGTCGGCGAGCAGCGCGAGCGAGCCCGACCACAGGCCCCCGGCCACTTCCACCACCATGAAGCCGGCGGTCAGCACGAAGCCGCTCAGCACCACGCGTTCGTTGGTCGACGAGACCGCAGGCGTGTGCCCGTGCGCGTGATCGTGGTGGACGTGTGGCATCGGCGAGACGGGCGTCGGGCGGGACAGTGGCCTCACGATACGGAAACCGGGGGCGTCATTGGCGTGGCGCGCGACGGCGGTGTCCTGCCAGGGGCGGTGGCGACCCGAACGCCGGGGGGTGTTCCCGACGGGCCACGGCGGCAAACCGGAACATGACGCGTGGATCGCGCGTCAAGCCGGTCACCGGTCTGCGTTACCCTCGGGTCGACCGCGTCAGGATGTCGGGGTGGGTATGGAAACTGGAGATCGGGCAGGACGCCGTTGGAGCCCGGCACGGATCGGCCGCTGGCGGCTGTCCGCCATCATGGCTGTGTGCCTGGTCACGGCCCTGGGGCCGTCCGCGTGCATGCCCGCCGCGCCGTTCGCGGACACGTCGAACGAGCAGGCCCTGGCAGCGCGCCGCTTCGAGGATCCCGGCGTGCGCGCACTGGCCGTCGCGGCGGCGACCGGCGATGCGAAGACGGTCCGGCGGTTGATGCAGGACGAGGGGATCGATCCCGACGTCGTGTTCTGGGGTTCGAGCGGCGGCATTCCGCTGCTGGTGTGGCCGATCTATCGGAGCAATCCGGACGGCCTGAAGGCGATGCTGGAGAGCGGCGCGGATCCGAATGTGGCCAGACCCTATCCGCGCGAAGAAGGTCGCTCGGACACCAATCATTCGAACGCGATGGTCTGGGCGGCGGAGCAGGAGGATTCGGTCTACCTCGAGATGCTGCTGGACCATGGCGGGGACCCGGATACGCGCAATGCGAACAACGAGGCGCTGCTGTTCCACGCCTACATCAAGCAGAACAAGTGGCGCAATGTTCAGATACTGGTGGAACGGGGCGCGGACGTGAATGTCTTGGCGGGCATGGGGGGCACGATCGTATCGATGTACGCCGGTCGCGGTGGCTTCATGATGGTGCATTGGTTGCTTCGACAAGGCGCAGACCCAACGCTCGACTACGCCTACGGGAAGCCTGTCCACGCGCCCGATGCCACAACTATCGAGGCGATCTTCTGGCATCCGGGCGATCCGGACGATCCGAGCTGGCAGGTAGCTTGCCAGCAGTGGTTGCTGGCGCGTGGCCACAGCCGCCCGCCTATGCCGCGGCATTACCGCGAGATGCGACAGACTTTTGGATTTCCTCATGAAGAAGGTCGGATACCGCTGCCTGACATGGATGAAACAGGAGAGGGGACATGACGTCACGTCACGATGCGCAAAGGGCCCTGATTGAGCAGTTGCGAGCGCAACGCTCCGCGGCGGCACGAGATACGGCAACGATGCTCCAGGGCGCTTACCACGCACGTGAGATGGCCGAGCTGTCGCACGATGTCTATGCCGCTGCTCTTGGTACCGGCACCCCTCCTCCGGGTTGGACCCGGGCAACGGCCGATCTCGACCAGTTGCGGAAGGCGATGCCGGAACTCAGTTTGAGCGATGCCGAACTCCGCGAGTTGTTGTCGCCGCGCGAGTCCGGGTTCCGCGCCGAGATCTACCTGCCGGACCCGGCAGTTCTCGGTCCCGGCTACAAGCCTACCGTTGTGTTCAAGGGCTCGACAGGCCATGTGATCGGCGATGACGGCATCCGACGGCCCACCGCGGCCGAGGATTTCCTTGGCAACAACATTCCCCAGTCGATGGGTCTGCAGACTGACTACTACGATCGCGCAATGAGTGTCGCCGTCGCCCTGCGCCGCAAGGGCATCGACTTCGATCTCGCCGGCCACAGCCTCGGCGGCGGCATGGCGTCGGCGGCCGCCGCGGTCAGCGGAATGCGGGCCGTGACCTGGAATGCGGCCGGCCTGCATCCGGACACGGCGCCGCAGTTCGCGCAGCGCAATGGCGGCCTGCCGTTGTTCGATACCGGCAGAATCGTTTCCGCGTGGCAGGTCCAGGGCGAGCTGTTGAACGATGGCGTGCAGACCGAGCTGCGCGGCATGAGCGACCGCCATCGCGAGCGGATGGGCTCGCTGCTGACGGAGACGGTGGAGCTGCTCCAGGGCACCCCGCACGGGCGCCGGATGCTCGAGGCCAGGTTGATCGGCACTTTGCCTGAGACCGCACATCCGGCGGTGCACGCACTGCTGGACCGTTTGCAGCAGGGCGATGCGGCAAGCCTGATCCGTGACCTGCCGCAGGCTGCAGGCGAACGCCAACCGCCATTGATCGCAATGACACGCCAGGAACTGCACCTGGTTGAGCGTGAGTCGCGCGTCTCGCTGGGCGAGCTCCATCTGCTGGCCGGCCCCGTGCTGGATGTGGCGATGCACGGTGTCCGCGGCGCTAACTCCGGCGCGCGGGCGGGCCAGGTCGTCGCCGGGCACGGGCAGGCGCTCGGCACCGGCCTAGGCGCGGCGGGCGAGCGGATCGACAGCGGCGCGATCATTGCCGGGGCCGCTCTGCAGCGCAGCCATGTCGGCGTCGGAATGGCCTTCGATCAGGGCGCACAGGTTTTGGGCACTCTCACCGCGGAGGCCCGCATGGCCGGTGCCCGGATCGAATCGGCGGTGGCCGAAGGCCGGAGTCGCACGGTGTCCGGCGCACTGGAGACGCAGGGCGCAGGCTGGCGCTGGTTCGGCGATGCTGTGGGCCCCGTCTCGGAGGCCTGGCGCGACGTGCTGCACGCACGCGCCGAGCGCGCCGACGCTGCGGCCGGGTCGGTACGCGCTCAAGGACGCGCCGACGCCGACGCCGCCCTGGCTCGCGGGCGCGAGGCTGCCGAGGCGCGTCGTGACGCCGCGCAGGCAGTGGGCGAAGGCCTGCGCGCGGGCGCGGTCGCCACAGGGACACGCAGCCGGGACACCCTGGTCTACGTCGGAGAGCGACTCGATGCCGGCTTCGTCGTCGTCGGCGCGCAGCTCACCCGCATCAGCGGGTACGCGCCCGTGGCCGGTGCGGCCCTTGGCGGCACGAGCGGCGTTGCGCTCGGCACCGTATCCACCTTCGCCAGCGTCAATCCCCAGGCGCCCGCCCATTGGTACGGAGCCGTCCGGTTGGCTCGCGACGGCCTCGGTGGGCTACGAGAGTCGGTCGGGCGTCACGGCATGGACAGCGCCGTTCTGCCCAGCCTGGAGCGGTACATCGACGATCAGGAACAGGCTGCGCGGCAGCTGCTGCCGCGTCCGGCGCGCGCCGGGTCGGGAAGCTCGGTGCGCGAAGGCATCCCGTCACTGCTGACAGGCGATGCCGGAATCGCGATGTCGCAGCTGCTCACGTCCGCACGGAATGGAGATGCGGCCGCTGTGGCGCGTGCCTCGCAGACGCTGCTCGACACCCGCGGCGCGCGCGAGTGGCTGGCCTATGGCCAGCAGCAGATGGAAGCGGACGCACGCTGCACAGCGCCGGAGACCGGCTACCCGGCGGCCACGATCCCCGATGCCGTGCGGGCAGCCGAGCAGGCGTACGTACGCTGAGAGCGCGGCGTGGTGTAGGCCGGCGCGCTAGCGGTCGGCGGGGAACAGCCCCGCCCAACCCGCATGCCCCAGCCGCTCGAGCGTCTGGACGTTGCGGTCGGGGATGGAATCGGGATCGGGAAACGCATCCACCGCGCGGGCCACGCTGTCCTCGCGCAACAGGTGCAGCGTGGGATACGGCGCGCGGTTGGTGAAATTGGTGATGTCGTCGGGCGCGGCGCCGGCAAACTGGTAGTCGGGATGGAAGCTCGCCACCTGGAGGACGCCGTCGAGCTCCAGCGCTTCGACCAGCCCATCGGCCTCGTCGAGGAAATCGTTGTAGTCGAGAAAGTCGCCGAGCACCTGCGGATGCACGATCAGTGTGGTGTCGATCTCGGCGGCGTCCGTGTCGCGCAGGCGCAGCAGTTCCTCGCCCAGCTCTTCGAGCAGCGCCTCGGGCGTGGTCGCATCGCTCAGCACGAAACGCACCTGGTTTTTGACCAGCACCGCCTTGGCGAATGGGCAAAGATTCAGCCCGATCACCGCGCGCTCTAGCCACAGGCGTGTATCGGCGACCGGGTCGGCGCTGCGCTGCACGACGCGGCTCAATCGCGGAAGTTGTCGAACTGCAGCGGCAGCTCGAAATCGGTGCCGCGCAGCAGTGCCATCGCGGCCTGCAGGTCGTCGCGCTTCTTGCCGGTCACGCGCAGCTTGTCGCCGTTGATCTGGCTGTCGACCTTGAGCTTGGCGGTCTTGAGGGTGGTCTGGATCTTCTTCGCGAGATCGCGCTCGATGCCCTGCTTGACGGTCACCGTCTGCCGCGCGCCGGCGAGGTTGGTCTCGATGTCGCCGAATTCGAGACACTTGATATCGATCTTCCGCGCGGCCAGGCGCTGGCGCAGGATCTCGGTCATCTGCTGCACCTGGAAATCGCTCGGCGCGGACTGCTTGATCACCGCGTCCTCGAGTTCGAATGCCGCGTCCACGCCCTTGAAGTCGAAGCGCGTGGTCAGCTCGCGATTGGCCTGGTCGACGGCATTGGTCAGTTCGTGGGTGTCGACTTCCGAGACGATGTCGAAGGAGGGCATGGGGCACCTGCGGGTAGGACGAAGGCGCGCAGGGTACCGCACCCGTGGCATGGCCTGTTCCGCCCGTCGCCACGCTGGGCGAACGGTCCGCCGCCGACAATACCCGGCTTCCTGCCAGGAGCCCGTCCCATGCTCGACACCCCTGCCTACGCCGCGGCCGATGCCACCACGCCGCTCGCCCCGACGACGATCCAGCGTCGTGCCCCGCGAGCCCGCGAGGTCCTGATCGACATCGCCTATTGCGGCGTCTGCCACACCGACCTGCACCAGGTCCGCGACGAGTGGGGCGGCTCGATCTTCCCGATGGTGCCGGGCCACGAGATCGTCGGCCGCGTGGCCGAGGTCGGCGCGGACGTCACGCGGTTCAAGATCGGCGATGCCGTCGGTGTCGGCTGCTTCGTCGATTCCTGCCGGTCCTGCGCGCAGTGCGAGGCCGGCGAGGAGCAGTTCTGCGAGCAGGGCATGACGGCGACCTACAACGCGACGGAGCGCGACGGCAGCGCCCCGACCTACGGCGGCTATTCGACGCGCATCACCGTCGACCAGGACTACGTGCTGCGCGTGCCTGAAGCCCTGCCGCTCGATGCCGCGGCGCCGCTGCTGTGCGCGGGCATCACCACCTATTCGCCGCTGCGCCATTTCGGCGTCGAGGCCGGCGACGCGGTCGCGGTGGTCGGTCTCGGCGGCCTCGGCCACATGGCGGTGAAGTTCGCGGTGGCGATGGGCGCGCGCGTCACCGTGCTCAGCACGTCGGAGTCCAAGCGCGACGACGCGCTGAAGCTCGGCGCGCACGACTTCGCCGCAACGCGCGACCCCGCGACATTCGAGGCCTTGGCCAAGACCTTCGACTTCATCGTCGACAGCGTCTCCGCGCCGCACGACTACAACGCCTATCTGTCGCTGCTGAAGGTCGACGGCACGATGATCCTGCTCGGCGTGCCCGACCAGCCCGCGCCCGTCGCTGCCGGCTCGCTGATCATGCAGCGCCGACGCCTGACCGGTTCGCTGATCGGCGGCATCCGCGAAACCCAGGAGATGCTGGAATTCTGCGCCGAGCACGGGATCGTTTCCGACATCGAGATCATCGACATCGCCGACATCAACACCGCCTACGCGCGGATGCTCAAGGGCGACGTGCGCTACCGCTTCGTCATCGACATCGCCACGCTCGCTCACTGAACCCGGGTGCGACCGTCCCGGCGTCCGTGCGAGGATGCCGGGCCGTCCCGGTCGTCTCCCGCCATGGCCCGCACCGTCGTATCGACCCAGCCCCGCGTCGCCGCCCTGTGGATGCTGCTGGCGGTGCTCGCGTTCGCGGGCATGGACGCGGGCATGAAATGGATCGCCGAGGATTACCCGGCGTTCCAGGTGGCGGTGTTCCGCAGTCTCGCCACCTTGCCGCTGGTGCTGGGCTGGATCGTGCTGCGCGGCCGCGCGGGCACCCTGCTGCGCATCCACTGGCCGCTGCACCTGCTGCGGGGCGCGCTCGGCGTGGGCATGATCGCCGGCTTCGTCTACGGCCTGGCGCGGATGCCGCTGTCGACCGCCTACGCGATCGTCTTCGTCTCCCCGCTGATGGTGACCGCGCTGGCCGTCCCCCTGCTCGGTGAGAAGGTCGGGCCGCGTCGCTGGACCGCGATCGCGGTCGGTGTCGTCGGTGTGCTGGTGGTGCTGCGGCCCAGCGGCGAGGGCGTCGCGACGCTGGCCGGGCTGGCCGTGGTCGGCGGCGCGCTGTGTTACGCCATCGCCTCGATCGCAGTGCGTTCGCTGGCTCAGCGCGACAGTCCCGAGTCCCTGGTGTTCTGGTTCCTCGTGCTGTTGGCGCTGTTCGCGGGCGTGCTGGCCTGGCGCGACTGGAGACCTTTGCAGGTCGAGCATCTCCCGGTGCTGGCGCTGATCGGCGTGACCGGCGCGTTGGGGCAGGTCGCGTTGACCCACGCGTTCCGGCTGGGCGAAGCGAGCCAGGTCGCACCGCTCGAATACACCGCGCTGGTCTGGGTGGTGTTGCTGGACCTGTTCGTCTGGCAGGTGCTGCCCGACGCCATGACCTGGCTGGGCGCCGGCATCATCGTCGCGAGCGGGCTCTACATGATCCGCCGCGAGCGGGTGGTCGCCGTGTCGCCGTCGCACCGCCCGGACACCACGCCGCCGCCGTAGCCGGCGACCGTCATCGCCTCCAGCGCCGTGATCGCGGATCATCGCGATCCGCCCGCAGATCCGAGCCGACCGCGCCGCCATGCCCATCCTGTTGCTGATCGTCGTTGTGCTGGCGCTGTTCGCGCTGATGTTGCTGCTGTGGCCACTGGCCCTGTGGAACCGCTATCGCGTCGGCACATCGCGCCGGCAGCCGCTGCGCTGGCTCACCCGGCTCAACGCCGTGCTCATTCCGGCGTCGGCCCTGGTGTTTCTGGGCGGGATGGCGCTGGCGCAGCTCTTCGTGGCGCACGCGTTTCCCTACGCCGCACTCGGCGTGGGCGCCGGTTTGGCCATCGGGGCCGTGGGCTGGGCGCTGACCCGTGTCGAACATCAGCCGGGTCGGGTCTGGTACACGCCCAATCGCTGGCTGGTGCTCGCGCTGACCCTGGTGGTGGTCGCACGCGTGTTCGCCGGCATCTGGCAGGCATGGGAGCGCTGGCGTGGCCAGTACGACGTGCTCGCCGCATGGGGACCGCTGGGCGAGCCGGCCGGCCTCTTTGCCGTGGCCGGTCTGGTGATCGGCTACCACGCGGCCTATGCGGTCCTGCTGCAGCGGCGATTGGGGCCTTGGCTGCGCTGAGTTCCGGTTCATCTCGACGACGTGCCTGCCGTTCGACGCGTTCTTCCGATGCCTCGACCCATGAAAGAGGCACCAGCCTGCGATCGGGGCCCTCGATTCCCGCCCGCGCACGCCCCCTCACGGCCGACGGGTCGAATCGCGCGCACGATTGTGGGACTGCCACGCTCGATGACGGCTGTCCGGGCGCCGTCTGGACGCGATCACCGGCGACCGGAGAATCGCAACGACCGGGGGGCCACGTCGTCCATGCCCCAAGCCGCGCGACGCTCCGGAACACCTCGCGGCGTCGCCATGCCTGCACCGAGGGTCACAACAAAAAAAGACCCGCCGAAGCGGGTCTTTTCCAGAGTGCCTGTCCGACGCGAGAGGTCAGAAGCGTGCGCCGATACCGAAACCGACGGTCCACGGGTCGAGCTTGAGCTCCTGCCCGGTATTGACCCCCGCCTCGCGCACGTCGGCGCGGCTGCGCAGATAGCGCGCGTCGGCGCGGGCGAACCAGGTCGGCGTGATGTTCATGTCGACACCGACGGTGCCGATCGCGCCCTTGGGCGTCGTCAGCGACACGTGGTTCCCACCCGGATTGAGATCTTCGTTGTCGATATTGGAATGGTGATAGCCCAGGCCGACGAACGGACGGAAGGTATTGTCCACGTCACCGAAGTGGTACTGGCCGCTCAGCGCCAACGGCCGCTGCTCGACGGTGCCGATTTTGGCGCCATCGGCACGGACACGGTGATCGAACGAATCGAGCGCGCCCCAGAGCTCGGCGCTGATGTTGTCGGTGACGTGGTAGGAGACCGAGGCGGTCGGGGCGGGACCGCCGTCGACCTTGATGCCATCGTTGCGGCCGGTGTCGTTGTTGGGCTGCAGCAGCGTGGCGCCACCGACAATCGAGACGCGCTTGCCGGCGGCCGTTTCGCCCCCTGCATAGCCGTCCTGGGCGAACGCGGCAGGCGCGGCCGCGAGGGCGGCGAAGGTGGCGAGAGCGAGAGTGCGGGTACGGAATGTCATGGGGATCTCCTCGGGGTTCGTCTGTGTCGACCCGTCGCCGGTCCAGCGATGGGTCGTCTTGCAGGGCGGCGGATGCCGGACCTGCAACCTCCCTCTGCGGGAAGGCCGGGCCATGCTGGCGACCTCGCGCTGAATAGGTCCCCGGGGGAAGACTGAACATCTGTCCGCGCTTCACCCGACCGTCCCAAGGCTGGACGATGCGTTCAGCAGGACATCGCTCGTGCCGCCGTTGGCCGGCGCTCGGGCGATTGCGGGACGGTTGAACCGCAGCCGAATACGCAATGCACAGGATGGAGAACGCAGGCCAGAACGGGGCGCGTATCCGGCTCTGCGCACCCGTTCCGCGGCAAGCGCGTCGCGAAGCGGATGACACCGGGCGACTGGGCAGCCGTGCGATCCGGCGGGATAGTTGGCGCTGCGCGGCACTGGGCCCACAATAGCCGGTCACGACCTGCCCGGAGGGCCGCATGGCCGACCTGAAAGAAGCGCGCGTTCCCGACATTGGCGGGTATGACGATGTCCCGGTGATCGAAGTGCTGGTGGCGGTCGGCGATACCGTCGAGGCCGACCAGGGGCTGGTCACGCTCGAATCGGACAAGGCCACGATGGAAGTCCCGGCGCCGTTCGCGGGCGTGATCAGGGAACTGAAGGTCAAGGTCGGCGACACATTGTCGGAAGGCGGCGTCGTCGCGATCATCGAAGCCGAGGGTGGAGACGCCCAGGCCGGGGCTCCGGCGAAGGCCGAGGCACCCGCGAAGGACGAAGCGCCAAAGGCGGCCGCGCCTGCCGCCGAGACAGCCGCACCCGCTGCCAAGACCGAGGCGCCGAAGGCGCCGTCCGGCGGCGGTGGCGCGCAGGAATCCAAGGTCCCCGACATCGGCGGCTATGACGACGTGCCGGTGATCGAGGTGCTGGTCGCGGTCGGCGATACGGTCGAGAAGGACCAGGGCCTGATCACGCTGGAATCGGACAAGGCCACGATGGAAGTGCCGGCCGCGGTCGCCGGCGTCATCAAGGAACTGAAGGTCAAGGTCGGCGACACGCTGTCGGAAGGCGCGGTGGTCGCGATCATCGAAGCCGCGGGCGATGCGCCTGCAACGCCTGCCGAGCCGGCGGCACCGCCGGCCAAGAGCACCGATGACAACAAGGTCGAGCCCGTTGCGGCGCAGAGCAAGCCCGACAAGATCGCCCAAGCTTCGATCGAACATCGTGCACCGGGCGGCGGCAACCCGCCCGTGCGCTTCGACGCCGACGCGATCCTGCCCGACAAGGTCCCCTACGCCAGCCCCGCCGTGCGCCTGTTCGCGCGCGAGCTCGGTGTCGACCTGCTGCAACTCAAGGGCAGCGCCAAGGGCGGCCGCATCGTTCGTGAGGACGTGCAGGCCTTCGTCAAGAGCGCGCTGCAGGGCGGCGGTGCGAAGGCCGCGTCCGGCGCGCCGGCAGCGGCGGGCGGCGGTCTCAACCTGCTGCCGTGGCCAAAGGTCGATTTCGCCAAGTTCGGCGAGATCGAAGTCCAGGAGCTGGGCCGCATCCAGAAGATCTCGGCGGCGAACCTCGCCCGCAACTGGGCGATGATCCCGCACGTCACCCAGCACGACGATGCCGACATCACCGATCTCGAAGCGCTGCGCGTGCAGCTCAACAAGGAGAACGAGAAGGCCGGCGTCAAGCTGACCATGCTCGCCTTCCTGATCAAGGCCTCGGTCGCGGTGCTCAAGCAGTACCCGCGCTTCAACAGCTCGCTCGACGCGACCGGCGAGAATCTGACGCTCAAGAAGTATTTCCACATCGGCTTCGCCGCCGACACCCCGAACGGCCTGGTCGTCCCGGTGATCCGCGACGCCGACAAGAAGGGCGTCATGGAGATTTCGCAGGAGATGTCCGCGCTGGCGAAGAAAGCGCGCGACGGCAAGCTGGGCCCGGCCGACATGCAGGGCGGCTGTTTCTCGATCAGCTCGCTCGGCGGCATCGGCGGCACCAGCTTCACCCCGATCGTCAACGCACCGGAGGTCGCGATCCTCGGCGTGTCGAAGTCGGCGATGAAGCCGGTGTGGGACGGCAAGGCCTTCCAGCCGCGCCTGACCCTGCCGCTGTCGCTGTCCTACGACCACCGCGTCATCGATGGCGCCGCGGCCGCGCGCTTCACCGCGACGCTGGCGCAGCTGCTGGGCGACATGCGCCGGGTGCTGCTGTAAGCGTCCGGCGGCCGGCATGAGCGAGGCGCCCATCCGCGAGCGCGCGCGACTGACGCTGCGTCATGCCGGCATCGCGGACATTCCGGCGATCGCCGCGCTGAGCGAGCGCGTCTACGGCGGGGACGGGGGCTACACCGCGGAGATGCTCACCGGGCAGATCGCGCAGTTTCCGCAGGGCGTGTTCGTCGCCATCTACGACGACGTCGCAGTGGGCTATTGCGCCACGTTCCGCATCGACGAGCGGACCGCGATGGCGCCGCACCGCTGGCTGGAAATCTCGGGTGGCGGTTACGCCTCGCGCCACCTGTCGACCGGCGACTGGCTCTACGGCATGGAGGTCTGCGTCGATCCCGCGCATCGCGGGCTGCGGATCGGCCGGCGCCTGTACGAGCTGCGCAAGCGGCTGTGCCAGGAGCTCGGGCTCAAGGGCATCGTCTTCGGCGGACGGCTGCCGGGCTTCGGCCGGCGCGCAAAGAAGTTCGGCAACGACGTGACGGCCTACGTCGAAGCCGTCTGCGCCGGGCGCCTGCGCGATCGCGCGCTGAGTTTCCAGCTGCGCAACGGCTTCGAGCTGATCGGCGTGCTGCCGGGTTACCTGCCCGGCGACACCGAATCGCGGGGCAATGCCGCGCATCTGGTGTGGCGCAACCCCAAGATCGACCCCCGCGCGGATGCGCGCCCCTCCGCTAGGCCGCTGCCCGAATCGGTGCGCGTCGCGACGGTGCAGTACCAGCAGCGCCGCGTGGCCTCGTTCGAGGAATTCGCGACGCAGGTGGAGTACTTCGTCGACATCGCCGCCGATTACCGCGCCGATTTCGTGGTCTTCCCCGAGCTGTTCACCCTGCAGCTGCTGTCGGTCGAGAACAGGCCGCTGTCGCCGCAGGATTCGATGCTCGCGCTGACCGGCTACACCGAGCGCTTCGCCCAGTTGCTGTGCGAACTGGCGGTGCGCCACAACATCAACATCATCGGCGGCTCGCACCCCACGCGGACCAGCGACGGACCGGACGCGAAGGTGCGCAACATCTGCTACGTCGCGCTGCGCGACGGCTCGCTGCACACCCGCGACAAGCTGCACCCCACGCCCAACGAACGCACCTGGTGGGGCATCGGCGGCGGCGACAGCGCGCAGGCGATCATCACCGACTGCGGGCCGATCGGGGTCATGATCTGCTACGACAGCGAGTTTCCCGAGCTCGGCCGGCACCTGGTGGACCAGGGCGCGATGATCCTGTTCGTGCCGTTCTGCACCGACACCCGCGAAGGCTATCTGCGCGTGCGCTACTGCTCGCAGGCGCGGGCGGTGGAGAACCAGTGCTACGTGGTGCTGTCGGGCAATGTCGGCAACCTGCCCGGCGTGAACAATTTCGACATCCAGTACGCGCAGAGCTGCATCCTGACGCCCTGCGATTTCCCGTTCGCGCGCGACGGCGTCGCGGCCGACACCACGCCGAACGTCGAGCAGGTCGCATTCGCCGACCTGCGTCTCAACGATCTCGTGGTCGCGCGCAACGACGGTACGGTGCAGAACCTCAACGACCGCCGGCACGATCTCTACGCGTTGAGCTGGGCACGGCGTCCGGCCTCGCGGGTCGCGGTGGGTGGAGGCTCCGATGCGTGACGCCGCCCGCCCCGGGCTGCGGGCTGCGCTGCCGCGCATCGCCGGCAGGCCCAAGGCATGTCCATGAGCCTGGGGCAGCTGGTCGCCCGTGGCGACGTCCTGGGTCTGCTGCGATACCCGCTGGCGCAGATCAGCGGCGTCACCGTCACGCTCGCTGCGATCCTCTCGGCACTGCTCGCGCTGGGCGCCGCCTGGGGCATCTCGGTCGTCGTGCGACGCGGGATCCGGCGCTACGGCACGTTGCACCCCAACGCCAACCAGGCCTCGCTCTACACCGTCTCGCGGCTCGCGCACTACACGGTGCTGGTCATCGGTGTGCTGCTGGCGCTTGAGATCACCGGCATTCCGGTGGGCAAGTTCGCCGTCTTCGCCGGCGCGATCGGTGTGGGTCTCGGTTTCGGCCTCCAGGCGATCTTCAGCAATTTCGTCTCCGGCCTGATCCTGCTGTTCGACCGATCACTGAAGGTGGGCGACTTCGTCGAGCTCGACGCTGACCTGCGCGGTACGGTTCGCGCGATCAACATCCGTGCCACGCTGATCACCACCAACGACAACATCGACGTGATCGTGCCGAACGCGGAGTTCGTCAACGGCCGGGTCGTGAACTGGACCCACGGATCGGAACACCGGCGCATCCGCGTGCCCTTCGGCGTGGCCTACGGCGTCGACAAGGAGATCGTCAAGAAGGCCGCGCTGGAGGCCGCCGAGCGGGTGCCGTTCACGCTGACCGGCGACGATGCCCGGGCGCCCCAGGTCTGGCTGGTGGGCTTCGGCGACAGCGCGGTGGAGTTCATTCTCGCGGTATGGCTCAACGAAGCCGCCGCGCGTCGCAACGCCGCGATCAAGGCCGCCTACCTGTGGGAGCTGGATTCGGCGCTCAAGCGGCACAACATCGAGATTCCGTTCCCGCAGCGCGACCTGCACGTGCGCAGCCTGTTCGATCTGCGCGGCGCGGACGCGCTGGCCGCGTTGCACGGGACGCCGAGCCCGGTCGACCGTCCGGTACAGACCTCCGCCCCTGCCGCGGCGCTCGCCGCCCACGAACGCGCGGCGCTGGCGCGGAACGATGCGCAGGACGATGCCGTACGCGGTCTGGAAGAAGACGCCGGCGCCGATGCGGCGCGGGCCCTGCGCGACACGAACACGGCGGCGCCGGGCGCTCCCGCCGCCCGCTGATCCAATGCACTGCGTCCGCCGAGGGCGCACAGACGAAGCGCGATTACTGGAGAGACCCTGATGGCAAACACCCTGGAAGTGAGAGTCCCCGACATCGGCGGCTACGACGACGTACCGGTGATCGAGGTGCTGGTCGCCGTCGGCGACACCATCGCCAAGGATCAGAGCCTGGTCACGCTGGAATCGGACAAGGCCACGATGGAAGTGCCGGCCTCGGCCGCAGGCGTCATCAAGGAACTCAAGGTCAAGGTCGGCGATACGCTTTCGGAAGGCAGCGTGGTCGCGATCATCGAGGCCGAAGGCGCCGGGGATGCATCGCAGGCCGAGCCGACATCGCGCGGCGACGGGTCCGCGGCCACCGGTTCGACCGGTGCGGCCGCCTCGGGTTCGACGCCCGGGATCGCGGAAGCGCCGACCGACGGCGGTGCCGCGAGCCGCCCGCCGGTGTCCCGCTCGCCTGCAGCGCCGTCGGAGCCCGAGCCGGTCAAAGCGGCGCCCGCGTCGGGCCGCCAGGCCGATGTCGAGTGCCGCATCGTGGTGCTGGGCTCGGGCCCGGGCGGTTACACCGCCGCCTTCCGCGCCGCCGATCTCGGTCTCGACACCGTGCTGATCGAGCGCTACGCCACCCTCGGCGGCGTCTGCCTCAATGTCGGCTGCATTCCATCGAAGGCGCTGCTGCATGCGGCCGAAGTCATCGACCAGGCCAGCCACGCCAGCGATTACGGTGTCGACTTCGGCGCGCCGACGATCGATCTCGACAAGCTGCGCGGCTACAAGAACAAAGTCGTCGGCCAGCTGACCAAGGGCCTGACCGGCATGGCCAAGCAGCGCAAGGTGCGCGTGGTCACCGGCGAAGGCCTGTTCGTATCGCCCAACGAGATCGAAGTCACCGGCGCCGACGGCAAGACCCAGCTGGTGCGCTTCGAGCAGTGCATCATCGCCGCCGGCTCGCAGGCGCTGAAGCTCCCCGGTTTCCCGTGGGACGACCCGCGCGTGATGGATTCCACCGACGCGCTGGAACTGGCGGAAACGCCGAAGAAGCTGCTCGTCGTCGGCGGCGGCATCATCGGTCTCGAAATGGCGACGGTGTATCACGCGCTGGGCAGTGAGGTGACGGTGGTCGAACTCGCCGACCAGCTGATGCCCGGCGCCGACAAGGACCTGGTCAAGCCGCTCGCCGATCGCCTGAAGAAACAGGGCGTGTCCACGCATCTGAAGACCAAGGTCGTCGAGGCGAAGGCCGCGAAGGCCGGCATCGAGGTCACCTTCGACGGCGAGAGCATTCCCGATACGAAGATCTTCGACCGCGTGCTGGTCGCCGTGGGCCGCACGCCGAACGGCGGCAAGATCGCCGCGGGCAACGCCGGCGTGCGCGTCAGCGAGCGCGGCTTCATCGCTGTCGATGCGCAGATGCGCACCAACGTGCCGCACATCTTCGCGATCGGTGATCTGGTCGGCCAGCCGATGCTCGCGCACAAGGCCACGCACGAGGGCAAGCTCGCAGCCGAAGTCGCTGCCGGCGAGAAGAAGGAATGGGTCGCCCGGGTGATTCCGTCGGTCGCCTATACCGATCCGGAGATCGCGTGGGTCGGCATCACCGAGACCGAAGCGAAGGCCAAGGGCCTGAAGGTCGGCGTCGGCAAGTTCCCGTGGGCGGCCAGCGGTCGCGCGATCGGCATCGGTCGCACCGAGGGGTTCACCAAGCTGATCTTCGACGAGGCCACCCACCGCATCGTCGGTGCCGGCATCGTCGGTGTGCACGCGGGTGATCTGATCGCCGAGGCGGCTCTGGCGATCGAAATGGGCGCCGAAGTCGCCGACATCGGCCACACGATCCATCCGCACCCGACCCTCAGCGAATCGGTGGCGATGGCGGCGGAGGTGTTCGACGGCACGATCACCGATCTGTATCTCCCGAAGAAGAAGTAAACGCGGGGCGTCCGCCCACGCAAGAAAAAGCCCCGGCATGCCGGGGCTTTTTTTTTGCGGCGCCGGTGTCCCGGATGCCGAGGGGATCAGAAGCGGAAGGTCACGCCGGCCAGCGGGCCATGCACCTTGAGGTCGCCGGTGAGCTTGCCCGCATACGGGAACGGGCCGGCGTCGACGCCGTCCGGGGCGCGCGCGGTCCCGCGGTAGTCGTCCGACAGCTTCAGGCGGAACCAGTCGTAGCCGGCATGGATGCCGACGCGCTCGTTGATCATGTACTCCACGATCAGGCCGCCCCGCTCGAAGTGGCCGCGCTCGTCGAGGAAATCGCCCCAGCGGGTGTCCAGGTACTGGGCCTCGAGGCCGACGCTCCAGCGCTCGGCCGGAATCCAGGTCAGGCGGGTGTGCAGACCCGGCGAAAATCCGTCACGTTTCCAGTTGACGGTCTCGAACTGTTCGTCGACGAGATCCGTGCTTTCGGACGCGCCGCTCGCGCGCGCTTCCAGCTCCGCCCAGGTCACGCCCAGGCCCAGGCCCCACTCGAACGTCTCGTTTTTGATGACGGCGTATTCGTAGTTGAGGCTGGCCAGGTTGAATGCGAGGCGGCCGTCGATGCGCGCAGACGGAATTTCGATCTGCTCGCCGCCACCGATGATGGTTCCGGTATCGAGCACCGTGCCGCCGTACTCCCAGGTCTCGTCACGGCGGTAATCGTAGTAGTTGCCGACCAGCGCCTGTCGCTCGCTGATGCGGAAACCGATCGCGCCGCGCGGACGCCACTCGCGACCGGTGTCGAAGTCTTCGCTGAAGCCGAAGGTCGCGTCGCTGCTGCCGTCGGTCACCACGCCGTTGCCGGAGAACCCGAGCTCGGCTTCCGGATTGAATGCGCTCAGGCGGAGCACGAACCGGTCGTCGCGGCTCTGGGCCTGTGCCGGCAAGGCCAGCATCGCGAGCATCACGGCCGCCGGAATCGCGCAGACAGCCAGAGAACCGAGAGGGGATTGGGACATGATCGAGCGCCAGGGAAGGGGAGGGGCGCCATCGTGGTTAAGCCCAGGTCGTTCCCATGTGAAGCGCCCCGGCGTCCGGGCCGCTCCAAGCCCCAAAAAGAAGCCCTGGCGGCGGGCCAGGGCTTCGGTGGCGATCTGCGGACGAAACCGACGAGGAAAGTGCGGCAGATCGGGCACGTCAGGTACGACCGCCGCGGCGCGCGCGAGTTCCTTTGTGCAACGCAGAAAATTCTGAATACGTTTCCAGGGGGCGAGTCCGGGCCGCCGTCGCCAGCGCAGGGCCTTTGCCGGTTGTCGCTCAAAGCCGGCCACTGCTATACTTCGGCGGCTCGACGGGGCCGTTTCGACGGGTACCCGACCCTTCCAAGACCAGGATCCTGATGTGTTGACGTCCGTCGCTGCGGGTCGGCGGCTGGCACAGCGCGCAATCGTCTGGCAGGCGGTGGCGATCGCGGTGACGGCGCTGGCGTTCCTTGCAAAGGGCGCGGTCTGGGCGCTGGCGGCCCTGGTCGGCGGCGCGGCGATCGCGATCGGCGGCTGGTTGTCGAGCGTGGTGGCCCTGGGGGGCGGGGTGAATCCGTCCGGCGGCGCGCTTGCGCGGCTGCTGGCCGGTGTGGCGCTGAAGTGGGTGGTGGTGCTGGCCGCGTTGTGGCTCGGTGTCGGGGCCATGGGCCTGCCGCCGGTGCCGATGCTGGCCGGTGTCGTCGTCGCCCTGTTCGCGCAGTTGATCGCGATGGCCTCGGGCCACGCGCAGAATCGTTAACCAGGCAGGATTTCCGATCTTATGGCGGCTGACGCGGACCTCACCCCCACCAGCTACATCCAGCATCACCTGCAGAACCTGACCGTCTCCACCGGCGAGGGCGGCTTCTGGACCCTGCACCTGGACACCTTCATCACCGCGGTGCTGATGGGCGGGCTGATGGTCCTGATGTTCTGGCTGGCCACGCGCAAGGCGACCGCGGGCGTACCCGGCAAGTGGCAGGCCTTCGTCGAGATCTGTCTCGAGTTCGTCGACAAGCAGGCCCGCGACACCTACCACGGGTCGAGCAGGCTGGTGACGCCGATCGCGATCACCCTGTTCTTCTGGATCCTGCTGATGAATCTGCTGAAGATGATTCCGGCGGATTTCATCGCGCGGCCGCTCGAGCTGCTGGGCGTGGGCTACTGGAAGCCCGTCCCCACCGCCGACGTCAACGCGACCCTCGGCCTGTCGCTCAGCGTGTTTTTCCTGACGGTGTTCTTCGCGCTGCGCGCCAAGGGCATCGGCGGCATGTCGAAGGAGTTCCTGTTCGCGCCGTTCGGCAAGTGGATGGTCCCGTTCAATCTGATCCTCAACATCGTTGAGTGGCTGAGCAAGCCGATTTCGCTGGCGATGCGACTGTTCGGCAACATGTTCGGCGGCGAGATCGTCTTCCTGCTGATCTGGGTGCTCGGTGGTGCCGGCATCCTCGGCATGCTCGGCGGCGGCGTGCTCGGCCTCGGCTGGATGCTGTTCCACCTGCTGGTGATCCCGCTGCAGGCCTTCATCTTCATGATGCTGTCGATCGTCTACCTCAGCCTCGCCGAGGACGACCACTGACCGGCGGCACCGCGCGACCCGCTTTCGTTCCACCCCTTCCGTCTCACCCTTCAAGCAATCCGTTCCGGAGAAAACAATGGAAATCGCACTGACCTCGTTCGCCCAGATCCAGGCTTCGACCGTTCTGGCCATCGGCATCATGATCGGCCTGGCCGCGCTGGGTGCGGGTCTGGGCCTGGCCATCATGGCCGGCAAGTTCCTCGAGTCGGCCGCGCGCCAGCCGGAGCTGATCCCGGTGCTGCAGGTCCGCATGTTCATCACCGCCGGCCTGATCGACGCCGCGTTCATCATCTCGGTCGCGGTCGGCCTGCTGTTCGCGTTCGCGTCGCCGTTCGTCGGCCCGGTCGCCGCGCAGATCGGCTGATCCACGCCCGGCGTATCCGCGGTGCGGTGCGTGCCCGAGGGCATGACCGCACTGCCGGATGACAGGGGGCATGTCCGCATGCCCGCCCCTTCACGACAGGCAGTCCCACGACCATGAGCCTCAATCTCACCCTGCTAGCCCAGGCCCTGGCCTTCGCCGCGCTGATCTGGATCATCGCGACCAAGATCTGGCCGCCGCTGCTCAACGCCATCGAAGAGCGCCAGAAGAAGATCGCCGAAGGTCTGGCCGCCGCCGACAACAGCCAGCGTGCGCTGGCCCAGGCGCAGGAAACCGCCAACGAGGAACTCAGGGCCGCGCGCGCGAAGGCCAACGAGATCATCGAGCAGGCGCACCAGCGCGCCAACCAGCTCGTCGAGGCCGCCAAGGCCGAAGCGGTGACCGAAGGCCTGCGCCAGAAGGCGATGTTCGACGCCGAACTCCAGGCCTCGGCCACGCGCGCCCGTGAGGACCTGCGTCGCCAGGTCTCGATGCTGGCGGTCGCCGGTGCCGAGCGTCTGCTCAAGCGCGAGATCGACGCCGACGCCCACAAGGCGCTGCTCGACGAACTCGCCGCGGAGATCTGAGCCCGATGAGCCAGGCCATCACGATCGCCCGCCCGTACGCCCGTGCCGCATTCGCTCTCGCACGCGACGAGGGTCAGTTCGCGGCCTGGTCCGACGCGCTGGCCTTCGCCGCGCGCGTCGCGGCCGATCCGCAGGCCGCGGCGCTGCTCGGCCACCCGGGGCTGTCGCACGACGAAGCGGTTGCCCTGGTCGCGCCCGACGCCGCAGGCGGAAAGGTCGCGTCCTTCCTGGCGCTGCTCGCCGAGAACGGCCGGCTCTCCGCATTGCCCGAGATCGCCGGCCTGTTCGACGAACTGCGCGCCGACGCCGAACGCGTGGTGCTGGCCAAGGTGACGTCCGCCGCGGCGCTGCCCGAGTCCGAGGTGGAGCAGATCCGCGCCGCGCTCAAGCGCCGGTTCGGTCGTGAGGTGCAGCTCGAGACCGCGGTCGACGAGCGCCTGATCGGCGGCGCGGTGATCGCCGCCGGCGACGTCGTGATCGACGGATCGCTGAAGGGCAAGCTCGCCCGGCTGCAGTCCGCGCTCGCCCACTGACACGATTTCAATTGCAACGTCGGCGGTAACGCCGGCCCAAGGGAACCCCCGATGGCTACCACGCAACTCAATCCCTCCGAGATCAGCGAGCTGATCAAGTCCCGCATCGAGAAGGTCAAGCTGTCCGCCGAGTCGCGCAACGAAGGCACCGTGACCTCGGTCTCGGACGGCATCGTGCGCCTGCACGGCCTGGCCGACGTGATGCAGGGCGAGATGATCGAACTGCCCAACGACACCTTCGCGCTCGCGCTGAACCTCGAGCGTGATTCGGTCGGCGCCGTGGTCCTGGGCGACTTCGAGCACCTGCGCGAAGGCGACGTGGCCAAGACCACCGGTCGCATTCTCGAAGTGCCGGTGGGTCCGGAGCTGCTCGGCCGCGTGGTCAACGCGCTGGGCGAGCCGATCGACGGCAAGGGTCCGATCGACGCCAAGCTGAGCGCGCCTGTCGAGCGTGTCGCGCCCGGCGTGATCTGGCGCAAGTCGGTCGACCAGCCGGTGCAGACGGGCTACAAGTCGGTCGACGCGATGATCCCGATCGGCCGTGGCCAGCGCGAGCTGATCATCGGCGACCGCCAGACCGGCAAGACCGCGCTGGCGATCGACGCGGTGATCAACCAGAAGTCGACCGGCATCAAGTGCGTGTACGTGGCGATCGGCCAGAAGGCCTCGACCGTCGCCAACATCGTGCGCAAGCTCGAGGAGAACGGCGCGCTGGCCCACACCATCGTCGTCGCTGCGACCGCGTCCGAATCGGCCGCGATGCAGTACATCAGCGCCTACTCCGGCTGCACCATGGGCGAGTACTTCATGGACCGCGGCGAAGACGCGCTGATCGTCTACGACGACCTGTCCAAGCAGGCCGTGGCCTATCGCCAGATTTCGCTGCTGCTCAAGCGTCCGCCGGGTCGCGAAGCCTATCCGGGCGACGTGTTCTACCTGCACTCCCGCCTGCTCGAGCGCGCCGCGCGCGTGTCGGAGGAGTACGTGGAGAAGTTCACCAATGGCGCGGTCACGGGCAGGACCGGTTCCTTGACCGCGCTGCCGCTGATCGAAACCCAGGCCGGCGACGTCTCGGCGTTCGTGCCGACCAACGTGATCTCGATCACCGACGGCCAGATCTTCTTGGAAACCGACCTGTTCAACGCGGGCATCCGCCCGGCCGTGAACGCGGGTATCTCGGTGTCGCGCGTGGGCGGTTCCGCCCAGACCAAGATCATCAAGAAGCTCTCGGGCGGCATCCGCATCTCGCTCGCGCAGTATCGCGAACTGGCGGCGTTCGCGCAGTTCGCGTCCGACCTCGACGAGGCGACCCGCAAGCAGCTCGAGCGCGGCCAGCGCGTCACCGAGCTGATGAAGCAGAAGCAGTACCGCCCGATGTCGGTGGCCCATCAGGCGCTGACCATCTACGCCGTCAACGAGGGTTATCTCGACGACGTGCCGGTGGCCAAGCTGCTCGCGTTCGAGGCCGGCCTGCATTCGCATTTCGACAATACCGACGGTGCGTTGGTCGAGAAGATCAACACCACCGGTGCGTGGAACGACGACATCGAGGCGGCGTTCAAGAAGGGCATCGGCGAGTTCAAGGCCACCGGCTCCTACTGAACCGGTGGGACGGGTCATTCGTGATTGGTGATTCGTAACGGCAACAGCATGGTGCGGTGAGAACGGGATTCGCTCTGTCGGATCCCGGGTCACGGGTCACCGATCACAGCGAGCGGAGCAAGCGAAATGGCCGGCGGCAGAGAAATCAAGACCAAGATCAAGAGCGTGCAGAACACCCGCAAGGTGACGCGCGCGCTGGAAATGGTTTCCGCATCGAAGATCCGCAAGGCGCAGGACCGCATGAAGGCCTCGCGTCCGTACGCGAATGCGATGAAGCAGCTCATCGGCCACCTCGCCCAGGCCAACTCCGAGGTCCAGCACCCCTATCTGGTGGAGCGCGAGGTCAAGCGCGTTGGCTACATCGTCGCGTCCTCGGACCGCGGCCTGGCCGGCGGCCTCAACAACAACCTGTTCCGCAAGCTGCTCGGCGAGATCCGGCAGTGGCAGGACCAGGGCGTGGAGGTCCAGGTGGTCACGATCGGCCAGAAGGCGACGGTGTTCTTCCGCCGCCTCAAGGTCGAGATGCTGGCCAGCGTCACCCACATCGGCGACACGCCCGAGGTCGAGCAGCTCATCGGCATCATCAAGGTGATGCTGGACGGCTACACCGACGGCCGCCTCGACCGCGTGTTCCTGGCCTACAACCAGTTCGTCAACACCATGGTGCAGAAGGGCAGCTTCGACCAGCTGCTGCCGCTGCCGCCGGCTGAGAACAAGGTCGTCAAGCACGACTGGGACTACATCTACGAACCCGATGCCGAGTCCGTGCTGGCACACGTGCTCACGCGTTACATCGAGTCGCTGGTCTACCAGGCGGTGATGGAGAACGTCGCCTCCGAGCATGCGGCGCGCATGGTCGCGATGAAGGCCGCGAGCGACAACGCCACCAAGCTGATCGACACCCTGAACCTGGTCTACAACAAGGCCCGCCAGGCGGCGATTACCCAGGAAATCTCCGAGATCGTCGGCGGCGCGGCGGCGGTCTGAGAGCGCTAGGCGGGGATCGGCGATGTGCGGTCCGGAAGAGCAGCGAATCGCGCTTTCCCGGACCACGAACCGCGGATCACCGGGCACGAACCCATCCGGATGGCGCGAGCCATCAGAGCAGAACAAGTTAACCGGAGCGACAACATGAGTCAGGGCAAGATCGTTCAGATCATCGGCGCGGTCGTCGACGTCGAGTTTCCGCGCAGCGAAGTGCCGCGCGTTTACGACGCGCTGAAGGTCGAAGGCACCGCCATCACGCTGGAAGTGCAGCAGCAGCTCGGCGACGGCATCGTGCGCGCGATCGCGCTCGGCTCCACCGACGGCCTGAAGCGCAACCTGGTGGCGGTCAACACCGGCCGCGGCATCGCGGTGCCGGTGGGCACCGGCACGCTGGGTCGCATCATGGACGTGCTGGGTTCGCCGATCGACGAGGCCGGCGAGATCGATGCCGCGACCACCTGGGAAATCCACCGTGACGCGCCGAAGTTCGACGAGCAGTCGTCGGGCACCGAGCTGCTCGAGACCGGCATCAAGGTCATCGATCTGATGTGTCCCTTCGCCAAGGGCGGCAAGGTCGGCCTGTTCGGTGGCGCCGGCGTCGGCAAGACCGTCAACATGATGGAACTGATCAACAACATCGCCAAGGCGCACAGCGGCCTGTCGGTGTTCGCCGGTGTGGGCGAGCGCACCCGCGAGGGCAACGACTTCTATCACGAGATGATCGAGTCGGGCGTCGTCAACAAGGACAACCCCAAGGAGTCCAAGGTGGCGATGGTCTACGGCCAGATGAACGAGCCGCCGGGCAACCGCCTGCGCGTCGCGCTGACCGGCCTGACGATGGCCGAGTACTTCCGCGACGAGAAGGACGAGAGCGGCAAGGGCCGCGACGTGCTGTTCTTCGTCGACAACATCTACCGCTACACGCTGGCCGGCACCGAAGTCTCGGCGCTGCTCGGCCGCATGCCGTCGGCGGTGGGCTACCAGCCCACGCTCGCCGAGGAAATGGGCGTGCTGCAGGAGCGCATCACCTCGACCAAGACCGGCTCGATCACCTCGATCCAGGCCGTGTACGTGCCGGCGGACGACCTGACCGACCCGTCGCCAGCCACGACCTTCGCGCATCTCGACTCGACCGTGACCCTGTCGCGTTCGATCGCCTCGCTCGGTATCTACCCGGCGGTGGATCCACTCGACTCGACCAGCCGCCAGATGGATCCGCTGGTGATCGGCGACGAGCACTACAGCACCGCGCAGCGGGTCCAGCAGACCCTGCAGAAGTACAAGGAGCTCAAGGACATCATCGCGATCCTGGGCATGGACGAGCTGTCGGAAGAGGACAAGCAGGCCGTGTCGCGCGCCCGCAAGATCGAGCGCTTCTTCAGCCAGCCCTTCCACGTGGCCGAAGTGTTCACCGGCGCCCCGGGCAAGTACGTGTCGCTGAAGGACACCATCCGCGGCTTCAAGGGCATCGTCGACGGCGAGTACGACCACCTGCCGGAGCAGGCGTTCTACATGGTCGGCACGATCGACGAAGCGGTGGAAAAGGCGAAGAAGCTCGCCGCGTAAGCGGCGTTCTCCGGTGATCCGGACCGGGTGGCCTGCGGTTCGTACGAACCCGCAGGCGACGTGGCCGGGCCGGTGACGGGGCATCCTTCACGTTGATCGAGCAGAGCGAACCAAGCCCATGAACACCATCCGTTGCGACATCGTCAGCGCCGAGGCCGAGATCTTCCACGGCGAAGCGACCCTGGTCGTGGCGACCGGCGAACTCGGCGAGCTCGGCATCGCGCCGCGCCACGCGCCGCTGATCACGCGCCTGAAGCCCGGCAAGGTCGTCGTGACCCAGGCCAACGGCGAGATCCTCGACTTCGCCATCGGCGGCGGCATCCTCGAGGTGCAGCCACAGGTGGTGACGATCCTCGCCGATACCGCGATCCGCGCCGACGACATCGACGAGGCGGCAGTGAAGGCGGCCAAGGACGAGGCCGAGCGCATCCTGGCCGGACGTGGCGAGGCGATGGACGTGGCCGAGGCGCAGCAGAAGCTGGCCGAAGCCGTGGTCCAGCTGCAGGCGCTCGAGCGCCTGCGCAAGACGCTCAAGCACTGACCGGCCGCGACGCCCCTGGCACCGTGCCTTGCATGCGACCCCGCCCCGGCGGGGTCGCTGCGTTGCGGGGGGCCTGTTTCCGCGGTGGCGGCAGGCATCCGTGACGAGCCCGGAGCCGGCACTGCCCGGACGATCAGCGCTTGTAGATCCAGTAGCGCGACAGCACGAAGCCCACGGCGCCCAGCGCGACCTCGATCACCGGCTTGGCCGCCCAGACCCAGCGCAGCCCCAAAAGGTCGTCGATGTGGGTCATCGCCCAGGTGCTGACCAGCGTGGTCGCGATCCACATGGTCATGAACCGCTGGAACTGGGTCCGGCCGATCGCCGTGTCTTCGCTGGCGAACGTCCATTTGCCGTTGAGCCAGTACCCCAGCAAGGCGCCGGCGATGCGGCCGGTCACGTTGGCAGGCGCGACCGGCAGACCGAGATGGGTCAGGCCGACGACGACGCCCCAGTCGAGCAGCCATTGCAGTAGTCCGATCGCGAGATAGTCGCGTCCCTGGCGGGTCAGGCTCATAGCGGTCGCTCCTGCGCGACACATGCGTTGCTCGGCGTCACGGGCATGCGCCTGTGCACACTGCACGACAGGCGAGCGCGCAGGCGTCCCATCTGGCACGCGGCAGCGTCGCGCCGCCGTCGGAGCGGCCAGGGCCGCGTGCCCGTCGCCCTGTCGGCGCGAGACGGCGCACAGCGGCGAGGTGCGCCGTCAGGCCGGACCGCCCGCGATCGCCGCGGCCGGGTCGGGAACGGATCCAGATCGCGGGTCATCGCGCCTCCCGAGCCCACAAAGCCACGCCATTGAGCGAGCGCACGTGTCGGACTCCAGGGTCGTCCTGCAGCGCGCGGACGAGCGCAAGCGATGCCGCCGCCTCGCTGACCAGCAGCCAGCGGACGTCGAGATCGTCGAATATCGCGCGCCAAGCGACGCCAGTGGCGTCGAGGTCGGCCGCTTCACGCGCGATCGACAGCACTGGCGCATGCACCGACATCAGGCGGCCGTTGCCGCCGAGCTCGGCGACGAAGCCGCGTGCCGGATCGGTGGCCAGGACCATTCCCGGGTCGGGCGGCAGGCCGCGGAGCAGGGTCCGCTCGGCGACGTAATAGGGAAGGACGGCCGCCGGATCCCCGGGCGCGCGGATCGCGCGCTTGAGCGCAGCGGAATGATGGGTCCAGCCGGAGTTTGCCTGGAATGCGAGGTTGAACATGCACAGCAGCACGATCGGCGCGATCCACAGACGTCGGCGGCCGACCTCGCCGAGGCTGCCGGTCAGTGCCGGCACGATCAGCAACACCAGGCCAGGGAACGCATAGCGCGCGTACTGGATTGGAATCAGCGGCAGCACCGCGACACACAGCGCCACGAGCGCCAGGACGCGCGTGCCGCGGCGGCGCAGCGCCAGCAGCCAGGCGCCCGCCAGGCCGATCCACAGAAAGCCGATCCCGCCGTTCCAGGCTTCGAGGAAGTGGCTGGTATCGAACGTCATCCGCCACGGCAGTCCAGGGCCGAAGCCACTCAGCCAGCGTGTATCCGTCATGTTCTCGAGCGGATAGTCCGGCGACTCGAACGTCGCGTTGAACAACGGAAAGACCGGGTTGCCGGTGTGCCACCAGGCCTGGGCGTAGCTCGAGCCGGCGATCCCGAGAAAGAGGGCGACCATCAATGGCACCCGTCGAAGCAACAGCCGGGCGTCGCTGCGCAGGGCGCAGTGCGCCAGCACGGGCAATGCCGCCAGCGCATGCATCGGTTTCAGGGCCGCGAGCGCAGCAAACAGGATCGTCGCGGCTGCGAGGTGCCGGCCCTGGCGGTCATGCAGCACCAGTGCGACCAGCGCGAACAGCACCGCCATCGCGGGAAGTTCCGTCTGCATGCCGGCCGTGAGCCAGGCCAGCGGCGGAAAGCTGGCGAACAGCGCAACGCCCGCCAGGCGTTCGGCCTGCACCGCGCCCAGGGCCTGCATGCAACCCGCGAGGCCGACCGCCGCAGCCACCAGCCAGCCGAAGTTGACCGCGCCTCGAGCCTCTTGCCCGCCCAGCAGCCACGCGATGCCCTGGCCGACGTCGCCCATCCACGGCGCGAAGGCCCAGGCGCTGAATGCGGGGTCGGCGAGATAACGCCCGTGCTGCACCAGCTGGGCCGGCAGATTGAGGTGGTAGGTGAGGTCGTCCGCCTGCATTGTCGGCAGCCAGGCGCCGGTCGAGGCAAGCCCGAGCAGGACGACCACCGCGCTCAGGCCCCGTGGATGTGCCGCGTCGACCACCCGCCACGCCGCGTGCGAATTGCGCAGTTCGGCGACGAGTGGTCGACGATTGATCACGATCGACCCGCCCAGCAGCACCGCCCATACCGCGGGGGCGTGCACCGGCGCGGAGAGAACCCAGCCGGCAGCCCCCGTGAGCACCGCGTACCCGGACACCGCGGCCACTGCGACGCGGCTCGGCAGTGTGTCCGGGGTCCAGCGCAGACCGAGCGCAAGCGATGCCGCTACGAGCAGCGTAGTCGCCAGCGCGGGTACCGGGCCCGCATATAGCACCAGCGCGGCGCACCACACCACCGCCAGTGCGGACGACCACGACCACTGCCGCCAGCGCACCAGCGGGCAGGCCAGGAGGCCGCTCGCCCCGGCGAGCCCGAGCGACAGCGCAAAGCGCTCCCAGGGCAGCTCGCTCCACAGTCCGTGCCAGAACATGCCGGCGACGACGAGCACCGGACCGGCCAGCCACACTGCGGTGGCCCAGCGTGGTGCGGGAGCGGCATGTGGCGCTGCGTCAGTGCGGGACATCATCGATCCTGGCCATCCGGGCGTGGATTATCATCGAACGCCGTCCAGGTTCCGAATGCCATGACCGCACCGCTTCACGTCGTGATCCTCGCCGCGGGCGAGGGCAAACGCATGAAATCCCTGCGCCCCAAGGTGCTGCAGCGGATCGCGGGACGGCCGATGCTGTGGCATGTGGTGGAGGCCGCACGCGCGCTGGCGCCGGCGGGTATCCACATCGTGCACGGCCACGGCGGCGAGCAGGTGCGCGCGGCCTTCGAGGGCGCGGACGACCTGGTCTGGGCCGAACAGGCCGAGCAGCTCGGCACCGGCCATGCGGTGCGGCAGGCGATGCCCGGGGTGCCGGACGGGGCCCAGGTCCTGGTGCTCTATGGCGACGTCCCGCTGCTGCGCAGCGAAACCCTGGCACGGCTGGTGGCGGTGGGCCAACGGCTGGCCGTGCTCGCGGCCGAGCTCGACGACCCCACGGGCTACGGCCGCATCGTGCGTGATTCCGAGGGCCATGTCGGCGCGATCGTCGAGCACAAGGACGCGACCGGCGAGCAACGCCGCATCGCCCTGGTCAACACCGGCATCATCGCCGCCGAGGCCACGGCGCTGAAGCGCTGGCTGGCGGGGCTGTCGGCCGAGAACGCGCAGCGGGAGTACTACCTGACCGACGTTTTCGCGATGGCCGCCGGCGAGTACAGCGCTGCGGAGATCGTGATGGTGGACGACCCGCTCGAGGCCGAGGGCGCCAACGACCCCTGGCAGCTGGCCCAGCTAGAACGCGCCTGGCAGCTGCGCGCGGTACGCGCGCTGTGCCTGCAGGGGGCGCGCGTGGCCGATCCGGCACGGGTGGATATCCGCGGGGAGGTGGTGGTGGGCACCGATGTGGAGATCGACGTGGACGTGGTGTTCGAAGGCCGCGTGGAGCTCGGCAACGGCGTGCGCATCGGGCCGTTCTGCCGCCTGAAGGACGTGCGGCTCGGCGAGGGCACGGAATTGCGCGCCCATTGCGACCTCGATGGCGCCGTGACCGAGGGCGCCGTGACCATCGGCCCCTTCGCACGTCTGCGGCCGGGCACGGTGCTCGCCGACGGCGTGCATATCGGCAACTTCGTCGAGGCGAAGAACACGTTGATGGGGGTCGGCAGCAAGGCCAACCATCTCACCTATCTCGGCGATGCCGAAATCGGCGCAGGCAGCAACATCGGCGCCGGCACCATCACCTGCAACTACGACGGCGTGAACAAGTCGAAGACCGTCATCGGCGATCGCGCCTTCATCGGTTCCAATGCGTCGCTGGTGGCACCGCTGCGCATCGGTGACGACGCGACCACCGCCGCGGGCTCGGTGATCGTCAACGACGTCCCGGCCGGAAAGCTCGCCGTGGCACGCGGCCGGCAGACGGTCGTCGAGGGCTGGGTGCGCCCGAAGAAGCGCTGACGACGCGGCGCGCGATCAGCCGGCGGGCAGGAGCAGGGACACGCACAGGCCACCTTCGGGCCGGTTAAGCAGTGCGATGCGCCCGCCGTGGGCCTCGGCGATCTCGCGTGCCAGGGCGAGCCCGAGGCCCGTGCCGTTGCGCTTGGTCGAATAGAACGGCAGCAGGGCATTGTCGAGGACGGCTTCGTTCATGCCCGGGCCGCGATCGAGCACGTCGATGCGCCATCCGTCGGTCGTGCGCCGGAGCGCGAGCCGGACCGCATCGGGGGCCGACCCCGACTCGTGCGCATTGCGCAGCAGGTTCATCAGCGCCTGCTCGACCTGAGCGGCATCGAAATGCGCGATCGCGGCCAGGTCCACCGTTCCCTCCAGCGCGAACGGAATCTGCGAGCAGAGCTGGTCGACGAACGTCGCCAGCTGCACCGGGTCGCGACGTGGCGCCGGCAGCTTGGCGAACCGCGCATAGCCCCGGATGAAGCCTTCGAGATGACGCGCACGCTCCTCGATCGTGGTCAGCGCCTCGGGCAGGCGCTCGAGCTGGCCGCGGCGCAACAGCTCGCGTCCCGAATGCGCCAGCGATGCGATCGGCGCCAGCGAGTTGTTGAGTTCGTGACTGATCACGCGGATCACCTTCTTCCACGTCTGCACCTCCTGGCGGCGCAGGTCGCTGGTCATCTCGCGCAGCAGGATGAGTTCGTGATGACGCGCGTTGAGGCGGAAGCGCCGCCGGGACAGGTGATAGATGTCCTCGGCATCGCCGTCGCCCACGCTGAACATGCAGTCCCCGCCCGCGGCGAACGCATCGATCATGCTCGGCGGGGCGCTGGCGAGCAGTGCGGCGAACTCCTGGCCTTCGAGCCGGCGTCCGCCGCCGAAGGTTCTGCGCGCCGCCAGGTTGGCGTGCACGATGCGACCGTTGGGATCGACCAGCAGCATCGCCACCGGCGTGTTCTGCACCATGGTGTCGAGCAGCAGCTCGCGTTGCACCAGTGACTGGCGCTGTGCCCGCAACGTCTCGCCGAGCTCGTTGTGCGCGTTGACGAGTTCGCGCAGCGTGCCGCGCCCCTGCCAGGACAGGCTGAAGCTGTAGTCGCCATCGCGGTAACTGCTCACGGTGCCGGCGAGCGCCCGGAACAGCGACTGCGCCGGCGCGACGATGCGCAGCAATGCCCAGATCAGGCTCGGCAACGAGGTCGCGGTCGCCAGGCCTGCCGCCTGCCAGGCAGGCAACCAGCGCAGCAGGGTCAAGGCGAGGAAAACGGCGCCGGCCACGTGCAGCAGGGCCACCAGCGTCAAGGTCAGTGTCAGCGGCAGGCGCTGGTGCCAGGGCATGTCAGCTGCGCGGAATGCCGAGGCGGTCCAGCCGGCGGTACAGGGCCTGGCGCGACAGTCCGAGTTCGCTGGCGGCCTGCGCGAGAACACCTCCGCACCGCGCGAGCGCGGCTTCGATGTCCGCGCGGTCGGGCTCGTCTGCAGAGGGGTGTGACGGCGATGCCGGTGCCGCGTCGGGCAGGCCGAGGTCCCCCGCACCGATGCGTTGCCCCTGGGCGAGCAGGACCGCGCGCTGGACGACATTGCGCAACTCACGCACGTTGCCCGGCCACGCGTGTGCGAGCAGCCGCTGTTCGGCGTCCTCGCCCAGCACCTTGCGATCGCCAAGGAAATGCCGGGCCAGCGGCAGGATGTCGCGCGGGCGCCGGACCAGCGGCGGCAGGCGCAACTCGATGCCGTTGAGGCGGTAGTACAGGTCCTCACGGAACCGCCCATCGGCGATCATCGTCCCCAGGTCCGCATTGGTCGCACTGATCACACGCACGCGCACGGTCCGCTCGCGGTTGCCGCCGAGCCGCTCGAACCGCCCGGTTTCCAGCACCCGCAACAGCTTCACCTGGCCGGACGGCGGCAGGGTGCCGATCTCGTCGAGAAACAGGGTGCCGCCGTCGGCGGCCTCGAACTTGCCTTCCCGCGCCCGGTTCGCGCCGGTATAGGCGCCGGGCTCGGCCCCGAACAGCTCGGCTTCGATCAGCTCGTGGGGCAGCGCGCCGCAGTTGAGTGCGACGAACGGACCGCCACGCACCGCCGAGTTGGCGTGCAGGATCTCCGCGTACTTCTCCTTGCCCGCCCCGTTGGGACCGGTGATCAGCACGGGCAGGTCCGAGCGCGCCACCTGCAGGGCCAGCAGCAGGGTCGCCTCGCTCGCCGGATCGGCGTAGACCAGCCCGCAGAGCGCGTGGTCCGCGGCGAGACGCTCGCGTCTGCGCGCATCGTCGCGGACGCGCGTGGCGAGTTCGCGACGGGTGCTCGACAGCTCGAGCAGGGTATTGACGGTGGCCATCAGCTTGCCATCGTCCCAGGGCTTGCCCAGGTAGTCCGCGGCGCCGGAGCGGATCAGCTCGACCGCCGCATCGAGACGGGTCCACGCCGTCAGCAGGATCACCGGCAGATCGGGGTCGATCGCGCGGATCGCGTGGAACAGGGCAACCCCTTCTTCGCCGGACGTGGTGTCGGCATGGAAGTTCATGTCCTGCACCACCAGATCGATATCCCCAGCACGCAGGTGTGCGAGGCCGGCCTCGGGGGACGCCGCATGTTCGGTGGCGATGTCGTGCAGCGAGAACAGCACCGTCAGCGCGGTGGCGACGGCGAGGTTGTCGTCGATGACGAGAATCGTGGGCATCGGGCGCGTGCGATCCGGTAACGGCGTGCGAGAACGACAGGCATGGTCCTCGCCGGCAGCGATGGACGCAACCGGCGGAGCGACGGTCAGGCGCCGCGGGTCGCGACCGCCGGCGGCACCGAGGCGGCGCGGCGCGCGGGCCAGTAGACCGCGATCTGCCCGAGCAGCCAGAGGGCGACCGCCCCGACCGGCAGATACATCGCCGGCAATCGGCCCAGTTCGTAGCGCGACATCAGCACGTGGTTGAGCAGATAGGCCGCGAGCATGCCGAGGGTGATGCCGATCGTGGCGAGCAGGAAGTTCTCGGTCTGGAAATAGCGCAGGATCTGCCCCCGCGTCGCGCCCAGTGCACGACGGATACCGATCTGCCGGGTGCGTTGCTGCACCCAGAAGCTCGCCAGCCCGACGATCCCCAGTGCCGTGATCACCAGCAGCGCCACGCACACGATACCCAGCAGCCAGGCCATCGAGCGTTGCTGCTGGTAGAACTCGTCCCGCAGCGCTTCGAAAGACTTGGTGGCGTTCTCGATGACGACGCGACGCGGTCCGTTGCCCTGCAGCGCGGCGGTCGCCGCCTCGAGCACCTCCTGGCGGCGCTCGGGCGAGGTGCGGATCACGTAGTTGCCGCCCAGGTCGTAACTGGCGACCACCGGGAAGATCATGGCCAGCTCGCGCGCCGTGGGACCGCCCTGCATGCTTGGACGCACAAGGTGCTCGACCACGCCGACGACCCGGCTCGGCGCGTCGCCGAAGACATAGAGGATCTTGCCGAGCGGGTCCTGGCCCGGAAACAGCCGCTCGGCCATGACCTGGGTGATGATCACCGACGGCACGACGGCCTCGCCCTCCGCCGCATTGAGCGAAGCGAACGGGATGTACTCGTCAGGCAGGAAGTTGCGTCCCGCGACGAGCGTCAGCCCGAAGGTGTCGATGAACGCCTCGTCGGCCATGTAGTTCGACGCATTCAACGTTGGTTGTTCCTGGCCGGGGCGCAGGTTCACGCTGCTGTTCCAGGACGAGTTGACGAACGGAACCTGGTTCACCGACGTGGCTCCGGTGACGCCCGGCAGTCCGCGCAGCAGGGCGAGATCGGATCGGGTCTGGGCCTCTGCGTTGCCGTCCCCACCCACCGGAACGATCTGGATCCGCAACAGTTCCTGCTCGGCGATGCCGCTGACTTCGCCCATCTGCTTGAGGCGGTCGCCGATCATGAACATCGCATTGCAGATGATCGCGCAGGTGACTGCCAGCTGCAGCACGATCAACGTGGCGGCGGTCTTGTGACGCAGCAGTGTGGAAAGAATGGGACGGATTTCCATGGTGACCTCGGACGGTATCGACGCCGCGCATGCGGCGCACGAAAAGGAGGGTTACTGTGTCTTGAGCTGGATCGCCGGAGTGATCTGCATGGCGCGCCAGGCGGGCAGGACACCCGCGAGCAGGCTGGCGGTGACCGCCAGTGCGAACGTCGTCAGCAGCATCGGCACGTCCAGGTGGGCCAGCCCGGCGTAACTGGCCGGCTGTTGGCGAACGCCCCACAGCCCCAGCAGCGACAGGCCGAGCCCCAACACGCCCCCGGCCACGCCGATCGTCCCGGCCTCGACGAGGCATTGCATGAAGATGTCGCGGCGCGATGCGCCGAGGGCACGGCGCACGCCGATTTCACCGCTGCGACGCAGGAACTTGGCCAGCAGTAGGCCGACGGTATTGAGCAGACACACCAGCAGGAAGCCGAAACCGAGCCACAGTTGCATCACCACGTCGCGGGGCACCACGCGGTTGTAGGTCAGCCACTCCATGACATTGCTCAGCCGCGTATTGGGGTCGCGCTCGTACCGGCCGGCCGCCTTCTGCTGCGCCGAGTAATTGTCGAGGTAGGCCTTGAAGTCGGCCGCCTGCGCAGGTGTCTCCAGCTCCACCCAGTACTGGATCCAGACGCAGGGCGCGTTGAGGCCGGTATCGTCGGCGGTGGTGTTCCAGCAGTTCATGTTGCCGCTGCGCCCCATCGACAGGGCGCGCGATGTCGAGAAGGGCAGAAAGATGTCCTCGCCGTCGCCGAAGGTCTGGCTGAACATGTCCCAGAAGCGCGGGGTGGGGCGCCACGTATCGAGGACGCCGGCGACACGGAACTCGTTGCCGCCGATCATCAGCGTGCGCCCGACACTGTCGACACCTCCGAAGACGCGCTCGTTGAGCGATTTCGTGATCACCGCCACGCGGGCGCTGCCTGCGTCGTCCTCGGCGCTCCAGCCCGCGCCATGTTCGAACGGAACGTCGAACATCGCGAAGAAATCTCGACTCGTGTAGCGCGCCGGGGAGAAGAAGGGAGGCAGGTCCGCACGCTCCGGCGTCACCGAGACCGAGCCGCCGGTCATCATCGCCTGGCGCAGGCCCTTGGCTTCGCGCAACAGCGTTTCCGCGTCGAAACGGGTGACCTGGGTCTCCGGATCCTCGCCCGGCGATGCGCCGCGGGCAGTGCGTGGATCCAATTGCACGTAGAACAGACGATCGCTCTTTTCGGGAATCGGGTCGCCCGACAGCACCCGGAACACGGTCAGCGTGGTCATGCAGGCGCCGATGCCCAGTGCGATCGCCAGCACCATCAGCGCCGTGAGCACCTTGCTGTTGCGGAAGCTGCGCAGCGCAAGCTGCAGGTAGTAACCGAACATGCCGCTCTCCTCAGGCGCCGGCTGAAACACGAGGTGTCGACGTTGGCGACGACACGGCCCGAAGTGGCTGGAGGTCGGTCGCCAGGCCGTCGACGATGTGCACGTTGCGATGCGCGCGCGCGGCCAGTTCCGGGTCGTGCGTCACCATGACGATGGTGGTGCCGCGCGCGTTGATGTCCTCCAGCAGCTCGAGCACGCTGCGCGCCATCTGCGAGTCCAGGTTGCCGGTGGGCTCGTCGGCGAGCAGCAGGCGCGGGCTGCCGGCGAGGGCGCGTGCGATCGCCACGCGCTGCTGCTGGCCGCCCGAGAGCTCAGCCGGGTAGTGCTTCATGCGCGAGCCCAGTCCGACCAGCGACAGCGACTCCTCGATGCGCAGCCTGCGGTCGGCGGCGGCCATGCCGCGGTAGCGCAGCGGGACGTCGACGTTGTCGAACAGATTCAGATCGGGAATCAGGTTGAAGCCCTGAAAGATGAACCCGATCTTCTCGTTGCGGAGTTTCGAGCGCGCATCGTCGCCCAGGCCGCGGACCTCGACGCCGTCGATCCGGTACTCGCCGCCGGTGAAGGTCTCCAGCAGGCCGGCGATGTTGAGGAAGGTCGTCTTGCCCGAGCCCGACGGGCCGGTCACGGCGACGAATTCGCCCTCGGCGACGTGCAGGTCGAGCGAGCGCAAGGCATGGGTTTCGACGAGTTCGGTACGGTAGACCTTGGCGACCTGGCGCATGTCGAGCATGGGAGTGTGTCCTGGGCTGGAGCGGAAGGAAGAGACTGCGTCGCGGTCAGCGAACGCGGAAGAGCACCGGCAGTCCGCGATCGAGCGGTCGTGTGCGGAGCCGCGCGCCGGTCGACCGGCGCGTGGCGTCAGGGGCGAGCGGAATGCCGGACACGAACAGCGAGGACACCGGCCGCGATACCGAATCGGCGAGCTCATCGGCGGTCCAGGCGGCAGGGAAGGGGCAGTCGAATCGAGCGTTCATGGTCAGAGTCCCGAGATGCGGATGCGTTCCGCGTTATCGAACTGGTCGGTGCCGGCGATGACGACGCGCTCGCCGGGCTGGAGGCCTTCCACGATTTCCACCGTGGACAGGCTGCTGGCACCGATGACGACGGGTCGACGCACGGCGGTGCTGCCATCGAGGACGTATGCAACGCGGCCGCCGTCCTGATCCACGAACGGGCCGCGCGCGACCATCAGCACGTCGTTGCGGGTGTCCAGCAGAATGCGCGCGGTCAGGCGCTGGCTCTGGCGCAGGCCCGGCGGCTGGCTGCCCTCGTCGAAACGCAGACGCGCGACGACTTCCCCGTTGACGACTTCCGGCGACACCGCCGAGACTTTCGCCGGATACGCCGTGCCGCCGCTGCGCAGCTCGGCCGGCATGCCGATCTCGAGATCCCGTGCGAAGCTTTCCGGCACCCGGATCTCGACCTCGAACACCGACAGATCGACGACCGACAGCACCGGCGCATTCGCGGCCACATTGCTGCTCTGTACCGCCTGCACCTGGCCGACGATGCCGTCGAAGGGCGCGCGCAGGGTCAGCGCTTCGACCTGGCGACGCATCTCGTTGACCACGCTGCGCTGGCGCTCGGCGACCAGTTGCTTGTTGCGCGTGTCCAGGCCCGCGCCGCGCCCCTGGAGGCCCATGTCCTCGGTGGCGGCGGAAACGCCGATCTCGGTCTTCTTCAGCGTGTCCTGCGCACGGGCCAGATCGACCTGCGCGACTGCGCCGCCTTCGAACGCGCGCTGGTAACGCTCCAGATCCCGCTGGGCCGCGGTGCGATCGATCTGCGCCTGGTCGAGGGTCTTGCGGGCCTCGGCCCGCCTGAGTTGCGCGTCGAGCGCGGCCCGGCCGGCCTCGGCCTCGTATCCGGCCAGCGTGGCCTCTTCCTGGGCGAGGCGGCTGCGCAACTCCGGACTGTCGATCTCGGCCAGGGCTTGTCCGCGCTCGACGCGGTCGCCTGCCACCACGTGCAGGGTCAGCATGCCGCCCGAGATCGCATAGAGCGTGGGGCTGTTGGCGGCGATGACCCGGCCCTCGGCCGCGATGTCGCGGACCAGGTCGCCCCGGGTGACTTCGGCAAAGCGCAGACGGCCCGCGTCCACCGAGCGCGCCCCACCCGCCCATCCACCGGCCAGCCACAGGCCCGCGCCCGCGAGCAACACGGCCGCGCCACCGGCAACCATCCAGCGTCGATAGCGTCGGACGGGCATCACCGGATTCACGGTGTCCTGGGCGGAGGTGTCGCGGATCCCGGCAGGGCGGTGAGGGAGGCGGGGGTCAGAGCTGTTCATGCCCTCTACCCAAGCAGATCGCGTGCCAATCTCAACTCGTTGATTGCAAATGATTTCTTATGATGTCGTCCGCGTCCGGCATCCGTGCTGGACGTCCGCCCGGACGAGTCGGGCGTGCCGGCGGCACGACATTTCCCTGAACTCGGTGGCGCCCGAGGTCGACACGCGGACAGGCAACGCGCGACCCAAAGTGGCGCGCCGGAACAGCCAAGCGCCGAACTTGAGCCTCTGCCACGCGTTCGTTTAGCACATGTTTATTTTTTGTTTCTAGACGAATACCATCGGGCGTGTTTGCCGAACCTGTCGTTTCGATTTGCGTCAGGTGCGGTATGGGGAGGATCGAGGGACCCATCACTTGGAGAGAAAGATGACACCGAAGACCACGAAGCTCCGCAACGCGATTCTGGTCGCGCTCGCGGTGGGAGGCGGCAGTGTGACCGCCGCCGGCAGCGCCCTGGCACAGGACGCGAATCCGGCGTCGACCCAGTCGCCGACCAGTCTCGACACCATCACGGTGACGGGTACGCGTATCCGCAGCCAGACCATGACCGCGTCGAGCCCGGTGGCGGAGATCTCCAAGGAGGAGTTCCAGTTCTCCGGAGCCAGCAAGGTGGAAGATCTGGTCAACCAGTACCCGCAGCTCGCGCTGGACTTCGACAACTTCCTCAATAACGGGTCGCAGGGCTACGCGACGGTCGACCTTCGTGGCATGGGTGCGAATCGCACACTCGCGCTGGTGAACGGCCGGCGCATTCCGAAGGGCCTCGGCGAGACCGCCGACATCAGCATCGTGCCCCCCGCCATCGTGCAGCGCGTCGACATCCTCACCGGCGGCGCGTCCGCGGTGTACGGCTCCGACGCGATCGCCGGCGTCGTCAACTTCATCCTTGACGACCAGTTCGAAGGCGTGTCGGTCAACTTCGGGTATTCGGCCTACCAGCACAACAACGACGATCGCTACATCCAGGGACTGATGGACCAGCGCGATTTCGACTATCCGACTGGCGACTCGGGTTTCGACGGCATCTCCAAGAATGTCGACGTGGCCATCGGCGGCGCCTTCGGCGAGTCCGGTCACGCCGTGGCCTGGGCCACCTGGCGCAAGAACGACGCCCTGCTCCAGGGGCAGCGCGACTACTCCTCATGCGCCCTCAACCCCGCAGGCACCGCCTGCGGCGGATCGCCGACCGCGGATCCGGCCAACTTCTACATCGTCGCGCCGACGTCCGGTCTCTACACCTATGTGCTGCCGTCGGCGTCGGGCTGGTTCGTGCCGGACGGCCCGAACATCTACAACTTCGCGCCGGTGAACTACTACCAGCGTCCGGACACGCGCTTCACCGCGGGCAGCGTCATCAAGTACGACGTCAACGAATACTTCTCGCCGTACCTCGAGACGATGTTCGTCAACCGGCGCTCCAGTACGCAGATCGCGCCGTCCGGTGCGTTCTTCACCGATATCCAGGTGAGGTGTGACACGCCGGTGATCGGCACCATGTGCGCCGATGTCGGCATCACCGACGACGAGTTCACAGTGTATGTCGCCAAGCGCAACGTCGAGGGGGGGCCGCGTATCACGAACGAGGAGGCCACCAACTACAGCATCACCGCAGGCGCCGGTGGCAACTTCTTCGACGGCGGCTGGACCTGGGACGCATCGCTGCAGTACGCGCGCACGAGCGTGAAATCCGAGAACATCAACGACTTCATCACGACGCGGGTGCGCGACGCGCTCCTCGGATGCCCCGACGGCGCGTTCAACGGATGTCTTCCCTACGACGTGTGGACGAACAGCGTGACGCCCGAGCAGGCGCAAGCCCTGCAGGGCGTGGGCATCGTCAACTACAGCACCGACATGCGGGTGTTCAACGCCTACGTCACCGGCGACCTCGGGTTTTCCCTCCCGTCCGCGGCAGACCGGCAGGCCAGCATGGTGGTGGGTGTCGAGACCCGCTCCGAGCGCTTCACCCGCGTCGCCGACACCAACATGGCGACGGGCAATTTCACCGGTCTCGGCGGCCCGACCACGAACCTGAGCGGCGGTTACGACGTCGATGAGGTATTCATGGAGGCCAACCTGCCGCTGGTTGCCGATGCCGGTCCGCTCAACAGCCTGGATCTGCAGCTGGGCTACCGGTACACCGACTACAGCACGTCGGGCGACGTCAACACGTGGAAAGCGGGACTCGGCGCGAGTTTCCTCGATAACCGGTTCCGCTTCCGCGCCGGTTTCAACCGCGCCATCCGCGGCGCCAATATCAACGAACTCTTCTCCGACCAGCAGATCGCACTGTGGCCGGGTACCGACCCCTGCGCCGGAGCCACACCGGAGTTCACCCTCGCTCAGTGCCAGCGGACGGGTGTGACCGCGGCCCAGTACGGAAACATCGCGGCCAACGCGGCGGCACAGAACAACCAGCTGATCGGTGGCAACGTCAATCTCGAGCCCGAGATCGCCGACACCTGGACGGTCGGCTTCGCCGCCAGCCCGATCGACAACCTCGACCTCAGCGTCGACTATTACGACATCAAGCTCGAGAACGTGATCGGCACCATCGGCGCCCGCACAATCATCAACCTGTGTGCCGATGGGCAGGATGCGGTATGCGGCCTGATCCGTCGTAATGCCGTGACTGGCGACCTCTTCCGCGGCAGCGATCCCGAGACCTCGGGTCTGGTGGTCAATACCAACGGCAACTTCGGCAGCCGGCGGTATCGCGGCATCGATTTCACCGGACGCTACGCGATGGACGTGGGTGTCGGCAGGCTGTCCGCGTCCTACGTCGGCAGCTATGTGCTGGAGCGCTCGTTCCAGCCGGTGCCGGGTGACAACTCCGCCGACTACAGCTGCGAGGGGCTGGTCAACACGCAGTGCGCGACGCCGGAATGGCGTCACATCACCAGCCTGCGCTACGGCTTCGACCGCTACGCCGTCAATCTGCGCTGGCGCTACATCGGCGAGATGGACTACCGGGATACGGACGGCAATGCGCTGACCACCGACTACTTCCTGCGTGGCAGAGGCAAGCAGTCCGCGTTCAACTATTTCGACCTGTCCGGCTCCGCGCAGATCGGTGACAAGATCACGTGGACTGCGGGCGTGAACAACATCGCCGACAAGGCGCCGCCGATGGTGGGAAGTGGTCTGACGCCGGCCAATGCCAATGCGCTCGGCGGCTACGATCAGGCGGGGCGCTACTTCTTCACGAGTGTTGCTGTGACGTTCTGACGTCGCGTTCAAGTGTGATCGAAACGGCGGGCATAGGCCCGCCGTTTTTTTTCCAGTGCAGCTGGCCTTGCGCTCCGGGTCCGATAGAGTGGCGACGCGCGCCGCCCAGTGCGGCGTGATGCCCTTTCATTCCAGCCAACCCACGAGATGATGAAGAGCGAATCCGAGCAATCCCCGATCAAAGCAGGTTACGACCTTCTCCGGCAGGGCCTCTTCCGTGAAGCGGTCGAACACGGCGAACGCCTGGCCAGCCGGGCTCCACGCGACGTCGACGTGCTGGTGTTCCTCAGCGAAGCCTGCTTCGCGGTCGGCGATCTCGAGATGGCCCGCAGCCGCCTTCAGAGCGCAATCGAGGCAAGCGGAGGCTCCCTGCCATTGAAGATCAAGCAGGCCGGATTGCTGGTGCACATGCGGCGTCGCGCGGATGCGCGTGCGCTTGCCATGGAGACGACGACATCGGCCGGGGCGCGGGGCAATGGGCAGGCCCTTTGGCAGCTCGCCAGCATCATGGTCAACTGCAACCGGCCTGCCGAGGCAATCGGCTTGTACGAGCAGGCGCGTGTCTCGCTCGGGGATCATCCCGGCCTTCTGTACGATCTGGCGGTGGCCCAGTTCTTCACCGGCGACTTCGCGGGTGCAGAGCTCAATCTGGACCGGATGCTCGGCATGGTCCCGGATGCCGGCCACGCCCTCTACCTGCGCAGCACCGTGCGTCGCCAGACGGATGCCCGCAATCATGTCGACGCGCTGCGGCAACGACTGGCCAGCGGTGTCGGCCGTGCCGAGTGGGAGGCTGGCGCCTGGTACGCACTGGGCAAGGAACTCGAGGACCTGGGCGAGCATGACGCCGCCTTCGATGCGATCGTGCGCGGCGCAGCGGTTAAGCGCTCGACTCTGACCTACGACATCGCCGCGGAGTGCGCCGCGATCGTGTCCGTGTGCGACGCCTATTCGGAGACGGCCATGAACGAGGCCGCCGCTGGCCACGAGGCCGCGGATCCGATTTTCGTGGTCGGCATGCCGCGGACCGGAACCACTCTGCTCGAGCGCATTCTCGTGCAGGGGGGCGATGTCCGCTCTGCCGGAGAGCCCCTGGATTTCGCTCAACTCGTCGCGCAGTACACGCGGCAGGCCGCAGGCGGCCGACCGGAGGTGTCGCCTGCAGAAGCTTCGCGCGGAATCGACTTCGAAGCACTCGGGCGCGAATACGCGCGGGGCGCCTCCGAAGCGGCCGGGGCCACGCGATTCATCGACAAGATGCCCGTCAACTATCTCTATTGCGGGCTGATCCGCAAGGCGCTTCCGAACGCTCGAATTCTCCATCTCACGCGTGACCCGGTCGACAGCTGCTGGGCGATATTCAAGACGCTGTTCTTCAGCGCCTACCATTTCTCCTACGACCTCGAGGAACTGGGGCGCTATTACGTCGCGTACGCGCAGGCGATGGCGCACTGGCATTCCGTCATGCCGAACGGGATTCTCGACGTGCGCTACGAGGATCTGGTCTCGGATCCGGAGGGTGAGGCCAAGCGGGTACTGGAGTGGTGCCGCCTGCCCTACGATGCTTCGATCCGCTACGGCGCTGCGCCGCAGAAGGCCGCGTTCACCACCGCCAGCGCGGCGCAGGTGCGGGAGCCGGTCCACGCCCGCTCGGTAGGCAGCTCGCGCCGCCATCGCGAGCGGCTTGCGCCATTGATTGAAACATTTGCCGCGGCGGGCCTGCAGGCCCGCTAGGGCATGCTGCCCGGCAGGAGATCGGCGGCCACGGTCAGGCGAGGCTCCGACCCGTTGAAGGGAACCGTTCCATGCCACATGTAGGACGGAAACACGACCAGACGGTTCTCCTGCGGCCGGATCAGGCGACGCGGAGCGAGTGTCAATCCGAGGGTCTCCAGCGGTTGGCCAAACTGGATCCATCCGCTGGCTGCATCGGCCGAAGCCTCGCGTACCGTGCGCGGCACGGACACATAGAAGGCCGAGCTCATCCATCCCTGGTCATGGATGTGGTTCGCGTGTCGCCCCGACTCGACAAGCTGCACGGACCAAGATCCGGCGAAGCGCACGCCTGTCCCTTTTCTTCCCAGAAAGGGATGCCGGACGTCGGCCGGCAGGCGAGCCACCCACTGCTCGACCGCATCGCGGAGCGCCGTAGCGGCAGCCTGCAGCACCGGCTCATTCCGGCCGAACAGACGCCCGGGCGTCTGCGACCCGTTGCGCACGCTCTGCGCCATCGGTTCGCCTGCCTGCAGGTGCAGCCCGGCGAGAACCTGCCTCAGTGATCCCAGCGGGTCCGGCATCTCCGGCGTGTTCCATTCGACCTCGATCTCTCCGATCAACCGGTCGTAGTCACAGAGCCAGAACTCGCGCGGGTCATCTTCGAGCCTCCAGAGCACGCCCCGCAGTGCCCAAGCCTCTTGGTTGTCGGGATGCTGGCTCACTGCCTGCTCCGCGATCCGACGGGCGTGCTCGATGCGGCCCGAGCGGATCAGATGACGGATGTGGGCGTTGAGGAAGTCGGCGCGGGTTGCCCCGTAACGGCGGGCGGCGGCGATGTAGAGCGGATAGGCATCGGAGCTGCGCCCGGATGCATCGAGGGCCTCGGCGGTCAGCCAGAGGAGGGCAGGGTTGTCCGCCTCCCGTGCCAGCATCGGCTCCAGCCAGACCAGCGCCTGCACAGGCCGACGCGCCTGGAGGAGGGCCCGGACCAGCGCCAGATGCAGGGCGACGTGCCCCGGCTGTTCCCGGGCCGCGCGCTCGAACCGGGCCAGCGGGTCGGGCGATGCGTCGCCACGTGAGCTGCGCTCCCACTGCAGATGGGCCAACGTCTCGTGCCCCGCGACGAATGCAGGATCCCTGTCCACGAGACGATGCGCACCCTCGAGCGCTTCGGACATGCGGCCGGCGTCATGCAACACGCCATGCACGGCATCGGCAACCTCGCGCTCGTCATGCCCTGTGGCGCCTGCCCGACGCAGACAGGCCAGGCTGTCGTCCAGCCGGCCTGCTTCCCTCAGGACGACACCGAGGAACATCCACGTGGGTGCATGCGGGGGATCGAGTGCGGCCGCCTGTCGCGTCGCATCGATGGCCTCTTCGACGGCGCCCTCCTGATGCAGGACCTGCCCGAGCCCACGCCAGGCCTCGGCGAGGTCCGGCTCGAGAGCGAGCGCCCGCCGGAAGCTCGCGCGCGCCGACGCCCATTGCCTGGACTGCTGCTGCAGACGACCCAGCATCAGACACGTGCGGGACGTAGCGGGGACGCCTGCAAGCGCGGTCACGGCATCTGCGATCCGCCCGCGCCGACGCCACCATGTCGCCACGTTCAACGCGATGACATCACTGCCGGGCGCGAGTTCGAGCGCACGCGCGAAGGCGATGTCGGCGCCCGGGGAATCGCCGTGGTCGGCCAGGCACATCCCCAGCAACTGGTGCGCATCCGCAGCCAGCGGCGCCTCATTGACCAGCATCCCGGCAAGCGACAGAGCCTCGCCGTGGCGTCCCTGCTGACGCAGCGCCTGAGCCGCGATCACGGTGTATGCCTGCGCGCGGGTGAGCGCGCTCACCCGTGCCGCGCGGGTCATGGCAGGCGTCGTGCGCGCAGGCTCACTCCACCTGCGGTTTTCAGAAGATGGCTGCCCAGCGCGCCCCGCCGCACCTCCACGACATCTCCAGACTTGAGAGGCGCGATCGCGCCAGGTTCTATGGCCCAGCGCTGACCACCATCGAACACGACGACTCGGCGTCCGCCCTCCTGCACGACCTGGGAAACGCGTCCTTCGATCCGCGTCGGATCGGCCTCCTCGTCGGGCTGTCCAGGGTTGCGCAGCACCGGGGACGCGCGTGGCAGGCCGAACTCCTGCACCGCACGGGCTGCGCTCGCTTCGCGGACCTCCGCCGGTGGCGGAAATGCAAGGTCGTAACAGGCGAGTCGGCTCGCTGGTTCGGGGGTGGCCGCGCACGGGTGGCCGGCGTCCGCATGTGCCACTCCGGTCCAGAGCGCCAAAGCGGCGAGGGGGGGAATCCATAAATAACTGCAGGTGGACTCGGGAGCCTGGCGCATCGTGGGCATCCGACGGGAGGTACTGTGATATTAGGCAGGTCGTGGTGCGGTAAGGAAGCACGTATGGCAGCAGGTACCGGGCGGATCGACATGTTGCGGCGGCAGGGAGAGCACGCACTGACGCGTCGGCAGTGGAACGAGGCTGTTCGAGCGTTCCGCGAGCTCGTGAGGCTCCATCCGTCGGACGCCGACGGCTGGTTCAATCTCGGATACGGGCTGCGTCACGCAGGCAAGTTCGAGGAGGCGCTCGACGCCTACGCGCAGGCCCTCCGGGCGGACGCCGCTGACCCGGCCATGATCCATGTCAATCGCGCGGTGATCCTCAGTGATCATGTCGGGGACGAGGCTGGAGCGGAAATCGCGTTACGAACCGCGCTTGCATTGCGTCCGGAGCATCCGATCGCGCTGCTCAATCTGGGAAATCTGTACGAGGAACAAGGACGCAGGGGCGACGCCGTCGGCTGTTACGACACGCTGCTCGCCGCCGGTGATACCGCCAGTGATGCCTCGATCGAGGCCCTCGGCCGGATGCTGCACCTCGTGGAGCCCGCCAGCCTGGATGATCCGCGGCTGGCGCGCCTGCTCGGGGTCGTCCAGAGAAGCGATGTCAATGCGCATGTCCGTGCGAACGGATGGTTCGCCTTGGGCCACGCGTTCGAGCGCCTGAACGCGACCGAGGCCGCGCTTCGCGCATTCTCCGAAGGGAAACGCTGGGGCTACTCGGGGGTGGCGCCGTACGATCCGTCGGCGGCGCAGGCGCAGGTCGAGGCACTCACGCAAGTGTTCGACGCGGCAGTGCCTGGCCACACTGCAGTCGGCTTGCTTTCGCCCGAACCCATCTTCATCGTCGGTCTGTTCCGTTCCGGCTCCAGCCTGCTGGAGCAGGTCCTCGGATGCCACCCGGACATCGCTGCCGCCGGTGAACTGGATCTTCTGCCGCGGCTTGCCTGGCGACAGCTCGCTCCGTTTCCCGAAGGGGCGAGGTCACTGACTGCGCACGCCGCGCGGGAGCATGCGACCGAATACCATGCAGCGCTACGCGCCCGGCTGCCGCAGGCCCGGGCCAGCTGCCGGTTCGCCACCGACAAGCGGCCTGACAACTACCGCCTGATCGGGCTGATCAAGAGGCTGTTCCCTGCAGCCCGCTTCGTTCACACGGTCAGGGAGCCCCGCGACGTGGCGCTGTCGATCTACATGCAACATCTCAATCCCTCCGCGTTCCCGTACGCGGGAACGCTCCAGGGCATCGCGCACGAAATCACCCTGCACGAGCGGACGATGGCCCACTGGAATGCGCTCTATCCGGGGGATATCGCCGCGTTCGATTACGATGCGTTCGTCCGCGCCCCCGAGGCCACGCTTCGGCCACTGCTCGCATGGCTCGGTCTGGACTGGGCGCCCGAATGCCTCCAGTTCCAAGCCGCCGCGCGCTCCGTCAAGACGGCGAGCTACTGGCAGGTGAGGCAACCCCTCCACACGAGCGCATCTGGCCGCTGGCGCCGCTATCGCGCGCATCTTCCGGGCTTCTTCGATCGACTCCGATGACCGGGTGTGGGCGCTATGTGGATGACTCCCTGTAACTGCGGAGCGCATTGGCCAACGCTCTCACGATCTCGCGCTCCTCCTCAGAAAGCAGCGGGTTCCAGACGTCGAAGATGAGAACAGCTCGAAGCGCGTCGCTATCGTTGCGCGCCTCGTGCTCGATGCTGTCGTCGAATACCAGGACCTTGCCCGGTTCCCAGCCGCGCCGGTCGAAGCCGACCCGGATGCTGCAGTCGGGCGGAACGATGAGCGGCAGATGGGCCACGAGGCGCGCGTTGGTCTCCCCGTGGTGGGGCGGAATATGCGTGCGGGGAGCGAGGACGGAGAACATCGCGTTCGGGCACAGACCCGCGATTCGCACGGTTTCCAACCCGGACAACGCCTGCGCGGTGACCGGACAGCGTGCCAGGTTGGCATGCACCGGAGCGCCGTGGGCCCACAGATGAAACGAGCTCCAGTTCCGCGAATGGTTGAGCGCCTGCCACTGGTTGACCGGCTCGCCGGGCTTGTAGGCGATGTAGGGCTCCAGTGCGTCGGGGCCCTCCGCAAGGATGGCCGTCAGCTCCGAACGGATCGCGTCCGTCCGTTCTTCCAGGCCCGCGATCCACGGAAACAGCGCGTTATCGTAAAACGTGTGGGCTGGAAGCCGCGGGACGTAGAGCTGGTTGCAGTCGGGAACGTAGGCGCGGGTGCGGCCCGCCGCTATCGAGACCGCCTCTTCCCAGCGCCCCGCCAGAAGGGGGTGGGCGGCATCCGCCGGGGTCGGCAGTGCCTGCTGCAGGAATGCCGCGAGCTCCTCGACATCCCTGTCGACGGCGACGCGCGCTTCGTCGAGCCGTCTGCGCAATACGTCCGGCCAGCTCGTCTCGGGCCCCGCCACCTTGAGCGCGTCGCGGAACACCCCGGCTGCGGGTCGGCGCTTGCCGCGGGCGTCGAGAAACTCCGCCTTGGCCAGAAGTCCCGGAAGAAAATAGGGGTCGATGGCCAGCGTGACCCCGATCGCGTTCCATTCCGCTTCGTGGTCTCCGCGATCGCGGTGCACGACGCCGAGCGTGAGCATGACCATCGGATCGTTCGGCGCCAGCGATCGAGCTTCCTCGAGCAGCACCAGTGCGGCGCTGGAATCGCCACGTTGATGGGCGTGGACGCCGAGGCTGTAGGCGGCCTGTGCATTCCGCGGTTCGCGCAGACGCACCTGGCGCCACAGCGCCTCCGCGTCCTGCCAGCGGCGCTCGCCCGCCGCGCGGCCCGCCGCTGCGATCAAGGCCTGGATCTGTTCAGACATTCTGCTCTCCCCTGACGTCTCCATTCTAGATCGCTTGCAGGGATTGCTTCCGGCAGGGCCGGCTTGGGGCGCTGCGATGCCTCTGCTCTACAATCGTGGCATCGCAATCAAGGTATGCCGCGCATGTGTGGAATCGTCGGTGCAATCGCAGGCCGCAACGTGGTGCCGCTCCTCGTCGAGGGGCTGAAGCGTCTCGAGTACCGCGGCTATGACTCGGCCGGCATCGCGGTCGTCGCCGATGGCGCAGTGCGGCGGGTACGCCGCACCGGGCGCGTTTCCGAGATGGAGGCCGCTGCCGACGCCGAGGCATTGCAGGCGCCACTCGGAATCGGCCATACGCGCTGGGCCACGCATGGCGGTGTCACCGAGCTCAATGCGCACCCCCATGTCAGCGATGGCCGCCTCGCCCTGGTCCACAACGGCATCATCGAGAATCACGAGGCGCAGCGGGAGCGGCTTTCGGCGCTCGGGTACGTGTTCGAATCGCAGACGGATACCGAGGTCATCGCACACCTCATCCATCACCACCAGGGGCAGGGCCTGGACCTGCTCGCTGCGCTGCAGGCGGCCGCGGCCGAACTGGAAGGCGCGTATGCGCTGGCGGTGATCGATCGCGACGAACCCCAACGCATGGTGGTGGCGCGCATGGGATGCCCGCTGCTGGTCGGCCGGGGGGACGGGGAGAACTTCGTCGCATCCGACGTGTCGGCGATCCTGCAGGCGACGCGGCGCGTGATTTTCCTCGAGGAGGGGGACACGGCGGAGATCGGCCGTGATGCCGTGCGGGTCTTCCGCGCCGACGGCGTGCCGGTCGAGCGCCCGGAGCATCTTTCGGATGTGTCTCTCGCCTCCCTCGAGCTCGGGCCCTACCGGCACTTCATGCAGAAGGAGATCCACGAGCAGCCACGCGCGCTGGCCGATACGCTGGAGGCGATCATCGACGCCGCAGCGTTCGAGCCCACCCTGTTCGGGCGCGAGGCCGGGGCGGTGCTTCGCGGAGTCAAGGGGGTGCAGATCCTCGCCTGCGGCACCAGCTTCTACGCCGGTTCGGTGGCGCGCTACTGGATCGAGGCGATCAGCGGGCTGCCGTGTTCGGTCGAGATCGCGAGCGAATACCGCTATCGCACCGCGGTGGCCAACCCGGACCATCTGATCGTCACCATCTCCCAGTCGGGCGAGACGCTCGACACGATGGAAGCGCTCAAGTACGCCAGGTCACTCGGACACGAGCGCACGCTTTCGATCTGCAACGTGCCCGAAAGCGCCATTCCGCGCGCCAGCGGCCTGGTGTTCTACACCCGCGCCGGCGCCGAGATCGGTGTGGCCTCGACCAAGGCGTTCACGACCCAGCTCGTCGGCCTGTTCGCGCTGGCGGTGACGCTCGCCAAGCTCAACGGGCGTCTCGACGAGGCGCAGGAAGCGGCGTACATCGAGGATCTGCGCCAGCTTCCCGGCAGCGTGCAGCACGCACTGAACCTCGAGCCGCAGATCGCGATGTGGGCCGAGAAGTTCACGCCGAAGCACCATGCCTTGTTTCTCGGCCGCGGTGTGCACTATCCGATCGCGCTGGAGGGCGCGCTCAAGCTCAAGGAGATCTCCTATATCCATGCCGAGGCCTACCCGGCCGGCGAACTCAAGCACGGCCCGTTGGCCCTGGTGGACGCGGACATGCCCGTCGTCGTGATCGCGCCGAAGGACGGCCTGCTCGAGAAGGTGAAATCAAACATGCAGGAGGTACGTGCGCGCGGCGGCGAGCTGTTCGTGTTCACGGACGCGGACAGCAATTTCAGCGCGTCCGAAGGCGTGCACGTGATCCGCACGCCACGCCATGTCGGGGTGTTGAGCCCGATCGTCCACACCATCCCGGTCCAGCTGCTCGCCTATCACACGGCCTTGGCGCGCGGTACAGACGTCGACAAGCCGCGGAATCTGGCGAAGTCGGTCACGGTCGAATAGCGCCGTTGCGCGCATCGTCCTGAACACGGCGATGTATTCAGGTCTATTGCTCGGATTTTCGTGACACCCTCTTTGCAAGCAGGCTGTCGCTGTGCATAATTCGCGCCCCGCACGGCGGGCTGCTCTTCGGGGTGGCGGGTCGGGCGGGGTGAGGCAGTCGAGACCGGGTTTCACGCGGTGTTGACAGACTCGAGAGCCGCGGTAAGATGTGCGGCTCGCTTCGACGAAACGCCTTCGGGCCGAACGCTGAAGCCGGCAGAACTCTCCCCCTCACGGGGTGTTGACGAAAGCCAAAACCGCGCTAAGATGGGCGGCTCGCTTCGGAGGAAACGGCGAAGCAGTGGGGAGCAGGCGCTGAGGCCGCTTCCGCAGATCTTTGACAGTGTGCGCAGGATACTTATGCGGACGTCTGGCTGGTGGTGTTAGTCCATTAGCAGACGTTCCAGAAAGAGCAAGAAAGATTCAACAGCATGCAAATGCTGGCGAGTAGTTCGGGCTCAGGAAGGACATCTGCACTCGAAGCATTAGACGTCACTTCGGTGATGTCGAAAATTTTAAGTGAAGAGTTTGATCCTGGCTCAGAGTGAACGCTGGCGGCAGGCCTAACACATGCAAGTCGAACGGCAGCACAGAGGAGCTTGCTCCTTGGGTGGCGAGTGGCGGACGGGTGAGGAATACATCGGAATCTGCCTATTTGTGGGGGATAACGTAGGGAAACTTACGCTAATACCGCATACGACCTACGGGTGAAAGCCGGGGACCTTCGGGCCTGGCGCAGATAGATGAGCCGATGTCGGATTAGCTAGTTGGCGGGGTAAAGGCCCACCAAGGCGACGATCCGTAGCTGGTCTGAGAGGATGATCAGCCACACTGGAACTGAGACACGGTCCAGACTCCTACGGGAGGCAGCAGTGGGGAATATTGGACAATGGGCGCAAGCCTGATCCAGCCATGCCGCGTGGGTGAAGAAGGCCTTCGGGTTGTAAAGCCCTTTTGTTGGGAAAGAAAAGCAGTCGGTTAATACCCGATTGTTCTGACGGTACCCAAAGAATAAGCACCGGCTAACTTCGTGCCAGCAGCCGCGGTAATACGAAGGGTGCAAGCGTTACTCGGAATTACTGGGCGTAAAGCGTGCGTAGGTGGTTTGTTAAGTCTGATGTGAAAGCCCTGGGCTCAACCTGGGAATTGCATTGGATACTGGCAGGCTAGAGTGCGGTAGAGGGTAGTGGAATTCCCGGTGTAGCAGTGAAATGCGTAGAGATCGGGAGGAACATCCGTGGCGAAGGCGACTACCTGGACCAGCACTGACACTGAGGCACGAAAGCGTGGGGAGCAAACAGGATTAGATACCCTGGTAGTCCACGCCCTAAACGATGCGAACTGGATGTTGGGTTCAATTAGGAACTCAGTATCGAAGCTAACGCGTTAAGTTCGCCGCCTGGGGAGTACGGTCGCAAGACTGAAACTCAAAGGAATTGACGGGGGCCCGCACAAGCGGTGGAGTATGTGGTTTAATTCGATGCAACGCGAAGAACCTTACCTGGCCTTGACATGCACGGAACTTTCCAGAGATGGATTGGTGCCTTCGGGAACCGTGACACAGGTGCTGCATGGCTGTCGTCAGCTCGTGTCGTGAGATGTTGGGTTAAGTCCCGCAACGAGCGCAACCCTTGTCCTTAGTTGCCAGCACGTAATGGTGGGAACTCTAAGGAGACCGCCGGTGACAAACCGGAGGAAGGTGGGGATGACGTCAAGTCATCATGGCCCTTACGGCCAGGGCTACACACGTACTACAATGGGAAGGACAGAGGGCTGCAAACCCGCGAGGGCAAGCCAATCCCAGAAACCTTCTCTCAGTCCGGATCGGAGTCTGCAACTCGACTCCGTGAAGTCGGAATCGCTAGTAATCGCAGATCAGCATTGCTGCGGTGAATACGTTCCCGGGCCTTGTACACACCGCCCGTCACACCATGGGAGTTTGTTGCACCAGAAGCAGGT
>NZ_JACCJZ010000020.1 GCF_013425765.1 Luteimonas deserti
CATGGCAAAGGGTAAGTTCGAGCGCACCAAGCCCCACGTGAACGTGGGCACGATTGGTCACGTGGACCACGGCAAGACGACGCTGACGGCGGCGCTGACGAAGATCGGTGCGGAGCGTTTCGGCGGCGAATTCAAGGCCTATGACGCGATCGACGCGGCGCCGGAAGAGAAGGCGCGCGGCATCACGATCTCGACCGCGCACGTGGAATACGAGTCCGAGAAGCGCCACTACGCGCACGTCGACTGCCCGGGCCACGCCGACTACGTCAAGAACATGATCACCGGTGCGGCGCAGATGGACGGCGCGATCCTGGTGTGTTCGGCCGCGGACGGCCCGATGCCGCAGACCCGCGAGCACATCCTGCTCTCGCGCCAGGTCGGCGTGCCGTACATCGTCGTGTTCCTGAACAAGGCCGACATGGTCGACGACGCCGAGCTGCTCGAGCTGGTCGAGATGGAAGTGCGCGAGCTGCTGTCGAAGTACGAGTTCCCGGGCGACGACACCCCGATCATCCACGGCTCGGCCCGCCTGGCGCTGGAAGGCGACCAGAGCGAGATCGGCGTGCCGGCGATCCTGAAGCTGGTCGACGCGCTCGACACCTGGATCCCGGAGCCGGAGCGTGACGTCGACAAGGCGTTCCTGATGCCGGTCGAGGACGTGTTCTCGATCTCGGGCCGCGGCACCGTGGTGACCGGCCGCATCGAGCGCGGCGTGATCAAGGTGGGCGAGGAAATCGAGATCGTCGGTATCCGCGCGACCCAGAAGACCACGGTCACGGGCGTCGAGATGTTCCGCAAGCTGCTCGACCAGGGCCAGGCGGGCGACAACGCCGGTCTGCTGCTGCGCGGCACCAAGCGTGACGACGTCGAGCGCGGCCAGGTGCTGTGCAAGCCGGGTTCGATCAAGCCGCACACCGATTTCGAAGCCGAAGTCTACGTGCTGTCGAAGGACGAGGGCGGCCGTCACACCCCGTTCTTCAAGGGCTACCGTCCGCAGTTCTACTTCCGCACCACCGACATCACCGGTGCGGTCGAGCTGCCGGAAGGCACCGAGATGGTGATGCCGGGCGACAACGTGAAGATGGTGGTCACGCTGATCAACCCGGTGGCGATGGACGAAGGCCTGCGCTTCGCGATCCGCGAAGGCGGCCGCACCGTCGGCGCCGGCGTGGTGGCCAAGATCATCAAGTAAGGGCCCGGCGCGAGCGCGCCCGGCGCGCTCGCCCGCTGGTAGCCGTTCTCCGGAAGAGGGTCCAGCGCCTGTCGGCCGGTGAAGCGGGCCAATGATGGGCGGAGTGTTGGATTCTCCCGCGTGGCGGGGAAAACGCCGGAACAGCGGACCGCGTTGCGGTCCGTCCGGTCCTCGGGGTGAGGGGCTTGCGCCTCCTTCGTCGACCCGCTATGATGCAAGACCCTCGCGGACAGGCCATCACCGATGTCCGCGAAATTGCGAAATGAGGTGCAGGATGCCCTCGTCTTCGCCAGACACGGAAATGTCGCGAGGCTGTGCTCCACCCGTTCCGGAACTGTCCGGAGCATGAAGGGATGGAGCGGATCACCGCGTCTGAATTTCTGATGTCTGGGCGGACCGGGAAGCCGGTCTGCCTTTTGTTTTACAGGGAACGGCCCCGGGGCGCGGGTGAATGCCTCGGACAGCTACGAATCAATGGGGTTCTGCGCACCCAGCCGCAGACCCGTCGCTCTTTTAACGAAGGATATTTCCGTCATGACGGACCAAAAAATCCGGATCCGCCTCAAGGCGTTCGATCATCGCCTGATCGACCGTTCGGCCAGCGAGATCGTCGAAACGGCCAAGCGGACCGGTGCGCAGGTGCGCGGCCCGATCCCGCTGCCGACCAAGATCGAGCGTTACACCATCCTGACGTCACCGCACGTCGACAAGGATGCGCGTGACCAGTACGAGACCCGCACGCACAAGCGTGTGCTGGATATCGTCGACCCGAACGACAAGACCGTGGATGCGCTGATGAAGCTCGAGCTCGCAGCCGGCGTCGACGTCCAGATCAAGCTGACCTAAAGGACCGCACCATGACCGCGAAGATCCATTCGTTGGGCATCGTCGGCCGCAAGGCCGGCATGAGCCGCGTGTTCACCGAAGACGGCAAGTCCGTGCCGGTGACGTTGATCGAGGCCACCCCGAACCGCATCACCCAGATCAAGACCGTGGACACCGACGGCTACAGTGCCGTGCAGGTGACCGCGGGCGTCAAGCGCGCATCGCTGCTCAACAAGCCGCAGACCGGTCACCTCGCCAAGGCGAAGGTCGAAGCCGGACGCGGTCTGTGGGAGCTGCGCGTCGCCGACGACAAGATCACCGACTTCAGCATCGGCGGCGAGATCAAGGCCGACATCTTCGAAGTGGGCCAGATCGTCGACGTCCAGGGCGTCACCAAGGGCAAGGGCTTCCAGGGCACGATCAAGCGCTGGAACTTCAAGATGGGCGACGCCACCCACGGCAACTCGCTGTCGCACCGCCAGCCGGGTTCGCTCGGCCAGCGCCAGACGCCGGGTCGCGTGTTCCCGGGCAAGAAGATGTCCGGCCACATGGGTGCCGAGAACCAGACCACCCAGCGCCTGCAGATCGTCCAGGTCGACGCCGAGCGCGGCCTGATCGCCGTCAAGGGCGCCGTGCCGGGCGCGCCGGGCGGTGACGTGATCGTGCGTCCGTCGAGCAAGGCATAAGGAGTAGCACGATGGAACTCGCAATCAACAACAGCAGCGCGAAGCTCTCGGTCTCCGACGAGGTCTTCGGCCGCGATTTCAGTGAAAACCTGGTCCACCAGGTCGTCGTTGCCTATCGCAACGCCGGTCGCGCCGGTACCAAGGCGCAGAAGACCCGCGCGGAAGTCAACGGCACGACCAAGAAGTCGAAGAAGCAGAAGGGCGGCGGTGCGCGTCACGGCGCGCTGACGGCGCCGATCTTCGTCGGCGGCGGCGTGACGTTCGCGGCCAAGCCGCGCAGCTTCGAGCAGAAGGTCAACCGCAAGATGTACCGCGCGGCGATGTCGGCGATCCTGTCCGAACTCAACCGCCAGGGCCGTCTGCTGGTCGTCGAGTCGTTCGACCTGTCCGAGACCAAGACCAGCGGCATGGTCGCCAAGCTCAAGGAATTCGATCTGGGCAAGCGCCCGCTGATCGTGACCGAAGAGGCGTCCGAGCACCTGTACCTGTCGGCACGCAACCTGCCGTACGTCGAGATCCGCGACGTGCAGGGCCTGGATCCGGTCGCGCTGGTCGGCGCCGATACCGTGCTGATCACCACCGATGCGGTGAAGAAGATCGAGGAGTGGCTGGCATGAACGACGCCAAGCTCTATGAAGTGATCCGTGCGCCGCGCGTGTCCGAAAAGACCGCGCGCCTGCAGGAAGTGTCCAACCAGTACGCGTTCGAAGTGTCGACGGTCGCGACCAAGGCCGACATCAAGGCCGCGGTCGAGAAGCTGTTCGGCGTGACGGTCGAGGCAGTCAACGTGTTGAACGTGAAGGGCAAGAGCAAGTCCTTCCGTCAGCGCCAGGGCAGCCGTGGCGACTGGCGCAAGGCGTACGTCAAGCTGGCCGACGGCCAGTCGATCGACGTCATGAACGCGAAGGTCTGAGGAAGCCCCGATGCCATTGATGAAATTCAAGCCCACGTCTGCCGGCCGCCGTTCCGCGGTCCGCGTCGTGCACCCGCACCTGCATAAGGGCGCGCCGCACGCTGCGCTGGTCGAGAAGAAGACCAACACCGGTGGTCGCAACCACCATGGCCGCATCACCACGCGCCATATCGGTGGCGGCCACAAGCAGCACTACCGCATCGTCGACTTCAAGCGCGACAAGGAAGGCATTCCGGCGCGCGTGGAGCGGATCGAATACGATCCCAACCGCACCGCGCACATCGCGCTGCTGTGCTATGTCGACGGCGAGCGCCGCTACATCATCGCGCCGAAGGGCCTCAAGCCCGGCGACCAGGTGATCTCCGGTTCGGACGCGCCGATCAAGACCGGCAACACCCTTCCGCTGCGCAACATCCCGGTCGGCTCGACCATCCACTGCATCGAGATGAAGCCGGGCAAGGGTGCGCAGATCGCGCGTGCTGCCGGGGCCGGCGTGCAGCTGGTCTCGCGCGAAGGCGTCTACGCCACCGTCCGTCTGCGTTCGGGCGAAGTGCGTCGCGTGCCGTCCGAGTGCCGCGCCACCATCGGCGAGGTCAGCAACGACGAGCACAGCCTCGAGAAGCTGGGCAAAGCCGGTGCCAAGCGCTGGCGCGGCGTCAAGCCGACCGTGCGCGGCGCGGCCATGAACCCGGTCGACCATCCGCACGGCGGTGGTGAGGCCAAGGCCGGCCAGGGCAACCCGCACCCGGTCACCCCGTGGGGTGTCCCGACCAAGGGCTACAAGACCCGCCATAACAAGCGGACGCAGCAGTTCATCGTGCGCGATCGCAGGAGCTGATAGACCATGGCACGTTCACTCAAGAAGGGTCCGTTCGTCGACCACCACCTCGTCAAGAAGGTGGAAGCCGCGGGCACCAACACCAAGAAGCCGATCAAGACCTGGTCGCGTCGTTCGATGGTCCTGCCGGAGATGGTCGGTTTCACCATCGCCATCCACAACGGCAAGAACCACGTTCCGGTGCTGGTCAACGAGAACATGGTGGGCCACAAGCTCGGCGAATTCGCGCTGACCCGGACCTTCAAGGGTCATGGCGGCGACAAGAAGTCGGGCAGGTAAGGAGCGCACAATGGACAAGGCAACGAAAGCCCGCCTCGAAGAGCAGAAGCGCGCTCGCACCGAGGTCAACAAGCGCACCGCGATTCTGCGGACCGCGCGCATCTCCCCGCAGAAGGCTCGCCTGGTCGCCGACCAGGTCCGCGGTCTGCCGGTGGAGCGCGCCGTCGGCCTGCTGTCGTTCTCGGACAAGAAGGCCGCTCACATGATCAAGAAGGTCGTGGAGTCCGCCATCGCCAACGCCGAGAACAATGCCGGCGCGGATGTCGACGAACTCAAGATCGCCAGCATCACGGTCGACGAAGGTCCGACGCTGAAGCGTTTCATGGCGCGTGCGAAGGGACGCGGTACCCGCATCCTCAAGCGCACCAGCCACATCACCGTCGTCGTGGGAGAGGGCAAGTAATATGGGTCACAAAGTTCATCCCACCGGCATCCGCCTTGGTATCTCCAAGGACTGGAACTCCAAGTGGTACGCCGGCAAGAAGGAATACGCCGAGTACCTCGCCGCCGACCTGAAGGTGCGCGTGATGCTGCGCAAGCGTCTCGCCCAGGCCGGCATCAGCAAGATCCTGATCGAGCGTCCGGCCAAGACCGCGCGCGTGACGATCCACACCGCCCGTCCGGGCGTGGTGATCGGCAAGCGTGGTGAGGACATCGAGAAGCTGCGCAAGGACGTCAGCGCGATGATGGGCGTTCCGGCGCACATCAACGTGACCGAGGTCCGCAAGCCCGAGCTCGACGCGCAGCTGGTGGCCGAGTCGATCGCGCAGCAGCTCGAGCGCCGCATCATGTTCCGTCGCGCGATGAAGCGCGCCGTGGGCAATGCGATGCGCCTGGGCGCGCTGGGCATCAAGGTCAACGTCGCCGGCCGCCTCAACGGCGCCGAGATCGCGCGTTCGGAGTGGTACCGCGAAGGTCGCGTGCCGCTGCACACGCTGCGCGCCGACGTCGACTACGGCTTCGCCGAGGCCAAGACGACCTACGGGATCATCGGCATCAAGACCTGGATCTACAAGGGTGAAATCTTCGATTTCAGCCAGGTGGGCCAGGAGAAGCAGGACGACACGCCGCGCAGCGACCGTGGTGATCGCGGTGACCGCGACCGTCGTGGTCCGCGTCGTGAGCGCGAGGCGAGGGACTAATCATGTTGCAACCCAAGCGAACCAAATACCGCAAGATGCACAAGGGCCGGAATGAAGGCCTGGCGTGGAGCGGCAATGCCGTCAGCTTCGGCGAGTTCGGCCTGAAGGCCACCGCGACCGGTCAGCTGACCGCGCGCCAGATCGAAGCCGGTCGCCGCACCATCAGCCGTCACGTCAAGCGCGGCGGCAAGATGTGGATCCGCGTGTTCCCGGACAAGCCGATCACCAAGAAGCCGATCGAAGTCCGAATGGGCTCGGGCAAGGGCGGCGTGGAGTACTGGGTCGCGCAGATCCAGCCCGGCCGCATGATCTTCGAGATCGAGGGCGTCGAGGAGTCGGTGGCACGCGAAGCGTTCCGCCTGGCGGCCGCGAAGCTGTCGGTCACCACCCAATTCGTGACCCGGACGGTGCGCTGATGGCTACGACCAAGGAACTCCGCGAGAAGTCGGCCGAGGATTTGCAATCGCACCTCCTCGAGCTGCACAAGGAGCGTTTCTCGCTCCGCATGCAGAAGGCCACCGGCCAGCTGACCAAGACGCATGAAGCCCGTCGGGTGCGCCGCGAGATCGCGCGCGTGAACACCCTGATCGGTCAGAAGAAGTAAGGACCCGCCATGAATACTGAGAAGAAGCAGCGCACGGTGCAGGGCCGGGTGGTCAGCAACAAGATGGACAAGACCGTCACGGTGCTGGTCGAGCGTCAGGTCAAGCACGCGTTGTACGGCAAGTACATCAAGCGTTCGACCAAGCTCCACGCGCACGATGCCGACAACGCCTGCCAGGAAGGTGATCTGGTGAAGGTGGTCGAGATCGCGCCGATGTCCAAGACCAAGAACTGGCGCGTGGCGGAAATCGTCGCGCGCGCCGCCGAATAACGAGGAGGGCATACCATGATCCAGATGCAGAGCCACCTCGATGTGGCGGACAACAGCGGTGCCAAGGAAGTGATGTGCATCAAGGTGCTCGGTGGCTCCAAGCGCCGTTACGCCGCGATCGGCGACATCATCAAGGTGTCGATCAAGGAAGCGATTCCGCGTGGCAAGGTCAAGAAGGGCGAGGTCTATGACGCCGTCGTGGTGCGCACCCGCAAGGGTGTCCGCCGTCCCGACGGTTCGCTGATCCGCTTCGACGGCAATGCCGCCGTGTTGCTCAACAACAAGCAGGAGCCGATCGGCACCCGCATCTTCGGGCCCGTGACCCGTGAACTGCGTTCCGAGAAGTTCATGAAGATCGTCTCGCTCGCGCCCGAAGTGCTCTGAGCGGAGGACACAACATGGCCAATCGAATCAAGAAGGGTGATCACGTCGTCGTGATCGCCGGCAAGGACAAGGGCAAGCGCGGCGACGTGGTGCGCGTCATCGGCGACAAGGTCGTCGTGGCGAACATCAACCTCGTCAAGCGCCACACCAAGCCCAACCCGCAGGCGGGTCAGGCAGGCGGCGTGATCGAGCGCGAAGCGCCGATCCACGCTTCGAACGTGATGCCGTTCAACCCTGCCACCGGCAAGGGCGAGCGCATCGGAACCAAGAAGCTCGAGGATGGACGCACGCTGCGCGTGTTCCGCTCGAGCGGTGAGGCGCTCGACGCCTGAGGAATGCAGAAATGACTACCCGTCTGGAACAGTTCTACCGTGATGAAGTGGTGCCGAAGCTGATGAAGCAGTTCGGTTACGACAACGTCATGCAGGTCCCGCGCCTGACCAAGATCACGCTCAACATGGGCGTGGGCGAGGCGGCCGCGAACAAGAAGGTGCTCGAGAACGCCACGGCGGACATGGCCAGGATCAGCGGCCAGAAGCCGCTGGTGACCAAGTCGCGCGTGTCGGTGGCCTCGTTCAAGATCCGCGACGGCTGGCCGATCGGCTGCAAGGTCACCCTGCGTCGCAACGGCATGTACGAGTTCTTCGATCGCCTGATCAACGTCTCGCTGCCGCGCGTCCGCGACTTCCGCGGCGTCTCGGCCCGTTCGTTCGACGGTCGCGGCAACTTCAACATGGGCGTGAAGGAACAGATCATCTTCCCGGAAATCGACTTCGACCAGGTCGACGCGATCCGCGGCATGGATATCGCCATCACCACGACCGCGCGCACCAACGAAGAAGCCAAGGCGTTGCTGGAAGCGTTCCGCTTCCCGTTCCGCAACTGACCAGTGTCGATTTGTGATGCGTGATTGGTGATCCGCGCGCGGCCACGAGCCGGCGCGGACCGCTCTCCCGATCACGAATCACGATTCACGACCTACGAGGATTTACACATGGCAAAGACGTCCATGATCAACCGCGAGGCCAAGCGCGCGAAGCTGGCCAAGCAGCACGCCGAGAAGCGCGCGACGCTGAAGAAGATCATCAGCAGCGATGCGTCCAGCTACGAAGAGAAGGCCGAGGCCGTGGTCAAGCTGCAGAAGCTTCCGCGCGATTCGTCGCCGGCCCGCCAGGTGAACCGGTGCGCGATGACCGGCCGCCCGCGCGGTGTGTACAGCAAGTTCGGCCTCGGCCGCAACAAGCTGCGCGAAGCGACCATGCGCGGCGACGTGCCGGGCCTGCGCAAGGCCAGCTGGTAAGACCGGCGGGCGGATGCGGGTCTGGCGCTCCGGCGCCGGACCTGTACAATACCGCCCCTCGCGCTGTACCTCCGTCCGCACGGGCGGGACACAACTAGAAATTCGCGAAAGCGGATATCGGTGCACTCAGAAGGTAAGCATTTATGAGCATGACTGATCCCATCGCCGACATGCTGGTCCGCATTCGCAATGCGGCCGCTGTGGGCAAGCAGACGGTGAAAATGCCGTCGTCCAAGATCAAGGTCGCGATCGCCAACGTCCTCAAGGACGAAGGTTACATCGGCGACCTGCGCGTGACCGAGAATGGCGCCAAGGCCGAACTCGAGCTCGTGCTGAAGTACTACGAAGGCCGTCCGGTGATCGAGCGCCTGCAGCGCTTCTCGCGCTCGGGCCTGCGCCAGTACCGCGGCAAGGACGCGCTGCCGAAGGTCCTCAATGGCCTGGGCATCGCCATCATCTCCACGTCGAAGGGCATCATGACCGACGCGCAGGCGCGCCAGCAGGGCGTCGGCGGTGAAGTCCTGTGCTTCGTGGCCTAAGGGAGTAAGCGCACAATGTCCCGAGTCGCCAAGAAGCCGATCGCTCTCCCGAAGGGCGTCGAACTCAACATCCAGCCCGAGCTGGTCAGCGTGAAGGGCCCGAAGGGGACCCTGACGCTCGCCAAGCCGTCGGCCATCGAAGTCACCGTCGACGGCGACACCGCCGTACTGTCGGCCAACGACCCGTCGCAGATCGCCCTCACCGGCACGCTGCGCGCGATCGTCGCCAACATGATCCACGGCGTGTCGCAGGGCTTCGAGCGCAAGCTCGAGCTCGTGGGCGTCGGCTACCGTGCCGCCTTGCAGGGCAAGGACCTGAACCTCTCGCTGGGGTTCTCGCATCCGGTCGTGTTCCAGGCGCCGGAGGGCATCACGATCACCACCCCGACCCAGACCGAGGTCGTGGTCGCCGGCGCCGACAAGCAGCTGGTGGGCCAGGTCGCGGCGAAGATCCGCGGCTTCCGTCCGCCGGAGCCGTACAAGGGCAAGGGCGTGAAGTACTCCGACGAAACCATCATTCGCAAGGAAGCCAAGAAGGCCTAAGCGTACGCGGGTCGTTCCGCAGGTCGCCGGTCCGCCAGGGCCGTGCGATCCGCCGCGGAGATACCGGTACTCTCCTTCAGCTTTCACGAGGTCATTGACAATGAGCATCAAGAACACCGCCCGCCTGCGCCGCGCCAAGTCGACCCGCTCGCACATCCGAGTGCTCGGCGTGCCGCGCCTGTCGGTGCTGCGCACCGGCCAGCACATCTACGCGCAGCTGTTCAACGCGGACGGCTCCAAGGTGCTGGCTGCGGCCAACACCACCCAGGCCGACGTCAAGACCGGCCTGAAGAACGGCAAGAACGCCGACGCGGCCACGGCCGTCGGCCGCGCGATCGCCGAGAAGGCCAAGGCTGCGGGCATCGAGAAGGTCGCGTTCGACCGTTCGGGCTACCGCTATCACGGCCGTATCAAGGCGCTCGCCGACGCCGCCCGCGAGGGTGGCCTGCAGTTCTGATCCAGACGTCGTCGATGCGTGGGCCCGTGCCCCGCGTCGCCTGACCCGCCGGCACGGGACGTGCCGGACGCCCGCGGCCTTGTGTGCCGCGCCCGCGTTCCACCGATCCACATCCCAACTCCAAGCGGCACGAGCCGTACATCTCTCATCTCCTACAGGCATCCACGATGGCAAACGAAAGGGAAAACCGCGGGCGCGACCGCAATCGCGACCGCGAGGAACTCGATGACGGCATGATCGAGAAGCTGATCACGGTCAACCGGGTCAGCAAGACCGTCAAGGGCGGTCGCCAGTTCACGTTCACCGCGCTGACGGTCGTCGGCGACGGCAACGGCAAGGTCGGTTTCGGCTACGGCAAGGCACGCGAAGTGCCGGTCGCCATCCAGAAGTCGATGGAGCAGGCCCGCAAGAACCAGAAGGCCGTCGATCTCAACGGCAGCACGCTGTGGCACACGGTCAAGTCGCGCCACGGTGCGGCGAGCGTGTTCATGCAGCCGGCGTCCGAAGGTACCGGCGTGATCGCTGGTGGCGCGATGCGCGCCGTCCTCGAAGCCGTCGGCGTCAAGGACGTGCTGGCCAAGGCAGTGGGTTCGCGCAATCCGATCAACCTCGTGCGCGCCACGATCCGCGGCCTGAGCGAGATGCATTCGCCGGCGCAGATCGCGGCCAAGCGCGGCAAGAAGGTGGAGGATCTGATCCATGGCTAAGAACGAAGCCGCCAGCGGCACCGTCAAGGTGCGCCTGGTCAAGGGTCTGCGCGGGTCGCAGGCCAAGCACCGCCTGTCGGTGAAGGCCCTGGGCCTGAACAAGCTCAACGACGTGCGCGAACTGAAGGACAGCCCCCAGGTCCGTGGCCTGATCAACAAGGTCCATTACCTGGTCCGGGTCGAGGAGTAATCCAGATGAAGCTCAATACACTCAAGCCTGCACAGGGCGCCCGCACCGAGCGCACGCGCGTCGGTCGCGGTATCGGTTCGGGACTCGGCAAGACGGCCGGCCGCGGCCACAAGGGTTCGTTCGCGCGCGCCGGCAAGGGCAAGATCAAGGCCGGCTTCGAAGGCGGCCAGATGCCGCTGCGCAAGCGTCTGCCGAAGGTCGGTTTCCGCTCCAAGCTCAAGCTCGACACCGCCGAAGTGATGCTCTACCAGCTCGACAAGCTCGATGGCGACATCGACTTCGCCGCGCTGCGTGCCGCCAAGCTGGTGCCCAGCACCGCCAAGCGGGCGAAGATCGTCAAGAAGGGCGAGATCAGCAAGAAGCTCGTGCTCAAGGGCGTGCTGGCGACGGCCGGTGCCCGTGAGGCGATCGAAGCTGCCGGCGGCAAGGTCGAGGAGTAAGACGGATGTCGCGAAGCGGCAGCGCAATGGGTGGGGTCGGCGCCGGGCTCGGTAAGTTCACCGAGCTGCGCCAGCGTCTGCTGTTCGTGGTCGGCGCGCTGATCGTCTACCGCATCGGGTGTTTCATCCCGGTGCCTGGCGTGAACCCCGAGGCCATGCTGCAGCTGATGGAGCAGCAGGAAGGCACCATCGTGGACATGTTCAACATGTTCTCCGGTGGTGCGCTGTCCCGGTTCAGCCTGTTCGCGTTGAACGTGATCCCGTACATCTCCGCCTCGATCGTGATGCAGCTGCTGGTGCAGGTGGTTCCGAGCCTGAAGGCCATCCAGAAGGAAGGCGAATCGGGCCGGCGCCGGATCACCCAGTGGTCGCGCATCGGCGCGATTCCGCTGGCGATCTTCCAGTCGGCAGGCATCGCGGTGGCGCTGCAGAGCTCGGGCGCCAACAACGGCATCCCGGTGGTCTATTCGCCCGGCGTGGGCTTCGTGTTCACCGCGATCGTCGCGCTGACGGCCGGTACGATGTTCCTGGTCTGGCTCGGCGAGCAGGTGACCGAGCGCGGCATCGGCAACGGCGTCTCGCTGATCATCTTCGCCGGCATCGTGGCGGGTCTTCCGGGTGCCGTACTGGGCACGTTCGACTCGCTGCGCAATGGCGACATGAGCCCGATCGCGGCGATCCTGCTGCTGATCGTGGTGCTGGCGGCGGTGTTCTTCGTGGTGTTCGTCGAGCGTGGCCAACGCCGGATCACGGTGAACTACGCACGGCGCCAGGGTGGCCGCAACGCCTACATGAACCAGAGTTCGTTCCTGCCGTTGAAGCTCAACATGGCGGGTGTGATTCCGGCCATCTTCGCGTCCTCGATCATCATGTTTCCGGCCACGGTGTCCACGTGGTTCGGCGAAGCGGGGTCGGCGACGTGGCTGCAGCGCCTGGCCCAGGCGATGTCCCCGGGCGAGCCGCTGTACGTGCTGCTGTTCGGTGGCCTGATCGCCGGCTTCGCGTTCTTCTATACCGCGCTGGTGTTCAACAGCCAGGAAACGGCGGACAACCTGAAGAAGTCGGGTGCGCTGATCCCGGGTATCCGGCCGGGCAAGGCGACCGCGGATTACATCGATGGCGTGCTGACGCGTTTGACGGCGGTCGGCGCGGCCTACCTGGTGCTGGTCTGCCTGTTGCCGGAATTCATGCGCGCCGAGTTCGGTACCTCGTTCTACTTCGGTGGCACGTCGCTGCTGATCGTCGTGGTCGTCGTCATGGACTTCATCGCGCAGATCCAGTCCCACCTGATGTCGCACCAGTACGAAAGCCTGCTGAAGAAGGCGAACCTCAAGGGTTCGCGGCGCGGGCTGGGGCGCTGAGCCCCGATGGCCGCCGGCTCGCCGGCGGCCCAGGTCACCGCGGGACCGGCAGTGCCGGCTTCCGCATCCGCCGCCCGGCCGGGCGGCACGAGTCCGGACCTACGCGCCGGACTCCAGATGGGCGACTCGCGCGGCGGTCTCGGGCGCGGGTGGTACCGGGTTATCCGCGCGCCAGAGTAGCGCGCGGGGCAGGGCAGGGGCTCGTCCCCGACTGCCGCCCCGATACCGTCGCCGGAGCATGGGCACACTCCCCATGCCGGGTCCAGGGCGCTCGCGCGCCGCGGACTTCCTGAAAACCCGAGGCTCTGCTATCATTTCTTGTTCCCTTTTGCCGGGATTGAACCCCTGGCATCAAACCAGTTGGAGAATCCGCGCATGGCGCGTATTGCAGGCGTGAACCTGCCTGCCCAGAAGCATGTCTGGGTCGGGCTTCAGAGCATCTACGGCATCGGCCGTACCCGGTCGAAGAAGGTCTGCATCGCTGCAGGCGTCGAGACCACCACCAAGATCCGCGATCTGTCGGAGCCCGAGGTCGAGCGCCTGCGCGCCGAAGTCGGCAAGTACGTGGTCGAGGGCGACCTCCGTCGCGAGGTCGGTATGGCGATCAAGCGCCTGATGGACCTGTCGTGCTATCGCGGCCTGCGCCATCGCCGTGGTCTCCCGCTGCGCGGCCAGCGCACCCGGACCAATGCCCGTACCCGCAAGGGTCCGCGCAAGGCCATCAAGAAGTAAGGATCCAGACACATGGCCAAGCCGTCCGCAACCAAGACCAAGAAGAAGATCAAGCGCGTCGTCACCGACGGTATCGCGCACGTCCACGCTTCTTTCAACAACACGATCATCACGATCACCGACCGCCAGGGCAACGCGCTCTCGTGGGCGACCTCGGGAGGCGCGGGCTTCCGTGGCTCGCGCAAGTCGACCCCGTTTGCCGCCCAGGTGGCCGCCGAGAAGGCCGGCAAGGCCGCCCTCGACTACGGTGTGAAGTCGCTCGAAGTGCGCATCAAGGGCCCCGGCCCGGGACGCGAGTCGGCCGTGCGTTCGTTGAACAACGTGGGCTACAAGATCATCAACATCATCGACGTGACGCCAATCCCGCACAACGGGTGCCGTCCGCCGAAGAAGCGTCGCGTCTAAAGGAGCGATAAAGAAATGGCTCGTTATATCGGTCCTACCTGTAAGCTCGCGCGCCGCGAAGGCGCCGACCTGTCCCTCAAGAGCCCGACCCGCGCGCTCGACTCGAAGTGCAAGCTCGAGCAGAAGCCCGGCCAGCACGGTGCCGGCACCGGCGCGCGTCGCAGCAAGCTCTCGGACTACGCCACCCAGCTGCGCGAGAAGCAGAAGGTCAAGCGCATCTACGGCCTGCTGGAGCGTCAGTTCCGCAACTACTACAAGAAGGCGTCCACCAAGAAGGGCAACACGGGTGAGAACCTGCTGCAGCTCCTCGAGACGCGCCTCGACAACGTCGTGTACCGCATGGGCTTCGCGGTGACCCGCCCGGCCGCGCGCCAGCTGGTGTCGCACCGTGGCGTCACGGTGAACGGCCAGTCGGTGAACCTGCCGTCCTACCAGGTCAAGGCGGGCGACGCGATCGCGCTGTCGGAGAAGGCCCAGAAGCAGCTTCGCGTGCAGGAAGCCTTGAACGTGTCTTCGACGATGGACCTGTCGCCGTCTTGGGTCGAGGTCGACTCGAAGGCGTTCAGCGGTGTGTTCAAGGCGGTGCCGGATCGCGGCGACCTGCCGGCGGACATCAATGAAGCGCTGATCGTCGAGCTGTACTCGAAGTAATTCATTCAGGCCTCGCCGCGCCCCCCGGCGCGGCGGTCCCCAGGAGATACACATACATGACGGCTACCGCCAATCAGGTCCTGCGCCCGCGCGGCCCGCAGATCGAACGCCTCGCCGGCAATCGCGCGAAGGTCGTGATCGAGCCGCTGGAGCGGGGATACGGGCACACGCTGGGCAATGCCCTGCGCCGCGTGCTGCTGTCGTCGATTCCGGGCTTCGCGATCACCGAAGTCGAGATCGACGGCGTGCTGCACGAGTACAGCACCATCGAAGGTCTGCAGGAAGACGTGCTCGAAGTCCTGCTCAACCTCAAGGACGTCGCGATCCGCATGGGCACCGGCGAGGCATCGACGCTGTCGCTGTCGAAGTCGGGCCCGGGCGTCGTGACGGCCGCCGACATCAAGACCGACCACAACGTCGAGATCCTCAACGGCGATCACATCATCTGTCATCTGACCAAGGACGCGTCGATCAACATGCGTCTCAAGATCGAGCGTGGCTTCGGTTACCAGCCGGCCGCAGCGCGTCGTCGGCCGGACGAGGAGACCCGTGCGATCGGCCGTCTGATGCTCGATGCCTCGTTCTCGCCGGTCCGTCGCGTGGCCTATGAGGTCGAAGCCGCCCGCGTCGAGCAGCGCACCGATCTCGACAAGCTGGTCCTGGACATCGAGACCAACGGCACGATCGATGCCGAGGAAGCCGTGCGGACTGCCGCCGACATCCTCACCGACCAGCTGTCGGTGTTCGGCGACTTCACGCACCGCGACCGCGGCGCCGCGAAGCCGCAGACGCCGGGCGTCGACCCGATCCTGCTGCGTCCGATCGACGATCTCGAGCTGACGGTGCGTTCGGCGAACTGCCTCAAGGCCGAGAGCATCTACTACATCGGCGATCTGATCCAGAAGACCGAAGTCGAGCTGCTCAAGACCCCGAACCTCGGCAAGAAGTCGCTGACCGAGATCAAGGAAGTCCTGGCGCAGCGCGGTCTGGCCCTCGGCATGAAGCTCGAGAGCTGGCCGCCGACCGGTGTTGCCGCGCACGGCATGCTGGGGTAATAAGCCCGCGTGCAGCCGATGCCGTCAGCATCGGCTGCAGATCAAAAAGGCCCGGCGTGTCGCGTCGGGCCAGGGTGCGGAGTGGCGCGAGCCGCGGCGCCCATCCGTTCGAACGATGTATGCAGGATCGCGCCGACGGGCAGAAGCCCGCGGCGTTGCCGGTGAAGGACGACCGGTTCCGGACCATCCGCAGTCCAAGCGATAACGCCAAGATGGCGACAAGGCATCACACAGACCCACCATTCCAGACTGAAGGATCCATCCCATGCGCCACCAGAAAGCCGGTCGCAAGTTCAACCGCACCAGCGCCCATCGCGAAGCGATGTTCCGCAACATGGCTGCGTCGCTGATCAAGAGCGAACTCATCAAGACCACCCTGCCGAAGGCCAAGGAACTGCGCCGTGTCGCAGAGCCGCTGATCACCCTGGGCAAGGTCGACAGCGTCGCCAACCGTCGTCTCGCCTTCGCGCGCCTGCGTGACAAGGAAGCCGTCGGCACGCTGTTCACCACCGTCGGCCCGCGCTACGCCGCGCGCCCCGGTGGCTACCTGCGCATCCTCAAGTGCGGCTTCCGCGCCGGCGACAACGCGCCGATGGCGTACGTCGAGCTGGTCGATCGGCCGCAGGCGTCGGTCGACGCCGAGTGAGCATCCCGCGGGCCGTCACGCCGCAGGCGTGTCGGCTCCATCGGTGGAACGAAGCCCCGGCCTTGGCCGGGGTTTTTGTTTGGCCCGCCGGGCAGGATAATCGCGGCTTCCCAAGTGTCCGGCCTGTCCATGAATCCTATCCGCGGCTCGTTCCGTTCGCTCATGCTCACAGGCGCCATCGCCTGTTTCGCGCTGATCGGCTTCGCGATCTATTCGCAGCTGCAGTGGGGGCTCGAACCGTGTCCGCTGTGCATCTTCCAGCGCATCGCGTTCGCCGCGCTCGGACTGGTGCTGCTGGTCGCTGGCCTGCATGCGCCCCGGCGTCGCGGTGGGCGCACTGCGTACGGGCTGCTGGGGTTCGCGGCGGCCGCGGTGGGCATCGGAATCGCCGGCCGACACGTCTGGCTGCAGCTCAATCCACCGGGCTTCGCAGCCTGTGGCGCGCCGTTCTCGTTCATGCGCGAGACCATGGACACGCCCACGCTGATCCAGAAGGTGCTCACCGGCAGCGGCGACTGCGGCACCGTCGACTGGACCTTCCTCGGCCTGTCGATGCCGGCCTGGAGCCTCGTGTGGTTCGTGCTTCTCGCGGGACTCGCGCTGTTCGCAGGCCTGCGTGCCACGCGCTGAACCTGGTTGCAGGCGAAATTGACGCGCCGCACCAACCTGCCATGATGGCCGGCCGTACGAGGATCTCCCGATGTCGCCGTCCAGCGAACGCAACCTGCAAGCCGTGAACCTGCCCGACGACTGGCAGCCGGATGGCTGGCGTCGTCGCACGGCGCGGCAGTTGCCGGTCTACCCGGACGCGGCGGCGCTCGCGGATGTGCAACAGGAACTGCGGGCGCTTCCCCCGCTTGTGACCTCGTGGGAGATCCAGAATCTCAAGCAGCAGCTCGCCGACGCCCAAGAGGGGCGGCGGTTCCTTCTCCAGGGCGGCGACTGCGCGGAAAACTTCGGCGACTGCACGTCGGACATCATCTCCAACCGGCTCAAGGTCCTGCTGCAGATGAGCCTCGTGCTCGTGCACGGGATGCGCCTGCCGGTGGTGAGGGTGGGCCGCTTTGCAGGGCAGTACGCCAAGCCGCGCTCCGCGGACACCGAGACGCGCGATGGGCTGACCCTGCCGTGCTATCGCGGTGACGTGGTCAATGCGCCTGCTTTCACCCTGGAGGCGCGCACGCCGGATCCACGGCGGATGATCAAGGCGCACGCGCGGTCGGCGATGACGATGAACTTCGTGCGCTCGCTGATCGACGGCGGCTTCGCCGATCTGCACCACCCCGAATACTGGGGTCTCGACTGGGTCGGCGAGTCGCCTCTGGCCGAGGAGTACCAGCGCATGGTGTCGGGCCTGGGCGACGCGGTGCGGTTCATGGAAACGCTCGCCGGCACCCAGGTGCACAACCTCAACCGCGTCGATTTCTACACCTCGCATGAGGCGCTTCTGCTGCCCTACGAGGAAGCGCAGACGCGGCAGGTGCCACGGCAGTGGGGCTGGTTCAACCTCAGCACCCATTTTCCGTGGATCGGCGTACGCACTGCCGCGCTCGACGGCGCGCATGTGGAATATTTCCGCGGTATCCGCAACCCCATCGGGGTCAAGGTCGGGCCGACGTCGACGCCCGACGACCTGCTGCGGCTGATCGACGTGCTCAATCCCGACGACGAGCCTGGACGGCTGAGCCTGATCCACCGCATGGGTGCAACGCAGATCGGCGAGCGCCTGCCCGCATTGCTCGATGCGGTGCGTCGTGAGGGCCGGCGTGTACTGTGGATCTGCGATCCGATGCACGGCAACACCGAGTCCACCAGCAACGGCTACAAGACGCGGCGTTTCGACAACATCCGCAGCGAGATCGAGCAGGCGTTCGAGCTGCATGCCGCGGCCGGCACGCGTCTGGGAGGCGTCCATCTCGAGCTCACCGGTGAGGACGTCACCGAATGCATGGGCGGTGCACGCGCACTGACCGAGACCGATCTCGAGCGTGCTTACAAGAGCCAGGTCGATCCGCGGCTCAACTACGAGCAGGCACTCGAGACGGCGATGTTGATCGTGCGCAAGCATGCACAGGGGGCGCGCGCCTAGCCGGCAGGGTGCGCGGTCGCCACGGCGTCGAGCGCAGCGTGGGCTTCGCTCACTGGTATCCGCCGTACACGCCCCGCCTCGCCGCCTCCGGGTTCCGGAAACGTCGGCCGCGGGGCTGCTGCGCGCGTGACATGTCCGATCCGTTTGCGGGCGGCGCTGCACTGGACGCTGTGGCAACGCCGTTCGGCCGCCATTCGCAACCGCCGGGCCGACTTTGGACCCTCATGTCGGCGCCATGCGTTGTCGCTCCGCCGTACATTCGCGAAGCCGGGCGGATGCGCCGAGTATGTCGTCGTGTGTTGCCGTGAGCAGGCCGTTGCCGGTCGATCCGGTCGGGAATCGTTCGGCTTCCCGCACGGGTGCGACCCGGTCCTCATCCAGACTGCCGCGACCGGTCGTGCCGCGCTCGGAGACGGGTGGCTGCGGCGGCGTCGAATGCTCGGACGCACCGGAGGTGCGCCGAGCGGACGAATCAAAAGTTCCGGCGCCGGCGTTGCAGATCGCGCGCGAGCACGAGCACAATCACCAGATTGAGCAGGAACACCCCCCAGGTCAGCCAGTCGGGGTCGTGCCACAGTGCATAGATCTCGAACGGCAGATACGCCGCCGCGCCGAGACAGCCCAGCCACGAGGCCCAGGCCCGATGCCGCCACAGGCCCCAGCCTTCGAGCAGACGCATCGCGGCATAGAGCAGCACGACCCCGATCGCGATGTGCAGCGTCTGAGGGGTGATGCGGTCGAGCAGCGACGTGCTGCCGCGCTCGGTGGCCACGCCCATTGCAGCGAGCAGGCGCTGGAGCGTGTGCTGCAGCGTATCGGGGCCGACCGCGGCGAGCGCCGCGGCGGCCATCGCCGCCAGAATGCCCTTGGCGGCTTCGAACAATGCGATCGCACGCAGGCCCGAAGGTGGCTCGGGCGCTGCTGCGGCGTGGGCCATCGGCTCCATCCGGAGCGGGCCGGTCAAGCGGCGCGCGAGGCTCGCTTGCGGTCGCTCTCGGTCAGCAGCTTCTTGCGCAGGCGGATTTCCTTCGGCGTGACCTCGACCAGCTCGTCGTCCTCGATGAAGTCCAGTGCCTGCTCCAGCGTGTACTTCAGCGCCGGGGTCAGCTTGATCGCATCGTCCTTGCCGGACGCGCGCACGTTGGTCAGCGGCTTGCCCTTGATGACGTTGACCGTGAGGTCGTTGTCCTTGGAGTGGATGCCGACCAGCTGACCTTCGTACACGTTGTCGCCTTCCGCGGCGAACAGCCGGCCGCGCTCTTCCAGCGGTCCGAGCGAGTAGGCCGGGGTCATGCCGGGCGCATTGGCGATCATCACACCGTTGTTGCGCTTGGCGATCGCGCCGGTTTCCTTCGGGCCGTAATGGTCGAACACGTGGAACAGCAGGCCCGAACCCTGGGTCAGGGTCTTGAACTCGTTCTGGAAGCCGATCAGGCCACGCGCCGGAATCATGTAGTCGAGACGCACGCGCCCCTTGCCGTCCGATTCCATGTTCTTGAGCTGGCCCTTGCGGGTGCCCAGCTTCTCCATCACGCCGCCCTGGTGGATTTCCTCGACGTCGACCACGAGCTGCTCGACCGGCTCCATCAGCTGGCCGTCGATCTCCTTGATGATCACTTCGGGGCGCGAAACGGCCAGCTCGAAACCTTCGCGGCGCATGTTCTCGATCAGCACCGACAGGTGCAGCTCGCCGCGGCCCGAGACCAGGAACTTGTCGGCGTCGGCGGTTTCCTCGACCTTCAGCGCCACGTTGTGCAGGGTCTCGCGCTCCAGGCGCTCGCGGATCTGGCGGCTGGTGATGAACTTGCCGCCGCTGTGTTCCTTGCTGCCCGCGAACGGCGAGTTGTTGACCTGAAAGGTCATCGAGATCGTCGGCTCGTCGACGGTCAACGCGGGCAGGGCCTCGGGCGTGTCGAGCTGGCAGACGGTGTCGGAGATCGAGAGATCCTGCACGCCGGCGATCGCGACGATGTCGCCCGCGTGCGCTTCCTCCACTTCCACGCGCTCCAGGCCGAGGAAGCCGAGCACCTGCACCACCTTGCCCTGGCGCTTCTTGCCCTCGCGGTCGACCACGCTGACCGGCTGGTTCTTCTTCAGCTTGCCGCGCTGGATGCGGCCGATGCCGATCAGGCCGACGAAGTTGTTGTAGTCGAGCTGGCTGATGCGCATCTGGAACGGGCCGTCACGGTCGACGTCCGGCGGCGCCACGTGCTGCATGATCGCCTCGTACAGCGGGGTCATGTCGCCCGAGCGCGCGGAATCGTCGAGGCTGGCGTAGCCGTGCAGCGCCGAGGCGTAGACGATCGGGAAATCCAGCTGCTCGTTGGTCGCGCCGAGCTTGTCGAACAGGTCGAACACCTGGTCGATCACCCAGTCCGGACGGGCGCCGGGACGGTCGATCTTGTTGACGACGACGATCGGCTTGAAGCCCATCGCGAACGCCTTCTGGGTGACGAAGCGCGTCTGCGGCATCGGGCCGTCCATCGCGTCGACCAGGATCAGCACCGAGTCGACCATCGACAGCACGCGCTCGACCTCGCCGCCGAAGTCGGCATGGCCCGGGGTGTCGACGATGTTGATCCGGTTCCCGTTCCAGTTGATGGCGGTGTTCTTGGCCAGGATCGTGATGCCACGCTCCTTTTCCTGGTCGTTGCTGTCCATCACGCGCTCGGTGAGGACGGTCCGCTCCGACAGGGTGCCGGACTGCTTGAGGAGACAGTCGACCAGGGTCGTCTTGCCGTGGTCGACGTGGGCGACGATGGCGATGTTGCGCAGGCGTTCGATGGACATGGGCAAGGCTGCGCCAGAGTCGAAGACCGGGGCGCACAGAAGTCAGTGAATGAGCCCGGAATTATACCGTGTTGCGCCGCCGCATGGCGCGCGGAGGCTTCAGCCGGCTTGAATTACGGGAGGGCGGCCGCATCTAGCCGGTTCGCCGGCCTCCCGGCGGCCTTTCCCACTCCAGGATTCCTCATGTCCCTGAACGCCGTATTCGACACCGACCGTGGCCAGATCCGCGTCGAGCTGTTTGCCGACAAGGCACCGCTGACCGTCGCCAACTTCGTCAACCTGGCCAAGCGCGGCTTCTACGACGGCCTGGGTTTCCACCGGGTGATTCCGGACTTCATGATCCAGGGCGGCTGCCCCGAGGGCTCCGGCCGCGGCGGCCCGGGCTACCGGTTCGAGGACGAGACCAACAACGGCGTCAAGCACGACCGTGGGGTGCTCTCGATGGCCAATGCCGGTCCGAATACCAACGGAAGCCAGTTCTTCATCACCCACATCAAGACCGATTGGCTCGACGGGAAGCACACCGTGTTCGGCAAGGTCACCGAAGGCCTCGATGTCGTCGATGCGGTGAAGCAGGGCGATGCCATCAAGTCGGTGACGATCGAGGGCGATGCGGACGCAGTGCTCGCAGCCAAGGCCGACCGCGTGGCCGAATGGAACAAGACGCTCGCGGCATGAGTGCGAGGACAGGCCGGCCACGCCGGTCTGTCCTGTTTCCGGACCGTGCGGCGCCGATCTGGCCAGGGCTATGTGGAGAATCATCCGCCCTGGTTCTCACTCCACGCGCCGGCTGTGATGCAGCAGCGCCGCAGTCCGGTATCGATGCCTCCAGCCCGTGTCGCCGAAGCGGGCAGCGCCTGGCTTGAGTGAGTCACGTGAGGTTCTGGAGTGTGTGATCCGGCCGGCGCCGATGCGTCGTGGCGATTCACGCGGTGGACTAGTCGCCCCATCTGCCCGTGCATCGTGCGAACGGCGTATGGCGAGCCGCCACGGCCGGCCGGGTTGAACCGAGAGGGCGTCTTTCCCTGATGCCGCCACGTCGATGAAGGCGCCGGCGTAATTGCGAGCCTGCAGGTGCTGGACCCCGGTGCACGCTGCGCCGCAGCGGGTCCGGCAACCGGCGCATGATCCTGGTCTGGCACCGCGCGTTCACGGAATACGATTGTCAGGCCATCTGGATGGCGATTCGCAGGCGACGGTCGCGCCTCCGACATGAAGCGCAGATCCGATCGGCTGCCTGGCCCGCGCGAAGCTCGGGGCCTGCAGCGACATCGCCTTCGCGGAGCGCGATCATGGGTGCGCGTCCGGCGGGTGCAATTTTCGGCGATACCCCTGTGGCGCCCTACCGTCACCGCAGCGGCCCGGCAGCCCGATGCCGTTCCCCGGCTGCACGCCTGCATGACAGGGGCAGGCAGCGGAAACGACCATCTCGACCGCAACGACGGGTGGGCCAGGAACCCGACCGCCGCCGACCCGCGCGTGGTCGACACGTCCGCCGGGCACGGCCGGGCCGCGTGCTACCATCTGCCGCCGAAAAACAGCGGGTCCACCGCCTTCCAGCCGCTCCAGAACGAGGTTGTGCGATGCCTACGCTCGCCCGGCGCACCGGCCGCGCCAAGCCCAGCGCCATCATGCAGGTCGCCGAGAAGGCCAGGCGCCTGAAGGCGGAGGGGCGGGACATCATCAGCTTCTCGATCGGCGTGCCCAATTTCCTGCCGGGTCCCCACGTCTATGCGGCCGCACGCGATGCGCTCGAGCACGACAGCGGCCAGTACGGCAGCAACCGCGGCAGCGACGCGCTGCTGGATGCGTTCATCGGACATCTCGACCGCATCGGCCTGCCGGGCTACACCCGCGCGCATTGCGCCAGCGGCATCGGCGCCAAGCACATCCTCTATACGCTCGCCGAGGTGCTGCTCGACGAAGGCGACGGCTTCGCGTTCGCAACGCCCTACTGGACGACCTATCTGGACATCGCCGAGATCGTCGGCGCCGACATCCAGTTGCTGCCGTGCCCGCCCGAGCAGGACTACAAGCTGACGCCGGCGCAACTCGAGGCCGCGCTGGCGGCCAAGCCCAAGGTCTTCCTGTTCAACAACCCGTCGAATCCGACCGGCATGGTCTATACGCGGGGCGAAATCGCCGCGTTGGCCGAGGTGCTGGTGCGCCACCCGGACACGTGGATCGTCACCGACGACATCTACAACCGGATGGTGTTCGACGGCGTCGGCTACCACAACGTCGTCCAGGCACGGCCCGAGCTGCGCGAGCGCACGGTCTTCGTCGACTCGCTGTCCAAGACCTACGGCATGCCGGGCTGGCGCGTCGGGCTGCTGGCCGGTCCCGAGACCGTCGCCAGGGCCTTCGCGACGATGAATTCGAACCACATCACCAACGTGCCCGAGGTGGTCACGGCCGCCGCGGTCGCCGCGTTGAACGGCCCCCAGGACGTGCCGGAGGCCAAGTGCGCCGAGTTCCAGGCGCGTCGCGATGTGGTGATGGCGGCGCTGGCGGAGATTCCGGGCGTGGTCTGTCCGAAGCCGGCCGGTGCGTTCTACGTGTTCCCCGACATCAGCGTCGCATTCGGAAGGTCGCACGGCGGTCGGCGCATCGACACCGACGTGGACCTGTGCACCGCGCTCCTCGAAACGAAGGGTGTCGCCTGCGTGCCGGGGTCGGCCTTCGGCGAGCCGCGCAGCTTGCGCATCAGCTACACCTGTCCCGAAGCGCAGCTCGCGCCCGGGCTCGCCCGCATCCGCGAGTTCTTCGCGGAGCTGACCTGAGTCTGCGGCGTGCGGATTCTCGTGCTGCTCGGAACGCTCGCGCTCGCAGGTGCCTGGCTGCATCTCCACGGCGCCGCACCGCAACTGCAAGCGGACGATCCCCGCAGGGGGACCGGGGAGACGGGCATCGTCATGCTCGCGGCGGAGTGGTGCGGTTACTGCCGTCGGCAGCAGGCCGAATTCGCCGCGGCCAAGGTGCGTTACCGCGTGCTGGACATCGACACGCCCGACGGTGCGCGGGCCATGCGTGCGATCGGCGCGCGCGGTGTTCCGGTCACCGTGATCGGCCAGCAGGTGGTGCGCGGTTACGACACCGCGGCACTGGCCGACCGGCTGCAACCGCTGGGGTATCGGATCTACTGATCGCCCGGCCCGTTCCACAAATTCCCCCCGCATGAACAAGAAGGACATTCCATGAAGACTCCCGTCCGTGTTGCCGTGACCGGTGCTGCCGGCCAGATCGGCTACGCCCTGCTGTTCCGCATCGCCTCCGGCGAAATGCTGGGCAAGGACCAGCCGGTGATCCTGCAGCTGCTCGAGCTGCCGATCGACAAGGCGCAGGCCGCGCTCAAGGGCGTGATCATGGAGCTCGAGGACTGCGCGTTCCCGCTGCTGGCCGGCGTCATCGGCACCGACGATGCGGAAGTCGCGTTCAAGGACGTCGACATCGCGCTGCTCGTCGGCGCGCGTCCGCGCGGCCCGGGCATGGAGCGCAAGGATCTGCTGCTCGAGAACGCCAAGATCTTCACCGCCCAGGGCGCGGCGCTGAACAAGGTCGCTTCGCGTGACGTCAAGGTGCTGGTGGTCGGCAACCCGGCCAACACCAACGCCTACATCGCCATGAAGTCGGCGCCGGATCTCAACCCGCGTAACTTCACCGCGATGCTGCGCCTCGACCACAACCGCGCGCTGAGCCAGCTGGCAGCCAAGGCCGAGGTCGCCGTCGGCGACATCGAGGGCCTGATCGTCTGGGGCAACCACAGCCCGACCATGTACCCGGACTACCGCTTCGCCACCGCGAACGGCGTCAACCTCAAGGACAAGGTCGGCGACGCCGACTGGAACGCCAACACCTTCATCCCGCAGGTCGGCAAGCGCGGCGCGGCGATCATCGAAGCGCGCGGCCTGTCGTCGGCGGCCTCGGCCGCCAATGCCGCCATCGACCACATCCGCGACTGGGTGCTGGGCAGCAACGGCAAGTGGGTGACGATGGGCGTGCCGTCCGACGGCAGCTACGGCATCCCCGAAGGCGTGATCTTCGGCTTCGCGGTGACCACGCAGAACGGCGAGTACACGCTGGTCAAGGACCTCGAAGTCGACGACTTCAGCCAGAAGGCCATCGACAAGACCCTGGCCGAGCTCGAGGAAGAGCGCAGCGGCGTGGCGCATCTGCTGGGCTGACCGCAGCCGTAGGGGTGTACAAGAAGCGCCGGGATTCCCGGCGCTTTTTTTTGCCTGGCCATTGCGGCGGGTGGCCGAAGGGGGAGGCACATGATCGTTCCGCAGTACTGGGCCGAAGGCCGGTTGCAACACCGCACGAGGGGCCGGCAGGTCACCGTGCGCCGTTTCGGCTGGTCCGACCTCAGCCTGGAAGACGCCCAGGCACTGGCCGATGCACGTACGCGTGAGGCCTTCGAGCGGGTGCTGGCCGGCGAGGCGCTCCCGCGCCGTGAGGCCAGGCGGCCCTACAACGGGTCTGAGGGCGTGCCGATCCGCGAGGAGATCGTGGCGCGCGAGGGCGACAGCGTCATCACCCGCAACGCCTACGGCGCGCGCTGCCTCAACACGCCGCGCGCCTTGTTCGTGGACATCGATTTCCACGATCCGGGCCCGGACCGTGCGCTTCGATGGGGCTGCCGGGTGCCGTTGCTGATGCTCGCGGCGGGCATCGGCGGCGCAGCGGGTTCGTGGCTGGTCGGGCTTCTGGCGACGGGCATCGCGCTCGCCCTGGGTGCGTGGATCGCGCGTCGCATCCACGCCGCGCGCCGGAACAGGGACGGTGGCCCGGCCGCGGCGGCGGACCGGCGGATCGAGGCGTTCGTGCGCCAGCATCCGGCGTGGCGCCTGCGGCAGTACGCGACACCCGCGGGCGTGCGACTGCTCGCCCTGCATCGCGGCTTCGATCCGCGCGAGCAGGAGGTGGCGACGTGCTTCGCCGCGTTGGGGGCCGATCCGGTGTACGCGCTGATGTGCGTGCGGCAGCGCTGCTTCCGCGCCCGGGTCAGCCCCAAGCCGTGGCGGATCGGCATCGAGCGGCACATCCGTCCACGGCCCGGTACCTGGCCGATCGACCCCGCACGCATGCCGGAGCGGCGTCGTTGGATCGAGGACTACGAGCGGCGCGCCGAGGGATTTGCCGCGTGCCGCTACGTGCGCACCCTCGGCGAGGGCGCGGCCGACCCGGCGATCGATGCAGTGCGCGCGCTGCACGACGCGCTCTGCCGCGCGGAGCGCACCTTGCCGCTGGCGTGAACGGCGCCTGCCCGCGGGCAGGCGCGGGCCCGCCCATGCGACGAAGGTCGAGCGGTCCGGGTCCGGGGCGCCGGGCTATGCTGCGGCACGTCGTCGCGTCCGGAGTGTCGACATGGGCTACGAGGCCTTCCACCGCCGTTCCATCGAGGACCCCGAGGGCTTCTGGGGCGAGCAGGCGCGGGCGATCCACTGGCACACCGCGCCGCAGCGGATCCTCGACGATTCGAACCCGCCGTTCCGCAAGTGGTTCGTCGGCGGCCAGACCAACCTCTGCTACAACGCCGTCGACCGGCATCACGAGGCGCGCGGTGACCAGCTCGCGCTCGTTGCGATCTCGACCGAGACCAACGAGACCCGCGAACTCACCTATACGCAGCTGCATCGCGAGGTCAACGATTTCGCCGCGGTGCTCGTGGCGCTCGGCGTGGGCCGCGGCGACCGCGTCGTCATCTACATGCCCAACATGGCCGAGGCCGTGTTCGCGATGCTGGCCTGCGCGCGCATCGGTGCAGTGCATTCGGTGGTCTTCGGCGGTTTCGCCGCGCACAACCTGGCGCTGCGCATCGACGATGCGACGCCGGCGCTGTTGATCGCCGCCGATGCCGGCAGCCGCGGCGGCAAGATCATTCCGTACAAGCCGTTGATCGATGCCGCGTGCGCGGAGGCGAAGTCGCCACCGCCCAAGGTATTGATCGTCGACCGCGGCCTCGCGCCGGGTTACACACGCGTCGAAGGCCGCGACCTCGACTACGCCGCGCTGCGCGCGCAACACGCCGGCACCGACGTGCCGGTGACCTGGCTGGAATCCAACGAGCCGAGCTATCTGCTCTACACCTCCGGCACCACCGGCAAGCCCAAGGGCGTGCAGCGCGATGTCGGCGGCTATGCGGTCGCGATGGCGCTGTCGATGTGGTCGATCTACGACATCCGCGCCGGCCAGGTGATGTTCTCCACCTCGGACGTGGGCTGGGCCGTGGGCCATTCCTACAACGTCTACGGGCCGCTGATCGCGGGGGCGACCTCGATTCTCTACGAAGGCCTGCCGACCACGCCCGATCCCGGCATCTGGTGGAAGATCTGCGCCCACTACGGTGTGCGCACGATGTTCTCGTCGCCCACCGGCATCCGCGTGCTGAAGAAGCAGGATCCGAAGTTCCTCGCGCAATACGACCTGTCGCAGCTGCGCTACCTGTTTCTCGCCGGCGAGCCGCTCGACGGACCGACGGCGACGTGGATCAGCGACGGTCTCGGCGGCACGACCGTCATCGACAACTACTGGCAGACCGAAACCGGCTGGCCGGTGCTGGCGCTGATGCCGGGGGTCGAACTCCGACCGGTGAAATTCGGGTCCCCGGGCCTGCCGACGCCGGGTTTCGATCTGCGCGTGATCGACGAGGCCACCGGCGCGCGCGTGCCGCCCGGCACCAAGGGTGTGCTGGTGATCCGGCCGCCGCTGCCGCCGGGCTGCATGACCACGGTCTGGAACGACGATGCGCGCTTTGTGTCGAGCTATTTCTCGCACTTCAGCGAGCTGCTCTACAGCTCGCTGGACTGGGCGATCCAGGACGAGGCCGGCTACACCTTCATCCTCGGCCGCACCGACGATGTCATCAACGTCGCCGGCCATCGTCTCGGTACGCGCGAGATCGAGGAAGCGGTGTCCAGCCACCCGGCGGTGGCCGAGGCCGCGGTGATCGGTGTCGCCGACGCGCTCAAGGGCCAGGTGCCGGTGGTGTTCGCCACGCTCAAGCAGACCGCCGCGGATGCGGTGGCGCAGCAGGCGACGGCGGCCGAGATGATGCGCACGGTCGCCGATCAGCTGGGCGCGGTGGCCCGGCCGGCGCGCGTCTACGTGGTCAACGCCCTGCCGAAGACGCGCTCGGGCAAATTGCTGCGGCGGTCGCTGCAGGCGCTGGCGGAAGCCCGGGATCCGGGGGATCTCTCGACGCTGGATGATCCGAACGCGCTGGAGGATGTGCGTCGCGTGCTGGAGCGGGGCGCGGACGCGGGCTGAGTGCTCGTCTCCAGGCGCGCTCGCGCGCGGAGGGTGTGCCGGAGCGCCGGTGCGCGTGGGCGCGCCGTCGCGCGCCTGCACGCGCACCGTCATTCCGCCGGCGCGACGCCGGTGTAATGCGCGCGCGGGCGGATCAGCATGCCCAGTTCCTGCTGTTCCAGCGCATGCGCCAGCCAGCCCGCGAGGCGGCCGGCGGCGAACATGCACAATGCCGGCGTCGCCGGCAGGCCGTGCACGAAGCAGATCGCCGCGAGCATGCCGTCGATGTTGGGATGCCGGCCGCTGGTCTCGGCCGCCGAGTGCAGTACCGCCTCCACCTGCTGCATGCGTGCATCACCCGCATGACGTGCGCGCAGCATCGCCAGCACTTCGGCGGCGCGCGGATCACCGTCGGGATACAGCACGTGATGGAAGCCGGGCAGGTCGTCGCCGCGTTGCCAGCGCTCGGCCACGAAGGCGGCGGGCGAGGGGGCGTCGCAGGCCTCGCGGATCAGCGCATGCGCGCGCGCGGTCGCGCCGCCGTGACGCGGTCCCGACAGCGCAGCGAGACCCGCGCACACCGTGGCATGCAGATGCGCGCCGGTCGAGGCGACCACGCGGGCGGCGAATGCCGAGACATTGAGTTCGTGGTCCGCGCACAGCACCAGGGCCGCGCGCACCAGTTCGGAGAAGGCCGCGTCACCCGGGCGCCAGGACTCGGCCAGCAGCGCATGCACGGGCCGCGCATCCGGCGAGCCGGCGACGAGCAACGCGGCGTTCTGGCGCAGCAGTGTCGCGGCGACGCCGCGCTTGGCGGCCGGCGCGGCGCTCAGCGAATGCCGCAGGTCCGGGGCGAGCAGGGGGATCGCCGCCATCGCGCGTTCGATCGGCGGCAGCGTGGCGTCGCCGGCGATCGCCGCCGCGCGCGCGGGCCAGTGGCCGGCGTCGGCATCGAACGGATCGGCGTCGCCGCAATCCCACAGCAGGCGTGCGGTGTCTTCGAGCGTGGCGCCGCTGCGCACCATCGCCACCGCCGAGCGCCCGCGGTAATAGGGGCTGTCGGGCCGGATCAGGGAGATCCGGGTCTCCATCACCGGCAGGCCGCGGTCGAGGCTCTGCGCCGCACCGCGCGCCGCACCTCGGCCGGCGCGCTTGCGCTGGGTGAGGCGTTCGACGTCCTGGCGCAGGTAGACACGGCTGCGGTGGTCGGCGCCGGGGCGCGATTCGAGCAGGCCCCGGCTGACGTAGGCATAGAGTGTCGCGGTGCTGATGCCGAGCGCCGCGCAGGCCTCGGCCGCGGACATCAGGTCGCCGTCGCGTGCATTCACCTTGAATCCCGATGTATTGATTGATTCGATCAAGATTGATCAACCTGTCGGATGGTGCCAGATTGCATGCCGTCGCGGTACACCGCAGTCCGGAGTCAGCCCATGTCCACGCTTTCCGCAGGCGCGAAATTCCGCGCCGCGCTCGCTGCCGAATCGCCGCTGCAGGTGATCGGCGCGATCAACGCCAACCACGCGCTGCTGGCCAAGCGCGCCGGCTTCCAGGCGATCTACCTCTCGGGCGGCGGCGTCGCCGCGGGCTCGCTGGGCCTGCCGGACCTCGGCATCAATACGATCGAGGACGTGTTGATCGACGTGCGCCGCATCACCGACGTCTGCGACCTGCCGCTGCTGGTCGACATCGACACCGGCTTCGGGCCGAGCGCGTTCAACATCGAGCGCACGGTGAAGTCGCTGATCAAGGCCGGCGCAGCGGCCTGCCACATCGAGGACCAGGTCGGCGCCAAGCGCTGCGGCCATCGTCCGGGCAAGGAGATCGTGTCGCAGGGCGAGATGGTCGACCGGGTCAAGGCCGCGGCCGATGCGAAGACCGATCCCGACTTCTTCCTGATCGCGCGCACCGATGCGATCCAGGTCGACGGCGTGGACGCCGCAATCGAACGCGCCATCGCCTGCGTCGAGGCCGGCGCCGACGGCATCTTCGCCGAGGCGGCCTACGACCTCGACACCTATCGCCGCTTCGTCGACGCGGTCAAGGTGCCGGTCCTCGCCAACATCACCGAGTTCGGCAAGACGCCGCTGTTCACCCGCGACGAGCTGGCCTCGGCCGGGGTCGCGATCCAGCTGTTCCCGCTGTCGGCGTTCCGCGCCGCCAACAGGGCCGCCGAAGCGGTGTACACCGCGGTGCGCCGCGACGGACACCAGCAGAGCGTCGTCGATGCGATGCAGACCCGCGAGGAGCTCTACGAGCGCATCGGCTACCACGCCTTCGAGCAGCGCCTCGACGCGCTGTTCGCCTCGAAGAAGTAAGCGACTTCCGATCATTCCATCCGTGCCCGCGGGCATCCAACGGAGATTCCAGATGAGCGACACCGCCACCACCGCCCCCGGCTTCAAGCCGAAGAAGTCCGTCGCGCTGAGCGGCACGGCCGCCGGCAACACCGCGCTGTGCACCGTCGGCCGCAGTGGCAACGACCTGCACTACCGCGGCTACGACATCCTCGATCTCGCGCGCACCAGCGAGTTCGAGGAGATCGCCTATCTGCTGGTTCACGGCAAGCTGCCCAACGAGGCGGAACTGCGCGGCTACAAGGCCAAGCTGAAGTCCCTGCGCGGCATTCCGGCCGCGGTGAAGGCCGCGCTCGAGGAACTGCCGCCGTCCGCGCATCCGATGGACGTCATGCGTACCGGCGTCTCGGTGCTCGGCTGCGTGCAGCCGGAGAAGGACGACCACAACCATCCCGGTGCGCGCGACATCGCCGACAAGCTGATGGCCTCGCTCGGCTCGATGCTGCTGTACTGGTATCACTGGAGCCACAACGGTCGCGCGATCGACGTCGAGACCGATGACGATTCGATCGGCGGGCATTTCCTGCACCTGCTGCACGGTCACGCGCCGCGCGACTCCTGGGTCAAGGCCATGCACACCTCGCTGATCCTCTACGCCGAGCACGAGTTCAATGCATCGACCTTCGCCAGCCGCGTCGTCGCCGGCACCGGCAGCGACATGCATTCGTGCATCACGGCCGGCATCGGCGCGTTGCGCGGTCCGAAGCACGGCGGCGCGAACGAGGTGGCGTTCGAAGTGCAGAAGCGTTACGACACGCCGGACGAAGCGGAGGCCGACATCCGCGCACGCGTGGAAAAGAAGGAAGTGATCATCGGCTTCGGCCACCCCGTCTACACGGTCAGCGACCCGCGCAACGAGGTCATCAAGACCGTGGCCCGCGAGCTGTCGGACGAAGTGGGCAGCCGCAAGATGTACGACATTGCCGAGCGTCTGGAAACGGTGATGTGGGACATCAAGAAGATGTTCCCGAATCTCGACTGGTTCAGCGCGGTGAGCTACCACATGATGGGCGTGCCGACCGCGATGTTCACCCCGCTGTTCGTCATCGCGCGTACGGCCGGCTGGAGCGCCCACGTCATCGAGCAGCGCATCGACGGAAAGATCATCCGCCCCAGCGCGAACTACACCGGGCCCGAGGACCAGGCCTTCGTGCCGATCGCCGAACGCAATTAAGCCTTTGCTCGTCATCTCCGCAATCGCGGGGATCCAGCGACTTTCGTCGAACGACAGCGATGCACTGGACTCCCGCTTGTGTGGAACGAGCTTGATACATTTCCTTCTTCTCGAACGCCCGCCATGAACAGCCAGCACCGCAAACCCCTTCCCGGCACGAAGCTCGACTGGTTCGACGCGCGCGCAGCTGTAGACGCGCTCGCGCCAGGCGCGTATGACCGCATGTCCTACACCGCACGCGTGCACGCCGAGAATCTGGTGCGGCGCTGCGACCCCGCGCTGCTCGACGATGCGCTGCGCCAGTTGATCGAACTGCGCCAGGACATCGACTTTCCGTGGTATCCGGCGCGCGTGGTCTGCCACGACATCCTCGGGCAGACCGCGCTGGTGGATCTGGCCGGGCTGCGCGATGCGATCGCCGATCAGGGCGGGGACCCGGCCAAGGTCAATCCTGTCGTGCCGGTGCAGCTGATCGTCGACCACTCGCTGGCGGTGGAGTGCGGTGGCTATGACCCGGATGCGTTCACCCGGAACCGCGAGATCGAAGACCGCCGCAATGCCGACCGCTTCCACTTCATCGACTGGACCAAACAGGCCTTCCGCAACGTCGAGGTGATTCCGCCGGGCAACGGGATCATGCACCAGATCAATCTGGAGAAGATGTCGCCGGTGGTCTACGTGCAGGACGGCGTCGCGTTCCCGGACACCTGCGTCGGTACCGACAGCCACACGCCGCATGTCGATGCGCTGGGCGTGATCGCGATCGGCGTCGGCGGACTCGAAGCCGAGAACGTCATGCTCGGTCGCGCGTCGTGGATGCGCACGCCGGAGATCGTCGGCGTCGAACTCGCGGGGCGTCCAGGCCCCGGCATCACCGCGACCGATGTCGTGCTGGCGCTGACCGAATTCCTGCGCAAGTCGAAGGTCGTCGGTGCATATCTGGAATTCCGCGGACCCGGCGCGGCCGCGCTGTCGGTCGGTGATCGCGCGACGATCTCCAACATGGCGCCCGAGTACGGCGCCACCGCGGCGATGTTCTTCATCGACGACAACACGCTCGACTATCTGCGTCTGACCGGCCGCGAAGACACCCAGGTCGCGCTGGTCGAGACCTACGCCAAGGCCGCCGGCCTGTGGGCGGATTCGCTGGCCAGCGCCGAATACGTGCGCACGCTGCACTTCGACCTGTCGAGCGTGGTCCGCAACATGGCCGGCCCGTCGAACCCGCACAAACGCGTGGCGACCAGCGATCTCGCCGCCAGCGGCATCGCCGGCGCGTGGGAGATGCCGACCGACGGCACGATGCCCGACGGCGCGGTGATCATCGCCGCGATCACCAGCTGCACGAACACCTCGAACCCGCGCAACGTCATCGCCGCCGGTTTGCTCGCACGCAACGCGCGTGCGCGCGGCCTGACGCGCAAGCCGTGGGTCAAGAGCTCACTCGCGCCGGGCTCCAAGGCCGTGCAGCTGTACCTCGAAGAGAGCGGCCTGCTGCCCGATCTCGAGCAGCTCGGCTTCGGCATCGTCGCCTTCGCCTGCACCACCTGCAACGGCATGAGCGGCGCGCTGGATCCTGCGATCCAGCAGGAGATCATCGACCGGGATCTGTATGCGACCGCCGTGCTCAGCGGCAACCGCAACTTCGACGGCCGCATCCATCCTTATGCCAAGCAGGCCTTCCTCGCGTCACCGCCGCTGGTCATCGCCTACGCGATCGCCGGCACCGTGCGCTTCGACATCGAGAAGGACGTGCTCGGCATCGACCACGACGGCAACGCGGTGACGCTCAAGGATCTCTGGCCATCCGATGAAGAAATCGACGCGGTGGTCAAGGCCAGCGTCAAGCCGGAACAGTTCCGCGCCGTCTATGGCCCGATGTTCAAACTGCACGTCGACACCGGCGAGCGCGTCACGCCGCTGTACGACTGGCGGCCCATGAGCACCTACATCCGACGGCCCCCGTATTGGGAGGGTGCCTTGGCCGGCGCGCGCACGCTGACCGGCATGCGACCGCTCGCGGTGCTGGGCGACAACATCACGACGGACCACCTCTCGCCGTCGAACGCGATCATGGCCGACAGCGCGGCCGGCGAGTACCTCGCGAAGATGGGCGTGCCGGAAGAAGACTTCAATTCCTACGCGACCCATCGCGGCGATCACCTCACCGCGCAGCGCGCCACGTTCGCCAATCCGAAACTCGTCAACGAGATGGCGATCGTCGACGGCACGGTGCGCCAGGGGTCACTGGCGCGCATCGAGCCGGAAGGCCAGGTCGTCCGCATGTGGGAAGCGATCGAGACCTACATGGCGCGCAAGCAGCCGCTGGTGATCATCGCCGGCGCCGATTACGGCCAGGGCAGCTCGCGCGACTGGGCGGCCAAGGGCGTGCGTCTGGCGGGCGTGGAAGCGATCGTCGCCGAAGGCTTCGAGCGCATCCACCGTACCAACCTGATCGGCATGGGCGTGCTGCCGTTGGAGTTCCAGCCCGGCGTGACCCGCCTGACGCTCGGCATCGACGGCACCGAAACCTTCGACGTGATCGGCGACTGCACGCCGCGCGCGATCCTCACGCTGGTGATCCACAGGACCGACGGCACCCAAGTCAATGTGCCGGTGCTGTGCCGTCTCGATTCCGACGAGGAGGCATCGGTATACGAAGCCGGCGGTGTGCTGCAGCGGTTTGCGCAGGATTTTCTGGAATCTTCGAAAGTCGCTTGAGATGGCTGCAGTGTCTCCATCACCGCGGATTTTTTTCGCCATCCTGCCGACCGTGCAATGGCGCGCGGAAGCGCTGCAGCGTTTGGTCGAGCTCGGGCTGGAGAGCGCGCTGGGCGGAAAGATGTTCTCGCCTGAGAACTGGCACCAATCGCTCTCGGAGAGGATATTCAATCCAACAGCGGAGCAATGCGAAAAACTGCAACGAGTCGGCGCGAGCATCACAGCACACGCATGCACGTTGCAGTTCAACCGCATCGAAGGGCCGGAGCTCAAAAGTGGCAATCAACACTGCACGCTGCGCGCTTTTGGTGTGCCGAAAGCATTCAAGGCGCTGCACGAAGCGGTGAAGGCGGCACTTGTCAAAGCTGAGTTCGCAGAGATCGCGACAGGTGTGACGCCCCACATCACCTTGAGCTACAAAGCCAAGAGGTCCTTCGCGAACATCACGATCGAGCCTCCCATCCCGTGGGCTCTTAGTGAGTTGTGCCTCATCGTCGGCGGCGGAGATCCTTACCGTCACGAGGTGATTGGCCGCTGGCCATTGCTGCACGAGCTGGACCCGCCAGTCGTGCAGGAAGCGCTCTTCTAGTAACCCATCCGCTATCCAAGCCGGAATCCGTCATGGCATTTGTCCCCCAGCTCCGCATTCCCGCCACGTACATGCGCGGCGGCACGTCGAAAGGCGTGTTCTTCCGCCTCGAAGACCTGCCTGTCGCCGCGCAGGTGCCCGGTCCCGCGCGCGATGCATTGCTGATGCGCGTCATCGGTTCGCCCGATCCCTACGCCAAGCACACCGACGGCATGGGCGGCGCGACCTCGTCGACCAGCAAGTGCGTGATCATCGCGCCCGCATCGGTGCCGGATCACGACGTCGACTATCTCTACGGCCAGGTGTCGATCGACAGCGCGTTCGTCGACTGGAGCGGCAACTGCGGCAACCTCAGCACCGCGGTGGGGCCGTTCGCGATCGCCAACGGGTTCATCGATGCGGCGCGCATTCCGCACGACGGCACCGTCGCGGTGCGCGTGTGGCAGGCGAACATCGGCAAGACCATCATCGTGCACGTACCGATCGCGGACGGGCAGGTGCAGGAGACCGGCGACTTCGAACTCGACGGTGTGACGTTTCCCGCCGCGGAGATCGTGCTGGAGTTCGTCGATCCTGCCGACGAAGGCGAGGGTGGCGGGGCGATGTTTCCCACCGGCCATCTTGTCGACGATCTCGAGGTGCCGGGCCTCGGCACAGTGCGCGCGACGATGATCAACGTCGGCATCCCGACCATCTTCATCGACGCCGCTTCGATCGGCTACGCCGGCAGCGAGCTGCAGGATGCGATCAACGGTGACGCGAAAGCGCTCGCGATGTTCGAGAGCATCCGCGCGCACGGCGCGGTGCGCATGGGGCTCATCAGTGATGTCTCCGAGGCGCCGAAGCGCCAGCACACGCCCAAGGTCGCGTTCGTCGCGCCGCCGCGCGATCACGTGGTGTCGAGCGGCAAGGCCATTGCGGCCGGCGATGTCGATCTGCTGGTGCGCGCGCTGTCGATGGGCAAGCTGCACCACGCGATGATGGGCACGGCCGCAGTGGCGATCGGTACCGCGGCGGCGATTCCCGGTACGCTGGTGAATCTGGCCGCGGGCGGCGACGCGCGCACGTCGGTGCGCTTCGGGCATCCCTCGGGCACCTTGCGCGTCGGCGCGGAAGCGATCGAAGTCGACGGCCAGTGGACCGTCGCCAAGGCGATCATGTCGCGTTCGGCGCGCGTGCTGATGGACGGCGCGATCCGCGTGCCCGGCGATGTCCTCGGTTGATCGATCCGGAGCGGGCACATCGCGCTTGACCTGCGTGGCCTCACGCACTAGCCGTCAGTTGATCCACAGCGGGTGTGGATGAATCGATGACAAGGCTGTGGGTAAGCGTCGCGAGGCCCGGTCGGAAGCGGGTCTCGAGAGGCTGGTGAATAATTCGCCAGCGGCGCGACGAGTCGCCGACGCAGCGCTTGACCCGCGCATCGGCACGTGCAGTCGACGCATTCCGGTCGGGTCACGCGCCGACACCTGCGTGCATCGGGGCATCGGTGAGCCGCCGCGTCATCGCAGGCGGGCCTGATCGCGCCGTCCCTCGCTGCGCCGACATTCCTGCGCGTCTGCGAGGCGGATGACGGAACGCGCAGGGGCCGTGTGTCCCGGAGACGAGCGCGCCGCGGAGCACACGCCAACGATCGACCTGGTTCATCCGGCACGGGGGCGCGACGCCCGCAACCGGCGCGCCCGTTGGCGATGTGCAGGAAGGTCCGGTCCTTCGCCGTGACTGTTCGCGCCCGGCGGGCTGCCTACAGCACGCCTTCGGCTTCCATCGCCGCGCGCACGCCCGCGTCGGCCGCCATGCGGGCATCGAACGCATGCAGATTGTCGAGGCCGCCCAGATCGAGCTTCAAACGCTTGGCCCACTGCAGGGTCACGAACAGATACGGATCCGCGATCGAACGCGTCCCGACGAGGTAGTCGCGGCCGCCAAGGTGTGCGTCGAGACGCTCGTAGTAGCCGCGGATCTTTTGCATCGCGTGCTTGCGTGTGCGATCGACCGCATCCGCATCCTCGAGATACTTGGTGCTGCCGAACAGCGGATGAAACGCGGGATGCAGATCGGCGTTGAGCAGCGCCAGCCAGCGGTTGACCTCGGCGCGACCCTGCGGCGAACCGTCACCGCCGAGCTTGGCCTCGGGATGGCTGTCGGCCAGATAGCCCAGGATCGCTGCGTTCTGGGTCAGCACCCAATCGCCCTCGACCAGCACAGGCACCGTGCCGGCGGGGTTGAGTGCGAGAAACTCCGGTTCCTTCATCTGCGTCGCGTCGACCACCCGCGCTTCGAACGGCCCGCCGATCCACTGCAGCACGATGTGGTCGGCCAGGGAACAGGCGCCGGGTTTGGTGTAGAGGGTCAGCATGCGGGCTCCGGGATGCGGAAAACCGCCATCATGCGCGCGGCACGCTGGTGACGGAACCCGGAGCGGAGGGCGGACCCGGATCAGCCCCGTGCGCGTGCGTCGCGCACGGCCGGGCTCGGGCGCAGAGGCTGCACGCGCAGGAAGGTGTGGTCGCCGATCGTCGCCACCTGCTGCGCATTGCGCCACGTGGGGGCGGCAATGGCGTGCGCCATGAAGTGGCTGGCTCCGGGGACGACCTGGCGACGCTGCTCGGGCGGCAGCGACCAGTTGCGTTCGGATTCCAGCGCCACACTGACCGCGCGCGTCCAGGCGTTGGTGTTCGCCAGACGTGTGTTCGGCGACAGGATCGTCGGCGCGAACTGGCGGCGCGCCGTGACCACCTCGCACATCGATTCGCCCCAGAGTCCGCTTTCCTGCCGGCGCAGGGCGACCTCGGCGACGGCTTCCTGCCCGCGGACCGACTGGTCGCGGGCTTCCAGATACACCGTGGTGCTCAGACAGAGCGAATCGGCGGCAGGGGGTGGCAGCACGGATGCCAGCCACATGACCCATTCCAGTTTCATCAAACGACTCCTTGCTGCGTTGCGCCGGCGCGCTCGTCCCCGTTCCGGTCAAGGAACGTGGACGGCCGCAGAAACCGGCATGGCGTATTGGGGAGGGCGGCGACTCTATGGCCTGCTTTCGCCCGGGCGCCGAAGTCCGCAAGAGGCGGATCGGGCCGGTGTCCTGCCGAAGGGGGCAGGACGAAGTGGGGGCACCCTATCGGCCGCTTTCACAATCAAACGTGAATGCGGGGCACTGGCGCGCTGGCGTCAGATGTGCCTTGCGGTCGACCCTTCTGCGTCCTATTCAGCTTCGAGCCCGTCGGTAGGCGCCTGGACCGGTCCCTCCGATCCTGAGCGAGCGCCGAGCGTCGAAAACAGCACGGCGTCGCACATCACAGACGCGCGGCGAGTCGACTGGCCTGCGCGATCGCACGCTTCGCGTCCAGTTCCGCGGCGACGTCGGCGCCGCCGACCAGGTGGACCACGCGTCCCGCCGCCTGCAGCGCGTCCAACAGGTCGCGGCGCGGAATCTGGCCCGCGCAGACGACGATGTGGTCGACCGCCAGACATTGCTCCTCGCCGTCGACCCGGACCCGCAGGCCCGCGTCGTCGACGCCGAGATACTCGACGCCCCCGAGCATCGTCACGCCCTTGGCCTTCAGCGTGCCGCGGTGGATCCAGCCCGTGGTTTTGCCGAGACGCGCGCCGGGACGGCCCGGACTGCGTTGCAGCAGCCACACGGACCGGGCGGGGGGCGCCGGCGCCGCCGGCACCAGGCCGCCCGGACGCTCGAACGTGGGATCGACGCCCCATTCGCGCATCCACGTCGCCGGATCCAGGCTCGGCGATGCGCCGGGATGCTCCACCAGGAACTCGCCGACGTCGAAGCCGATGCCACCCGCACCGATGATCGCCACGCGCGCCCCCGGCACGACGTGGCCTTCGAGCACGTCGACATAGCCGACCACCTTCGGATGCTCGGAGCCCGGGAAGTCGACCTGGCGCGGGACGATGCCCGTGGCCAGTACCACGACATCGAAGCCGGTGAGGTCGTCGGCGGCGACGCGGGTGGACAGCCGCAGATCGACGCCGGTGTCGGCGATGCGCTGGCCGAAGTAGCGCAGCGTCTCGTTGAACTCCTCCTTGCCCGGAACGCGTCTGGCCAGGTTGAACTGCCCGCCGATCGTGTCTGCCGCGTCGAACAAGGTGACCCGGTGCCCACGCTCCGCGGCCACTGTCGCGCAGGCCAGGCCCGCCGGACCCGCACCGACCACGGCCACGCGCAGCGGCGTTGCAGCCGGGAAATAGTTGAGTTCGGTTTCCGCGCATGCGCGCGGATTCACCAGGCAGCTCGCGGTGCGGTTCTGGAACACGTGATCGAGGCAGGCCTGGTTGCAGGCGATGCAGGTGTTGATGCGTTCGGGCGTGCCGGCGCGCGCCTTGGCCACCCATTGCGGATCGGCCAGTAGCGGCCGCGCCATCGACACGATGTCCGCCGCGCCGCCGGCGAGGAGGCGTTCGGCCACGTCGGGCATGTTGATCCGGTTGGTCGCCACCAGCGGCAGCGAGACATGCGGACGCAGCTTGGCGGTGACGCCGGCGAAGGCGGCGCGCGGCACCGAGGTGGCGATCGTCGGCACCCGTGCCTCGTGCCAGCCGATCCCGGTGTTGAGGATCGTGGCGCCGGCAGCCTCGATCGCCTGCGCCTGGATCACGATGTCGTTCCAGGCCGAGCCCTCCGGCACCAGCTCCAGCATCGACAGCCGGTAGACGATGATGAAATCGTCGCCCGCGGCCTCGCGCACGCGGCGCACGATCTCGGTCGCGAAGCGCATGCGCTGCGCGGTGTCGCCGCCCCAGGCGTCGTGGCGTGCATTGGTGCGCCGGCTGAGGAACTGGTTGATCAGATAGCCCTCGCTGCCCATGATCTCGACGCCGTCGTAGCCGGCCTCGCGTGCGAGCTTGGCGGCATGCGCGTAGGCACCGATCGTGCGGTCGACACCGCGCGTCGACAGCGCCCGCGGCGTGAACGGATTGATCGGCGCCTTGATCCGGCTCGGCGCGACCTGCAGCGGGTGATAGCCATAGCGGCCGGCGTGCAGCAGCTGCAGGCAGATCTTCGCGTCGTGGCCGTGCACGGCGGCGGTCACCTGCCGGTGCCGGCGCGTCTCCCAGCGCCACGACAGCTTGCCGCCGAAGGGCTTGAGCCAGCCGGCGATATCGGGCGAGAAGCCGCCCGTGACGATCAGGCCGACGCCACCTGCCGCGCGTTCGGCGAAATAGGCCGCGAGCTTGGGGAAATCCGCGGCGCGATCTTCCAGGCCGGTGTGCATCGATCCCATCAGCACGCGGTTGCGCAGCGTGGTGAATCCGAGGTCGAGCGGCGCGAGCAGGTGCGGATAGGGCGATGCGCTGGCGACAGGGGCGGAAGCTGGCGTCATGGGTGGGATACGCTGGCGTATGGACCGGGCAGCGTGACCGGAAAGCCGGTCGGCCGCAACCGGCGCACGGCGGGGACGCAGCGGCCCCTGTCAAGAGTTGTCAGTGACCGCGCGGGCGCCGACCATGGCGCCCCACCAAGACGGACGGCCGCCATCCAAGCGTTCCAGGACTACTTGCGCGACGGGGTCGACGCGGCCGACCTGCCGGAGCTGCACCCCCTGCTCGGCGCGCGTGAGCAGATCCGCGCGTTCTCCACGCTGTTCCACGGCGGCGAGGAAAGCGTGATGGTGCGGCTTCTGGTGCTGCGCACGCTGGGCGCGCGCGGCGAGGCACCGGACTGGAGCCCGCAGGAGCTGCGCGAGCACTTCGCCTACCTCGACGCGGTGAAGTTCGGCACCGTGCTCGACCGCCTGCGCGACAACGGATTGCTGCTGTGGGAGGCCCAGTCGCAGCGCTACCGGATCAGCCCGGCGGGCCGGCAGGCGCTGTCGGCGCTCGGTCTGTTGCTGCAGTTCAATGCCGAAGGCGACGACCTGGCGTATGTCACCGCGCAGCTCGCCGCCGGACAGGCGGCCGGCCGCGTCGGCGCCGCCGATCTCCAGCATCTGCTCTCGCGCCTCAACGAACTGCGCGACGACTTCGACCAGGCCGTGCTTAGCGGCTCCGAGCACCGCATCCGCCGTGCCGCCGACACCCTGCAGGCGGTGTGGCGCTGGGTGGAGAAGGGCACCGAACTGATCCACGCGATCGCCGCCGACGGCGAGCTCGACACCGCCACCCACCGCGTGGCCCAGCAGATCGGCCGCGCGCAGAGCGCGCTGCTGCGGCAGGCGTCGGTGTTCCAGCGTGCGCTCAACCAGCTCGACCGGCATCGCGTGCATCTGGGCGCGAGCGGCCTGTCGTCGTCCGACGTCAACCGCTTTCTGCGCGACCGCGACATCGCCGGTCTCGCATCGCTCGCGGACGGCGCGCTGTGCACGTCGCCGCAACCGGCGTTCGCACTGGCCGCGATCGCGCTCGATGTCGCCGAATACGAGCTGGTCGAACGCGAGCGCGCGGAACGCGACGACACCACGCTGCCGCCCGCACGCAGCGCGCCGCAGGACTTGGACGCCCCGGCGGCGGCAGCGCAGGACTACCACGTCGCCGAGGACTGGCTGGCCCAGCTGGTGGCCATCGAATCCGAAGCGCCGCTCGCCGACTGGGTGCCGCAGTCGGGTTTCGCGGTCAGCGCCTACCGGCTGTCGCTGCTCGGCCTGATCGGCGACGCCGGCGCGGAGCAGCGCAGCGGCGTCGGCGCCGAACTCGCGCGCCTGTCCGTGCGCTGGCGCGTGGGCAACGGCCTCGATGCCGTGGGCCGCGCGGGGGTGCACAGCATGAGCCGCGGCGTGCTGCTGCCGGACGGCGTCGACGTGCCCGATCGCCTCGCCCCGTGGCCTGCGCCGGCCTCGGCGTGCGAGGCCGCCGGCGACGACATCGACACCACCGTCTCGCCCGGTCTCGAGGCCGACGCGTCTTCTTCCCCGGTGACGCGTCCGCGCACGCGCCGCCGCCGTGTTCCGGATTCCACCGCATGAGCGATACCACCGCCTCCCTGATCGCACGCCTGCTGGCCGAGCGCTGGTTGCCACGCGACGACCACGCCGTGCGCCGCGTGCTCGTCGATGCCGAACTGCGCGACGATCTCGACCGCCGCCTCGCCGCCGCCGGCCTGCGCCTGCTCGAACATCCGTATGCCGCGCACGTGGCCGTCGGCATCGCGCGCGCGCAGGAGGCCGACGTCTTCGGCCATGGCGATGCCTGGGCGGCGAGCAATCTGCAGCTCAGTCGCGACACCACCGCGCTGCTGGTCGTGCTGTGGGCCTTGCTGGTGCTGCCCAAGCGCCAGCGCCAGATCACGCGGCAGGAGGTGGAGCGCCAGCAGGACCAGGAGCAGATGTTCGCCGAGCTCAAACCGGTGCCGGTCGGCGCCGAGATCGTCGAACCGGTCAACGAGCGCACGCTGCTCGCCGATTACGGCGACCGCCTCGGCGGCAAGCAGCGCATCCAGATGAATCTGGGCACGCTCAACCGGCACGGCTTCATCGTCCGCCGCAAGGAGCGCATCCAGGAAGGGCCGCTGCTGGACCTCGCCTTCGATTACGAGCGCATCGCCGGCCGGGTGATGGACGGCGCGCTGGCATTCGTGATCGCCGAGGCCCGCGCGGCGCGCCCCGACACCGGCGACGCGCCCGAACCGGACCCGGACGACGCAGCGACCGCCGACACGGCAGAGGACACCGACGATGTTTGAATTCCGCAGCCTCGAAGTCGTGCACTGGGATTACTGGCAGCGCTATGCCCTGCCGCTCGACGCCTCGATCATCACCGTCGTCGGCCCCAACGGTTCGGGCAAGACCACGCTGCTCGATGCGCTGCGCACGTTGCTGGCGATCGACGACCGCGAGATGGCGCGCGACTACAAGACCTACCTGCGCCACAACGGCAAGCCGGTGGCGTGGCTGCGCGCGGTGGTCAGCAACCCGGTCGACCGCCGCGGCAAGCGCGCATTCTTTCCGTGCATGGACGAGCAGGTCACGCTGGCCTGCCGTGTGCGCAAGCGCGGCGGCGACTGGAGCCGCGACTACCAGATCGTGCCCGGCGACGTGCCGGTGGAAACACTCGACGCCGGCGGCGAATGGCTGGGCGTGCGCGACTACCGCGTGCGTCTGGCCGGCGCCGGCCTGAGCCGCGCGATCTGCCGCGTGCTCACGCTGGAGCAGGGCGCCACCGACAAGCTGTGCCAGCTCTCGCCGCGCGAACTGCTGCAGCTGGTGTTCGACGTGTTCGAGGACAAGGTCGTACTCGACGACTATCAACGTGCCCGCGCCGAGCAGTTCGACACCGAGAAGGAAATCGCCCAGCTCCAGCACGGGCTCGACGAACTGCATCTGAAGCTCGAATCGGCCAAGGCCGACGTGCGCTCGTTCGACGAGGGCCAGGCGCTGCGCCGCGAGCGCCAGCGGCTGGAAACGGAAGTCGCACCCAAGGTGGAGCTGGCGGATCTGCGTGCGAGCATCGACGGCACGCGGCCGCGGCTCGTCGGCCTGCGCCGCGCCCAGCACGAACGCCGCCACGCACTCGCGGCGCTGCAGGCGCAGGATGCCGAGGCCACGCAGCGCCGCGATGCCCTGCAGGCCGCCCTCGCGCGGGCGCTGGCCGAGCAGCGCGAGGCGGAATCCGGCTTCACCACCGCGCGTGATCGCGCGCGCGATGCCGAAAGCCTGGTGAAGCGGCACGACCACCTGGTCCAGTTGCAAGCCGCGCGAGGCGAGGTGGACGTGGACGCGCTCAGCCGCGGCATCGAGCAGGGCCGGCAGCGCCAGGCCGAACTCAAGTTCGAAGCGCATCGCGACCGCGCGCGCGAGGGCGAACTCGCCGCGCAGCTGGCCGCGCTCAGCGGCGGCGGCCGTGTCGTCGAACCCTTCGAGCGCGATTTCCGTGCGGCGCTCGACCAGGCCGGCATCGCGCATCGCGTGTTGACCGAACTGGTCGAGATCATCGATCCGCAGTGGGCGGTCGCGGTCGAAGCCGTGCTCGCGCCGTACCGGCACCTGCTGGTGCTCGAGAACCCGCGCGATGCCCGCCGGGGCTGGGCGCTGGGCGAGGCGATGCAGTACCGGCATTTTCTCGTCGCCGACCGCGCGCCGGTCGAACGCGCGACGCGCGGCTCGCTGCTGGAGGTCGTGCGTTTCTCCGCCGATCCTCCCGCCTGGCTGCCGCGTCAGCTCGACCGTATCCAGCGCGTCGCCGATGTCGAGGCCGGTCACGCCTTGTCGAAGGGACAGGACTGGATCACCGCCAAGGGCTACCTGCGCGAACATCGCGGCGGCCGGCACATCGGCGGCCGCCAGCCGCATTTCGGTGCCGGCGCCCGGCAGGCACGGGTGGCCGACCTGCGTGCGGAGCAGGCGACGCTGCGTGAACGCGCCCAGGCGCGCGAGGTCGAACTCGTCGAGCTCGGCCGACGCCTCGACGCCGACCAGGCGCGCCTGCTCGGGCTCGACGCCGGGCAGGAACTGGTCACCCGGGCCGCGGAATTCGCCGATGCGTCGGAGCGCCTGCCTGCGCTCGCCGAGGCCGCCCAGGCGGCGGCGACGGCACTCGAGGCGGCACGCGCCGCCGTGGCCGAATGCATGGCCCGTGACAAGGCCGACAGCATCGCCGCGGCCGAACGCACCGGGCGGCTCGGGGGCCTCGCCCACGAGATCGAACAGGCCGGACGGCAAATGACCCAGGAGCGCCAGCTGCTGGTCCAGCGCATCCTCGAGTTCCGCCGTCGTCGCGCGCAGATGCCACCGGCCTGGCGCAGTGCCGCCGTGCTGCGCGCCGCGCGCGAGGAATTCGAAAGTGCGAACGCGGTGCGTCGCGAACTGGAGCGCCTCGACATGCGCCTGGCCTCCGGTGGGTTCGTCGAGGACGAGGGCTGTGTCGCGCTGCGCGACAAGTTCGCCGCCGACCACGCTGGCATGGAGGCGGCGATCGGCCAGCGCGAGGCGCATCTGCATCGCGCCCGTCGCATCACCGAGGACGCCCGCGGCGCGTATCTCAACGTGCTGCGCGCCACGGTGCGCCGCTACCGCCGCAACCTCGTGGCGCTGGGCGAACTGGCCGGCATCGGCGTCGAGGCGGAAATGTCGGAGCTGGTCAACGACGACGTCGCGCTGGCCCAGGCCGGGCTCACCGTGCGCTTCGACTTCGACCGCAAGGGCTGGATCGGCCTCGACGACGGCGAGGCCTCGGGTGGGCAGCAGGTGATGAAGTCGCTGTTGCTGCTGGTGGCCCTGCTGCGCGACGAGGACCAGCCCGGCGGCTTCGTGTTCATCGACGAACCCTTCGCGCATCTCGACGTCGCCAACATCGAGAAAGTCGGCCGCTTCCTGCGCAGCACCGACGCACAGTACATCCTGACCACGCCGATCACCCACAACATCAACGTGTTCGAACCCTCGGACCTGGTGCTGGCGACCAGCAAGCGCCGGCCGCAGAGCACCTGGGCCGATCCGGTCGCCATCCTCAAGCGCGATCGCACCGCGGACGCGGCCTGAGTCGAGCGCCTTCGAGTCGCGACGGCCGAGCGCGGCGCCCGGGCGGCTGCCTGCCCAACGGCCACGCGCCGGGCGAGTGGGGCACCCGGGTGCCGCGCGGATGCAGGAACGGGAACGAGATACGTGGGCGGGACGCGAATCCCATCCCGAAAAGATGTCGCTGCTGCGCGCGCCCGCGGACGACGGGCCTGGTCGCTCGACCCTTACCAGCCCGAAACCGCGAGTTTGCCGATCGTGCGTCCGCTTTCGAGCCGGCGATGGGCGTCGCGCAGGGTCGCCGCGGAGATCGGCGACAAGGTGTCGGTCAGCGTGCCGCGCAGTGCGCCGGCATCGACCAGCTCGGCCACGCGCGCCAGGATACGGCCCTGCTGGGCCATGTCCGCGGTCTTGAAGCGCGCGCGGGCGAACATGAATTCCCAGTGGATGCCGATGCACTTGGACTTGTAGGGATCACCGATCTTCAGCGCACCTGCCGGCTCGACGATCAGCCCCACGTGCCCCAGTGGCGCCAGCAGCTCGCCCAGCACATCCCAGTAGCGATCGGTATCGGCGAAATTGAGCGCGGCATCGACGGCTTCGACGCCGAGCGCTTGGAGCTGGGGGGCGAGATCCCGGCGATGGTCGACGACATGGTCGGCACCCAGCGCGCGGCACCACGCCGCCGTCTCCTCGCGGGACGCCGTCGCGATCACGGTGAAGCCCGCGAGCTTCGCGAGCTGGATCGCGATCGAACCGACGCCCCCCGCGCCGGCGATGACCAGCAGGGACCGGCCCGCTCCGCCACCCTCGATGGAATACGGCATGCGCTCGAACAGAAGCTCCCAGGCCGTCAGTGCGGTCAACGGCAGGGCGGCGGCCGCGGCGAAATCGAGCGAGGCCGGCTTGCGCGCGGCGATACGCGCGTCGACGAGCTGGAACTGGGCATTGCTGCCCGGCCGGGTGATGTCGCCCGCGTAATAGACCGCGTCGCCGACCGAAAACCCCGTCACCTCCGCACCGACGGCATCGATGACGCCGGCGGCATCGTAGCCGAGGATGCGCGGCGTCGATTCCACCTGGGCCTTCGGCGCGCGCACCTTGGTGTCGACGGGATTCACCGAAACCGCCTCGACCCGCACACGCAGGTCGGATGGTCCCGGCTCCGGCAGCGGGAGTTCGACGTCCAGCAGCGATTCCGGATCGTCGATCGGCAGATAACGGGTGAGGGCAACGGCTTTCATGCGGACTCCTTGACGAACGAGCGCGCATGTTCGCGCGTCCCGGCACCGCATGGTGACGACGGAAACCGGCGCACGCGCGTCCGGAATCGGTTCGCATCGTTGCGCCAGGAGACTGCCTGCATGAAAAAAACGGTAGGCCCGTGTGATGACGCGAATGGACCATTCTTGACGCCACGCGCACATCGCCGCTCTGACAATCCGCGCCGTTGAGGGTTCCCGCTCTACCCCAAGCCCGGATGAATGCTAAGGCGTTGTGTGGTTGGAATCTTTTAACCGTTACATTAGTGTTAACAACGCCTTCACGCAGCTGACTTTAGGCTATGTCCCAAGGCGTGCGTTGCGGACGCCTCACTTTGCCCTGACGCATTCCCCCTTCACAAGGAGCTCGTACAACATGAATAAGAAACTCCTCGTCGCCGCCCTGCTGGGTGGCCTCGGACTGGCCCACACTGCCAGCGCCCAGGAGTTCGACGATCGCTGGTACCTGACCAGCTCGGCCGGCTTCAACTTCCAGGCCAATGATCGTCGCACCAACGACACCCCGTTCGTCACCCTCGGCATGGGCAAGTTCATCAGCCCGAACTGGTCGGTCGACGGTGAGCTGAATTATCAGAACCCGGGCTTTGACAGCAGCGTCGAAGGCGCGAACCGCGACCTGAACTGGAGCCAGTACGGCATCTCGGTCGACTTCCGCTACCACTTCATCAATGAAGAGCGCAGCTGGAACCCTTACCTGCTGATGGGCGTGGGCTACCAGCGCTCGGAAGAAGAGTTCGATAACTTCCCGAGCCCGGATTCCCCGGGTCAGCGCGAGGAGGGCAACCTCGCTGCCAAGGTCGGCGCCGGTCTGCAGTCGACCTTCGCCAACCGCGTCGCCGTGCGCGCCGAAGTCGCCTACCGGGCCGATTTCGACGACAACAGCATCGCCGCGAATGGTGCGCGTGACTGGGCAGGCTACCCGCACAACTCGAACGAGAGCTACTTCGGTGACGTGATGGCGTCGGTCGGCGTCGTGATCCCGCTCGGCCCGCCGCCGGTGGCACCGGCTCCGCCGGCTCCGCCGCCGCCGGCACAGGCGCCCGCGCCCGCCCCGGCTCCGGCTCCGGCTCCGATCACCATCGATCTGAACGGCGTCAATTTCGACTTCGATCGTTCGACCCTGCGTCCGGATGCTGTTGCGATCCTCAACGAAGCCGTCGAGATCCTGCGTCGTTATCCCGAGCTGCGCGTCGAAGTCGCCGGTCACACCGACTCGGTCGGTACCGACGCCTACAACCAGCGTCTGTCCGAGCGTCGCGCCCAGGCGGTCTATGACTTCCTGACCAGCAATGGCATCGGTTCCGACCGCCTGGTGGGCCCGACCGGTTACGGCGAGAGCCGCCCGATCGCGCCGAACACCAATGCGGACGGTTCGGACAACCCGGAAGGCCGTGCGCGCAACCGCCGCACCGAGCTGAACGTCCAGAACTGATCGGACGTCCGGTTGTACCTGGAAAGCCCGGCCTCGCGCCGGGCTTTCTTTTTGCGCGTGCCTTTTGCGCGTGATGCTTCACAGCCACGAGTGTGGATGCGAGTGCCGTCATGCTCCTTGTGAGGCACGGCCACGTCACCCCGCTTTGGTGAATGCGGGTGGAGTTAATTTTTCCTTGTGGGCTATGTACTTGGGGCATACACTTCAGGCCGATTCGACCCGGAGCCTCCCTGTGCGCGCCATCCTGTTCCTCTCGCTCGCCGTTTCCCCGTTCGCTGCGCAGGCAATCGACTGCGCCAATGTCGATGCGGGCGCAGCCCGCCCGGTACAGGCCGCCGCGCTGGCGCCGGTTTCGCCGGAACTCGACGCCCCGAGCTACCGGCTCGGAACCACCGCGGTTCTCTCGCGCGCCTACGACGATGCGCAATCGGCGGACCAGGTGGTGTTGCGGCTGGACATCGAGCAGTGCCAGAACGTCGCGATGGCCGCACCCGCCGCGGGTGCGGTGAGTGCCAACGATCCGGCCGCCTATGTCAAGCAGACCGAGTTCGACAATACGCCGTACCGGTTCAACATGACCCAAGGCGGCAAGCGGATGACCGCGGACGATTTCGATGCGTGGCTGAAGTCGAACGGTTACACCGTGGGCAGCCGCCGCGTGGATCCGAACGCGCCGGCCGTCGAAGCCGCGGTGCCGGGCGAGGCGACGCCGGCCGAATGAGCCGGCTCACCGCGTGGCATGCAACGGCCTGCGAGAGCGGGCCGTTGTCGTGTCCGGACACGGGGCCTGCCGAAGGCTGCGCCGAATGAGCGGGCGGCCGAACCGGGAGGGCGTACGCCACGGCCTGGCGCGTGTGCTGTCCAAGCGCGGTCTGTGCTCGCGCAGCGAGGCGGAGCGTCGTGTGCGCGAAGGCCGGGTGCGGGTGGCCGGGCGGGTGGTCCGCGATCCGGAGTATCCGGTGTTGCTGGATGCGGCGAACATCGAACTCGACGGGGTGGGCGCGAGCGCGGTCGCTCACCGCTATCTGATGCTCAACAAGCCGCGCGGCCTGGTCACCACCGCCCAGGACGAGCGCGGTCGCGACACCGTGTATCGATGCTTCGGGGATGCCGAGCTGGGCTGGATCGCGCCCGTCGGTCGGCTCGACAAGGCCAGCGAAGGCCTGCTGCTGTTCTCGAGCGATCCTGCGTGGGCGGCCGGTGTGTCGGATCCGGCCCGCGGGCCCGTCAAGACCTACCACGTGCAGATCGAGGGGCTGCCTGACGACCGTCTGCTCGCCGCTCTGCACGCGGGAATCGAAGACGCGGGCGAGTGGCTGCGCGTCGGCGCCGCGCGTGTGCTCCGGCTGGGCGGACGCAATGCCTGGCTCGAGGTCGTGCTCGACGAAGGCAGGAACCGGCAGATCCGCCGCCTGCTCGGCGCGCACGGCATCGCGGTCATGCGTCTCGTGCGCGTGGCGATCGGGCGGATCGAGCTCGGCGGACTGGCCAAGGGCGCCTGGCGGGAATTGACCGATGGCGAGGTCGCCCAACTGCGGCCCGGTGCACGCGCGGACTGAGGCCCCGCTGCGCCGGGGTGCGCGGCAATCCTGGAGACTCCAGGCCGGCGCGGGCCACCCGCAAGGCACGTGCGGTCCACGGACCGCCGGGCCCGGCGTCCGCCGCTCTTCAGGGGCCGATGTCCCGATGGAATTCGAGTGCAAGCCGACGCCCCGACACGTCGGCGATCTCCAGCGCCACGCGCAGGGTGTCCGGCGGAGTCGTGCGGACCAGGGCGACATATTCGGGCGCATCGCCGGCCCGCACCTCGCGGAACTCGAGCGGCTGGCTCACGCCGCGCAGATCGCGCACCCGCCCCTGCACGCGCGCAGGCACGGCGTGCCCGCCCTCGCGCAGGGCGACCACGACGAGCACCTGTCCTCTCCGACGCTCGACACCGTAGCGCGACGCGATCGCGGCCCCGAGCGCCGCCGTCGGAACCAGTGTCGCGGTGACCTCGGCATCACCGAGCATCGCGGTCGCAGGCGGATCGGCGGCCGTGGTGTCCGGGCCCTGCGCCGGCGGCGCGCCGCAGGCGCACAGCAGCGCCGCGGCGAGCAGTGCCGTCGTGGCCCGGTCAATCATTGGCTGCAGCCAGTTCCGCGCCGCGGCGCGTTGCGCGGTCGATCGCCTCGCCCATCAGGGTGCGCAGGCCGCCGCCTTCGAGGACCTCGATCGCCGCCTGTGTGGTGCCGCCGGGCGACGTGACCCGGCGACGCAGCTCCGAGGGCGTCGCGCCGTCCTCCACCAGCATGCGCGCAGCGCCGAGCACCGTCTGCTGCACCAGGGTGCGTGCGGCGTCCGCCTCCAGTCCCTGCGCGACCGCGGCCGCCTCCATGGCTTCGGCCAGCAGGAAGACATAAGCCGGCCCGCTGCCGGAGACCGCCGTGACCGCATCCATCTGCGCTTCCGCTTCGAGCCAGACGGTGTCGCCCGCGCTGCGCAGCAGGGCGTCGGCGTACGCGCGTCCGGCGGCATCCACATTGGCGTTGGCATACAGGCCGGTCACGCCGGCGCCCAGCAGGGCCGGGGTGTTGGGCATCGTACGCACGATGGCCAGATCGCCACCCAGCCAGCGCTCGAGCTGGACGGCGGTGATGCCGGCCGCGATCGACAGCACCAGCGGGCGAGCACTGCGCGCCTCGTCAGCCAGTGCGGTGCAGACCTCACGCATGACCTGCGGTTTGGTGGCCAGCACCCACGTCACGGCGCCGGCGACCGCGTCGGTGGCGTGTGCGAACGCCGCCACGCCGAAGTCGCGCGTCAGCGCCGCACGCGTGTCCGCATCCGGATCGACGACGCGGATCCGCTCAGGCGGGGTGCCGCGCGCGGTCAGGCCCCCGATCAGGCTGCGGGCCATGTTGCCACCGCCGATGAAGGCGATCGGGCTGTCGAACAGCGGGGAAGCGGCGGCGTCGGACTCGGCCATGCGCATCGGCTCGGAAACGGGCGGAAGCGCGATGGTAGCCGGTCGCGCCAGGGTCATCGGGGGACGCGCGGGCGGGCGCCGAACAGGGCCGAGCCGACGCGCACCATGGTCGCGCCCTCGGCGACCGCGACTTCCAGATCGTCGCTCATGCCCATCGACAGGGTGTCGATACCGGGGTCGGCGCCGGCGACCAGGTCGAACAGGCGCCGCATGCGCACGAATGCATCGCGGCGCGCATCGGGATCGGGATGTGGCGCCGGGATCGCCATCAGTCCACGCAGGCGAAGGCTCGGTGCAGCGCGGATCGCCTCGACCAGTGCGCCCACATCCTCGGGGCGGCAGCCATGCTTGCTGGATTCGTCGTCGATGTTCACCTGCACCAGCACGTTGAGGGGCCCGCGCGCGGCCGGACGGTGTGCGGCGAGGGCATCGACGAGCTTCCGGCGATCCACGGTCTGCACCCAGTCGAACACCTCGGCCGCCTGCCTGGCCTTGTTCGATTGCAAGTGGCCGATGAGATGCCATTCGAGTCCCAGACCGGACAGCGCCTGGATCTTGCCGGCAGCCTCCTGCACATAGTTCTCGCCGAAGGCGCGCTGTCCTGCCGTGGCCACGGCGGCGAGGGCTTCGGCGCCATGGGTCTTGCCCACGGCCAGCAGCCGGACCGGCGCCACCCGTCCCGCGTCGCGACGCGCGCGATCGATGCGGGCGAGGAGTGCCTCGAGGGTGGCGGCGGCGGTATCGGGCACGGTGGATCTCCTTCGCGGTGGGCTGGCTCCGGGGCGCGGATCCGGGTCTATACTGCCGCCGGGGACAGGGTGCCACCAGCCGACGGGCCGGGCGCGCGCCGTGCGGATCATCATCAAGGGGTGTTGCATGGATATCGCCGAACTGTTGGCGTTCTCGGTCAAGAACAAGGCGTCGGACCTGCATCTGTCGGCAGGCCTGCCGCCGATGATCCGGGTCGACGGCGACGTGCGTCGCATCAACATCCCGGCGCTCGAGCACAAGCAGGTGCACGCGCTGATCTACGACATCATGTCGGACAAGCAGCGCCGCGACTACGAGGAATTTCTCGAGGTCGACTTCTCGTTCGAGATTCCGGGCCTGGCGCGCTTCCGCGTCAACGCGTTCAACCAGAACCGCGGCGCCGGTGCGGTCTTCCGCACCATTCCGTCCGAGGTGCTGACCCTCGAAGACCTCAACACGCCGCCGATCTTCCGCCAGCTGATCGACCAGCCGCAGGGTCTGATCCTGGTGACCGGGCCGACCGGCTCCGGCAAGTCGACCACGCTCGCGGCGATGCTCGACCACATCAACAAGAACGAATACGCGCACATCCTCTCGGTCGAGGATCCGATCGAATTCGTGCACACCTCGCAGAAGTGCCTGATCAACCAGCGCGAAGTGCACCGCGACACGCACGGCTTCAACGAGGCGCTGCGCTCGGCGCTGCGTGAGGATCCGGACTACATCCTGGTCGGCGAATTGCGCGACCTCGAGACCATCCGCCTGGCGCTCACCGCCGCGGAAACCGGCCATCTGGTGTTCGGCACGCTGCACACATCGAGCGCGGCCAAGACCATCGACCGCATCATCGATGTCTTCCCCGCCGGCGAGAAGCCGATGGTGCGTTCGATGCTGTCCGAATCGCTGCGCGCGGTGATCTCGCAGGCGCTGCTGAAGAAGGTCGGCGGCGGCCGGACCGCGGCCTGGGAAATCATGGTCGGCACGCCCGCCATCCGCAACCTGATCCGCGAGGACAAGGTGGCGCAGATGTATTCGGCGATCCAGACCGGCCAGTCGGTCGGGATGATGACGCTCGACCAGCATCTGCAGGACCTGGTGAAGCGCGGCCTGATCACCCGGCCGCACGCCAAGGAATACGCCAAGGACAAGCGGCTGTTCGAGTGACGGACCGCGCTTTTTGATGCGCTCGCGGCCACGCACGGCCGCGGCGCGAGTCGGGATCCCGGAGGATCGCCATGAGCAGTATCGATTTCACCTCGTTCCTCAAGCTGATGGCCCATCAGAAGGCCTCGGACCTGTTCATCACCGCCGGCATGCCGCCGTCGATCAAGGTGCACGGCAAGATCTCGCCGATCACCCAGAATCCGCTGACCCCGCAGCAGGCGCGCGATCTGGTGCTCAACGTGATGACCCCGCCGCAGCGCGAGGAATTCGAGAAGACCCACGAGTGCAATTTCGCGATCGGCGTTGCCGGCGTCGGCCGCTTCCGCATCTCGTGCTTCTACCAGCGCAACCAGGTCGGCATGGTGCTGCGCCGGATCGAGACGCACATCCCGACGATCGAGGAGCTCAATCTTCCGCCGATCATCAAGACGCTGGCGATGACCAAGCGCGGCATCGTGATCTTCGTCGGTGCGACCGGTACGGGTAAGTCGACGTCGCTGGCCGCGATGATCGGCTATCGCAACCAGAACTCCACCGGCCACATCATCACGATCGAGGACCCGATCGAATTCGTGCACAAGCACGCGGGCTGCATCATCACCCAGCGCGAGGTCGGCATCGACACCGACAGCTGGGACGCCGCGCTGAAGAACACCCTGCGCCAGGCGCCGGACGTGATCATGATCGGCGAGGTGCGCACGCGCGAGGGCATGGATCATGCGATCGCCTTCGCGGAAACCGGCCACCTGGTGCTGTGCACGCTGCATGCGAACAACGCCAACCAGGCGATGGACCGCATCATCAACTTCTTCCCCGAAGACCGCCGCAACCAGCTGCTGATGGACCTGTCGCTCAATCTCAAGGGCGTGGTCGCGCAGCAGCTGATTCCCACGCCTGACGGCAAGGGCCGGCGCGCGGCGATGGAGATCATGCTCGGAACGCCGCTGGTGCAGGACTACATCCGCGACGGCGAGATCCACAAGCTCAAGGAGGTCATGAAGGAATCGACCAACCTGGGCATGAAGACCTTCGACCAGGCGCTGTTCGAGCTCTATCAGGCCGGCGAGATCTCCTACGAGGACGCGCTGCGCTACGCCGACTCCGCGAACGAGGTGCGCCTGCGCATCAAGCTCGCCCAGGGCGGCGATGCGCGCACGCTGTCGCAGGGACTCGATGGGGTCGAGGTGGCCGAGGTGCGCTGAGCCCGCGTCCACGGCCCATGCAACGCCCCGTCCTGCGGGGCGTTGTCGTATCCGGGCTGCGCAACGCAGTGTTGCCCACGCCCGTCACGTCGCGGCGGTATGGTGAGGACCCGTTGTCGCCAACTTGACCCCCGTCAGGGGACAATGTCGCGCATTCATTCAAAGGAGACCGCTGATGGCCTACACCCTCCCCGAGCTGGGCTACGCGTACGACGCGCTCGAGCCGCATATCGATGCCAAGACGATGGAAATCCATCACACGAAGCATCACCAGACCTACATCAACAACGCCAATGCCGCGCTCGAAGGCACGGAATGGGCCGACACGCCGGTCGAAGAGCTAATCGCCGATCTCGACGCGCTGCCCGAAGACAAGCGCGGCCCGCTGCGCAACAACGCCGGCGGCCATGCCAACCATTCGCTGTTCTGGACGGTCATGTCGCCCAATGGCGGCGGCAATCCGGTCGGCGATGTCGCCAAGCACATCGACAGCGATCTCGGTGGCTTCGACGCGTTCAAGGAAGCCTTCACCAAGGCCGCCGTCAGCCGTTTCGGCAGTGGCTGGGCGTGGCTGTCGGTCGACAAGAGCGGCGCCCTCAAGGTCGAGAGCAGCGCCAACCAGGACAATCCGCTGATGAAGGGCATCGGCTCGGGCAACACCCCGATCCTCGGCCTGGACGTCTGGGAGCATGCCTACTATCTGAATTACCAGAACCGCCGCCCGGACTACATCGCCGCGTTCTACAACGTGGTCGACTGGAACGAGGTCGAGCGCCGCTACCAGGCAGCGGTCAAGGGCTGAGTGTTTCGCCTCGAAGTGATGCCCATTCCGGCCGCGAAAGCGGCCGGAATGCTGTCGGGCTACCGACCCGGATTGCCGCCGCGGGGCAGTGACAGCGTGATCCACGCCAGCAGCAGGCAGGCGACGAAGCTTCCGGTCAGATACGACAGCGCACGCAGCGGGGACGGACCGAAGACCCACAGCGCCTGATCGCAACTGATCGGCCCGGACGCGCGCCACTGCTGGAACCAGGAGGGAGGCGCGAGCGCCTCGACATGCATCAGGCTCGCACCGGTCGGCAGGCCGATCAGGGCGCACAGTCCCAGCAGCACCAGCATCGCTCGACGCAGGATGTCGCCGGTTGTGGGGTTCCGCTCCCTGGCGCCCTTTCTATGCGCGCTTCGCACGCGCGATCTCGCGCATCACCGGACAGTCGGGGCGGTGGGCGCCCGGGAGGTAGCCAAGGCTCATCAGGAATTCACCGGTGATCTCGCCACCGGTAAAGCGGAAGGTCTTCTTGAACAGCTTGACCCAGGAGGCCTTCTCGCGCGGTGCGCCGTCTTCGAGCGCATGCACGTCGAGCCAGTCCACGAAGCCGCCATGACTGGCGCGCAGGGTCTGGATCACCTGCGCGTTGTGGATCGCCGCATCGATCTTGAGCCGATTGCGGATGATCGAGGCATCCGCGAGCAGACGCGCGCGATCCCGTTCCCCGTAGGCCGCCACCGTATCGACGTCGAAGCCGTCGTAGGCGGCGCGGAACCCGTCGCGCTTGCGCAGGATGGTTTCCCAGCTGAGGCCCGCCTGGTTGATCTCCAGCAGCAGGCGCTCGAACAGCACCGCTTCTTCACGCTGCGGAAACCCGTACTCGGTGGCGTGGTAGGACGCGTGGACGGGGTGCCCCGGGGCGATGTCGCAATAGCCGCTCATCCATGCAGCATAGGCGGGGCGGCCGTGCACCGCCATCGGGTGCGGCACCGGTTGCGTGGCGCGTCCGCTCCACGCGACCATGCGGCATCCCACGATGGAACCCGTTGATGGACATCGCCCACCGCCGCATCGCCACCGTGCACTTCACCTTGTCCGATGCATCCGGCTCGCGCATCGCCACCACCCGTGGGCACGACCCGCTGGTCTACATGCACGGCAGCGGCTCGATCATCCAGGGGCTGGAACGGGCGCTCGAGGGCCGCTGTGCAGGTGAGACCTTCACCGTCGAGATCCCGCCCGAGCAGGGCTTCGGGCCGCGGCATGAAAGTCTGGTCCAGCGCCTCCCGCGTGACACCTTCACCGGCAGCAGTGTCCCGGCCGTCGGCGAGAAGCTGCGAGCGCAGACCGAGCGCGGTCCGCTCGACGTGATCGTGACGGCGCTGGACGACGAGACGATCACCGTCGACGGCAACAATCCGCTGGCCGGCCGCACCCTGCGCGCGGAGGTGGAGGTGGTGGGCGTGCGCGTGGCCACCCCGCACGAGATCCAGTTCGGCCTATGAGTGGCGTCCACCCAGGCGGCGGGCGAGGGCCTGGGCATCGAATGGCGCATGCACCTTGGCGTCGTTGTCGAAGTAGCAGTAGACGTCGCGACCCTGCGCGAGCACCGGGCTGCGCGGCGCGTGGCGTCGGGCATCGCGCGGCTCTCCGCCAGCGGCCCAGCGCATGATCCGCGTGCGCCAGGCGGCGAGCGCCGCGTCGCCGTAGCCGCTGGTGTAGAGCTCGGTATCGCCGTGCAGCCGGATGTAGACGAAGTCCGCGGTCATGTCCTCCATCACCGGGTAGCGGCCCGCGCTGTCGGAGACGACCAGGGCCACGCCGTGCCGACGCAGCATGGCGATGCAATCAGGGTCCCGGAAGCTCGGGTGACGCACCTCCAGGGCATGGCGCAGCGGCCGGCACGGCAGCCGTGGCAGGGCGGTGCGGCCCGTCATCCGCGCACGTTCGCGGCGCACGGCGAGTGCGCGGGCGGCGTCGGTGTCCCGGGGCAGGAGGTCGAGGAAGGCATCGAGCACAGCGCGCTCGTAACGCAGGGTCGGTGGCAGTTGCCAGAGAAACGGGCCGAGACGATCGTCCAGGGCGAGCACGCCGGACGCGAAGAAGTTCGCCATCGGCGCAGCGACGTCGCGCAGCCGTTTCGTGTGGGTGAGGAAGCGCGGGCCCTTGATCGCGAACACGAAGCCGTCCGGCACCGCGTCGCGCCAGGTGCGCCAGCTGGCGGGCGATTGCAGGGAATAGAAGGACCCGTTGATCTCGAGGGTCCGCACACGACGGGCCGCGAACGCGAGCTCGTCGCGCTGGCGCAGGCCATCGGGATAGAACACCCCGCGCCATGGTGCGTACCGCCATCCGGAAATGCCGACCAGGACTGCCATGGCGCGATGCTGCCGCGATCGGTCGTCCTCCCGGGTGAAGCCGACACCGATGCTGCCGTCCGCGACCGGCAATCCCGTCCGGCCTCAGCGGCGCCTGCACGTGGCGGCGGGCTAGAATGCCGTCATGTGGTCTCTCACCTACCAGGTACTGGTCGCGGTGCCCGCGTTGCAGGACCCTGATTTCTCGCGGGCGGTGACGCTCGTCTGCCAGCACGACGACGATGGCGCGATGGGCGTCGTGATCAACCGGGCCTCCGAGTACACGCTGGGCGACGTGTTCGAGCAGATGGGCATCGCCCTCCTGGACCGGCGCCTGCACGATCTTCCGGTGCTCACCGGCGGCCCTGTGCATCCGGAACGCGGCTTCGTGATCCATGACGGCGAAGGCGGCTGGGATTCCAGCCTCGCGATCGCCGAAGGGCTGTTCGTCACGACCTCGCGTGACGTGCTGGAGGCGATGGCGGTCGGCGAGGGGCCGGAGAACGCCGTGGTGGCGCTCGGCTGCGCCGGCTGGGGCGCCGGCCAGCTCGAACAGGAACTCACCCAGACCAGCTGGCTGACCGTGCCGGCGGACCCGCAGCTGCTGTTCGACACGCCGCTCGACGAGCGCTGGCAGGCCGCCGCGGGGCGCATCGGGGTGGACATGATGCACGTCGCCAGCCACAGCGGCCGGGCATGAGCATCGACGCCGCCGGCACGAGCACGATCCGCCGCGACGGCACGGTGCTCGGCTTCGATGTCGGTGCGCGCCGGATCGGGGTGGCCGTCGGCAGCGCCTTCGGACACGGCGCACGCGCGCTGGCGGTGATCGACGTGCACGGCGATCACGTCGACTGGCAGGCGATCGACCGACTGCACAAGGAATGGCGGCCCGACGGCATGGTGGTCGGCGACCCGATGACCCTGGACGGCGGCGATCAGCCGATCCGCGCCCGTGCGCATGCCTTCGCGCGCGAACTCGCACTGCGATACCGGGCGCCGGTGGTGCTGATGGACGAGCGCGCGAGTTCGATCGAGGCTGCGCAGCGGTTCGCACTGGATCGCGCCGAGGGGCGACGTCGCCGCCGTGACGCTGCGGCGCTGGACGCGGTGGCTGCGGCCGTGATCGTCGAACGCTGGCTCGCCTCGCCCGGTGACGCCACCCCGCTGTAGCACAGGGTCGCCGCCGCGCGTGGTGTGCTGGACAATGCGCCTTCCTGCCGCTCCCGACACCGCAATGTCCGTCACCTTCGAACCATTCGATTCCAAGGGGCGCCTGCGCCACCTGCTCACCCTCGATGGCATGCCGCGCGACACGCTGGTCGCATTGCTCGATCGTGCGCAGGCGTTGCTCGACGGCGACGTACGCAATGAGCGGTTGGCCGGGATCGCCATCTGCACGCTGTTCTTCGAGCCGTCGACGCGGACGCGGCTGAGTTTCCAGCGCGCCGCGCAGCGGCTCGGGGCGGACGTGCTCGGGTTCGACGCCTCCACGTCGTCGACCACCAAGGGCGAAACGGCGCTCGACACCTTCCGCAACATCGAAGCGATGGGCGTGCGCGGCTTCGTCGTGCGCCACGCGGCCGACGGCGCCGTCGCGGCGCTGGCGCGGGCGGCCGCGCCGGATGTGGCCGTGCTCAACGCCGGCGACGGCCGTACCGCCCATCCCACCCAGGGCCTGCTCGACATGCTGACCCTGCGCCAGGCCAAGGGCGCCGATTTCTCCGGCCTGCGTGTGGCGATCGTCGGCGACGTGAAGCACTCGCGTGTCGCCCGAAGCGACCTGCAGGCCCTGCGCACGCTCGGCGCCGGTGAAATCCGCGTCTGCGGACCGGAGCGGCTGTTGCCCGACGACGGCACCCTCGCGGGCTGCGAGGTCGGCGATGATCTCGACGCCGCGCTCGACGGCGTGGACGCGGTGATGATGCTGCGCCTGCAGCGTGAGCGCATGGAGGAGGGCCTGGTCGATTCGCTGGAGGATTACCACCGCGATTTCGGCCTGGACGCGCGACGCCTGCGCCGCGCGGCGCCCGATGCGGTGGTCCTGCATCCCGGGCCGATGAACCGCGGCGTGGAGATCAGCGACGAGGTCGCGGACGGTCCCCAGTCGCTGATCCTGCAGCAGGTGCGCAACGGCGTCGCGGTTCGCATGGCGGTACTGGAGACGCTGCTGGGCTAGTCGCGCGACGCTGCCGCAGCCGCATGCCTGTGCGCGGTGTGGCCGCGCGTGCACAGGGCCACCCGGGGCCGCGCCGAAGGAGTATCGTGCGCCGTCCCGAAGACGGCCCCCACGATGTCAGCGTCCGATCCCGCCACGTCCATCCCCGCCCATGCGGCCGCCTCGCCTGCCCAGGCATTGAAACCGCGGCAACTGGTGATGATGGGATTGGGCAGTGCGATCGGCGCCGGCCTGTTTCTCGGTTCGGGCGTCGGCGTGCAGGCGGCCGGGCCGGCCGTGCTTCTGTCGTATCTGATCGCCGGGGCCCTGGTGATCGTGGTCATGCACGCCCTGGGCGAGATGGCGGCAGCCAAGCCGGCGAGCGGCGCCTTCTCGGTGTACGCGGAGGACGCGATGGGCGCGACCGCGGGCGCCACGGTCGGCTGGCTCTGGTGGCTGCAGGTGGTCGTGGTGGTGGCGGCCGAAGCGGTCGGCGCCGCCGGGCTGCTGGCCACCTTGTGGCCGCAGGTCTCCGTGCCGGGACTGACCCTGGTGTTCATGGCGCTGTTCACCGCGATCAATCTGCTCGGCGTGCGCAACTTCGGCGAGTTCGAATTCTGGTTCGCGATTCTCAAGGTGATCGCGATCCTGGCCTTCATCGCCGTCGGCGTCGCCCTGCTGTTGGGCTGGTTGCCCGACGTGCCGTCGCCGCGCGGATCGAACTTCACGGCGCACGGCGGCTTCGCGCCGAACGGAATGATGGGGGTGGGGGCCGCGTTGCTGGTGGTGGTCTTCGCCTTCGGGGGCACCGAGATCGTCGCCATCGCCGCCGCCGAGACCGCGGATCCCGCGCGCAGCCTGGCCCGCGCGATCCGCACCGTCGCTTGGCGGATCCTGGTGTTCTATCTGGGGTCGATCGCGGTGATCGTCGCCGTGGTGCCGTGGACCAGCCCGGCGCTGGCCTCGCCGTTCGCGGCCGTGCTGCAGATCGCCCGCATCCCGGGCGCCGCCACCGCGATCACCCTGGTTGCAGTGATCGCGCTGCTGTCGGCGCTGAACGCCAATCTCTATGGCGCCTCGCGGATGATCTGGTCGCTGGCGCGTCGCGGCGAGGCGCCGGCCGTGCTCGGGCGCAGTGACCGGCGCCTGGTGCCGGTCGCGGCCGTGGTGGCCAGCGTGTCGTTCGGATTCGCCGCGGCCGCACTGGAGCTGCTCTTTCCGCAGCGCGTGCTGCCCACCCTGCTCAACATCGTGGGTGCCACCTGCCTGCTGGTGTGGACGATCGCCCTGGTGTCCCAGCTGATCCTCCGGCGCCGGGCGGACCGGGCCGGGATCGCGCTGCCGTACCGGATGCGCGCGTTTCCGCTGCCGACACTCGGCGCGCTCGGCATCCTCGGCCTGATCTTCGCGCTCCTGATCGCCGCGCCCGAGACGCGGACGCAGTTCCTGTCGATGGCGGCGCTGACGCTGGGCATCGCCGCACTCAGTGCATGGGCACGCCGTCTGCGCACCGCGCCTGCGCACTGAACTCGTTCGTCAGCGACGCTGCGCGAACAGCCACGACCACAGCGCCTCGGTTCGATAGGCCGCATCCCAGCTGTTGTGGTTGGCGTCGGGGAACTCGGTGTAGCGCACGTCCGCGCCGACGGCACGCAACGCCGCGTGCATGCGCCGCGACTGGTCCGGGGGCACGACGTCGTCGCGGGCCCCGTGGAAAAGCCAGCTCGGGATGTGGCGCAGGCGCCGCGCGGCGTCGGCGAACGGATCCGCGGCTGCACGCGTGGAGTCGACCTGCAGGGTGTCGAGATCGGGCCGGGTGCCCGGTGGCGTGATGCCGCCGCACACCGGCACCAGTGCAGCGAAGCGTGCCGGCTCGCGCAAGGCCAGGGACCAGGTGCCGTACCCGCCGCGCGACATTCCGGTCAGGGCGGTGCGGCTGCGGTCGCCGTCGAACGCATCCGTGGCGGCGTCCAGCGTTGCGAGTGCCATCGTCGCGGTCTCGCCTTCCCAGGACGTGCCTTCCGGCGATTGGGGGAACACGACGAGCGCGGGGAAGGTGTCCATCCGCGTGCGCAGATAGGGCCCGAGACCGGCCCGGGTCTGTTGCTCGCCGTCATTGCCGCGCTCGCCGGAGCCGTGCAGGAACAGCACCACCGGCAGCGGACGCGGCGCCGACGCCGCAGGGACGAAGACCTGGTAGGCGTCACGTCGCTGACCTGAGTGCAGCTCGCGGCGAACGAACCCACCCGCAGTGGTGCGCGTCGCAGGCAGGACGCCGGTGCATCCGCCGAGCATCGCGGATGCGCCGGCGAGCGCGACGCCCTGCAGCAGGCGGCGGCGGTTCGAGGATTGCAGAGACGAGGACATGAGCGCTCCGGATGGCGGGTCAGGCGAAGGTCCAAAGCGTCAGCGCGAGCAGATGCAAGGCCGACATCGCCAGATAGGACCTACGGTACGACGCCTTGGACCGTTTGTGCCGCAGCAGCTGCTGCGCGCATCCGGCCGCCGGCCAACCGCCGAGCAGCTCCAGCAGGTGCAAGTGGATTTCCGGCGTGCGCCGCCGACCGCGCTGCGCCGCCTGTTTGTCGACTGCGTACGCGACGAAGGTCAGCAGATTCAGACCTGCGAACGCGACAAGCGCCCCGGCGGACATGCGTCCGGCGGAGGACGCGATGCCCAGCAGCGACAGCCAGCCCACGGTCGCGATCCACAGTCCGGTCGGCCCGATCGCGGAACCCGGCGGGGCCGTCGACCGGGTGCGACCATCGCGCGCGGCGTGTCGCCGCGCCGCGTCCGCGACAGCGGCGACCCGGATCGCACCCCAGCGTCCATCGGGCTGGCGCTGCGGCATGAAGCGCACGCGCACGCCAGCGATCGGCCTGGCACCCCGCCGGTCGTAATCGCGTGCATGGAAGAACACGCGCTGCGGCAGGCCGGGCTGCGGATGCTCGGGCGTCAGGAAGCCGAAACCGCGGGCCTCGTTCCAGCGCTCGATGCGGCCGAATCCGGCGTCCATCGTGGACTCAGCGCAGCATGATCGTGGTGGCGAGGCCGAGGAAGCTGAAGAATCCCATGATGTCGGTCACGGCCGTCACCACGACGGTGCCCGCGACCGCGGGATCCACGCGCATGCGCTTGAGCAGCAGGGGCAGCAGAACACCGGCCAGCGCGGCCGAGCAGAAATTGATCACCAGCGCGGCGAAGATCACCAGCGACAGCACCCAGTCGTGGAACCAGACCAGGGCGACGAGGCCGACCAGGCTGCCGATGAGGACGCCGTTGATCAGCGCGACGCGTGCTTCCTTCCACAGCAGGATGCGTGCGTTGCTGGCGCCGACCTGGCCGAGCGCGATACCGCGGACCATCAGCGTCAGGACCTGCACCGCGGCATTTCCGCCGATGCCCGCGACGATCGGCATCAGCACGGCGAGCGCGACGATCTGCTCGATCGTCGCTTCGAAGCGGCCGATCACGAACGCGGCCAGAAACGCCGTGCACAGGTTGATGCCCAGCCAGACCACGCGGCCGCGCACCGCGCGCTTGATGGGCGAGAAGAGATCCTCGTCCTCGTCGAGACCGGCGGCCGACAGCGCCTGGTGTTCGGCCTGTTCGCGGATGATGTCGATCACGTCGTCGACCGTGATGCGGCCGAGCAGGACGTTGCCGTCGTCGACCACTGGTGCGGAGACCCAGTCGTTGTCGGAGAACTGGCGGGCGACGTGCTCGGCGGAATCGGCGACGTGGATCGAGTCGAGCTCGTCGTCGATCAGTTTGTTGATCGCGGTGCCGGGTTCGCGCGTCACCAGATCCTGCAGCGCGACCCAGCCCATCAGCTGATGGCGCCGATTGACGACGTACAGATGGTCGGTGTGCTCGGGAAGCTCGCCGCGCAGGCGCAAAAAGCGCAGGACCACGTCGACCGTGGTGTCGGCGCGCACCGTCACCACGTCGGGATTCATCAGCCGTCCCGCGGTGTCCTCGGGATACGACAGCACCTGTTCGAGACGCTCGCGGTTCTCGCGGTCCATCGCGCGCAGCACTTCGTCGATCACCGCGTCGGGCAGGTCCTCGACGAGATCGGCGAGGTCGTCGATGTCGAGATCTTCGACGGCTGCGACCAGCTCGTCCGGATCCATGTCGGCGATCAGACTCTCGCGGACTTCGTCACCGACGTGGACCAGCACCTCGCCATCGTCTTCGGGATCGACCAGCCCCCAGACGACCATGCGCTTGCCGTGCGGCAGCGACTCGAGCAGGTTGCCGATCTCGGCCGGGGCGAGCGTGTGGACCATCCGGCGCACCGGCCCGAGGCGACCGCTGTCGAGCGCGTCTGACAGCAGACGCAGCTGACGCGCGGTCTTGTCGGGGCGGACGGCGTCGGCCATGGAGCGGGTTCCGTTGCGCGTCGCGACAGACTGGGCGCGACAGGTCAGATATGCATACGCGCATTATCCGCGCTGCATGCGCATCTGCCCAGCCCGGGCAGCGCGTGCATGCGTCGAGACGCGTTCCGACGCGCCGTTCGAAGCGGCTGTCGTGCGCACGCGGACGGGACGCCGGTGCATGGGTCCCGGACGGGCGACGCGCTCAGGCGCGTGCGTCTCGATGCGGCGCATGGAGCGGTTGCGCTGCATCGAGCCAGCGTTCGAGCCCGGCGCGATCGCGCGCGCGCAGCAACGTGGGCAGCCTGGCCCTCAGGTGGCCCAGGTCCAGCGCGCGGATGGCACGCCGCACCTCGAGCAGCGGCGAGGGATGCAGGCTCAGTTCCTCCAGGCCCAGCGCCAGCAGCAGGGGCGTGAAACGGGCATCGCCGGCAATCTCGCCGCACACCGACACGGGCATCCCGCGTCCGCGCGCGATCCGGACCACGCCGTGCAGCAGGCGGATCACGGCCGGATGCAGCGGCGAGTACAGATCGCCCAATGCGTCGTTGTTGCGGTCGGCAGCCAGCAGGTACTGCACCAGATCGTTGGTGCCGATCGAGATGAAGTCGAGTTCGCGCACGAAGGCGGGCAGGGCGATCGCGGCCGAGGGCACTTCGATCATCGCCCCGAACGGAATCCGCTCGGCGGTGCCGTGGCCGGCGGCGCGCAGTTCGCGCTGGGCGCGGTCGAGCAGCGCTCGCACGGCGAGCACTTCTTCGCGCCCGCTGATCATCGGCACCAGCACGCGCACCGGTCCGTAGCCCGATGCGCGCACGATCGCGCGCAGCTGGGTCAGCAGCAGGCCGTCGCGCGCCATCGACAGCCGCACGCCGCGCAGACCCATCGCCGGGTTCGGCTCGTGGCGCAGGGCCAATCCGGTTTCGTCCGCCTTGTCGGCGCCGATGTCGAGCGTGCGGATGGTCACCGTGCGGCCGGTCATGCCGAGCACGAGGTCGCGATAGGCGCGGAACTGCTCTTCCTCGTCGGGGATGCGCCGGCCCTGCAGGAACAGGAATTCGGTGCGATAGAGCCCGACGCCGGCAGCGCCGAGCGCATGTGCCTCGGCGACGTCCTCGCGCGACTCGGCATTGGCGTAGAGGCGGATGTCGACGCCGTCGAGCGTCTTGCTCGGCTCGCGGCGCAGGCGACGCAGCTGTTTGCGTTCGCGCTTCTCCTCGCGCAGCCGATCGCGATAGCGGCGCAGGTCGTCGGCATTCGGCTCGACGATCACTTCGCCCGAGGCGCCGTCGATCATCAGCACGTCGCCGTCGTTGATCTGCGCCAGGGCGTGCGGCGCATTGACCACCAGCGGCAGGTGCAGGCTGCGGGCGAGGATCGCCGAGTGCGACAGGGTGCTGCCGCTGGACGTGACCACGCCCAGGACGCCACGCGCCTGCAGGCGGCCGATCTCCGAGGGCGCGATCGCATCGCTCACCAGGATCTCGCCGGCGACCCCCTGCAGTTCCGCCTCGTGCGCGTGCAGCGCGGCGTGGACACGCCCGATCACATGGTCGATGTCCTCGATACGGCTGCGGAAGTAGGCGTCGTCCATCGCCTCGAAGACCGCCGCGAGGCGGTCGCGCTGCAGACGCAGGGCGTAGTCCGCGCCGTAGAGCCGGGTCATCACCAGTTCGTCGAGGCCCTGCAGGAGCTCCGGGTCGTCGAGCAACAGGGTGTGCAGATCGAGAAACTCGCCCACCTCGTGCGCCAGCGCGCCATGCAGCTGGTCGCGCATGGCGCGGATCTCGGCGCGGACCTGGGCGATCGCCGCGTGCAGCCGCTGGAGTTCGGCCGGCGCATCGCCGGCGGCGATCCGGGTCTCGGCGACCTCGAGCGCGTGCGGCTCGCGTACGCGGGCCCGGCCGAGCGCGTTGCCGCGCGAGGCGCCCTGCCCGTGAAGGCCCTGGCGCATCAGCCTTCCTCGTCGAACCTGCGTTCGAACAGGTCGGCGGCCGCGTCCATCGCGGCCGCTTCGTCGTCGCCGTCGACGCGGAGCACCACGCGCGTGCCGTGTCCGGCGGCCAGCAGCATCACCCCCATGATGCTCTTGGCATTGACCTCGCGGCCCTTGGCGACCAGCGTGGCATTGCAGCGGAACGCCGACAGCACCTGCACCAGCTTGGCGGTCGCGCGCGCATGGAGGCCGAGCCGGTTGGCGACGAGCAGTTCACGTTCGATCATCGGGGAGCCTGTCCTTGGAACGGGGAATCGGCCCTCAGGCCTCGTCGAGCACGACGCCGTTGCGGGCGCCGGCCGCCGCGGTGGCCGGCAGTTCGTGCAGTGCCTGCTCAGGATAGTTCATCACCCGCAGCAGCATCGGCAGGCTGAGCGCCGACACGCGGTGCGCCGGCGTGCCCAGACGCGCCAGTGCACCGGCCACGTTGCTGGGTGTGGCGCCGTAGAGATCGGTCAGGATCAGCACGCCGTCGCCGTCGTCCACGGTGCGCAGCGCGGCACTCGCGCGCGGCAGCGCATGGTCCACCGTCTCGTCGAACGGCACCTCGAACACCGCGGTCCGCAGCGGCAGCCGGGTCAGCAGCCGGGTGGCCACCGCATGGATCGCGGTCCCGATGCCCTCGTGGGTCAACAGCAGTACGCCTACGCTCATGCGGCGCACGTTAGCAGAGGGGCATGACACGCCGGAAGCACCGGACGATGCGCCGGCCCCCCGCGCGGATCAGTCGAGCTCGCGGTGATACGTGGCCACGTCCCGCCAGCCCTGTTCGCGCGCGTGACGCGCCAGGACCTCGGCCAGGTACACCGAACGGTGACGCCCGCCGCTGCAGCCGAAGGCCACGGTCACGTAGCTGCGCGTCGCGCTGCGCATGCGCGGCAGCCAGGTATCCAGGAACTGGGCCACCTGCGCGGCGTAGTCGCCGACCTCGGCGTGGCCCTCGAACCAGGTACGCACGTCGACGTCCCGCCCCGACAGCGGCCGCATCCGCGGATCCCAGTGCGGGTTGGGCAGCGCGCGCGCGTCGAACACGAAATCCGCATCGGCGGGGACGCCGTGCCGGTAGGCGAACGACTCGAACAGCAGCGATACCGAATCGTCGTCGGCGAGCTGCAGCTCGGTGACGATGCGCCGGCGCAGCTGGTGGACGTTGAGATCGCTGGTGTCGATGACCGTGTCGGCCAGGGTGCGCAGCGGGCGCAGCAGGCTGCGCTCCAGGGTGATTGCATCGGCGAGCGACAGCCCGGCGCGTCCGAGCGGATGCCGCCTGCGGGTGTCGGCGAACCGGCGCAGCAGCACCTCGTCGCCGGTTTCGAAGAACACCAGCCGTGGATCCAGCCCCAGGCGGCCCACGTCGGCCAGCCAGGTCGGCACCTTCGACAGGTCGGTATGGCGGTTGCGCACGTCGATGCCCACGGCGAGGCGGCGCGGCGGATCGTCGGCGCGGGTGATGTTGGCGACGAATTCGCCGAGCATGCCCGCCGGCAGGTTGTCGACGCAGTAGAAATCGAGGTCCTCGAACGTCCGCAGCGCCACGGACTTGCCGCTGCCCGACAGGCCGCTGACCACGTACAGCACCGGCGGCGCTGGGGCGGTCATGGCGCGCTGCGCTCGAGGAAATGCGAGTGCCGCGCGAGGAACGCGGCCGCAGGGTCGAGGCCCTTGGTGCGCAAAATATGGGTGCGCGTCGCCGCCTCGGTGAGCACCGCGAGATTGCGACCGGGCATCACCGGCAGGGTGATCAGCGGGACGTCGAGGTCGAGCACGCGGCGTACCCCGAGGTCGCCGGTCAGTCGGACCATCCCGTCGCCGTCGCCGGCCATGGTGTCGGCATTCGGGCGTGCGAGATGGACGATCAGCCGCAGGTACTTGTTCCGCTTCACGGCCGTGTCGCCGAACATCTCGCGGATGTTGAGCACGCCCAGGCCGCGCAGTTCCAGCAGATCCTGCAGCAGCTCGGGACAGGCGCCGTCGAGCACGTCAGGGGCGATCTGGGTGAACTCCGGAGCGTCGTCGGCCACCAGGCGGTGCCCGCGGGTCAGCAGTTCGAGAGCCAGTTCGCTCTTGCCCGAGCCCGACTCGCCGGTGATCAGCACGCCGATCGAGTACACCTCCATGAAAACGCCATGCAGGGTGATCCGCGGCGCCAGCACCCGCGCGAGGTGGTACTGGAAGAGATTGAGCAGCTCGTGCCCGCGGTTGGGCGAGCTCCACAGGGGGGTCTGGAGTTCCTCGGCCGCCTCGCGCAGGTCCTCGGGACAGGGCTGATCCTTGCTGATCACGAGGGCCAGCGGCCGATACTGGATCATCCGCTCGATGGTTTCCCAGCGCAGCCGCGAATCCAGGCTGTCGAGCCAGGCGAGCTCCTCGGTTCCGAGGATCTGCACCTTGTTGGGATAGATGATGTTGAGATAGCCCGCCAGCGAGGGTCGCCGCGCGACGGTTTCGACCGACTCGATCGAACGGCTGCCCCCGGACTGGCCGGCGAGCCATCGCAGTCCGAGGCGGTCCTGCAACTGCGCGAACAGTTCCTGCGCCTGGATGCTCGCGTCCACGGCTCAGGCCGACGCGGGCTGTGGTGCGGGATCGAGCAGCAGGCCGCGAAGACGGGGCAGATCGCGTGCCTCGCGCAGCGCATCGCGGAAGTCCGCGTCGGAAAAGCGTTCGACGAGGCCCGAGAGGATCTGCAGATGCTGCTCGACCAGGTGCTCCGGCACGCACATCGCATAGACCAGATCCACCGGCTCGCCGTCACTGGCGCCGAAATCGATGGGGTGCGACAGGCGGAGGAAGGCCGCGCGCGGTTCGCGGAATGCCGCGGAGCGGGCATGCGGGATCGCGACACCCCGGCCGATTCCGGTACTGCCCAGCTGCTCGCGATCGCGCAGCCCCTGGGCCAGCACCGGCGTGGTCATCGGGGAATTGCCCGCCAGCAGGCGGGCGGCGGAGTCCAGCACGATGTCGCGGGACCCCGGCGCGACCAGCATCACGATGCGGTCGGCCGAGAGCAGATCGGAAAAAGACATGCCGCGCGGGCCCGGACGGGAACGTGGAGGCGAAGCCTAGCCGAAAGTGCCGTCCCGTGCAGGGTTCTCACCCCGGTGGTGGTCGACGGTCTTCTTGCGGTGCTTGAGCACCAGGCGGTCGAGCTTGTCGGCGAGCAGGTCGATGGCGGCGTACATGTCCACCGCCGTGGCGTCGGCATGCAGGGTCTTGCCTGCGATCAGGACGTTGGCCTCGGCCTTGTGGTTCGGCTTGTCGAGACTGAGCTGGGCGCGCACGTCCAGCGGACGTTCGAAGTGCCTGGAGAGCTTCTGCAGCTTGGTCTCCACGTAGTCGCGCAGCGCGGGCGTCACCTCGATCTGATGGCCATGGGTCTCGACGTGCATCGGCAACCTCCTTCAGCGGTGGGTAGAACCCCGGCGCGGGACGCCGGCGGTCGGGTCCAGAGTAGCGCGACCCACAGTGCGCGCAAGCGCCGGGGTCGCATCCATGTGACCCGTCCGGCGCAGGAAGGTTCAGGCGATGCGGACGCGCTCGTGCGAGGACGGGATGTGCAGCGCTTCGCGGTACTTGGCCACCGTGCGCCGCGCCACCGGGACCCCTGCCGCCTTGAGCAGGTCGGCCAGCCGCGCGTCCGACAGCGGCTTGCGCGGGTCCTCGGCATCGACCAGGCCACGGATCATGTGCTGGATCGCGGTGCTCGACGCCTCGCCCCCGCCGTCGGTGCCGATGCCGGAATCGAAGAACGCCTTCAACGGGAGCGTGCCGCGCGGCGTGTGCGCGTACTTGCGCGCGACGGCGCGCGACACCGTGGACTCGTGCATGCCGATCTCGTCGGCCACCTCGCGCAGGGTCAACGGCCGCAGCGCCCGCTTGCCGAATTCGAGGAATCCCGATTGTTGCCGCGCCAGGCAACGCACGACTTTGAGCAGGGTCTCGCCCCGCGCCTCGAGATTCTTCAGCAGCCACCGCGCTTCCTGCAGGCGCCCGCGCATATACCCTGCATCGCTGGAGCCGGCGTGCTGGATCATCTGCTCGTAGCCGCGATGGATGGTCAGTCGCGGAAAGTGGCTCGCCGCAAGTGCGACCCGCCAGACCCCGTTGTGACGGGTGATGACGCAGTCGGGCGTGACGTAATCATCGTGCGGCACCGCACCGATGCGCGCGCCGGGCTTGGGATCGAGGCTGCGCAGCAGGTGGAGCGCGGTCTCGGCCTCGTCCTGGCTGCAGCCCAGCGCCTCGGCCAGACCCGCCGTGCCGAGCCGGGGCAGGCGTTCGATCTGTTCGAGGGCGGCCCGCCGTGCCAGCGCCCGGCCGGGCGTATCGGGCGGCAGCGGCTCGAGCTGCAGGCACAGGCATTCGCCGAGATCGCGCGCGCCCACCCCCGGCGGATCGAACCGCTGGATGCGGCAGAGCACCGCGCTGACTTCCGCGGTGCTCGCATGCGTTTCCGGACGCAGCATCGCGGCGATGTCCGCAAGCGGTTCGCGCAGATAGCCGTCGTCGTCGATCGCATCGATCAGTGCGATGCCGATGTTGCGGTCGCGCGTCGACATGGGGCTGAGGTGGAGCTGCCAGGTCAGGTGGTCGCGCAGGCTGTCGTTCTGCACCATGCGGTCGGCGGGGTCGCCGTCGCCGTCCTGGTCGCCACTCCCGCCGCCGGCGGCCGTACTGCGGTCGTACCAGGCTTCGTCGCCGGCTTCCCACGTGCCGACGTCGCCGTCATCGGCGCCGCGGCCGCCCTCGTCCCCGTCGCCGGACTGCCGCGAGTCGGGCGCGGCACCACGCTCGCCCGCGGGCGTTGCGATCGTGTCCGGCTCCTCCCAGTCGAGCAGCGGATTGCTCTCCACCGCGGCCGCGATCTCGGTTTCCAGTTCCACCGCCGACAGCTGCAACAGGTGCAGGGCCTGACGCAGCTGGGGCGTCAGGACGAGGGTCTGGCCCAGCGATGTCTGCAGACGTGGCTTCATCGTGCCCGGAGTTCCGTGACCGGGTGCGCGCGGCCGCTACAGCCTGAAGGAGTCACCAAGATAGACGCGACGCACATCGGGATTGGCGAGCAACGCGTCCGGAGCCCCCTGCGCGAGCACGCCGCCATCGCTGAGGATATACGCCCGATCGCAGATTCCCAAGGTTTCACGCACATTGTGATCGGTGATCAACACCCCGATCCCGCGTTCCTTGAGGTGGGTGACGATGCGCTGGATCTCGCCGACCGAAATCGGATCGACGCCCGCGAAGGGTTCGTCGAGCAGGATCATGCGGGGGTTCGCAGCCAGCGCTCGGGCGATCTCGACCCGTCGGCGTTCGCCGCCCGACAGGCTGGCGCCTGCCTGATCGGCGACGTGGCTGATCTGGAGTTCGTCCATCAGGTCCGCCAGCGTCCTGGCACGCCCGGCGCGATCGAGATCGTCGCGGAGCTCCAGGACCAGCATGATGTTGTCGGCCACGCTGAGCTTGCGGAACACCGACGGTTCCTGAGGCAGGTAGCCGACGCCGCGCTTGGCGCGGGTGTACATCGGCTCGGCAGTGATGTCGCGGCCATCGAGCACGATGCGTCCGGCATCGGCGGGAACCAGGCCGACGATCATGTAGAAACAGGTCGTCTTGCCCGCGCCATTGGGGCCGAGCAGCCCGACCACTTCGCCCGACTCCAGGGTGAGGCCGAAATCCTTGACGATTTCGCGCTGCCGATAGCGTTTACGCAGGCCTTCGACGACCAGCATCAGGGCGTGCCTGCCGGTGGCGTCTGTGCGGGCTGGCGGTTGCGCGGCTCGAACTGCATGCGCACGCGGCCCTGGCCCTCGCCGCCGCCCTGGACCTGGCCGGTCGACATGTTGTAGACGATGCGCTGGCCCTCCATGCGCCCGCGACCGGGCTGGTTGACCACGGCATTGCCGGTCAGCACGACGGTGTCGTTGGGCAGGTTGTAATCGGCCTGCGCGGCGGTCGCGTCGACCCAGCCGCCATCGTCCATCTGCTGCTTCATGCGCACCGGTCCGCCGGTCAGGATCACCCGCTGGAAGTCGCCATTGGCCCGGCGCAGGTCCGCCCGGGTCGCATCGATCTGCAGCGTGCCCTGGGTGATGGTGACGCCGCCCGACAGGATGCACGGCAGGCGCTCGTTGCTCACCGAGCAGTCGCTCGCGCCTGCCTCGACGCCGAGCGTCTGGTTGCGATCGGACGACTTGGCGACGACGGCGAGCGGGACGAGGGCGGCGGCAAGCAGCAGCAGCCTAGCGACGGGGAGTGTGCTCATTGCGGAATCTCACCTGGGAGAGAAGCTCGATCCGTCCGGAGTCGAGGTCGGCACGCATGCCAATGCCCTGCATTGTAGTGCCGGGCTGGGTGACCACCACGGCGGTCTCGGTGCCGGCCTGGTTGCGTTGCGGGTAGAGGTCCAGCGCCTCGGTGCGCATGGTCGTCGGGCGCGGCGCTGCGTCCGGGCTGGTCGCCGTGACCTCGCCGCGCAGGCGCACTTCCTCGTTGTCTTCCGACACCCAGCCGGTCGTGGAGACCACCTGCCAGCGCCCGCTGCCGTCTTCGGCGGGAATGTGGAAGACCGGCGTCTCGATCTCGAGCGAGCGTGCGCCGGGCGTCTGCAGCAGTCGGGGCGCAGCCACCGAGAACGCCTCCTGTCCCTGGGCATCGAGCGCGACGAGGTCGAAGTCGCGGAGCAGGTAATCGGTCCGGCCGTCGGTCGTCGTCAGCGCGGCCTGCGCGTCGCCCTGCCGCCACGCGGACCAGCCGGACACCAGGGCGCCGACCAGCAACGCGAGGGTCAATGTGATACGCCAGTTCATCACGACACCCGCCCGTCGGCATGCGACGTCGCGAGCCGCTCCTGGGCATGCAGGATCAGCTCGCAGAGCTCGCGTCCTGCGCCGCGTCCGCCCTCCGCGCGCGTACGCCAGTGCGCCGCTTCCGCCGCACAGCGCTGCGCATCCGCGGGGGCGACCGCCAGGCCGGCGATGCGCATCACGCCGACATCGGCCAGGTCGTCGCCCATGAAGGCCATCTCGTCGGGCCCGATGTCGAGTGCCGCGCAGAGCTGCTCGACCCGCTCGCGCTTGTCGGCGACATGGACGTAGGCCTCGATGCCGAGGTCGGCGGCCCGGCGCTCGACGATGCCGCCGCGCCGCGCCGTGACCATCGCGACCGCGATTCCGGCCTTGCGCAGCAGCACGAGCCCCTGGCCGTCGTGCACGTGGAAGGTCTTGGTTTCACGGCCCTCGGTGTCGAACGTCAGCGCGCCGTCGGTCAGGGTGCCATCCACGTCGAAGCAGGCCAGCCGCACGCGCCGCGCGCGTGCCATGACGGCATCGGGCACCGAGTCGAATACAGCGTGCGGCGGGTGGGAAGGCATCGGTTCGGTCGCGTCCATGAACAGGGAAGGGTTACACCACGCGCGCGCGCAACAGGTCCTGAATGTTCAGGGCCCCGACCACGCGACGGTCGCCGTCGACGACCGGCAGCATCGTGATCTTGCGGGTCTCCATCAGCCGGGCGGCTTCGACGGCCAGCGCGTCGGCTTCGACGCTGGTCGGATCGCGGGTCATCACGTCGGCGATCCGGGCGCTGCGCACGTCCATGGCCGGATCGGTCAGCGTGCGTCGAAGATCGCCATCGGTGAACAGGCCGATCAGCCGGCCCGCATCGTCCACCACCACGGTCATGCCGAGGCGCTTGCGGCTCATCTCCATCAGCGCATCGGCCAGCGAAGCATCGGCAGCGACGGCGGGGATGGCATCGCCGCCGTGCATGACGTCGCGGATGTGCAGCAGCAGGCGACGGCCGAGCGCACCGGCCGGGTGCGAGCGGGCGAAATCGTCCGCGGTGAAGCCGCGTGCCTCGAGCAGGGCCACGGCCAACGCGTCGCCCATCGCCAGCGAGGCGGTGGTGCTGGACGTCGGCGCCAGCGCCAGCGGGCACGCCTCGGCCGGCACGCTGATATCCAGATGCACTTCCGCGGCCGCGGCGAGGGTCGATGTCGGCCGGCCGGTCATCGCGATGAGCGGATTGCCCTGACGCTTGAGCACAGGCAGCAGCATGAGGATCTCGTCGGACTCTCCGGAATACGACAGTGCCAGCACGACGTCCGCATCCGTGATCATGCCGAGGTCGCCGTGCCCGGCTTCGCCGGGATGGACGTAAAACGCCGGCGTGCCCGTGGACGCGAGCGTCGCCGCGATCTTGCGCGCGATGTGCCCCGACTTGCCCATGCCGGTGCAGACCACCCGGCCGCGGCAGGCCAGCATGCGCGCACAGGCCGCGCTGAACTCGCCGTCCAGCCGCGCGGCGACCGCCTGCAGCCCGTCCACTTCGGTCGCGAAGACACGACGGCCGGCATCGGCGAACGAGAACGTGGCGACGTCGTGCGCCGCGGGGTGGACCATATCCGCCAAGGGGCTTTTCCGTTAGGCTAAGCCATTCATTTTATGCGCTTCCCGCCGTGAATGCCCCGCGACCGGCGGCGTCGGCGATGACGGCTCACCCGCGCTTCACCTGCGCGAGACGACGTTCACGGCCCGGCAGCGCGGCCACAGGACCGATCCTTGGATACCCAGACCATCACCCACCTCATCCAGCAGGGGATGCCCGATGCCGTGGTCCTTGTACAGGGCGACGACGGCGTACATTTCGAGGCGCTGGTCGTCTCGCCGGCGTTCGCCGGCAAGCTGCCGCTTGCCCGGCACCGCATGGTCTACGCCACCCTCGGAGACCGCATGGGCGGCGAGATCCATGCTCTGGCCTTGCGCACGTTGACCCCGGATGAACACGCGCGCGCCGGCGGAGCGACAGGCTGATGGCCAAGATCATCGTGACCGGAGGCGTGCCGCTGCGGGGCGAGGTACGCGTGTCGGGCGCCAAGAATGCCGTGCTGCCAATCCTCTGCGCGACCCTCCTGGCCGATGCGCCGGTCGAGATCGGCAACGTGCCGCACCTGCACGACGTCCTGACCACGATCAAGCTCCTCGAAGGCCTCGGCGCGGCCGTCGAACACGATGTCGCCGGCGCGCGCGTCGTGGTGGATCCACGCGCGGTGCACAGTCATGTCGCGCCGTACGAGCTGGTGCGCACGATGCGTGCGTCGGTCCTGGTGCTCGGACCGCTGCTGGCACGGTTCGGCGCGGCCGAGGTCTCGCTGCCCGGCGGTTGCGCCATCGGCGCACGGCCGGTCGACCTGCACATCAAGGCGCTCGAAGCGCTGGGCGCGGAGATCTCGGTGGAACACGGCTTCATCCGCGCGCGCGCCGAGCGTCTGCGCGGTGGGCACGTGGTCTTCGAGACGATCAGCGTGGGCGCGACCGAGAACGTGCTCATGGCGGCCACCCTGGCCGAGGGCACGACCCTGATCGACAACGCGGCGCGCGAGCCGGAGATCGTCGACCTGGCCGAATGCCTGATCGCGATGGGCGCCGACATCCGCGGCGCCGGAACCTCCCGGATCGAGGTCCGCGGCGTGGCGAAGCTGCGCGGCGCGCGGCATGCCGTGATCGCCGACCGCATCGAGACCGGCACCTTCCTGGTCGCCGCGGCGATGACCGGCGGGCGGGTGACCGCGACGGCGGCGCGCCCGGACACCCTGGGCGCGGTGCTCGACAGACTGCGCCAGGCGGGCGCCGGCGTGGAGATCGCCGCCGATCGGATCACCGTGGACATGGAAGGGCGTCGACCGCGCGCGGTGGACATCGTCACCTCGCCGCACCCCGGCTTTCCCACCGACATGCAGGCGCAATTCATGGCGCTGGACTGCGTTGCCGACGGCACGGCCACGATCGACGAGACGATCTTCGAAAACCGCTTCATGCATGTGAACGAGCTGATGCGGCTCGGCGCGGACATCGCCATCGACGGTCCGCGGGCGACGGTGCGGGGCGTGGCCAGACTCAGTGGGGCACCGGTGATGGCCACCGATCTGCGCGCGTCCGCTTCGCTGATCCTGGCCGGACTGATGGCCGAGGGTGAGACCACCATCGACCGCATCTACCACCTCGACCGGGGCTACGAGCACATCGAACGCAAGCTCTCCGGACTGGGTGCACGCATCCGCCGGGTGGGGTGATCGATGGCGTTCCGGGGGCATCTGTCCAGGAGACGGCTGGCCGTGCTGCTGACGCTCGCCGTGCTGCTCGTGACCCTGGCCTGGCTGCAGGCGACCGGCTCGGCCGCGTTGAGCGGCATGTCGGCGCAGGAGATGGACTGGGACGAGGACGGCACACTGTCGCGGAGCGACATCCTGCGCAGCGTCTTTTCCGTGGTGGCCGAGCGGCGCACCGAGGGCACGCGCAGCTGTGTCGAGTATCGCTGGCGCCGCAGCGGCGAGGTGATCCGGCTGGAGTGCCGCACCACGCTCGCCGATCCGCAGTAAGAGGCTGCGAACGAAAAAGCCCCGCAATGCGGGGCCTTTCGTCGGTCGCGAGCGACGCCGCGTCGCTTCAGTTGACCGCCTGCAGGCGCATGTCGATGACGTCCTTGCCGTCACGGCGCTGCAGCAGACGCGCCGGCACCGGCAGGTCGTCGACGATCCAGGCCACGATCTGGCGTCGGCCATCCGTGCGTACCACCTTGGTCGCCTGCAGGTTGCGGCCGCCTACGGTCACCTGTTCGGTGCCCTGGCGCTCGAACACCTGGCGCTTGCTGCGGCCGTCCTCCACCAGCCGGTAACGCAGCGGCGACTTGCCTGCCTGCACGTCCCGCACGAGCGCGAGATTCATCAGCATGCCGTCCATGTCGCCCTGCTGCAGACGCACCGGCCCGCCCTGGTCGTCCTTGACGTCGCCGGTCCAGCGGGCCTCTCCGGCGGACCAGTCGTAGGTGGCGTTGACGTTGCGACGACGGACCAGCATGGCCGCGATGCCGGACTCGCCACGCTGGGAGTCGATGCTGCTCAACGGGCGCAACTGGTCGCCATTGGCCTCGAAGACGGTGCTCTGCTCGAGTCGTGCCCCGGCGCCCGCGACCTGCAGGCCGTACTTCCAGCGGTTGCCGCCTTCACGGGCCAGATTCATGTTGGCATCGGCGCGCATGCCCATGAAGGTGGCCTGGTAGGTCGCGGTGAACGGCTCGAGCGCCAGCGCCGGCAGCGCGGCGAGAGCGAGCAGGGCGGCCGCGCAGGCCTGCAGGGGTCGCGAGATGATTCGGTTGGGCTTGCTCATGGTGCTCCTTGGTATTCGACGAGACGCAGGTCGACCGCGTCCTCGCCGTCTTCGCGTTGCAGGATGCGGACCGGCGTCGGCACGCCGTCCGCCACCCACAGAATCATCTCGTCGTTGCCGCCATTGGTTCGTGAAACACGCAACGCCGAATAGCTCATCTCGCCCAGCGGGACGGTTTCCGCTTCGCCGGCGGCCTGATACTGGTACTCGCGCACCCGGCCACCATCCACGAAGCGGTAGCGCAACGCCGCGCCCGGCGCCGCGTCGCGGATCACGGCGAGGTTGATCAGCAGCGCACTCATGTCGCCCGGCTGCAGCGCCACGGGATGCTGGCGGTCCTTCTTGAGATCACCGGTCCAGCGGGCAACGCCGCGACTCCAGTCGTAGACACCCGAGACCGTCCGACTGAAGAACACGGCCGCCTTGCGCACCGTGGTCTGCCGCAGCGGGCGGTAAACCGCGTCCGCGACGTCGAACGCCGTGTTCTGGGAAAGATTGAGGCCCACGATGCCTGCGAATCCGCGCTCGCCGCGGATGTCGAGCGACACGTTCCACTGCGAGGCGCGCGGCTCCAGCCGCATCGTAGCCGACCCCGCCGCCTTGCCCTGGTACCAGGCCTCGTAGGTCGCCACGAACGGACGCAACTCGACCGCGGCGGCCGGCGGGGCCAGCGCGAGGCAGGCGAGCAACGCGATCGGGGCAGGGTACAGGCGCATCAGGGCGCCATCATGCGAAGCGGTTGTTGGCTGTCAGCTGAAGCGGTGCGGCGAGGGGTGCCCCATCGAGACGCGCCATCTCGGCGCCTGGAACCAGGCGTCCCGTCGCGATCGTGTGCAGTGTCTGCACCAGCAGCGGGTGTTCGCGTTCCAGCACGCGGGCAGCCAGGGTGTCGGCGTCGTCGCCGGGCAGGACCGGCACCCGCGCCTGCGCCAGTACCGGGCCGGCATCGAGATCGGCCGTGACCACGTGGACGCTGGCACCGTGTTCCGTCACGCCGGCATCCAGCGCCTGCTGGTGGGTGTGCAGACCCTTGAACAGCGGCAGCAGCGAGGGATGGATGTTGATCATGCGTCCCGGCCGCGCCGCGACCGCCGAGGCGCCGATCAGGCGCATGTAGCCGGCACAGACGATCAGGTCGGCGCCCGTCGCGTCGATGCTGCCGAACAGTGCGGCGTCGTGCGCAGCCCGGTCGGCATGGTCCCGTGGCCGCACCACGTGCGCGGGCACGCCGGCGGCACGGGCGCGCTCGAGGGCGAACGCGTCGCGCCGGTCGGACCAGAGGCCCACGATCGAGGCGTCGAGCGCGCCGGACGCGATCGCGTCCAGAATGGCCTGCAGGTTGCTGCCCCGGCCGGACGCCAAGACCGCGAGGCGCAGCGTCATTGCGCGTCGCGCTCGAAGAGCGTCTTCACCGAGGGGCGCACGAGGACCACCAGCGTGCAGACGCCGAGCGCGGTGCCGAGCGGGAAGGCCGCGCATGCGACGCCGGCGACGATCATGCAGGCCAGCGGGCGACGACGCCGCGCGAGATTGCGTCCGGTCCACGCCAGCAGGCCGGCGAACGCGAGCCCGGCCGCGATCATCGCGGCGGCGAAGGTCACGAAGAGCGCGCCCACCATGCGCGCATCCGCATCGGCGGGCGACAGCCACCCGCCCAGCAGGCCGAGACCCACGACAAGGTGCAGCACCGGAAACAGCGCCAGCGCGCCGGTCAGTGCCGCCGACAGGTAATGGAAAATCACCAGGAGCTGCAGATGATCGGCGTCGCGCACGGTCTGCCAGGCGAGATCAGGCGATGCGGACACGCCCGGCCCCGTCGTCGGCCACCACCTCGCCGATCGTCCAGTGCGCGAGCCCGTGGCCATTGAGTGCCTGTCCGAACGCGTCGCGGGCGTCCGCCGGCACCACGAGTACGAAGCCGATCCCGCAATTGAACGTCCGCCACATTTCGTGAGGCGCGACCGCGCCTTCGCGCTGCAACCACTCGAACACCGCGGGCATCGGCCAGGCCGAGGTATCGATCGTCAGGGCGAGGCCATCGGGAATCACCCGGATGATGTTCTCCGTCAGCCCGCCACCGGTGATGTGGGCCATCGCATGCAGCTGCGGCCCGAGCGCGCTGCGCAGAAGCGCGAGCACCGGCTTGACGTAGAGCGCGGTCGGCGCCATCAGTGCATCCACCAGCGGCACGCCGCCGACCTCGACGTCGGCGGGGCGACCTGCACGCTCGTAGATGCGGCGGATCAGCGAGTAACCGTTCGAGTGCGGACCGCTCGATGCGATGCCGATCAGCACGTCGCCGCTCCGCACCTTGCTGCCGTCGCGCAGCTCGGATTTCTCGACCGCGCCGACGGTGAAGCCGGCGAGGTCGTATTCGCCGATCGCGTACATGTCCGGCATCTCGGCGGTCTCGCCGCCGATCAGCGCGCAGCCCGACAGCTCGCAGCCGCGGGCGATGCCGCCGATCACGGCCGCCGTGGTGTCGATGTCGAGCTTGCCGGTGGCGAAATAGTCGAGGAAGAACAGCGGTTCGGCACCCTGCACCAGGACGTCGTTGACGCACATGCCGACGAGATCGATGCCGATCGTGTCGTGGCGGCCGAGCTGCTGCGCGAGCTTGAGTTTCGTGCCGACGCCGTCGGTGCCGGACACTAGCACCGGCTCGCGGTACTTCCCCGACAGGTCGAACAGTGCGCCGAAGCCGCCCAGGCCGCCCATGACCTCGGGCCGGAAGCTCCGCTTGACCAGCGGCTTGATGCGTTCGACGAGAGCGTTGCCCGCGTCGATGTCGACGCCGGCATCGCGATAGGTCAGGGGGGTCGGGGCAGTCACGGTTGGCCGTCGCAATGCGGAAAGAGCGCGGATTCTAGCAGCCGGACGCCGTTCGGGCCGGGTCGGCGCGTGCCTCGGGAACGGACCGGATGCGCTGTTTATGGCACCATCGCGCGTCGTTATCGCAGTCCAGGACCCGCCGGATGCTCCGCCCGAACCGCTTGTTGGGAATGATCGCGTGGCTGCTGGCCGCGTGCCTCGTGGCCGGCACCGCCGCGGCGCAGCGCGTGGAGGGCGACCGCGCCGAAGGCACCAGCCTGTATTCGGCCGAAGTGCCGGTGCGCAGCCAGAGTGAAAGCGAGCGCGAAGCCGGATTCGCCCGCGGCCTGGCCCAGGTGCTGGGCAAGCTCTCCGGCGATCGGGGGGTGGCCCAGCGACCGGGCGTGGCCCAGGAACTGCGGCGCGCCAAGCAGTATGTCGAAGGCTACGACTACCGCCAGGACGAAGGCGTGTCCTCGCGCGGCTCGCCGACCTTCACCACCACCCTTGTGGTGCGCTACCGGCGCAGCGATGTCGACGGCGTGGCCGCGGCGCTCGGCCTGCCGGTCTGGCCCGATCCGCGCCCCAAGCCGGTGCTGTGGCTGGCGATCGACGACGGCTCCGGGCCGCGTCTGGTCGCCCTGCAGCAGAGCAATGTCGCGCGACCGGTGCTGCAGCGTGCGATCGAGCGCGGATACCGGCTCGGCCTGCCCAGCGGCAGCGCGGCCGAGCAGGCCGCGGTGGGCGCGATCTGGCGCGGCGACACGGCGTCCATCGCGCGCATCTCGGCGCGCTACAACCCGCCGATGCAGCTCATCGGCAAGCTCTACCGTGACGGCAGCGGCTGGAAGGCCGACTGGATCTTCGTCGACGGCGGCCGCGTGCTGTCGCGCTGGAGCGAATCGGGCAGCGACGCCCGGCGCCTGCTGCCGGCAGGCGCTGACGGTGCAGCGGACGCCCTGACCCGGCGCTATGCGCGCGCAGGAGCGGCCGGCGCGCCCTCGACCCAGGCGGTCGTGTTCACCGGGATCAACAGCAGTGCCGATTTCATCAGGCTCTCGGCCCAGCTGCAGCGCATGTCGGTGGTCCGCGCCGTGCGGCCGGTGCGTGCGACGCCGCTCGGCCTCGAAGTCGAGCTGGATCTGCTGACCGGGCTGGCCGGATTCCGGCGCATGGCCGACGATCAGGTCCTGGTCGAGGCCGACGGCAATCTCGAAGGCGTCACTCCGGTCTTCCACCTGCGCTGAAACCGCGCCGTTCCGTCAGGACCCCATCGATGATCACGCACGATCCTGCGAACGCCGATATCGCGCGTTTCCTCAAACGCCTGCAGTGGGGCCTGATCTTTTTCGCGGCCGGCTGGGTGATCTGGCTGCTGGGGCCGGTGTTGACGCCGTTCGTGCTGGCCGCACTGCTGGGCTGGCTCGGCGACCCGATGGTGGATCGGCTGGAACGCCGCGGTCGCTCGCGCGCGGTCGCCGTGACCCTGGTGTTCCTGCTGATGAGCCTGCTGGTCGCGCTGGTGCTGATCATCCTGGTCCCGATGATCGAGCGGCAGATCGTGACTCTGATCGACAGCCTTCCCGAGTACCGCGACTGGCTCATCGGTACCGCACTGCCGTGGGTCGAACAGCGCACCGGCTACGAGGTGGTGTCCTGGCTCGACACCGAGCGGCTGATCGAGCTGATCCGCGGTCACTGGCAGCAGGCCGGCGGTGTCGCGGCGACGGTGCTCGCCTACGTGTCGCGCTCGGGCTTCGCGATCCTCGCGCTGATCATCAACCTGGTGCTGGTGCCGATCCTCGCGTTCTACTTCATGCGCGACTGGGACCTGCTGGTCGAGCGCTGCGCATCGCTGGTGCCGCGCGACCACATCGCCACCGCGACGCGTCTCGCGCGTGAGACCAGCGAATCGCTTGGCGGGTTCCTGCGCGGGCAGTTCCTGGTCATGCTCGGCCAGGGCGCCATCTACGCCGTCGGCATGTCGCTGGTGGGGCTGCGCCTGGGCCTGTTGATCGGCATGATCGCCGGCCTGATCAGCTTCATTCCGTATCTCGGCGCGACGGTCGGCATCGCGCTGGCGCTGATCGCCGCCATCGTCCAGGCGCAGGGCTTCGACTGGCAGCTGCTGATCCTGATCGGGGTGGTCTTCACTGTCGGCCAGCTGGTCGAGAGTTATGTGCTGACCCCGCGCCTGGTCGGCGACCGCATCGGCCTTCACCCGGTGGCGGTCATCTTCGCAGTGCTGGCCGGTGGCCAGTTGTTCGGCTTCCTGGGCATGCTGCTGGCGCTGCCGGTCGCGGCGGTGGGCAATGTCCTGCTGCGTTACGCGCACGAGCGTTATACCCACAGCCGGCTCTACGAGGGCGACAGGCCGGCGATCGAGCTGGGGGGGCGCGCGCTCGTGCTGCCGCCCGAGCACAGGGACGAGGCCGGCGGCTGAGCCGGATGGCCGTGTCGTCCCCGCAACTTCCGCTGGCCCTGCGGTATCCGCCCGACCAGCGACTGGACACCTTCGTCACCGCCGATCCCGCGGTCCTGGCCCAGCTGCGCGACGTGGCCCTGGGCGGCCCGCGGCGCGCGCTGTACGTCGCGGGCGGCGCCGGTACCGGGAAGACCCATCTCGCGATCGCGCTGTGCGCCGAGGCCGAACGGCTCGGACGGCGGGCGGCTTACCTGCCGGTGCGGGCGGCTCTGGGCCGGCTTGCCGACGCCGCCCAGGCGGTGCACGGCGCCGATCTGATCGCCGTCGACGGTGTCGAGCTCCTGGCCGGCCATCGCGGGGAAGAGATCGCGCTGTTCGACCTGCACAACCGCGCCCACGACGCGGGACGGAGCGTGCTCTATACGGGCGCCGGCTGGCCGGATGCGCTCGACCTTCAGCTACCCGATCTGCGTTCGCGCCTGGCCCAGGCGGCCCGGATCGCATTGCCCTTGCTCGACGACGCCGGACGTCACGAGCTGCTGCGCCTGCGTGCGATCCGGCGCGGGCTGCAGGTGGATGCCGCGACCATCGACTGGCTGCTGCGTCGAGCCGACCGTGACCTGCCTGCACTGACCGCCTTGCTCGATCGCCTCGACCGCGCGTCGCTGGCATCGCAGCGTCGTCTCACCGTGCCGTTCGTGCGTCAGGTGCTCGCCGACGACGTCGGCCCGGGGCCTTGAGCGGCCCAGCCCGCGCGCAATCGGGCGTCGAGCTCGGCCAAGCGTTCCGGCGTGCCCACATCGGTCCAGACTCCGCGGTGGTGCTCGCCGCCCACCCGGTCGCCGGACATCGCAGCCCGGAGGATCGCGGCGAGCTTGAACCGCGGCGGCGTGTCGTCCGCGCCCGGCGCTGCACCGATCACCTCACGCCAGCCCGACAACAGCGAGGGCCGGTAGACACCGATACCGGCGAACGTGAGCCGTGTGTCGCCCGAGTCGCGCACGCGGCTCCCGGCCAGTTCGAAATCTCCGCCGGGGTGATGCGGGGGATTGTCGACCAGCACCAGATGCGCTTCGCCGTCGGGTTCGGAAGGCAGACGGGCCAGGTCGTAATCGGACCACACGTCGCCGCTGATGCCGATGAAGGGCGTATCGCCCAGCAGGGGCAGGGCGTGCAGCATGCCGCCGCCGGTCTCGAGCGGCGTATCGCCCTCCATCACATAGTGCAGCCGCAGGCCGAATGCGGATCCGTCCCCCAGCACCGGCGCGAAACGTTCGGCCAGCCACGACACGTTGATCACGACGTCGACGACCCCGCGCGACGCGAGCCGCGCGAGGTGCCAGGCGATCAACGGCTTGCCGCCGGCGACGAGCAGGGGCTTGGGCGTATGCGCGGTCAGCGGGCGCATCCGCTCGCCGCGTCCCGCGGCGAAGATCATCGCGCGCATCGGTTCATTCTCAGCGGGGTTGACTGACTGGATTTGGAGTGGCTGCAGCCCGACGAGATTAAACCGTCGTCGTCACGATGTCGCTCCATCGGCGTCATCTCCGGCCGCGGCGCGGCACCCGCCGCGGCTACAATGCGACCCGTGAATCCGAGTCCGCTGGCCCCGACATGACCCTGCCTTCCCTGGCTGCCGATCTCGATCGACTGGAAGCCGAGAGTATCCACATCCTCCGGGAAGTCGCTGCCGAGTGCAGGAATCCGGTCATGCTGTATTCGATCGGGAAGGACAGCTCGGTGCTGCTCCATCTCCTGCTCAAGGCATTCGCGCCCGGTCGGCCGACCATTCCGCTTCTGCATGTGGACACCACCTGGAAGTTCCGCGAGATGATCGCGTTCCGCGACCGGCGGGCGGCGGAGTCGGGTGTCGACCTGCGGGTGCACATCAATGCGGACGGCGTGCGCGACGGGGTCGGTCCACTGACGCATGGCGCCACGGTGCACACCGAGATCATGAAGACGCAGGCCCTGAAGCAGGCACTCGAGGCGGGGCGATACGACGCGGCGATCGGCGGCGCCCGCCGGGACGAAGAAAAATCCCGTGCGAAGGAGCGCATCTTCTCGTTCCGCGATGCGCAGCATCGCTGGGACCCGCGGCGCCAGCGCCCGGAAGTCTGGAACCTCTACAACGCCCGGGTGGGCGCCGGCGAGAGCGTCCGGGTGTTTCCGATCTCCAACTGGACGGAGCTGGACGTCTGGCGCTACATCCGGCGCGAGGGGATTCCTGTGGTGCCGCTGTACTTCGCAGCCGAACGCCCGGTGATCGCGCGGGGCGGAACTCTGCTGATGGTCGACGATGACCGGCTCGAGCCTGCCCCGGGCGAACATGTGGAGTTCCGGCGCGTGCGGTTCCGGACGCTGGGATGCTACCCGCTGACGGGCGCTGTCGAATCGGATGCGTCCGACCTCGATGCGATCATTGCGGAGATGGAAGCGGGCAGCATGTCCGAACGCGCGGGCCGGCTGATCGACCATGCGGATGGAGATTCGATGGAGAAGAAGAAGCGCGAGGGTTACTTCTGATGGGCCGATCCATGCGCCGCGGCCTTCTGCGGGTGATGGCCTGCGGCAGTGTCGACGACGGCAAGAGCACTTTGATCGGCCGGCTCCTGCACGAAGCCGGTCGCGTGCCGGATGACGAGCGGGCCGCACTGGCGCGCGCGAGCGCGAGTCACGGGACGCGGGGCGGCGAGATCGACTACGCACTGCTGCTCGATGGGCTCGATGCGGAGCGCGAACAGGGCATCACGATCGACGTCGCGTGGCGACATCTGCAAACGGCGCACCGCCGGTTCCTGATCGCGGACTGCCCGGGGCACGTCCAGTACACACGGAACATGGCGACAGGCGCGTCCACGGCCGACGTTGCGATCCTGCTCGTGGATGCGAAGAAAGGACTCTCGCCGCAGACCTTCCGCCATACGGCCATCGCCTCCCTGTTCGGCGTCCGTCATGTGTTGCTGGCCGTCAACAAGATCGACCGCGTCGGCTACGAGCGCGAGGCCTTCGAGGCCATCGTGGGCCGGTATCGCCTTCACGCCGAACGGATGGGAATGCTGGATGTCACCGCGGTTCCGATCGCCGCCGCACATGGCGAGAACGTGGCCACCCGGTCGTCCATGATGGACTGGTATGAAGGACCGACCGTACTCGAGTACCTGGAGACCGTCGAACTCGCCGCTCGGGTCGCGAGGCCCGCGCGACTTCCATTGCAGTCCGTACTCCGCGGCCCGGACGGTGCCCGCTGGCTGACCGGCACGCTGTGCGGCGGCCCTCTCTGCGCCGGCGATGCGGTGCGGGTGGAGCCGGCGGGGATGGCCACGAAGGTGGCCGAGATCCGTGTCGGAGAGCGCATCCTGCAATCGGCTGCCCCGGGGGATGCGGTGGTCGTGCGTCTGGCCGACGATGTCGATGCAGGGCGCGGCGACGTGCTGTCGCGCGCCGATGCGCCGCTGCAGCACAGCGACCAGATCGCCGCGGATCTCCTGTGGTTCGACGAGCGTCCGCTGGTCCCGGGGCGTGCGTATCAGCTGAAACTCGGCGCGCGCACGGTGGGCGCGCGCATCTCGGAACTGAAGCACCGACTGGATCCGGAGAGCCTGCAGCCGTTGGCGGCCAAACAGCTCGAGGTCAACGAGATCGGCTCGGTGATCGTGAGTCTGGATGCGGCCACCGCCTTTGCGCCGTATTCCGAGGAACCGGCGCTGGGCGGCTTCATCCTGATCGACGTCGCCGACAGAGCTACCGTCGCCTGCGGGATGCTCAGGCATGGACTGCGGCGCGCCGACAACATCCATTGGCAGTCGCTCGACATCGATCGCAGCATTCGCGCCGCGATGAAGGGCCAGCAACCCAGATGCATCTGGTTCACCGGCCTGTCCGGCGCCGGCAAATCGACGATCGCCAATCTGGTCGAGAAGGCGCTGCACGCGCGCGGCCGTCACACCTACCTGCTCGATGGCGACAACGTCCGCCATGGGCTCTGCCGCGATCTGGGCTTCACCGACCGGGACCGCGTGGAGAATCTCCGGCGTGTCGCGGAAGTCGCCAGGCTCATGACCGACGCCGGATTGATCGTCCTGGTCAGCTTCATTTCGCCGTTCCGGGCCGAACGCCAGGCCGCGCGCGCGCTGTTCCAGGTCGACGAGTTCGTCGAGGTCTTCGTCGACACGCCCATCGAGGTCGCGGAGCGTCGCGATCCGAAGGGGCTGTACGCCAAAGCGAGGCGCGGTGAGCTGCCCAACTTCACCGGGATCGACTCCGCCTACGAGGCGCCGGAGGATGCCGAGCTCGTGCTGGACACGACCAGCGCCTCCGCCGAGGCATTGGCCACCCGGGTGGTGGCGACGCTATTCGACTGACGGGGCCGGGCGCGGTCCCCGACATCGGGTGCGCGCACGGCCCGGGAGCGTCTCAGCAGCAGCCGTGGGCGCCGTGGCGGGTACCGCTGTCGGCGGCGACATCCGAGCCCACGGTTTCGCCGCGCAGGCTGGCGTGGTGATGCTCGGCGAGCACGCGGGCCACGCAACTGGTCACCCGCTTCCCCATTTCGATGTGCAGGAACTCGTTGGGCCCGTGCGCGTTGGACTGCGGCCCGAGCACGCCGGTGATCATGAACTGGGCAGCCGGGAATTTCTCGCCCAGCATGCCCATGAACGGAATCGAGCCGCCTTCGCCCATGTACATCGCAGGCTTGCCGAAGAATGCCTCGCTGGCCCCGTCGATGGCCGCGAACAGCCACGGAGACATCGCCGGCGCGTTCCAGCCGGTGGCGGCTTTCTCGAGGGCCAGGGTCACCGTGGCGCCGTTGGGCGGGTCGCGCAGGAGGACCTCCTGCAGCAGGGCACCGGCCTGCTTCCCGTCCACCGTCGGCGGCAGGCGGAGCGAGAGTTTCACCGCGGTGTGCGGCCGCAGCACGTTGCCGGCCGACTGCAGGGGCGGGATTCCGTCGATCCCGGTGATCGACAGGGCCGGGCGCCAGGTGCGGTTGAGCACCAGTTCCGAGAGATCGTTCGATGCCGCGCCGTGACCGTCCTTCGGGAACATCGGCTCGAGATCGCCGGTGAGGGGGAACTTGCGATACACCTCGGCGTCGAGCACGTCAGCGGCGCGCCGCGCCTGCTCGATGCGCTCGGCGGGAATCTCCGCCTGCAGACCGTCGACCAGAATGCGGCCGGTGTCCTCGTCCTCGATGCGCGACAGGAGTTGACGCAGCAGGCGGAAGCTCGAAGGCACCACGCCGGAGGCGTCCCCCGAATGCACGCCTTCGTCCAGGACCTTCACTGTCAGATTGCCTCCGGCCAGGCCACGCAGCGAAGTCGTGCACCACAGCTGCTCGTAGTTTCCGCAGCCCGAATCCAGGCACACCACAAGCGACGGCCGGCCGATCCGGTCGGCAAGATGGTCGACGTAGGCCGGAAGATCGTAGCTGCCTGATTCCTCACAGGCCTCGATCAGGACCACGCAGCGGGCGTGCGGCAGGCCCTGTTCGTGCAGCGCCATCAGCGCGGTCAGCGATCCGTAGATCGCGTAGCCGTCGTCGGCGCCGCCGCGGCCGTAGAGCTTGCCGTCGCGCAGTACCGGCGTCCACGGCCCGAGATCCTCGTCCCAGCCGGTCATCTCCGGCTGCTTGTCGAGGTGGCCATAGAGCAGTACGCAGTCGTCCTCGCGGCCGCCGTGGGCCGCCGGCACTTCGATGAGGACCAGCGGTGTTCGCCCCTCCAGCCGCACCACCTCGACCCGCATGCCGGGCAGGGTCTGGCGCTGCGCCCAGCCGACCATCAGGTCGACCGCCTGCTCCATGTAGCCGTTGGCCACCCAGTCCGCATCGAACATCGGCGACTTGTTCGGGATCCGGATGTACTCGACCAGCTGGGGGACGATCTCGTCGTCCCACTGGCGGTTGACGAAGGCTTCGGTGCGGCGGATGTCCATGGGGGCTCCTCGACGACGGACGCAGCATTCTAACGTGTACACCCGGTTAGGAATTTTCCTACAAGGGTTCGGGCTTTTACCCGGCTTCTGTCCAGTGGCCGCCCGGATAGGCTAGGTCCCTGGCGTTGGGAAGACTGGCATTCCGGCAGGGACGATTCGATCGTCAGTCGGGAAAGGAATCCACCCAAAGCCAAGGAGTCTGGTCATGAAATCGCTCACCGCGTTCATCGCGTCGCTGTGCCTGTCGCTCGTTCTTGCGGGGTCCGCGTTCGCCTCGGGATCAGGGGAAAAAGTCAACGTCAACACCGCCGACGCCGCCACGCTGGCCCGGGTGCTGCACAACGTGGGCCAGGCGAAGGCCGAGGCCATCGTCGCGCATCGCCAGGAGAACGGGCCCTTCCGCAGCATCGAACAGCTCGCGACAGTCAAAGGCATCGGTCTGCGTACGGTCGAGGCCAACCGCGAGCGGATCGACCTGGGCGCGACCGCGGCCCGTCCGGCCACGGCGGCAAGGCCGGCCGCCGCGGCACCGAGAACACCCGCTGCTGCCACAGCCAGCAAGGGCGCACCGCAGCGCTGAGCTGCGTATGGATCCACCGCTCGATACCACCGGCACAGGATGGCCGGGGTCATTGGGGAGCAGGGACGCTCGTAGGACGCGGCAGGAAGCTGCTTACAGGGAAGTAATCGTCGCCCGTCCCGCATCGGATGCGAGACGGGCGACCTTCGTTCGGGCCCACGCGAGACGGTCGATCGCTGGTTCCGCGCACGCATGGTCTCGCGGCGCGCCCTGTGCTGTGGCTAGACTCCCGGCATGACACAGGCCCTGGTGGAATTGATTCCCGCGCATGTCTACCGCCGGGTGCGCTGGCAGAACGGGCGCGGCTGGACGCGCGAGATCGCGACGGCTTCCACCCGGGGCGAGCCCGGCCGGGACGGCTGGTCCTGGCGTGTGTCGATCGCCGAGATCGAAGAGGACGGTCCCTTCTCGCTGTATTCCGGTCTCGAGCGGGAGTGCATTCTGCTGCGCGGCGAGGGCTTCGCGCTCGAGAGCGAGGGCGAGGGCGAGGACTCGCGCGTCCTGCGGCCACCCTTCGGCCGCCTGCGTTTCCCCGGGGACGTGCCGGTCGCCGCGTCGCTGCTGGACGGGCGTGTCGAGGTCTTCAATCTGATGTGGCGACCGGATGCGGTCGAGACCGCCAGCTGGCATCGTCCCCTGGTCGGTGCGATGTTCGTGTTCGTGGACCCGGGCAGTTGCTGGATCGTCCATGTGCTGGCCGGGACCGCCCAGGTGAACGACCACCCCGGGCCTGCCGTTCTGGATACAGGTGATACGGCGCTGCTGCATGCGGGCGATCGTCGTGCGCGTCACGGCATCGAGGGCGGTGGCGAGCTGCTGCTGATCCGCATCGATCCGCTGCGCTGACGCGCGTGCCGTCCGTCGCGCGCATCGGGACCGGCTGCAAGGGACCATCCACCCAGGACGCGATGCCCGGCGCGCCGGGCACCGCAGGGACGGGTCCGCTCAGAACCCGATGTTGAGCGACGCCCAATAGCTCCGCGACTTGTCCTTGTTGTTGTAATCGTCGAGGTAGATCGGGGTGAATGTGCCGTCGGGGTTGGCGGTGAAACTCGTCTGGAAACTCGTGAAGTCCTCGTCGAGCAGGTTGTTCACCCGCAGTGCCAACGATATGGACTCGTTGAAGCGGTAGCGGGCGCCCAGGTGCAGCACGTTGTAGTGCTTGAAGTACAGCAGGTTGCCGTCAGCGTCGACCGCATTGCGAAAACGCTTGGAGCGGGACTCGCCGATGAGCTGGAGGCTCAGCTGCTCGGTCACCGACCAGTCCAGGGTGGCATTGGCCATGTGCCGTGCGGTCTGCGCGAGTGGGCGCCCGGCATTGGGGCCCGTGATCTGTTCGCTGTCGGTGTAGGTGTAGTTCGCGCGCAACGAGAGCGGTTCGAGAATGCTGTACCGTCCCGCGACTTCCAGGCCGCGGATCCGGGCCTCGTCGATGTTGATCCGCTGCGCATACGTGCCGTAGCCCAGCAGGCCGAATTCGCCGAAGTTCACGCACGGGCGCACGCCGCCGGTCTGTTCGCAGCTGCGGGTGACCTCTCCGCTGTCGATCTTGTCCTTGAAGTCGTTGCGGAACGCGGTGACGTTGAAGTTGTGGGCGCCGTCGAGGGCGTTCCAGTACAGCGCGATCTCGCTGTTGACGCTGGTTTCCGGCTGCAGGTCGGGATTGCCGACGAAGGGAATCGTGCCCTGCGCACCGAACCCGTTGATGCCGTCGTACAGGTCGGTGGTGCGTGGAGTCTTGTAGCCCGTGGACACGCCGCCCTTGAGCGTCCAGGTCGGCGAGAGGTCGTAGACCGCATATGCGCGCGGGCTGAGGTGGCTGCCGAACCGGTTGTGGTCGTCGTGGCGCAGACCGAAGGTGAGTGTCAGAGCATCGACAGGGGTCCAGTTGTCCTCGGCGAACACCGCCCACATGCGATGGGTCTCGACGGTGCCGTTGCCGAAATCGCCGCGCTCCATGCCGAATATTCCATCCTCGAGCTCACCGTCGATCAGCTGGCCTCCGACGACGAAATGATGGCTGCCGGCCATGTCCGCGACCGGAACATCCAGCTTGGCATCGAGCGTGTACTGGCGGCTCTCCATCGTGCGCTTGGGGCGAGGCAGGAACAGGTCTTCGGCGATGGCCCGGCGCCGCGCGACGCTCAGACCCGCGTACGGGCCGGTGCCCTGGAAGACCTGCCGATGCAGCAGGCGCTCTCCGACGGTGAAGGGGAGCGTACGTCCATCGTTCGACGATTCGATATGCGCGAGCGACACCAGGCTGTTGCCGAAACTCCAATGGCCCTGGTGGGCGATGGACCACTGGTCGCGCGTGAATTTCTGGTCGGCGATGTAACCCACCTGCGGTGTGGCGCGCCAGATGCCTGCGATGCCGTCCACCGTGCCCAGCGGATAGGCGAGCGTGCCGAGATTGTTGACGAACGGCGTGTTGTCGTAAGCCTGCCTGGAGCGGTCGTAGTCGAATACGACGCTCTGGTCGGCGGTGGGCGTCCAGCTCAGCGCCAGGCCGGCAGAGCGGTTGACGTTGTCGACGGTCTTGCCGCCGCCGCCGAAGCCGAGAACCCGCTCGTGGGTGCGCCCCGAGGGATCCCGGATGATCTCGTAGTCGGGCGTCGACGCACGCCGCTCGTAGCGCGCGCCGCGCAGGGCCAGGCCGAGGACGTCGGGAATCAGCGGGCCCGTGAGTGCGAAGTCGATGGTCGAGTCGTCGCCGAAATCGCTGTTGTCGGGCGCGTTGTGACCCAGCGTGGCCGAGCCGTACCAACGATCGGAGACCTTGCGCGTGATGATGTTGATCACGCCGCCCAGCGCATCCGCGCCATACAGCGTCGAGGCGGGCCCGCGGATCACCTCGATGCGCTCGATCATGTCGAGCGGCGGGATATGGTTGAACTGGTTGCCGCCGAAGCTGTTGGGATAGATGTCGCCGTGGTTGTTCTGGCGACGGCCGTCGATGAGCACCAGCGTGTAGTCGGCGCCCATGCCGCGCAGGCTGATGGTGCGTTGGCCGGTCTTGTCCGAGGTTTCGCCGACGTCGACGCCTTCGAGATCGCGGACCGCGTCGATGAGCGTCGTATAGGGGCGCGTGCGGAGTTCTTCGCGCGTGATGATGGAGATGCTCGCCGGCGCATCCGTGAGCTTCTGCTCGAAGCCGGCCGCAGTCACGACCACGGTGTCGAAATCGGTGGGACCGGGGGCGGTCAGGGTCTCGGCCTGGGCCTGTCCGGCGATCAGGCCGAAGAGGGCGGTGGAGAGCAGCGAGCGTCGAACCATGCGGGTGGCGATCATCGGGATCCGGTGCGGGGTTGGCGCGGCGTAGCGGCGGCTGGCCTGCGATGGGTCAAGGACGGAGCGCGGCGCGCGTCGGAAGCAGTCGTCTCATCCGCCAGGCCGCGCCGGGCCAAGCCGCATTCTAATTGAGAATAGTTCTCGTGAGCAAACGCGAACGTGTTCCGTTCCCGGACGCCGAGCGCCTCCGCGGTGGGCTCGCGAGCGCGCCAGAGGGCTCTGCCGTGCGTGTCGGGAACGCGCAGCCCAGGCCGACCCGAACACGTCGCGTGCGCGCGGCACCCCGGTACCCGTATAGGCCTCGTGATACGCGACAGGACGTCTCGCCAGCCAGGTCGCGTGGCGTGTCGGGGGGTGGATCAGTCGCGGTCGTCGCGGGACCACACCCCGTCGTTCTCGACCTTCACCGGAAACCGCGCCACCGGTTCATAGGCAGGTGCGCACAACGGTCGGCCGGTGCGGATGTCGAAGCGGGCGCCATGCAGGACGCATTCAACGCTCGCAGCCCCGGCATCGAAGCCGTCGCCGGCAGACAGTGCGAATTCCTCGTGACTGCACTGGTCTTCCAGCGCGTACAGGGTGCCGTCGATGTTGAAGACGACGATCGCCGCGCCCGTCACCTCGTCGAAGCCGGTGCGCATCTCGCCCGGAAGCAGCTCCGAGGTCGGGCAGATGAAGGACCAGGCCGGGATCATGGCTCGAACCTCTTTTCGAGAATCTCGAACCGGAGATCGTCGCGCAGCGGGATGCCGAAGCGCGGATCGCCGTAGGGAAAGGGCGCATGGACACCGGTCCGGCGATACCCGCGGCGTTCGTAGAAAGCGATCAGCGCGTCGCGCACGTCGATCACGGTCATGCGCATCGCCGGCAGGCGCCAGTCCTCGCGCGCGATGCGTTCGCATTCCGCGAGCAGTGCATCGCCCGTGCCGCGTCCCTGCAGCGCCGGCGCCACTGCGAACATGCCGAAGTAACCGGCATCCCCGGCGTCGGCGACGTGCGCACAGGCCAGCGGGCGGCCGTCGTCGCCGTCCAGCACCACCACGCGGCTTCTGCTGCGTTCGATGTCGGCCGTCAGCACGTCCGGGTCGATCCGTGCGCCATCAAGCAGGTCGGCTTCGGTGGTCCATCCGGCGCGGCTGGCCTCACCGCGATAGGCGGATGTCACCAGCGTCACCAGCGCAGGAACGTCGGCGGTGGTGGCGATGCGGTACGGACGGGTCATGGCGATTCGAACGGACGAGACCGGCGGATTATCGCCGACGCGACGTCGCCCCGGCATGCCAGTCGCATCGGCTCAGGCGAGCAGCGTCCGCACCTTGCGCAAGGCCGAAACGAAGCCTTCGATCTCCGCATGCGTGTTGTAGAAGGCCGGCGATGCGCGGCAGGTGGCGGCCACCCCGTAGAACTTCAGCAACGGATGCGCGCAGTGCTGGCCCGAGCGGATCGCCACGCCTTCCAGGTCGAGCAGCGTCGCGAGGTCGTGTGCATGCGCACCCTCGACGAGAAAGGCGACGACCGCCGCCTTGTCCGGCGCGGTGCCGAAGATCCGCAGGCCGTCGATGCGCTGCAGTTCCTCGGTCAGATGCGCCAGCAGCTCGGCCTCGCGCCGCTCCACCTGTTCCATGCCCAGCCGTTCGAGGTAGGCGACGGCCGCGCCCAGTCCCACGAAGCCGGCGATGTTCGGCGTGCCGGCCTCGAACCGGTGCGGCGGGTCGTTGTAGACCGTGCCCTCGAAGGCGACTTCCCGGATCATCTCTCCGCCCCCGAGGAAGGGTGGCATGGCGTGAAGATGCTCGCGGCGGGCCCACAGGGCGCCGGTGCCGGTGGGCCCGCACATCTTGTGGCCCGTGAAGGCGTAGAAGTCGCAGCCGATGGCGGCGACGTCCACGCGCCGGTGGGGCACGGCTTGCGAACCGTCGATGACGGTGACGATGCCGCGCCTGCGGGCATCGCGGCAGATCTCGCGGACCGGGTTCACCGTGCCGAGAACGTTGGACACATGGGTCAGCGCCAGCAGCTTGACGTCCGGGGTCATCGCCTGCTGCAACGCGTCCTGGTCCAGCGTGCCGTCATCGCGGATCTCGACGACGCGCACGACGGCGCCCGTGCGCTCGGCAACCAGCTGCCACGGCACGATGTTGGCGTGGTGCTCCATGCGCGAGACCAGGATCGCATCGCCGGGCTGCAACCGCGGCAGCGCCCACGAATACGCCACCAGATTGATCGCGAACGTCGTCCCGCTGCACAGCACCAGTTCCTCGGCGCGCACGTTGAGGAAACGCGCCAGCGCCTTGCGGCTCGCCTCGTACGCATCGGTGGCCTCGCTGCCGAGCTGGTGGACCGCGCGGCTGACATTCGCGTTGTGACGGCGGTAGAAGCCGTCGACGGCCTCGATCACGCATGCGGGCTTCTGGCCGGTATTCGCGTTGTCGAAATAGATCAGCGGCTTGCCATGGACCTCGCGCTGCAGGAGCGGGAAGTCCGCCCGTACCGCATCCCAGTCGATCGCAGGTGTCGGCTGCGCGTTCATGAACCCAGATGCGCCGCCAGCGCACCGTCGAGAAGCGTTCCGGCGAGCGTGCGCAGTTCGGGATCCGCGATCGCGAGCAGGGGTTCGCGCACGAAGGCGGTGGTCAACAGCCGGCGCGCGTCGGCCGCAGGCAGGCCACGCGAGCGCAGGTAGAACAGCGCGCCCGGATCGAGCTGGCCCACGGTTGCGCCGTGCGCGGCCTGCACCTCGTCGGCATGGATCACAAGCACAGGCTGGGTGTCGATCTCGGCAGTGGCCGACAGCAGCAGGTTCTTGTTCGACAGCCGTGCATCGGTGCCGTCGGCTCCGGCATCGATGGTGATGCCGCCATGGAACACGACCCGGCCGCGCCCGTCGCCGATGCCGCGCCATTGAAGTTCGCAGGCGGTGTCCCGACCGCCGTGACGGATGCCCAGGCGCGTGTCCACATGCGCGCGGCCGCCGGCATAGAGGACCCCGTTCGCGGTGAGGCGTGCACCGTCGCCGGGCAGGCGCACATCGAGTTCGTGGCGGGTCAGGGCCCCGCCCGCCTCGACATCGGTGCGCACATAGGCGGATGTCGTCTGCAGCTCGGCGTCGGTGCGCAGGAACGTCGTCGCCCCGGCGTCACGCTGCTGCAGGCGCACGTGCTGCAGTTCGGCGCCGGCCGCCAGACGCACCGAGACCACGCTGTTGTCGAGGTGACGATGGGCGCCGGCATCGAGGTGGTGTTCCACCAGCGACAGGCGCGCACCCTCGCCCAGGCTGACGTGGTGCCGCAGATGCCAGGCCAGATCGTGGTCCGCGGGTGTGCCGACGAACACCAGATGCACCGGCGCGGCCACCTGCGTTCCGGCCTCCACGACGATCGCAGCCCCGGCGTGGGCAAGCAGGCCGTTGAGGTCCGCGAATACCGCGTCGCCGCGCCCGTCCAGGGTCGGCAGGGCGCCACCGAGATCCTGGATCGAGCCGAGGGTGAGTCCGGTGACCGGTGCACCGACGTGCGACAGATGCGGCACCGGACGGCCATTGACGAACACCAGACGCGGCGCCGGGATATGCGCAACGCGAGCGGGGTCAAGCTCCGTCACCCCGGCTGCGGTGCTGAACTCGCGACGCTCCAGCGCCCGTAACGAGGTGTACTTCCAGGCCTCGCTGCGCGGGCCGGGCAGACCGGAGGCGAGCACGGCATCGAGCGCGACGCGGCGCTCGGGCGGGCCGTCGAAACCGGCGGTAAGGGAATCGAGCAGCGCGCTCATCAGGCAGCCGCCCCCGGCGCCACGCGGTCCTTGACCCAGGCGTAACCCTTCTCCTCGAGCTGCAACGCCAGTTCCGGGCCGCCGCTCTGCACGATGCGGCCATCCGCCAGCACGTGCACGACGTCGGGCCTGATGTAATCGAGCAGACGCTGGTAGTGGGTGATCACGATGAAGGCGCGGTCCGGCGAGCGCAGTGCGTTGACGCCATCGGCGACGTTCTTGAGGGCGTCGATGTCGAGGCCGGAATCGGTCTCGTCGAGAATGGCCAGCTTGGGCTCCAGGACCGCGAGCTGGAAAATCTCGTTGCGCTTCTTCTCGCCGCCCGAGAAGCCCTCGTTGACGCCGCGGTGGAGCAGGCGGTCGTCCAGGTGCAACACGGCCAACTTTTCGCGCACACGCTTGAGGAACTGCATCGAGTCGAGTTCCTCCTCACCGCGCGCGCGGCGCTGCGCATTGAGCGCGCTGCGCAGGAAGTAGGTGTTGTTCACGCCGGGGATCTCGACCGGATACTGGAACGCGAGAAACACACCGGCCGCCGCCCGCTCCTCGGGCTCCAGTGCAAGCAGGTCCTGTCCCTCGAAGGTCACCGAGCCCTGGCTCACCTCGTAGCCGTCGCGGCCGGAAAGGATGTTGCCGAGGGTCGACTTGCCGGCGCCGTTCGGGCCCATGATCGCGTGGACCTCGCCGGGCTTCACGTCGAGCGAGAGGCCCTTGAGGATGTCGCGCTCGTTGATGGAGGCGTGGAGGTTGTCGATGTTGAGCATGGGGGACCGTGATGAGTGATTCGTGATTGTTGATTCGAGGGGCGTGGCGTCAATCGCGTGATCCGGTCGGTGGGGGCGTTTCGAACCACCTTCACCAGGACGGGCCGCTGCGCTGGAACGCAGCGTCAGCCGACGCTGCCTTCGAGCGAGACGTCGAGCAGCTTCTTGGCCTCGACCGCGAACTCCATCGGCAGCTCGCGGAACACCTGCTTGCAGAAGCCGTCGACGATCAGGCTGACCGCGTCCGCCTCGCCGATGCCGCGGGCGCGGCAATAGAACAGCTGGTCGTCGCTGATCTTCGAGGTCGTGGCCTCGTGCTCGACCGTGGCGCCGGGATGCTTGACCTCGATGTAGGGAAAGGTATGGGCGCCGCATTTTTTGCCGATCAGCAGGGAGTCGCACTGGGTGTAGTTGCGCGCGCCCTCGGCGCCGCTGCCTACCTTGACCAGGCCACGGTAGGTGTTCTGGCCGCGTCCTGCGCTGATGCCCTTGCTGACGATCTTCGACTTGGTGCGCTTGCCGACGTGGATCATCTTGGTGCCGGTGTCGGCCTGCTGGCAGTGATGGGTCAAGGCCACCGAATGGAATTCGCCGCTGGAATCGTCGCCCAGCAGCACGCAGGACGGATACTTCCACGTGATCGCCGAACCGGTCTCCACCTGCGCCCACACCACCTTGCTGCGCGCGCCGCGGCATTCCGCCCGCTTGGTCACGAAGTTGTAGATGCCGCCGCGCCCTTCCTCGTCTCCGGGGTACCAGTTCTGCACGGTCGAGTACTTGATCTCGGCATCGTCCAGGGCCACCAGCTCCACCACCGCCGCATGCAGCTGGTTCTCGTCGCGCATCGGTGCGGTGCAGCCTTCGAGGTAGGACACGTAGGCCTGGTCCTCGCAGATGATCAATGTGCGCTCGAACTGGCCGGTGTGGCCGGCGTTGATGCGGAAATAGGTGGACAACTCCATCGGGCACCGCACGCCCTTGGGAATGAAGACGAAGCTGCCGTCCGAGAACACCGCGGAATTGAGCGCCGCGAAATAGTTGTCGCCGACCGGCACCACGCTGCCGAGATACTGCTTCACGAGCTCGGGGTGGTCCTGGATCGCCTCGGACATGGAGCAGAAGATCACTCCCTTCTCGGCGAGTTCCTTCTTGAACGTCGTGCCGACGGAGACCGAATCGAATACCGCGTCGACCGCCACGCCGGCCAGGCGTGCACGTTCGTGCAGGGGCACGCCGAGCTTGTCGTAGGTGTCGAGCAGTTCCTGCGGCACGTCGTCGATCGAGGCGTACTTGGCCTTCGGCGCGGCGTAGTAGCTGATGGCCTGGAAGTCGATCGGCGCGATCGACAGCTTGGCCCAGTGCGGCACCGGCATGGTCAGCCAGTGGCGGTACGCCGCCAGACGCCATTCGGTCATCCATTCGGGCTCGTCCTTCTTCGCCGACAAGGCGCGGACGACGTCCTCGTCGAGACCGGGCGGAAAACTCTCGGATTCGATGTCGGTGATGAAGCCGGCGTCGTAGCGACGGCCGAGCTGGGCGTGGATTTCCCGGTTGGTGTCGGGGGCTTCGATGATCTCGGTGGCCATGGGGCTGCCTACTGTCTTAGGGACGGGCCAGACGGGCGTCGATGCGCCGCGTGCCGCCGTGGGGGGAAAGGGAGCGCGCCCGGGCGGGGTCGCCGAGCATCTGCGCCAGGCTCACAGCGCGCAGGGCGTCGGCCACCACGTCGTTGATGCGCAGCCAGTTGCCGCGCACGCCGCACTGGCTCGAAATCCCGCACTGGCCGTCGTGCAGGCTGCACTCGGTCATCGCCAGGGGGCCTTCGATCGCCTCGACGATCTCGAGCAGATTGATCGCCGACGCCGGCCGCGCCAACCGGTAGCCCCCGTTCGCGCCGCGGAATCCCTCCACGAGGCCGGCCTGGGCGAGCGGCTTGAGGATCTTGCTGACCGTCGGCGCTTCGAGCCCGGACGCATCCGCAAGCTCGGCTGCGCTGGTGATCGACCCGGGTCGCGAGGCGAGCACGGTGGCCACCACGGTCGCGTAGTCGGTGAGCTTGGTGACGCGAAGCACGCGGCGCATCCTGGATCGAAACGGGACCGAAATTGTACGCTTTTGAGTCGGCAGCCTCAATGTACCGGGTCGTGCGATTCAGGCATGCGTTGCGCTGCGAGCGCGCTGCGATGCTGGCAGGGCGCGTGGATGTTGGCCACAATGCCCCGACACCTCCACTGGTTCCCGCGCGCGATGCCGAAGACGAAGCCCAAGAAGAAGATCGAAGCCCGCATGTCGAGCATCCACGGCAACGGCATTTTCGCCACCGAGGCCATCGCCAAGGGCGAGCGGATCATTCGCTACAAGGGCTTCCTGCGCAGTCATGCCGATGTCGACAACGAATACGGCGATCTCGAGGAGGACGGCCATACCTTCCTGTTCACCCTCAACGACGACTACGTCATCGACGCCAACGTCGAGGGCAACATCGCGCGCTGGATCAACCACAGTTGCGACCCGAACTGCGAGGCCGTCGTCGAAGAGGACGCCAAGGATCGGCGCCATAAAGACAAGGTGTTCATCGAGGCCGTGCGTGCCATCGCTGCGGGCGAGGAGCTCACCTACAACTACGGCATCACCCTGGCCGAGCGGCATACGCCGAAGTTGAAGAAGCTGTGGGGCTGCCGCTGCGGCGCCAAGGCCTGCACCGGCACCATGCTCCAGCCCAAGCGCTGAGTGGGATCCGGATCAGGGTGGACCGTCGGCCGGCGCGGCGTCGCGCAGGTCGGCCGCGACGATGCGCCACGCGCGGCGCCCCGTGCCCTCCACGCCTGATGTGCGTAATACGTAGCGGCCTTCGTAACGGCGCATCGTGCCATCCGCCTGCTGCGCGCGCAGGGAGACCGGCACCTCCAGGGTCGCGGCGTCGCCGGCCGCCCGGACGGGGCCGGGCGCGCCGATGTCCACCATGAAGGTGGAGGTCTGCGCGTGGGCGGCGGCGAACTGATCCGGCGATTGCCCGCTGCTTCGTCCTCCGTCCGACCACAACCCATAGGCGCGGCCGTAATCGAGCGCGTTGAGCGCGGCGTAATAGCTGCGGAGCAGGGCGACCCCGTCCTCGGGCGCCGGTGCCTGGACGGCCGGCGCGGCGGCCAGCTCACCCGTCCCGCCCGGCAGGAGCCCTGTCTCGGGATTGTCCTCGAGCGGCAACAGCGCGCCCTCGTCTGCCGCAATCACCGGAATCTCGCCACCGAGCGGCACATCACCTGGCCCGGGCCGGGCCGGCATCCCGGTCACCGCGCCACCGTCGGGAAGCGGCTGCGGCAGGCCGGGATCGGCACTTCCGCCGCGTTGCGGTGGAGGCGCGCCGCCCGCACGGTCTTCGCGGCCGCAGCCGGCGAGCGCCAGTGCAGCCGCGACGAGCAGCGCGGCGGAGCGTTCAGCGCGCAAGTCGCACCACCACACGGCCACTGTCGATGTCCACCGCGCCCACCTGTCGGCCGGTCGGCAGCTTCGACAGCAGGTCGTCGTCGAGCCGGTAGACCGGCTCGCTGCGTGCGTACTCGGCGATCAGGCTGTTGACCACGCCGCGTGCGCCACCACGCAGCAGAGCATTCGCCCCGGGCAGATCGAACTGCAGCAGCTCCGGATCGTCGAGATGCAGGCCGCGGGTGGACGGGTCGTAGCGCAACCCGCTGACCAGCGCGACGCGCCCGGTGCGGCCGTCGGACGCCATGCCGTCCAGCCCGATGTCGAAATCCAGGCGCAACCGGCGATCGCCAGGCGGGATCGACAGGCGCGGATTGTCGAGCCTGACCGACACCAGTCCGCCGACCCGGTCGAACGTACGCGGAAACCGTGCGTCGAGCTGGCGCTGGAGCTGCGGCGCGGTGAACGCCACCTGGTCATTGAGCCAAGCCGATACCACGCCGAGCGACGTGCAGGCGGCCAGGCCGATCAGCAGCACTGTCGCAACACCCAGGGTCAGGCCACGTCGCATTCGGGTCTCCTCGTCACTGTTGACGCACCCTACCTGTACGGAGTGAATGCGATCTGAGCATCGACGCGGCGCACCGTCAGTGCGGCGCTTCCGCCAGCGCCACACGATGCGGTTGCAGCCAGGCGAGCAGCAGGCCGAGCAGCAGCATCGCGACCACGTCCAGGCCGATCTGTTTGAGCGCCAGCGACAGCGGAAACGGCTGCCCCGCGTATGCGAGCAGGTGCCAGGGCAGAAACGACACCAGAGCCAGGGCGAGCCCGAAGCGCGCCCCGTGCCAGCGCTTGCTGCGGACCGGAGGCGGCAGCCAGCGGTACAGCCAGGTCATGCCGAGCCCGAGACTTGCATAGGCGAGCAGGATCCAGCCCACCTGGGCATTGGCCTCCTCGCGCGGACGGAACAGGTGCGCCAGTGCGAGGTAATCGGCACGCAGCAGCACACCGTGTACGAGAAAGCCGAACACCAGCGCGGTGGCCGCGAGGGTCAGGCCGCAGATCCAGAAACGCTTGTCCATCGGAAGACCGTGGCGATAGGGCCCGCGCAGATTAGCGCGCGCCCGGTGACGGATCGATGGACGCCGATGTGATGCGCCATTCGCCGTCGACCCGGCGCAACCGGTAATGCCCGTTGTAGCGGCGCAAAGGGCCGTCGCCGCCGATGCGCATGCGCACCGGAATCTGCAGGGCGGTCGGCGGCGTGCCGGTGTCGAGCGGTTCGGGACGGCCGTTGTCCACGCGGATGCCGGTCACCGGCGTCAGTGCACGCAGGTCGCTCTCGCCCGACGACGCCGGCCGCCCGTCGAGCCAGTAGGCGTCGGCCTGCGCACGGTCCTCTGAAAACAGCGCCGCGAGATAGGCGTGCACCGTGTCCACCGCCTCGACCGTCACGCGTCCGGTTTCGTCCGACGCCTCGCGTGAGGCGGTCGTGGAGGGCGGCCCGCCGTCCGGCAGGGCGCCGCTCGCACCGGCCGCATCGTCTGCAGCGCCCGGCCCGCTCCCTGGTGCGCGTGTGGCCTCGTGCACGGCCAAGGCGATTCCGAGCAGGAGCAGCGTGGCGATGGCCAGCCACCAGCGACGGTGTGACATGCGTGTATCCCCCTCGCCGCGGGCGCGGCCCCGGGCGGATGCTAGCGCGCCGCGTCGCCGCTGTCGGCCCCCGCGCGCAGCAGCGGCAGCGGATCGAATGCTCCGTCGGCGGCATAGATGCCGTAGTGCAGATGCGGGGGCGTGCCGCGCGCGTTGCCGGTGTTGCCGACGGTCCCGATGGCCTCGCCGGCCCGCACGATGTCGCCGACGGAAAGCAGGTCGGCCCAGGCATCGAGATGCGCGTAGTAATGCCGCTGCCGGCCCGGCCCCATGATCCAGACCTGGCGTCCGCCAAGACCCGCATCGCGGACGCCGACCACCAGCCCGTCGGTGGTACTGGTCACCGGCGTGCCGCGCGGCGCGAAGATGTCCACGCCTTCGTGGCGCCGGTCCGCGCCGCGCGGGGCGCCGTAGGTGTCGGCGATGCTGGACGCACGCACGCCCTCGACCGGCACCGGCAAGGATTCGGGCGCCGGCGCGGCCGTCAATGCGGCGATCGCGCGCGGCTTGGCCATGAACGGCTGGTGCCAGCTCCAGTAGGCCGCGGCCGCCAGTACGGCCAGGGTCAGGACCAGGCGCAGCGTGCGACGCAGCTGCGGCGTGTAGTCGCGGCGGGTGGGGGTGGGTGCATCCATGCAGCCACCCTAGCGGCCCGTGTGCGAAGGCGCGGTCGGCGCTCCCGCGCGAGGTCGGCTCAGACCCTGGATGCGGCGCGCACTTCCTCCTCGAGCCGGGTCTTGAGCTCGGGTGCGAGGCGCAGCTGACGGGCCAGTTCGTCGAGGTAGCTGCGTTCCATGAAATTGGTGTCGTCCACCACCAGCACGCTGGCCAGATACATCTCCGAGGCGAGTTCCGGCGTTTGCGCGGCCCCCGCGATGTCCGCCGGATCGAGCGGCTTTTCAAGTTCGGCGTGCAACCACGGCTGGATGTCCGCGCCCGCATCGACGCGGCGGAACTCCGCCTCGATCACTTCGCGCTCGCGTGCATCGAGATGGCCGTCGGCCTTGGCGGCACCAACGAGCGCACGCAGGATCGCTTGGCTGTGCAGATCGACTTGCGGCGGCGGCAGCCGATCGACGGTCTGTGGCGCGGGCGCGCCGGCCCCGGTCTGCTGCCGCTGGTAATCGCCGTAGGCGCGGTAGGCCATCATGCCGATCGCGGCGAGGCCGCCGTAGGTGGCCAGTTTGCGGGTTTTGCGGTTCTTTCCGAGCAGCAGGCCGAGCGCGCCGCCAGTGGCCGCGCCCTTGCCGAAATCGGCGTTGAGCAGACTGGTGCCGGGCGCGCCGCCGGCCTGCGAGGTGAGCAGATGGTTGAGGAATCCCTGGAAGCTCATGTCGGTCTCGTCGATGGCGTGGAGAGGGCCGGGCGCGTGCAGCGGGCCCGGCAGGGGCGACACCGCATGTGGAGATGCGATGCCGCAAACGAAATCGGGACGGCCAAGGCCGTCCCGATCGGGTACGCGCGTGCGCCCTGGATCAGGCGGCGGCGTCCTTGAGCTTCTTCAGCGGACGCACCTTGACCTTGACCGAGGCGGGCTTGGCGGCGAACCACTGCTCTTCCTTGGTGAAGGGGTTGATGCCCTTGCGCTTCGGCTTGGCCGGCACGCTGACCGAGGTGATCTTCAGCAGGCCCGGCAGGGTGAACGAACCCGCGCCCTTCTTGCTGACGGAACCGTGCACGGCGCCTTCGAGCGCGGTGAACACCGAACGCACGTCCTTCGGCGCAAGGCCGGTGGACTCGGCGATGTGCGCGACGAGGCCCGACTTGCTCAGGGCTTCCTTGATCGGCTTCGGCGCGGCCGGCTTGGCGGCAGCTGCTGCCTTCTTCGGCGCAGCCTTCTTGGCCGGGGCTTTCTTGGTGGTGGCCTTCTTCGTTGCCATGGGTCTGTGGTTCCCTCGTCGTATATGGGTGAGTGGTCCGGGCCGAGCGAGCCGGCCAGCGAAATGTAGGGCATCCCGGCACCCCCGCCAATAGGAAACCGCAAGAAATCCAGCGGTTTTCCGCCCGGTCACGGCGGCTTCGGCGGCAAACCGGCACGGTGGCCCGGTGTTTCGAGCGGTGGCCAGCGCCACCAGCCTGCCACGACCACCGCCGCGACAGCGGTATAGGCCAGCACGAATACCCACCACGGCAGCTCGAAAAACAGCACGCGCGACAGCCAGTGGGCGACGAAGGATGCGTCGTATGTCGTCTGCCCGGCATGCGCGCGGAGCTGCTGCTCCCAGACCGTGAGCGGACACAGCCGGCCCAGCCACGCCTGCAGCGCGATGACCAGCACGAGTGCGACATGCAGTCGGCGCAACGCGCGCCGTCGCACCCAGCGCCAGCCCAGGGGCCCGCCGACCGCGAGGGCGAGCGTCATCGCCACGACGAACGCGGCGATCGCCACGTGCAGCGCGAGCACAGCATCGGCGAGGTGTGCGGCAAGGCCGGGCGACAGGTGCATGCGGCCATCCTCGCGCAGGACGCCGTGCCGGCCAAGGGATGCCGCGCCCGGCAACACCGGCGTAACACGGCCGGTTCTAGGCTGCAGGCCCGTCGATCAAGGAGCCACCCATGGGAATCTCACGTCACGCAACCGCCCGCTGGAACGGCGACCTCAAGTCAGGCCGCGGCGCATTGTCCACGCCGCAGAGCGGGCTCATGGACGGTGTGCGGTACGGCTTCAACAGCCGGTTCGGCGACGAGACCGGCACCAACCCGGAAGAACTGATCGCGGCCGCCCACGCCGGCTGCTTCACGATGGCGCTGTCGGCCAAGCTGACGGATGCCGGCTTTCCGCCCGAGTCGATCGACACGCGCGCGGAGGTCGACCTGTCGATGGACGGCGGCCCGCAGCTCAGTGCCATCCGTCTGAAGACACGCGCCAAGGTGCCCGGGATCGACGAGGTCAAGTTCCGCGAAGTGGCCGACGATGCCAAGCAGAACTGTCCCGTGTCCAAGGCGCTCTCGGCCGTCCCGCTGTCGCTGGACGCCGAACTCGACGCCTGACCCGGCGCGCGCGAGGCCCTGCCGTGTCAACGACGCCGCGCCGGCATCCGGCGCGGCTTTTTTCTGGACGCGGGACGCGCATCTGCGACGATGCCGCATGTCGATTTCCTCGATCGAAGTGCTGTCGATCCATGGCGCCGGTGCCGGCGGCTGGGAATGGGCGCTGTGGCGCGCGGTCTTCGAAGCACGCGGGGCGCGGCTGCACGCGCCCGACCTCGAGCCGGCTCGCGACGTGGCCGCGACCCGGTATGAGGACTATCTCTCGCAGGTGTGTGCAGCACTGTCGGCACTGCCGCGTCCCCGTGCCCTGGTCGGCGCCAGTCTCGGCGGGTTGCTGGTCGCCGAGGCCGCCGCCGATGCCGATGCCGATGCGCTGATCCTGGTGAATCCCTTGCCGCCGGCGCCCTGGCATGCGGCGCTACCGGCGCGGACCTGGCCCGAACGGGTGGCCTGGGGCCGCGATGCACGCCTCGCCTCGACGCGTGCGGCGATGCCGGACGCCGATCCCGCTTCGGCGTTGCGTGCGATGCGTGGCTGGCGCGACGAGGCCGGGGCCGTTCTGCAGGCGGCATGGGACGGGCGGCCGGTTCGACGCCCGGCCATGCCGGTGCTGTGTATCGCCTCGCGGGATGATGGCGATGTGCCACCGACGCTGACCCGCGCATTGGCCGACGCCTGGGGCGCGGACTTCGCATGGAGCGGTGCGGGCAGCCACGTCGGCCCGCTTCTGGGACGCCATGCGTTCGAAACGGCGCGATACGCGCACGACTGGCTGCGCGCCCGCTGCCATGCGGGCACGTCGGCAGCATCCGTCTAGGGCCCTACGTCCAGTCGATCGTGCCGCGCACCACGCTCTGGACGCGGCCGCCCGACCAGACATCGCCGGCGGGATCGACGTACAGCTCGATGATCGCGTCGTGCCCCACTTCACGGCCCTGGCTGATGCGGTAGCGTCCGGCTTCGCCGGGAAGGGCATCGCGCGTCGCGAGCCAGGCGGCCAGCGTGGCATTGGCCGCGCCGGACGCCGCGTCCTCGAACTGGCCGGTCGCACCGACGAACGCCCGCACGGCGAGGTGGTAGACGGGATCGGTGCTGCGCGCGAACACGCACAGGCCCATGCTCCCGGTCGCTTCGGCCAGCGCGCCGATGGCGGCCCAGTCGGGCGACGCCGCCCGCAGCTGCGCCTCGCTCGCCAGCTCCGCCAGCCACCAGCGCCGGCCGCCGTCCATCAGCACCGGTGGCAGCGCGCCCAGCGGCAAGGCCGACAGTGCGTCGCGCAGACGTGGATCGTCGGGGCCGGCCGTTTCCATCGCGCGCGCGCGGGGCGTGCGCACGGCGATGGAGCGTTCGCGCCCCGACCCGCTCACCTGCAGCGGCAGCCTGCCGGCGAGGCCGTCCTGCACGAGCACGCCGTCCACGGGCGTCGCCAGCCCGGCGTCGAGCACCACGTGCGCGGTGCCGACACTCGGGTGACCGGCGAACGGTACCTCGCGGCGCGGCGAGAACATCCGGATGCGATAGCTGGCGTCGCCATCGGTGGCCGGAAAGACGAAGGTGGTTTCCGGCAGACGCGTCCAGCGGGCGATCGCCTGCATGGCGTCGTCGTCGAGACCTTCGGCATCGAGGACCACGGCGAGCGGGTTGCCGGCACCGGGCCGGTCGGCGAACACGTCCACCTGGACGAAGCGACGGGACGTCATAAGGGCATCACGCGGCGCGCCAGCTTACCAATCGAGCGTCCCGCGGATCACCGCCTGGACCTGGCCGCCGATCCAGACGTCGCCGTCGTTGTCGACCTCCACCCGAACCCGGCCGTCGCGTCCGAGCTCGCGTCCCTGGCTGGCGACCCAGCGCCTGCCGATATCGCCGAGCCGGTCCTCCGCATGCAGCCAGGCCGCGATGGCGGCGTTGGCGCTGCCGGTCACCGGATCTTCCGGAATGCCGTCGGCCGGGCAGAACGCGCGCACAGCGAGCGCGTGGTCGCCCACGCCCGCGCGACCGAAGATCGCCACACCCACCGCCTCGCTGGCCGTGCACAAGGCGGCGATGGCGGGCAGCGGCGCCCGTGCGGCACGCACCCGGGCGTCCGTGCCGAGATCGAGACACCACCAGTACGGTCCGTTGTCGACCAGCGCATGTCGCGCCCCCGCGGCGCCGAGCGCCTCCAGCACCTCGGCCAGGTCGCCTTCCACGCCGGGCGGATGGGCGTGCATGCGGCCGCGCGGCGCGCGTACGGACACCAGCAGGCCCTGCGCATCGGGCTCGAGCCGCACCGGCAGCCGCCCGGCCGCGCACTGTTGGACAAGGGTCCCCTCGCGGTCCACGGCGAGTCCCTGGTCGAGCGCGGCCCAGGCGGCGCCCACGCTCGGGTGGCCCGCGAACGGCAGTTCCTGGCGCGGAGTGAAGATGCGCACCCTGTAATCGGCGCCGGCCCCGGGCGGCAACAGGAAGATGGTTTCCGACAGGTTGGTCCAGTTGGCGATGGCCTGCATGGCTCGCGTGTCGAGGTCCCCGGCGTCCACGACCACCCCGAGCGGGTTGCCGCTGCCGGGACGCGCGGCGAAGACATCGAGCTGCAGGTAGCGGCGGCGGGGCATGGCGGGGGTCTCCGGGACGGTGGTGTGCTTTAGAATCGTGCGCCCGCCGCGACGCGCGATCGAGCGCGGCCATCCTACCGGCCGGGCGTGTCCGGCCGTCCGGTTGCCTGTCGATATTTCTCCGAGATTCCGCCCACGATGTCCTCTCTCCCTGTCGATCGCTGGATCGTGCTCAAGTTCGGCGGCACCTCGGTGTCGCGTCGCCACCGCTGGGACACCATCGGTCGGCTGGCGAAACGGCGCGCGGACGAGCACCAGGCACGTGTGCTGGTGGTGGTGTCCGCGCTGTCGGGTGTGACCAACGAACTCACCGCGATCGCCGATGGCGCGGCCGATGCGGGCACGCGCGGCGCGGCGCTGGTCGAGCGGCACCGCGCGTTCGCCACGGAACTCGATCTCGATGTCGACCAGGTGCTGGGCCCGCGCCTCGCCGCCCTGCAGGCGCTGGTCACCGATACGCGCGCGGCGACGCGCACGCTGGACTGGCAGGCCGAGGTGCTGGGGCAGGGCGAGTTGCTGTCGTCGACGATCGGCGCGGCCTACCTCGCGGCGCAGGGCCTGGATTTCGGCTGGTGCGATGCGCGCGACTGGCTCACCGCGGTGGCGCTGCCGAACCAGAGCGACTGGGCGTCGCGGCTGTCGGTGAACTGCAAGCGTGAACCCGACGGCGACTGGCGCGCGCGGTTCGCGGGTCAGGCGCCGCGGATGCTGCTGACCCAGGGGTTCATCGCCCGTCACGGCGATGGCGGCACGGCGATCCTCGGGCGCGGCGGTTCCGATACCTCGGCCGCCTACTTCGGCGCGCTGCTCGGCGCACGCCGCGTCGAGATCTGGACCGACGTGCCCGGCATGTTCAGCGCCAACCCGCGCGATGTGCCCGATGCGCGCCTGCTCACACGGCTGGATTACGCCGAGGCGCAGGAAATCGCGACCACCGGCGCCAAGGTGCTGCATCCGCGTTCGATCAAGCCCTGCCGCGATGCCGGTGTGCCGATGGCGATCCTCGACACCGAGCGCCCGGACCTGCCGGGCACCGCGATCGACGCGAGCGCCGAGCCGGTGCCGGGCGTCAAGGCGATCAGCCGCCGCAACGGCATTGTGCTGGTGTCGATGGAAGGCATCGGCATGTGGCAGCAGGTCGGCTTCCTCGCCGACGTGTTCGAGCGCTTCAAGCGCCACGGCCTGTCGGTGGATCTGATCGGCTCGTCCGAGACCAATGTCACCGTGTCGCTGGATCCGAGCGAGAACCTCGTCAGCACCGACGTGCTGGCGCGACTCAGCGACGATCTGGCCGAGATCTGCCGGGTCAAGGTCATCGCCCCATGCGCGGCGATCACCCTGGTCGGCCGCGGCATGCGCTCGCTGCTGCACAAGCTGTCGGATGTCTGGGCCACGTTCGGCAAGGAACGCGTGCACCTGATCTCGCAGTCGTCGAACGATCTCAACCTGACCTTCGTCATCGACGAGGCCGACGCCGACGGTCTGCTGCCGGTGCTGCATGCCGAGCTGATCGACAGCGGCGCGATGCCGGTGCACGACGACACGGTGTTCGGCCCCAGCTGGCGCGAGATCGCGCATGGCCGCCGCGAACGTGCGCCGCAGTGGTGGCAGGGCGCGCGCGAATCGCTGCTGGCGCTGGCCGAGCCCGGCCGGCCGCATTACGTCTATCACCTGCCGACCGTGCGCGAGCGCGCCGCTGCGTTGTCGACGGCCGATGCGATCGACCGCCGTTTCTTCGCGATCAAGGCCAATCCGCATCCGGCGATCCTGCGCACGCTGGTCGAGGCCGGCTTCGGTCTGGAATGCGTGTCGCAGGGCGAGCTCGAACATGTGTTCGAGGTGCTGCCGGATCTCGAACCCAGCCGCGTGCTGTTCACGCCGAGCTTCGCGCCGCGTGTCGAATACGCCGCTGCCTACGCACGCGGCGTCACCGTGACCGTCGACAACGTCGAAGCGTTGCGCAGCTGGCCCGAGGTGTTCCGCGGCCGCGACCTGTGGCTGCGTCTCGATCTGGGCCGCGGCGACGGCCACCACGCCAAGGTCGTCACCGGCGGCGCGGCGTCGAAGTTCGGCCTGCCGCTGGGCGCGTTCGATGCGTTCCTGATCGCGGCCGAAGAGGTCGACGCGCGCATCACCGGCATCCACGCGCATCTGGGCAGCGGCATCGAGACCGTCGCGCACTGGCGCGAGGTCTATGCCGAACTGGCCGGGTTCGCCGATGCGGTCGGCACCGTCGACACGATCGACATCGGCGGCGGGCTGCCGATTCCGTATCGCCCCGACGACGTTCCGTTCGACATCCCGGCCTGGGCGGCGGGCCTGGCGGCGATCAAGGCCGAGTACCCGCGCTATCGCCTGGCGATCGAGCCGGGCCGTTATCTCGTCGCCGAAGCCGGCGTGCTGCTGACGACCGTGACCCAGGTCGTCGACAAGCTGGGCACGCGCCGCGTCGGTGTCGATGCGGGCATGCACAGCCTGATGCGGCCGGCGCTGTACGACGCCTGGCACGGCATCCACAACCTGACCCGGCTCGACGACGCGGACGAGACGACGGTCGAGATCGTCGGCCCGATCTGCGAATCCAGCGACGTGTTCGGCACGCGCCGCAAGTTGCCGGCCGCGACCCGCGAAGGCGACACCGTGCTGATCGCCGACGCCGGCGCCTACGGCTTCGTCATGGCCAATACCTACAACCTGCGGCAGCTGCCGCAGCAGGATGTTCTGGAATGAGTGTCGTCTTCGACCGCAATGCGGTCCGCAGTTTCCGCTTCATCGATTGCGATCTCGACGCCGCGACCGGCGTCGCGCGCCTGCGCTACGCCTTCGACGACGGCCCCGAACTGATCGAAACCGTGACCGTGCCGGGCGCGCCGTTCGAACTCGACGCCGCGCGTACCGAAGCCGCGACGCAGGCACTGCGTCTGCTGCACCTGATCGCCGGCGTCAGCTACTACAAGGCCGCGGTGCCGACGGACATCCGCATCGAGGGTTATGCGATCGATGCCGAGACCGCGGCGCTGCTCGAGGACGTGTACGTGCACGGACTCGGCGAGTTCGCGTATCGCAACGGCCTGGACCTGCACGGCAAGATCCGCTTTCCGCATGACGCATCCGCGAATGCAGAAGCGCCCGCGCTCGGCCTGCGCACGCATGCGCTGGTCGCGATCGGCGGCGGCAAGGATTCGCTGGTGTCGATCGAAGCGCTGCGCGCGCTGGACATCGAACAGACCGTCAGCTGGATCGGCGGCTCGCAGCTGATCCGCGTCTGCGCCGAGCGCACCGGCCTGCCCACGCTCAACATCGGCCGCCAGATCGCGCCGGAACTGTTCGAGTACAACCGCCAGGGCGCGTGGAACGGGCACATCCCGGTCACCGCGATCAATTCGGCGATTCTCGTGCTGGCCGCAGTGCTGCACGGCGTGGACCAGGTGGTGTTCTCCAACGAGCGCTCGGCCAGCTACGGCAGCCTGATCAGGGATGCGTCGGGCGGCGAGACGCGCGAGGTGAATCACCAGTGGTCGAAGGGCTGGGCGTTCGAGCGCGCGTTCGGCGATCACGTGCAGGCGCGCGTGGCCGCGGACCTGCATTACTACTCGCTGCTGCGGCCGCTGTCGGAACTCGCGGTCGCGCGCCAGTTCGCGAAAACCGATCGCTACGATGCGCATTTCTCCAGCTGCAATCGCAACTTCCACCTGCTCGGCGAGCGGCCGGTGAACCGCTGGTGCGGCATCTGCCCGAAGTGCCATTTCGTGTTCCTGGCGCTCGCGCCGTTCATGCCCAAGCCGCGTCTAGTGGCGATCTTCGGCCGCAACCTGCTCGATGACGCGTCGCAGGTACCGGGCTTTGATGCCCTGCTCGAATACCAGGACCACAAGCCCTTCGAATGCGTCGGCGAAGGCCGCGAATCGCGCGCGGCGATGGCGGCGCTGGCGAAGCGTCCGGAGTGGCGCGAAGACGCGATCGTTGCGCGCTTCGCCCGCGAGATCGCACCGCAGCTCGATGTCGGCGAGCTGGATGTGGCCGGCTTGCTGGTCGTCGAGGACGACGCGCACCGCATTCCCGGCGCGCTGTGGGACCGCCTGCGTGCGCATCTCGCAGCTTGAGGCGGTCGCCGCCGACGGCGGCCGCATCGCGCTGTGGGGTTGGGGCCGCGAAGGGCGCGCGGCGTATGCGGCGCTGCGCGCCGCGCGGGATTCAGGATTCGGGATTCGGGATTCGGTCGCACTGCCGCTGACTGTGTTCTGCACGGCGGACGAAACGGCCGAAGTAAGCGGTCTCGGCGATCCGTTGCTGCAGGTCGAGACGATGGCCAGCAGCGAACACCTGGCGCGCTTCGACGTGATCATCAAATCGCCGGGGATCAGCCCGTACCGGCCCGAGGCGATGGCGGCCGCTGCGCGGGGCACGCGTTTCATCGGCGGCACAGCGCTGTGGTTCGCCGAACGTGCCGCTGCCGGCGCCATCGCGCCCGGCACGGTCTGCGTCACCGGCACCAAGGGCAAGAGCACCACCACCGCACTGCTCGCCCATCTGCTGCGCGCGCACGGCCTGCGCACCGCGCTGGCGGGCAACATCGGCCTGCCGCTGCTGAAGCTGCTCGATGCGCAGGCGGACGCCTGGGCGATCGAACTGTCGAGTTATCAGACCGGCGATGTCGCGGCCGGCGGTGTACGGCCCGACGTCGCGGTGGTCACCAACATCTTTCCCGAACACCTCGACTGGCACGGCAGCGAGGCGCAGTACATCGATGACAAGCTGGCGCTGGTCACGCGGGCGCGGCCGCGCATCGCCGTGCTCAATGCCAATGATCCGCGGCTCGCCGCGCTGGTGCTGCCGGACAGCGAGATCCGCTGGTTCGGCACGCCGGAAGGCTGGCATCTGCGCGGTGACGTCCTGCATCGCGGAGACACGGCGGTCATTGAAACATCGGGTCTTCCGCTGCCCGGCCGGCACAACCGCGGCAATCTTTGCGGTGTGCTGACCGCGATCGAAGCCTTGGGCATCGACGCCGCGCCGCTGGCCGCGGCCGCTGCCGGTTTCGTGCCGCTGCCGCATCGCCTGCAGCCGCTGGGCACGCGTGATGGCGTGCTGTGGGTCAACGATTCGATCAGCACGACGCCGCATGCGAGCCTCGCCGCACTCGATGTCTATCGCGATCGTCGCGTCGCGTTGCTGGTGGGTGGCCACGACCGCGGCCTCGACTGGCAGGCATTCGCGGATGCAATGCGCAGCGGCGCGCCGCACGCGATCGTGACGATGGGCCAGAACGGCCCGCGCATCTTCGATCTGCTCGCCCCGGTCGCGCGCGATGCCGGGTTCGAGCTGGCGTCCGCCGACGATCTCGAATCGGCAGTCGCGCAGGCACGCGCGGCGCTGCACGGCGAGGGCGCGCTGCTGCTGTCGCCCGGCGCGCCGAGTTTCGGTGCCTACCGCGACTACACCGCGCGCGGTCGCCATTTCGCCGCGCTGGGCGGATTCGATCCGGACGCGATCACGGCGATTCCGGGGATCGGCATCGTCTGACGCGGCGTGGTCGGTCGCGCCGCAGGCTCGGTCTGTCGCCGGCTTTCCGCGTTCCGTCGGATTGCCGTCTCCGTGCGCGGCCGGGCTGCGAGACTGGACGCCCATCGAACAGGACGTCGACATGGATCGAAACGAACGCAATGCACGCGCCTGGCAGAGCCCCGACAACTGGATCGGCCCGCGCTGGCTCGGTCTCTACCGCGCCGCGGACGATGACCGGCTGTGGGTGCCGAAGGTCCCACGCGTGCTGGGCTGGACGATCAATCTCGCCAAGCCGGTGGGCGTGGCGATGCTCGTGATCCTGATCGTCACCCCGCTGGGGATCATGGGCGGCTACGCGATGCGCGGATGATGGTGTACGACAGGCCTATGCAACGTCGCGATGCGACAGCGCCACGTCGATCGCTGCCGAAATTGCGGCGCGTGCCTGCGGGCTGTTGCGCCAGCAGGTCGTGCCGAGCATTGCTGCGACCTGCGCTGTGACTTCAGTGGCATCGGCTTTCGACAGTTGCGCGAGCGTGCTGTAGCCGATCTGTTCGAGTCTTGAGATTACGGTCGGGCCGACGCCTTTCGCACCGAGCAGCAGCGCACGTTCCGCGGCGCCGAATGCCATCAGTGCCCGCGTTCGACTGCATAGCGCGCCAGGCCGCGCAACGCGGCGACGGCGTCGTTGTCGCCGAGTCCGGCTAGCGCACGCTCGGCCGCCTCGGCGTACTCGAACGCGCGGGCGCGGCTGTAGTCGAGGCTGCCAGCGGCGTCGATTGCGGCCAGCACGTCGGGCAACGCGTCGATGTTGCCGGTCTCGATGGCCTCACGCAGGCGTGCCTGCACTTCCGGCGTGGCCTGCGCCATGGCGTGGATCAGCGGCAGCGTGGCCTTGCCTTCGGCGAGGTCGTCGCCGAGGTTCTTGCCCAGCGCGTCGGCATCGCCCGAATAATCGAGCACGTCGTCGGCGATCTGGAACGCATAGCCGAGCTGCATGCCGTAGTCGTACAGCGCCTGTTGCGTGACTTCGTCCGCGCCGGAGGCCAGCGCGCCGAGCCGGGTGCCGGCGGCGAACAGCACCGCGGTCTTGCGCTCGATGACGTTGAGATACGCCGCCTCGTCGGTGTCCGGATTGCGCACGTGCAGCAGCTGCAGCACTTCGCCCTCGGCGATGCGGTTGGTGGTGTCGGCGAGGATGCGCATGACCGGCATGCGGTCGAGTTCGACCATCAACTGGAAGCTGCGCGAATACAGGAAATCGCCGACCAGCACGCTGGCCGCATTGCCCCAGATCGCGTTCGCCGTGCTGCGGCCGCGGCGCAGGTCGGACTCGTCGACCACGTCGTCGTGCAGCAGGGTCGAGGTGTGGATGAACTCGACGATCGCCGCCAGCTGGTGGTGCTCGGCACCGATCGTGCCGGTCGCGCGGCCGGCCAGCATCACCAGCATCGGCCGCAGGCGCTTGCCGCCCGCCGAGACGATGTGTTCGGCGACCTGGTTGATCAACACCACGTCCGAGGCCAGGCGGTCGCGGATCAGCGCGTCGATCGCAGCCATGTCGCCGGCGGCGAGGGCCTGGATCGCCGGCAGGTCGAGCCGGGCGGGCGGGGAGATCGTATTCATGCGGTGTCCGGGACGGTCAGCGCGGGAATTATAGGAGAGCCCCGACAGCGGAGCGCGACGGACGCCCACGCCGGGGGGCGTGGCGGCCGGAAGGCGTCACCGCCCGGCTATACTTCACTGTTCGCGAACCCACGCCGGCGGCGCACCGGCGCACTCCCAAGGACTCCTCATGGCCCGCGGCATCAACAAAGTGATCCTGGTCGGCAACCTCGGCAACGACCCCGATACCAAGTACACCCAGGGCGGCATGGCCGTGACCCGTATCAGTCTCGCCACCACCAGCGTGCGCAAGGACAAGGACGGCAACCAGCAGGAACGCACCGAGTGGCATCGCGTGGTGTTCTTCGGCAAGCTCGGCGAGATCGCCGGCGAGTACCTGCGCAAGGGCAGCCAGGTCTACGTGGAAGGGTCGCTCCGCTACGACAAGTACACCGGGCAGGACGGCGTGGAGAAGTATTCCACCGACATCATCGCCGACGAGATGCAGATGCTCGGCGGACGCGGCGAGGGCGGCGGCGGGGGCGGTGGCAACTACGATCGCGGCAGCCGGCCGCAGCGTTCGGGCGGCGGCGATGCGCCGCAGCAGCGCAGTGCGCCGCCGTCGCGCCAGTCCGCGCCGCAGCAGCAGCGGCCCGCGCCGATGGACGACTTCTCGGACGACGATATTCCGTTCTGAGGAGCTTCGCAGACGCTGGTGTCTCAAGAGCCCCGATCTGAGGGGCTCTCTCGTTCTGGACGGCCGCTGCAGCGACTCCGCGCACCTCAGCGCCGGTGCACATTGCCAGCCGTGCCGGGCCGTGCGAGCAACTTCGGTGCGCTGACCCGTTGGGCGCGACAGTTGGTCCGCCGCACAGAGAATCGCAGCTTGTCCGTAGACATGCCGGTGCATTCGCGAATGCCGCCTGGACGCAGCACAGGCAGCTCCAGCCCGCGTTGCCGATGCGGGCGCAGCCGTGAGGGGCTGCGTGCACGGCGTGACGTCCGGGCATCCTGCCGTTAGGATCGGCGACGCGGCGTCGCTCATGGGGACGTCACCGCCACCGCAAGGAGAGAAGAATGGTCCGCAAGGGAGTGTTGAGCGTGTTTCTGGCGTTGGCGTGCGCGGTCGGCGTGAACGCACGTGCGCAAGTGGATCTGGCCGCGTTCGTGGCCGAGGACAACATCCAGAACATCAAGATCTCGCCGAGCGGCGAGTATTTCGCTGCGACACTTCCGAGTGGCGGGCGCACTGTCATCGGGATATTGAATCGAAAGGACCAGACAATCGTCGGCAGCTTCTCCCTGCCCAAGAACACCCACATCGCGGATTTCTGGTGGGCCAGTGACGACAGGCTGTTGTTCGGATTGAGCGAACAGTGGGGCGCGCGCGATTTCCCGCTGCGTACTGGCGAGCTCTACGCCATGAATGTGGATGGCACGCGCGCCCAGTTGCTGGTCGGACAGCGTGTGCGGTCTTCCACCCTGGGTTCGAACATTCGCACCGGCGCGAAAGAGGAGCTGGTTTTCGCGTGGCCGATCGACATGCTGCGGCATGATCCGCGCCATGTTCTCGTCGGCGTTTCCCCGTTCGGTGGCGACGCCTACACGCGCGTGGAGCGCATGGAGATCTACACCGGGCGCCGCTCTGTGGTAGCCACTGTGCCGGTTCCGCGTGCGGAGTTCGTCACCGACGGCAGTGGCGAGGTGCGCTTCGCAGCCGGCGCGCGTGCCGACAACCTCAGCGAACTCTATTACCGGGAGGGGCGCGGCAGCGACTGGCGTCTGATCAACCGGGAGGCCGATTCCGGGCGCATCGAGCTGCCTCTCGGTTTCTCAGCGGACGGACGCACTGCGTACCTGCGCGCGACCCAGCCCGCAGGTCCCGACGCCATCATCGCGTTCGACGTCGCGACAGGCGAGCGGCGCGAGGTGGTCCGTGACGCCGTCCGAGATCCCGACGTGATCTACCGTCCCGGGACCGGCATTCCGGTCGGAGCGTCGATACCCGGGACCAAACCCCGTCTTGTCATGTTCGATCAGGAGTCCGAAGACGCGCGTTTCTGGCGCATGCTCGCGGAGGCGTTCCCGGACCACGCGATCGAGGTTGCATCGGCCACCTCCGACGGCGGCAGCAAGCTTCTGCTGGCCACCAGTGACGTGGATCCCGGCAGCTTCTATGTCTATGACGCCGTCGCCAAGAGTGCGTCGTACGTACTCGCGCGCCGGGACAAGTTGGACCCCACGCAGATGGCGTCGATGCGGCCCATCACGCTCCAGGCGCGCGATGGACTGCCGCTGCACGGGTATCTCACGACGCCCGCGGGCGCGGCGCCGGGTCAGCCTGCACCGCTCGTCGTGCTCCCGCACGGAGGGCCGTTCGGAATCGTCGACGAGTGGGAGTTCGACAGCGACACCCAGCTCCTGGCACAGGCAGGGTATGCCGTTCTTCGGGTCAACTTCCGCGGTTCGGGTGGCTACGGCCGGAGCTTCCAGTCCGCGGGAGCCCGTCAATGGGGTCGCACGATGCAGGACGACCTGACCGATGCGACCCGATGGGCCATTGCCGAAGGCCATGCCGATGCGGGACGCATCTGCATTTACGGTGCCAGTTATGGCGCCTACGCGGCGCTCATGGGCGTCGCGCGCGAACCAGAGCTCTATCGCTGCGCCGTGGGTTACGTCGGCGTCTACGACCTGCAACTGATGCGTGGCAACGAGCGCGGTGGTGGGCGGTGGGTGCGGAGCTGGTACGACGAGTGGGTGGGCACTGATGTGCAACAACTCGCCGACACGTCGCCGACGCGACTCGCGAACCGCATCAAGACGCCCGTGCTGCTGGTCGCCGGTGGCGAAGACGAGGTGGCACCGGTCGAGCACACGCGCCGGATGGAGCGCGCGCTGCGCAGTGCAGGTGTGCCGGTCGAGACCCTGTATGTGAGGAACGAGGGGCATGGCTTCTATCAGCCGGAGAACAGGCGTGCGTACTACACGCAGCTGCTCGACTTCCTTGCCGGCCACCTCGGCGGGCAGCGGGCTGCTCGCTAGCGCCATCCGCATCTTTCCTGAGCAGCCGGGGCGGCCTACCATTCGGGCTCTTTGCCCGGAGTCCGCGCCATGTCCATGCGTCTTGCCGTGTTGCCCCTGTGCCTGCTCGCCGCGCTGCCCCTGGCCGCGCAGACCCGGGGGCTGGACGTCCGTGACCTCGTTTCGATCGACAGGGTCTCCTCGCCGGTCCTGTCCGAGGACGGGCGTCAGGTGGTCTTCGCGCAGCGCAGCGCCGAGGCCGACGGCAGCAAGGCCGAGACCGCGGTCTATGCGCGCAATCTGCTGACCCGTGACATGGCGCCGCCGCGCCGGGTCACGCCCGCGGGCTGGAACGTCAACTCGCCGTCGCTTTCGCCCGACGGGCAGACGCTGTACTTCCTGAGTTCCAAGAACGGCAGCTCGCAGCTGTATGCGATGCCGCTCGCCGGCGGCACGCCGCGGCAGCTCACCGACGTGGCGGTCGACGTCGGCAGTTACCGGCTCTCGCCCGATGGACGTCGCGTGGCGTTCAGTGCCGACACCTTTGCCGAGTGCGGCGCGGACCTCGCCTGTACCCGGGCCCGGCACGCCGAGCGCAAGGCCGCCGCGGCCAGCGGCGTGGTCTACGACCAGCTGTTCGTCCGCCACTGGGACACCTGGCGCGACGGCACCCGCAGCCGCCTGTTCGTCGCCGAGCTGCCGGCGCCGCGCGGCCGTGCACTGACGACGGCGCGCGCCCTCGGCCACGCGCTCGACGGGGACATTCCGTCCAAACCCTTCGGCGGCACCGAGGACTACACCTGGGCGCCGGACGGGCGCTCGCTGGTGGCCAGCGTGCGCATCGCCGGCCGCACGGAACCCTGGTCGACCAATTTCGATCTCTACCGCATCGATGCGGTCGGTGACGCCGCGCCGGTCAATCTCACCGAGGCGAACCCCGCCTGGGACGCCGGGCCGGTGTTCAGCGCCGACGGCGCCACGTTGTTCTATCGCGCGATGAAGCGCCCCGGCTTCGAGGCCGACCGGTATGCGGTGATGGCGATGGACCTGTCCACCGGCACCGCGCGCGAGATCGCACCGCGCTGGGATCGCTCGCCGAGCAGCCTCAAGCCGTCTGCCGACGGGCGCAGCCTGTACGTCGCCGCGCAGGACACCGGGCAGTACCCCTTGTTCCGGGTGGACGTCGCGAGTGGAGATGTGACTCCGCTCGTGGCGGACGGCTCGGTCTCCGCGTTCGCGGTGGCCGGCGACACCGTCGCCTTCACCCGCAACAGTCTGCAGACCGGCGACGTGCTCTACACCGCGTCGCTGCCGGCGCTGGGGACGGGCGACGACGGTGATGCGGCGCTGCGCAAGATCACCGAAACCGCGGGCGAACGCCTCCCCGACGTCGTATTCGGCGAAGCCGAGCAGTTCACCTTCCGCGGCGCGGGCAACGCCACGGTGCACGGTTATGTGGTCAAGCCCTGGAACTACCAGGAGGGCCAGACCTATCCCGTCGCCTTCATCATCCACGGCGGCCCGCAGGGCAGCATGGCCAACGGCTGGAGCTACCGCTGGAACGCGCAGACCTATGCGGGTCAGGGCTACGCGGTGGTGATGATCGACTTCCACGGCTCCACCGGTTACGGCCAGGCCTTCACCGATGCGATCAGCGGCGACTGGGGCGGCAGACCGCTGGAAGACCTCAAGCGCGGCTGGGCCGCCGCCCAGCAACGCTATGCCTTCCTCGACGGCGACCGGGCCTGTGCCCTGGGCGCGAGCTACGGCGGTTACATGGTCAACTGGATCGCCGGCAACTGGTTCGACCGTCGCGGCAACGCGCCGTTCAAGTGTCTGGTCAACCACAACGGCGTGTTCGACACCCGCTCGATGGGCCTGGTGACCGAGGAGTTGTGGTTCACCGAGTGGGAGTTCGGCGGCACCGTCGCGGCGAATCCGCGCGCCTACGAGAAGTTCAATCCCGCGCGGCATATCGAAAAGTGGGTCACTCCCACCCTGGTGGTCGCCGGGCAGAACGATTTCCGCGTTCCGGTCGACCAGAGCCTGTCCTCGTTCACCGCGCTGCAGCGCAAGGGTGTGGAGTCGAAGCTGCTGTATTTCCCGGACGAGAACCACTGGGTGCTCAAGCCGGCCAACAGCATCCTCTGGCACGACACCGTCAACGCCTGGCTCGAGCAGCACATCGGCCAGTAAGCGCCTCGGAACGGCCGGCTTTACGCCGGCCGTTCTCCTTCCGACACCTTCTTGCCCGGAACACCCAGTCGATGGCGATCGAGTCCACCGTGCCTTCCTCCGCGCTGATCACCAGTGACATCGTCCTGTTCGGCCTCATCGCCGCCACCCTGGGTGTCATCTTCTGGCTGGCGAGCGGCCCGACCCCGTTCTGGAAGAAGTTCTTCACCTGGGTGCCGGCGCTGCTGTTGTGCTATTTCGTGCCGGCCCTCTACAACACGCTCGGGTTGATCGACGGCGAAAACAGCAGTCTCTACAACCCCGTGGCGAGCCGGGTGCTGCTGCCGGCCGCGCTGGTGCTGCTGACGCTGTCCATCGATCTCAAGGGCATTCTGCGCCTGGGGCCGAAGCTGCTGTTCGTCTTCGTGGCCGGCACCCTGGGCATCGTGTTGGGCGCGATCGTCTCGTTCCAGCTGATGGAGTGGGTCTGGCCGGCGGCCGTGGCCGGCGACACCTGGCGTGGTATGGCGGCGCTGGCCGGCAGCTGGATCGGCGGCGGCGCGAACATGGTGGCGATGCGCGAGGTCTACGAGGTCGACGCGACGCTGTTCGGACAGTTCGCGGTGGTCGACGTGGCCATGGCCAGTGCACTGATGGCGACACTGCTGTTCCTGGCCCATCGCTCGGCGCAGATCGATGCGCGCTCGGGCGCCGATACGCGCGCCATCGACGAGATGAAGGCGCGCATGGCCGCCTATGAAGCCGCGAACGCACGCATCCCCACCCTGACCGATCTGATGGTGATCGTGGGCGTGGCGTTCGGCGTGGTCGGCCTGGCGCACGCCGTCGCGACGCCGCTCGCGGCGTTGTTCGGCGCGAATGTGGCGATGGCGGCGCAGCTCAGTCTCGACTCCGCCTTCGTCTGGGTGGTGCTGCTGGCCACGGCGGCGGGCCTGGGGCTGAGCTTCACCCGTGCCCGCGTCCTCGAATGTGCAGGCGCATCGAAGATCGGCACGGTGTTCCTGTACTTCCTGATCGCCTGTATCGGCATGCAGATGGATTTCACCAAGCTGTTCGACCGGCTCGAGCTCATCGCAATCGGCGTCATCTGGATGAGTGTGCACGTGCTGGTGATCTGGGGCGCCGCGCGCCTGGTCCGGGCGCCGTTGTTCTATGTCGGCGTGGGCTCGATGGGCAATGTCGGCGCAGCTGCGTCGGCACCGGTCATCGCGGCGGCCTTCCATCCCACGCTTGCACCGGTCGGCGTACTGCTGGGTACGGTCGGCTACGCGACCGGGACGCTGGTGGCCTATCTCACGGGGCAGATCCTGCGGTTGATGGCGGGGCAGTAAGCGGGCCGTCGGGCATCGGTCCGCGGCAGGGTGACCCGGCAGGGCACCTTGAGCGCACCAGCGGCAGCCGCAGGCGATCTGCGACACCGGTTCACCTTGGATGCCGTCACCGGGCACATATCATCTCTGGCATGGACCCTGCTTACTGCAGTCCCGTTCCTTAATAGGCGGTTCCCGTGCAGCAGGCCACCCTCGAAAAGATCGTCAGCATGAGTGAGCGGAACGTGCAGTCGCCGGTCGACGTCGATGCGATCCGCGGCGAGTTCGAACGTGTCCAGTCGCGTGCGAACGGCATTTCAATGCTTCTGCTGTCCACGGCCGACGGCCGCGCACTGGCGGACTGGACCCACGCCCGCCTCGATCCACGCCGCGTCGCAGCCATGACGAACTCCTTCCTGACCCTCGGCGAGACGCTCGCCCGGGAAGTGGGCATGTCGGGCGCCGATCACGCCACGGTGTCCACGGCGCAGGGCAGCTTGGTGGTCGTCCGCGTCACCGGCACCAGGTCCTGCACGCTGGCCGTTCTCGGGGACCCGAACGCCACCCTGGCCGTGCTGCTCTTCGCGGCGCGCGAGTGTGCCAGCCGCATCCGTCCACTGATCTGATCCGCGCCGGATCAGCGGTTCCCATCGTTTTCTCCGATCCCTTCGTCAACCTCCCCAAGGACATCCCATGGCAGGCAATTTCAGTCTCGATCAACTCAACGGCATCGCCGGCTTCATCGGCGCGGCCCTCGTCGACAGCGACAGCGGCATGGCACTCGGCATTCTCGGTGGCGGTGCGCTCGACCTCGAGGTCGCGGCCGCAGGCAACACCGAAGTCATCCGTTCCAAGCGCAACGTCGCCAAGATGCTGGGACTCAACGAGTCGATCGAGGACATCCTGATCACGCTCAACAGCCAGTACCACCTGATCCGCCCGCTGGAAAGCAATGCGGCGCTGTTCCTCTACGTGGTTCTGGACCGGGCCAAATCGAACTTGGCCATGGCGCGTCACGAGCTCAAGGCGTTCGAGCGCACGCTGGACTTCAAGTAAGCACCGGCACGATCCGGGTGCCCGTGGTGCGCCGCGGGCGGCGGGCCGCCTCCAGACCATGTCCAGATTCCAGCACGCGCGCATCGCCGAGGCCGGCCTCGATCTGCTGCACACGACCCGCCTCAAGGTGGCGTGTTCATTGCTCATGGCCGAGCGGGTCCATGCCGATCTCGGGGACTGGCCGGACACGCGCGCGCACCTTCTGGTGGCGGGGCTCGACGACGCCGGGGGCCTGCGCGCCGCCGGGGAAGCGCGCGAGGCCGGGGTGACGGTGCTGGCCATCGCGCGGAATGCCGACGGCGCGACCGATGCGCTGGCCCACGGCGTGACGGTCAAGGAGCTCTTCGAACGGTTGCGCATGCTCCTGGTCGACGGGACGCCATCGCAACCCGATGCCCGCGCGCACGCCCGGTCGGAACCCCCGCGATCCGTGCAGGGACCGCCGACACTGTTCGATCAGGTCGCGGCCGCCGGTGGGCTGGTGCTGGTGCAGCGCGCCGGCATGCGCGCAGCGATCGATCGCGGACGTGGCGTGGTCCACGTCGCCGGGGACGGTGACGCCGACGTGTTCGCCGACACCTGGACGTGCGACGACTGGGAGGTGCGGGCGCTTGCCCGCACGGAGGTGGCCGGCGCTATCGACGGGCTGCTGCGCACAATGCCGCTGGAGAGCGTGGCCTGGCAGGCGGCGGCCCGTGCGGAGATCCCGGTCCTCGCGTCGGTGTCCGATGACGCGATCGCCTTGAGGGGGTGGCCTGCGGTCGACATCGAAGCGATCCCGGCCCACTGGATCCTGCCGATGGCCTGCCTGCTGCACGGCGCATGCAACGCGGACGCCCTTGCGCGAATGACCGGAATTCCTTCAGGCGAGGCGGCCCGGATCATCGCGGCCGCCCATCTCGGCGGACTGGCCGAGATCGTCGCGCCCACGGTGCGTCCGCGCCAGGGCACTCCAGGCGGTGGTCCGCCACCGGCCACCGGCTTTCTCGCGCGCGTGGCGCGGCGTTTTGGACTGCAGTTCGGAGGACATCGTGGATAACGTCACCACCAAGCTCGTGTTCGTGGGCGACATGGGGGCCGGCAAGACCACGGCCATCCGCTCGATCTCCGACCGCGAGCCGGTCAGCACGGAGATGCCGATCAGTGACGAGGTCACGTCGGAAAAAACGCACACCACGGTTGCGCTCGACTACAGCTCGGTGGAGCTCGAGACCGGGGAGCTGCTGCATCTCTACGGCGTGCCCGGACAGGGCTACCTCGACTTCATGTGGCCGATGGTGGCCGAGGGCGCTCTGGGCATCGTCGTGCTGGTGAATGCCCAGCAGGCGGACCGCGTCGACAGCACCGCGCATCTGTTGCAGCGGTTCGGCGCGCTCGCGCCCCAGGCCTGTTTCGCGGTCGGTGTCACCCGCACCGACCTGACCGACGGCTTCGCGCTGGCAACCTTCCGGGATGCGCTGCTCGAGCGGGGCTACCGCATTCCCGTGATGCGCATGGACGCACGGCAACCGATCCAGGTCGATTTCCTGATCAAGACGCTGCTGTCCTACCAGTACGCGCGCTCGCTGCCTCCGGGCGACTGATCGCGCCCTCGAGCCGCGGGGATGCACCGGCTTGCGCGCTCCGCGTCCGCCGTGCGGCGAGACCCGCCGGCCGCCGCCTTCGGAGGCGAGAACGTGCCTGCATCGCCCGGGGTCGCGCGCGCGTCAGACTTTAGTCGTAGCCCGGCCGCTTATCGCGCCGTCAGGGGTTCCCTCGTCACGCCCCAGAGGTGATCCTTCCGTGGCTGCGGTCGGTGCCGCGATCAGATCGGGAAGGTGTTGGCGATGAATGCAATCGTTCTGCTGCTCGTCGGATTGACGGCCCTGGCGCTCGGGTACTTCTTCTATTCGAAGTTCATCGCCGAGAAGATCTACCGGCTCGAGGCCGGCTTCCAGACACCGGCGCACACCATGCGCGACGGCGTGGACTACGTGCCGACCAACAAGTTCGTGCTGTGGGGACATCACTTCACTTCGGTTGCCGGTGCGGCGCCGATCGTCGGGCCTGCGATCGCGGTGATCTGGGGCTGGGGGCCGGCGTTCCTGTGGGTGGTCTTCGGGACGGTGTTCTTCGCGGGCGTGCACGATTTCGGCGCCTTGTGGGCCAGCGTGCGCAATCGCGGCAAGTCGATGGGCATGCTCAGCGGCAGCTACATCGGCCGCCGCGGGCGCAACCTTTTCCTGGTCGTGATCTTCCTGCTGCTGCTGATGGTGAATGCCGCCTTCGCGGTCGTGATCTCGAACCTGCTGGTGTCCACGCCCACGTCGGTGATCCCGGTCTGGGGCGCGATCGTCGTGGCCCTGGTCATCGGCCAGTTGATCTACCGCTTCAAGGTCGGCCTGCTGTGGCCGTCGATCATCGGCGTCGCGGTGCTCTACGGTCTGATCTGGCTCGGCAGCCTGTACCCGATCGCGCTGCCCGAGACGGTGCTCGGAATGAGCCCCAATTCCACCTGGATCGTGCTGCTGTTCCTCTACGCCGGCATCGCGTCGCTGCTGCCGGTGTGGGTGCTGCTGCAGCCGCGCGATTACATCAATGGTCTGCAGCTGTTCGTCGGTCTCGGGATCCTCTACGCCGCGGTGCTGATCGCGTCGCCGACCATCGTCGCGCCCGCGTTCAACAGCGCCGTGCCGGCAGGTACGCCGAGCATCGTGCCGCTGCTGTTCGTCACCATCGCCTGCGGTGCGATCTCGGGGTTCCACGGCATGGTCGCCTCCGGCACCACATCGAAACAGCTGGACAAGGAAACCGACGCCCGCTTCGTGGGGTATTTCGGCGCGGTCGGTGAGGGCATGCTCTCGCTGGCGGCGATCATCTGCTGCACCGCCGGGTTCGCCACGCTGGTCGACTGGCAGGCGGTGTACAGCAGCTTCGGCGGCGGCAACGTCACGGCCTTCGTCAACGGCGGCGAGGCATTGATCTCCGCGGGTCTCGGCCTGCCGCAGAACCTGGGCGCGACGCTGCTGGCGACGATGGCGATCCTGTTCGCGGCCACGACCATGGACACCGGCCTGCGCCTGCAGCGCTTCGTGGTGCAGGAGGCGGCCGAACTGGCCGGCTTCAAGGTCGGTACGATGCTCGGCACGGTGATCGCTTTGGCGGTCTGTCTGGCCCTGGCCTTCGGCGCGGGCAGCGGCGGCAGCGGCGGCATGATCATCTGGCCGCTGTTCGGCACCACCAACCAGCTGCTGGCCGCACTGACCCTGTCGATCATCACCGTCATCCTGATCCGCAAGGGACGCAACCCCTGGTTCACCGGCATCCCGATGGCCTTCCTGATGGTGATGTCGGTCTATGCGCTGGTGGTGCAGCTGGGCACGTTCTACAACGATGGCAAGTGGCTGCTGCTGGTGATGGACATCGTGATTCTGATCGCGGCGCTGTGGGTGGCGTTCGAGGCGGCCATCGCGATGCGCAAGGGCCGCGAGGCCGGCCCGGGTGATGCCGTGGACGTGCCGAACGCCTGACATGACCGAGGACGCGTCCGGTTCGGCGCTGGCCCGCCTCTCGGCGGGCCTGCGCGAGTTCTATGCGGCGCCGTACCGGCGCACGTTCGCCCGTGCGCAGCGCGACGAGGACGACCTCTTCATGCTGATGGTGTTCTCCGAATCGCTCGGTGTGCCCAGCCCGGTGGGCTACTACACGCTCGAGCTGATGCCCGTGATGTACGAACGTTTCCACGACTGGCACCGGCGCATGGGGCTCGAACGCTCGCCGCTGGACCACGTCGCGTGCTGCTGACCACAGCGTCCGCGCGCCGCGTCGTCTTCATCGGCGGCAAGGGCGGGGTCGGCAAGACCTCGGTGGCGTCGGCGCTCGCGCTGGCCCAGGCGCAGGCCGGGCGCCGCGTCCTGCTGGTGTCCACCGATCCCGCGCACAACCTGGGCCATCTCTGGCAGTGCACGATCGGTGCCGGGCCACGGGCGCTGGCGACGGGCCTCGACGCCATCGAGATCGATCCCGAGGCCACCGTCGCCGCGCATCTCGCCCAGGTGGGCGATGCCCTGCGTCGGCTGATGCCGTCGCATCTCGCGGGCGAGGTGGACAAGCATCTGGCCCTGTCGCAGGACGCGCCCGGCATGCACGAGGCGGCCCTGCTCGAGCGCATCGCCGAGCTGGTGCACGATGGGCCCGAACGCTACGACCTGCTCGTGTTCGACACTGCGCCGTCCGGACACACCGCCCGGCTGATGGCATTGCCGGAGATGCTGACGGCCTGGACCGAGGGTCTGCTGCAACGGCAGGAACGCAGTGAACGCTTCGGGGCCGCGCTGCGCAATCTGGGTCGCGACGACGGGGTGGGTGCGCGTGCGCTCGGCGGCGAAGCGCCGTCGGCGACGCCGGCGGATCGCGACCAGGCCATCCGCAGCTTGCTGCATCGCCGTCGCCATCGCTTCGAGCATCTGCGCGCCACGCTGGCGGATCCAGCGCGCACGGCCTTCTTCATCGTGCTGGCAGCCGAACGCCTGCCGGTGCTCGAAACCATCGAACTGCACGCGCAACTGCAGCGCACCGGTATCGAGGTCGCCGGTCTGCTGGTCAACAAGCGCGCACCACGCGATGCCGGCGAATTTCTCGCTGCCCGGCACGCGCAGGAAGCGGTGCACCTGGCCACGCTGCGTGATGCCCTGCCGACCCTCCCGTTGCAGGAAGTGCCACTGCTGGGCGCCGATGTCGTCGGGGCGGCTGCCCTCGCGGCCTTCGCGGGCCTGCTCGGCGAGGCCGCGACACCGGCCGCGCGTACGGATTGAGGCGACGGCTGCGCGACTAGAGCCAGCGCGCGCGCTTGAACATGCGATACAGCACGGCCATCACCGCGATCACGCCGCCGATCAGCACCGGATAGGCGTAGCGTCCGTCCAGCTCGGGCATCATGTGGAAGTTCATGCCGTACCAGCTGGTGATCAGCGTCGGCGCCGCCAGCAGCGCCGCCCAGGCGCCCAGCCGTTTGACGGTCTCGCCCTGGGTCAGGGTGACCAGGGCCTGATTCACGCTCAATGCCGTGCCGAGCATGTCGCGGATGGCATCCACGGTCTCGTTGATGCGCACCGAATGGTCCAGCACGTCGCGCATGTACAGCTTGGCCTCGGCCGGAACGAGCGGGCTGCCCGAGCGCACCAGCTGCGAGAGCACGTCCTGCAGCGGGGTCACCGCCACGCGCATGTAGGTGAGCTCGCGTTTGAGCGCGTACAGCCGGATCACGATCCCGCGGTGGAACTGTTCGCTGACGATCTTCTTCTCGAGCGTGTCCAGCGTCAGCCGGAAGTCGTCGACGATCGGCAGGTAGTTGTCGACGATCGCATCGAGCACGGCATACAGCGCGGCTGCCGGACCCAGCGCCAGCAGCTGGGGCTCGCGCTCGATGCGCAGGCGCGCCGGCGCATACGACAACGACGCGCCGTGGCGCACGCTCACGAGGTAACGCGGGCCCAGGAACAGATGGGTTTCGCCGTAGGCGATGCGCTCGTCGATGGCCTGCGCGGTCTGCGCGACGATGAACAGAGAATCGCCGTAGGCCTCGATCTTGGGGCGCTGATGTGCCTTGCCGGCGTCCTCGATCGCCAGATCGTGCAGGTCGAATTCCGCCTGGAGCACGGCCAGCACCCCGGCATCTGGTTCGAACAAGCCGATCCACGCGAACGCGTCCGGATCGCAGGCCAGCGCCGCGCCGATCTCCGCCAGCGGGACATCGCGCTTGCCCGCGGGCCCGTAGAGCGCACAGTTCACGACGCTGGAGGGATTGCCGGTGGGAGCTGCGGACGGGCTGGTCATCGCGGCATGGTCGGCCATGCCGCACGCGGCGACAAGCGCGCGTCAATGCGCGACGAAACGGATCGCCTGCCCACCGCCGGGCGCCATCGCCACTGTGAGCACGCTCGAGGCGCCGATCTCGCGCGCTTCGATCACCAGGGCGTGCGGATCCGCCTGCCACCCGGCGCCGGGGCCGTCGCGGTAGATCTGCGCGGTGTAGCGGCGACCGGGTTCGAGGAAGTCCAGGGCGACCTCGACATTGCGCGGCGTGTCGTCGGTCACCGCGCCCAGATACCAGTCGTCGCCGCCGCGTTGACGCCGGGCGATCACCGCGAACTCGCCGACCGCGCCGTCGAGCGCGCGCGTCTCCTCCCAGTCCACCGGCACGTCGCGGACGAACTGGAACGCCTCGGGGCGCGCCTCGTAGTGGTCGAGCAGGTCGGCGGCCATCTGCAGCGGACTGTAGATCACCACGTACAACGCAAGCTGCTTGGCCAGCGTCGTCGCCATCGGTGCACCGGACCTGGTGTCCATGCCGAAGATGCCGGGTGTGAAATCCATCGGCCCGGCGAGCAGGCGCGTGTAGACCAGCGTCGCCTCGTGCTCCGGCGGATTGCCCGGCTGCCCCCAGGCGTTGTACTCCATGCCCCGCGCGCCTTCGCGCGTCACCAGGTTCGGATACGTGCGGCGCAGGCCGGTGTCCTTGACCGGCTCGTGCGGGTTGACGCTGATCCGGTGCTGCGCCGCGGCCTCCACGACGCGCTGGTGATGCCGCACCATCGCCTGGCCTTCGTGCCAGGCGTAGCGCAGCGCGCCGTCGTCGCCGCGCACCTTGGCCTGCCCGGCGTCGGCGACATAGCCGGTCTTGACCGCCTGCACGCCGAGACGGCCGTACAGCGCCATCGCATCGTCGAGCTGCGCTTCGTAGTGCGCCGCGTGGCCCGACGTCTCGTGGTGACCGATCAGGGTCACGCCCTTCTCGCGCGCGTGGCGGGTGACGGCCTCGATATCGAAGTCGGGGTAGGGCCTGGTGAAGCTGAAGGTCTCGCCGTTGCCGAACCAGTCGCCGTCCCAGCCGACGTTCCAGCCCTCGACCAGCACGCCGCCGATGCCGTTCGCCGCGGCGAAATCGATGTGGCGGATCGCATGCGCGGTGGTGGCGCCGTGCTTCGGTCCCGAGGCCCAGGTCTTGCGATCCAGGTGCATCTCCCACCAGATACCGACGTATTTCATCGGCCGCACCCAGGAGACATCACCGAGCGCGTCGGGCGCGTTGAGGCTGAGGATCAGGCTTGATTCGACCAGTCCACCGGCGCGCTCGCTGATCTGGATCGTGCGCCAGGGTGTCGCGAACGGCGCGGCCACCTCGACCTTCGCCGCGCCGATTCCGGGCGTCAGTGCGGCCTTGAAGCGGCGGCCTTCCGCGCGCGTGAGGTTCATGCCCGAATAGTCGACCAGCGCCGCTTCGTGGATCGACAGGTGCAGGCCATCGCCGGTCCGCAGGGTGATGGGCGTCTGCGCCAGCCCGACTTCCTCGACCGGGGTGCGGTGATAGATGTACTCCTCGCGGTTCCACTCGAACGCGGGGATCCACCACGCGGTCGCGGCGTCGGCGATGTCGAACTCGGTCAGCTCCTCGGCGATCGACAGGCGGTCGAGCCCGGGCTGCTTCGGCACGTCATAGCGGAAGCCGACACCGTCGTCGAACACGCGGAACACCACGTCGAAGCGACGCTTCGGTCCCGCGGTCTCGGCCAGCGTGACCCGCAGTTCGTTGTGGTGGTCGCGCATCTGCCGGCGCTCGCCCCAGGGCTGCTCCCAGCGTTCGTCATGCGTTTGCGTGGCTTGGCCGACGATCGCCAGATTGCGTTCGAACTTGCGCGTATCGGTGAACATCAGGCCCAGGCGCGACGGCGCGATGACCGCGCGGCCATCGCGACTGACGGCGTAGCTGGCGCGGCCCTCGTTGTCGGTGGTGACCTCCACGGTGATGCGGGCATCCGGCGAGGCGATACGCGCGCTGGTGCGCGGCTCGGAAGCCGGCGTGGCGAAGGTGGCGAGTGGCAGCAGCGCAGCCAGCAGTCCGGCAAGACGGTTCGACATCGTGCAGCGCCCTCCCGGACGCAGTGGGTGATGCGTTCGCCGGGAGTCTGGCACGCGGAATCCACGCGGCTCGGGTGCATACGTATGCAGGGATGCGTGCGCCGGCGTGATCCGCAATGGCGCGCGCGACCGCACCTGGATCACCGGGAGGCCCATGGTGCGGAGACGGCGGGAGGCCAGTGGCGTCCGGCCGGAGCACGGACGCACGGCGGATTTCGCCTGAGACCGGGCTGGGCCTTGTCCGGGCGGATCTGCGGCTCAACCGTCTGCGCGGAATTCCCGGATTGCCGTCAGGAGCGAAGCGAAGCCGGCGCTGCAGGGCGTCGCAGCGCCCAGTACAGCGCGACGTGCACCGGCATCAGCAGCGACAGCCAGGCCGCGTTGCGCTGCGGCAGCACCGGCAGCCAGTGCAGGAACAGGGCGGCCACCCCGGCCAGCAGGACCGTCACGAGCGTCCAGCGGAACAGGGGACCCGCGTCGCGCCCGCGGGCGATGCGCCAGCCGCCCCGCAGCAGCAGCAGGCACAGCGGATTGAACAGCAACAGGTTGTGGTTCTGCCACGCGAAGTGGTGCGCGGTGGCCCACCACAGCAGCAGCATCACCAGGCCGAGCAGGGCGCACAGCGACCAGAACGGCAGGGCCGCTGCGGCGACCACGCGGGGCGCACGCGTACCCGCCGCCAAAAGCGCACCGCCGATCGCGAGCCCGGCGAGCAGCCAGGGCCACAGGCGGCGCGCACGTTCCGGGGGCTCGGCCTGCTGCCGATGGGCGATGACCGTGGTTTCGCCGCGCACGAGTGGGCGACCGTCGGCGCGGCGAACGCTGCGCAATGCGTCCGCCAGACGCATCGGCACGAAGGCGTCGTCCCAGAGTGCATTCGGCCGGTCCGATGCGGGGCCCAGGCCGATATCGAAGCCCAGCCACATCCAGGGGGCCGGCGAGGCCAGGCGCACGGCGTCGCCGCGATAGGTGTTGCCGCGCGATCGTCCCTGCAGCTGGCGTCGTAGCAGGCCGTCCAGCGCACCGTCGAGAGCGTCGCGCACGCGCGTCGAACAGTTGTCGGTGAAGTAATCGTAGCGGTAATGCGCGTTCTCGGGCCGCGCGTTCTCGGCCAAGGCGTCCGCGAGCCGCAGCGCCTGCTCCGGGTCGAGATCGAGCCACTGGATGGTCACGCCGCGCCCGACATCGCGGTAATAGGCGAGATCTTCGAACAGCGGCAGCGCCATCAGCTGGTAGCGCATGTCCCCACGGAGGAAGCGCCCGATGAAGCCCGGCTCGGCCGGGTCGAAATACCCGAAGTTGTAGGACACCGGGCCCGGCGCATCCGGCGCGTCCACCACGATGGCGTTGTGGCCGAAGCGCTCGAAGAACACGTCGCCCGGCTGCATCGTGGCCACGCCGATGCGTGGTACCGGCGCTGCCGGGTCCTGGGCCAGCGCCGGCCACGCCAGCGCCAGGCACGTCACGAGCACCGCCCGCCACCATGCGGCGGCGGGCCGGAGCCGGTCAGTCGGCCGCATGCACGCTGACGTGCAACGCATGCAGCCGGCGCGAGTCGGCGTCGGTGATGCGAAAGGCGAAGCGGCCCAGGGTCAGTTCCTCGCCCACCTCGGGCAGGTGGCCGATAGCGCCGATGATCACGCCGCCGATGGTGTCGTACTCGTCGTCGTCGAAGTCGGCGCCGAAGCGCTCGTTGAAATCGGCGATGGGGGTCAACGCGCTCACCGCGAACTGGCCGTCGGCCTGGGCGGCGATCAGCGCGTTCGGATCCTCGGCGTCGTCGTGCTCGTCGTCGATCTCGCCGACGATTTCCTCCAGGACGTCCTCGATCGTCAGCAGGCCCGCGACGCCGCCGTACTCGTCGATCACGATGGCCATGTGGTTGCGCGACTGGCGGAACTCGCGCAGCAGCACGTTGAGCTTCTTGGATTCGGGGATCAGCACCGCAGGACGCAGCAGCTCGTGGATCGTGCCGGGCCCGTTGTCGGCGACCACGCCGCGCAGCAGGTCCTTGGCGAGGAGGATGCCCAGGATCTCGTCCTTGTCCTCGCCGTGCACCGGGAAGCGCGAGTGGCCGGATTCGACCACCTTTCGCATCAGTTCCAGGAACGGGGCATCCGCCGGCAGCGCCACCATCTGCGCGCGCGGGATCATCACATCGCCCACGGTCTTGCTAGAGATGCCCAGCGCGCCCTCGAGCATGCGCAGCGTGTCGGCGTCGATCAGCCCGTCTGCATGGGTGTCGCGCAGCAGTTCGACGAGGTCGTCGCGGTTGCTGGGTTCGCCGGAGATCGCCGAGCTCAGGCGCTCGAGCCAGCCGCGTCGGCGTTCATGGGGTTCGGAACCGGGGGAGGGTCGACTGTCGTCCTCGGACATGGTGCGGATCTGGTCAGGTCGCGTCCGGATGGACGCACGGAGAGTCTAACAGGCCGGCGCGAACGGCCCGTCAGCGCACTTCGCCGGCGTAGGGATCGCCCACGCCGAGCCCGGCGAGAATCTCGCGTTCCAGCTGCTCCATCGCCTCGGCCTCGGCGGTGTTGTCGTGGTCCCAGCCCAGCAGATGCAGCACGCCGTGCACCGTGAGGTGGGCGTAATGGGCATTCAGGGTCTTGCCTTGCTCGGCAGCCTCGCGCGCGACCACCGGCGCGCACAGCACCAGGTCGCCGAGCAGCGGCAGACGCACGCCCTCGGGCAGCCCTTCGGGCAGTTCGGCCGGAAAGCTCAGCACGTTGGTGGCGTAGTCCTTGCCGCGGTAGTGCCGGTTCAGCGCCCGGCCCTCGTCCTCGCCGACGATGCGGATCGCGAGGTCCGCCTCGCGGATGCGGCCGGCGAGCGCCGCGCCGGCCCAGCGCCGGAAGGTCGCGGCAGCGGGCACCCCCTTGCGCGCCGTGGCATACCCGACGGCGACCTCGAGATGAACGGGCCCGCGGGTCATCATTCGGAACCGCGTTGCCCGCTGGCGGCCGCATCGGCATCGCGGCGCTCGTAGGCGCTCACGATCCGCGCCACCAGCGGATGCCGCACCACGTCGCGTGCCTCGAAGAAGGTGAAGCTGACCCCGTCGACGCCCTTGAGCACCTCGATCGCGTCCTTGAGCCCGGACCGCACGTGCTTGGGCAGGTCCACCTGGGTCATGTCGCCGGTCACCACCGCGGTACTGCCGAAGCCGAGCCGGGTCAGGAACATCTTCATCTGTTCGATGGTGGTGTTCTGCGCCTCGTCGAGGATCACGAACGCGTCGTTGAGCGTGCGGCCGCGCATGTAGGCCAGCGGCGCGATTTCGATCACGTTGCGCTCGAGGAGCTTGGCGACCTTTTCGACGCCGAGCATCTCGTAGAGCGCGTCGTACAACGGACGCAGATACGGATCGACCTTCTGGCTCAGGTCGCCGGGCAGGAAGCCGAGCTTCTCGCCCGCCTCGACCGCGGGGCGCACCAGGATCAGGCGTTGCACCCGCGACTCGTTGAGCGCATCGACCGCCATCGCCACCGCAAGGAAGGTCTTGCCGGTGCCGGCCGGACCGATACCGAAATTGATGTCGTGGGTGGTAATGCGGTGCAGGTACTTGGCCTGGTTGGCGCCGCGGCCGCGGATGGTGCCGCGCTTGACCCGCACCGCGACCTCCTGCGGTGCGTAGTCCGGGTCGTCGTTGACCACGTTGGCCTCGCTCAGGCGCAGCGCGATGCCCTGGGTGTCGAACACCTCGGTCTCGGTCTCGGCGTAGAGGGCCTTGAGCAGACGTTCGGCATCGTCGAGCGCGCCGAGCTCACGTCCGCTGATACGGAAGATATTGCCGCGGTTGGCGATCTCCACACCCAGTCGCAGCTCGATCTGGCGCAGGTGGGTGTCGAAGGGGCCGGCGAGATTGGCGAGCCGCCCGGTATCGGAGGGCTCGAGCAGGAAGTTGCGTTCGTGGAGATCGGTCATGGCGCGGATTCTAGCGGCCCGCCTGCAACGCCGCCGTGTAGCGGGCAGCTGCCGTTATCGTGCGCCGGCTGCGGCCGGGGGCGGCCGCCGCCCGCGCCGGTCATGCCGTGACGCCCCCTTCGGCCTGCAGCCAGTGGCGGAAGCGCGCCGCCGCTTCGCTGTCCGGGCGCGAGCGCAGCTGCGTGAGCCAGTAGCGCCCGAGCTCAAGGGTCTGCGCGAAGACCTGGACCAGTCGTCCCTGGGCCAGGTCCTGCTCGAACAGTTTCAATGGCAGCAGGGCGACCCCGCTTCCGGCCGCGGCCGCGCTGGCGAGGGTCAGCGACGAATCGAAGACCGGACCGCGGGCTTCGAGTCCGGGCATGCCGGCGGCGCGCAGCCAGCGCGGCCACTCGTCGCTGCGGTAGGACCGCAGCAGCGGCACGCGCGCGAGGTCCTGCGGCTGCATCACGGTCCGCGCCAGTGCGGGCGCGCACAGCGGTGCGAACGGGGCGTCGAGCACGGGTGTACACAGCTGGCCCTGCCAGTCGCCGTCCCCGAAGCGGATGGCCAGGTCGAGACCGTCGCCTGCCAGATCGATCCGGTTGTTGTGGGTCTGCAGGCGCAGCTCGATGTCCGGGTGCCGGGCGGAAAAGCCGGCGAGGCGCGGCAGCAGCCAGCCGGTGGCGAACGTGCCGACCACGCCCACGTGCAGCACCGTCTGCGCCGGACCCTCGACCAAGCGATCGAGGCTGGCCGCGATACGGTCGAATGCCGCATTGAGTGCCGGGTAGAGCCGGGCGCCCTCATCGGTCAGGGCGACGCCACGCGGCAGGCGATGGAACAGCGCCGTGCCCATGCGGTCCTCCAGGCTGCGGATCTGGTGGCTCAGCGCGGCCTGGCTCACGCACAGTTCGAGGGCGGCGCGGGTGAAGTTCTGGTGCCGCGCGGCGGCTTCGAACGCGCGCAGGGCATGCAGCGGCAGCTGGGAGCGGAGCATCGGCGTGACGTGAGCGGAGTTGATACCAGTCTCGCATCGCCCAGTGCATTCGGCGCAGGGGTCAGCGCGATGGGGCGATCGGCCGAATGTGGCCGAGCGCCTGGCGCAACGAGGCATCAGTCTGCCTCATGTCTCTTCCTTGGAATCGTTGCTGGTGAGCGGACCGGCCTGTTCCGATACTGGAGTCCCAGCTCCGGAGATGCCCATGCCCGCCCGACGTCAATTCCTCCTCTGGACCGGCGCTGCCGCCGTCGCCGCCCTGGCCGGCAGGGTGCCTGCGGCCGACCGCGCGCCCGCTGTCGCGGATGCGGCAACGCGTCAGGACTTCGCCACGCTCGAGGCCGCCAGCGGCGGGCGCCTCGGCGTCACTCTGCTCGACACCGCGAGCGGGTGGCGCACCGGTCATCGTCAGGACGAACGGTTTCCGATGTGCAGCACCTTCAAGTTCGCGCTGGCGGCGGCGGTACTGCGCGGCGCCGACCGTGGCGTCCTGTCGCTCGATACGCGCGTGCCGGTGCGCCGGCAGGACATGGTGTCGCATGCTCCGGTGACCTCGCGCCATGTCGGCAAGGACCTGACCCTGCGCGACCTGTGCCGCGCGACCATGATCACCAGCGACAATCCGGCCGCGAACCTGCTGCTGGGCCAGATCGGCGGGCCGCCAGGACTGACCCGGTTCCTGCGCGAGAGCGGCGATGCCGTCACCCGTAACGACCGCACCGAGCCGGCGATGAACCGCTTCGCCCCGGGCGATCCGCGGGACACCACCAGCCCGGCCGCGATGGCCGCGAGCCTGCAGCGCTTCGTGCTCGGCGAGACCCTGTCGCCCGCCTCGCGCCAGCAGCTGGCCGACTGGCTGATCGACAACGAGACCGGTGACGCGCGCCTCCGCGCCGGACTGTCGCCGGCCTGGCGGGTGGGCGACAAGACCGGCAGCAACGGCGAGGACACCAGCAACGACATCGCGATCCTGTGGCCGCTCGCGGGCGGCCCGGCCTGGGTCCTGACCGCCTATCTGCAGGGCGCGAGAATCCCGGATTCCGAGCGCAACGCCGTCCTGGCCCGCGTCGGCCGCATCGCCGAGACCATCATCGCCGGACGCTCCGGCGCCTGAAGCCGGCGTCGACCGGCCCCGGTGCCTGTTCGGCCGGGACGCCGCGGCTCCGTCGGGGCCGCGGCAGGCAGTGATCAGGCCGCGGCGATCCCGGACACGACCACCCGCCCGCGCAGGGAATTGCTGAGCGCCGCCGTGATCTCGACGTCGACGAACCGGCCGATCAGCCGCGCCGGCGCGGGAAAGTTCACCGAACGCATGTTCTCGGTCTTGCCGGTGAGCTCGGTCGGATCCTTGCGCGACGGGCCTTCGACCAGCACCGTCTGCACGGTGCCGACCATGCGCTCGGAAATGCCGGCGGCATACGCATTGATGTGTGCCTGCAGCCGCGAGAGGCGGGCGTGCTTTTCCTCCGGGGTCACCGAGTCCTCGAGATCCGAGGCCGGTGTGCCCGGGCGACGCGAATAGATGAAGGAGAACGACTGGTCGAAGCCGACGTCCTCGATCAGCTTCATGGTCTTCTCGAAATCCGCTTCGGTCTCGCCGGGAAAGCCGACGATGAAATCCGAGGAGATCGAGATGTCGGGACGCACCGCGCGGAGTTTGCGGATCTTCTGCTTGAACTCGAGCACCGTGTAGCCGCGCTTCATCGCCGACAGGATGCGGTCGCTGCCGGCCTGCACCGGCAGGTGCAGGTAGTTCGCGAGTTTCGGTACGTCGCGGTAGGCCTCGATCAGCGAGTCGGAGAATTCGAGCGGATGCGACGTGGTGAAGCGGATGCGGTCGATACCGTCGATCTCGGCGATGGTGCGGATCAGCAGGCCGAGGTCGGCGGTCGCGCCGTCGCCCATGTCGCCGCGGTAGGCATTGACGTTCTGGCCGAGCAGGTTGATTTCGCGCACCCCCTGGGCGGCCAGCTGCACCACTTCCACCAGCACGTCCTCGAACGGTCGGCTGATCTCGGTGCCGCGGGTGTAGGGCACCACGCAGAACGAGCAGTACTTCGAACAGCCTTCCATGATCGACACGAACGCGGTCGGGCCCTCGGCGCGCGGCTCGGGCAGCCGGTCGAACTTTTCGATCTCGGGAAAACTGATGTCGACCTGGGGCAGGCCGGTCTCGCGCTTGGCGCGGATCAGCTCGGGCAGGCGGTGCAGGGTCTGCGGGCCGAACACCAGGTCCACGTAGGGCGCACGCTTGACGATGGCCTCGCCTTCCTGCGACGCCACACAGCCGCCGACGCCGATCAGCACCGGCCTGCCGTCCTTCTTCAGCGCCTTCCAGCGGCCGAGCTGGCTGAAGACCTTTTCCTGCGCCTTCTCGCGGATCGAGCAGGTGTTGACGAGGACGACGTCGGCTTCCTCGACGTTGTCGGTCAACTCCAGGCCGTCGCTCGCGGCGAGCACGTCGGCCATCTTGGCCGAGTCGTACTCGTTCATTTGGCAGCCGTGGGTCTGGATGAAGAGCTTGCCGCGCGACGGGGCCGCGCGCTGCGGGCTGCAGGCAGCCCCAGGCAGGGTGGCGTCGGGGATCGGTGCGAGCGCGGCGGGCGGCGCGGGCGCCGTGGAAGCGGTCTGGGTCATGGCGTGTCCGGGGCGCGGCGTTGAGTCCGGGCCGGAAGGCGGTGAGGGGAGCGAAGTGTAGCGACATCGCCCGGGCGTGCGCGGCCCGACGTGTTCAGGATCAAGCACTTGGCAAGCGCTCCGGAAGCAGGGACACTCCGCACCGTGAAACGGGGATGGGGACTCATCGTGGCGCTTGGTCTGCTGGCGGCCTTTCCGGCTGCCGGCAGCACGCTGTATCGCTGCGATACCGGCGACGGAATCCCGCAGTACGTCAGCAAGCGCGTTGCCGGGGCCAGCTGTCGCCTGGTCAGTTCCGGCGCGCCTGCGCCGCGTCGTGCACCAGCGTCCGGCGCGCCGGCTTCCGCCACGCGAACGGCTTCGCCCCCGGCCGGCATCGACAGCAATCCACCCGCCACGTTCATGGGCACGAGCACCGCCGAGTCCGTGCGGACCGCCGCGACGGCGCCCGCCCCGGCGGCTGCGACGCCGCCCGCGACCCAGCCTGCGGGTGCCGGCGGGCAACCGCAGCGCCGGCTGCAGCAGGGGCAGGTGTATTCGTACATCAAGGACGGCGTCCGCCACTACAGCAGCAGCCGGCCCTCCGGTGCGGGCCAGGTCGCGGCGGTGCGGACCATCCAGTACAGCTTCTTCGAGACCTGCTACGCCTGCGGCGCCGCGCCCGGGGTCAATTTCGGCACCGTGCGGCTCAACCACGACGCGTACCGCGACGAGATCGCCCGCGCGGCGCGCGATTTCGGCGTCGAGGAAGCGGTGGTGCGCGCGATCATGCATGCCGAGTCGGCCTTCAATCCCAACGCGCTTTCGCGCGCCGGCGCGCAGGGCCTGATGCAGTTGATGCCGGCCACGGCGCGGCGCTTCGGCGTGGTCAATGCCTACGACCCGGAGCAGAACATCCGCGGCGGCGTGGAGTATCTCGCCTGGCTGCTGAAGCGGTTCAAGGGTGACCTGACCCTGGCCGCCGCCGGCTACAACGCCGGCGAGGGCGCGGTCGACCGCCACAAGGGTGTGCCGCCCTACAGCGAGACCCAGCGGTACGTGGTCCGCGTGGCCCAGCTGGCCGAGCGTTACCGCGGCCAGGTCGCCACCCGCTGAGCGCGAAGACGCTCGCACCGATTGTTCCTCGATTCAGGCTTCCGTTACACTCGGGCGTCTTTTGCGGCCGGCCGGTGGAAGAGGGCGGTTCCGCGGCAGCCAGTACACAACAGCTACCGAAAAAAGAGCGGAGTACCGGATGGTCGACGAAGCGGTGATCGGGCCTGGGGATGGGGAAGCCCCGGTCAATGAAGGGCGGCGCCGGTTCCTGACGGCCAGTACCCTGGTCGTGGGGGCAGTGGGCGCGGGCATCACCGCGATCCCGTTCATCAAGTCGTGGAATCCCAGTGCGCGTGCGCGGCTCGCCGGTGCGCCGGTGACGGTCGATATCGGCGCGCTCGAGGAAGGTCAGCGGCTGATCGCCGAGTGGCGCGGCCAGCCGATCTGGATCGTCCGCCGCTCCAAGGCGATCCTCGAGGCCCTGCCGACCCTGGACGCGCAGTTGCGCGACCCGGAGTCGACCAACGCCGACCAACAGCCGGACTACGTGCTGCAGGCCAATCCGGAGCTGCGCTCGCTCAAGCCCGACATCTCCGTGCTGGTCGGCCTGTGCACGCACCTCGGCTGCTCGCCCGAAATGGTCGCCGAGATCCGGCCCGCGCCGTTCGACGCGAACTGGAAGGGCGGCTACTTCTGCCCCTGCCACAAGTCGAAGTTCGACATGGCCGGACGCGTCTACGATGGCGTGCCGGCGCCGACGAATCTGCTGGTTCCCCCGCATCACTACGCCGATGACACCACCCTGGTGATCGGTGTCGACCCGTCCGAGGGGAACGCCTGATGGCCGGCAACGACCAGAAATCCATGCCGAACAACCCCGTCATGGGGTTGGTCGGCGGTGCGCTGAACTGGGTGCACGAGCGCGCGCCCGGCATGATGCCGTTCTACCGCAAGCACATGAGCGAGTACTACGCGCCGAAGAATTTCAACATCTGGTACATCTTCGGCGTTTTGTCGCTGGTGGTGCTGGTCAACCAGATCCTGACCGGCATCTTCCTGACGATGCACTACAAGCCGAGCGCGGCGGAAGCCTTCGCCTCGGTCGAATACATCATGCGCGACGTGGAGTGGGGCTGGCTGATCCGCTACATGCACTCCACCGGTGCCTCGCTGTTCTTCGTGGTGGTCTACATCCACATGTTCCGCGGGCTGATGTACGGCAGCTACAAGAAGCCGCGCGAGCTGGTGTGGATCCTCGGGATGCTGATCTACCTCGTGCTGATGGCCGAGGCGTTCCTCGGCTACGTGCTGCCCTGGGGCCAGATGTCGTTCTGGGGCGCCAAGGTGATCATCTCGCTGTTCGGTGCGGTCCCGGTGATCGGCAACGGCCTGACCGAATGGATCATGGGCGACTACCTGCCCAGTGATGCCACCCTCAACCGGTTCTTCGCGCTGCACGTCATCGCGCTGCCGCTGGTGCTGCTGCTGCTCGTGGTGCTGCACCTGGGCGCGCTGCACGAAGTGGGCTCGAACAATCCGGACGGCGTGGACATCAAGAAGGGCCCCAAGGGCAACCGCTGGTCGGCCACCGCGCCGGCCGACGGTATCCCGTTCCATCCCTACTATTCGGTCAAGGACGGGTTCTACGTTTCCTTCTTCCTGATCATCGCGGCCTTCATCATCTTCTTCGCCCCGGCGTTCGGCGGCTGGTTCCTCGAACACGACAACTTCACCGAGGCCAACCGCCTGGTGACCCCCGAGCACATCAAGCCGGTCTGGTACTACACGCCGTACTACGCGATGTTGCGCGTGGTGCCGAACAAGCTCGGCGGCGTGCTGGTGATGTTCGGCGCGATCGCGATCCTGTTCCTGGTGCCGTGGCTGGATCGCTGCAAGGTGCGCTCGCACCGTTACCGTGGTCCGTTGACCAAGATCATGCTCGCCCTGCTGGTGGTGTGCTTCGTCTGGCTCGGCAAGATCGGCGCCGGCCCGGGCACGGACCCGGTGGAGACGATCATCGGCCGCGTGCTGACGTTCCTCTACTTCGCTTTCTTCATCACGATGCCGCTGTGGACCAAGCTCGACAGCACCAAGTCCGTGCCGGAACGGGTGACGACGCATGACTGACCACGCCTTCGCCCGCCCGTTCTTCGCGCGCATCGCCACGGCCGCCGCGGGCCTGCTGCTGTCGTTCGGTGCGTTCGCCGCGGCCGGCGGGCCGGTCGAGCAGTCCGGCACCGACATCGGCGACCGGGCTTCGCTGCAGCGCGGTGCGCAGCTGTACATGAACTACTGCGCCGGCTGCCACTCGCTGAAGTTCATGCGCTACTCGCGCATGGCCGAGGACCTGGGCCTGACCGAGGACGAGGTGATGAACAACCTCAACCTCACCGGCGCGGCCTTCGGCGAGCACATCATCTCGTCGATGCCGGCCGCGCAGTCGGCACAGTGGTTCGGCCAGACGCCTCCCGACCTGAGCCTGATCACCCGCGTGCGCGGGAGCGACTGGGTGTTCACCTATCTCAAGTCGTTCTACATCGACGAGACGCGGCCGCTGGGCTGGAACAACACCCTGTTCCCGAACGCGTCGATGCCCAACCCGCTGTGGGAGATGCAGGGCGTGCTCCGGCCGGTGCACGGCGAGCCCGACGACATCGGCGAGCCGACCGTCGCGCATCTGGAAGTCGGCACGCCCGGCAGCCAGAACGCGCAGCAGTTCGACCAGACGGTGCGCGACATCACCGCGTTCCTGGAATACGTCGGCGAGCCGGCCGCGCTCAAGCGCCAGCGGCTCGGCGTCTGGGTGCTGCTGTTCCTGACGTTCCTGACGTTCATGGCCTGGCTTCTGAAGAAGGAGTACTGGCGGGACGTGCACTGAGTCGCGCTGCCGGCCCGTGCATGCGGGCATCCCTGCCGGGCGTCGTTGCCGGTCGCGGCGGGGAAATGCGAGACTCGGGAACCGCGACGACCGTCTGCGAGGGGCAGCCGGCGTCACGGGGCTGGCGGATCCAGCCTCCGGAAGGCCGACGACGGCCGCGAGTGCATCCATGCGAAATGTCCTGACGCTGTTTTCCTCGGTCGATGATGTGCTGTGCCACCGCGCGCGCCTGGTGCTGGCGGCGAAGGGCGTCACCTACGACATGGTCGTGGTGGATCCGCAGAACCCGTCCGAAGACCTGATCGACCTCAATCCCTACCATTCGGTGCCGACCCTGGTCGAGCGCGAGCTGGTGCTGTACGCGGCGAGCGTGGTGAGCGAATACCTCGACGAGCGTTATCCGCACCCGCCGCTGATGCCGGTGGATCCGCTGTCGCGTGCGCGCCTGCGTCTGGCGATGCTGCGCATCGAACACGACTGGGTGCCCCAGGTGCAGGCGATCCAGATGGGCAACAAGGCCCAGGCCGAAACGGGGCGCAAGCGCCTGAAGGAACTGCTGACCGCGTCGGTCCCGTTGTTCAAGGCCAGCAAGTTCTTCCTCAACCCGGAAATGAGCCTCGCCGACTGCGCGATGGCGCCCATCGTCTGGCGCCTGCAGGCCCTGGAGATTCCATTGCCGCGCGATGGCGCCAAGGCGATCGAGGACTACGGCAACCGCATCTTCCGCAGCCCGGGCTTCGTGCGCAGCCTCACGCCGCAGGAGCGCGCGCTGCGGCCGCTGCCCGAGTGAGTGCCCGGTTCGCGGCGCTGCTGAGTCGTTAGACTGTCGGCATGACGGAACGATCTCCCGCGATGACCAGCCACCGCCCGTACCTGTTGCGGGCGTTGTACGAATGGATTGCCGACAACGGCATGACCCCGCACATCCTCGTCGATGCGCGCCTGCCCGGCGTGCGCGTGCCTGCGCATACGGTCAAGGATGGCCGGGTGGTGCTCAACATCGCGGATCGCGCGGTGGCCAAGCTCGAAATGGACGACGACAGTGTGCGTTTCTCGGCGCGCTTCGGCGGTGTGAGCCAGGCGGTGATGGTGCCGATTCCGGCGGTGCTCGCGATCTACGCGCGTGAGACGGGGCAGGGCATGGCCCTGCCCGAGGACATCGTCGGCTCGACCGAGGACGGGATGCACGACGACGCGGACACCGACGAGCGGCCGGCGCTCGAGGCCATCGACGGCCAGGGCCCGGACGAGCCCCCGGACGACGGCGGGCCGCCGCCGGAGCCACGCCGCGCGCATCTGCGCGTGGTCAAGTAGGGCGGCCCTGCGGCCGCTGGAGGCCGCGCAGCCGCCGACCGGTGAATGCCGCTGTACCCGGGACCCGGGTCAATGGGGTCCAGGACGTCCGGCCATCCCGCGTTGTGCGCGCTGGCGAGGTTCGACAGTGCCGGAGCCGCTCGCGACGAGGCCCCGACGGGTGGCATCCCGGTACCGGATGCGCCGGGCGCGGAACGACCGGACGCCGTGGCCGCCGTTGCGAACCGGACACATGGTTGCGCGCCCTGAGGGCGCTGTTCCGGCTGCGTGGTTCGGCCTGATGGCGCGTCGACGCGCCGCCACGCTCAGGACAGCGTGGCGACCTGCGGGCGCGCCGGACCGCTGAAGGCGACGAGCTGGTCTCCGCGCAACACCAGATGCCCGATGTGGCGTTGCACGCCGTCGTCGGAATACTCGAAGCGGAAACTGCGTTCGACGCGCAGGCGGCCATCGTCGCCGCGGCGCAGGCGCATCGAATGCGCGTGCACGCTCTGGTCGAGCCACTGCACGCCCGCTCGCGCGCAGGCGTCGCGGCCCAGCCGACCGGCGCGTTCGGCGGCCGCACGCGCGGCGCTCCACCACTGGAACGCGGCGAAGCCGGCCAGCATCGTGAAGATCATCGTCGGGAAATCGGGCATGCGCGCACTGTGGCGGTGCGACGGCGCGGGCGCAAGCGTGCTCGCGGGCCGGAGCGTTGCTCCACCCGCGACTGCGGCCTCGACACGTCGCGCAGCAGGCGCGCGTGGCCGCCGCGCACGGCGCCCACGCGATCGGGAGCGGACGCCGTCGGGGTCGCGGTGCAGCGCAACCCGGCACGTCGCCTCGCGCGTGTGGTCGCGACCCGCGACGCGGCGTGGACGACGGCGACAGCCGCTCGATGCGCGGGTCCGCGTGTCCGGCACCGGGTGACGACGCGCCGCCATCGGTCGGATCGGCAGGCGCCCCGGCGCTGCGCGGACACGCAGCGGGCGTGCCGGGGTTCCATGGGCGCGGCAGCACGAGGCGAGGCGCCGCCGCGAGGACGTCGCGACGCGGTGTGGTCGGCCCTGCGCCTCGCACCGCCCGGATCTCCGCGAGGGCCCGGCGGGCGCAGCGCACGCGCCCGCGAACAGGGAGACGGGTGTCCGGCGTCCGGGTCCGAGGGCGCGGCGCGTAGAGGCTGCGCGGGAATCCCGATGCAAGTGTCGGTGCGGCGACGCGCCGGATCGTGCGCTTCAGGCCCGCCGCGTTCGCGGCAGGTGTCGGAGCGATGCGGCATCGTCCGCCTCCGTCTGTGCACCAGCGTGTCAGCCCGGCGCCGGTCCCAGTTTCAGCGACAGGTCGATCGCCCGCACGTGCTTGGTGAGCCCGCCGATGGAGATGCAGTCGACACCGTCCTGCGCGATCGCGCGCAGTCCGTCGAGATCCACGCCGCCGGACACTTCCAGCGGAATGCGGCCATCGAAGGGCGCCGCACGCGCGATGCGCACCGCCTCGCGCCGGGCGGCCGCATCGAAGTCGTCGATCAGCACGCGGGTGCAGCCCGCGGCCAGTGCGTCACGCAGCTCGTCCAGGGTCTCCACCTCGACGATCAGGGGCAGATCCGGACTCGCAGCGCGCGCGCGTGCGATCGCCCCGGCGATACCGCCGGCCGCGCGGATGTGGTTCTCCTTGAGCATCACCGCGTCGTAGAGGCCCATGCGATGGTTGTGCCCGCCGCCCACCCGGACCGCGTACTTCTGCGCCTGGCGCAGGCCGGGCAGGGTCTTGCGGGTGTCGAGGATGCGGGTGCCGGTACCGGCCACCGCTTCGACGTGGCGCGCGGTGGCGGTGGCGGTCGCGCTCAGGGTCTGCATGAAGTTCAGCGAGGTGCGCTCGGCGCTGACCAGCGCCCGTGCTCGGCCGCGCAGGGTGGCGAGGACGGTGCCCGCGACCACACGGTCGCCTTCCGCCACACGCCAGTCGATCGCCACGTCCGGATCCAGGCGCCGGTGGCAGGCGTCGAACCAGGGACGGCCGCAGACCACCGCATCCTCCTTGCACAGCAGGTAGGCGGTGTCCGCGGCGTCGGGCAGCAGCGCCGCGGTGACATCGCCGTCGCCGATGTCTTCGGCCAGGGCCGTCGCGACATCCGCCGCCACCGCGGCGTGCGGCACGGCGAAGCGGTCGTCGCCGGTCATGCCTTGGGGAAATCGGCGACCTGGCCAGTGGCGATGCCGTCTTCCACCAGCAGCACGGGGATGCCGTCGTCCACCCGGTAGACGCGCTTGCGGTCGTGGGTCACGAGGGCTTCCCCGAGCGGCTCGGCCTGCGCGGCGCCATCTTCGCGCCGGACCTCGCCGGCGGCGATCGCGCTGTTGAGCGCGTCGAGTCCGGCGCGGTCGAGCAGGGCGAGCGGCTGGCGGCTGGCGGGGCAGACGAGGATGTCGAGCAGCTTGCGGTCCATGGGTGTCGTCGGGGCTGGATGGAGCGCGACAGCGTAGCACCCGCCCGGCGGCGGACCCGTGCGCCGGAGACGGGCGGCCGCGATCCACGGAACCGGATAAAATGCCGCTTTGTGGCCGGGAACCGTCTGATGACCACCAGTTCCAACCCGCCGAGAGTCGGCATCGTGATGGGCTCGCGTTCCGACTGGGAGACGATGCAGCACGCGGCGCAGAAGCTCGAGCAGCTGGGCATCGCCCACGAGATCCGGGTGGTGTCCGCCCATCGCACGCCCGACGTGCTGTTCGACTACGCGGCGACGGCGCGCGAACGCGGTCTGCGCGCGATCATCGCCGGTGCCGGCGGCGCGGCCCACCTGCCGGGCATGCTGGCGGCCAAGACCGCCGTGCCGGTGCTCGGTGTGCCGGTGCAGTCGAAGGCGCTCAACGGCCTGGATTCCCTGCTGTCGATCGTGCAGATGCCGGCCGGCGTTCCCGTGGCCACGTTCGCGATCGGCAACGCCGGCGCGGCGAATGCGGCCCTGTTCGCCGCGGCGATGCTGGCCTCGGGCGATGCCGGCGTGGCCGAGGCCCTGGACGCCTTCCGCGCCCATCAGACCGATGAAGTCACCGCGCACGACGATCCGCGCCGATGACCTCCCACGTCCGGTTTGAAGCGTTCTCCCCTATGCGACGCACGTCCGTGGCCTGCCGCACGTCGCGACGCGGTGCGCAGCGTTGCAGCGCCGCATCCCCGCACGCGCCGGCGCGGAGGCGCGCATGACGACCGTCGGCATCCTCGGCGGCGGCCAGCTCGCGCGGATGCTCGCGCTGTCGGGCGCGCCGCTCGGTCTGCGCCTGCTGGTGATGGACACCGCAGACGACGCCTGCGCAGGGCAGTTCGCGCCTCTGCTGGTCGGCGATTACCGTGACGAAGCCGCGCTGGCGGAGTTCGCGGGCAAGGTCGACGTCGCCACGTTCGACTTCGAGAACGTGCCCGCCGAGAGTGCGCGCTGGCTGGCGGACCGGATCCCGGTGTTTCCCAATCCGGGCGCGCTGGCACTCACCCAGGACCGGCTGGCGGAGAAGACCCTGTTCCGCGAGCTCGGCATTCCGGTGCCGGACTTCGCGGATGTCGCCACGCGCGCCGATCTCGAGACGGCCGTCGCGCATATCGGCACGCCGTGCATTCTCAAGACGCGGCGGCTGGGCTACGACGGCAAGGGCCAGTTCCGGATCAAGTCGCCTGCCGATCTCGATGCGGCATGGACGGCCCTGGGCGCGCAGGCGTCGAGCGTCGGGCTGATCCTGGAAGGGTTCGTCGCGTTCCAGCGCGAGCTCAGCGTGGTCGCCGTGCGCGGACGCGACGGCGAATTCCGCGCCTGGCCGCTGACCGAGAACTGGCATGTCGACGGCGTGCTTTCGGCCAGCCTCGCACCGGCCCGGGTCGATACGGCGCTGCAGGCGACGGCGATGGCGCACGCGCAGGCGATCGCCGAGCGCCTCGACTACGTCGGGGTGTTCGCGCTGGAACTGTTCTGTCGCGACGGCGAGCTGCTCGCCAACGAGCTGGCGCCGCGCGTGCACAACTCCGGCCACTGGACCATCGAAGGCGCCGAAACCTCGCAGTTCCAGAACCATCTGCGTGCCGTGCTGGGCCTGCCGCTCGGCGACACCTCGGTACGCGGCATGGCGTGCATGCTCAACTGGATCGGGACGATGCCCGAGGCCGCGCCGGTGCTGTCGGTCGCAGGCGGGCACTGGCACGATTACGGCAAGCAGTCGCGCGACGGGCGCAAGGTCGGCCACGCCACGCTGCGCGCCGACGGGGCGGAACGCCTGGCCGTGCGGCTGGCGGATGTCGGTGAGGCGCTGGGACGTCAGGCGCAGGTCGCACCGGTGGTGGCGCGGCTGCGCGAGACCCCATCGAGCGAATGATCATCGTCGACGGTCCCGCGGCCTCAGCGGGGCGTTGAGTCCGTGACAGGCGGTCGCGGCATGCGCATCGAACGGCGCGGGCGGCCGGTCTAGGCCCGGGACGGGTCCGCCCACGGGTCGTAGCTGCCGAACCACCAGAGATGGCCTTCCGGGTCGCGGCAGGCATAGCCGCGACCGCCATAGGGCTGGTCGGCGATCGGCTCGACGATCTCCGCCCCGGCGGCCCTGGCCCGTGCGTAGTGCGCGTCCACGTCGGCGACGACGACGCACGGGCCCTGGGTGGTGCGGCCGTCGAGATCGCGCGGCTGGGTGATCAGTCCGCCCCAGGCGCCGTCACGCTGGGTGGACCCGAGCATCAGCATGCCGGTGCCGAACACCAGCTGCGCGTGGTGCACGGTGTCGCCGTCGGCGTACACGGCCTGGGCCTCGAAGCCGAACGCCTCGCACAGCCAGTCGAGCATGCGGCGCGCATCGTCGTAGCGCAGGCAGGGAATGATCGTAGAACCGGCGGCGGACGGCATGCGCGTGACCTCGTGCGGGTGGACCGGCGCGCCAGAGGGAGTGCGCCCCGGGCGTCGAGGACGCGCCTCGGCGAGCGGAGACCATAGCGCGGTTCCGGCGGCCTGCGGAGCGTGGAGGGCCACGGCGCACGGGGCGTCGACCGGGGCGCCGTGGTCCCGACGGAATCGCCGGGCCGTTCCCCCGCGCAGGCCTCGGGGGCGTCGAACGAGCTGGCCGGTTCACCGGTTCGAGGCTCGACGGCGGCTTTAGAGATGCGCGCGGGCCCGGGCAGGCTTCGCGTCCGATCGCGCTGCGCCATAGGCCGCTGCGCCTGCCGGACTCTCCCGAAGACGGCTCGCGGCGTCCGTCCGGGTGCACCGGGCTCAGGACGGCGCCGCTGCGCGTCGCGGTGCGTCAGTGGCGGTGGGGATGGATCGCGGACACCTTGAAGGGTCGTGAGCTGTCCGCAGGAAACCCGCAGCGGGCCCGCGTCAGCGCGGGTCGTCGCTGACCACCAGCGGCACGCCGCGGGTGGGGTGCTCGAGCACCAGCACGGGCTGGGCATAGACGTGTTCGATGGTCTCGCGGGTGAGCACCTCGCGCGGACGTCCATCGGCGGCGATGCGCCCGGCATGCAGCATGACGATGCGATCGGCATGGCCCGCGGCCAGGTTGAGATCGTGCAGCACCACGATGACGCAGGCCCCGGCATCGGCGAGGCTACGCGCGATCCGCAGGACGGCCTCCTGGTGCTGCAGGTCGAGCGCGGCTGTCGGCTCGTCGAGGAACACCACCGGCGTGGTCTGCGCCAGCACGCGGGCGAAGGCGGTGCGCGACGCTTCGCCGCCGGACAGGGTCTGCACGTCGCGCGCGCCGAGATGGGTGACGTCGGCAGACCCCAGGGCGGCCTCGACGATGCGGTCGTCGGCCGCCGGGTCCGGTGCATGCGGCAGCCGGCCCATCGCGACGACTTCGCGCACGCTGAAACCGAAGCGCACGGCGTGATCCTGCGGCAGCACGCTGCGCTCGCGCGCCAGTGCCCTGGCCTTCCAGTCACCCAGGTCCGCGCCGGCCAGGCGCACCCGGCCCGCAGCCGGCACCAGGTCGCCACTGGCGACGGCCAGCAGCGTCGACTTGCCGGCGCCGTTCGGTCCGACCAGTGCGGTCAGCGTGCCGCGTGCGAACTGCAGGTCCACCGCATCGAGGATCGCGCGTCCGTCGATGCGCACGCTCACGCCGTCGAGTGCCAGCACAGCATGCGTGAGGTCGTCGCTCATGCCGCGCCCCTGCGCCGCAGCACCAGCCACAGGAAGAACGGCGCACCGAGCGCAGCCGAGAACAGGCCGAGCGGAATCTCCGACGGTGGATCGAGACTGCGTGCCGCGGTGTCGGCGACGACGATCAGCAGGCCGCCGGCGACCGCCGACAGCGGGATCAGCCAGCGGTGGCCGGGCCCGGCGAGCAGGCGCACGAAATGCGGCACGACCAGGCCGACGAAGCCGACCACGCCGGCGAACGCCACCGCCGAGCCGACCAGCAGCGCGCAGACCGCGATCAGCATCAGGCGCGCGCGTTTGACGTCCAGGCCGATGTGCTGGGCCTGGCGTTCGCCCAGCGCCAGCATGTCGAGCGGCGTCGCCAGTGCGCGCAGGGCGAACGCACCGAGGGCGAATGCAGGCAGCGCGGCCAGCATCGACGTCCAGTCGGCCATCGCCAGCGACCCCATCTGCCAGAACACCAGCGACTGCAGGTCGTCGGCATCGGCGATGTAGGTGAAGAAGCCGATCGCCGCCGAGCATGCGGCCGCGATCGCGATGCCGACCAGCAACAGCGTCGCGGTGCCGGTGCTGCGATCGGGGCGCGCGAGCAGGTAGATCAGGGTCGTCGTCGCCGCGCCGCCCAGGAACGCGGCCACCGGGATCGTCCATGCGCCGAAGGCGGTGACGCCGAGCACGATCGCGCCGACCGCGCCCAGCGCCGCGCCATGGGTCACGCCGACGATGCCGGGATCGGCGAGCGGATTGCCGAACAGCCCCTGCAGGCCGGCGCCGGCCATCGCCAGCGAGGCGCCGACGATCACTGCCAGCAGTGCGCGCGGCACGCGCAGGTTCCACACCACCGAGATGTCGCGCTGGCTCAGGCGTCCGGCATCGACCAGGCCGAGCTTGTGCGCGATCACGTGGACGACGTCGCCGGGCGGAATGCGCAGCGGTCCGATGCCGAACGACAGCACGATCACCACCACCAGCAAGGCGAGCAGGCCGGCGCACAGGAGCCCGCCCGGTGGGCGCCGGACCAGGCCGCTGCGGCGTGTGTGCATGGCGCCCGACGCGCCGGTCATGTGCCCGCGGGGGCGTCGAGTTCGATGGCCAGCGCCGCCAGCGCTTCGGCCAGTGCGATCGCTCCGGCGCCACCGGCGATGCTGCTGACCTTGAGTTGGGTGTCGGGCATCACCCAGACCCGGTTGGCGAAGCCGGCCGGCGTCTGCGCCAGCGACGGATACGCCTTCCACAGACCGTCGGCCCCGCCGAAGACGCGCAGGTCGTCCTCGCTGACCAGCACCACGTCGGGTTCGGCCGCGACGATGCCCTCGTTGCTGAGCTGCGAATAGTTGGCCACCTTGGCCTCGTCGCCGACGTTGATTCCGCCCGCGAGGCGGATCATCTGCGCCGCGGCCGTGTCGGCGCCGCCCACCGTGGGCGAGCCGCCACCGCCGGTGGCCGACACGTGGATCACGCGCGGCCGCCGCGCGTGCGTCGTCGCGATCCGCGCGGCTTCGTCGAGCTGCTGCTGCACCTGCGCGGCGAGCTGCTCGCCTTCGTCGGCGTGGCCGAACACCGCGGCGAGCTTGCGCACCTTGTCGGGGATCGGCTGCAGTTCGTCGACGATCACCAGGGCCTGGCCGGCGTCGCGCAGCGGCTGGGCGAGCTTGCCGTGGCGACGCAGGCTGTTGCCCACGAACAGCGTGCCGTCGAGGCTGAGGATGCCTTCCACCCCCGTGGTGCGGTTGAACAGGAAATGATGCCGGGCGTTGCGGCCGGTCTCGGTGACCGCGTTGGTCGGCGCGGCGAACACCTGGTCCGACAGGCCGAGCGCCTCCATGACCATCACGATGTCGTCGTTGCCGACGATCGTGCGCGACGTATCGGTGATCGTGACGTCCACGCCGTCGTCGGAACGCAGCGTGACAGGCAGATCCTGCCGCGAACGTTCGACCCGCGGGATGTCGCTGCCGGCCACCCTGCGCCAGCCCTCCGGCAGTGCGTCGCGCGACGCCGCGACCGGGGCGCGGGTCGCGCCCGCCTCCGGCGCCGGCCCGGAGGGCGTGCATGCGGCCAGGGCGCAGGCCAGCGCGAGGAGCAGTGGAGCGTGGCGGCGTGCGGACATCGACGGGTTCCGGTACGGATTGAATGCGACGGCGACCGGACTGCCGGCCGCCGCTGAAGCCGCGATTTTAAAGGGTTTTCGGCCGGATCCGGCGGATCTGGTCGCCTGCCGCGTCGTCCGCGCCACGCGACTTGTTGATCGCGTACACCGTGCCGTCGCCGACCGGCAGGACGTGGTTGGGGAACGTGCCCCCGTCGAGGTTGGCGACGATGGTGCCGTTCGCGTCCACCGCCGTGATCGTGCCGGCGCCGCGGCTCGCCACATAGGCCAGCTTCGTGTGCGGATCGAAGGCGACGTACACGGCGCCGGCGCCGACGTAGACGTCGTGCAGCACCTCGCCGGTATCGGCGTTGGCGATCACCAGGTTGTCGCTGCCCTGCGCGGCGACGTAGAGGCGGCGTCCCTCGGGATCGATCGCGACGCCGATGCCACCGTTGATGGTCGGGAAGCGGAACATGTTGTCCACCGCGCCGGTGGCGCCATCGAGCACCACGACCTCGCCGGTCGACAGCCCCACGGAGTACAGCTTGCCGGCCACCGGGTCGAGGGTCAGCGCCATCGGGCCGAATTCCCCGCCGCGCACCTTCGACTCCACGGTCAGGTCCTGCACGACCTCGAGCGTCGTCGCGTCGAACGCCACGAACTTGCCGCCGCCGAAGCCGCTGGCCCAGACGCGGTTGTCCTTGGTGTCCACGACCAAATCGCGGCCGTGCGGCAGGACGCCCGGTTCGAACTGCTTGACCAGCGACAGGTCCGACTGGCGGTAGACGGCCACGGTGTCGTCGCGCGTGTTCGTGACCCAGACGTTGCCGTTGGCATCGTCGACGGCGACGCCGTAGACGGCGTAGACGCGGCCATCCGTCTGGCCCTCGACCTGCGCCGGCGTGACGCGTGCGGTGATCTCCAGCGTCTGCGGATCCACCTTGAGGAGTTCGGACTGCTTGACCGGCGGCCGGCCCACGGCCGCGGTCACGAACAGCGCATCGTTGCGCGCGCTGTAGGCCACCTGGTAGAGGCCCTGCACCAGATCATTGGTGGCCACGTCGAAGCGATCCGCGCCCGACAGCGGCACGTCCTTGGAGACCTTGAGCTCGATCACGGCAGCGGCATCCGGGTTGGCGACACGCACGACCACCGGATGGCGGCCGACGGACGCATCGGCAGGCACCTGCACCCGGCCGCCGATACGGCCTTCGGCATCGGCGGTCCAGGGACGGTTGAGCACGGTCTCGCCGCGCAGCAGGGTCACGGACTGGCCGGGTTTGAAGCCCTGGCCGGTCATCTCGACCGAATCGCCGGCCTTGATCACCGGGCTCGCGGCGCGCACGGCGCCCTTGAAGTCGGGATCGGGCTGGGCGAAGCCCTGCGCGCCGGCGACGCCGGCAGCGGCGCAAAGGGCAAGGGACAGGGCAGCGAACCGCAGGCGACGCGAGGACAGCTTTTGCATGACGAACTCCTGGAGCTGGGGTTTGGCCGGCGCTGGATGGCACCGGCTCGAGACTGCGGGGTGTATGTGGATCGCCGTCATGCCACGGACGAGCGTCTTTGCGCGGATGTCCTGCGCCGGGCTGCTCACCGCGCCGGCTCCACGCCGTCGGCACGGCTCGGGGTGTCGCTGTGGTCGGCGATCCCGGTGACCACGTGCAGCGCCCACATCAGCGAGGCGCGGAACATCGGGCCATGGGTCAGCCCGTGGAATTCGCGGTAGGTCACCTGCAGTCCGTCGACCGCCGACAGGCGCCCGGCAAGTTTCTCGGCCGAGTCCGGCGGCGCCGCCGCGATGCGGCGCAGGTGCACCTGCACGCGCGGATCGCCGAGATCGCGGTGCGCGACCTGGCGTTCGCCGCCGCCCAGGCCGATCAGCACGCGGGCCCGGCGCCCGGCGTTGTGGGCCACGAACCGCTGCTCGGGCGCGCCGAGCAGGGCGCCATCGCCCCACCACAGCGACGGGCTGCCGGCGGCATAGGTGTCGAAGGCGCCCGCGCGGGTGTAGAGCGTATGCAGGGCGAACAGGCCCGCCAGCGAATGGCCCCACAGGGTCTGGCGGTCGGGGTCGGTGGGCACGCGGCGCGCGACCTCGGGGCGCACGTCGCGCTCGATCACCTCAAGCAGCGCATCCCCGCCGCCGCCGCCGGTGATGGTGGTGCCGTCGCGCACCGGACGCTCGCCGGGGAACGGGGTGTAGTCGCGCGTGCGCGCTTCGGAATCGATGCGCAGGTCGTTGGCGTAACCCACGAACACCAGCGCATGCGGCACCGGCTGCGCGGCGAGTTCGGCGAGCAGGGCCTGATCGAACTCGATCAGCGCGGCATTGCCGTCGAGCATCCAGAACGCCGGCCAGCCGCCTTCGGGCGCATCGCCCTTCGGCGCCGCGACATGGACGCGCCAGATCCGCTGGCCATCGGCGCTGCGCACCTCGAACCGTTCGAACGCGTAGTGCGGCGAGGGCTGGCTGGCGACGGTCTCGCCGATCGAGCGCGTCGGATCACGCTGCTGCGCGGACGCGGCCTGGGGCACGGCCTGCAGCGCGAACAACAGGCCGGCGGCCGCGGCGAGCGTGGTCAGGCGCAGCGGACGGGTGGCGGAGGATCTGCGGAGCGTCATGCGGGGCATCGTGGGTGCGGGGTCCGATCTTCGGGCGACGAGCCGGATGCGTCCAGGTTGTCGCGGCGTGGAGGCCGGACCGCAGTGGGTCCGTGCGGATGCGGCCCGAGGCCGCGTTGCATCAGAAGCCGATGTGCATGCTGACGTAGTAGGCGCGGCCGGGCTCGTTGTAGGTCGCAGCGCCGGCCTGGCTGCTGCTGGATTCGCGGAACAGCTGCTTGTCGAGCACGTTGTTGACGCCGCCGCCGAGGCTCACGGTGTGGGTGATCCGGTAGCGCGCGCCGAGGCCCCAGACGCTGTAGGGCCCCCGCACCTGGCGCAGCGACGCGCAATCGGCACCGGCCTCGCTGCAACGGTCGTCGTTGTTCATGTCGCGCGTCGCCGGTTCCTGGCGTCCATAGAAGGTGCCGGTGAGCAGCAGCGACAGCGCGTCGCTGGCCTGCCAGTCGAGCGAGGTGTTGACGGTGTATTCGGGAATCACCGACAGCGGCTGGCCGGTCAGCTTGTTCTCGTTTTCGATCATCCAGGTGACGTTGTTGTTCCACTTCAGCACGTCGCCGCGGGTCCCGAGCAGCGGGATGTTGAGATTGCCTTCGAGTCCCTGGACCACGGCCTCGGGGGCGTTATCCCAGCGGAAGATGCGCGCCGGCTGCACGCCCGGCGGCGGCTGTGTCTGTCCCACCGGCACGTAGCCCGAGACGATCTTGTCCTCGTAGTCGTTGTGGAAGTACGTCAGCGAGGCATGGTGGCCACTGGCCGGCGCCCATTCGATGCCGATTTCCTTGTTGAGGCTGGTCTCGGCGTCGAGGCCGGCGTTGCCCTGCACGTAGCAGCCCGAACCCAGGCTGGCGTAGGTGTCCGGGCAGCCGTTGCCGCGCGTGTAGTAGAGGTAGCTGGGGTTGGACTGGTAGAGGTTGGGCGCCTTGAACGCGCGCGCCACGCCGCCCTTGAGCTTGACCTCGTCGTTGATCGCGAACTGCACGTTGAGGCTGGGGCTGGTGTTGTTGCCGAACTGGCTGTGGTGGTCGAAGCGCAGGCCCGGCGTGACGATCCAGCGCTCGCCCAGGTAGATGTTGTCCTCGATGAAGCCTGCCGTGGTGCGCGCCTCGGCCCGACCGCCGCCGCGGGACGGGTCGAGGCCCGGGACACCGCCGCCGGCGCTGCCGGACTGCGACACCGAGTAGGGATCTTCCAGTTCGCTGTCACGGTGTTCGAAGCCGACCGTCCAGATGTGCTCCGCCGCGCCCAGGGTCGTGGGCAGGCTGAACTCGCCATCGATGGCGGCATTGCGCAGGCGCGAGGTGGACCAGGCATGGGGATCCCCGATCGAGCCTTCGGGCCCACCGGCGAGACCTTCGTTGAGGCGCTTGTTGTTGGTGCCTTCGAAGGCCAGCGTGAGGCGCGAGGACCCGTCGCCGAAGCGCCCGCGGTGGGTCAGCGCACCGCTGTTGCGGTACATGCGGTTGGTCTCGGCGCCGGCATTGGCCAGTTCGGTGAGCAGCGGGGTGCCGTCGAGGCTGACCGCGCGATCACCGGCGAAGATATTGCCCTGGCGGCTGGTGCCGGCCTCGAATTCGAGCACGTGCGCGTCGCTGATATCCCAGCGCAGCAGCGCGTTGAGGTCGCGGTTGCGCACGCCCTCGCGGCCGGCCGGCGGGGTGACGCCGTTGCCGGTGAGGAAATCGGCGTTGAGGTCGAGCGAATCGGCGTCGGTCTTGTTGACGTTGCCGTATAGGCGGAACGACAAGGCATCGGTCAGCGGGCCGCTCAGGGTCACGCCGGCGCGCTGGCTGCCGCCTTCATCGCCGTGCTGCGGGACCTGGCCGAACAGGCTCAGCGCGCCGGTCAGCTCGCCGGTCGGGCGCCTGGTGATGATGTTGACCACGCCGCCGGATGCGCCGGAGCCGTAGCGCGCCGCAGCCGGGCCGCGCAGCACCTCGATGCGCTCCACCGCCTCGGCCGGCACCCAGTTGGTGTCGCCGCGGGTGTTGCGCTCGCCGCTGCGGCCCATGCGGATCGAATCGCGCGAGCCGACCGGCTTGCCGTCGACCAGGATCAGGGTGTTTTCCGGCCCCATGCCGCGCAGGTCGATCTGGCGGTTGTTGCCGTACTGGCCCGAGGCGCTGTTTCCGGTGAGGTTGACGCCCGGCATCGTGCGGATCAGTTCCGACAGATCGTTCGCCGGCGGTCGGCGCTCGATGTCCTCGACCGTGATGACCGAGCTGCCCAGGGCCTGGCGCGCGATTGCCGCGGCGGTCACGCGGACGGTATCGAGTTCGGTCGCTTCCCCGGTGTCGGAGGTCTGGGCCAGGGCGGGCGTGGTGAGCAGCAGGGCAAGCGACACGAACAGGGCGGTACGGGTCTGGCGACGGGACGGGGACATCGGGGGGGAGGCTCCGGCGGAGAAGACGCGCCTTGGCGGTTTGGCAGGCGATGGGCCGCCGTATCGGCGGGGAGCGGCGATAGTAGAATTAATGCGAACAATTCTCAATCACCCGACTCGGACGACTGCTGCGTCCCACTGCAGCGCCATCCGCTCAAATGCGACCTGTTATCATTCTCCCACCAGAGCCGGGCTCCGGCATTCCTTCCAGGCACGCGGCGCCGTCCTCCTGCGCTGCCGTGCGCGCCGTCGATCGAGACCAGATGCACACCGCGACTACCACGCGTCCTGCCGCTTCCGCCCTGCCGGTGCTGGTGTTCACCGCGCTCACGGGCACCATGGCGATGATGGCGTTCGTGGCCGTGGTCGGGCCGGTCGTGCGCCTGCTGGGCCTGGCGGAATGGCATGCCGGCCTGTCGGTCACGGCCGCCGGCGTGTTGTGGATGCTGTCGGCGCGACGCTGGGGCCGCCTGAGCGACCGAATCGGACGCCGCCGTGTGCTGCTGGCCGGACTGGCCGGATACGCGGTCGTCTACATCGTGATGGCGGTGTTCGTGGATTCGGCCTTGCGCGCGCCGCCTGCGGTCTGGCTCTCGGTCGTCGTACTGGTGGCGACCCGCGCCCTGGTCGGCCTGTTCTATGCGGCGATTCCCCCGACCGCAGCGGCGATGGTGGCCGACGAGGTAGCGCCGGGCCAGCGCGGCGCGGCAATGGCCAAGCTCGGTACGGCCAATGCGCTGGGCATGGTGCTGGGCCCGGCGGCTGCCGGCTGGATCGCCTTCCACAGCATCGCCATGGCGCTGTACGTCGCCGCTGCGTTGCCGCTCCTCGCGCTCGCGGTGTTGTGGTGGCGGCTGCCGGACACGCCGCCGGTCGACGCCGCGTCCCGGAACCCCCGGCCACCGATGGCGCTGGCCGATGCGCGGCTGCGGCTGCCGCTGATGACCGTCTTCGCGGCCATGGTGTCGGTGAGCATCGCCCAGGTCGTGGTCGGGTTCTTCGCGATCGACCGGCTGCAGCTTTCTCCCGCCGATGGCGCGCGCGTGGCCGGCCTGTCGCTGACCGTGGTCGGCATCGGCCTGGTGTTGGCGCAGGCATTGGTGATGCGCTTGAGGTCGGTGGCACCCGCGCGCTGGATCACGGTGGGGGCGCTGGTCTCGGGCGCAGGCTTCGCCTCGGTGGCCCTGATCGGCACGCAGTGGCAGCTGCTGCTGGCCTACGGCGTCTCTGCGTTCGGCATGGGCCTGGTGTTTCCCTCGTTCCAGGCGCTGGCGGCCGATTCGGTCGAAGCGCACGAGCAGGGCGCGGCTGCCGGTACCGTTGCGGCTGTGCAGGGCATGGGCATGATCGCGGGTCCGCTGCTCGGCACCGTGCTCTACCGCTGGTCGCCGGCGCTGCCGTATCTGTTCGTCGGCATCGTGCTCGCTTCGCTGGCAGCCGTGGCCGCGACCCATCCGGCGCGCCGCGCATGAGCGCCGTCGCCCGCCCGATGCCCCCTGCGCAGGCCGCCGGGGACGACCATGGGACCGACGGTTTCCGTCTGTCCGCGCCCGGCCGGCACCTGGCCACCGAAGGCGTGCAGGCCCGTCTGCCCGCCGGTGCGACGTCCACCCTCGGGGCGCGTGTCGGTGCGTTCTTCTCGGCGACGCGGTCCGGGCCGGATCTGCTGGTCGGGGCGCTGCCGTTCGATCCCCACCACGACGACGCGCTGTACCAGCCGCTGCAGCGCTCGGCCAGGCCTGCCGGCACCCAGCCCGCGCCCGCTGGGCGCGTGATCGCGACTGCCGAGCAGCCCTCCGCCGACGACTATGCAAGCGCGGTGGGGCGCTGCATCGAGCGCCTGCGTGCAGCGCCGGACGGCGCCGAGGCACTGCGCAAGGTGGTGCTGGCGCGCGGGCTGCGGGTGGAGGCGGACGCGGCGATCGACCCGCACGCGCTCGCCGTGCGGCTCGGCCGCGATGCCAGCGTGACCACCTATGTCGTGCCGCTGCCGGTGGCGCCCGGTGAGGCGCCGGCGTGGCTGGTCGGCGCCACGCCCGAGCTGCTGGTGTCGCGGCGCGGGCGGGAGGTCGTGTCGCATCCGCTCGCGGGTTCGGCGCGGCGCCTTGGCGACGGCGCTGCCGATCGCGCCTGCACCGATGCCCTGCTGGCGTCGGCCAAGGACCTCGGCGAACACCGTTTCGTCGTGGAGGCGATCCTCGACGGCTTGGCGCCGCTGTGCAGCCAGCTGCGCGCGCCGCCACGGCCGTCGCTGCTCGCGACCGAGACGATGTGGCACCTGGCCACGCGGATCACCGGCACCCTGAAGAACGCAGAGACGTCCTCGGCCACGCTCGCCGGACTGTTGCATCCGACCCCGGCGGTCTGCGGCACGCCGCGGCTGCCGGCGCTGCAGGCGATCCGCGCGCTCGAGCCCTTCGACCGTGGCTTCTACGCCGGCGCGGTCGGCTGGACCGATTCGTCCGGCGATGGCGACTGGTACGTCTCCATCCGCTGCGCGCGGGTGCAGGGCAATGCGATGCACCTCTTCGCCGGGGCCGGTATCGTGGCCGACTCCGTGCCCGCGCTCGAGGTCGAGGAGACCGCGGCGAAGTTCATGGCCTTGCGTAATGCGCTGGGCATCGACGACGCCCGCGCCTGAGCGACGCCCCTGAAGACGATGTACCGCATGTCCGATCCGACACCCCGAATACCGCTGCTTCAGCGCTGGCCCGACGCATTCGTCGCGCGCTACCGCGCTGCGGGCCACTGGCGCGGCGAGACCTTCCCCGGTTTCCTGCGCGAGCGCGCGTCGCGTTGCGCGCACTCGATCGCCGTCGTCGGCGGCGACACGCGCTGGACCTATGCGCAGCTGTGGACCGAGGCCGAGCGCATCGCCGCCGGCCTGCTCGCGCAGGGGCTTGCACCGGGCGACCGTGTGGTGGTGCAGCTGGGAAACGTCCCGGAATTCATCGCCGTGGTCAGCGCGCTGTTCCGCGCGCAGCTGGTGCCGGTCTACGCGTTGCCCGCACACCGTCTCACCGAAGTCGCGCACTTCGCGCGCAAGGCCGAGGCCTGCGCCTACGTCTGCGCGGAGCGCTATGAGGCGTTCGATTACCGCGCACTGGCCCGCCAGCTACAGGCGGAAGTGCCGGCGATGCGGCATGTGTTCGTCGTCGGAGATGCCGCGGAGTTCGTGTCCATCGCAGCGCTCGACGGCGCGCGCGATGCGCTGCCGGGCGATCCCGATCCGCAGTCGGTCGCATTCCTGCAGATTTCCGGCGGCAGCACCGGCCTGTCGAAGCTGATCCCGCGCACCCACGACGACTACATCTACAGCTTCCGCGCCAGCAACGATCTGTGCGGTATCGGCGCGGACAGCGTCTACATGGTCGCGCTGCCGGCCGCGCACAACTTCCCGATGAGTTCGCCGGGCTTCTTCGGCGCGCTGTATGCCGGCGCGCGCGTCGTGCTGAGCCCCGGTCCGGGGCCGGACGCCGCGTTTCCGTTGGTCGCACGCGAGCGCGTGACCTGCGTCGGCCTGGTGCCGCCGCTGGCGCTGCTTTGGGCCGATGCCGCGGGCAAGACCGCGTTCGATCTGTCGAGCCTGCAGGTGCTGCAGGTCGGCGGCGCCAAGCTGGTGCCGGAAGCCGCGCGGCGCGTGGTCGCGGGCCTGGGTTGCCGGCTGCAGCAGGTGTTCGGCATGGCCGAAGGTCTCGTGAACTACACCCGCCTCGATGATCCCGACGAACTCGTACTGACCACACAGGGCCGGCCGATCAGCGACGACGATGAGGTGCTGGTGGTCGACGACCACGGCGCCCCGGTCGCCGACGGCGAGATCGGCCATCTGCTCACGCGTGGCCCGTACACGATCCGCGGCTATCACAACGACGATGCGGCGAACACGCGGTCGTTCACCGACGACGGCTTCTACCGCACCGGTGACATGGTGCAGCGGCTGCCGAGCGGGCATCTGATCGTGCAGGGCCGGGCAACCGACCACATCAACCGCGCCGGCGAGAAGATCTCGGCCGAGGAGATCGAAGACCATCTGCTCGCGCACCCGCAGGTGTTCGATGCCGCGGTGGTGTCGATTCCCGACGACTTCCTCGGCGAGCGCAGCTGCGCGTTCGTGATTCCGGGCGATACGACGCCGCGTCCGGCCGAGCTGAAGGCCTGGGTGCGCGGACGCGGCCTGGCCGCGTTCAAGGTGCCGGACCAGATCGTGTTCGTCGATGCGTTCGGCACCACGGCGGTCGGCAAGATCAGCAGGCGGGAACTGCGTGCGCAGCTGCGCGCGCGTTTCCTCGACGAGCAGAAGGACGCCGGCTGATGGGCCTGCCGAAGATCGCACCGTATCCGCTGCCGACGGCCGACGAATTGCCGGCCGCGCGCGGCCAGTGGACGCCCGAAACCTCTCGCGCCGCGTTGCTCGTCCACGACATGCAGCGCTATTTCCTCGCCGCATTCGCGCAGGACGACGCGCCGTTGGCGCCCGCGCTCGAGAACCTCGCGCGCCTGCTCGCGCATTGCCGCGAGCGCGGCATTCCGGTGTTCTTCACCGCGCAGCGCGGCAACCAGGACCGGCGCGATCGCGGGCTGCAAGCCGATCTGTGGGGCCCCGGCATGCAGGCGATCCCGGAACACGAAGCCATCATCGACGTCCTGGCACCGGCCGACGGCGACCACGTGCTGGTCAAGCATCGCTACAGCGCCTTCCAGCGCAGCAATCTCGACACGCTGCTGCGCGCGCGTGGCCGTGACCAGCTGCTGATCACCGGCGTCTACGCCCACATCGGCGTGCTGTCGACGGCGACCGAGGCCTTCCAGCGGGATATCGAGACCTTCGTCGTCGCCGACGCGATCGCCGATTTCTCGCGCGCCGACCACGACCTCGCGCTGCACTGGATCGCGCGCACCTGCGGCGTGCCGCTGACCACCGACCGACTTCTGGAACTGCTGCCATGACCACCACCGACCGCACCGGCCCGCTGACCCTCGAGCGCATGCGCGCCGACGTCGCCAAGCTCGTCGGCGAGGCGCCCGAGGACGTGGGCGACGACGACAACCTGATGGATCTCGGCCTCGATTCGATGCGCGTGCTGGGTCTGGTGATGGCCTGGGGCGAACACGGCATCGCGCTGGAGTTCTCGCATCTGGCCGAGCACACCACGCTCGCCGGCTGGTGGCAGGTCGTGCAGGGCCTGCAGCGCGACACGCCCGCCTGATGAGCCCGAAGGCGTCACCTGTCGATACCGATGCCCCCGCATCGGCCACGGCCCGGCCGCTGACCGAAGCGCAGGCCGGGCTCTGGTATGCGCAGCGACTGGCGCCGGACAACCCGGCGTTCAACACCGCGCACGCGCTGTGGATCGACGGCGCGCTGGATGTGGCGGCCTTCACGCGCGCGGCGAACCGGGCGGCCGCCGAGGCGCCGGCGCTTGCGCTGCGCATGCGCGAGACCGGCGATGGGCCTGTGCAATGGATCGATCCGGGACACGCGCCGACACTCGAGCTCATCGATCTGTCGGCCGAGGCTGTGCCTGAAGCCGTTGCACGCGAGGGGATGTCGCGCGATCGCCTGACGCCGGTCGACCCGGCGCGCGACCGCCTCGCGCTGCAACGTCTGTACGTGCTCGGTGGTGATCGCTACGTCTGGTATCTGCGCGTGCATCACCTCGCGACCGACGGCTACGGCATGGCGCTGCTGACCGAACGCGCCTGCGCGCTGTATGCCGACGCATCTGCCTTTGGGTCCTTCGCTCCGCTCGATGGCGTGCTGGCCGAGGACGCGGCGTATCGCGCGTCCGAGAAGCGTGCGACCGATGCGGCCTACTGGCGCGACACGTTGGCCGGCATGCCGGCCGCGACCGGCCTCGGCGGCGGCTTCGCCCACGCTGCGTTTGATTGCCTGCGCCATGTCGAAGCGCTCGATGCGGCGTTCCGTGAGCGCCTCGCACGCGCGGCGGCGGCGCTCGGCCAGCCGTGGCCCGATGTGCTGACCGCACTCACCGCCGCCTACTGCCGGCGTTTCGGCGGGCAGGGCGAGGCGGTCGTCGGCGTGCCCTTCATGGGCCGCCTCGGCAGCGCATCCGCGCGGGTGCCGGCGATGGTCATGAACGTGCTGCCGCTGCGCGTGCCCGCGTCGCCCGATGCGCCCATCGCGGAATTCGTGCAGACGATGGTCCGCGCCCTCCTGCGCGGCCGCCGGCATGGGCGCTACCGCGGTGAACAGCTGCGGCGCGACCTCGGCCTGATCGGTGGCCAGCGCCGCCTGCATGGTCCGCTGATCAACGTGCAGCCGTTCTACCGGCCAGTGGCGCTCGCCGGCACGCACGCGTCGATGGAAATCCTCGCGACCGGACCGGTCGACGACATCACACTCGGCTTCCGGGGCGATGGCGTGCAGGCGCTCGATCTCGAGATCGAGGCCAATCCCGATCTGTATTCGGCCGTGGACGTCGCCGCGCATGCGGCGCGGCTGCGCGGTTTTCTCGTCGCCGCATTCGAACTCGCGTCCCGACCCGATGCCTGCCTCGACGACGTGCCGCTGGCGACGCCGGCCGAAGCCGCGCGGACGCTGTTCGACTTCAACGCCACCGCGCATCCGCTTCCCGACACGACGCTGACCGCGCTGATCGAAGCGTCGATGGCGACGACGCCCGATGCGCCGGCGCTGGTCTTCGACGGCAAGGTGCTGACCTACCGCGACCTCGACACCCGCAGCCGCGCGCTCGCGCAGGCGCTGCGGGCGTGCGGCGCCGGGGCCGACACCGTGGTCGCGGTCGCCCTGCCGCGCTCGATCGAACTGGTGGTCGCGCTGGTCGCCGTGCTGCGCGCGGGGGCCGCGTATCTGCCGATGGACCTGGCCCATCCGATCGATCGGCGTGCACGCATCCTGCGGTCCGCGCAGCCGGTCGCGCTGCTCGCGCTCGATGACGACGGCATCGATTGGCCGGACGCCGTGCCGCGTCTGGCACCGCGCGAATGGCCGCGGACCGCGGGCGACACCGCGCTGCCGGCGGTCGCCCCGCAGCACGCGGCCTACGTCATCTACACCTCCGGCTCGACCGGCGCGCCGAAGGGCGTCGTCGTCGAGCATCGCGCGATCGTCAACCGACTCGAATGGATGCGTAGCCACTACGGCATCGACGCCTCCGACCGCATCCTGCAGAAGACTCCGGCCACGTTCGACGTTTCGGTCTGGGAATTCTTCCTGCCGCTGCTCGCCGGCGCCACGCTGGTGGTCGCGCCGCCTGACGCGCACCGCGATCCGGTCGCGATCGCGCGGCTGGTGCGTGAGTGCGGCATCACCACGCTGCATTTCGTGCCGTCGATGCTGGCCGCGTTCCTCGCAGCACCGGAAGCCCGCGGGCTGTCGCTGCGTCGCGTGTTCGTCAGCGGCGAAGCGCTGGATGCGGATCTGCGCGACCGCTTCCACGCGTCCATGAAGTCGGAACTGCACAACCTCTACGGCCCGACCGAAGCCGCGGTCGACGTCAGCTTCTGGCCGGCGGGCGCGCAGGACACCTCGCGCCCGGTGCCGATCGGCTTCCCGGTCTGGAACACCCGTCTATACGTGCTCGATGCACGCATGCGCGCGCTGCCGCCCGGTGTGGTCGGCGATCTGTATCTCGGCGGCGTGCAGCTCGCGCGCGGGTATCTGGGCCGCGACGATCTGACCGCCGAGCGCTTCTGCGACGATCCGCATCGGCCCGGCGAACGCATCTACCGCACCGGCGATCTCGCCCGCTGGCGCGATGACGGCGCGCTCGAGTTCCTCGGCCGCAGCGATCACCAGGTCAAGCTGCGCGGCCTGCGCATCGAACTGGGCGAGATCGAAGCGGCGATGGTCGGCAGCGGATTCGCATCGCAGGCGGCGGTCATCGTGCGCGAGGACCGGGCAGGGGATCGGCGACTCGTCGGCTATCTGCAAGCAACCGGTGAATTCGATGCCGCGGCACTGCGCGCTTCCATCGCCGCGCAGTTGCCGGACTACATGGTACCGGCCGCCTTCGTCGCACTCGCCGACTGGCCGGTCACCGCCAACGGCAAGCTGGACCGCGACGCGCTGCCGGCGCCCGCATTCGAAGTCGGCCCGCTCGCGCCGCCGCGCACGCCGACCGAGACCGCACTCGCGGCGCTGTTCGCCGAAGCGCTGGGCATCGAGCGCGTCGGCGCGGATGCGGATTTCTTCGCGCTCGGCGGTGATTCGCTGCTCGCCGTGCATCTGCTGCTCGCAATCCAGCAGCGCTTCGGTCGCGATCCCGGACTCGGCGCCCTGTTCGCCAGCCCGACCGTCGCAGGACTGGCTGCCGCGCTCGATGCCGGCGCGGGCGAGGATCCCGACCATGGCCTGGCGCCGGTGATCGCACTCGCGCAGGGCGAGGCGCAGCATGCACCGGTGTTCGTGGTGCATCCTGCCGGTGGCATCGCCTGGTGCTACCGCGAACTGGCGCGCAGCCTCGCGCCGGCGCGCAGCGTCTACGGCCTGCAGTCGCCGGCGCTCGATCTCGCCGAGCCGCTGCCGGGCAGCATCGATGCCCTGGCGGCCGAGTACGCCGGACGCGTCATCGCGCTGCAGCCGACGGGCCGGGTGCATCTGCTGGGCTGGTCGGTCGGCGGCATCCTCGCCCAGGCCATGGCCGTGCGCCTGCGCGCCCTCGGCCGCGAGATCGGTGTGCTCGCATTGCTCGACGCGTATCCGGCCGAGGTGTGGCGGGCGGAACCCGAACCCGATCCGGTCGCTGCGTTGCGGGCCTTGCTGGCGATCGCCGGCTATGACCCGGACGCGTATCCGGAGCTGCAGAGCCGCGAAGCCATCGTCGACTTCCTGCGCCGCGGCGACAGCGCGCTCGGCAACCTGCCCGGGGCCGTGCTCGACGGCGTGGTGCGGGCGGTCACCGACACCAACCGGCTCGTGCGCCTGCATCACCATGGATATTTCGACGGCGCTCTGCTGCATGTCCGCGCCGGACGCGACCACGCCGACCAGCCGCAACTGCAGTCGGCGCTGTGGGCGCCGCATGCGGCGCAGGTCGATTCGATCGAACTGCCGTTCCTGCATGCCGAGCTGACCGGCCGCGATGCGACCGCGCGCATTGCGCCGTTGCTCGATGTCCGGCTGGCGATGTTCGACCCCATGTAGGAGCGCGCTCCTACAATCGCGGTGGGGCAGGCGCATCGCGAGACCGGGCGTGCCTCCCACTCCCCACCGCCATCACCGATCCGGGACATCCGCATGCAACTCACAGGCTTCGACGGAAAGATCGCCCTCGTCACCGGCGCCGCCGGTGGCATCGGTGCAGCGGTGGTGCGGGCCTTGCGTGACAGTGGCGCGGTGGTCGTTGCGAGCGATCGCGTCGCGCCGTCGTCCGAGCACGGCGAGCATTCGTTCGTGCTCGACGTCACCGACGCGGCCGCGGTCGATGCCCTGGTGGCGCATGTCGAAGCGGACCTGGGGCCCATCGATGTCGCCGTCAACGTGGCCGGCGTGCTGTCGACCGCACCGGTGCTGGAGCTCACGACCGACGAATGGCGCCGCACGTTCGCGGTCAACACCGACGGCGTGTTCCATGTCTCCCAGGCGCTGGCCCGGGTGATGGCGCCACGGCGCCGCGGTGCGATGGTCACCGTCGGCTCGAACGCCGCGGGCGTCCCGCGCCAGAACATGGCGGCCTACGCGGCATCCAAGGCCGCGGCGGCGATGTTCGTGCGCTGTCTCGGCCTGGAACTGGCACCGCTCGGGATCCGTTGCAACATCGTCGCACCGGGCTCGACACGCACGCCGATGCAGACCGGCATGTGGACCGACACCGGGGGCGAGGCGCGCACGATCGCCGGCACGCTCGAAACCTTCAAGAGCGGCATCCCGCTGGGCAAGCTGGCCGAACCCGGGGACATCGCGAACGCGGTGATGTTCCTGCTGTCGGACCAGGCAGGCCACATCGCGATGAGCGATCTCTACGTCGACGGCGGCGCCACGCTGCGGGCTTGAAGCGCGCCGGGCGCCTGGCTCCGTGCCCGGACACGGCTCGCGAGCGGCCATCGTCCGCTGAGTGAGCAGTCCGCGCGGGCGGATCGGCCGGCAACGGTGATGCCGCCAGTGACCCATGGCATCGGCCGCAGTCTTCGACAGCACCCGGGGCGTCCGCCTCCGCGAACAGGCGCTTGCCCGGTGCAGCCCCGATGCGGATCCCGCAGAACTGGCCCTCGACCTGGGCGCTCGGCCTGATCCTGTGTGCGGCCCGCCGCACTGGCGGGGAGGGGATCGGAGACTCGCCACGGAGCAGCGGCATGCGGCGAGCCCCTGCCTCGAATTGCGCGACCTTGGCGCGGAGCGGGTGCGCAATTGCCAGCCCAGCGCTCGGCACACGGGGGATCCTGCGTGGCGAACCCGGCCGTTGGCGCCGCGGGACTCAGCGCCCCCGACGCCGCCCGACGCGCCACAGGCATTGCGACGTGAGCATCGCCTGGCGACCGCGCGTCGTGATCCTCCGCTTCCCCTGTCTGCTTGCATGCGGGTGTCCGTATCGACCACCGCATGGAGGCGGGTGACGGTTCGCGCCGGGTCACGTCGGATGGATACTCCAGGCGGGGCTTCGCGACGATCAGGCTGCGCGCGTGCGCGAGGCATGTCCGGGCTGCAGCGTCGGAGGGCGGCCGCCGCCGCGGTACGTTGCCTGCTGCACCGTCGCTTGTCCGGCGCCTGGCCGGAGACGACACACATGCGAGGGCGGCCTCGCCGAACCGGGTGCGGCGGGCCCGATGGATGCTGCCGCCTCCCGTCCGTGTCCAGACGCGCTGCCTGCGCCAGTGGTCTGCGCGCGAGCAAAGTTCGCCGTCATCGGACGGGCCGTGCGCCCACGCTGCGCACCCGTTGCGGTCGCGCACGACACATCCGGGTGCGCGGATCAAGCGCTGGTTTCAGGGCCGATGCGGGGCGTGGCGATTTCCTGACCACGCGTCGCGACGCCGCTGCTGGCGCGGCATGCCCGCGCTTATCCACACCTTTGTCATCACGCCATCCACAGTGCATGTGGACAGCGGGATGCAGCAATGTGCAGCGTCTGGCGTCAAGTGTCGTGCCGCGGCCGGGTGTCCGCGCCGCGGATACGATGGGCGCACATGGCTTTGCGCATTTCCGGGCGAGGGTCGGCACGTCGATGCAACGCGTTCGGGCTTGGAGATTCCGCACCGCAGCAAGCATCTTCCGACGTAGCTGCTAGAGTGCGGAGACTGTCTTTTTCGTCCCGCATCGCGCCATGTCGCCAGTCGTCCTTCCGCAGTCTCTTTTTTTTGTGTCGCGAAATGTTAGCGCTAACTTTTCCGTGTCCGGGGGCTGCGCATGACGGTGGTCGCGGGGCTCGATGCGGGCACCCAGAGCGTCAAGCTGGTCATCTACGACGCGCAGGCGCGCTCGGTGATCGCGGGCGCGAGTGCGCCGCTCGAGCTGGCCAGCCGCGACGACGGCAGCCGGGAGCAGCATCCCGCGGCGTGGGTCAATGCGATGCGCGCCTGCTTCGGGGCGATCGATGCGGGCGTGCGGCGCCGGATCGTCGCGATCGGGGTGTCGGGCCAGCAGCACGGCTTCGTGCCGGTGGACGCTGCCGGTGACGTGCTTGCGCCGGCCAAGCTCTGGTGCGACACCAGCACCAGCGCCGAGTGCGAGCAGATCATGCAGGCGGCAGGCGGCGCGGCAAATTGCATCGCGGAGGCGGGCAATCCGATTCTCGCGGGCTATACGGCGTCCAAGCTGCCGTGGACGCGCCGGCATCGGCCGGACGTGTACGCCCGGCTCGCGACCATCCTGCTGCCCCACGATTATCTGAATTTCGTGCTGACCGGCGAGCGCTACTGCGAACACGGGGACGCATCGGGCACCGGCTGGCTGGACGTGCGCACGCGTGCCTGGTCGGCGGCCATGCTCGCGGCAACGGATGCGGAGCGTGACCTCGGCGCCTGCCTGCCGCCGCTGGTGGAGGCGGATGCCAGCTTCCCGATCACCGCGGCCATGGCCAGCGCGCTCGGGCTGTCTCCACAGGTGCGCATCTCGGCCGGCGGCGGCGACAACATGATGGCCGCGATCGGCACCGGCTGCGTCGCGGAGGGACGGCTGACGATGAGTCTCGGCACCTCGGGCACGCTGTTCGCCTACGCCGACCGGCCGATCGTCGACGACGCCGGCGCGTGGGCCGCGTTCTGTTCGTCCAGCGGCGGCTGGCTGCCGCTGATCTGCACGATGAACTGCACCGTGGTGACCGAACACGTCGCGCGCATGTTCGGCTTCAGCACGCGCGACGGCGATGCACGTGTCGAGGCGACACCGCCCGGCGCCGACGGCCTGACCTTCCTTCCGTTCCTCAATGGCGAACGCACCCCCGATCTGCCCCTGGGCAAGGGCGTGCTGGCGGGGCTCGCCGCGCACAACATGCACGAGGCCCACCTCTATCGCGCGGCGATGGAAGGCGCCACCTTCAGCTTGCGCTACGGCTACGACGCGTTCGTCGGCGCGGGGATGGGCTTCGAACGCATCGCGCTCACCGGCGGCGGTGCCAACAGTGCCGCATGGCGGCAGATGGTGGCCGACGTGTTCGACTTGCCGGTCGACGTGCCGGCGCAGGTCGAGAGTGCCGCCTTCGGCGCGGCGCTGCAGGCGCTGTGGTCCCTGCAGCGTGCACAGGGGGATTCGAACACGTTGGCCGAGGTCGCCGCCGCGCACGTCGCGGTCGATCCGGCGCTGGCCTCCACGCCGGATCCGGAGCGCGTGCGCAGGTACGCACCGGCATACCGGCGGTTCCTGCGCCATCTCGATGCAGCACGCCCGGTGTACGCCGCAGCAGCGGCATCCTCCGCGTAGCCGACCGTCCGTCCCGGCACCGTGGACATGCCCGACCACGCAGCCGTATTCCGCATTCATTCTAGGCCCACACGAGACCCGACATGAGCAAGCACCCTTTCATTGGCGCCCGGGAATACTTCCCCGGCATCGGCAGCATCCCCTTCGAGGGCCGCGGCTCCGACAATCCGCTGGCCTTCAAGGTCTACGAGGGCGATCGCCGCGTCGGCGGCAAGACCATGGCCGAGCACCTGCGGTTCGCCGTCTGCTACTGGCATACGTTCTGCAACTCGGGCCAGGATCCGTTCGGCCCCGGCACGCGCCGGTTCCCCTGGGAGACGGGCGCTCCGCTCGCAGCCGCCGAAGCCAAGCTCGACGCCGCGTTCGAGTTCTTCACCAAGCTCGGTGTGCCGTACTGGTGCTTCCACGACATCGACCTGGCGCCGGATGCGGACGACATCGGCGAGTACGAGGCGAACCTCAGACACATGGTGGCACTGGCAAAGGAACGCCAGCAGGCCACGGGCATGCGCCTGCTCTGGGGCACGGCGAACCTGTTCTCGCATCCGCGCTACATGAACGGTGCATCGACCAATCCGGACTTCGCCGTCGTCGCGCGCGCGGCCGTGCAGGTCAAGGCCGCGCTCGAGGCGACGGTGGAACTGGGCGGCGACCACTACGTGTTCTGGGGTGGCCGCGAAGGCTATGCCAGCCTGCACAACACCGACATGAAGCGCGAACTCGCGCACATGGCGCGTTTCCTCACCATGGCACGCGACTACGGCCGCAGCATCGGACTTAAGGGCAATTTCCTGATCGAGCCCAAGCCGATGGAGCCGATGAAGCACCAGTACGATTTCGACAGCGCGACAGTCGCCGGCTTCCTCAAGGAGCACGGGCTGGAGAAGGATTTCAAGCTCAACATCGAGGCCAACCACGCGACGCTGTCGGGGCACACCTTCGAGCACGATCTGCAGGTCGCCAGCGATCACGGGCTGCTCGGCAGCATCGACGCCAACCGCGGCAATCCGCAGAACGGATGGGATACCGACCAGTTCCCGACCGATCTCTACGACACCGTCGGCGCGATGCTGGTGGTGCTGCGCCAGGGTGGCCTGGAAGGCGGCCTGAACTTCGACGCCAAGCCGCGCCGAGAATCCACCGACATGGAGGACATCTTCATCGCGCACATCGGCGGTATGGATGCGTTCGCGCGCGGTCTCGAAGTGGCGCACGCGTTGCTCGAAAGTTCGCCGTGGGAGCAGTGGCGCAAGGAGCGCTACGCGAGCTTCGATTCCGGTGACGGCCAGGTCTTCGAGCAGGGCGGCCTGTCACTGGCCGATCTGCACGGGATCGCCGCGAAGGCCGGTGAGCCGCAGCAGCGCAGTGGCCGCCAGGAGGCCTTCGAGAACCTGCTCAATCAGCACCTGCTGCGCTGAGCGACACTATGCCGGTCCGGGTCGCCGACGCAGCAGCCCGGGAACGGCCCGCGACGTCGGCGGGCCGGCCCGGCGGGCAGCGACTACTTCGTCGCGGACGGACGCGCGACCGAGGCGCGCGCGATCAGGCGGTGTGCGATCACGTGGTCGGACAGGATCCGCGTGGTGCTGTCGTTGCGGCGGATGCCGCGCACCAGCACTTCGATCGCGGTGTTGGTCATCGCCTCGATCGGCTGGTTGATCGTGGTCAGCTCGGGCCAGACCGTGGTCGCGGCCGAGCTGTCGTCGAATCCGACGACCGACAGGTCGCGCGGCACATCGAGGCCGCGCCGGTGGGCGACCGAAATCGCCGCGGCGGCCATGTCGTCGTTGCTGGCGAAGATCGCGGTCGGCGGCTTGCGCAGTGCGAGCAGCGTCTCGGTGGCGGCCAGCCCGGAGCGGTAGGTGTAGTCGCCCTGCTGGACGAGGCCTGCGTCGAGCGGGATGCCGGCCTCGGTCAGCGCCGCCTTGAAGCCCTCGAAACGCCGCGCGGTGGCGCTGAGGTAGGTGCCGCCCTTGATGCAGGCGATACGGGTGTGGCCGTGCTCGATCAGATGCCCGGTGATTTCCTTCGCGGCGCGGAACTCGTCGACGCGCACGCAGGAGATGTCGTCGCTGAAGCGTCCCGACGCGATGGCGACCACCGGCACGCCCGCGCGCACGAATTCGGTCACCGCCGCCTTGGATTCGCACAACGGCGGCGGCAGGATCACGCCGTCGACGCGCTTGGCGAGCGCGCGCGCGGCCTTGCGCTCGGCATCGGCGTCGAGTTCGTCCCAGTAGTCGATGACCAGCTGGATGGCCGTGCCCGAGGCCACGCGCAGCAGACCCAGCAGCAGTTCGCGCAGATACGCGCCGCTGGGGTTGGTGTACACCAGCGCGATACGCGTGTGCTGGGCGGCAGCGAGCGAACTGGCCGCGAGGTTCGGCGTGTAATTGAGTTCGCGCACCGCGCGCATCACGCGCTCGCGCGTGCTCTCGCGCACCTTGCCCTGTCCGTTGATCACCCGCGAGATGGTCATCGGCGACACGCCGGCGAGCTCTGCGACTTCGGCGATGGTGACGCCGCGGGTCTTGCGGCGCACCGATTTCTTGGTCTTCTCCAACGTCCGTTCCTTCACTCGCCAGGCGATGGGCCATGCCCGTGGTACGCGGCGGGCCCATGCGCATGAAAGCCGGTTCCGGGGAAGGAATCCATATGCCGAAGATGTTACCGCTAACTCCTGCGACCGGCGAGATGCGCCGGCCGCGCGCCGTCCGGTTCGCGCTGTCGTTGCTGTTTGGGATCACGTTGCTCGCCGGCGCGCCCGCGCTGCAGGCCGAGGACGGCTACCAGCTGTGGCTGCGTTACGCGGCGCCCGGCGCCGCATCCGCGACGGCGTCACCCGGCATCTCGCAACTGGTGGCCATCGCCGATTCGCCGGTGCAGAAGGCGACGCAACACGAGCTGCAGCGTGGGCTCCAGGCCCTCTCGGGGGCCGCGCCGGTCGGCGCGAAGACGGTCACGCGCGCCGGTGGACTGCTGGTCGGAACGCCGGCCTCGTCACCGCAGATCGCGCGCCTGGGGCTCGATCTCGACGGGCTGGGGCGCGAGGGTTATCGCATTCGCAGCGCGGTCGTCGACGGTCATGCAACGACCGTCGTGGCTGCGAACGAGGATGTCGGGGCATTGTACGGTGCGTTTCACGTTCTGCGCCTGTTGCAGACCGGACAGCCGCTGCGCGATCTCGACATCCACGAAACGCCGCGCATCGCGGTGCGCGTGCTCAACCACTGGGACAACCTCGACCGCTACGTCGAACGCGGCTACGCCGGCCAGTCGATCTGGGACTGGCACCGCCTGCCGGGCTGGCTCGACCCGCGCTACACCGACTACGCGCGTGCCAACGCGTCGATCGGCATCAACGGCACCGTGCTCAACAACGTCAACGCCAATGCCGAGGTGCTGACGCCGATGTACCTCGACAAGGTCGCGGCGATCGCCGGCATGCTGCGGCCCTACGGCATGAAGGTCTATCTGAGCGCGCGTTTCAGCGCGCCGATGGAGATCGGCGGCCTCGCGACGGCCGATCCGCTCGATGCCGGCGTGCAGCGCTGGTGGAAGACGAAGGCCGACGAGGTCTACGCGCTGAATCCCGATTTCGGCGGCTTCCTGGTCAAGGCCAATTCCGAAGGCCAGCCGGGGCCGCAGGACTACGGCCGCAGCCACGCCGACGGCGCCAACATGCTGGCCGATGCGGTGGCGCCGCACGGCGGCATCGTAATGTGGCGCGCGTTCGTCTATTCCGACGAAGAGCCCGTGGACCGCGCCAAGCAGGCCTACAACGAGTTCGTGCCGCTCGATGGCACGTTCCGCGACAACGTGCTGGTGCAGGTCAAGAACGGCGCGATCGATTTCCAGCCGCGCGAGCCCTTCCATCCGCTGTTCGGCGCAATGCCGAAGACGCCGCTGATGATGGAGTTCCAGATCACCAAGGAATATCTCGGCTTCTCGACCCATCTGGCCTACAAGGCACCGCTGTACGAAGAGGTGCTGGACGCCGACACGGAGGTGCAGGGGCCGGGTTCGACCGTCGCGCGCGTGATCGACGGCTCGCTCGACGGCCACGCACTGACCGGCATCGCCGGCGTCGCCAACATCGGCAGCGACCGCAACTGGAGCGGCTCGCACTTCGACCAGGCCAACTGGTACGCGTTCGGGCGCCTGGCGTGGAATCCGGATCTGGCGTCGCGCGATATCGCGGCCGAATGGACGCGGATGACGTTCTCCAACGATCCGGCCGTCGTCGAGCCGGTGGTCGGCATGATGATGGCCTCGCGCGAGGCGGTGGTGGATTACACCGGCGCGCTGGGCCTGCACCACGTGATGGGCCGCGGCCACCACTACGGGCCCGGGCCGTGGGTGGAAGGCGGTCCGCGCGCGGACTGGACGTCGGTGTATTTCCACCGCGCCGACGCCAACGGTATCGGCTTCGACCGCACGCGGCGCGGCAGCGATGCGGTGTCGCAGTACGCGCCGCCGGTGGCCGAGATCTTCGACGACGTCGCGCGCACGCCCGAGGAATTCCTGCTGTGGTTCCACCACGTGCCATGGAACCATCCGATGCGCAGCGGGCGTCCGCTGTGGGACGAGCTGGTGCTGCGCTACGACCGTGGCGTGGGCACGGTGCGCGACATGCGCGCGACCTGGGCCGGTCTCGACGGCCGCATCGATGCCGAGCGGCATGCGCAGGTCGCCGCATTCCTCGCGATCCAGCAGGACGAGGCGCAATGGTGGCGCGATGCCAGCATCGCGTATTTCCAGTCGATCTCCGGCCTGCCGCTGCCCGCGGGCGTGGCGCCGCCGCCGCATCCGCTCGGGTACTACAAGGCGCTGGAGTTTCCGCATGCGCCGGGGGACACGCAGTGAATCGCGCGTCTGCCGGTGTCCCGCGTCGGCCGGCCGGTGCACATGCCCCCATCGGACTGGCGATGCTGCTGCTCGGCCTCGCAGCGTTCGCACCGGCGATGGCCGACGACGCCGAAGCGGCACTGCTGCATCCGCTGTTCCAGGATCAGGCCGTACTCCAGCGCGACCAGCCGATCCGCATCTGGGGCGAGGCGGCGCCCGGTGCGACCGTGCAGGTCGCACTGGCGCGCCATCGTCGCAGTGCACGCGCGGACGCCGCGGGGCAATGGTCCGTTGAACTGCCGGCGCTTCCTGCCGGCGGGCCGCACACGCTGACCGCACGCGCCGGCGAGGCGTCCCGCACCGTCGCCGATGTGCTGATCGGCGATGTCTGGCTGTGCTCCGGACAATCGAACATGGAGCTGCAGGTCTGGCGCTCGCTCGATGCGCGCGCGGAGATCGCCGGCGCGGACAGCGACACGATCCGTCTGCTGACCGTGCCGCAGGCCGGACACCCGGCGCCGCAGGCGCGGTTCGGCGCCGAGACGCGCTGGCACACCGTGACCCCCGATTCGATCCGGGATTTCTCGGCGGCCTGTTACTACTTCGCGCGCGAGTTGCAGAAGACCGTCGACGTGCCGATGGGCCTGGTCAACGCGGCGTGGGGCGGCTCGCGCATCCAGGCCTGGACCAGTGCCGACGCACTGCGTGCCGGCGGCGGGCTCGACGCCGAACTCGACGTGCTGGCGCTGTATGCCGACGCGCCCGACGCCGCCGTCGCGCGCTGGGGGCAGGTGTGGACCGGCTGGTGGCGACAGCGCCCGGGCATCGCCGCCGATGACCGTCCCTGGGCGGGCGACGCCAGCGGCGCGGACTGGCGCGATGCACCGCGCGATCTCGGCGCCTGGGAACGCTGGGGCGTGCCGGAGCTCGCCGCGTTCGACGGCATGCTGTGGTATCGCACGCAGGTGTCGCTGACCGGGGAGCAGGCCGCGCAGCCGGCGATCCTCGTGCTCGGGCCGGCCGACGAGATGGACACCACCTGGGTCAACGGCCAGGCCGTCGGCAGCACCTACGGCGCCGGCACGCCGCGCACCTACGCACTGCCTGACGGCCTGCTGCGCGCCGGCGACAACCCCATCGTCGTCAACGTGCTCGACACCTATCGCGAGGGCGGGCTGGCCGGGCCGGCGTCCGCGCATGCGTTGAACTTCGCCGACGGCAGCACGGTGCCGCTCGATGGCGGCTGGCGCTATCGCGTGGTGCCGAACGCGGTCGGCTCGCCGCCGCGCGCGCCGTGGCAGTCGGCGTCCGGACTGTCGACGCTGTACAACGGCATGATCGCGCCGCTGTCGGGCATGCGCCTGCGCGGCATGCTCTGGTACCAGGGCGAATCCAATACCTTCGAGGCCGGAGCCTACGCCGGCCTGCTGCGCGGCCTGCGCGACGACTGGCGCGGGCGCTTCGGGAATCCCGAGCTGCCATTTCTCGTCGTCCAGCTTGCCAATTACGGCACGCCTGCCGACACGCCCGGCGACAGCGACTGGGCGGCCTTGCGCGAGGCGCAACGCGTCGTGGCCACCGATCCGCACAGCGCGCTCGCGGTGACGATCGACATCGGCGACCGCTACGACATCCATCCCGCCAACAAGCAGGTGCTCGGCACGCGCCTGGCGCGTGCCGCGCGGCAGGCGGTCTACGGCGAGCGAATCGCGCCGTCCGGTCCCGTGCCGCAGCAGGCGCGCCGCGAGGGCGACGACGTGGTGGTGACGTTCGCCGATGTCGAGGGCGCCCTGGTCGCGTACGGCGCGGCCGGGCCTGTCGGCTTCGAGCTGTGCGGGGCGGCGGCCGGCAGCTGCCGGTTCGTCGATGCGCGGGTGGACGGTCGCCGGGTGCGCTTGCACACCGGCGACGGCCCGGTGCCGATGCGCGTGCGCCACGCCTGGGCCGATGCGCCGCTGGTCAACCTGTTCGATGCCGCCGACCAGCCCGCGGGCCCGTTCGAGATCGAGATCCGCTGAAAATCCCGCCTGCCGCAGGCAGGTCCAGTCCATGGAGATGCGACGATGAAACGATCCGACACTGCAGCGACACCGGTCCCGACCGTGGAGCGCCGCGCCATGAGGTTCCGCAGCACGCTGCTCTGCGCGCTCGTGGTCTTGGCCGCGGCCGGCGCGAGCAGCAGCGTCATCGCCCGAACGCCGGCGGACCCCGCGCCCGCGGTAACCGGCACGGCCGCCCCCGTCCTGTTCGACTGGTTCGAATACACCGGCCGCGATCGCGCGTTCGAGTTGCCGCTGCCCGAGGGGCATTTCCGCAGTCCGATCCTCGCCGGCTTCCACTCCGATCCGAGCATCGTCGCCGCGCGCGGCAAGTTCTACATGGTGCATTCCACGTTCACCTATTTCCCCGGCATCCCGGTGTTCGAGAGCGAGGACCTGGTGCACTGGACGCAGGTGGGCAGTGCGATCCATCGCCCCGGCCAGCTGGATTTCGACGGCCTCGGCCTGTCGCGCGGCGTGTTCGCACCGACGATCGAATACAACGACGGCACCTTCTACGTGGTCAATACCTCGGTCGACGGCGGCGGCAACTTCATCGTCACCGCGACCGATCCTGCCGGGCCCTGGTCGGACCCGGTGTGGCTGCCGGGCATCGGCGGCATTGATCCCTCGCTGTTCTTCGACGATGACGGTCGCGCCTACATCCTCAACAACGACGAGCCCGAGGTGCCGGTGCGCTACGACGGCCACCGCGCGATCTGGATGCAGGCGATCGACATCGACACGCTGACGCCCTTCGGCCCGCGCAAGGTGCTGATCGACGGCGGCGTGAAGCCGGAAGAGAACCCGATCTGGATCGAAGGCCCGCACATCTATAAGGTCGACGGCTGGTACGTGCTGTCGAATGCGGAGGGCGGCACCGGGCCGCAGCATTCGCAGGTCGTGCTGCGCAGCCGCGATGTCTGGGGACCCTACGTTCCCTACGAACACAACCCGATCCTCACCCAGCGTGACCTGCCGCCCGATCGCGACCTGCCGATCACCAACGCCGGCCACGTCGACATGGTCGAAGGCCCGGACGGCAGCTGGTGGGCGGTGTTCCTGGCCAGCCGCAACTACGACGTGCGCCAGTACAACACCGGCCGCGAGACCTTTCTGCTGCCGGTGACCTGGAACGACGGCTGGCCGACCATCCTGCCGCTGGGCGAAACCATCCCGTACACGCTGCCGGCGCCGTCGTGGATGACGCGGACGGCCGATCAGGCGCCGATGTCGGGCAACTTCACCGTGCGCGACGAGTTCGACACGCCGCAACTCGGACGCGAATGGATGTTCGTGCGCGTGCCCAAGCGCGACTGGGCGGATCTGGCCTTGCACCCCGGCCGGCTCGCGATCCATCCGCTGCGCGAGGGTCTCGACACGCTCGGCAACCCGTCCTTCCTCGCGCGTCGCCAGCAGCATCTGGTGTTCGAGGCCAGTGCCGCGCTCGTGCCGCCGACCGCGGGCGTGGCCGCGGGCCTCGCGGCCTTTCAGAGCGGCAACCACTGGTACGTCGTCGGTGCACGCCGCGATGCCGACGACGCGCTGCAGCTGTTCGTCGAGCGCGCCAAGGGCGAGGGCGCGACCGTCGAGGTGCTGGCCACGCGCACGGTCGCGACCGCGGACGCGCTGCGCCTGCGGATCGCGGGCGACGAGGGCGCGATCGCATTCGCATACGCAGCCGACGACGGTGACTGGCAGACGCTGTTGGAGGGCGCGGACGCGACCATGCTCAGTACCGACGATGCCGGCGGCTTCGTCGGCGTGACGCTGGGCCCGTACGCACGCGACGAGCGATGAGGCCACCGCCGTCGGACGCCTGCGTCGCCGCGCTCCCCACGGTCGCGCGATCCGCGTACTCGCGCACGCGCACCTGCGCGCGCACCCGCACCCGCATCGGCATCGGCATCGGCATCGTCCACCTGGGCGTAGGCGAATTCCATTGGGCGCATCACGCGGTCTACGTGGACGATGTCCTGGCCGGAGACCCGGGCTGGACGATCTGCAGTGTGTCGCTGCGCAGTCCCGACATGCGCGATGCACTGCGCCCGCAGGACAGGGCCGTACACGCTGGCCCAGCTGGGCGGGGGCATGTCTGCGGGTGATCGGCGCGCTGCGCGGGGTGCTGTGCGCGGCGACGCACGTGACGCCGGGCTCGAGCGGCTCGCCCATCCCGATGGGCGCCTGGTGATGCTCACGGTCCGCGAAGAAGGCGATCGCCTCTCGGCGCATGGCGTGGAGTTGGCGCGACGGGACATCGTCCGTGACCCCGCCGCGCCGGAATTGCCGTCGAGTGCAGTCGGCGTCGGTGTCGCCGGACTGCGTCGCGGCGCTCGCCGCGGACACGCCGGATCCCGTGGCCGGGGCCTGGCCGCGGCGTGGGCCGCGATTGCCCGGATCGCCAGCCCGGTCTGGTGGCGTAGACGCTGCTACGCGGGTGCCGGCAGGTACTCGCGTGGGGAAACACCGGTCTCGGCGGGCTTACAGATACAGGCAGGCAGTGGCCTCGGTTCGTGCCCGCGCGGTTACTGGATTCCCGCCTGTGCGGAATGACGGGATGCTCAGGACGCCCGCCGGATCAGCTGCGACAGCATCCGACTGTAGAAAGCACGCCGACACGCCTGCGCAGGCGGGAATCATTGCCTTCGAGCCAGACGGTTTCGCGAGAGCCGGATGCCCGGTCAGCGTGCGCCTGCCTCCGCAGGCACCGCCAGCACCGCCCCCAGCGCCGGCTTCGGCTGGCGCTCGCGATCGAACAGCAGGGTGTAGTTGGTCCGGTTCGGGATCGGATAGTCGTTCTTCCACGACATGCCGTCCTCGACGCCCCAGACGCTGACGCGGTCGATGACGTCGCGCTTGCGGTGGAACAGGCGGAACAGCTCGGCGTAGCGATCGGCCAGCTGCTGCTGCACGTCGGCCGGCAGCCCGTCGCGGTAGGAATCGAGATAGCGCTTGAACTCGGGCAGCTGGAACTGCGGGTGCAGCATGCCGGTGCCGATGATCTGGCCTTCGCGGGTCAGCGGCAGCACGTCGACGTCCAGTTCGGTGATCATCACCTTGACCCCGAGCGCGGCATAGGCGTCGATCGAGGCTTCGATGTCGTCGAGCGACGGATAGTTCAGGCCCCAGTGGCCCTGCATGCCGATGCCGTCGATGCGGATGCCGGCGTCCTGGAGCATGCGCACCATTCGCACGATGCCGGCGCGTTTCTCCGGCCGCCAGGCATTGAAGTCGTTGTAGTACAGCGCGGTATCGGGCGCATGCTGGCTGGCAGCCTCGAACGCCAGGCGCACCACCGCGTCACCGTCGCCGCCGAAGGCGCGCGTCCAGACGGTGTCGCGGTAGTCGCCGTCTTCACCGATGATTTCGTTGACCACGTCCCAGGCATCGACGCGACCGGCGTAGCGGCCTGCGACGACTTCGATGTAGCTGCGCAGGCGCTCGGCCATTACCTCGGGCCCGGCAGGCGTGCCGTCGTCGGCTTCGAAGAACCACGCCGGCGTCTGGTTGTGCCACACCAGGGTGTGGCCGATCAGGTACATGCCGTGGCGTTCGCCATAGGCGACGAACGCATCGGCCGGCCCGAAATCCCAGACGCCGGGTTGCGGATGCAGCACCTCGGCCTTCATCACGTCCTCGGCGGTCAATGCATTGAAATGCCGGGGCACCAGCGCTTCGCTGCGCGGATCGCGGCCGGCGACGATGTCGTCATTGACGGCGGTGCCGAGCAGGAAGGCGCCGCGGTAGGCGTCCTTGAGCGTCGATGCCGATTCGCCTGCGGTGGTGGTGGTCTGGTCGCGGCCCGGGCTGCGCGACGCTGCCGTTGCGGGCGCGGAGAACACGAGGCCACAGAGCAGGCCGACCGCGAGTGCAGGTGCAAGACAGGTGCGTCGGGTCATGCAATCTCCGTGGGGTCGAAGGTGGCGATCACGCCGGCCCTGTTGCCACAGCCTGCGAGCGGGTGAGGCCGGGCCTGCGGTGTGTTCGATCCGGCTTGCGGCCCGCCGCCCACCGCGTGGTGCGCGCGCGTTCGCCCCCGCAACGCGTTGCGTGTGTCCGAAGGTGCCGGTGGCGCGACACGTCTGCGCACCCGAAGCGCGCCCGGTCGCCGCGCATCCCTCCCCGCGCCCTCGCGCCCCCAGGTCCGCCTCGACGAGCGGCGCACGAGACCGGTCGCGATGGCGGTCGCCTCGGGCTCGTCGATGCGGCGACCAGCCGGCCGGAGCGTGCGCTGTCCGCACGGCCGGCCACGTTGTGCCAGGCCGGCTTCGACAGGAACGCGCAGGTGCGGTGGTTGAAGCCGACGTGGGCGTGGCGCCCGGGGTGCTCCGACTGCGCGCCGGACGGTCCCATGTTTTCCCGCGCATCGACGCGCCACCACGCCGGCCCGAGGAACAGGCGGATGGCTCGACCGGCGGGAGGCGCGCATTTCCATGGGCCGGCAGACGGCGGCGCAATGCAGCCGGCGCAGTCCGTGCGATGCGCCCGGGCCGAGGTCTGCCACCGAGATGCAGGCCTGCCGCGGACCGCCGTCATCGCTCCGCCTCGCCGCGCACGTAGCGGCGCAGCCACCCGAGCGCCGGCCGCTCGCTGCCGTCCTCGCGGATCAGATAGGCGCCCTGTTCGTCGCGCCAGAGACCGCGGCGGAACCCCCACAGCGTCATGCCCCCGACCGCCGGATGCTCCCAGAACACCGGGAAGACGCGCTGGTAGCTGGCCAGTTGCACCGCGTCGTCCACGCCGTCGATGTCAAACTCGGTCACGTGCACCGGCAGCCCGGTCGCGCCGAGTGCATCGAGATTGGCGCGGTGCACGTCCATCGGGGTTTCCTCGGTGGTCGCGAACGCATGCCCCTGCACACCGATCACGTCGATCAGGTCCTCTGCCTGCAGCAGCCGCACGATCTCGAGATAGCGCTGGGTGGCATCCTCGCTGTTGGTCACGCTGTATTCGTTGAGCATCAGCTTCGACCCCGGGAAATGCTGGCGTGCGAGGCGGAATGATTCGAGGATCCAGTCCCAGCCGGTTTCGCCATCACCGCCCAGCGCCCTGGCGTAGTTCCCGCCGTCCTCGTCATCCTTCGACGGTGGATCGTTGAGCGGCTCGTTGACCACTTCCACGATGTCGATGCCCGGATAGCGCGCCGCCACGGCCGCGAACCATTCCTCGATTTCCGCACGCTGCTCGTCGGGCGGCAGGGTGCGGATCCATTCGGGCTGCTGGTTGCCCCAGACCATCACGTGCATCTGGAAGGGCAGCCCGTTGTCCTTGGCCACGCGCCAGGCCGCATCGAGCTCGTCCCAGTTCATGACGTCGCGCTCGGCCTCGACCTCACCCCACTTGCCGCCGTTCTCGGGAGTGACCTTGTTCCAGTACTCGGCAAAGCCTTCGGCCTGCGGCGCGCTGTGTGCGCTGCCGAGGAACTTGTCCTGTCCAGCGGCCAGGGCGGTGGACGCAGGCGCGGCAGGCTGCACGCTGTCCGCTCCGGACTGCGTCGGATCCTGCGCGCCACAGGCCGACAGGAGCAGCGGAAGCAGAATGGACGCAGCGGTCGGGGCGGTACGGGAGCGGTGCATGGGCGGCAGGCCTCCTGGTGTCGGTGGTTGCGGTTGGTCAGCGGTCACGGCCTGGGGAGCGCGGTTGCGGGATGCCCGGGGTGTAAGTGGCGCAAGGCACAGCGAAACGCACTGGCCAGGCCCGCCAGCGCATTCGCGACCGTGGCGAACGCCCCTGATCGTCGGGGCTGCTGCGGCCCAGGCCCGGGCTGCACCCGTCGATGACCCTCTGGCGAAGGGGATGTCGATGGAGTGCGCGGACGGGCGACACGCTGATCGCGCTGTCGTCCCCATCGCGCCAGTCGAACCCCGTACAGGGCGAGGGACCCGAGCATCGCGCGGTCGACATGACCGGGCGCGGTGACCCCAGGCAGCGCGCAGGCTCTCCGGCGAGAGCGAGCCGCTACGATCGCCGGGCTCAGCTCCGGAGACGAAGTCATCGGAAGATGCCGAAAACGCTGGACCCGGCTCTCGGCAGAAGCAGTAGCGTCAGCATGGAATGCCTCTAAGTGATAGCGCTATCACTAACACAGGTCACCGACGTGTGCGTTCTGCGGCGCATCATCCGTGGTTGGGCCGTCACTGCCAGTTGCGCAAAACCGCGAAAAAAAAGCCGCATTCTCCGATCGACGAGTGCCTCGGCGGCCCATGCTGCTGCGCAGCGTGACGACAGCGTAATGATAGCGCTACCTTCAAGTCCGCGTCCGGTCGGCGGGATTGGCCGGCAACGCGGGGGTCGAAGAACACGCTGCTGACGCGCCCTCGCAATCGGGCGGTCAGTGCGCAGAACCGGAAGGGGAGTGCGTTGCAGGCACAAGGGAGAACACCGTCGCCACGCTGCGCATGTCCTGCACCCGGCAGAACGGGATGCTGGCGCCGGCGCGGACCGGCGGGGCTTGATGCAGGCGCGGATCTTCAGAGGCGACCGCGACCGGTCCGCCCTTGCAACGAGCCCCGCTGTTCGATGCCGGGTCGCGGCTGCAGACCACCCTCGACCTCAGCGACCTCACCGGCCAAGCACGGCGCGCCGACTTCTGGGGCGCCAATGCAGTCCGCGATCCCTGCGTTGCAGGCCGCGCCGGCCGCATCGGCACCCGGGGCGCCGTCTGATCGGCCTGCAATCGTCTCCCCACGGTCTGTCCCGGCGCTCCGGCGTCGGGGCGGGCCGTGTTCCAGCCACCGGCGTCGAATGCATACCGGTATCGTCTGCGCCCGGGCGGTGCACGGGATATGGCTATGTGATCGCGCGCCATGCGTCATCCGCCGTATCCACGACCGCGGCCACGTCAACCCCACGGGTGCCTCCCCGCAATGAATCCCGCGTCCTCGTTCCACGCCACCGAAATCCTGTCCGTCCGCGAGAAGCTGGGTTACAGCCTCGGCGATCTCGCCGCCAATCTGATCTTCCAGACGCTGGTCACCTACCTCGCGTTCTTCTACACCGACGTCTATGCACTGCCGGCCGCGACCGCGGCGACGATCATCTTCGTCGTCGGCCTGCTGGGCGCATTCGTGTTCACCCCGATCATCGGCATCCTCGCCGACCGCACGCATACGCGGTGGGGCAAGTTCCGGCCGTGGATCCTGTGGACCGCGATCCCCTTCGGCGTGCTGTCGCTGCTGGCCTTCAGCACGCCGGATCTCGGCGAGCGGGGCAAGGTGGTGTATGCGCTGGTCACCTATACGCTGCTGGTGCTGGTGTACGGCGCCAACAACCTGCCGTACTCGGCGCTCAGCGGCGTGCTCACCGGCAATATGGCCCAACGCAACAGCCTGTCGTCCTACCGTTTCGTCGCGGTCATGGTGGCGCAGTTCGTGATCCAGGTGCTGCTGCTGCCGATGGTGCTGATCCTCGGCGACGGCGACCGGGTGCGCGGCTTCGAGCAGGTGATGACAATCTTCGCCGTGGTCGGCACGGTGTTCTTCCTGATCACCTTCCTCACCACGCGCGAGCGCATCGTCCCCGCGCAGACGCAGTCCTCCGGAGTGATGCAGGACCTGGGCGATCTCGCCCGCAACCGCCCGTGGATGATCATGCTTGCCCTGACGGTGCTGGTGTTCATCACCCTGGCGCTGAAGGGTGGCATGACCATCTACTACTTCCAGTACTACCTCGACGAGACGGCGCTGGCGGCGTTCTTGCAGAACACCGGCTTCAACGGCTTCATCGGCGGGCTCAACGCCATGCTCACCGGCGCCGGCCTGGCCGGCTTCCAGTGGCCGGAGGACGCCCCCACGTCGGCCTTCAGCCTGTTCAACGCCGGCGGCATCATCTTCATGATCCTCGGCATCGGACTGTCGCGGCCGCTGGCCGACCGCTTCGGCAAGCGCGACGTGTTCGGCGGCGCGCTGTTCGTCTCGACCCTCTTCGTGCTTGCGTTCTACCTCTACCCGCCGGACGCGATCTGGCTGGTGTTCGGCTCGCAGATCCTGCACGGCTTCTTCTACGGCATCACCATCCCGCTGCTGTGGGCGATGATCGCCGACGTCGCCGACTACTCGGAATGGAAGAATCATCGCCGTGCGACGGCGATCATCTTCTCGGCGATGCTGTGCGGCCTGAAAGTTGGCCTGAGCATCGGCGGTGCACTGGTGGCGGCGATCCTCGCGCGCTACGGCTACGAGACCGGTGGCGGCGCGCAGTCCGCGACGGTAGTGGACGGTATCCGGCTCGCGATCAGCGTGTACTGCTCGCTCCCGTTCCTGCTCGCGGTCGGCCTGCTGTTCCTCTATCGCATCGACAAGACCATGGAGTCGCAGCTGGAACGCGACCTGGCCGAACGCCGCATGCAGTCGGGAGTGACGGCATGAGCGCACATCCCGCCGCGCCTGTCGGCGCGACCGCAGGGGACGAGGCGCTGTCGGCCGAGCTCGACCTGCTCACGTCCCGCGCCATCTCGCAGCCGCTGGTCACCCACATGTACACCGCCGATCCCTCGGCGCACGTGTTCGAAGGCCGTCTCTACATCTACCCCTCGCACGACATCGATGCCGGCACCCCCTTCGACGACGAGGGCGGCCACTTCGGCATGCAGGACTACCACGTACTGCGCATGGACTCGCCGCATGCCGAGGCGGTGGATTGCGGCCTCGCGCTGCACGTATGCGACGTGCCGTGGGCGAAACGCCAGATGTGGGCGCCCGATGCCGCCTGTCGCAATGGTCGCTACTACTTCTACTTCCCCGCCAAGGACGCGCAGGACGTGTTCCGTATCGGTGTCGCGGTCGGCGACCGGCCGGAAGGCCCGTTCACCGCGCGGCCCGAACCGATGACCGGTGCCTACTCGATCGACCCCGCCGTGTTCGACGACGGCGACGCCCACTACCTGTACTTCGGCGGCATCTGGGGCGGGCAGCTGCAGAAATACCGCGACAATGTCTACGCGCCGGAGCATGCCGAACCGCTCGGCGCTGAAGCTGCGCTGGGCGCGCGCGTCGCGCGCCTGCGCGACGACATGCTGGAACTCGCCGAGCCCACGCGCGAGGTCGTCGTGCTCGACGAACACGGCGCCCCGCTGCGCGCCGACGACCATGCCCGGCGCTTCTTCGAAGGACCGTGGGTGCACAGGCATGCGGGCCGGTATTACTTCTCGTATTCCACCGGCAACACCCACCTGCTGTGTTACGCCGTAGGCGACAGTCCCTATGGACCGTTCACCTACCAGGGCGTGATCCTCGAGCCCGTGGTCGGCTGGACCACGCACCATTCCATCGTCGAGTTCGAGGGGCGCTGGTGGCTGTACTACCACGACGCACTGCTGTCGGGCGGCGTGACCCACCTGCGCTCGCTCAAGGTCACCGAGCTGCATCACGACGACGACGGGCGAATCCGCACCATCGATCCCTATGGCGGATAGGCAGGTCGACGGCGCACTGGCGCCGAGACCCTCCGGCCCGCTGCGCAGGATCGAATGCGGTGCGCTCTCGGCAAGCGTCGCGCCGCGGGCAGGGGGGCGCATCGCGCAGATCACCTTCGCCGGCGAGCCGCTGCTCGTCGGACCCGCCGATGGCCATCCGGAAACCATCGCCTGGGGCTGCTACCCGATGGTGCCGTGGGCCGGCCGCCTGCGTGCCGGACGCTTCCGCTTCGACGGCGCGGACCACGTGCTGGCCACCAACCTGGGGCCGCATGCCATCCATGGCCTGGGGTTCTCGATGCCGTGGCAGGTGCAGCTGCACACCGTCGACTGCGTCGTGCTGTCGCTGCAGCTGCCGCGCGATGCGCGCTGGCCGTTCGGCGGCACCGTGCGTCAGACGGTGCGGGTCACCCCCCGGCGCCTGCGCCTGACGATGACACTGCACGCACAGGTCCTGGCCATGCCGGCAGTCATCGGCTGGCACCCGTGGTTCCGCAAGCCCGAGCGGCTGGAGTTCGCCCCGACCGGCGTCTATCCGCGCGATGCCGATGGCATCGGCACCCTCCCGCTGGCCGCGCCGCCGCCCCCGCCCTGGGACGACTGCTTCACCGGGGCCGACGGCGCCGTACTCCACCGGGGCGGACAGCGGATCATGCTCGCATCCGACTGCAGCCACTGGGTGGTGTACGACGCGCCTGCCCATGCCACCTGCGTCGAACCGCAGACCGGACCTGCGGACGCCTTCAATCTGGAACCCCAGCGGCTGGAGCCGGGACAGGGCATGACGCGCTGGTTCGAGATGGTCTGGGGCCGCTGAGGCCGGCGCCCGGCGGGGGGTGCGCCGTCGCGGCGCGATGTCCGGGCGCGACGCGCGATGCGTGCGCACCGCACAGCCCCGGTGCGGGACGACGTCTGGCGCAAGGCCGGGACACCCGCCAGGGTGTGGGCGCGGCACGTGCATGTCGTCCGATACGCCGATCAGACGCTTCCATATCGAAACGACTCGCCTTAAGCGATCCCTGCGATTCCTGCAGCGCCTCCCCGCAGTGCGCTTCGTATGCTCCGTTGGCGGCCACGTGGACGCGGCCGGCCGACAGGATCGCGCGGCTTTCCGTTTCAGAGGCGGGAAACGCCGGTTCCGTCCGATCGAGAAGGCAGCGGGCTCCCGGAGCTTCCGGGCGTCCGCCGACTGCCGGCCGGCGAGCGCTTCGGCCTCGACTTCAACGTCCCGGCCTTCTTCTTCGGCCCCATCCATCTTCTGGTCGAGGGTCTCTGGCGCCAGGCTGTGGTCCAGCTGTTCAGCGCCATCGCCATGGTGATCAGCGTCGGACCGATGGGCCCGGGACGCCTCGACCGTGGCGTTGGGCCACGGCCTCGCCGCCGTCTGCGCGATGCGGGTGAACGTCGGCTGCGACCGCAGGATGATCCTGGGGACGCCCCCTGGTTCCGACGGCGTTTTTGCAGGCGGGCGGCGATCTGCTGTCGGTCCATCGTCGGCGAGTCCGGTCCGCTCGGGACCGCTGCCGCATTGCAGGGCATGCCGCAGGTGGACATGTTCGGATGTCCGGCGATGGATTGCGGCCGGAGGTCGGGCAGCGCGAAACAGCGGTTCCCTCGCATCGGCGGGCGCCGGTCTCGGCGTGAACCGCGCCGCAGCAGGGCGTCGATACCGGCCGCGGCCCGGCGGCATCGTCCGGTCGTTCGGGCGGCTGGTGCCTCCGAGCGCGGTCGTCGGGTGCGACAAGCCTCGCCCGGCACCCGCCCGGGGTGATGCCGCTGTGCATCGCGCATGTGGCGCGCGGCCCGGGGCAGGCGCACCTGCGACATCGACGACGTGGCCGACGTCCCGCTGCGCGGCCGATGCGCGGGCCGAGCAGGTGCCGTCACCCACCGGAGGAGTGTGGTGAAGGATTGACCAGGACACTCGCGCCGCGTCACCGGGGGCGTCGGACGGGTTATCCACATCTTTGTCATCGAAGCATCCACACCGGTTGTGGACAAGCGCGGAACGCGCCGCCTGTGTCGCCACGGTCAGGTGTCGGCGTCCCGTCCGCGTCCGTCCGCGCCGCCTGCGCGCTCATCGAGCGATGCGGCCATCGCGTGCCCTACGTCGGTCAGGCGTGCGTGTCTGCGCGCACCGATGTCGACGAGCTCCACCCAGCCCGGGCCACGCCGGCCTCCGAGCGATGCCTCACCGAGGTAGGCGAGGGTGCGGAGCAACACGCTCATGCGGATGTCGAGCTGTTTGCAGAGTCTCGGCAGCGAGACGCCATCAGGCGCCGCGGCGAGCGTCACCAGCAGCGCGCGAAGTGTCTGCGCCTCAGCGGACACCGGCCGGAATGTCGCGCTGGCGCGGACGCACCGGAGCGGCGTGCGGCGCGTGCGGGGTGACGACGACGGGCACCGATTTCGAGGTCGGCGTGCGCGAGCCCTCGGCCATGCTCGACAGCGGCACCAGCACATTGGTCTCGGGGTAGTACGCGGCCAGGCAGCCGCGCGGGATGTCGTAGGGCACCAGCATGAAGCGCGGGGCCTGCCGTTGCACGCCATCCTCGCCGGCACTGTGCAGGTCGACCCAATCGCCCGGCGCGAGACCGAGCGCGGCGATGTCCTGCGCGTGCGCGAACACCACGCGCCGCTCGCCGTAGACGCCGCGGTAGCGGTCGTCGAGCCCGTAGACCGTGGTGTTGTACTGGTCGTGTGCGCGGATCGTCGCCAGCGTGAACACCATTTGCGCACCGTGGGCCAGACGTACCCGGGAGGCCGGGGTGTCGATCGGGACCGGGCAGGGGACGAACACGGCCTTGCCGGCAGGATTCGTCCACCGGCGCTCGCGTGCCGGATTGGGCAGGCGGAAGCCGCCCGGCACGCGGACGCGGGCATTGAAGTCGTGGAAATCATCGAAGGTGCGCGCAATGAGATCGCGGATGCGGTCGTAGTCCTCCACCAGCCACGCCCAGTCGATGCCACTGCGCGGGCCCAGCGTGGCCTGTGCGAGACGCGCCACGATCGCGGGCTCGGACAGCAGCAGCCCGGACGCGGGCGGATTGATGCCCGCCGACAGGTGCACCATGCTCATCGAATCCTCGACGGTCACGCCCTGCGGTCCGCCGGCCTGGATGTCGATCTCGGTGCGGCCGAGGCACGGCAGGATCAGCGCCTCCCGCCCGTGGACGAGGTGGCTGCGGTTGAGCTTGGTGGCCACGTGTACGGTGAGGTCGCAGCGGCGCAGAGCACGCGCCGTCGCGTCGGTATCCGGCGTGGCGGCCGCGAAGTTGCCGCCCATCGCGAAGAACACCCGTGCGCGGCCTGCGAGCATCGCTTCGATCGCCCCCACGGTATCCAGTCCCGGCCCGCGCGGTGGCTCGAAGCCGAACACGTCGCGCAGGCGGTCGAGGAAGTCGGCCGGTGGACGCTCCCAGATCATCATCGTGCGGTCGCCCTGCACGTTGCTGTGCCCGCGCACCGGGCACACGCCGGCGCCCGGCCGTCCGAGATGGCCACGGAGCAGCAGCAGGTTGACCAGCATGTGGACCGTCGCCACCGAGTGCAGGTGCTGGGTGATGCCCATGCCCCAGCAGACGATCACCCGCTCGCAGGCGAGATACAGGTCGCCGGCCTGGCGGATCCGCGCCTCGGCGAGTCCGGATGCCTCGACGATCGTCGCCCACGGCTCGGCCAGCGCATCGGCCGCGAAGGCTTCGAAGCCGGTGGTGTGCGCGTCGATGAAGGCGCGGTCCAGAAGCGAGGGCGCGCCGCGCGCGACCGCTTCGCGGTCCCGTTCGAGTACGTGGCGGACCATGCCTTTCACGACCGCCAGATCGCCGCCGATCCTGGGCTGGAAGTAATCGGATGCGATCCGGGTCGCGCCGCCGGTCGCCATCTCGAGCGCGTCCTGGGGATCGGCGAAGCGCTCGAGGCCGCGCTCGCGCAGCGGATTGAAGGCGACGATCGTCGCGCCGCGCCGGGCGGCCGCCCGCAGCTCGCCGAGCATGCGCGGATGATTGGTGCCCGGGTTCTGGCCGAAGACGAAGATCCCGTCCGCGTGCTCGAAATCCTCGAGCGATACCGTGCCCTTGCCGACGCCGATCTGCGTCTTCAACGCCGTCCCGGACGATTCGTGGCACATGTTCGAACAGTCGGGAAAGTTGTTGGTGCCGTAAGCGCGCACGAACAACTGGTACAGGAACGCGGCCTCGTTCGAGGTGCGGCCCGATGTGTAGAAGATCGCCTCGTCGGGCGAGGGCAAGGCATTGAGGTGGCCCGCGATCAGCGCGAAGGCCGCGTCCCAGCCCACCGGCTCGTAGTGGTCGGTGGCCGCGTCGTAGCGCATCGGCGTGGTCAGCCGGCCCTGCTGTTCGAGCCAGTGGTCGCTGTACTCGGCCAGCTGCGCGACGGTGTACTCGGCGAACAGCTCAGGGCCTGCTCGGAACTTCGTCGCCTCGGCGGCGACGGCCTTGGCGCCGTTCTCGCAGAACTCGAACGTCGAGGTGTGGTCCCGGTCCGGCCAGGCGCAACCGGGACAGTCGAAACCGTCGGGCTGGTTCACCCGCAGGAGGGTTTTCGCGCCGCTGATCGCGATCTTCTGCTCGCCCAGATGGCGCGCCACGCTGCGCAGCGCGCCCCATCCGCCGGCGGGGCCGTCATAGGGACGGAGGGTGTCCTTGCTCATGGCACGACCGGACCTTCCGCATGCGCCGGCGCCACCGGGCTTTGCGGCGGGTGGACCAGGCGATGTGCGTGGCTGTAGACCGCCTGGCCGTCGTCGCGGGCGAACCCGACCAGCGTGAGGCGGGCACGATCGGCCAGTGAGATCGCCAGCGCCGTCGGCGCCGAGATCGCCGCCATCAGGGCGATGCCGACGCTCGCGGCCTTCATCGCCATCTCGTAGCTGGCCCGGCTGGTGACGACGAGAAAGCCGTCGGCCACGTCCAGGCCCCCGGCATGCACCGCGCCGATGAGCTTGTCGAGGGCGTTGTGTCGTCCCACATCTTCGCGCACCAGGCGCAGCCCGCCATCGAGCGCTGCCCAGCCGGCGGCATGGGTCGCGCCGGTCAGCGCGTTGATCGCCTGCGCCGCGCGCAACTCGGCCAGGGCCCGGCGCAGCGCCCCGATCTCCACGCGCACGTCGTGGGTGACCGGCGCGGGATACCGCAGCGCGGTCTCGAGCAGCTCGCTGCCGCAAACGCCGCAGCCGCTGCGCCCGCTCATGCTGCGCCGGCGCAGCGCCAGTGCGTCGGCGCGTTCGCCGGGGATCCGCAGCCGGACTTCGATTCCCTCGATCAGATGCTCGACCGATTCGATCGCCACGTCCGCTGCAGCCTCGACGATGCCCTCGCTGAGCGCGAAACCGCGCGCGAAATCCTCGATGTCCGCGGGCGTGGCCATCATCACCGCGAACGGCGCGTCGTTGTACACGAAGGCGACGGGTACTTCCTCGGCCACATGGTCGCCGAGATGACGCACCCGCCCGCCGCGCCAGCGCTCGACGGGGCGCAGCACGGCGCCGCGGGGCAGCGGCGTGGGCGATCGGCTCTTCGGGATTGTCCGGCTCATGCGCAGAGGGTAGCCGCAGTCAATGCGCAGCGGCGCCCTCGCCCCGCCAGTCGTGAAGCGACGTCGCCATGGAGGGGGCAGGATTCACTCGATCGCTTCACCCAGCATCAGCTGCCGCGCGAAGCGCACCGGCGGCGCGCCCTGGGCGAGCATGGCGTCGTGGTACTGCTTGAGGTTGAAGGCCTCGCCGGCCTTGGCCTCGGCCGCCTTGCGCGCGTCGAAGTGTTCCTGGGCGCCGACGAAATACGTGGCGAGCTGGGTCGACGACAGCTGCGCGCGGATCCACTTGCCCTCGGCCTCGCTCTGCTGCTGGAAGGTCTGGCGGACCATCAGGTCCATCGCCTGTTCCTTGGTCCAGTTGTCCACGTGGATGCCCTGGTCGAGGATCGCGTTAGCCACTGCGCGCGCGTAGAACTTGAGCTGCATCAGGCGGAACAGCGGATCGCCGTCGGCATAGCCGGCGTCGGCCATCATCCGCTCGGTATAGACGGCCCAGCCCTCGGCGAACGGGCCGGAGCGGAACACCGCGCGCAGCGTCGAGGGGTGGTTCGCCGAGTGCGCGCCCTCGAGGTAATGGCCGGGCATCGCTTCGTGGATCGTCAGCACGTGGATCATGTGCTTGTTGTATTCGCGCAGGAACGAATCCACCTGGCCATCGTCCCAGTCGTCGGGGATCGGCGAGATCGCGTAGTAGGTATCGAGGCCCTTGTCGAGCGGGCCGGGTGAATCACAGTAAGCCACGGCCACACCGCGCTGGAATTCCGGCATCAGGATGATCTTGACCGGGTCGTCCGGCACGGTGACCAGGTCGTGCTGGCGGGTGAACTCGGTCGCGACCTCCAGCGTGTGCCTGGCGAAGTCGACGACCTCGTCGCGGCCCGGCTTGTCGGCGTAGGCGACTTCCATCGCCGCCTCGATCGCCGCCTGGCGCTGGTCTTCGCTCGGCTGCGCGGGGGTCTCCGGCGCACCGGCGCGATCCTTCAGCACGGCCTGGGCGACGACGTACATCTCGTCGCGGATGCGCACGAGTTCGGCTTCCGCGCGCTGGCGGATGTCCTGGCGGCTGAGCGAGGAATTGAGCGCGAACTTCAGCTTGCGGTCGTAGGTGTCGGCACCGATGCGGAAGTCGCCCTTGGCGTTGGGCACCAGCGTGCCGTCGAGCCAGGCCTGGTGTTCGTCGACGGCGGTGCGCAGTGTGGCGACCGCGGCGTCGAGGCGCGTGCGGTCCTCGCCCTGCAGCTGGCCGGCGTTGGGCGTGATGAAGGTGTCGATCAGCGCGATCACACCGCGGTTCTGCGCCGCGACGGTGCGCGCGTGGGTCGGCGGCACGCGCGCCGGATCGAGGTTCTCGCGGGCCTGGGCGAGCAGGGCGGGGATCTTCTCCAAGCGCGCGGTCGCCGAGACCAGGCGTTCGGGCATCGGTGCGAACTCGCGCGCCATCAGCCCGTAGATCGCGCCACCGGCGAGTCCGCTGTAGATCTGCGGGTCCCACACCGCGCTCTGCAGCGTCTCGGCGTCCCAGATGCCGTATTCGAGCGTGTTCTTCAGGATCAGTGCGTCGACGTGATTCTCGCGCGAGAGTGCGGCGAACTCGATCGCGTCGAGTTCGGCGAGGATGCGCCGGTAGAACGCGGTCGAGGCCTCGCGCCCGGCGGCGGATAGGTCGTCGACCTCGGCATCGAAGCGGTGGTCGCCGATCTGCGTGGCCGAGATCGGCGAGTACCGCATGGCCTCGTCGAGGTAACGCTCCGACAGCGCGGCGAACGCCGCGTCGGCGTGGGACGGTGCGGTGGCGGCCGCGCCGGCTTGCGCGGTGGCGGGCGTCGTCGGCGCCTCGCGGTTGCAGCCGGCGAGGGCGGCGGTGAGCACGGCAACGGCGAGCAGGGAATGGCGCATGCGGAAGCTTCCGGCAGTCGGGACAGCGGGCAAGCATAGGCGTGCGGCTGCGGCCGTGCATGTGCCGATCGTGCCGGCTTCCCTCGTAGGACCGCGCTCGCGCGCGATGAGGCTTGACCGGTAGGGCCCTGTTCGCGCGCCAGCGCGCTTCTAAACGAATCGGATTTGACGCATGCACCATGCACAACCAAGAATCGGACGATGCGCGGCGATCGCCGCAGGGGAGAGTGCAATGCGGCGTCGCGACTTCATGGCCCTCGGCGGAATCGGCATGGGCAGCCTGCTGTTGCCCGGCGGCATCGGACGCGCGATCGCGGCCGAGGAGCTGGCCAGCACGCTCGATCCGGCGCTGAAGAAACGTCTGGCCGACGTGGCGCTGCAGGCTTCGCGCGACGGCGGTGGCAGCTATTGCGATGTGCGCATCGGCCGCTATCTGCGCCAGTACGTGATGACCCGCGAAACGCGCGTCGAAAACGTCGTCAACGAGGAATCGACCGGCGTCGGCATCCGCGTGATCGCCAACGGCGCCTGGGGGTTCGCCGCCACGCGCGCGCTGGATCCCGACAGCATCGCCGAGGCCACGCGCCAGGCGCTGGCAATCGCGAAGGCCAATGCGCGCATCCAGAGCGAGCCGGTGCGGCTGGCGCCGGTACGCGGCGTGGGCGAGGTGACCTGGGCGACGCCGATCCGCCGCAACGGAATGGCCGTGCCGCTGGAGGAGAAGGTGTCGCTGCTGATGGACGTCAACGCCGCAGCGACCGCGGCAGGCGCGGATTTCGTGAGCTCGCGGCTGTTTCTGATCAACGAGCAGAAATACTTCGCCAGCACCGACGGCTCCTATATCGACCAGGACGTGCACCGGATCTGGGCGCCGTTCACGGTCACCGCCATCGACAAGGCCAGCGGCAAGTTCCGCACCCGCGACGGGCTGTCGGCGCCGATGGGCCTGGGCTACGAGTACCTCACGCCCGATTCCGCGCAGCGTTTCGAACTGCCCGGCGGCGTCACCGCCTACGGCCAGGCCTACGACATGCGCGCCGACGCCGAAGCCGCCGCGCGCCAGGCCCGCGAAAAACTGTCGGCGCCGTCCGTGCGGCCTGGGCGCTACGACCTGGTGCTGGATCCCTCCAACCTGTTTCTCACCATCCACGAGAACGTCGGCCATCCGCTCGAGCTCGACCGCGTGCTCGGCTACGAGGCCAACTACGCCGGCACCAGCTTCGCGACGCTCGACAAGCGCGACGAGGGCTACCGCTGGGGCAGCGATATCGTCAATTTCTTCGCCGACAAGACCCAGCCGGGCAGCCTCGGCGCCGTGGGCTTCGACGACGAGGGCGTGCCCACGAAACGCTGGGATCTGGTCAAGGACGGCATCCTCGTCGACTACCAGACCACGCGCGACCAGGCGCATATCCTCGGCAAGACCGAATCGGACGGTTGTAGCTACGCCGATTCCTGGGCGAGCGTGCAGTTCCAGCGCATGCCCAACGTCTCGCTCGCTCCCGGCAGGACGCCGATGACCGTCGAGGCGATGATCGCCGGAGTCGAGCGCGGCCTGTACATCCACGGACGCGGTTCGTACTCGATCGACCAGCAGCGCTACAACGCGCAGTTCGGCGGCCAGCTCTACTACGAGATCAGGAACGGCGAGATCGCCGGCATGGTCGAGGACGCGGCCTACCAGATCCGCACGCCGGAGTTCTGGAACGCCTGCAGCGCGATCTGCGACGAACGCGACTTCCGCCTCGGCGGCTCGTTCTTCGACGGCAAAGGCCAGCCGAGCCAGGTCTCGGCGGTGTCGCACGGCTCGGCGACCACGCGTTTCGACGGCATCAACATCATCAACACCGCGCGGAACCTGTGACGCGCTGAGCTGAACACGCTCGGCGCCGTCGCGAACCTGGGCCCGCCCGGCTCGACGACGCGACGCCGAAACGCGGACGGGGCACCCGTATGCCAAAAGTCACTGGACGTCGCCGGGGTGCGGCGTCAAGAATCGGGAAGGCTCCGCAGGATGCGTCGCCGCCTTCGCCAACCCGTTCGCAGCGCATCGCCGCGGACACGTTCCGGGAGAGCTCCCTTGCATAGACGCGACTTCCTCGCCCTCGCTGGTGTCGGCGCGGGCGGTGTTCTGCTGCCCGCCGTCTTCGGCCGGGTCATCGCCGCCGAACAGCTGGTGTCCACGCTGGACATCGGATTCAAGAAGCGGCTGGCCGATGCGGGGCTCAACGCCGCCACGTCCGCCGGCGCCACCTACTGCGATGTGCGCGTGGGTCGTTACCTGCGCCAGTTCGTCATGACGCGCGAGGACAAGGTGCAGAACGTGGTCAGCACCGAGTCGATCGGCGCGGGCGTGCGCGTGATCGCCGGCGGGGCCTGGGGCTTCGCGGCGACCAACACCCTGACCGAGCAGGGCGTGGCCGACGCCGCGCGCCAGGCCACGGCCATCGCCATGGCGAACGCGAAGGTGCAGACCGCGCCCGTGCAGCTGGCGCCGGTGCGCGGCGTGGGCGAGGTGTCGTGGCGTACGCCGATCACCAAGAACGGCATGGAAGTGCCGGTCGCCGAGAAGGTCGAGCTGCTGCTCGGCGTCAACGCCGCCGCGATCGGCGCCGGTGCGAGCTTCGTCAACTCGACGCTGTTCCTGGTCAACGAGCAGAAGTACTTCGCCAGCACCGACGGTTCCTACATCGACCAGGACGTCCACCGCATCTGGGCGCCGATGACGGTCACCGCGATCGACAAGGCCAGCGGCAAGTTCCGCACCCGCAGCGGCCTGTCCTCGCCTATGGGGCTGGGCTACGAGTATCTCGACGGCGACGCCTCGCAGAAGTTCGTCTCGCCCAACGGCGTGGTGAACTACGGCCGGTCCTACGACATGCGCGAGGACGCGATCGCCGCGGCGCGCCAGGCCCAGGAAAAGCTGCGGGCGCCGTCGGTCAAGCCGGGTCGCTACGACGTGGTCCTCGATCCGTCGAACCTCTGGCTGACCATCCACGAGAACGTGGGCCATCCGCTCGAGCTCGACCGCGTGCTCGGCTACGAGGCCAATTACGCCGGCACCAGTTTCGCCAATCTCGATCGCCGCGCCGAGCGGTTCCAGTACGGCAGCGACATCGTCACCCTGTTCGCGGACAAGACGCAGCAGGGCAGCCTCGGCGCCGTGGGGTACGACGACGAAGGCGTGGCGACCAAGCGCTGGGATCTGATCACCAACGGCCGCCTGGTGGATTTCCAGACCATCCGCGACCAGGCGCACATCCTCGGCAAGACCGAATCCGACGGCTGCTGCTACGCCGACTCCTGGTCCAGCGTGCAGTTCCAGCGCATGCCCAACGTCTCGCTGGCGCCGGGCAGGACGACGCTGAGCGTCGCCGACATGATCAAGGACGTCGAGAACGGCATCTACATCATCGGCGACGGTTCGTTCTCGATCGACCAGCAGCGCTACAACGCGCAGTTCGGCGGCCAGCTGTTCTACGAGATCAAGGACGGCGCGATCACCGGCATGGTCGAGGACGTGGCCTACCAGATCCGCACGCCGGAATTCTGGAACGCCTGCAGCGCGATCTGCGACGAGAGCGATTACCGCCTCGGCGGCTCGTTCTTCGACGGCAAGGGCCAGCCGAGCCAGGTCTCGGCGGTGTCGCACGGCTCGTCCACCGCCCGCTTCGACGGCATCAACGTCATCAACACCGCGCGTTCGCTCGGCTAAGGAGCTCCGACCATGACCATCTTCACCGAAGCCCAGGCACGCGAGATCCTCGAAAAGACCGTCGCCCTGTCCACCGCCGACGAGTGCACGGCCACGCTGGCCGGCTCGGTCGCCGGCAACATCCGCTTCGCGCTCAACAACGTCTCCACCAGCGGCATCGTCACCAATGCCGAGCTGGCCGTGCAGGTCGCCTTCGGCAAGCGCGTCGGCACGGCCAGCATCAACGCCTTCGACGATGCGTCGCTCGCGAGCGTGGTCAAGCGCGCGGAAGATCTCGCGCGGCTTGCGCCGGAGAATCCGGAGTTTCTGCCTGCCATCGGCAAGCAGGACTACCGGCCCAGCCCGACCTTCAGCGAGTCGACCGCCGCGATCACGCCGGAGTTCCGTGCCGACGTGGCGGCCGGCTCCATCGCGCCGTGCCGCGCAGAGCAGCTGGTCGCCGCCGGCTTCCTCGACGACGGCAAGAGCTTCGTCGCCTTCGCCAACAGCAACGGCAACTTCGGCTACCAGCAGGCGACCAACTTCAACTACACCTGCACCGTGCGCACCGAGGACGGCCGCGGTTCGGGCTGGGTGGGGCGAAACCTCAAGGACGCCAGCGCGTTCAACGCCGAGCGAGACGTGCGCGTGGCGATGCGCAAGGCCAGCGATTCGGCCGAGGCCCAGGCGCTGGAACCGGGCAAGTACACGGTGATCCTGGAGCCCGCCGCAGCCGCGGGCCTGATCAGCTTCATGATGCGCTTCTTCGATGCGCGCACCGCGGACGAGGGCCGGAGCTTCCTGTCCAAGCGCGGCGGCGGCAACAAGCTCGGCGAGCAGGTCTACGACCCGCGCGTGAACATCATCGCCGACCCCTGGCACCCCGAAGCGGCGGTGATGCCGTGGGACGGCGAGGGCCTGCCGCGCGAGCGCATGCCGATCATCGAGAACGGCAAGATCGCCAACCTCGACTACTCGCGCTTCTGGGCCCAGCAGCAGGGCAAGCGCGCGGTCGGGCGTCCGGGCAACCTGCTGATGTCGGGCGGCGAGGGCACCACGGCCGATCTGATCCGCGGCACCGACCGCGGCATCCTGGTCACGCGCACCTGGTACATCCGCATGGTCGATCCGCAGACCGTGCTGCTGACCGGCCTCACCCGCGACGGCACGTTCTACATCGAGAACGGCGAGATCAAGTACCCGCTGAAGAACTTCCGCTTCAACGAATCGCCGGTGATCATGCTCAACAACATCGACGAGCTGGGTCGACCGGTGCGGGTGGGCGGCGACGAGTCGTCGATGGTGATGATGCTGCCGCCGATGCGGCTGCGGGACTTCACGTTTACGTCGTTGTCGGATGCGGTCTGAGGCGACGCGCTGACGTTGCCAGGTAGCACGAGGTTTTTGCTTGCCGTGACGCACACAGTGCTGTCTGCAGACCCAAAGGGCGCCGGCCATGGATGGCCGGCGTTTTCCGACCGAGGCAGGATGCCGAGTCGGAAAATCCCGGAACGAACGACTGGCCGGGTTAGCCTCGTCGGGAAGGCCCTTTCTTTTGGTTACTTTTCTTTGGGCCAGCAAAGAAAAGTGACCCGCTCGCTGGCAGGCGAGAGGAAGCTTTGCTTCTGCAGTTGGCCGCCGCAGGCGATGCCAAAGCAACGTCAAACGCTTTCGTCCGCTGACGCGGCCGAGTTCATTTCTTTTGCCAAGCGGCAAAAGAAACGGAACCAAAGAAAAACGCTTCCCCGACGAAGCACATCCGGTGCGTCATTCGTTCCGGGATTTTTCGACTCGCCCTCCATGGCTCGGTCGAAAAACGCCGCACATCCATGTGCGGCGCCCTCCGGGTCTGCGGTCTGCAATGGCCATTCGTTCGCGAGCCGAAGCCAAAGCCAGAGCCAAAAACGGAGTCTGGGCCGAAATGGAAGCCGACGGGGCGTCGAGGGTTGTGCGGATCGGATGACTACGGAAGGGACAAGGGCCTGCAAGCAATGAACCGCCGCCAGTCCCTGCAACTGCTGCTCGGCGCCGCCGCCGGCCTGGCGCTGTCGCCGCTCGCCGCGCAGTCGGCGCGCTACGACTTCTGGTTCACCCGCCTGCGCTACGAGTCGGGCAACTGGGACGTGGATCAGCGCATGCCGTCCAACGTCATCACCTCGCTGATCGACTACACCAATCTGCGCGTGGATCCGGAGGAGCACGTCGTCGCGCTGTCCGATCCGAAGATGCTGGCGTCGCCGTTCTGCTACCTGGCCGGGCACAAGCTGGTCGAGTTCAGCCCGGCGGAGCGGCGCAATTTCGAACGCTACGTGCGCAGCGGCGGCTTCGTGTTCGTCGACGACTGCAACCACGACATCGATGGCCTGTTCGCGAAGTCCTTCGAGGCGCAGATGGCCGCGATCTTCGGTCGCGCGGCGCTGAAGAAGCTGCCGAACTCGCATGCGCTGTACCGCAGCTTCTTCCAGTTCCCCGACGGACCGCCGGCCACCAGTTTCGAGCTCAACGGCTGGGGCGACGATCTGGTGCACGACTATCTCAAGGGCATCGAGATCGACGGGCGGCTGGGCGTGCTCTACAGCAACAAGGACTACGGCTGCGAGTGGGACTACGACTGGCGCAACAAGCGGTTCTTGGCCGAGGACAACACCAAGTTCGCGGTCAATATCGTGATGTACGCATTGACCGCATGACCCGTTCTTCTCCTGCCACCTGGACCTCCGCATGACGTCTCCCGCACCGACCGAAGCCGATCTCGCCGCCTGGCGCACGAAGCTCGATGCCCTGCGCGCCGCGATCGGCCGCGCCATCGTCGGCCAGACCGACGTGGTCGAGCAGCTGCTGGTCGCCCTGCTCGCGGGCGGCCATGCGCTGCTCGAGGGGGTCCCCGGTCTCGGCAAGACACTGCTGGTCCGCACGCTCGGCCAGGCGCTCGACCTCGACTTCCGGCGTATCCAGTTCACGCCCGACCTGATGCCGGGTGACATTCTCGGCACCGAGCTGCTGGAGGAGGAGCACGGGACCGGGCGGCGCCAGTTCCGCTTCCAGGAGGGGCCAGTGTTCACCCATCTGCTGCTCGCCGACGAGCTCAACCGCACGCCGCCGCGCACCCAGGCCGCATTGCTCGAAGCGATGCAGGAACGCACCGTCAGCCATGCCGGCGTCACCCGGGCACTGCCGGCGCCGTTCTTCGTACTGGCCACCCAGAACCCCATCGAACAGGCCGGCACCTGGCCCCTGCCGGAGGCCCAGCTGGACCGCTTCCTGCTTCACGTCATGCTGGACTATCCCGGCGAAGCCGAGGAGCTGGCCATTCTCGCCCAGACCACCGGTGCGCCCGGCGCCGCCGTACCGCAGGTGATGAATGCCTCGGACCTGATCGCCCTGCAGGCACTGGTGCGTGAGGTGCACGTCGGCGATGCGCTGCTGCGCTGGATCAACCGCCTGGTGCGCGCCACTCGGTCCGGCGACGAAGCACCGGAGATCGTGCGCGAGAACGTGCGCTGGGGGGCCGGCCCTCGGGCAGGCCAGTCGCTGGTGCTCACCGCGAAGGCGCGTGCGCTGATGCACGGCCGCCTCGCCGCGACCCGCGAGGACGTCGCCGCACTGGCGGCGCCCGTGCTGCGTCATCGTCTGGTGCTGTCGTTCGCGGCCGAGTCGGCGCGCATCGGCGCCGATGCGGTGGTCGCGGGGCTGCTACGCGCGATTCCCGCGCCCGAACGCTGAGCCTCGTGGGCCCGGTGCTGGATTCGGCGGATGGGCTGGCGCCCGCGCTGCGCGCGCGGCTGCGCGGGCTGCGCATCCTGCCGCGTCGGGCGATGGGCGGCCACGGCATCGGCCTGCACGCCAGCCGCAGTCGCGGCGTCGGGGTCGAGTTCGCCCAGTACCGGCCCTACGAACAGGGTGACGAGCCGCGCCGCATCGACTGGAAGCTCTACGCGCGCAGCGACCGCCTGTTCGTGCGCGAGGCCGAGCGCGAGAGCCCGCTGCGGATCTGGGTGCTGCTCGACACCAGCGCATCGATGGCCCAGGCCGACGAAGCGCGCCCGGCGTGGACGCGGCTGGATGCGGCGCGCGAGCTGGCGCTGTGCGTGGTCGAGATCGCCCTGGCCCAGGGCGATGCCTGTGGGCTGCTGCTGTGTCCCGCGCCCGGTGCGGCGCCGGTGGAGCCGGCCGCCGGACCACGCCAGCGCGGGCGCTTGCGCCATGCGCTGCAGGCGGTGTCGGCCGCGGGAGCATGGCCGGAGCGGGCAGAGCGGGCGCCGGAGTGGGCGCGCATTGCGCGCGGCGACCTCGTCATCGCACTCGGCGACTGGTTCGACGTCGCAGCGGTCGACGCGGTGGAGCGGTTGGCATCCACCGGGCGCGAGGTGATCGCCCTGCAGGTGCTGACGGTCGAAGAACGCGAGTTTCCGTTCCGCGACGGGCGCCGGTTCGTGGATCCGGAGACCGGCGAGGCCGTGCTCGGCGACGGTCCGGCGCTGCGCCGCGACTACCTCGCCCGGTTCGACGCGGCGCTGCGCATGCTCGATGCGCGGCTCGAGGGCGCCGGCATCCGGCACGCGCGGCACGTGCTCGACGCGGCGCCCGATGCGGTGCTGCGCCGTCTGTTCGACACCCGCGTGGCCGGGGCCTGATCGATGGGGCTTGGCCTGCTCCTGCCCGCCGCGCTCGCGGCCCTGGCGGCCTGGGCGCTGCCGCTGCTGCTGCATCTGGCGCGGCGCAGCGAGCAGCGCCCCACCCCCTTCGCCGCCCTGCGCTGGCTGCGGCAGCGCCCGCGTCCGCGGCAGCGCTTGCGCCTCGAAGACTGGCCCCTGCTGCTGGCGCGGGTTCTGCTGCTGGGCTTGCTCGCGCTCTGGCTCGCGCAACCGGTCTGGCGTGACGGCACCCTGCCGGATCGCGTGCTCGTGGTTGCACCCGGGCTCGATCCGGCGCAGCTGTCCGGGTTCGACGCGGGCAGCGAACGCCGCTGGCTGGTGGCCGGGTTTCCGGCGATCGGGGACGCCGGGCATCCACCTCGAATGGCGGATACCGCGATCCCGTTGTCCAGCCTGCTGCGCGAGCTGGACGCCGATCTGCCCGGGGGCGTCGCGCTGACGGTTGCAGTGCCGCCGGTACTCGCGCCGGTCGATGCCCAGCGCATCGTGCTCGGTCGTCCGGTCGAGTGGCGGGTGGTGACGCAGGACATGCCGGCATCCGATGCGCCGGTGACGCATCCGCCCGTGACCGCTGCATTGGCGATCCGCCACGACGGAGCCGATCCAGCCGCACTCGCCATCCTGCGCGCCGTCGCGCTGGCCTGGCAGCAGGACGCGCTGCCCTCGACCCCGGACATCACGTCCGACCAGAGTCTGCCCGCTGCCGGCAGCGTCCTCGCCTGGTGGCATGCCGGGCCCCTGCCGCCGGACGTACATGCATGGGTCGCCGCCGGCGGCGCGCTGCTGCTGCCACCGGACACGGAGGTGGAGGGGGCGCAGTGGGCGCGGCGTTGGCACGACGTGGATGGCCGCGCGCTGCTGTCGGTCGCGCGGCTCGGCGCCGGTCGCGTCCTCCGCTTCGACCGCCCGCTCTCGCCCACGACGCTGCCGGACACGCTGGATGGGGGATTCGCGCGACGCCTGCGCGCTGCGGTGAGCCCGCCGCCTGTGCCGATGCGCGTCGACGCCGCGAGCCACGCGCCGCAGCAGGCCGCGCTCGCCCGCGGTGCGCCGCGCGACACCGGCGTGCACGCGTTGCAGCCGTGGCTGGCGCTGCTGCTCGCCCTGGTCTTCGTGATCGAACGTTGGCTCGCGGCCGCGCCGCACCGGTGCGCACGCGCATGAGTGCGGGGACGCGACTGCAGCATGCGCTGCGCGCTGCACGTCTGCGCGCGGGCCTGCAGGACCTGGCGCTCGGAATGCCGCTCGTGGTCGCCGCCTGCGCGATCGCCGTACGCGTCGCGGGCGTGGCCGGCGCCGTCGCGGTCGGCGTGGCCGGCCTCGTGACGGCAGTGTTCGCGGCCCTGTGGCGCGTGCGCCGCTACGACGAGGCCTGGCTGGCACGCGCGCTCGACGCCGCGCGCTCCGACATGGAGGACAGTGCCGCGCTGCTGTTCGCAGACCCGCAGGGCCTGGCACCGCTGCACGGCCTGCAGCGGAGCCGCCTCACCGCGCGCATCACAGACCATCCGACGATGCCACCGGGGCCCGCATGGCCGAAGCGCCGCCTGGTGCTGGCCTGCTCGGTCGGCGCGGCGCTCGCGCTGGCCGCCCTGGTCTGGCCTGCGTCGCCGCCCGCAGATGACACGCGCGCGACGGTGGAGGCGGAACCCGTGGCCGGGCGCAACGCACCGGTCCTCCTCGGCCACACGCTGCGGATCGAGCCGCCAGGCTACACCGGCCTGCCGGCGCAGACGCTGGACACCCTCGATGCGCAGGCGCCGGAAGGCGCTGTCCTGGTCTGGAGCCTGCAGTTCGCGCCGCATCCCGCCACGGTCGCGCTCGAAGGCCTCGACGGCACCCGGCTCGTCTTCGCGCGGAGCGGCGACGTCTGGACGGCGCGCAGCCGGCTGAGCGCGTCGATGCTCTACCGGATCGCGGTCGATGGCGACGTCGAGGGTGCTGCGGCGCGCGCACGGCCCTACCGCATCGACGCGGTGCCGGATCGGCCGCCGCGCGTGCGGGTGGTCGAGCCCGCCGGCACGCTGACCCTGACGCCCGACGGACGCCGCCCCTGGCGGCTGGTGTTCGAGGCCGAGGACGACTACGGCGTGGCGGCCGATGCCCAGTTGCGGCTCACCTTGACCCGCGGCACCGGCGAGAACGTCACCTTCGAAGACAGCACGCGGACGCTGCGCGGACAGGGGGCGACCCGCACACGCCGCTTCGAGACGACACTCGATCCGGGGGCACTCGGACTGCAGCCGGGCGGCGACCTGATCGCGCAGTTGCGCGTGCTCGATACCCGCGCGCCGGAGCCGCAGGCCGCAACCGGGCCCAGCCTGATCCTGCGCTGGCCGCTGCCCGAGCCCCCGGATGCGGACGGACTCGAGGGGCTGGCGCGCGACGTGCTTCCTGCCTATTTCCGCAGCCAGCGCCAGATCATCATCGACGCCGAGGCGCTGATCGCGCAGCGCGCGGCGCTGGCGACGGACACGTTCGCCACGCGCTCGGACACCATCGGCGTCGATCAGCGCCTGTTGCGGCTGCGCTACGGCCAGTTTCTCGGCGAGGAAAGCGAGGGTGCACCGCGACGCCCGCTGCCGACCGCAGACGCCGAACCGGCGCCGCCGCCGCGGCGCCCGCTGCCGATCGACGACTTCGGCCAGCAGGACGCGCCGTCCGTCGCGGCGGCGGCCGGGCACGGCGAACACGACGGTCACGATGACGATCACGACCACGGTACCCACGACCACGACGGGCCGCCCGGGGCCGCGGCCGGACACGACCATGATCACGACGGGCACGACCACGCCCCGCGTGACGCCACCACGTTCGGCCGGGCCGAGGACGTGCTGGAGACCTTTGGCCACACCCACGACCTCCCCGAAGCCGCCACGCTGCTCGATCCGAAGACCCGCGAGCTGCTGCGCGGCGCCCTGCGCGAGATGTGGCAGTCCGAACTGCACCTACGCCAGGCCGAACCGCAGCGGGCGCTGGCCCCCGCCAATCGCGCCCTCGAACTGATCAAGCAGGTGCAGCAGGCCGATCGCATCTATCTCGCCCGGGTCGGCAGCCGGTTGCCGCCGGTGGACATGGGCCGGCGCCTGGGCGGGGATCGCGACGGTATCGCGCCGCGGGCGGCGCCCCGTCCCGGTGCGCGTGAACCCGACGCGCCGGCCGCCGCCTGGCGTGCCCTGGCCTGGAACGAGGCGCCGGATCTCGCTGCGCTGGTGACCTGGGCGCAGACGCATCCCCGCCAGCTCGACGATCCCCTCGCGCTGCTGGCCGCGGTCGATGCGCTGCAGCGCGATCCGGCCTGCGGCGAGTGCCGCCAGGCCCTGCGCGGCCAGCTGTGGCAGGCCCTGCAGCGGCCGCTGCCTGCTCCGCCGCGCCGTGAACGGCTCGATGCGATGGGCACGCGTTATCTCGACGCGCTGGGCGGGGAGGTGCCATGAGCGGCGGATACTGGCTGATCGCGTTGCTGCTTGCCGGCGTCGGGGGCTCGCTCGTGCGCCTGGTGCTCGGCCATGTCCGCGCGCCGCGCGCACTGCGCCCGGCGGCCTGGCGCACCTGGGCACTTGCCGCTCTGACGATCGGCTCGGCGGGCCTGCTGTACCGCGTGCTGATGCCACCGCCGGTCGCGCTCGCACGCGACACACTCGTCGTATTGACCGCGGGCGCGGATCTCGCCTCGCTGCCGCCTGCGAAGCGGGTGGTCGCGTTGCCTGAAGCCGCGGACCTTCCGCCCGGCGCACACCGCGCCCCGGACCTCGCGACGGCCCTGCGCCGCCATCCCGACGTGCGCGCGCTGCAGGTGTTCGGCGCCGGGCTGGAGGCGCGGGACCGCGATGCGGTCGGCGCGCGCGCGCTGGCCTACGTACCGGCCGCGCTGCCTGCCGGCATCGTCGAGCTGGCGCCGCCGGTCACGCTCGCACCCGGCGCACGCTTCGAGGTGCGGGGGCGGGTCGAGGGCATCGCGGACGCGCGCCTGTCGCTGCTGGATCCGGCAGGGCGCACGGTCGACGTGACGGAGGCGGACGAGACCGGCCGCTTCCTGCTTGCCGGCACGGCGCGCGAATCCGGCGCCGCCACGTTCGTCGTCGCGGTGCAGGACATGGACCCGACCTCCGCCACCCGGGTCCCGGTGCCGGTGGTCGTCGAAGCCGCCGCGCCGGTGCGCCTGCTGCTGCTTGCCGCGGCACCCAATCCGGACGTGCGCGCGCTGCGGCGCTGGGCCGAGGACGCGGGACTCTCCCTGCGCTGGCGGGTCATGCTCGGCGGCGGCACCGCCGCAGGCGATGCGCCTCCGCTCGATGCGGCGAGCCTGGCCGGGCAGGACCTGGTGCTGTTGGAGGCCCGTGCCTGGGACGCGCTGGGTGCCGGTGCGCGCGCGGCGCTGCGCACTGCCGTGAACGACGGTCTCGGACTGCTCGTGCACGCTCCGCAACCACCGTCGGATGCATTGCGGAGCTGGCTGCGCGAAGCCGGTCTTGCCGTCGAGGTGGGTCGCACACGCGACTGGCGTGTCGACGCCGGGCCGGGCGACAGCGCACGGCTGCGCGCGTGGCTCGGCCCCGGTCGCGACGACGCGCCCTTCGATCCTGCGCTCGCCGACGAGACGCTGCCCGCCCTTGGTGTACTGCCGATCGCCAGCGGTCAGCCCGGTGCGACTGCCGGTGGGTCCGAGACGATGCGTTGGGACGCCGTGGGTCGCGGCAGGATCGGGCTCGTCACCGTGGCCGACAGCTGGCAACTGGCGCTCGCCGGTCGCGCCGACCTGCATGCGGCGCTGTGGAGCGGCTGGGCAGGGACGCTGGCCCGGCCGGGAGGCGCACGCAGTCCCGCGTTCGAGGACGAACTGCGCGTCGACAGGCGCTGGGTGGTTTGCGACCTGGGCGACGACGCGACGTTGCTGGATGCGGACGGACGGCCCGTGCCGCTGCTCCCCGATGCATCGGGCGGCGGCTGCGCCGGCGTCTGGCCGGCGCGTGCCGGCTGGCATCGTCTGCTGGACGGGGAAACGTCGTGGCCCGTCTACATCCGCGACGCGGACGAAGCCTCCGGCCTGCATGCGGCGCGGCTGCGCGCGGAGACGCAGGCCCTGGTCCGCGCACACCCTGAAATGACCGGCACGCAGCAGATGCGCGCCGGCAGCAGCTGGCCCTGGTTCTTCGCCTGGCTGGTGGTGACCGCGCTGGCATGGGCACTGGGCCGCGCGCGGGTCGGGCGCAGCGTCGTGTCGGACCGGTCGGCAGCCGGCTAACGCCGCGGCCCCTGCACACCGCCGGAGACCCACGATCCGTCGATCGCGGCAGCCCGGGACTCGACGGCACTGCGGCCTGGGAAGCCATGGTGTGCAGCCACAGGCGCGCGGTCGTGGCAAACGCGTTGGGCGGCGGTCACGCGACTTCCACCTGCGCGACGCGACCCGATGAGCGCCCCGCGCGCATGGGGCGGTGCACATCACGGCCTCCCAGCGCCGCACCGTCGATCGAGCGGCCCCGCGATGGCGCATGCGCCTGATGTGCAGCGGGTTCCTGCTTGCGCCGCGCGAATCGGGCATCCGCGCTCGAGGCGCGTAACTCGGCCCGGCCGCGCCACCGCGCCGAGCGGGGGCCGGGATCCGTCGTGGCCGGGCGCGCGCGGATTCGTCCGCCGACACGGGGGCGGAATGCCGTCCGGCCCGCGGTTGCCTGGGGCCGGGGGCTGCTGCAGACTCGGGGCGCCGCAGACACCTGCCGGCATTCAATGCGCGCCCCGGCGCCATGCCGGTGCAGGCGTTGCCTGTGCACCCCGATACGGAGAACGTCATGGTCACCCGTCGCGATGCCCTGAAACTGTCCCTCGGTGCCGGTCTGGCACTCGCCTCGCCCAAGTTCCTGTTCGCCGCGCCCGCGGGCGCGGCCATCACCCGCGCGATCCCGTCGAGCGGCGAACGTCTGCCGGTGATCGGCCTCGGCAGCTCGGCGACGTTCTCGCGCGCGGCCGGCGACGACGCGGCATCCTTGTCCGAGGTGCTGCGCACCCTGATCAGCGAGGGCGGCAAGGTCTTCGATACCGCGCCGAGCTACGGCGAGTCCGAAGCCGTGGCCGGCCGCGCCGTGCAGGAACTCGGCATCGCCGACGACGTGTTCTGGGCGACCAAGGTCAACGTCGCCGGCCGCGAGGCCGACGCCACGGCCGATCCCGACCGCGCCCGCGCGCAGCTCGACACCTCGTTCGAACGCCTGGGCCGCACGTCGATCGATCTGATCCAGGTGCACAACCTCGGCGACATTCCCACCCAGCTCGGCCTGCTCAAGGCGCTGAAGGCCGAGAAGCGCGTGCGCTACATCGGGGTTACGTCCACCAGCAAGCCGGCCTATCCCAAGCTGATCGAGACCATGCGCAACGAGCCGCTGGATTTCATCGGCGTCGACTACGCGGTCGACAACCGTGACGTCGAGGAGACCATCCTGCCGCTGGCCGCCGAGCGCGGTATCGGCGTGCTGGTCTATGCGCCGTTCGGCCGCACGCGGTTGTGGCAGCGCGTCGCCGACCGCCCGGTGCCGGACTGGGCGCAGGACTTCGACGCGACCACCTGGGGCCAGTTCTTCCTCAAGTTCGTGGTCTCGCATCCGGCGGTGACCTGCGCGACGCCGGCGACCAGTCGGGTCGCGAATCTGGTCGACAACCTCGGCGCCGGACGCGGGCGCCTGCCCGATGCCGACCAGCGCCGGCGCATGATCGAACTGATCGAGGGCCTGCCCAGCGCCTGAGGCGTGGACACCGGGCCCGCGCGGCATGGGTCGCGTCGGCCCGAAGTCCGGCCACGTTGCCGGGCGGCGCGGGTCCGGCCGGCGCGTCGACGCCGGTCAGCGTGGGGGCGTGAACCGACCGAGCGGAATCCGCAGATAACGGCGGCCGTCGGTCTCCGGGTCGGCAGGCGTCCGCCGCGGATGTTCATCTGCAGCGCGTGCAGCATCAGTGCGGGCAGCGGCAGCGTCGCATCGCGCGCCTCGCGCGTCCGTACGAATGCCGCTTCGTCGACGCCGCCGGCCAAGTGGATGTTGTGCGCACGCTGCTCGGCCACCGTGCTCATGCAGGCCGGCTCGCGGCCGTCCCCGCCGTAGTCGTGACCCACGAATACCGCGGTGTCGCCGGGCAGCGCGAGAATACGCTGCAGCGTGGCATAGAGCTGATGCGCGTCGCCGCCCGGAAAGTCGGCGCGAGACGTGCCGCTGTCGGGCATCATCAGCGTGTCGTGCACGAAGGCGCTGGTGCCGACCATGTAGCTGACCGACGCCATCGTGTGGCCGGGCGAGAACATCACCCGGGCCTCGAGCGCACCGATCTCGAAGCTGTCGCCGTCGGCGAACAGCCGGTCCCACTGTCGGCCGTCGGCGGGCAGATCGGGCAAGCCGTAGACGTCCTTCCACAGCGCCTGCACGCCGGTGACGTGCTCGCCGATCGCCGTCGGTGCACCGAGGCGGTCCTTGAGGTAGGAGGCGGCCGAGACATGATCCGCGTGCGGATGGGTGTCGAGGATCCACACGACCTCGAGGCCTTCGCGTTCGACGTGCGCGAGCAACGCGTCGGCATTGCCGGTCGACACGTGCCCGGCCGTCGCGTCGAAATCGAGCACCGGATCGATGATCGCGGCCCGACGGCTGGCCGGGTCGGCGATGACGTACTGGAAGCTGCCGGTCTTGCGGTCGTACAGCGAGTGGACCAGGGCGTCCTCACGCGCGTGGCGGCGCAGCGACATCGCCGGCTCAGCCTTCCTCTTCGGTCTCGAACTCGACCAGCGCATCGAGATCGAACGCCAGGGCCTCCACGGCCTCGCGGATCTTGCGCTCGGTCGAGGGGTTGCCGACTTCGATCTCGATCTCGTGCATGGACGGGCCGGCGACATCGCTGAGGCCTGCGGAGCTGGAGTCGGCATCGTCCATGTGCGGCATCAGGTCGCTGATTTCCTCGACGTGTTCGACGCCTTCCACGCTCTGCAACAGGTTGATGACGGCGCGGGCCGTGTCGTCGCTGCCGGTCAGTCGGATGCGGAGCATGGGCATGTGGATTCCTTACGTCGAACGGGGGAGCTGCAGGCTAGGAAGCGCTGGGCTAAGCCGGTGTGACGATCCGCACGTCGCCGCGTCGCGCCTGCCGAGCGAGACGGCGCAGCCTGTCCGATGCAGGGTCGGCGCGTGTCGCCGGCATCGGGCGGACGCCCGCAGTCCGCTGCCGGTCGTGCCGTGCGATGGACGGGCGCTGTCGCGCATCCGCGTTCGGGATTCGTCCGCTCAGCCCGCAGGCGGCACCCGCACAGGCACGGTGATGTTGCACAGGTCGATGTGCCCGGCCGGCTGCAGATACCAGTCGTCGCGACGGTTGCGCCGCGATTCGACCACGGCGTCGAACACCGGCGTGTCGGTGCGCAGCACCTGCAGTGGCGTGCGCTCGGCGACCGGGACGTCCGCGGCCAACCGGATCGACCGGATCGGCGTGCGCTGCGCGGGATCGGTGTAGAAGCCGAGCGGTCCCGTGCCCCGTGGCAGCACGCTCAACAGCTCCATGCCCTGGAGCACCCGGCCGACGACGGTGATGTTGCGGTCGAGCTGGCGCGGGGACTGGCCGGTAACGACGTACAGCTCGGTGCCGTTGCTCGAATCGGGTGCCATGCCGCGGCCCGCACCGAGCGCGCCGTAACAGTGGGTCAGCCAGGCGCGTCCGCTGCGCGGATCCCGTGCTGCAGGGAACCCGTCGGCGAACCCGGTCTGCGCGGCCCAGCCGTCGGGATCGGGCAGGGCATGGAACGCGAGACCGGCACTGGGCCGGTCGAACTCGGCCGGGAGCGACGCGCGCGCGGTGCCGAGCGGCCTGCCGGGCGCATCGTCCTCGGTGATGTCACCGAACTGGACGACGAAGTTGTCCTGCGAGCGGTACAGGGTCAGGCCGTCCCAGAACCGTTCGCGCGCCAGGGTGCGCAGATTGGCCACGTGCGCCGGCGCGAATGCCGGGGCGAGTTCGATGATCACCCGGCCGGCTGCGAGGTCCAGATACAGCGTGTCCTCCAGGGCGGGCGTGCGCCAGTCACCGGGCACGGACGCATCGAGGATCGCCTGTGTGCTGCGCACCTCGACCGGGCGTTCGGCCTGCAGCGGCCCGCGGGTCCCGCTGCAGGCGGCGAGGCCGGACAGCAGGGCGGCGACGAGAAGACTCCGGAGTGGACGATTCGGCAGGGGGAGCGGCATGGGCGCGGTTCCGGCGGATGGACGTCGATTGTGCCCAGCCGAAGGGCGGCATGACGAGCGGCACATCCACTATGCAGAACTTCGCACTAGAGTGAACCTCGACACAGTGGAGGGCCGCCCTGGTGGACGAAAGCATCGACGATCCGCCGCTGCGCAAGTTCCATAAGGAACTGAGCGCCGGCACGGTGTCGCTGGCACTGCTGGCGGTGCTGGGGCACAGCGCGGCGCCGATGTACGGCTACCAGATCGCCAAACGCCTGGAGCAGATCGGCGGCGGGGTGCTCAGCGGCAAGCAGAGTGCGCTGTATCCGGTGCTGCGCAATCTCAGCGCCGCCGGCCTGCTCGACAGCCACGTGGAACCCTCGGTGACCGGGCCGCCGCGCCGGTACTACGCCATCACCGATGCCGGGCGGGCCGCGCTGTCGCAATGGGCCACCGCTTGGCGCGCCACCCGCGATTCCGTCGATACCGTCCTTGAGGGGAGCCTTGAATGAACACCGACCGCATGCCGCAGAGCATTTCCGAGTATCTCGACCACCTGCGGCGCGCATTGGCCGGCGCCGATCCTGCCCTGATCCAGGACGCGCTCTACGACGCCGAGGAATACCTGCGATCGGAACTGGCCGAGCAGCCGGGACGCTCCGAGGCCGAGGTCATCGCGTCTGTCGCCTCCAGCTACGGCGCACCGGCCGAGGTCGCCGAGATCTACCGCGACACCGAGGTGACGGTGCAGACCGCGCTGCGGCCGCCCGCACCCGTGCGACGCAGTTCGTTGGCCGGGCGCTTCTTCGGCGTCGCCGCGGATCCGAGGACCTATGCCTCGCTGTTCTACATGGTGCTGTCGCTGGCCACCGGCATCTTCTATTTCACCTGGGTGGTGACCGGCCTCTCGGTGTCGCTGGGGCTCGTCTTCGTGCTGGTCGGAATCCCGCTGCTGATCCTGTTCTTCGGCTCGGTGCGCGTGCTGTCACTGGTGGAGGGCCGGATCGTCGAGGTGATGCTGGGCGAGCGCATGCCACGGCGGCCGCTGTACTCGGCCCGGGGCCGCAGCTGGCTGCAACGCATCGGCGACATGTTCACCGACGTGCGCACCTGGAGCACGCTGCTGTACATGCTGATGATGCTGCCGCTGGGGATCGCCTATTTCACGATCAGCGTCACTGCGTTCTCGTTCTCGCTGAGCATGGTCGCCGCGCCGTTGCTGGTGTGGACCGGTCTGGCCGCAGCGGGCATGGACATGGACGGCTGGATGCTGCTCGGCTGGTCCGACGTGTCCGGGCTGTCGGCCTCGGTCCCGCTCTGGGCGACGCCTCTGGTCCTGCTCGCCGGCGTGCTGGCACTGTTCGTCAGCCTGCACCTGGTGCGCGGCATCGGCCGCGTCCATGGGGCGATCGCCAAGCACCTGCTGGTGCGCTCGGCGCAGTACGCCTGATCCCGGACGGCGGGCGCAGCCGGGAATCGCGTGCACCGGCGCTTGAGGACATACGAAAAAGGCCGCCCGGGGGCGGCCTTCTTCGCGCGACGTGGTTGCCGTCAGACGCCGGCGACCCGGCGGGCGGCGCGGAAGCGCGTGGCCCAGTAGCCGGTATCGAGCTCGGACACCATGACGTCCTTGCCGCTGCGCGGTGCATGCACGAAGCGGCCTTCGCCCAGATAGATGCCGACATGGTCGATGCGGTTGCCGCCGCGGCCGAAGAACACCAGATCACCCGCGGTGAGCGCGGTGCGGTCGATGCGCTCGCCGTTCTGGGCCATGTCGCGGGACACGCGCGGCAGGTCGATGCCGAGGGCCGTACGGAAGACGTAACCGACCAGGCCGCTGCAGTCGAAACCGCTGTCGGGGTTCGAACCGCCCCAGCGGTAGGGCGTGCCGATCAGGGTGAGGGCGCGCTTGAGCAGGGTCTCGACGCGGCCGTCGGCGGCGACCGGCTTGTCGGTCTGCAACGCGATCAGCTGGTTGATGTCGCTGGCCAGCAGCATCTCGGGCTGGGGAAGCTGGACCGGCGGCGCGGTCAGGGTCTGTGCGACCGACGTGGACTGCGCGGCGACCAGCTGGTCGGCGGAGTCGCCGGCGAGGCCCGGGCCGGCGAAGGCGGGGGCGGCAGCGCAGCTCAGAACACTGGCGACAAGGGCATTGCGGAGACGGCGGGCGCGGTGGGCGCGAGCGCCTGGCTGGGCATCTGTCATCGTCACGTGGGTTTCACATTGTCGCGGACCAGCGGGGGAAGCTACCGGACGAGCATGTGAAAATTGTTAAACGAAAATTAATGAATGCGACCAAGTACCCGTTTTTGAACACAATTCAGTGAAGATCGTGTGGAGACGCTACTGGAGGACCCGCTTCGAGCCGGTGTAATTGGCACGCCAGTACGCGCCGTCCAGATGGTCCAGGCGCACGGTGCCACCGGTACTGGGTGCATGCACGAAGCGGCCTTCACCGATGTAGATGCCGACGTGGGACACGCTGCCGCCGCTGCCGAAGAACACCAGGTCGCCGGTGGCCAGACGCCCTGGATCGATCTTCGGGCCCTGGTAGGCGTAGAGCTCGCGCGAGGTGCGCGGCAGGCGCAGATCGAGCATGTCGCGGAAGACGTAGTTGACCAGGCCGCTGCAGTCGAAGCCGCCTTCGGGCGTGTTGCCGCCGAAGCGGTAGGGCGTACCCACCAGACTGATCGCGCGCATCGAGACGGCGTTGGCGGCGGCAGGATCGGCCGGTGTCACCGGCGTCCAGGGGCGCGCGGACGCCGGCGGCGACGCCGGCCGCACGTCCGGCCGACCGCACCCGGCCAGCATGAGCACCGCCGCGAGTCCCAGCGCGCCACACACGATTGGCGCGGACGCGGTGGAGTCCGGATAATGCGGGGTCGGGTGCATGTGGCGCGTCCGTCGGCGATCTGCCGGCATCGTGCCGCAATCCTGCCATTTTCCTCAAGCGGCCTGTCCGCACCACCGGGTATTCCAATGAAGATCGAGAAAGACCGCGTCGTCCGTTTCCACTACAGCGTTGCCGAGGCCGGTCAGGAGCCGGTGGAAACCTCGCGCGGCCGCGAACCGCTGGCCATCCTGTTCGGCCACGGCAACATCATCCCGGGCCTGGAGAAGGCGATGGACGGACGCGAGGCGGGCGAGAGCTTCAAGGCCGACGTGACCGCTGCCGATGCCTACGGCGAGCGCCGCGAGGGCATGAACCAGCGCGTGCCTAAGAAGCATTTCGGCGCGCAGAAGCTCAGTGTCGGCCAGCAGGTCGTGCTCAACACCAGTTTCGGTCCGCGTGCGGTGACCATCGAAAAGGTGGGCATGAGCGTGGTCGACGTGGATCTCAACCATCCGATGGCCGGCAAGGACCTGCAGTTCGATGTCGAGATCGTCGAGGTGCGCGAAGCCTCGCAGGAAGAGATCGACCACGGCCACGTGCACGGCGACGGCGGTCACCAGCACTGAGGTCCGACGCCGGCGCGATGGCGCCGGTCCCGCGCACCGCCCCGGCGGTGCGTGCAGCAACTCCGGGGGCGCGATGCAGACACCCACCACGATGCTCGGTCCGGTGGCGGCGGGCGACCGGCTGTCGGTGATGGACATGTTGCGGGGCGCCGCGCTGCTCGGCGTGTTCGCAATGAACGTCGAGTGGTTCTCCCGGCCGATGCAGGAGATGGGCAGCGGCCTCCCTGCCGGTGCCGAGGGTCTGGATCACGCGGTGGCCTGGGCGGTGCACGTGCTGGTCGCCGGCAAGTTCTGGACGATGTTCTCGCTCCTCTTCGGCATGGGATTCGTGCTCATGGCCGACCGTATCGCCGCGGCAGGGCGCAGCGTCGATCGGGTCTTCGCGCGGCGCATGGCGGCGCTGTTCGTCTTCGGTGTGGTGCACATCACGCTGCTGTGGCCCGGCGACATCCTGCATACCTATGCGATGGCGGGACTGCTGCTGATGGTGATGCGCGCGCTGGCACCGCGCTGGCAACTGCTGGTGGGCCTGGCCCTCTATTTCGGCATGGGCCTGTTCTATCTCGCCAATGCGGGCCTGTTGCTGGTGCTGCCGGCCGAGGTGATGGCGGACATGCGCGCGGGCTTCACCGCGTCGGCGGCCGCGGCCGCGCAGATCTATCCCCAAGGCGGCTTCGGGGCGGTCACGCTGCGCCGTGTCCTCGACTACGCCCAGATCTTCCTGCAAGGACAATTCATCATCGTCCCGATGGCGACGGGCGTGTTTCTGGTCGGCAGCTGGCTGATGCGCGGCGGCTGGCTGCATGCTCCGGCCATGCACCGCCGGTTCTGGTGGCGGCTGCTGGCGGTCGCGCTGCCGCCGGGCGTGGCGCTCACATGGGCGGGCGTGGCCCTCGGCACTTCGTTCACCGACGGTGTCTTCGAGTCGCGCGCGGTCGCGGCAGCCGCCTTGATGTTGCTCGGCGCCCTGCCGTTGTCGCTGAGCTATGTCGCGCTTCTCGTGCTGGCCTGGTCCCACCCGCGCGGTACCCGTGCACTCGGCGTGCTCGCGCCGGCGGGACGCATGGCCCTCACCCATTACCTGGCGCAGTCGCTGATCTGCTCGCTGGTGTTCTACGGTTATGGCCTGGGGCTGTGGGGCGAGCTCGGGCGCGCGGCGCAGACCGGTCTGGTGCTGGCGGTCTTTGCGGCGCAGGTCGCGGTGAGCCATGTCTGGCTGCGCGCCTGCCGGTACGGGCCGGCGGAGTGGCTCTGGCGCTGGGCGACCTACGGGCGACGGCCGCGATGGCGCCGCGCCCCGACGTCCGCATGAGGATGCGCCTGCGGTGACCGGTCGCGACGACGTTCTGATCGTGGGTGGGGGCGTGATCGGTCTGGCCAGCGGCCTGGCGCTGCTCGGGGCGGGCCGCCAGGTGCGCGTGCTCGAAGCGGGCACGGCGGGCTGCGGCAGCTCGCACGGCAACTGCGGCACGATCACCCCCAGTCATGCGGCGCCGCTCGCAGCGCCGGGAACGGTGGCGCGGGCGCTGCGCTGGATGTTGTCGCCCGACGCCCCGCTGCGGGTGAGCCCACGGGTCGATCCGGCGCTGTGGTACTGGATGGCCGGCTTTGCGCGGCGCTGCAACCGTCGCGACTGGTTGCGCGGCATGCAGGCCCGGGCGGCGCTTCTCCAGGCCTCGCGCGCGGCATTCCCGGAGTGGCTCTCAGCGCACGGGATCGAGTGCGAGTTCCTGCCGTCCGGGGTCGACCACGTCTACCGCGATCCGGCGCAGTTCGCGGCCTTCGCCGACGAGGCGACGCACCTGCGCGCGCTGGGCATCCCGGTGGAGATGATCGACGGCGACATCTATCTGCGCGGCGAGCCCGCGCTGCGCGAAGGCGTGGTCGGCGCGGTGCGGTTCGATGGTGACGCGCGCCTGCGTCCCGACCGTTACGTCGCCGGTCTGGCGCGCGCGTTCCAGGCCGCCGGCGGCACGCTGGTCGAGGGCTGCGAGGTGCTCGCGGCCGGCGAGGTGCGCGACGGCGTGCACGTGACCACGTCCCGTGGCGCGTTCGCTGGACGCGATCTGCTGCTCGCGACCGGCGCCTGGTCGCCACGACTCGCCCGCGCGCTGCGCCTGCGCGTGCCGGTGCAACCGGGCAAGGGCTATTCGATCACCTATTCCAGACCCGCGCGCGTGCCGCAGCGGCCGATGGTGCTGCACGAGCGCAGCGTCTGCGTGACGGCATGGGACAGCGGCTTCCGCCTCGGCAGCACGATGGAATTCTCGGGGTACGACCGCTCGCTCAATCGTGTCCGCCTGGACGCGCTGGTGCGCGGCGCACGTGATTACCTGCATGTGCCGGAGGGGCCGGTGCGCGAGGAGGAGTGGTACGGCTGGCGGCCGATGAGCGTGGACGACGTGCCGATTCTCGGCGCCGTTCCCGGAGCCCGTCACCTCTGGCTTGCGACCGGTCATGGCATGCTCGGGGTCAGCATGAGCGTCGCCACCGGACACCTGATGACAGACCTGATCTGCGGCCGCGCGCCGCGCCTCGATCCCGCGCCCTACGCGCCGGACCGGTTCGCATGAGCGCGTCTGCGAGTGGCGAGGCGCTGCAGTTCGACCTGATCGTGCTCGGCGGCGGTTCCGGTGGACTGGCCGCGGCGTTCCGCGCAGCCGAACACGGACAGCGTGTGGCCCTGCTCGAGCCCGGCGCCCTGGGTGGCACCTGCGTCAACGTGGGCTGCGTGCCGAAGAAGGCAATGTGGATGGCGGCCGAACTCGGTGCGCGCATCGCCCAGGCGGGGCAGCTCGGCTTCGACGTGCCGGGCGCGGGACGGGTCGCGTTCGACTGGTCGCGTTTCATCACCGATCGCCAGCGTTACATCCACGGCATCCACGACAGCTATCGCACCCGGCTGGACCGGGACGGCATCGTCGTGCTGCCGGTCCGCGGCCGTCTGGCGGGCCCGCATCAGGTGGAGTGCGAGGACGGCACACGGCTGGGCGCACCGCACATCGTGCTCGCCACCGGATCTTCGCCGCAGCGGCCCCCGGTGACGGGTGCCGGACTCGGCGCGGTATCGGACGATTTCTTCGCATGGTCGTCGGCCCCACACCGCGTGGCGATCATCGGCGGCGGCTACATCGCGATCGAATTCGCCGGGGTGCTGCAGGCGCTCGGCAGCCAGGTCGACATGTACATCCGCGACCAGCGCCTGCTGCGGCAGGCGGACGTCGAGCTGGTGGAACAGTTGCAGGAGAACTACACCCAGCAGGGAATCCACCTGCACTTCGGTTACGACCTCGAGGCCGTGCGCCGGGCCGGTGCGGGACTGCAGCTGCAGGCCATCGACGGCAGCACGCGCGGTGGCTACGACGAGGTGATGTTCGCGACCGGACGTCGTCCAAACACCGGCGGCATCGGGCTCGAGAGCGTCGGCATCACCCCCGATGCCGCGGGCAACATTCCGGTCGATGCATGGCAGGCCACGCCTTCGCCCGGCCTGTACGCCGTGGGCGACATCTGCGGATGTGGTCCGGCGCTGACCCCGGTCGCGATCGCTGCCGCGCGGCGGCTGTGCGACCGCCTGTTCGGAGGACGACCCGATGCCAGGCTCGATGCGGGCAACGTGCCGTCGGTCGTGTTCGCGCACCCGCCGCTGGCGACGGTCGGGCTGACCGAGCTGGAGGCGCGTGCACGCTACGGCGACGACGTCCACATCTGCCGCAGCCGCTTCCGCCCGATGCGCGAGGCGCTTGCCGGGTCCCCGCAGCGCAGTCTCTTCAAGCTGGTCTGCATGGGCGCGGAGCGCAGGGTGGTCGGCATCCACCTGCTCGGCGACGCCGCCGACGAGATCCTGCAGGGGTTCGCGGTCGCGCTGAAACTCGGGGCGACACTGGACGATTTCCACGACACCATCGCGATCCATCCCACCAGCGCCGAGGAAATCGTGCTGATGCGCTGAAGCGCAGGCCCGGCGCCCTACAATGGCCCCCATGCGCGACACCCTGTTCGACCTCCACCGCGGCACAGCGCCGCTGCTGATCAGCATTCCGCACAACGGCACCCGGGTGCCTGACGCGCTCGTCGCGCGGCTGACCGACGAGGCGCGGCGGGTGCCCGATACCGATTGGCACGTTGCCGAGCTCTATGCCTTCGCGCGTACGCTCGGCGCATCGGTGCTGGTGCCCTCGTACTCCCGTTACGTGATCGACCTCAACCGCTCTGAGGACGACCTCTCGCTCTACCCCGGCCAGAACACCACCGGGCTGTGCCCGGTGGTCCGCTTCGACGGGGGGAAGGTCTACCGCGACGGACAGGCACCGGCGCCGGACGAGATCGCGACGCGGGTGGACACCTACTGGCGCCCCTACCACGCCGCGTTGTCGGACGAGCTGGCGCGGCTGCGCGCGCGCCATGGCCGCGTGGTGCTGTGGGAGGCGCACTCGATCCGCGGCACCCTGCCGTTCCTCTTCGATGGACGGCTGCCTGACCTCAACCTCGGCACGGCAGGTGGCGCCAGCTGCAGTCGCGCGCTGCAGGCGCGACTGGTGGGGGTGCTGGAGGCGCAGTCGGGATTCGACGCGGTCGCCAATGGACGCTTCAAGGGGGGCTTCATCACCCGCCACTACGGGCGGCCCGACGCCAGCGTCGAAGCGGTGCAGCTGGAGATCAGCCAGCGCTGCTACATGGACGAGGTCACGTTCGCATGGGACCAGGCCCGTGCGGACGCGTTGATCCCGTTGCTGCACAGAATGCTCGCGGCGGCGATCGACCACGCCGGGGGCGGGCCGCCCGGCTGATCACGCACGGATCCGGGCCCGGGACGTGGCGCCCGGCGTCGGGTGCGTCGCCATGACATCGGGCGCCTGCAGTCGCGCTCAGACCTCCAGTGTCGCGAGATCGCCCTTGGTCTCGAGCCAGGCCTTGCGATCACCGGCGCGCTTCTTCGCCAGCAGCATGTCGACCAGCGAGCGCGTCAACACGTCGTCGTCGACGGTGAGCTGCACCAGACGACGTGTATCGGGATGGATCGCGGACTCGCGCAGCTGCGAGGGATTCATCTCGCCCAGACCCTTGAAGCGGGTCACGTTGACCTGGCCCTTGATCTTCTCGCGCTCGATCTTCTCCAGCAGCAGGCGCTTCTCTTCCTCGTCGAGCGCGTAGAACACCTGCTTGCCCACGTCGACGCGGAACAGCGGCGGCATCGCGACGAAGATGTTGCCGGCTGCGACCAACGCCGGGAAATGCTGCAGGAACAAGGCGCACAGCAGCGTGGCGATGTGCAGGCCGTCGGAGTCGGCGTCGGCCAGGATCACCACCTTGCCGTAGCGCAGGCCGGAGATGTCCTCCTTGCCCGGATCGCAGCCGATCGCGATCGCCAGGTTGTGCACTTCCTCCGACGCGAGCACCGAGGTGCTGGCGACTTCCCAGGTATTGAGGATCTTGCCGCGCAGCGGCAGGATCGCCTGGAAATCCTTGTCGCGGGCCTGCTTGGCGCTGCCGCCGGCCGAGTCGCCCTCGACCAGGAACAGTTCGGTGCGCGAGAGATCCTGGCTGATGCAGTCGGCCAGCTTGCCCGGCAGCGCCGGACCCTGCGTGACCTTCTTGCGGACGATCTGCTTCTCGGTCTTGAGCCGCGCGCTGGCGCGGTCGATCGCGAGCTGGGCGATCTTCTCGCCCAGATCCGTGTGCTGGTTGAGCCACAGGCTGAAGGCGTCGTGCGCGGCGCCTTCGACGAAGCCCGCGGCCTGACGCGACGACAGTCGCTCCTTGGTCTGGCCGGAGAACTGCGGGTCGGTCATCTTCATCGACAGCACGAAGGCGACGCGGTCCCAGACGTCTTCCGGCGCCAGCTTGACGCCGCGCGGCAGCAGGTTGCGGAAGTCGCAGAACTCGCGCAGCGCGTCGGTGAAGCCGGTACGCAGGCCGTTGACGTGGGTGCCGTGCTGCGCGGTCGGGATCAGGTTGACGTAACTCTCCTGCACCAGCTCGCCATCGACCACCCAGGCGACCGCCCAGTCGACGGTCTCGGTGTCTTTCTTCAGCGCACCGACGAACAGCTCCGGCGGCAGCAGTTCGCGCTCGGCCAGTTCGCCCTTAAGGTAATCGCGCAGTCCGTCCTCGAACAGCCACTGGTCGCGCTCGCCGGTGGCTTCGTCGAGCAGGGTGACGGTCAGGCCGGGGCACAGCACGGCCTTGGCGCGCAGCAGGTGGCGCAGGGCGCGCACGCTGAACTTCGGGCTGTCGAAATACTTCGGGTCGGCCCAGAAGCGCACGCGGGTGCCGGTGTTCTTCTTGCCGACGGTGCCGACGACTTCCAGCGGCGTGGCGCGGTCGCCGTTCCGGAAGGTGATGCGGTGCTCGCTGCCGTCGCGCTTGATGTGCACTTCCACCAGCGTCGACAGCGCATTGACCACGCTGACGCCGACGCCGTGCAGGCCGCCGCTGAAGGTGTAGTTCTTGTTGCTGAACTTTCCGCCGGCGTGCAGGCGGGTGAGGATCAGCTCGACGCCCGGGATCTTTTCTTCCGGGTGGATGTCGACCGGCATGCCGCGGCCGTCGTCGGACACCTCGCAGCTGCCGTCCTTGAACAGCGTTACGGCGATCTCGCGGGCGTGCCCGGCCAGCGCTTCGTCGACGGCGTTGTCGATGACTTCCTGCGCCAGATGGTTCGGGCGCGTGGTGTCGGTGTACATGCCGGGGCGGCGCTTGACCGGATCCAGGCCGGAGAGGACTTCGATGTCGGCGGCGTTGTAGCGGGTGTTCATGCGTGCCCGGAGCGGAAAGACCGGCGCATGTTAAAGGAACTGGGTCGCAGGGTCTGATTCGCACCTTCCGGGCACAAAGCGCGCCGCGACAGCATGTAATCGCTTGCAGTTCCGTTAAGCCTCCGTCAGGCCGCCGTAAGAGGGCCGTTGTTCAGTTCGCGGCCGGGGAGAGATGGCTAGGTTCCATCCGTCGGCGGCGGTTTGTCGCTCGATGCAGGACCGGCCCCATCCCCCGACCGGTGGCCGCCTGCCTGATCCCTTGTCGGTCCTGCCGACATCACAGGTTCCATGGAGAGTCCAATGAAGACCCGCAACGTGCTGTTCGCCGCCCTTGTCGCTACTGCATTCGCCGCCCCGGCCATCGCCCAGGATGCCACCACCGAGCAGCAGGTCCGTGCCGCCCAGGCCGCCGCCCAGCAGGCCGAGACCGATGCCCAGACTGCAGAGGCCGCGGCCCAGGCCGCCGAATCGGCTGCGGTCGAGAGCACCTACGCATCCGACGCCCTGAACGAGGCCTACGACGCGCAGGCTGAAGCCGCGCAGCAGGCCGACGAGGCTGAGGAGGATGCGATGCAGGGCGAGGACGATCCCGCCTGACGCCAGCCACCCGGCATGATCGACGGAACGCCCCGGCCCGCCGGGGCGTTCCCGTATCTGCGGCTCCACGCACGGCCCATCGGGCGCACGGCGTCCCCAGCCTGTAGAATGGGGCTTTCCAGCGACCCGCTGTGCCCATGACCCTGCCCAACAGTTCCGTCACTCCGCTCGTGTTCGTCACAGGCGGCGTGGTCTCTTCCCTCGGGAAAGGCATCGCGGCCGCGTCCCTCGCGGCCATTCTCGAAGCCCGCGGCCTTCGGGTGACGATGATGAAGCTCGATCCCTACATCAACGTCGATCCCGGCACGATGAGCCCGTTCCAGCACGGCGAGGTCTATGTGACCGACGACGGCGCGGAAACCGATCTCGATCTCGGCCACTACGAGCGCTTCATCAATGTGCGCCTGTCGGGCAAGAACTCGATCACGACCGGCAAGATCTACGAGAGCGTGATCCGCAAGGAGCGCCGCGGCGACTATCTCGGCGCGACCGTGCAGGTGATCCCGCACATCACCGATGCGATCAAGCGCGCGATCGACGAGGCCACCCAGGGCTTCGACGTGGCGCTGGTCGAGATCGGCGGCACGGTCGGCGACATCGAGTCGCTGCCGTTCCTGGAGGCCATCCGCCAGATCCGCACCGACCGCGACAGCGAGAAGGCGCTCTTCATGCATCTGACCCTGGTGCCCTACATCGCCGCCGCCGGCGAGCTGAAGACCAAGCCCACCCAGCATTCGGTCAAGGAGCTGCGCTCGATCGGCATCCAGCCCGACATCCTGCTGTGTCGCAGCGAGCAGCCCCTCCCCGACAGCGAGCGGCGCAAGATCGCCTCGTTCACCAACGTGTCCGAAAAGGCGGTGATCTCGGCCGTGGACCTCGACAACATCCACAAGATCCCGATGTGGCTGCACGCCCAGGGGCTGGACCAGCTGGTGGTGGAACGCCTGCGCCTCGACGGGCGCGCGGCGCCCCACGCCGACCTGTCGGAATGGCAGGCGGTCGTCGATGCGGTCGAGCATCCGGTCGACGAGGTCGCCATCGCCGTGGTCGGCAAGTACGTCGACCACAAGGACGCCTACAAATCCGTCGGCGAGGCGCTGAAGCATGGCGGCATCCGCCAGCGCACCCGGGTCAAGCTGAAGTGGATCGAGTCGCAGGACATCGAGCGCGACGGGGCCGCCGCGTGGCTCGGCGATGTCGACGGCGTGCTGGTGCCCGGTGGCTTCGGCGACCGCGGCTTCGAGGGCAAGGTGCTGGCCTCGAAGCACGCACGTGAAAGCGGCCTGCCGTATTTCGGTATCTGCTACGGCATGCAGGCGGCGGTCGTCGATGTGGCCCGCCACGTCGCCGGTCTCGAAGGCGCCAACAGCACCGAGAACGACAAGCAGTCGCCGCATCCGGTGATCGGCCTGATCACCGAATGGCGCACGCAGACCGGGGAAGTGGAGCGTCGCGACGAGAAGAGCGACCTCGGCGGCACGATGCGCCTGGGCCTGCAGGAGCAGCGCCTGAAGCCCGGCACGAAGTCGCGCGAGGTGTATGGCCAGGACGTCGTGGGCGAGCGTCACCGACACCGCTACGAGTTCAACAATCGCTACCGCACCCAGCTCGAGGACGCGGGCCTGGTCATTTCGGCCAAGTCGATGGACGATCTGCTGGTGGAGATGATCGAACTGCCGCGGCACTCCTGGTTCATCGCCTGCCAGGCGCATCCGGAATTCCTGTCCACGCCGCGCACCGGCCACCCGCTGTTCGTCGGTTTCGTCGGGGCTGCGCGCGCGCGTCGCGCCACGACGGGTCGCCTTGAAGACGCCGCCCCGCTCAAGGAGGTCACTGTATGAAACTGTGTGGATTCGAAATCGGTCTCGACCAGCCCTTCTTCCTGATCGCCGGGCCCTGCGTGATCGAGTCCGAGCAGCTGCAGCTCGACGTCGCCGGCCAGCTGAAGGAGATCACCTCGGCGCTGGGCATCAACTTCATCTTCAAGTCGAGCTTCGACAAGGCCAACCGCACGTCCGGCACCAGCTTCCGCGGCCCGGGCATGGAAGAGGGGCTGCGCGTGCTGAGTGAAGTGAAGCGCCAGCTCGGCGTTCCGGTGCTCACCGACGTGCACGAATACACCCCGATGGACGAGGTCGCCTCGGTCGTCGACGTGCTGCAGACGCCGGCCTTCCTCGTGCGCCAGACGGATTTCATCAAGAAGGTCTGCGCGGCCGGCAAGCCGGTCAACATCAAGAAGGGCCAGTTCCTGTCGCCGTGGGACATGAAACCGGTCGTCGAAAAGGCCAAGTCCACCGGCAACGACCAGATCATGGTCTGCGAGCGCGGCGCGAGCTTCGGCTACAACAACCTGGTCAGCGACATGCGCAGTCTCGCGGTGATGCGCGAGACGGACTGTCCGGTCGTGTTCGACGCGACCCATTCGGTGCAGTTGCCCGGCGGGCAGGGCACGTCCAGCGGTGGCCAGCGCGAATTCGTACCGGTGCTGGCACGCGCGGCGATCGCCGTCGGCGTGGCCGGCGTTTTCATGGAAACCCACCCCAAGCCCGAAGAAGCGCTCAGCGACGGCCCCAATGCCTGGCCGCTGGATCGCATGCGCGCGCTGCTGGAAACCATGCTCGAACTCGACGCCGTGACCAAGCGTGTCGGCTTCGCGGAAGCCGACCTCTGAGCGGTTGGGCGCCCTGGCTGGTCGCACCGGTACTGTGTGCGCTGGCGACCGCGCTGACCATCCGCAGCGCCCGTAACGCCGTGTCGTCTGCGGATCGGGACGGCTTGGCCTTGGATAGCCGGGCGAACACCTCTGCTTCTGAATTTCCCGACGTTGCCGAAGCGCATGCGCGTCAGACGCGCTCGGAATCGTGATGCGACGGGCGATCCCGACCTGGATGCTGTGTGCGCTCATTCTGGCGCCGTTGTCGTCGATTGCGTGCTCCTGGGGTGATCCTTCTCGTCGGCTCCAGGATGAAATTCGCGGTTACTACAACGCTGATGTGGTGTTTCTCGCGCGTATCCGGACACTCGAAGAACGGCCTCCTGCCGGCAGCCAACGCTTCTGGACGGCGGTCGCGACGTACGATCTCCTCGAGACCTATCGAGGCGTGCCAGCCCGCAACGGCGTCCTTGCGTCCGAAATGAGCTTCAAGCCCGGGGTCGATGGCGTTCCGCCGAACTCCTGCATCGGGGGCGCTCTTCCTGCTGGCAGCGAAGGTGCACGTATGTTGGTGTTCGCCTCACGCCTGGATCAGGCGAGCCCGACCGCGCACTACAGGATCGACCGGTTCAACTCCTTGCGGATCGACAATTGCGTGGGCTGCAATGACGTCCTGGAACGGATGCGTCTGTATAGCAAGGCCGAGCACGTCCCGCTGACGCAGAATTAGAGTTGTCTTTCGTCTCTTCCCTCGACCCTGAGAGCTTTTTCGACCATGACCGCCATCGCCAAGATCCATGCCCGCGAGATCCTCGACTCCCGCGGCAACCCGACCCTCGAAGCCGAAGTGACGCTGGAAGACGGCAGCTTCGGCCGTGCGATGGTGCCGTCCGGCGCCTCGACCGGCGCCCGCGAAGCAGTGGAGCTGCGTGATGGCGACAAGACGCGGTATCTGGGCAAGGGCGTGCAGAAGGCGGTGGGCAACGTCAACGGCGCGATCGCCGATGCGCTCAAGGGCTTCGACGCCGCCGACCAGGCTGGTCTCGACAAGCGCCTGATCGATCTCGACGGCACCGAGAACAAGGGTCGCCTCGGCGCGAACGCGCTGCTCGGGGTCTCCATGGCGAATGCGCATGCGCTCGCCGCGTCAAAAAAAATCCCGCTGTGGAAGCTGCTGGCCGGTGATCGCGCGCCGGTGCTGCCGGTGCCGATGATGAACATCATCAACGGCGGCGCGCATGCCGACAACAACGTGGATTTCCAGGAATTCATGGTGCTGCCGGTCGGCTTCTCGAGTTTTTCCGAGTCGCTGCGCGCGGGCACCGAGATCTTCCACGCGCTCAAGTCCGTGCTCAAGGGCCACGGCCTGAGCACGGCAGTCGGCGACGAAGGCGGCTTCGCGCCGGACTTCCGCAGCAATGTCGAAGCGCTCGACACCATTCTCGAGGCGATCGGCAAGGCCGGCTACGCCGCGGGCGAAGACGTGCTGCTGGGCCTGGATGTCGCATCGAGCGAGTTCTTCGAGAACGGCAAGTACCACCTGGTCGGCGAGAACAAGCGCCTGACCGGCGAGCAGTTCGTCGACTTCCTCGCCGACTGGGCCGCGCAGTACCCGATCATCACGATCGAGGACGGCATGGCGGAGGACGACTGGACCGGCTGGAAGCAGCTGACCGACCGCATCGGAAGCAAGGTGCAGCTGGTCGGTGACGATCTGTTCGTCACCAATCCGAAGATCTTCAAGGAAGGCATCGATTCGGAGACCGCGAACGCGATCCTGATCAAGGTCAACCAGATCGGCACGCTGACCGAAACGCTCGAGGCGATCGCCATGGCGGATGCCGCGGGCTATGCCGCCGTCGTGTCGCATCGCTCCGGTGAGACCGAAGACACGACGATCGCCGACATCGCGGTCGCCACCACGGCCACGCAGATCAAGACCGGCTCGCTGTGCCGCAGCGACCGCGTCGCCAAGTACAACCAGCTCCTGCGCATCGAGGAGGCCCTGGGCGCGAACGCGCGGTACGCCGGCCGCGATGCGTTCGTGTCCCTGAAGCGCTGAGCGGGGAGCGACCGGCCCGATGCGCGTGCGCGCGTTCCTGCTCATGCTGCTGGGCCTGGCCGGCCTGCTGGCGTGGCTGCAGTACAGGCTGTGGTTCGGCGTCGGCGGCACCACCCAGGTGGACGAGCTGCGCGGACGCGTGGAAGCGCAGGCCCGTCAGAACGAGGGCCTGCAGCAGCGCAACGATGCACTTGCGGCCGAAGTGGCCGACCTCAAATCGGGCGAAGCGGCCATCGAGGAGCGCGCGCGAGGTGAGCTGGGCATGATCAAGCCGGGCGAAACGTTCTATCGGGTGGTCGACGACGCCCGCATCGCGCCCTTGACCGCCGGACAGGGCGGCAGCACTGCGGAGCCCGTGCCGTGACCTGGGCGATCGTGCCCGCCGCCGGCCGCGGCACGCGCTTCGGCGGCGATGTGCCCAAGCAATACCTCGAGGTCGCGGGTCGCAGCGTGCTGGCGCATACCCTCGACGCACTGGCATCGCACTCCGGAATCACCGGCCTGGTGCTGGTGCTGGAGGAGGGCGCGGCGCCGGAGTCCGCGTTCCGGGCGGATGGGACGCTCGGACGCCCCTGTCTGATCACGGCCGGTGGGGCGAGCCGCGCCGACTCCGTGCTCGCCGGGCTGGCCGCCTTGCCGGACTCCGTGCGTGCCGACGAGTTCGTTCTCGTCCACGATGCCGCGCGTCCCAACCTGGCGCACGCGGATCTGGATGCCCTGCTCGAACGCGGCCGCGCCGATCCCGTGGGTGCGATCCTCGCGGCGCCGGTACGCGACACGCTCAAACGCGCGGGCGACGATGGCGGCATCGACGGCACCGAGCCGCGCGAGCGTCTGTGGCGGGCGCTGACTCCGCAGCTGTTCCGCCGCCTGCAGCTCACGCGCGCACTCGAGGCCGCCGCCGCAGCCGGCGTCGCGGTGACCGACGAGGCGATGGCGATGGAGCGGCTCGGCGCGCGCCCGTTGCTGGTGGAAGGCGCGGACGACAACTTCAAGATCACCACGCCGGCCGATCTGGCCAGATTCGCGTTCGAGCTCGCGCGCCGGACGCACTGACCGGGCCCGCGGGGCGTGCGTGGCAGCGGCGCAAGGCCGGCACAATGCTTTTTTTTCTTCGAGTAGAGCGAACGCGATGTCTGCAATTCCCAGTTTCCGGATCGGCCAGGGCATCGACGTCCACGCCTTCGGCGATGGCGACCACGTGATGGTCGGTGGCGTGCGTATCGCGCACGGTCGAGGCGTGTTGGCGCACAGCGATGGCGACGTCGCACTGCATGCGTTGTGCGATGCCATGCTGGGCGCACTGGCGTTGGGCGACATCGGCGTGCATTTCCCACCCGGCGACGACCGCTGGAAGGGCGCCGACAGCCGCGTCCTGCTGCGGCACTGCAAGGCGCTGCTCGCCGCGCGCGGCTGGCAGCTGGGCAATGCCGATATCACGGTGATCTGCGAGCAGCCGAAGATCGCGCCCCATGCCGGGGCCATGCGCGCGGCGATCGCGTCGGATCTCGGTCTCGAGCCCGATCGCATCTCGATCAAGGCCACCACCAGCGAGCGTCTCGGCTTCACCGGCCGCGGCGAAGGCATCGCGGCGCAGGCGGTATGCCTGCTCGTGCCGGCGTGACCGACGCCGAGGCAGCGCCCCGGGCGCATGGTGAAGCCGTCCTCGCGGCCACCATCCGCCAGGACGCCGAGGATTTCCGCGTCGACGAGCTCGATGCCTTCGAGCCCAGCGGGGCCGGAGAACACCTGCTGCTGACGATCGAGAAGCGCGGCATGAACACTGCCTTCGTCGCCGGGCTGCTGGCACGCTGGGCGGGCGTGGCGCCTGCCGCGGTGGGCTATGCGGGACTCAAGGATCGCCATGCCGTCACCACCCAACGCTTCAGCGTGCAACTGCCCGGTCGCGCCGATCCGGATCCAGCGGCGCTGGAGTCCATGGCCCGCGGTGACGGGCAGGCCTTGCACGTGCGCGCCGCGTGCAGGCACGCACGCAAGCTCCCGCGTGGTGCGCTGGCCGGCAACCGCTTCGCGTTGACCCTGCGCGATGTGCGCGGCCGGACGGACATGATCGATGCCCGTCTTGCAGTGATCGCCGCGCGCGGTGTTCCGAACGCATTCGGGGAGCAGCGCTTCGGCCATGCCGGTGGCAATCTCGAGAAGGCGCTCGCCATGTTCGCCGAGCCCCGGCGGCGGATCGCTCGCGACCAGCGGGCCATGCTGTTGTCCGCGGCACGCTCTGCCGTCTTCAACCGGGTGCTGGAGTCGCGCGTGCGTGCCGGCGACTGGGATGCCGGGCTCGATGGCGAGGTGTGGATGCTCGACGGCTCGCGCAGCATCTTCGGGCCAGAACCGGACGCGGCGCGCGCGGCGCTCGACGCGCGAGCGGCGGCGCACGACATCCACCCGACGGCGCCGCTGTGGGGCAGGGGCACGCTGCGGACCACCGGCACCGCGCTCGCACGCGAGCTGGCCGCCCTCGACGAACCCAGGATGCTGTCGCTTCGCGCAGGCCTGGAGCAGGCCGGCCTGGCCCAGGACCGGCGCGCGACCCGGCTGCTGGCGGCCGACCTCGCCTGGGACTGGCTGGACCCGCATACGCTGGCCTTGGCGTTTTCGCTGCCTGCGGGCTGCTATGCCACGAGCGTGCTCGCGGAGCTCGGCACGATCCGGAATGCCGCCGGTCGGCTGACCGATGAGGCGCCGACGGACGGCTGAGCAGACGGACGCTCCAGGGTGTATAGAGAAGCTCCTGCCGTGTCAGCAAGGGAGCAGCTTCATGAGAATCTCGGGACATCGCCTGAGCGCGGCGTTTGCGCTCATCGCCCTGGTGACGGCGTGCGCGAGTCAACCGACCCGGCCATCGGCCACGGTAGCGCCCTCGTCGGGATTGATGGTGCAGGATGGCACCTACATGGCGGCCGTCGAACGCAAAGCGCGTCGGAACGGACTCCAGATCCAGTGGATCAACCCACCCCAGCGACGGGTCGCGCCCGCCACCGAGCAGTAGTCGGCTTGCCCCGAGCAACTTTTCCGAAGCGGCCGGCGCGCGTGCGTCGAGATGGAACCGGGCTCGCGCGTCCCGGTTCTGCCGTGGGATGAGCCCGAGGGCATCTCCCGCCTGCTGAGCGCGAGCCGCCTGTGACCGCGGCGCTCAGTCCGCGGTCACGCGCTGCGCAGGATCGTTGATCTCGAGCCGTCGGAGGATCACGCCCGCATGGGTGCGGTTGCGTGCGCCGAGCTTGTCGAAAATCGCCGACATGTGCGCCTTGACGGTGCGCTCCTGCACGTCGAGTCGGTCGGCGATCTGTTTGTTGAGCAGGCCCTCGGCCACCAGCGAAAGCACACGGAACTGCTGCGGCGTCAGGCTGGCCAGGCGCGCGGCGAGTTCCGTGTCTTCCGGCGCCGAGCAGGCGCGTGCGACGGCGCCTCGCAGCGCAGGCGGCAGCCAGTGTTCGCAGGCCAGCACACTGCGGATCGCCGCCCGCAACTCGTCCAGTCCCGCGCTTTTCGGGATGTAGCCTGCAACACCGTGATCCAGCGCGCGCCGGACCACGCGCGGATCCTCGTTGGCCGAGACCAGCACCACCGCCACCGCTGGAAACTGTGCGCGGATCGCCGCCAATCCGGCCAGGCCGTGGTTGCCCGGCATGTGCAGGTCCAGCAGAACCAGATCGACGTCGTCTTCCGCTTCGAGCTGGGCGAGCACGTCTGCCAGCGTTTCCGCCTCGCGCGTGACCACGCCGGGCGCCGCGTCGTCGGCAGCGGCGCGCAGCGCGGCGCGGAACAGGGGATGATCGTCGGCGATGAGCAGCTTGGGCATGACGGGTGTCCACATGCCACCGCCGGTGGGCGGGAAGCGCAGCCACGATAGCAGGGCCGCCGGGCCCCGCCGTGGTACCAAAGTACGATGGGCACGCGACGTCGCACTGCTACCGTTCCGGCATGGCCAACCGTCTCCTGCGCATCTGCGCGCCCGCGCTCGTTCTCCTACTGCCGGCCTGCGTCGGCCTGTCCCACACTGCCGGCCCGCCGTCCGCGATGACCACCGACTTCCAGCACCCCCGCAGTTCGATCCATCGCGGCGCCGACGACCTGTTGACGGCAGGTCTGGGAGCCGAGGGGCTGCGGTCGATGGCGCCGCCGGCATTCGCCGATCCGGCCGCTGCGACCCCGACCGAGGCGAGGCGGCGCGCGATCTGGTCGAACTGGCGCGGCATCGCCGACCTGTCGCCGGCGGGTGGCTACGGCACGCTCTACGGCAGCACGGTGGCCGTGCCGGGGCGCGAATTCCAGGCGCTGGCGACCGTGCCGGGCGCGCAGCATCCGCATCGGGTCATGGTGCAGATTCCAGACGCGTTCGACCGCGCGGCGCGCTGCGTGGTGGTCACCGCGTCCTCCGGCTCGCGCGGCATCTATGGCGCGATCGCGGTGGCGGGCGCGTGGGGCCTGCCGCGCGGGTGCGCGGTCGCCTATACCGACAAGGGCGCGGGCACCGACTACGTCGACCTCGACGCGGCGACAGGATTCGCGGTCGACGGCACCGTGACTGCACGCCCCGCCGAGGCGGCTTTCCACATCGATGCGCCCGGCGCCACCGGTGTGGCGGTGAAGCACGCGCACTCCGGCGACAACCCGGAAGCGGACTGGGGCCTGCACGTGCGACAGGCAGCCGAGTTCGCGCTTCGTGCGCTCGATGAGGCGCTGCCCGATGCCGCGCCGTTCGACTTCGCGAATACGCGCGTCATCGCGGTCGGCCTGTCCAACGGCGGCGGCGCCGTATTGCGCGCGGCCGAGCTCGGTGGAGACTGGCTGGATGCCGTGGTTGCGGGTGAACCCAGCGTCCACGTCGAAGCGAGCGGTGCGCGCACGCTGTACGACTACGCCACCGAGGCCGCCCTGTTGATGCCGTGCGCCCTCCTGGCAGTGGACGATCTTCCGCAGCCGCCGGTTGCTGGGCAAATGGCGCCAGTGTGGGCGGCTCGCTGCGCCACGCTGCGCGAGGCGGGCCTGGTCGAGGGCGGGGATACGCCCGCGCAGGCGCGGTCCGCGCGCGACCGGATGGAGGCGGCCGGCTGGACCGGACCCGCGCTGCGCGCGGGCGCGCTGTCGGTGGGCTTCGATCTGTGGCGATCCGTGGCCGTGACCTATGCGTCGGCCTACGGCCGCTTCGGCTTCGACGCACACCCCTGCGGCTACCGCGTTGCCGCACTGGACGCGTCGCTTGCGCCACGGCCGGCCACGTCCACGGAGCGCGCCGGCTGGTGGAGCGACGGCAGCGGCATTCCGCCCGGCGCCGGCGTGGGAATCGTCGATGCCCGCGCGGCCGGACCGGACCCGGCGTGGCCCGGGCTGCGATGTCTGCGGGCCTTGGTCGCAGGCGACAGCGAAGCGGCCCGGCGCGTGCAGACCGGGGTTTCCGCGACGCGCGCGGGCCCGCCGCGGGTCGGACTGCCCGTGGTCGTGGTCCACGGCATCGACGACGGCCTGATCCCGATGGCATTCAGCAGCGTTCCCTACGTCGATGCAGCCCGTGCAGCGGATCGCGACGTCCGTTTCTGGCAGGTGGAGAACGCCCAGCATTTCGACGGCTTCCTCGCGCTGCCGGACTATGGCGCGCGCTATGTCCCGCTGTTGCCGTACATCTACGCAGCGCTTGATCAGGTCACGGCCTACCTCGACGGCGAAGGCGCGTTGCCCGCGGACGCGCGGATACGCACGCGCCCCCGCGGCGGGGCCACCCTGGACGCATCCCACCTCCGGGTGCCGCCGGCCGACTGAGCCCACGACACCCGGACATACTTGCGACGGAGCTGGTTAGTAGTAATACTACTAACCATGGACATCTCCGCCACCCAGCGCGCCATCCTCGACATGATCGGGGACCGCATCGAACACGAAGGCATGCCGCCTTCGCAGAGCGAAATCGCGCGGGCATTCGGCTTCAGCGGAGTTCGGGCGGCCCAGTACCATCTCGACGCCCTGGAGGCCGCGGGTGCGATCGAGCGCCTGCCCGGCCGGGCCAGGGGGATCCGCCTGCGGGTGGCACTGGAACCCGCGCAGCAGGCCCTGGCGCTGTCGCAGTCCCACGCCGGTGACGCCCTGCGGCTGCCGGTGCTGGGCCAGGTGGCGGCCGGTCTGCCGATCGGCGCCGACATCGGATCGGACGACTATGTCGTGCTCGATCGCGTGTTCTTCTCGCCGTCGCCTGACTATCTGCTCAAGGTCAAGGGCGATTCGATGCGCGACGAGGGCATTTTCGAAGGTGACCTGATCGGCGTGCACCGAACCCGCGACGCACGTTCCGGCCAGATCGTCGTCGCCCGTCTGGACGACGCGATCACGGTGAAGCTGTTGAAGATCGGCAAGGACCGGATCCGCCTGCTGCCGCGCAACCCCGACTACGCGCCGATCGAGGTCCTGCCCGACCAGGACTTCGCCATCGAGGGCCTGTATTGCGGTCTGGTGCGGCCGAACCGGTGAGTCGGATCGCTGCCCACCGCTGCCGCGGCGTTTCCCGACCGGCCTGCGTCCCCTTCGCCAATGACCGGCCCACGCGTCCGGGCCTAGCGTCCTGGTTGCCACGCCACCGCGTCGCAGCCTGTGCGAACGGCTGCTGCGACGATGCCGTCATCACTCCGGAACACGAATGACAAGGACCACCACGATGGACGAGAACAAGAAGCGCGCGCTCTCCGCAGCCCTGAGCCAGATCGAGAAGCAGTTCGGCAAGGGCTCGGTGATCCGCATGGGCGACCGCGTATCGGAAGTGGTTCCAGTGATCCCGACCGGGTCGCTGCAGCTCGACCTCGCGCTCGGCATCGGCGGCCTGCCGCGCGGCCGCGTCATCGAGGTCTACGGTCCGGAATCCTCGGGCAAGACCACGCTGACCCTGCAGACGATCGCGCAGTGCCAGAAGATGGGCGGCGTCGCGGCGTTCATCGACGCCGAGCACGCGCTCGATCCGACCTACGCGCAGAAGCTCGGCGTCAACGTCGAGGACCTGCTGGTCTCGCAGCCCGACACCGGCGAGCAGGCGCTCGAGATCGCCGACATGCTGGTCCGTTCGAACTCGGTCGACATGGTCGTGATCGACTCGGTCGCCGCCCTGACGCCGCGCGCCGAAATCGAAGGCGAGATGGGCGACCAGCTGCCGGGCCTGCAGGCCCGTCTGATGAGCCAGGCGCTGCGCAAGCTGACCGGCAACATCAAGCGCAGCAACTGCATGGTGTTCTTCATCAACCAGCTGCGCATGAAGATCGGCATCATGATGCCGGGCCAGAGCCCCGAGACCACGACCGGCGGCAACGCGCTGAAGTTCTACGCCTCGGTCCGCCTCGACATCCGCCGCATCGGCGCGATCAAGAAGGGCGACGAGATCATCGGCAACCAGACCCGCATCAAGGTCGTCAAGAACAAGATGGCGCCTCCGTTCAAGCAGGTCGTCACCGAGATTCTCTACGGCGAAGGCATCAGCCGCGAGGGCGAGCTGATCGACATGGGCGTGGAGGCCAAGCTGGTCGAGAAGGCCGGCGCCTGGTACAGCTGCGGCGACGAGCGGATCGGGCAGGGCAAGGAGAACGCCCGCCAGTACCTCAAGGACAACCCGGAGGTCGCGGCCCGTCTCGAGGCAGGCATTCGCGAGCGGCTGCTGCCTGCCGCGATCGCGATCGCGGATGCGGACGAAGACGCCGAGTGAGGCCGCCGCGCTCGTCGATGCCCGGGGTATCGAACCCGGGCCGGTCGACGAGGCGGATGCAGGCGCGGACAGCGGGTCCCGGGCGCGGCGCCGGCGGGGCGAGGCGACCCCGGCCCAGCGGGCGCTCGCTCTGCTGGTCCGACGCGAGCACTCGAGGCCCGAGCTGCAGCGCAAGCTGATCGCGCGTGGAGTCAGCGACGACGCGGCGGAAGCTGCCGTCGCGACGATGGTTGAAGCCGGCTGGCAGGACGATGCCCGCTTCGCGGCCAGCCTGGCCCGGGCCCGGGTGATGGCCGGCTACGGCCCGATCCGGATCGAGGCCGAGCTCGGCACCCACGGTCTCGGCGCGGACGTGGTCGCCGGTGCCTTGCAGTCGATCGAAGAGGACGGGGATGCCGACTGGCCGGCCCGTGCGCTGGATCTGCTCGAACGACGCTTCGATGCGGGCGTTCTCGCAGGCGACGTCGCGAGCCGGCGCAAGGCGGGCGATTTCCTGATACGTCGGGGGTTCGGCGCCGAGGTGATGCGCAACGCGATCAGGCGGTTCTGCGGCCGCTGATCGCGCGGCGGGGACGCGGGTCCCGCGTGCGCCGAGCGGCCCAGGGCGGGCCGCGAAGCGCCGCGGCCTGCTACCCTTTGCCGATTGGGCGACAGCTTCGGGCCGATGCCGCCACACGGCGGTGCGGAACGCGGCGCATGCCCGTTTTCGTCAACGCCAGGCCTATGACCACGCACGCTCCGACCAGCACCGCGCAGATCCGCGCCGACTTCATCGCGTTCTTCAGGGACAAGGGGCACACGATCGTGCCGTCCGCGCCGCTGGTCCCGGGCAACGACCCGACGCTGCTGTTCACCAACTCGGGCATGGTGCAGTTCAAGGACGTGTTCCTGGGCGCCGAGAAGCGCAGCTACGTGCGCGCGGCCGACGTGCAGCGCTGCCTGCGCGCCGGCGGCAAGCACAACGATCTCGATTCGGTGGGCTATACCGCGCGTCACCACACTTTCTTCGAAATGCTCGGCAACTGGTCGTTCGGCGACTATTTCAAGAAGGACGCCATCGCCTGGGCCTGGGAGTTGCTCACCCAGGTGTGGAAGCTGCCGGCCGAGCGCCTGCTGGTCACGGTCTATCACACCGACGACGAGGCCTACGTGCTGTGGCGCGACATGGTCGGCATTCCCGAAGACCGCATCGTGCGCATCGGCGACAACAAGGGCGCACCGTTCGCTTCGGACAATTTCTGGCAGATGGCCGACACCGGGCCCTGCGGTCCGTGCACCGAGATCTTCTACGACCACGGCGCGCACATCGCCGGCGGTCCGCCGGGCTCGCCCGACGAAGACGGCGACCGGTTCATCGAGATCTGGAATCTGGTCTTCATGCAGTTCGACAAGCAGGCCGACGGCAGCCTGCTGCCGCTTCCGGCGCCGTGCGTCGATACCGGCATGGGGCTCGAGCGCCTCGCCGCGATCCTGCAGGGCGTGCACAGCAATTACGAGATCGACGTCTTCCAGGCGCTGATCCGCAAGGCGGCCGAGCTCACCGGTACGCAGGACCTGGAGAACAAGTCGCTGCGCGTGATCGCAGACCACATCCGCGCCTGCAGTTTCCTGATCGTCGACGGCGTGCTGCCCTCGAACGAGGGCCGCGGCTACGTGCTGCGTCGGATCATCCGCCGTGCGCTGCGCCACGGGTGGATGCTGGGCGTGCGGCAACCGTTCTTCCATTCGATGGTCGAGACCCTCGATGCCGTGATGGGCGAGGCCTATCCGGAACTGCGGATCAAGCGCGAGCTGGTCGAGCGCGCGCTGCGTGCGGAGGAGGAGCGCTTCGCCGAAACCCTCGATGCGGGGATGCGGATCTTCGACGAGATCGCCACGCGCAGCCTGGGCACGATCCCCGGCGAGGACGCGTTCCGCCTGTACGACACCTACGGGTTCCCGCTCGATCTGACCGCCGACATCGCGCGCGAGCGTGGCCTCGACGTCGACATCGCCGGCTTCGACGCGGCCATGCAGCGCCAGCGCGAGACGGCGCGCGCCGCCGGCAAGTTCGCGTCCGGCACCGGGCTGCCGGCCGATCTCGTGGCCCAGCTGTCGCCGACCGTGTTCGACGGGTACCACGCTACGACGGCGCAGGGCCTGCAGATCGTCGCGTTGCTGCGCGACGGGCGGCCGGTGGACGCGATTGCCGCCGGCGATGCTGCAGTGGTCATCCTCGACCGCACGCCGTTCTACGCCGAATCCGGCGGTCAGGTCGGTGATACCGGCGCGCTGGACGCGGAAGCGGTCCGGTTCGAAGTCGACGACACGCTCAAGCTGGCCGGCCAGTTCCACGGTCATCTGGGCCGTCTGGTCGCCGGGGGGCTGCGCGTGGGCGATCGCCTCGCCGGTGCCGTCGACCCCGAGCGACGCGCGACCATCGTGCTCAACCACAGTGCGACCCACCTGCTACATGGCGCGCTGCGCGATCTTCTCGGTACGCATGTCGCGCAGAAGGGCTCCCTGGTCGCACCGGACCGGCTGCGCTTCGACTTCTCGCATTTCCAGCCGGTCACGGCGGACGAGCTCGGCGAGATCGAACGGCGGGTCAATCGCGAGGTCCGTGCCAATCACCCGGTGTCGATCGAGCAGATGGACATGCAGGCGGCGCTCGATTCGGGCGCCATGGCGCTGTTCGGCGAGAAGTACGGCGAGTGCGTGCGCGTGGTGACGATGGGCGAGTCGGTCGAACTGTGCGGCGGCACCCACGTCGACCGCACCGGACGCATCGGCCTGTTCAAGCTGGTGTCCGAGGGGGGCGTCTCCTCCGGCGTGCGCCGGATCGAGGCGCTGACCGGCCAGGCGGCGCTCGATCATGTGCGCGGAGAAGAAGACCGCCTGCGTCACGCTGCCGGCCTCCTCGGCGGCACCGCGGCCGATGTCGGCGATCGCGTGCGCGCGCTGATCGAGCGGCAGAAGCAGCTCGAGCGGGAGCTCGACGCATTGAAGGCCAAGGCGGCGAGCGGGGCCACGTCCGACCTCGCCGGCACTGCGGTCGATGTCGGGGGCATCAAGGTGGTCGCCGCGCGCATCGAGGGCCTTGATGCCAAGGCCCTGCGGGATGCGGTGGACCGGATCAAACAGCAGCTCGGCGACGTCGTGGTGGTCCTCGCCGGGGCCCAGAACGGCAAGGCCGCGCTGGTCGCTGGAGTCGGGGGGGCCGCGGCCGGAACCGTACGTGCGGGTGAGCTCCTGTCCGAGATCGCAGGGCGCATCGGCGGCAAGGGCGGCGGTCGTCCCGACCTCGCGCAAGGCGGCGGCGACGACGGTCCGGCGCTACAGGCTGCGCTGGCCGACGTGGCAGGCTGGGTCGCGGCGCGAAGGGGATAAGCGGGCGCTAAATATCTTCCCGCGCCGGTTGACCGCGTGGGTTCCAGGCGACATCCTTTCCGCTTCTGACTGGCCTGTAATCGGTATCCACGGTCGAGAGCGGTCCGAGTTGCAGTCCATGCCGACAGGAAGTCTCCGTCGGCCCGAGGAGAGTTCTATGTTGATTCTGACCCGCCGCGTCGGGGAGACGCTGATGATTGGGGACTCCGTCTCCGTGACCGTGCTCGGCGTCAAGGGCAACCAGGTGCGTATCGGCATCAATGCCCCCAAGGATGTCGCCGTGCATCGCGAGGAGATCTACCAGCGGATCCACCGCGAAGGTGCCGACGAGCACGCCGAGGCGACAGAGGATTTGCCGCAGGCGAGGTGACCCGGTATCCTTCGCAGCTCGCCGGATGCCGATGCATTCGACGAGTTGCTTCGGAGAGTTGCCCGAGTGGCTGAAGGGGCTCCCCTGCTAAGGGAGTATGGGGCTTAAAACTCCATCGAGGGTTCGAATCCCTCACTCTCCGCCACTGTCGGTTTAGGTCGTTTTTCCTCGCGGAATCATCGAAATAAATTCGGCAGAGCGGTTGACGAAATGTTCGTTCTTCTGCAAAATTCCGCTTCTGTTCCACGCGCCCGTAGCTCAGTTGGATAGAGCACCAGGCTACGAACTTGGGGGTCGGAGGTTCGAATCCTTCCGGGCGCGCCAGAACACTCAGGAAAGCCAGCGATCCCTCGCTGGCTTTTTTGTTGCGTGCGGTGTCGCGCAGGCGCGGCGCGCACCGCTGCCCTGGCTGCATCCGTGCGGCGTGCGATCGCGTCGCCTGCGGCCGCCGCTGGGTCCTCGGTCACGCCGATGGTCCGCATGCGAAGCCGGCGCCTGCGGACGCTTCGTCGACATCCCGGTCTGCCGCATCTCAGGCGCATGTGCATCGCCATGGAGCTTGCGCGACGGAGATGCCACGGTTCGTGCCGACGGCACGGGGAAGGTCGAGAATGGCGCGGCGTTCGGGGCTGCGCTCGGCCATGCCGCGCTGACGTCGTTTCGCGCACGGCGGGCCTGCGCTGCGGCCGCACGCGCGTCCAATGCCGTTGTGGCGACAGGGCGAATGCCGGCGCCTTGCGACACGGTCACGCGCTGCCTGTGAAATCGGGCTGCCTCCGGCCACGCGTGTACGCGCCCGGCTGCGCGCCGGAGGTTGGATGTCAACGCGATTCCAGATGTCCGGTGGACACGTCGCCGCTCGGGGGCTGGCGCGGGCGGCGACAGCCGTGTCTCGCGCCGGGCCGGCTCAGAGTCGCGCGTCGGCCTCGGCCAGAACCGCCTTGACGTCGAACAGCACGGCGCCGGGCTTGCCGTAGCCGCGGATTCCCGCGCTGCCGAGGGCGACGAACTGCGCATGCGGTACCGCCAGGATCATCGCGTCGTAGCGGCCGTGCTCCGGCGTGTCCACCAGCGAGAGTCCATGCTCGGCCTGGGCATAGGCAGGTGCCACCCATGGGTCGTGCACATCGACCTCCACGCCGTAGCTGCGCAGTTCGGCGATCACGTCGACCACCCGTGTGTTGCGCAGGTCCGGACAGTTCTCCTTGAACGCCAGACCGAGGACCAGCACGCGCGCGCCGGCGGTCTGCAGGCCGCGCTGGTGCATCAGTTTGACCACGCGCTGGGCGACGTGCAGGCCCATGCTGTCGTTGATGCGGCGGCCGGCCAGGATGACCTCGGGGTGATAGCCGATCGCCTGGGCCTTGTGGGTGAGATAGTAGGGATCGACCCCAATACAGTGCCCGCCGACCAGTCCCGGCCGGAAAGGCAGGAAGTTCCATTTGGTGCCGGCCGCCTCGAGAACTTCATGGGTGTCGATGCCGAGGCGCTCGAAGATCAGGGCGAGCTCGTTGACCAGTGCGATGTTGACGTCGCGCTGGGTGTTCTCGATCACCTTGGCGGCTTCTGCCACACGGATGCTCGATACCCGATGCGTGCCGGCTTCGATGATGTCGCGGTACAGCGCGTCGACGAATCCGGCCGAGGCGGGGCACGAGCCCGCGGTCACCTTCAGCGTGTTCTCGAGCCGATGCTGTTTGTCGCCGGGATTGATGCGTTCGGGGCTGTAGCCGACGTGGAAATCCTCGCGGAAGCGGAGTCCGGATGCCTGTTCGAGGATCGGGACGCAGATTTCCTCGGTCGCGCCCGGATATACGGTCGACTCGAAGATCACCACATGCCCCGCGCCGAGCGCAGCCCCCACCGCGCGGCTGGCGCTCTCCAGCGCGGAGAGATCCGGGCGCTTGTAGGCGTCGACCGGCGTCGGCACGGTGACGATGTGGACGTTGCAGTCCGCGAGCGCGGCGGCGTCGTCGCTGTAGCGAAGACGCGAGGCCGCGTGCAGCTCGTCTGCCGACAGTTCGCGGGTGTGGTCGTGGGCAGCCCGCAGGCCGTCGATGCGGTCGCGGTCGATGTCGAAGCCGAGCGTGGCGTGTTTGCGTCCGAAGGCCACCGCGAGCGGCAGGCCGACGTAACCGAGTCCGATCACCGCGATGCGGATGTCGTCACGTGCGGGCAGGGCTGCGGTCATTGATTTCGGTCACCGGAAAGCAGGGCCGGCGCAGTGTAGCGGACGTCGCGCGCGTCCCAGCGCCTCAGCCATCGCCTGCCAGCCACGCCGCGAGGATGTCCGGCCGGCTCATCCACGCGAAGTGGTCGGCCCGCACGCCCAGCGCGTTCGCGTCGAACGACCCGATTGCGGGCGATCTGCGCGTGTCGAGCTTGTCCAACAACACCTGCAACGACGACGCCGGGCCCAGCCAGTCCGCCTCGAGACAGGCTGCGCGCACGTCCACATCGACCCGCGCCAATGCCGCTTCCAGATCCAGCCCGAGACCGGCGGCTGCGTAGCGGCCGGTCAGGCCCGTGCGGCTCCAGTCAGCGATCACGCCGGGCGCCTCGTTTCCCGCGAAGCGCAGGCGGCGGCCCGGCAGCACGCCGCGCGTGCGCGCAAGCCAGGCCATGAAGCGGTACAGCGGAGGCAGTCCGTAGCGCTGCGGAGGCGGAAAGCCGCGCCAGTACGGTGCGCCACTCGCCACCAGCCACAGGGCCTGCGCGGCCCCCGGTTCGATCGCGAGCCGGCAGCAGGCCAGCTGGCCACCGAGGCTGTGGCCACCGATCACCCGCGCCACGTCGCCTGCGATTGTCGAGGCCCAACGCTCGCTGGCGGCGATGTCCAGCTCGAGCAGCTCGCGATAGCCCCAGTCCACGCCGCGTCCGGCGCGCAGGGCGCTCGATCCGATGCCCCGCCATTCGTGCAGGACCACCGCGATACCGCGCGCGGCCAGCCGTTCGGCGAAGGGGAGGTAGTGCTTCGCCGGGACGCCCATTGCAGGCAGCCAGAGCAGTGTCCGACGGGCGTCGTCCGGAACGCGCGCGATCAGCTCGAACCGGTGCCCGTCCCCGGCGACCACCGCGTCCAGACGGGGCTGCACCGTCACGCAGGACGTGCCGCGTAATGCGCGAGCACGCTCACCTCGCCGCGGCCCGGGCGATACGCGCCACGCATGGCCGCATGCACGTAGTCGATAGCCGCGCGGCAGGCCTCGGCGGCCGTGTCGCCCAGCGCGATGCGCGCGGCGATCGCCGACGACAGCGTGCACCCGGTGCCATGGCCGTCGATCGCCAGGCGTGGAGCGCGATGGACGAACCCGTCCGTGGCATCGCGATAGCGGTCGACCACGTGGTCGCCCTCGGCGAGGTGGCCGCCTTTGAGCAAGACGCCCTGTGCACCCAGTGCGCGCAATGCATCGAGCGCGCTGTCGGCGGCGGCGCCGTCGACGATCGCTGCGCCCAGCAGCAGTTCGGCCTCGGGGAGATTCGGCGTGAGCACCGTGGCGCGCGGGACCAGACGGCGACGGAGCGCATCCAGTGCATCGTCGTCCAGCAGCTTGGCGCCGGAGGTGGCGATCATCACCGGGTCGAGCACGAGCGGCACCCCGCCATGGGCGTCGAGGGCATCGGCCACTTCCGACACCACATCCGTGGTGGCGAGCATCCCGATCTTGACCGCACGGATATCGAAGTCGTCGAAACACGCGTCGATCTGGGCTCGCAGGAAGGCGGGCGGGGGCGCATGCACGGCGGTCACGCCGCGGGTGTGTTGCGCGGTCAGAGCGGCGATCGCCGACAGGCCATGCACGCCGTGCGTGGCGAAGGTCTTCAGATCGGCCTGGATGCCCGCGCCGCCGCCGGAATCCGAGCCGGCGATGGTGAGGACGGAGATGACGCGAGTCGGGTACGGGCTCATGCGCCCATTGTGCCTGCCGCGCCGGGGACGGCGCGACGCCTCAGCCCCGCGGGCGGGCCGACACGCGGCGCCACCGGCGATACGCCAGGTAGGCCAGCCCGGTTGCGCCGGTGAGCGCCGCGGGCAGAAGAAGTGCGTGGTATCCGATGCGTGAGAACAGCCAGGCACCTCCGAGCCCCCCGGCGAAGAAGCCGGCGATGACCAGTGCGCTCAGGGCGAGCCGCCGTGCGGGGACAGGACGGCCCCGGAGCCGGTGGCCCAGTCCAAGCCCGAGGTCGGTGAACATGCCGCTCAGATGCGTGGTGCGCACCAGCGCGCCGCTGTAGGTGGTCGCCATCGCGTTCTGCAGGCCGCAGGCCATTGCCGCGAGCAGGGCGCCGGGCACCGGGGCGACGTGGAACACCGGCACCGCTGCGACGAGCAGGATCGATTCCAGTGTCAACGCGACGCCGTAACGCTGGCCCAGGCGCAGCGCGTCGTCGTGCAGGACCAGTCCACTGACGGTGGCGCCCGCGCAGAACGCGAGCACGACCGCCAGCAGGTGGGCTGCAGAGCCCGGGTCGCCGTGCACCAGCGCCGCGCCGAGCAGACTGGTCGTCCCCGTGAGGTGGCTCAGGGCCTGGTACTCGAAGCCCAGATAGCCGACCACGTTGACCATCCCCGCCACGCAGGCGAGCAGTGCCGCGCCGACCACGGTCCAGCGCGGCAACCGCTCATCCATGCCGCGCGCGACCCGGTGCGAGGCACGCGGGTCTCGCGCCGCCTGCGCCGGCGTCGATCACGCCGCGCGATCCCCCGTCACAGCACCTCGGAAGCGAAGTCGGCCAGGCGCGAGCGCTCGCCCCGGCGCAAGGTGATGTGCGCGCTGTGCGCCCAGTGCTTGAAGCGGTCCACCGCGTAGGTGAGGCCGGACGTCGTTTCCGTGAGATAGGGCGTGTCGATCTGCTCGACATTGCCCAGGCACACGATCTTCGTGCCGGGACCCGCGCGCGTGACCAGGGTCTTCATCTGCTTGGGCGTGAGGTTCTGCGCCTCGTCGAGGATCAGATAGCGCGACAGGAACGTGCGCCCGCGCATGAAGTTCATCGAGCGGATCTTGATGCGCGAGGCCAGCAGGTCGTTGGTCGCCGCGCGGCCCCAGCTGCCACCGTCCTGGTTGTGGGTGAGCACTTCGAGGTTGTCGGTCAGCGCGCCCATCCACGGCGTCATCTTTTCCTCTTCGGTGCCGGGCAGGAAGCCGATGTCCTCGCCGACGCTGACCGTCGCGCGGGTCATGATGATCTCGCGATAGCGCTGCTGGTCCATCGTCTGCGCCAGGCCCGCGGCGAGTGCGAGCAGGGTCTTGCCGGTGCCGGCGGTGCCGAGCAGGGTGACGAAATCGATCTCCGGATCCATCAACGCGTTGAGCGCGAAGTTCTGCTCGCGGTTGCGCGCGAGGATGCCCCACACCGCATGCTGGTTGTGGCGGAAATCATCGACGATCTGCAGCGTCGCGCGCCCGTTCTCCACGCCGACGACGCGGAACTCGGACTCCTCGTCGCCGGGCAGGTAGAGGAACTGGTTCGGGTGCCAGCCGTCCTCCTCGTCCGCGGCCAGCTCGTAGAACGTGCGGCCGCGATCGGTCCAGGAGCGCAGGTCCTTGCCGTGCCGCGCCCAGAAATCCTCGGGCAACGCGGTGGCGCCGGTGTAGAGCAGGCTGAAATCGTCGAGCGCGCGGTCGTTCTCGTAGTCCTCGTTCGGTATGCCGGCGATGGCCGCCTTGATGCGCAGGTTGATGTCCTTGGATACGAACACCACCGGAAACTCCGGCTCGCTGCGCACGAGGTCGAGGATCGCGCCGAGGATGCGGTTGTCGGGCGCGACCGCGCCGAAGGACGCGGGATCCTCGGCCGGCACGGTGGTCTGGAAGCGCAGGCAGCCCACGCTCTGGGCGCCGCGCAACTGCAGGCCCTGCGGGCGGCGCAGCGGCAGCCCGGAGGCGATCGCATCGCTGCCGGCGGCCTCGATCAGCTCGTTGATGAAGCGGCTGACCTGACGCGCGTTGCGGCTGGCCTCGCTGGTGCCTTTCTTGCCGTTGTCGAGTTCCTCGATCACCTGCATCGGCAGATAGACATCGTGCTCTTCGAACTTGAACAGCGCGGTGGGATCGTGCATCAGAACGTTGGTGTCGAGTACGTAGACGCGCTTGCCTTGGGTCATCATCGGGATGTGGGATGTCCGGAAGAATGGAGAGGGGGCGACGTCGCGGCGTCGCGTGGAACTCGGGCGCACGGCCGCATCGCCGGCACCCCAAGGGGGGCGCGGCGAGCAGGCGTGAAATCGGGCATCGTCACTGGGACGTTGCGGCCTTCAGGGCGTCCAGGACGGCGCGGGCGTGGCCCGGCACGCGCACCTTGCGCCATTCGGCCGCGATGCGGCCATCGGGATCGATCAGGAACGTGCTGCGCTCGATGCCGAGCACCGTCCGGCCGTACATGTTCTTTTCGCGGATCACGTCGAATGCGCGGCACAGCGCCTCGTCCGCATCGCTCACCAGCGCGAAGGCGAAGCCCTGCCTGGCGCGGAACGTGTCGTGGGCGCGCACCGAATCGCGCGACACGCCGATCACGTCGGCATCGAGCGCGGCGAATTCGGGCAGCAGCGCGTTGAAGTCCAGCCCCTCGGTGGTGCAACCGGGCGTGGCGTCCTTGGGATAGAAATACAGGACCAGCCAGCGTCCGGCGTGGTCGGCCAGCGTGGCGCTGGCACCGCCCGACAGCGTCAGCGGCAGCTGCAGGGTGGCCTCGGAGAGCTTCGTGCGGGTTCCGCTCATCGTGCGAACGGGCGTTCCTTTGCGACAGGCCGGATCACAATGCGCGCGCCTGCGGGGAAGCGCAAGCGCACGCGGTGGCATCAGAACTTCATCGGATCCATGATCGCATCGAGGTTGAGGTGGTCACAGAATTCGAGGAAGTCGTCGCGCAGGGCGGCGATGTGCATGTTGGACGGGATGCCGATGGTGACCTGGGCCGAGAACATGTCCGCACCGGTCTGCATCGCCCGGTAGCGTGACGAGTGCAGGCTTTCGATCGTGATGCCCTGACGGTCGAAGAAGTCGGCCAGCTGGAACAGGATGCCCGGCTTGTCGGCGGCCACCACCTCCACAACGTACGGCAACAGGTTCGACTGCACCGGCTTGGGGCCGGTGCGGTACCACACCAGCTTGAGATCCTCCTCGCGCTCCAGCCGCGCCAGCATGGCCTCGAGCTTGGCGACCGCGTCCCAGGGCCCGTTGGCCAGCGCCGTCACCGAGACGTCGCGCCCCACGGTGGAGAGCCGGGTATCGACCAGATTGCAGCCGCTGTCGGCAATGCGCCGCGACACCGACAGCAGCGGCGAGGCCGGATGCGTGGTGTAGGCGTTGATGAGCAGGTAGTTCTCGTTCGGCGACGGACGGGAAGCGGGATCGGTATCGGTCAAGGCGGGGTCCGCGACGGAAGACGGTGGGGCAACGGCAGCCGGGTGCCACAGCAAGGGTGAACGGGGAGCCCGCCGGCCGCGGGCATCCGGGGCAGCATACTTGCCGGTACTTCGCAGCCGCAAGTAACATCGGAACCCGATTTCCGCGCCATTTCGCGCGTCACGCGCCGCCTCACCGGCCGCGCAACGCCGTTCTACTCGTCCACGGACCTTCCGCCTTGCGTCTATCCGGCAGCATCACCGCACTCGCCACCCCGTTCACCGCCAGTGGCGATCTGGATCGTCCTGCATGGAAGCGGCTGCTCGAGTCGCAGCTGGAGGCGGGTACGCAGGGATTCGTGGTCGCCGGCTCGACCGGCGAGGCCGCGATGCTCGAGGCCGCCGAGTACGACTGGCTGGTGTCAAGCGCCGTCGAGCTCGTCGCCGCGCGCGTGCCGGTGCTCGCGGGTACGGGCCACAGCGCGACCACCGCGACCATCGCGGCGACGCGCCGGGCGGCTGCGCTCGGTGCCGACATGGCCCTGGTGGTGGTCCCGCCGTACGTGCGCCCCACGCAGGCCGGGCTGCTGGCGCATTACCGCGCCGTCGCGAATGCATCCGACGTGCCGGTGATTCTGTACAACGTCCCCGGACGCAGCGGGACCGACATGGCGCCTGAGACCGTTGCCGCGCTGGCCACGCACCCGTGCATTGGCGGGATCAAGGAGGCGCACAGCGCGCCCGAGCGGATGCAGGCACTGCTCACGCTCCGGAACGAGGGATTCGCGGTTCTCAGCGGCGACGACCCGACCGCCGCCCGCGCGATGCTGGCCGGCGCCGACGGGACGATCTCGGTCGTCTCCAACATCGTGCCGGCAGCGTTCCGCCGGTTGTGCGATCTTGCCCGGGCGGGTCGCACCGACGAGGCCTGGGCCTGGAACGGCCGGCTGGAGTCCATCCATCACTTTTCCGGAATCGAACCCAACCCGATTCCGGTCAAGGCGGTTCTCGCGCGCCAAGGCTTCGGCCACGGGCTGCGCCTTCCGCTCACCACACTGGCCACGGCGCACACTGCCGCGGCCGACGATGCGGCGCGACTTGCGGCGGACCTCGAAGCGTCCTGCCGCGCACGCGCCGCCTGATTCCCCAGGAGACCCGCACCGATGCGTCCAATCCCGTTCTTTTACCGCCCGCTGGGCATCGCCGTGCTCGCGGTGGTCGTCGCCGGCGCCAGCGGTTGCAGCTGGCTCAAGCGCGACAACGCCCTGTACGCGCAGAGTCCCGAGAGCCGGCCGCTCGAAGTGCCGCCGGATCTGGATCTGCCCCGCACCGACGGCGCGATGGCGCTGCCGCCCGGCACCGGGTCGGTGACCCGTTCGGGCACCGTGCCTGCGGTCACGGCACCGTCGAATGTCGCCTTCACCGTCCCCGGTGAGCGCGATGCCGTCTTCGCGCGGGTCGGCGAGGCGCTGGCCGGGATCGAGGGCGCTGGCGTGACGAGCCGTTCGCAGGCGCTCGGCACCTACGAGGTGAGCTACGCCGGCACGCAGGTGCTGGTACGGGTCGCGTCGGGGCAGGGCGGCACGGTCGTCTCCGCGGTGGATCCGCGTGGCATGGCCGCGACCGGAGAAGCGGTCGAGCGCCTGATCGCGACGCTCCGGAGCGCACTCGCGGGCTGAGCCGCCCGCGTCATCGATGCACTGTGAAGCGGGCGCCTCGGCGCCCGTTTCGCATTCGGGCGCGCCTCAGCGTTCGAGCAGAGGCAGCTTGCCGGGTTTGCCTTCCCAGTCCTTGGCGTCGGGCAGCCCGTCCTTGCGGGTGGTGATCACCGGCCAGGCGCGCGACAGCTCGGCATTCAGAGCCACGAAGGCCTCCTGACCCGCGGGGACATCGTCTTCCGGATAGATCGCATTGATCGGGCACTCCGGCTCGCACAGCGTGCAGTCGATGCACTCGTCCGGATCGATGACCAGAAAGTTGGGCCCCTCGTGGAAACAGTCGACCGGACAGACCTCGACGCAGTCGGTGTATTTGCACTTGATGCAGTTTTCGGTGACGACGAACGGCATGAGGTTTTCGTGAGCGATGCGAAGGCGGGGGAGTGTACGGCAGGCGGTCGTCCGGCTGTGCGAAGCGTTCGCATCTGAAGCCGCAGTGCGCAGCGTCCCCGTCGGCGGGCCTCGTCGCGGCCGTGCCCGTGCACCGGTGGTCGGATCGGAAGCGACATGCTGGCCGGGGCGCTTCGCAGGCGAGCGACAGCACGCCGCGGCGCCCGGTCGCCTGTGTCGCTTCATCCCCCGAGCCGGACATGAAAAAAGGCCCGCTCGCGCGGACCTGTTTTCGGAAATGGCGCTCCCTACGGGATTCGAACCCGTGTTTTAGCCTTGAGAGGGCCACGTCCTAGGCCTCTAGACGAAGGGAGCGATGTACGCCGCGAACGGCGACCGGTTGGACGACCGGTCTGCAAGCGCCGATAGGCGTGTGCAGCTTGCTAGTATAGCAGTCTTGCGGGTGCCGCAACGGCTACCTTTTGGAAAATTTTCATCTTGATGGACAACGTGACACCCACTCCGCCCGCGGACTTTCGCATCATTCCGCGCGACCAGCATTCGATCTCCCGACGACAGATCAGCCAGAGCGCGTTGCGTGTGCTCTACCGGCTGCACGAGGCCGGCCACGCCGCCTATCTGGTCGGCGGGGCGGTGCGCGACGTGCTCGTCGGTCTCGCGCCGAAGGACTTCGACGTCGCGACCGACGCCACGCCCGAGCAGGTCAAGGCGCTGTTCCGCAACTGCCGCCTCATCGGCCGGCGCTTTCGCCTGGCTCATGTCGTGTTCGGCCGGGAGATCATCGAAGTCGCCACCTTCCGCGCGAACGTCGACGACGGCAGCGGCGACCGCGAGGTCCACGACGGGGGGCGCCTGCTGCGTGACAACGTCTACGGCACCGTCGAGGACGACGCGATCCGCCGCGACTTCACCGCCAACGCGCTCTACTACGCGATCGCGGACTTTTCCGTGCGCGACTACGTCGGCGGGTTCGAGGACGTGGAAAACCGCGTCCTGCGCCTGATCGGCGATCCCGATACCCGCTACCGCGAGGATCCGGTGCGCATGCTGCGCGCGGTGCGGCTGGCCGCCAAGCTGGGCTTCACGATCGAGCCCGGAACCGCGGAACCGCTGCCGCGCCTGGCGGGCCTGCTCGGCGAAGCGGCGCCGGCGCGATTGTTCGAGGAGTGCCTGAAGATGTTCCTCTCCGGCCATGCGGTCGCGAGTTTCGAGGCGCTGGAACGGCACGGCCTGCTCGCCGCGTTGTTCCCCGAGACGGCCGCCGCCCTCAAGAGCAACCGCAGCGGTGCATTGCGCACCATGGTGCTCGCCGGCCTGCGTTCGACCGACGCCCGGGTGGCCGCCGATGAGCCGGTGTCGCCGGCGTTCCTGTTCGCCACGCTGCTGTGGCCGGCCTACTGCCGCGCGATGATCAAGCTCCAGGCCGAAGGCGTGCAACCCGTCGACGCCCAGCGTCGTGCAGCCGACCGGGTGACCCTGCACCAGCTGTCCACCGTGGCCCTGCCGCGTCGTTTCTCCCTGCCGATGCAGGAGATCTGGCTGCTGCAGGCGCGTTTTCCGCAGCGCCAGCGCAAGCGGGTCACCCGCATGCTGTCGCATCCGCGCTTCCGCGCCGCGTTCGATTTCCTCGTGCTGCGTCAAGCGGCCTCGGAGGGGCATTCGGAAGACGTGGCGTTCTGGGACGAGGCCCAGCGGGATCCGGACCACGCCATCGCCCTGTATCCGGCGGACGAGGACGGCGGCGAGAGCCCCGCGCCGCGGCGCAGACGCCGCCGGCGGCGGACCGCGACTGCGGAGTAGGCGCCCCGCCGGCGATCGTCTGTCGTGAGCACCGCGATCCATATCGGGCTGGGCGCGAACCTCGGTGACGCGGCGGCCACCGTGCGCGACGCCGCCTGCCGGTTGGCCCGGGAGCCGGTCCTCGACGGCGTGCGCTGCTCGCGCCTGTACCGCACGCCGGCGTGGGGACTGACCGAACAGCCGGACTTCGTCAATGCGGTGGTGGCGGCGCAGACCACACTCGAAGCACCGGCCGTGCTCGAGCTGCTGCTCAGGCTCGAGCGGGCGTTCGGCCGCCGACGCGCCGACGACGGCCGCGATCGCTGGGGTCCGCGCACGCTCGACCTCGATCTGCTGCTCTACGGCGACGCGCGCATCGAACTGCCGCAGCTCACCGTGCCGCATCCCCACCTGCATGTGCGCGCGTTCGCGCTGGTTCCGCTGCTCGAGCTGGATCCGGATGCGGTGATTCCCGGGGTCGGCCGCGCCGCGGATGCACTGGCGCGCGTGGATGGTGACGGCGTCGAAGCGCTAGGCTAGGGCGATGAGTACATCCGCCCCCGCCCCCATTGCGCCCGTGACCGTGCCGGCCCTGTTCGAGGCGCGCGCTGCTGGGCGCCGCCTCGCGATGCTGACCGCCTACGACGCCGGCTTCGCCCGCGTCCTTGATGCCGCGGGTGTGGACCTGCTGCTGGTCGGGGATTCCCTCGGCATGGTCATCCAGGGACACGGATCGACACTGCCGGTCACGGTCGACCACATCGCCTATCACACCGCCTGCGTCGCCCGCGGGGTGCGCCGCGCGCTGGTGATCGCGGATCTGCCGTTCCAGGCCGACGCGACGCCCGAGCGCGCGCTCGATGCCGCCACGCGCCTGCTGCAGGCCGGTGCCGGCATGGTCAAGCTGGAGGGCGCGACCCCCAACAAGTGCGAGGTCGTGCGCTTCCTCGTCGAGCGCGAGATCCCGGTCTGCGCGCATCTGGGCCTGACCCCGCAGTCGGTGCTGCGCTTCGGTGGCTTCAAGGTGCAGGGACGGGGCGATGCGGCGGCGCAGGCGCTGCGCGTGGAAGCGCACGCGATCGCCGAGGCGGGCGCCGCGCTGATCGTGCTCGAAGGTGTGCCGGCGCCGCTGGCCGCCGCCATCACCGCGGCGTCGCCGGTGCCGACGATCGGGATCGGCGCCGGCCCCGACTGCGACGGCCAGGTGCTGGTGCTGCACGACATGCTGGGCCTCGACAGCGGCCATCGTCGGCCGCGCTTCGTGCGCGACTTCCTCGCCGAGGGCGGCTCGGTGGACGGCGCGGTGCGCGCCTATGTCGCGGCCGTGCGCGACGGCAGTTTTCCCGGGCCCGAACACAGCTACCGTTAGAGCCGTCCAGTCCGGAGCGCCGGCGATGCCCAGTGGATCGTGTCTGTGTGGTGACGTGCGGTTCGAGGTCTCGGCGCCGCTGGCGCCGCCCGACGCCTGCCATTGCGTGGCCTGCCGGAAGTCCTCGGGCCACGTGTTCGCGTCCAGCGACGTGCCGCTCGAGGCGCTGACGGTGCGCGATCCGCAGGGCGCATTGCGCTGGTATGCGAGCTCGCCGAAGGTACGGCGCGGGTTCTGCGGGCGCTGCGGCGCATCGCTGTTCTGGGCGCCGGTAGGGGGCGCGAAGATTGCGGTCGCGATGGGGGCGTTCGATACGCCGACGGCCACCCGGCTGCACATGCACATCTTCGTGTCGGAGCAGGGCGATTACTACTCGATCGACGACGGCCTGCCGCAGCACCCGCGCTGACGCGCGGCGCCGCGGATCTGCGAAAATCGCGCTCCCCCTGCAAGCGGATCCGCCGTGATCGACATCGTGCAAGACCTGGCTGCGCTGCGCGCACGCGTGACCGGCTGGAAACGGGACGGGCTGCGCGTGGGTCTGGTGCCGACGATGGGCAACCTGCATCCGGGGCACTACGCGCTGGTCGACGCCTTGAGACCGCACGTGGACCGCATCGTGGCCAGCGTGTTCGTCAATCCCACGCAGTTCGGTCCCCACGAGGATTTCGACCGCTATCCGCGCACGCCCGAGGCCGATGCGCGTGGGCTCGATGCGGCCGGCTGCGATCTGCTGTGGATGCCGTCGGTCGACACGATGTATCCGCTGGGTGTCGAACGGACGGTCACCGTGCGCGTGCCCGGCATCACCACCATTCTCGACGGCGCGCATCGGCCGGGCCACTTCGACGGCGTGGCCACGGTGGTTGCGCGCCTGTTCAACCAGGTGCAGCCGGAGGTCGCCGCGTTCGGCCGCAAGGATTACCAGCAGGTCGCGGTGATCGCGCACATGGTCGCGGAGCTCGCGTTTCCGGTGCGGTTGTTGCCGGTGGCGATCTCGCGCGAGGCCGATGGCCTGGCACGCAGCTCGCGCAACCAGTATCTCGACGCGGACGCCCGCGCCCGGGCCCCGGCCCTGTACCGCGCGCTGACGTCGCTGCGCGACGCGCTGGGCGCGGGGCAGTCCGCCGCGGCGGCGGAGACCGGGGCGGCCGATGCGCTGCGTGCGGCCGGCTTCGAGGTCGACTACATCGAAGTGCGCGCGCCCGACCTGGCGCCGTACGCGGGCGGGGACGGTGTGGCGCTGGTCGCGGCGCGGCTCGGACGCACGCGCCTGATCGACAACCTCGAATTCAGCTTCGGGGCGGGCGACGGCCGGGGCTGAATCCCCGGCGGGAGCCTGCACCGGGCGTGTTGCGATGCCGCATCGCGTCCCTATACTTGCCGCTTCCTGCGGGACTTTCCGCGTTTCCCGATGCCTCCCGGCCGTATCGCCATGCAACTGACCCTGCTCAAAGCCAAGATCCATCGCGCCTCGGTGACCCACGCCGAACTGCATTACGAAGGGTCCTGCGCGATTGACGCCAACCTGCTCGAGCTGTCGGGCATCCGCGAGTACGAGCGCATCGAGATCTACAACATCAACAACGGCGAGCGCTTCGCGACCTACGCGATCCGTGGCGAAGCCGGCAGCGGCGTGATCTCGGTCAACGGCGCAGCCGCGCACAAGGCCGGTGTCGGTGATCTGGTGATCATCTGCGCCTACGGTGCGCTGGACGAGGCCGAGGTCGCGGCGTTCAAGCCGAAGCTGGTCTACGTCGACCGCCAGAACCGGATGACGCACACCAACGACTCCATCCCGGCGCAGGCGGCCTGATGGCCACGGCGGCGCAGCGGATCGATTCCACGCTGGCGCCGCATGCGCGGCGCCTCGCACAGGCCCGCATCGAGGCCCTGGTGTCCGCGGATGCCGGGCGCCCGCACGACTACGCACTGCGCATCGGCGGGCTCTATGCGAGCTTCGCCCGCCAGCGGCTCGACGGCGACGCTCGCGCCGCCTTGCTCGCGCTCGGCGAAGCCGCGGGCCTGCGCGACGCGTTCCGCCGTCTGTTCGACGGCGCCACGGTCAACACCTCGGAACATCGCGCGGCGCTGCATGTGGCGCTGCGTTCGGCGCTGTCGGAGACAGTGATCGCGCGCGACGCGCATGCCGAAGCCACCGCCGCGCGCGCGCGCATGGCCGATCTCGTGGCCGCGCTCGAAGCGTCCGACGTCACCGACATCGTCAACGTCGGCATCGGCGGCTCGGACCTCGGGCCGCGCCTGGTGGTCGACGCGCTCAAGGATTTCGGCACCGGCCGCTTCCGCGTGCACTTCCTGACCAACGTCGACGGCAGTGACGCCCAGCACCTGCTCGCGGGGCTGGAGCCTGCGCGGACCGCGGCGATCCTGGTGTCGAAGACCTTCAGCACCCAGGAAACCCTGCTCAACGGCGCCGTGGTCCGCGACTGGCTCGGCGGCAGCGAGCGCATCTACGCGGTCAGCGCCAACGTGCCGCGCGCGGAGGCTTTCGGCGTCGCGCCCGAGCGCGTGCTGCCGATGTGGGACTGGGTGGGCGGGCGCTACTCCCTGTGGTCGGCGGTCGGCTTCTCGATCGCGCTGGCGGTCGGCATGGACGGGTTCGACGCATTGCTGGCCGGCGCGGCCGAGATGGACGCGCACGCGCTCGACGCGCCGCTGGCGCAGAACCTGCCGGTGCAGCATGCGCTGACCGCGATCTGGAACCGCAACGCGCTGGGCCTGTCGACGCATGCCGTGCTGCCCTACGACGAGCGCCTGGCGCTGCTGCCGGCCTACCTGCAGCAACTGGTGATGGAGAGCCTCGGCAAGTCGGTCACGCCGGACGGCGTGCCGGTCGGCCTCGACACCGTGCCCGTGCTCTGGGGCGGCCCCGGCACCAATTCCCAGCACAGCTTCTTCCAGGCGCTGCATCAGGGCACGCAGACCGTGCCGGCCGATTTCATCGGCGTGGTCAATCCGGCGCACCCGCACGCCGACAACCATGCCGCGCTGCTGTCGAACCTGCTGGCGCAGACCGAGGCGCTGGCCAACGGCTACCAGGCCGAGGACCCGCAGAAGTCCTACCCCGGCAACCGACCGTCGACGCTGCTGCTGCTCGACCGGCTCGAGCCGCGCAGCCTCGGCGCGCTGATCGCGCTCTACGAGCACAGCGTCTACGCGCAGTCGGTGCTGTGGGGCATCAACGCCTTCGACCAGTGGGGCGTCGAACTCGGCAAGCGCATCGCCGGCGAGCTGCTCCCGGCCGTGCAGGGCGAGGACGTCGCGGTGGCCGATCCGGTCACGCGCGCGCTGCTGGACGAGATCCGCGCACGCACCGCGCGCGGGTGAGCGCAGACATCCGCATCCGCCATGCCGAGCCGGCGGATGCCGCCGGCCTGCACGCGCTGTTTTCAGAGACGCCGGCCTATGCCGGCACCTTGCAGCCGCCGTATCCGTCGCTGGACGCGTGGACGCGGCGCTTGTCCGGAATGCCGGCTCACGTGGTCCAGCTGGTCGCCGACGACGCCGGCACGGTGGTCGGCGCCGCCGGATTCGAGGTGCTCCAGCATCCCCGGCGCCGGCATGTCGCGAACCTCGGCATGGCCGTGTCGGAGACGCGTCGCGGCGAAGGCATCGGCCGTGCCCTGCTGGCGGCGACGCTCGACACCGCGGAGCGCTGGCACGGGGTGCGCCGGATCGAGCTCGAGGTGTATCTCGACAATGCTGCGGCCATCGCGCTGTACACCGGTCACGGCTTCGTCCGGGAAGGCGTGGCCCGCGGCTATGCGCTGCGGGATGGCGGCTATGTCGATGTGGCGTTGATGGCGCGGCTCGCGCCCGGAGCCTGAGGCGCCGGGCGTTGCCCCGGTCGCGGTGTCCGCGGGCGACGCTCGCGACACGCATCCCGCGCGGTGACCACGCGTCGGTTCACGCCACGCCGTGCCGCGCCAGCGCCCATTCGATGTGTTCGTCGACCAGCGCATCGCCCGAATGCCGGCGCGCCTGCAGCGCCGCCAGCGTGCCCGGCGTCGTCGGTGCATTGCCCAGTGCGACCGCGAGGTTGCGCAGCCAGCGCCGGTGGCCGCTGCGCCGGATCGGTGAGCCTTCGGTACGCTGCAGGAATTCGGCTTCGTCCCAGGCGAACAGCTCGGCCAGCGTCGCAGTGTCGAGCGCGTTGCGTGCGCGGAAATCCGGTTCGTCGGTGCGCCTGGCGAACTTGTTCCAGGGGCACACCAGCTGGCAGTCGTCGCAGCCGAAGATGCGGTTGCCGATCAGCGGCCGCAGCTCGGGATCGATCGCGCCCTCGTGCTCGATCGTCAGGTAGGCGATGCAGCGCCGTGCGTCGAGCCGGTGCGGAGCGATGATCGCCTGCGTCGGGCAGACGTCGATGCAGCGCGTGCAGGTGCCGCAATGTGCGGTGGCCGGCGCATCGACCGGCAGCGGAATGTCGACGTAGATCTCGCCGAGGAAGAACCACGAGCCACCGTCCTTGTCGATCAGGCAGGTGTGCTTGCCGATCCAGCCGAGCCCGGCGTTGCGTGCCAGCGCGCGCTCGAGCACCGGCGCCGAGTCGACGAACACGCGATGGCCGAACGCGCCGAATTCGCCGGCGATGCGGTCGGCGAACTTCTGCAGCCGGTTGCGCATCAGCTTGTGGTAATCGCGGCCCAGTGCGTAGCGGGCCACGTAGGCGCGGGTGCCGTCGGCCAGCGTGGTCCAGGCGCTGTCGTCGTCGTTGCGGCCGTAGTCCAGACCGACCGAGATCACCCGCACCGTGCCGGGCAGCAACTCGGCCGGGCGCGCACGCAGGTCGCCGTGTCGCGCCATCCAGTCCATCGTGCCGTACAGGCCCTGGGCCAGCCAGTCGCGCAGGTGCGCTTCGTCCTCACCCAGCTCGATGCCGGCGATGCCGCAACGCTGGAACCCCAGATCGGCCGCGATGGCGCGGACCCGCACGGCCATCCATTCGGGTGACGGTGCACGGGCGGCGTCGATGTCGGCGGAAGGGACCAGGCTCACGATGGGCGAAGTATAGAATTCCGCCGATGAGTGCTCCCTCTGCCCGCCCCGTGCCGCCACGCCCCGGTGCGCCCCTCTACGACGTTGCGACGCTGCGCCGGGTCGAGGCCGCGGCGTTGGAAGAGATCGGGGACGCCGACGCACTGATGGCGCGTGCAGGCGAGGCTGCGTGGCGCTTCGCCTGCGCGCACTGGCCGGACGCGAAGCGCGTCCTCGTGGTCTGCGGGCCGGGCAACAACGGAGGCGACGGCTACGTGCTGGCGCGGTACGCGCACACGGCCGGGCGCGCCGTCAGCGTGCTGCGCCTCGCTGCGCACGCACCGCGCACCCCGGAGGCACAGGCGGCGTGCGCTGCCTTCATTGCAGCGGGGGGGCAGGTGGCGCTCGTCGGCACGGACACCCTTCCACCCGCGGATCTCGTGGTCGACGCGCTGTTCGGTCTCGGTCTCACCCGTGCAGCCGACGCCGACAGCGCGGCGCTGATCGAAGCGATCAATGCCGCCGGCGCGCCGGTCCTGGCGCTGGACGTGCCGAGTGGCCTCGACGCGGATCGTGGCCACGCCGCGGGCACCGCGGTGCGGGCCACGCGCACCGTACAGATGATCGCCGGCCATGTCGGCCTGTACACCGGGGACGGGCCGGAGCATGCCGGTGCGCGGGCCGTGGCGGACCTGGATGTCGCAAGCGGGTGCTTCGACGGCGAGGCGTCGGCCGCGCGTCGGGTGACGGGGAGCGATCTGGGCCACTGGCTGCGCCCGCGGCACCGCAACAGCCACAAGGGCCATGCCGGCCACGTGCTCTGTATCGGCGGCGATCACGGCACGGGGGGTGCCGTGATGCTGGCCGCGGAGGCCGCCCTGCGCAGCGGCGCGGGACTGGTCAGCGTGGGCACCCGTGCGGGACACGTGCCTGCGATGCTCGCGCGCTGCCCGGAAGTCATGGCGCGCGCGGTGGACACCGATGCGGCGCTGGGCGCCCTGCTCGACGCCGCCGATGTGGTCGCACTCGGGCCCGGCCTGGGACAGGGGGCGTGGGGCCATGGCCTGCTGGCCGACGTGCTCGCATCCGGGCGGCCGCTCGTGCTCGACGCGGATGGGCTCAATCTTCTCGCCCGCGCACCGCGGCCTCTGCCCTCGGACAGCATCCTGACTCCGCATCCGGGCGAGGCGGCACGCCTGCTCGGCTGCACGACGGCGGAAGTGCAGGCCGATCGCCTCGCGGCCCTGCACGCGCTGGTCGCCCAGTCAGGCGCCGTCGTGGTGCTCAAGGGAGCAGGCACCCTGGTCGCCGCACCCGGGGCGATTCCATGGCTCGTGGACGCCGGCAATCCCGGAATGGCCACCGGCGGCATGGGTGACGTCCTCACCGGCGTCATCGCGGCGCTGCGCGCGCAGGGACTGGCACCGGAGGCGGCCGCGGTGTGTGGCGCACTGCTGCACGCGGCTGCCGGCGACGCCGCCGCGCAGGCAGGCGAGCGTGGCCTGCTGCCGCGCGATCTGTTCGGGCATCTGCGCACCCTGGCCAATCCGGAGTGGCCGCGATGACGGCCCCCGTTCGCGTCGTTGCGCTGCCGGACGAGACCGCGACCCGGCACCTGGCCGAGGCCCTCGCCGCCAGTGCGCCTGCGCCGGCGGTCGTCCATCTCGTCGGCGATCTCGGCGCAGGCAAATCCACCCTGGCCCGCGGCTGGCTGCGCGCGCTCGGCGTCGCCGGCACCGTGCGCAGTCCGACCTACACCCTCATCGAGCGGTATCCGCTGGCGGGCGGCGAGGCCCTGCACCTCGATCTGTACCGGATCGGGGATGTCGGCGAACTCGAGTATCTCGGGCTCGACGACGTCGACGCGTGCCTGTGGCTGGTCGAATGGCCCGAACGGGGCGGCGACGCCCTGCCTGCGGCCGACCTGCAAATCACGCTTGTGCACGAGGGGGCTGGTCGCAGCGCCCACGTGTCGCCGGAAAGCGCGGTCGGAATCGCCTGGCTGGCCCGCCTGGAATCCATGCACCAGTTGTGACCGTTTTCTGAACCGAAGCCGCAGGAAGGCCCTGCAGGCATCGGATTTTCAAGGGAAAACGTATTGCATTGTTCAGCGGGCGGTGATTGACTAGCCCGCATGCGCATCCGGGGGATCAATCCGTCTCAGGCCTTGCTGGCGCTCGCGCTGCTGGCAGCGCTATGCTGGAACCTCGCATACGGTGCCGAACTGCGTGGTGTGGAGCTGCGCTCCGGGCCGACCGGTACCCATGCCGAGCTCCGGCTCGATGCACGGGCCGAGTACAAGGTGATTCCACTGGCCAATCCCGATCGTCTGGTCGTCGACCTGCCGGGGACACGCCTGCGCGGCAATCTCGCGCTCCCGGGCGGCCAGGGCATCGTCAAAAACGTCCGCAGCGGGCAGCCGGTGCCGGGCACCACCCGCATCGTCTTCGATCTGGCCAACCCGACGGTCGCCCTGGCGCCCCGGCTGGAGGAGGGGCCTGACGGGGTCAGGCTGGTCCTGCAGTGGCCGGGCGATGGCGAAGCCGATCCGATCGCACGCGTCGCGGCAGGCGGGTCGGCGGCGCCGGCGCCGGCGCCGGGGCCCGTGACAACCGTCGCCACTGCATTGCCCCCGCGCGTGCCGTCACCCCCTGCGGTGGACCCGTCGGCGGCATCCAACGATGCGACCTCGCGCCTGATCGCCGGTATGCCCCGGGCCGACGTGGGGTCCCAGAGCCCGCCCTCGGCGGTTGCTGCGGCGACCACATCCGCGCCGGAGGCCGTCGCACCGGCGACGCCGGCGCCGATGGCGGGGGGCGCTGCGCCCGTCGTGGAAGCTGCACCGCCGCCGGCGCCGAGCGCCCCGCCCGCTGCGCGCCCGCGGACGCCAGTGATGACGTCCAGCATGCGGCCCCTGGTGATCGCCATCGATCCCGGACACGGTGGTCAGGACCCCGGCGCGATCGGGCCGGGCGGCACGTACGAGAAGCACGTCGTCCTGTCGATCGCGCGCGAGCTCGCGCGGCAGATCAACGCCACGCCCGGAATGCGCGCGCACCTGATCCGCGACAACGATGCCTACATCGAACTGACCCAGCGGGCGCGTCGCGCGCGACAGGCCAAGGCGGACATGTTCGTGTCCATCCATGCCGATGCGGCGCTCAACCGCGCGGCCTATGGCTCCTCGGTGTACACGTTGTCGACCCGCGGCGCGTCGTCGCAGCAGGCGCGCTGGCTGGCCGATCGCGAGAACAACGCCGATCTGGTCGGGGGCGTCCGGCTCGAGCGCGACACATTGTCGTCGGTGCTGCTGGACCTCGCCCAGAGCGGCCACATGAAGGCGTCGCAGGATGCCGCCCAGCACGTGTTGACCGGTCTGCGCGCGGTGGGCAAGACCCACAAGCCCAACGTCGAGTACGCGAACTTCGCGGTGCTGCGCAACGCGGACATGCCGGCGATGCTGGTGGAGACGGGTTTCATCTCCAACCCTGACGAGGAAAAGCGGCTGGTCGATCCCGGGCACCAGCGACGCATCGCCAGCGCGGTTCTGGACGGCATCACCGCGTTCTTCAGCAACCAGCCACCCCCGGGTACGCTGTTCGCCGCTCGCGCGGCGGCGGCCGAACAGGCGGGCGGCAGCCCATGAGCGCGCTTTACCCGGTGTTTCCGGTCTAGACCGAGCCTCGATGCGAGCCGGCGCAGTGGTGGTGCGGCCGGTATGATCGTCGGCCGTGTCATGACGCCCGCGCGCTCTTCCTCCCGTGCCGATCCGCCAGCTTCCCGACGTCCTGATCAACCAGATTGCCGCAGGCGAGGTGGTCGAACGCCCGGCGTCCGTGGTCAAGGAACTGGTCGAGAACGCGCTGGATGCCGGCGCCCGCCGGGTCGACATCGACCTCGAGGAAGGCGGTGTGAGGCTGATCCGCATCCGCGACGATGGTGGCGGCATCGCACCCGGGGAGCTACCGCTGGCGGTGTCGCGTCATGCGACCAGCAAGATCGGATCTCTGGACGATCTCGAATCGGTGGCGACGCTCGGGTTCCGCGGTGAAGCGCTGCCCTCGATCGCCTCGGTGAGCCGGTTCGCGCTGGTCTCGCGGCGCGACGACGATCCCCACGGCGCCGCCCTCGAAGTGGACGGAGGGCGAGTCGGCGATGTCGCGCCGCGATCGCATCCGCGCGGTACGACGGTGGAAGTGCGTGACCTGTTCTACAACGTCCCGGCCCGGCGCAAGTTCCTGCGCGCCGAGCGCACCGAGCTCGGCCACATCGAGGAATGGTTGCGGGCGCTGGCCCTGGTGCGGCCGGATGTCGAATTGCGCGTCAGCCACAACGGCAAGCCGACGCGCCGGTACAAGGGCGAGGACACCCTGTTCTCGGACGCCCGGCTGGCGGAAACCCTAGGGCGCGATTTCGCCCAAGCCGCGCTTCGCATCGAACATGCTGCAGCGGGGCTCCATCTCACGGGCTGGATCGCGTTGCCGACCTATTCGCGGGCCAGCGCGGACCAGCAGTACCTCTACGTCAACGGGCGCTCGATTCGCGATCGCAGCGTCGCCCATGCCGTGCGCCAGGCCTATGCGGATGTCCTGTTCCATGGCCGCCAGCCTGCCTACGTGTTGTTCCTCGCGCTCGACCCCGCGCGCGTGGACGTCAATGTGCATCCCGCGAAGCACGAAGTGCGCTTCCGCGAGGCACGCCTGATCCACGAGTTCGTCTACCGGGCGCTGCACGAGGCGCTGGCCGGCACCCGTGCCGGACAGAATGGGCAGCCGGGCTTGGCGCAGGACGCCGGCGCGGCGGTGTCCACGGGCCCGGCCCAGTCCGCCCACTGGGCACGGCCCATGCCGCAGCCCCATCTCGGCCTGCGCGTCGACGAGGCCCGGGCGGCCTACGCCAGCCTGTACGGCGGTGGTGACGGCAGCGCCGCAGCCGGCAGCCTGCACCCGGACGACGCGCTAGGGATGCAGCCGGAGACAGCCCTCTCCCGCGATGCGCCCATGCAGGGCACGCCAGTCGTGCCCCCGCTGGGGTTCGCAGTGGCGCAATTGCACGGCGTCTACATTCTCAGCGAGACGGCGGACGGCCTGATCGTGGTCGACATGCACGCCGCTCACGAGCGCATCGGCTACGAACGTCTGAAGACCGCACACGACGGCGACGGCGTGCGGATGCAGCCGCTGCTGGTACCGCAGACGGTGGCGGTCTCCGAACGCGAAGCCGAGGTGGCCGAACAGGAAATGGCCACGCTCGCCGAACTCGGATTCGAAGTCTCGCGCAGTGGCCCGCAATCGCTGCTGTTGCGCAGCGTGCCGGCCCTGCTCGCCCACGGCGACACCGAAGCCTTGCTGCGCGACGTGCTCGCCGACCTGCGCGAACACGGCGAAAGCCGGCGCGTGCGCGCCGCGCGTGACGCCCTGCTCTCGACGATGGCCTGTCACGGCGCGGTCCGTGCGAACCGCAGGCTCACCGTGCCCGAGATGAACGCACTGCTGCGGCAGATGGAAGCGACCGAGCGCTCGGGTCAGTGCAATCATGGCCGGCCCACCTGGGCCCACTTCCCTCTGGCGGAGATCGACCGCTGGTTCCTGCGAGGCCGCTGAAATGACGCGTTCGGACCACCTCTTGCGGATGCTGCTCTGTGGCGCGCTGCTGGCACTGGCCGCATGCGACCGCCCCACGCAGCCCGCGGCCGACGCTGCACGCCGGGCGGAGCTGGCCCGCCTGGACGCCGAGTTCGCGTCCCGCACCCAGGTCGCGCGGATGGCGCGCGAAGAGGCACTCACTGCGCCCGACGGCTGGACCAGCCTGGTCGGTCTGCACCGGATCGAGTTGCGCTCGCATTTCATCGGCAGCGCGCCGGGCAGCGGAATCCGGCTCGCACACGGGCCGGGACGCCTCGGCCTGTTGCAGTCTGCCGACGGCTTCGCGTTCACGCCGGAGCGGGGCACCGCGGTCACGCTGGATGGTGAGCCCGTGACGACGCGCGTGGCGCTGCGAAGCGACCGCGACGGCCCGCCCTCGGTGCTCGGTTTCGATGAGGGGCGCGGCGCGCTGTCCATCATCGAGCGCGGCGGCGCCGCGTTCGTGCGGGTACGCCATGCCGACGCCGAGAGCCGGCGGCGATTCGGCGGTCTCGACTACTGGCCGATCGATCGCGGCTGGCGTCTCGAAGGCAGGTTCACGCCCGCGCCCGCATCGGCGCGCATCGACGTGGCCAACATCCTCGGCATGGTCGAGCCCACCCGCACCCCGGGCACGGTGACCTTCGAATACGAGGGCGTGAGTCACACCCTGCATGCGCTGGAGGGCGCCGACGGCGGCCTGTTTCTGATCCTCGCCGACCGCACCAGTGGTCACGGCAGCTACAGCGCGGGTCGCTATCTCGACACCCCGCCGCCCGATGCGCAGGGGCGGGTGGTGCTCGATTTCAACCGTGCCTACAACCCGCCGTGCGCGTTCACGTCGTTCGCCACGTGCCCCTTGCCGCCCGCCGGCAACCGCCTGGACCTCGCGATCGAAGCGGGCGAACAGGCCTATCGCACGCCGCGCTGAGTGCGTGCGCCTGTCTGGAGATCGCATGTCGCATCGTCGTCCGTTCCGCCTGCTGGCCTCGCTCGCGATGGCCCTGTCCCTGCTCGCGGGAAGCGCCGCCCAGGCCGAACGCGGCACTGCCCCCGCGCAGACTCCACCGGCCGCGCAGCCGGTGGCACCTCGGCCGGTGCCGGACATCGCCGACGTGCCCGGGATGCCTGCACCGCCCGTGCCGCTGCTGTGGAAGGTGACAGGGGAGGCCGGGGCGCTGTATCTGCTCGGCTCCTTCCATTTCCTCAAGCCTGAGGATTACCCGCTGGCCGAGGAGGTCGAACAGGTCGTCGCGTCGGTCGACGAGGTCGTGTTCGAACTCGCCCCCGAGGAACTCGAGTCACCCACCCTGGCGATGCAGATGATGCAGGCGGGTCTGCGCAGTGACGGCAGCCGGCTCGACGACGATCTTCCGCCCGCGATGGCGGCGCGTCTGGCCGACTGGGGCCGGCGCAATCTGGCCACGCTGCGCACGTCCGGCATGGAGCCGCAGGGACTCCAGCTGTTCGAGCCGTGGTTCGCGTCGCTGCTGGTGACCACGACCGAGCTTGCCCGTTACGGACTCGAGGCGCGTCTGGGGCTCGACGTGCATCTGGCCCGGCGCGCACGCGCAGCCGGCCTGTCGACCTCGGGGCTCGAGACCGCGATGCAACAGATCCGCGTGCTCGACGGGATGGACCTGCGATGGCAGGTGGAGATGCTCGGCGAGGCACTGGACCAGGCGGACGCCGGCCCGGATGCGATCGACGCGCTGCACGCGACCTGGCGCGCAGGCGATGCCGCACGCCTGTGGGACGAGATGGCGGCGGACATGCGTGAACGCGCACCCGCGCTGTACCAGCGCATCAACACCGACCGCAACGACGCCTGGCTGCCGCGCCTCGATGCGATGCTGCGCCAGGAAAGCGACATCCTCGTCGTCGTCGGCGCATTGCATCTTCTCGGCGAGGACGGCGTGGTGGAGAAGCTGGCGGCGCGGGGCTATGCCGTGGAACGGATCTGCGTGGCGTGCCCCGCGATGGTGCCTGCAGCCGGAATCTCGTCAATGCCCTGAGCCGATCACCGGCTCAGGGAACCGATCATTTCGATGCAGTCCACAGGACAGGCCGGCACACAGAGCCCACAGCCGGTGCACAGCGGCTCGATGACGGTATGCATCAGCTTCGAGCCGCCGATGATGGCGTCGACGGGGCAGGCCTGGATGCACTTCGTGCAGCCGATGCAGTCGGCCTCGACGATCAGAGCCAGGGGCACGACGGGCAGCCATTCGCCCCGGGCACGATCGAACGGCTTGGCGGGGACGTCGAGCAGATGCGCGAGCGCCCTGGCCCCGGGATCGCCGCCGGGCGGGCAGCGGTCGATGTCGGCTTCTCCCCGCGCCAGCGCCTCGGCGTAAGGGCGACACCCCGCATACCCGCATTGCCCGCACTGGGTCTGCGGCAAGAGTCGGTCGATGCGTTCGACCAGCGGCAGCGGGGCGGCACCGGTCATCGAGGGGAATGTGCCCCGGCCACGGCGCGGCGCGGGCGTGGCATCAGCGGACCGGCATGCCCGGCTGCGCGGCGTCGTCGGCGTCGAGCAGGGCCAGCGCGCCGCCGTCGAAGCCGGCCGACAGGATCATGCCCTCGCTGATCCCGAAGCGCATCTTGCGCGGGGCGAGGTTCGCGATGAACACCACATTGCGCCCGACCAGTGCGTCCGGCTCGCCGTAGCTGGCGCGGATGCCGGAGAAGATCTGCCGGGTGCCGAGGTCGCCGGCATCGAGCTCGAAACGCAGCAGTTTGTCCGAGCCCTCGACGAATTGGCAGGCGACGACCTTGCCGATGCGCAGGTCGAGTTTCGCGAAATCGTCGATCGAGACGTGCGTGGACGCGTCCGCGTCCGGAACGGTCGGGCGTGTCGCGGCTGGCGTTTCGCCGGGCGTCTTCGCGGCGGCGGGTGCGGCCGGAGCGGGGGCGAGAGTGTCCTTGGAGGCGTCGGTCATGGCGTCGATCTGCTTGGGGTCGATACGGGTGAACAGCGGCGTATACGGCTGGATGGTCCGGCCCAGAAGGGGCGCGTCGAGTTCGGACCACCGGTCCGCAGGCGCTGCGAAGAATGCATCGACGTCGCGCGCGACGCGCGGCAGTACCGGTCGCAGTGCGGTCGCTAGCACGCGGAAGAGGTTGAGGCCCTGCGTGCACACGGCCTGCAGCTCGGCGTCGGCCCCGTCCTGTTTGGCAATCACCCAGGGCTTGCGCTCGTCGATGTAGCGATTGGCTTCGTCGGCCAGTGCCATCACCTGGCGCAACACGGTCGCCGGCTCGTTCCGCGCATACGCGTCGCGCATCGGCGCCAGGGCGTCGACGAAGCGCGCATACATCTCAGGCTCCGGCAGCGCGCCCGCCAGGCGACCTTCGAACCGCTTGCCGATGAAGCCGGCGCAACGGCTGGCGAGGTTGACCAGCTTGCCCACCACATCACTGTTCACGCGGGCGATGAAATCGCCCAGGTTGAGGTCGAGGTCGTCCACGCCCCCCGAGGATTTCGCGGCGTAGTAGTAGCGCAGGGCCTCCGGATCCAGCCCTTGGTCCAGATACGTGCGCGCCATGACGAACGTGCCGCGCGACTTCGACATCTTGGCGCCGTCGACGGTCAGATAGCCGTTGACGTGCAGTCGCGTCGGTACGCGCAGGCCGGCGCCGTGCAGCATCGCCGGCCAGAACAGGCCGTGGAAATTGACGATGTCCTTGCCGATGAAGTGATGCAGCTCGGTCTCGCCATCGGCGGCGAGCCAGGCGTCGAAATCGATGCCTTCACGTGCGCAGAAGGCCTTGAAGCTGCTGAGGTAGCCGATCGGGGCGTCCAGCCATACGTAGAAGAATTTGCCCGAATGCCCCGGAATCTCGAACCCGAAGTACGGCGCGTCGCGCGAGATGTCCCAGGCGCGCAGACCGCCGTCGCCATCGAGCCACTCCATCAGCTTGGCCTTGACCCCCGGCAGCGCGACATCGCCCGCGAGCCACTCGCGCAGAAAGGCCTCGAAGTGGCCGAGCTCGAAGAAGAAGTGTTCCGACTCGCGCAGCTCGGGCGTCGCGCCACTGACCACCGAGACCGGGTCGATCAGGTCGCTGGGGGAGTAGGTGGCGCCGCAGTGCTCGCAGTTGTCGCCGTACTGGTCCGGCGTTCCGCACTTCGGACAGACGCCCTTGACGTAGCGGTCGGGCAGGAACATGCCGCGTACCGGATCGTAGAGCTGCGCCACGTCGCGCCGCGCGATGTGACCGCCTGCGTCCAGACGCGCGTAGATCGTCTCGACCAGTTCGCGATTGCCGGCCGCGTGCGTCGAATCGTAATGATCGAACGCGACGCCGAACCCGGCGAAATCACGCTCGTGCCCGGCCTGGATGCCGGAAATGAAGTCTTCCGGCGTGCGACCCGCCTTCTCGGCCGCCAGCATGATCGGCGTGCCGTGGGTATCGTCGGCGCACACGAAATGCGCCGTGTCACCGTCCATGCGCCGTGCCCGCACCCAGATGTCCGCCTGGATGTAGCCCACCAGGTGCCCCAGGTGCAGCGGGCCGTTGGCGTAGGGCAGGGCGGTCGTGACGAGAAGCTTGCGGGGCATGGGCCTGGCGCTGGACGGACGGCCGGCGATTATCGCATGTGGTCGGGGTGCGCCCGGCCTGGAGGTGCCTGCCGCCCGGTGTCTCCCCGTGGTTGTCACCGCCCACGCAGTGCTGCGTGGACAGCGTCGGACCAGGGTCAGGCCGAATGAAAAGGCCCGGCGAACGCCGGGCCTGGAGTCACGCTCGGTGACCGCCGCCTATTCGCGCTGCCAGACCTGCTCGCGGCAGATGAAGGCCACGCAACCCGAAACGCCGAGCCGGTTGGCATCGAGCATCTTGGCCTTCGAGCGGTAGGTCTTGCCGTTGGCGGGGTCGAGGATCGTACCGCCGGCCCACTCGCTCCCCTCGGGCCGCAGATCCCAGAGGATCGTCATCCCGGTGATCGGACGGTTGCGACGCTCGCCCGTGCACTTGTCGCATGTCGGGTTGGGACCCCGGTCGGACTGCAGCACCTGGGCCACGCGCCCACTGAGCGTGCCGTTGGCGGCCTGGGTGATCTCGACGATCGACTTCACCTGGCCAGTCTTGTCGTCGATCGTCTTCCAGCGGCCGACTGGCGACTGGGCGGCGGCAATCGATGACAGGCAGAGCAGCGCGGTGGCAATGGCTGCGACGAAAGGCTTGTTGCTCATAAGGGTTCAGATGCTCCGAAATGACCGAGGCACTCGGCCGCTGGCGTCTTATAGCGCATTCCGGGTAGCGCGCGTCGGGAGGCTGTGCTCCCCGTGTTCACAGCCCCTGTCCCCCGCACCCGGTCTCGAGATAGCGTTCGATCACGTTCAGCTGCTCGGCCATGATCGCGCGCGTCCAGGCCGGACCATGCGCGTAATCCGCGATCTCATGGTACTCGACCGGCTGGGCCGATTGCCTGGCTCTCGCGACGAACCATTGGGACTGCTCGATAGGAACGGTCTGGTCCCTGATCCCGTGGTACACCATGATCGGAATCTGGATGTTTGCCGCTTGGGACAAGGGACTCAGCCCCTCCACCGTCGGGGCCTGCGCCTGGCGGAAGAACGGGTTCGTATAGAACCTCGACCATATGCGTCCAATGTCCGAAACGCCGGCGCCCGCGATGGCGCATTTGTAAAAGCCATTGGGACGCACCGCGGCAGCGAAGGCCGCGTAGCCCCCATAGGAATAGCCAAACATGGCGATGCGTGCAGGCTGCGCGAGCCCCCGGTCGACGAGCCAGCGTGCGCCGTCATCCTTGTCGTCCTGCATCTTCTGTCCCCACTCGCTGTCGCCGGCCATCCACAGCTTGCGACCCCAGCCGTCCGAGCCGCGGAACTGCGGTCGCAGTACCACGTAGCATCGCGAGGTCAGCATGGGCACCCACATCGATCCGTCGAAATCGAGCACGTCCCGCGACCAAGGGCCGCCGTGCGGATGAATGATGGCGGGTCTGGGGCCGTCACCGCAGACGCGCGGATCCGGACGGGTCAAGAAGGCGGGGATCTGCAGACCGTCGCGCGCCGCGTAATAGACAAGTTCGGTCTTGCCGAAACCGGCCGGGTCGATACGCGGGTACGACTTGGCGAGCAGCGACAGCTGCCCGTCTCGGAACAGGTAGTATTCGGGCGGGGTCGCCGGTCCGCTCACCGTCAGCAGGACGGTCTCGAGATCAGGCGTGAATCCCGTGATCCGGTAGTTCCGCTCGAGAGGATATTCGATCTGCGCGCGTGCGGACGTGGCGGGGTCGACGAGCTGAAGTGGTTCGTTTTCGATGCCGAGGGCCTGACGCAATCCTGCGTCGAGCGCGCGCATCCGAGGCGCTGTCCATTCGACGTCATCGCCACGAGGCCCCTCGTAACCGAGACCGAGAATGCTGCCGAAATCCTCACCGGCGCTCCGATACGGGTTGACCAGGACACGGCTGGCGTTGAAGAACGCGTGTTCGAAAAGTATCTCCGTCCGTTGCCGGTTCGCGATGTCGTACTCGTAGATCACCGACTTGTCCCGACCTTCATTGCTCTGGATGAAGGCGATCCCCGGGTCGCTGCTGAAACCGATGATCTGGGTTTGATCGCGGTTCTTGACGTACGAGCGGAAATGCTCCTCCCACGCATTGGTGCCCGGGTTGCGGAACTCGGCAGCGATGAATGCCCCCGTGCTGTCCACGCTCGTTCGAAGGCGGGCGCGGAGTTCTCCGTCGAGATCGGTGAGATAGCCAGCGACGTTTTCGCTCGTCAGCTGCAGCCTCGTCGCAGAATAGTTGCGCAGGTCCACGCGGTACACATCACCCGCCCCAGCGCCGATGGAGTTGACTACAAGGATGCTGTGCGGATCATTCGGCAGCCGATCGAGGACCACCGGACTGATGCGGGATTGCAGCAGCTCTTCAGACCGGCTCATCGCGCGGGGCAGCGGAAGAGGCTCGTTCCAGTTGCGCCCCTCCAGGTCCGTGATCATCAGCTTGTTGAGGAAGGTGCGCGTCACCTGTTCTGTGCGCAGGTCGAAGGGTTGCCACAGCGAGACGGCGAGGCGGTCATTCTTGATGAACGACACGCCCGAGATCTTCATCCTGTTCGAGCCGATCAGGGTCGGAGCGCGGTTCAGTGCATCGGTTCTCCAGACAGCGATGACCCGCTCCTCGCCGTCCGCTTTCAGTGCTGCGATGTGCTTGCCGTCGGGTGACAGGGTAAAGCTCGAGAGCTCGGGATATGCCGCCAGTTGAGCTACGGGCGGCGCCTGGTAGGTAGACGCCCAGGCGGGGGCGACGGGTGCGAAAAGCGCACACGCAAACAGCGCAAACAACCTTTTCATTGATCTCCGTTCTCCAAAGGCTTCGACAAGTTCCATGAAAAGGCCGCCACTCATCGAGTGGCGGCCTTCTGGGTTACAGCGTGGGTCTGACCTGGATCAGAACGACTTCGACACGTTGAAGAAGAACGTGCGTCCGAAGTAGTCGTAACCGCTGTAGAGCGGCGCGTTGCCGATGCGGTTGCCCCAGCCGGCGGACACCATCGGCGGCTCCTTGTCGCCGATGTTGCGCGCGCCGACGGTCGCCGACCAGTCGTCTCCGCGGTATTGCAGTGACAGGCTCGTCAGGAAGTAATTGCCCGTCTCAAGCAGGTAGTCGGGACGATAATCCGTGTCGAAGTAGGTTTCGTAGTAGTCGTAGTCGTTAGTCGACGCGGTCCACTCCAGGCCGTATCGCGCGACCCACTTGCGGATGGTGTACGACATGTCGAGGTTGCCCACATACTGCGGCGCGGCGACGGTACCGGTACGGTTGCGCAGTGGATCGGTTGGGAACGTACGCCCTGCCTGGGTAAGGTAATTCGACACCTGTGCCGTCGTACGGAACGAGCCAGGGCCGATTTCACGCACATAGCGCGCGGTGAAGTCCCAGCCGCGCACGACGCTCTCGGAGATGTTCACATAGCCCGAGGTAACGGTGATCCCGTTGTTCGCGCCACGGACGATGAGGCTGCACTGTCCAGCCCCCGCATTGAAGTCAGCCGGCTGGCTGTCGTAGCAGAGGTTCATGACGTTCTGGCCCGACAGGCGCGCGACACCGTTGTCGACCTGGATATCGTAGTAGTCGGCTGCGAACGACAGGTTGCCGAACCACGCCGGGAACTCGGGCTGAAGCACGATACCCGCCGTCACCGCAACCGAAGTTTCCGCAGCCAGTCCGGTCTCTGCACCGCCCCGGGTAATCGAAGTCACGCTGTTGGTCTGCTGGAAGTTCGCCGGAAGCCCGATGCTCGCGCAGTTCAGGTAACGGGCCGATGTCGGATTGCGGTTGCCGTACTCATTGCAAGGGTCGGTTGACGACGAGAGGAAGCCGCTGGTCGCGCCGAGGAACTGTTCGAACAGCGCCGGGGCACGGAACGAGGTGCCGCGTGAGGCGCGCAGCGACAGCCAGTTTACCGGCGTGTAGAGCATGCCCAGCTTCCACGTGGAGTCATCGCCGTAGGAGTCGTAGTCGGTATAGCGCGCCGATGCGTTGAACGTGAGTTCCTGCGCGAAGGGCAGACCGGACAGTGCCGGAACTTCGAACTCGATGTAGGCCTCGCTGACGGAATCCTTGCCTCGGGTAGGCTGCGATGCAGTAAAACCGTAGAGATTGCTGTTGATCGAGTTGATGTCCGGGGTGTCGTCGATTTCCTGACGGCGGTGTTCCACGCCGATCGCGCTACTGACGCTGCCTGCCGGCAGGTCAAACAGCGGCCCATTGACGCCGAAGTTGATCGTTGACTCGGTGTAGACCGTCTGGCCCCGCGTGTCCTGCATGACGTAATTACGGTAAGCCTGCGGAATGTCGCCGCCCACCAACGCTGCCGACAGCGCCGGTGCCGCCACGCACCCGTCCGAGCGGTCGCGGCAGACGAAGCCGCCGCTCCCGTCCGGCACCACGTCGAAGCTGCGGGCGATGCGGTTGGTCAGCCGGTTCTCGGTGAAGTAGGCAGCGTCCGAACGCGCGAGGCTGTAATAGCCGTCGTAGTTCCACTGCGTTCCGAGATTGCCGCGCATGCCGGCGGTCGCACGGAAGAAGTCCACTTCCTGCCAGCTGTTGTAAGGGCCCCAGCCCACGAACGCACGCACCGACACGTTGCGCCCGTTGGTGGAGCCGTCGGCCGGGGCCGCCAGGAAGGCGGGCAGCGTGGAAAGCGAGCCGAGAAGCGGGCTGCCGACGGGATAGTCGAACGTGTGCTGCAGGTAGCCGGTCTGCCGAGATTCGCGGCGATGGCCCAGTCCTTCGAAGTACAGCTCGGCATCGCCCAGCGTGTTGAGATCGAAGCCGCCCTGGATGAAGCCGGTGGTGTTCTTGGTGGGCGAGACCAGCGATTCGCGTAGCATTCCGGGATCGAAACTGTCACGGCCGTAGTAGCTCACGCCCTCGTAACCAGGCAGGCCGGTGGTCACCCCCGGATTCGGGCGCCATCGGTTGAACACGTTGCCGTTGGCACCGCTGCCCACGCTGCCCAAGCCGGGAATGCCCGCGATGCTCGCGGTGCCGATTGTATTGATCGTCACGCCACTGTCGTCGATGGTCCAGCACTTCGCGCGACCGGTGCGCGGATCGATGTAGTCGTCGGCGCCGTAGGTACCATCCGCATTCCGTCCCAGAAGGGGCTGCGGACAGTCGCTCGCCCAGTCGCGCTGCCCCACTGTGAGCTCCGAGCGCTGGTACATCTCCAGCGACCCCGACAGATGCCAGCGATCACCGATCTTGCCGGTCATGATGCCGGCCCGTGTTTCGTCGGCGCCGCCGTCTTTGGTGAAGTTGCGCTGGAACTCCACCGTGGTGTCGTCCACGCGCGTACGTGTGATGACGTTGACGACGCCCGCTACCGCATCCGAGCCGTAGATCGAGGATGCGCCGTCCTTCAGCACCTCGATGCGGTCGATGATCATGTTCGGCAGCACGTTGAGGTCGGCAGAGCCCACCGCGCCGCGTGAGCCAGCGGGCGCCACACGGCGGCCATTGAGCAGAACCAGTGTGCGCGTCGCGCCGAGGCCTCTCAGCGAGAGGGTGTTCACACCCGGACCGCCGTTGACCACAAATCCGCCGTACGCGTTGTTGATCTGCGACGAGCCGCCCGTGACCGAGTTGCTCTGCAGCACGCCCGCCGTCGAACTGAAGCCGGCAAGGGTCGACTCCTCGCGATTGATCACCTGAACCGGCGACACTGAGGTGAAGGTATCGCGGACGATGCGCGAGCCGGTCACGCTGACGCGATCGAGCGTTGCCGGATTACGGCTAGACGCCGCGGCCTGCGCGGCCGTCTGCGGCTGGGCCTCCTGTTGTTCCGCCTCGCTCGGGCCGGTCGCCGTACTCTGTGCGAGTGCCATTCCAGCGGGAAACAGAAGTGCTGTGGTCAACGCCACATGGAGCGCGCGACGACGCGGGGCGCACCGGTTTGAAGTGTTCGACGGATTCACGAATTCCCCTTTGACGTTCAAATTATGACAAGCCGCACGCTTGTTAAGCGACGGTTCAACCGATCGTAACACTAAGTTCACAAGCAGCGTCAAGGGCTTTCACGGCCGAGTCGCCGTTCGCCCTGTGCGTAAAACACCGACTACACTTCGCTGCCGTAGTACCGATTCACTGGAAGGGATCGAATGACGCTCCCGGCATCCTCCCGCCTGCCTCAGGGCGCGCTCTCGCTTCATCCCCGCATCCGCAACATCATCGCGGTGGGGGCGGGCAAGGGCGGGGTGGGGAAGTCCACCACTGCGGTCAATCTGGCGCTGGCACTCGCCGCCGATGGCGCGCGCGTGGGAGTGCTCGATGCAGACGTATACGGGCCGAGCGTTCCGACGATGCTCGGCCTGTCAGGCAAGCCCGATTCGCCCGACGGCAAGTCGATCCTGCCAATGCGCGCATACGGCATCGATGCGATGTCGATCGGCTTTCTGGTGGAATCCGACACCCCGATGATCTGGCGGGGCCCGATGGCCACGTCCGCCCTGACCCAGCTGCTGGGCGACACCCTGTGGGGCGGCGAGAGCGGGCTGGACTATCTGCTCGTCGACCTGCCGCCAGGCACCGGCGACATCCAGCTCACGCTGGCGCAGAAGATTCCGGTCGCTGGGGCGGTCATCGTGACCACGCCCCAGGATGTCGCCACGCTCGATGCGCGCAAGGCGCTGCGGATGTTCGAGAAGGTCGACGTGGCTGTGCTCGGACTGGTCGAAAACATGGCACAGCACGTCTGTTCCAACTGCGGCCACGTGGAACACCTTTTTGGTCAGGGTGGCGGGCAGCGGATGGCGGCTGACTATGGTGTGCCGCTGCTGGGTTCGTTGCCGCTGGAAATCGCGATCCGCGAACAGGGCGACGCGGGTCGGCCGGTCGTGGTCGCGTCGCCGGATTCGCCTGCGGCGCTGGCCTACCGGGCTACCGCACGCCGACTGCTGGCCGAGCTGGAGCGGCGGCCGCGCGCGCCGGTGTCGATTCCGGCGTTACTGGTCTGACCGGGAGGCCTCGATCACAGGGGCTGCATCCCACTGCCGGCGGGGGCACCACGACGCGCGTCGCGGGGAGGAGGCCGGTGAGCTGCCGCGGCGCCGTGATCACGTTGATGCCGCACAGCGATGTCCGTCTTCGCTCGTGTCCGGCTGGAGGCGTGCCGGCCCGCAGGTGACGCCGCCGCGGGCCCCGGCGACAATGCGCACCCTTGTCCGCGTTTCAGGCCCCCACCATGACCATCAAGTCCGACCGCTGGATCCGCCGCATGTCCGAGCAGCCCGGCGGCATGATCGAGCCGTTCGAGGCGGGACAGGTCAAGCAGGCGGACGGGCAGCGGATCGTCAGCTACGGCACGTCGAGCTACGGCTACGACGTGCGGTGCTCGCGCGAGTTCAAGGTGTTCACCAACATCAACTCGACGATCGTTGACCCCAAGCACTTCGATCCGAAGAGCTTCGTGGACGTGGTGGCCGACGAGTGCATCATCCCGCCGAATTCCTTCGCGCTCGCGCGCACCGTCGAGTACTTCCGCATTCCACGTGACGTGCTGGTGGTGTGCCTGGGCAAGAGCACCTACGCGCGCTGCGGGATCATCGTCAACGTCACCCCGCTGGAGCCGGAGTGGGAAGGCCACGTGACGCTCGAATTCAGCAACACCACGCCGCTACCGGCGCGGATCTACGCGAACGAGGGCGTGGCGCAGATGCTGTTCTTCCAGTCCGACGAGGTGTGCGAAACCTCGTACCGCGACCGCGGCGGCAAATACCAGGGACAGACCGGGGTGACGCTGCCGCGCACCTGACAGGCGGGAGGGGCGATGCGGCCCACGCTGCCGGCGGCGCTTCTTCAGGCACGCGGCACTCTGGGCGCCGGGGTCGGCGCCTGCGCATTGGTCGCCTTCGGCTTGTGCGAGTACAGGTATCGGCATGGCGCGCGCTCCCAGCGGGCGTATCTGTCGCAGGCTTCGCTTCTTCCCGGGAGACCTTGCTCCTGCCGTGAGGACCGGCCGCGCAGGAGGTATCCGGCGGATCAGACGCGTGCACAGGCATTGGGATGGTGGCTCACCCGACACGCGCCCGAGCCGGCGCACGTGCCGGTCTGTACGTCTGCCTGCGGAGCCGCGATTGCGCGCCGTTTTGGCGCACGGGCCCGCGTGTCCTCGTGCTGCGTGTCGAGCTCGCCGCGTCGTGAACGCCCGTGGATGGCGGCGAAGCGCACCGGAGTCCAGCCCGGCCGAGGTCCGTTGGCTCGACCGTCGTCCATCCGCAGACACGGTGAACGGGCGCACCGGTCGTCGGCGAGGCGACAGGCTTCCCCGCGCCGCCTCGATTGCCGAGCGGGGCAATGGGGCAGGGTTTCAGGCCGGGCATGTCCGCGACAGTCCTGCGCCGCGATGGGCTTAAGGTTCGAAGTAGGGTGCCAGCCGGGAGATCCGCTCGACCAGGTCCTCCGGCGCATACGGCCGGGCCGCCACGCGGCCCCAGACGGGCGCGGGCCAAGCGGGATCGTCACGATTGCGGCCGATCACATGCACGTGCAGTTGCGGCACCAGATTGCCGAGCGCGGCCACGTTGAGCTTGTAGGGCTGGAATGCGGCGCGCACCGCGCGCGCGGCCCGGTCCAGTTCGTCTGTCAGCTGGCGGCGCTGGTCGGGGTCGAGGTCGATCAGTTCGCGCGCCTCGGCGATCCGCGGCACCAGGACGAGCCACGGATAGTTGGCGTCGTCCATCAACCGCACCTCGCACAGAGGCAGCACGGCGAGCGGATGGGTGTCGTCGGCGAGACGAGGATCCAGCACATAGGGACGGGAGGCGGTCATCGTCTCGGCCCGGTCAACGCAGCGCGGCGGCAAGGAACTTCATCGTCCGGCGCCGTGCGTCGGCGGCGGCGTCGGGATCGTAGTGGACGGGGTCCACGTCGCGATTGAAGCCGTGCCCGGCGGCGTACACGTGCACCTCGGCGTCCGGCAGCGCGCGCCGGTGCGCCTCGATATCGTCGGCGGAGATGCTGCCGTCGCATTCGCCGAAGTGGAACTGCATCGGCGCCTGGAGCGCCTCGCCCAGGTGGGGGACGGTCCGCGCGCCGTAATAACTCACGGCCGGCAGGCCGAGCCGCGTATTGGCGAGGAACGCCACCGTGCCGCCCCAACAGAAACCGACCGTCGCCACGATGCGGTGCCCGTCCTGCCGGAGCAGATCCCGTGTCGCGCGCACGATGCCGACTGCGGCATCCAGGCCCAGGGCGTCGGCGAGTTCGCGGCCGCGGGCAACGCCGTCCGCGTCGTAGACCAGCTCCACGTTGCGTGCCACCGGATCGAAGAGTGCCGGCGCGATCGCGGTATAGCCGGCCGCGGCGTAGCCGTCCGCGATGCTCCGGATGTGGGCGTTGACGCCGAAGATCTCCTGGATCACCACCACGGCGCCTTTGGCGGCGGCGCGATGGGGGGGATCGGCCCGCCAGGCATTGACCGGACCCGACGGCGTGGCGACGACGATGTCCCGACCCATGGCGACTCCCGTGTGCGCTCGCGACCGCCCGAGTCTAACCGAAGCCTGTGCAGGCGCCGGCCGGGGGCGGGAACGCCGGGCGCGGGCGGTATACTGCGCGCCCCGTACGCCCTGCCGCCGCGCGCCGCGCCGCCGCCCGCGCGCGTCGCGGCCCCTCCTTTTCCGCAGCCACGGTCCCCATGTCCGCAGCCAATCCCAAGGTCGGTTTCGTCAGTCTCGGCTGCCCGAAAGCCCTCGTCGATTCCGAACGCATCCTCACCCAGTTGCGGGTCGAGGGCTACGACATCGTGCCCAGCTACGACGATGCCGATGTCGTCGTCGTCAACACCTGCGGCTTCATCGACTCGGCGGTGACCGAATCGCTGGATGCGATCGGCGAGGCCATCGCCGAGAACGGCAAGGTGATCGTCACCGGGTGCCTGGGCAAGCGCGAAGAGGTGATCCGCGAGGCGCATCCGGGCGTGCTGTCGATCAGCGGGCCGCAGGATTACGGCTCGGTGATGCGCGCGGTCCACACGGCCGCGCCACAGGTGCACAACCCCTTCGTCGATCTGGTGCCGCGGCGCGCGGCGGCGGACGACATCGGCATCAAGCTCACGCCCAAGCATTACGCGTATCTCAAGATCTCCGAAGGCTGCAACCACCGCTGCAGCTTCTGCATCATTCCGTCGATGCGCGGCGATCTGGTCTCGCGCCCGGTCGACGACGTGCTGCGCGAAGCCGAGAAGCTCGTGCGCGGCGGCGTGCGCGAACTGCTGGTGATCTCGCAGGACACCTCGGCCTACGGCGTCGACGTGCGCTACGCCGAGCGCACCTGGCGCGAGCGCCAGTACACCACGCGCATGAAGGCGCTGTGCGAGGGCCTGTCGGAACTCGGCGCGTGGACGCGCCTGCATTACGTGTATCCGTATCCGCACGTCGACGACATCATCCCGCTGATGACCGAGCGCCACGCCGACGGCATGCCGAAGCTGCTGCCGTATCTCGACGTGCCGCTGCAGCACGCCAGCCCGCGCATTCTCAAGCTGATGAAGCGGCCCGGCGCGATCGACAAGACCCGCGAGCGCATCGCGCGCTGGCGCGAGATCTGCCCGGAACTGACGATCCGCAGCACCTTCATCGTCGGTTTCCCCGGCGAGACCGAGGACGATTTCCAGCAACTGCTCGACTTCCTCGACGAGGCGCAGCTCGACCGCGTCGGCGCGTTCGCCTACTCGCCGGTCACTGGCGCGACGGCCAATGCGTTGCCCGATGCCGTGCCCGACGAGGTGAAGCAGGCGCGTCTCGCGCGCTTCATGGAGAAGCAGGCCGAGATTTCCACCGCGCGGCTCGAAGCCAAGGTCGGCAGCGTGCAGACCTGCCTGGTGGACGTGGTCGACGGCGAACTGGCGATCGCCCGCACGATGGGCGACGCGCCCGAGATCGACGGCGTGGTGCAGATCCAGGACGGCCGCGACGCCGGCCTGCAGCCGGGTGATTTCGTCGATGTCGCGATCATGGGCAGCGACGAGCACGACCTCTACGGCGAGGTCGACGAGGTGCTGGGATGAGCCGCCGCGCGGTCCTGGTCCTGTCCGCGCTTGTCCTCGCGCTGGGCGCCGGTGCCGCGCAGGCCGACGCTCTCAGCGGGACCTATCGTCCGGCGGGCGACACGGGTTCCCTGCCGGCCGGCGCGCAGCTCACCGTGCGCGCCGACGGCCGCGGCTGGCTGGCGATGTTCCAGGGCGAGGGGCTGGCGTTGCTGCCGCTCGCCGGGTTCGAACAGGCCGGCCTGTTTCCGGGCGTGCCGGCGGCTGCCGGCCTGCAATGCGCATCGTCGGCGGCGTTTCTCCTGTGCCGGGTGGCGCCGGGCACCGAGCTGCCGGACAAGGGCTTCACCTCGAGAACCGGCTGGTTCATGGCCTTCTCGGACCGGCAGATCTTCGATATGGAACGGGTCGACTGATACTTCTGCGTGGCGCGCGGCGGCACATCGTGATGCGACTCCGGATTGCGATGCCGCGGTGCCTGACCTCGGATGTGCCCATGCGCCTCGAGTAGCCGCAGCGCGTGCCGAGTCAGCGGGAGGCAGCCTCTTCGCTCCGGGCGTCCGCATCGACGGCATCGAGATAGGTCCAGACCGCCGCTTCGATCGCATCGAGCGCGGCGATCGCACCGGGCAGCCGTTCTCGGCCGCCGTCACCGCCGTCGTCGCGCATGCGGCCGGAGGCGTTGTAGTCAACGAGGGATTGCCACGCCGGCAGGCGCGTGTCGACGGTCTCCAACAGCGCCCGCAGCGCCACATCCGACCGGGTGTCGCCCGGCAGCGCCAGCGTGTCCCCGGCCCGTGCAATGAAGTCGGGGCCGAAGTGGTGGGTGTCGCTGCGCGCCCGCCAGAACGCGCCCAGCCGGAACCGTTCGTCGTCCGCGGCACGCGGGCTGCGCGGCGGCGGACCCCGTTCGATCGGAAACCCGCGGAGACGCTGCGCGATGGCCGCATGGGCCTGTGCCTTCGGCGCCGATGCTTCGGCGGTGTGCAGCGAGCGTTCTGCGGAACGGGATGCGGACATGGCGGCGCCATCAGGCGCGCGGTCTTTGGCACAGGCCGACACACCGGCCAGCGCCAGCGCCGCGAGCACGACGCGGAGGCCGCACGGCCAGCGCCGCGCCCCGTGCGCGCAGGCGTTCACCCCCCGTAGTCCACCGCCAACACCGCGAACACCCGCGGGCCACCGGGCAGTTCGACCGCGAACTCGTCGTCGACGCGCTTCTTCAGCAGCGCGCGGGCCAACGGCGAATCGATGCTGATCCAGCCGAGCCGTGCATCGGTCTCGTCCGGACCGACGATGCGGTAGCGGCTGCATTCCCCGCTGTCGACGTCTTCCAGCTCCACGTGCGCGCCGAAGAACACCGCGTCCGGATCGGACGGTGCGGTGTCGACCACGCGCAGCGCCTCCAGCCGCTTGCTCAGATACCGCACGCGGCGGTCGATCTCGCCCAGCTGTTTCTTGCGGTAGGTGTATTCGGCGTTCTCCGAGCGGTCGCCCTCGGCGGCGGCCGCCGAAAGCGCGCGCACGACGTCGGGCCGGCGCACGTGCCACAGATCGTCGAGTTCGGCCTTCAGCCGCGCATGCCCGTCGGGCGTGATGAGCGCCGTGCTTTTCTCGGCAGGCGGTCGCCAGCGCGACATCAGTCGCCTCCCGTGACTTCAAGGCGGGTCAGCACCATGCCGGCATCGCGTTCGTCGGCGGACTGGCAGCGCCCGCCGTCCTGGTGCAATGCATGGGCGTCCCCGTGGATACGGAACCCGTAGCGATGGTCGTCGTTCGCGGATGACGCGTCTGGACCAACGAGAATCAGGCAACTCCCTGCAATCTCGTCGATCCACCAGTGTCCGCGGATCGTGCGCAGTCGTTCGGTACCGTCATCGCATTCCAGTGAAATGACGTACTGACGGTCACGTTCGATCAGAAGATCAGCGGCCTGGAACTCGCAGCTGCGTTCGCGACGCGATTCGTCACGCACATGGCCGGTGTAACGACCTTCGAGCAGGTGCTGTCGCGCCGCAGGCCATTCGACAACGTAATGCTGAGCGCGGACCGGAGCGGCCAGTGGCGCCAGTGCGATCGCGATCGCCAGCACGAACGCATCGCGCAGCCGGACGCGTCTGGCGAAATGCGGGGACGCTCGAGTCACTTGAGCCGGATCCCGCCGAGGATGTTGCGGACGATCCGGTTGGTCACCGTGCGCACCGCCTGCTTGCCGGCGGCCTGCACCGCGCCCTGGCGCCGGTTGGTGCCGAACAGGAACTCGTTGACCATGCGGCCGATGCCGCCTTCGTTTGATGCCGCCTGCGTGCCCGCGCTTCGGCCCTTCGCAGGGGGTGCGTCGACGGCGCCGGCCTCCGCGCGCTGCGCCAGCCGTTCGGCCGCCGATTCGCGGTTGATCGCGGTGTCGTACGTCGCGCCCACCGGACTGCCGGCGCGCACCGTCGCGCGTTCGGCATCGCTGATCGCGCCCATGCGGCACCGCGGCGGCGCGATCAGCACGCGCTCGACCGGCATCGGCACGCCCTTGTCCTGCAGCATCGAGACCAGCGCTTCGCCGGTGCCCAGCGTGGCGATCGTGGCGGCGACATCGAGCGCGGGATTGGCGACGAAGGTCTGCGCGGCGGTGCGCACGGCTTTCTGGTCGCGCGGCGTGTAGGCGCGCAGGGCGTGCTGCACGCGGTTGCCGAGCTGGCCGAGTACGGCGTCGGGCACGTCGTCGGGGAACTGCGAGCAGAAGTACACGCCCACGCCCTTGGAGCGCACCAGCCGCACCACCTGTTCGATGCGCTGCTGCAGCGCCGCCGGTGCGTCGCCGAACAGCAGGTGCGCCTCGTCGAACACGAACACCAGCTTGGGCCGGTCGAGATCGCCGACCTCGGGCAGGGTTTCGTAGAACTGCGACAGCAGCCACAGCAGGAAGGTCGCGTACAGCCGCGGTTTGAGCACCAGCCGGTCGGCAGCGAGGATGCCGATCACGCCGCGTCCATCGGTACGGGTGCGCATCAGATCGGCCAGCTCCAGCGCCGGTTCGCCGAAGAATTGCGTGCCGCCGTCCTGGTCCAGGCGCAGCAGCGCGCGCTGGATCGCGGCGATCGACGGCGCGCTGACCAGGCCGTATTCGGTGGAGACGGTCTTGCGCTCCTCGGCAACGAGGCCCAGCAGCGCGCGCAGGTCGTCGAGGTCGAGCAGCAGCAGGCCGCGGTCGTCGGCGAGCTTGAACACGATGTCGAGCACGCCGGCCTGGGTGTCATTGAGTTCGAGGATGCGCGCCAGCAGCGTCGGGCCCATCTCGCTGACCGTCGTGCGCACCGGATGGCCGGAGACGCCGAACAGGTCCCAGAACACGACCGGGCTGGCTTCGGGCGCATAACCGTCGATGCCGATCTCCGCGGCGCGCTGCAGCACGCGTTCGGAGGCCTCGCCGGGCACTGCGAGGCCGGCCACGTCGCCTTTCACGTCGGCCATGAACACCGGCACGCCGATCCGCGAAAAGCCCTCGGCCAGCGTCATCAGCGTGACCGTTTTGCCGGTGCCGGTGGCGCCGGCCACCAGGCCGTGGCGGTTGGCCAGGGCGGGGAGCAGGTGCACCGGCGCGCCGTCCGCGCGGGTGACGGCCTTGCCGACGAGGATCGGATCCATGCGCGGTGTCCGGAAATGACGAGCCGTCGATTCTAGCGAGTGCGCCCGCGCCCGCGCCTTGCCCCGCTTCGACGGCGGGGGCTACCCTGCGTGCCCGTTTCGCTGGACACACCTGCCGATGCCCGTTTCCGTTTCCCTGATCGCCCGGCTCGGCGCGTCCGCGCTCGTGCTGGCGCTGGCCGGTCATTCCGGCACCGCGGACGCCCAGTCGCGACGCGAGCGCGATGCCGCGGAGGCGCTGAACGAGCGCATGGTCGAGGCCGAGGCGCGCTATCGTCAGGCGCTGGTGCGCATCGCCAACGACGATCCGGCGGGACTCGACGCGAGCAATGCCGCGCTCGAGGACATGGAGGACGTGATTCTGGCCTGCGAGCGCCAGCGCGGCTGCAGCGTGTCCCAGCTGTTGACCACCTACAAGCGTCTGCTCAAGGCCGATGCCGACGCCCAGGCCGGGCAGGGCCCCGATGCCGGCGACCCCCTCGTCGTCGAGGAGGGCGGCCTGCCGACGGCCGACGTGCCGGCAGCGGCCAGCGCCGCGGCGCTGCTCAGCGAGGACGAGCGCTTCAAGCGCATGGTCGAACTCAATCCGGCCGTGCAGGCCTCGATCCGCCGCTGGCTCACCGACATGCGCGTGTCGCTGATCACCAGCCACGAGAACTACCAGTACATGCGCCACCTGATGTCGCCGGCGTTCAAGCGCAGCGGGCTGCCCGAGGCGCTGTTGTTCGGCATCCTGGCCAAGGAATCCAACGGGCGCGTGCATGCACGCTCGCGCGCGGGCGCCGCCGGGCCGCTGCAGTTCATGCCGGCCACCGGCCGCCGCTTCGGCCTCGGCCCCGATGGAAGCGGATTCGACACGCGCTACGACCCACGCCTGTCCGCCGACGCCGCCGCGGTGTATCTCAACGAGCGCTTCGCGCAGCACGGCAACGAGATCGAGTACTGGCTCGCCGGCTACAACGGCGGCGAGGGCCGGGCGCTGCGCATCTTCCGCGAAGCCAACGGGCGCCGCTTCTGGGATCCCGATGTCTACAACCAGTTTCCGGCCGAAACCAAGGACTACGTGCCGATGGTGATCGCCGCGGCATGGCTGTACCTGCATCCCGAGGAATACGGTCTGACCTTTCCCCGTATCGATGCCCGCCCGGCCACGTTCACCCTCGAGCGCCCGGCATCGATCTACGCGCTGACGATCTGCCTCGGCAACGGCAATACCCGCGACGGCTACATGCGCGCGCTGCGCAACCTCAATCCCAGTTACGAGGCCGAGGACCTGATCCCGGCGGGGACCACGCTCAACGGAACGGTCCGCATGGCCGGGCTCTACCGGCAGTGGTGCGCCCGCGGTGCACGTGCGGATCTCGCGGCGCAGCTGGTCAACAGCGATCCGCGTGCGGCGATCGTGCGCACCGGTGCGATCGAGGTCCTGCCCGCCACCGGCGATGTGCCGCCGGCGGCATTGCCGCCCGCGCCCGCCGCGCCCCGACCGCCACAGGCGGCGACGCCTGCGCAGGTCCGGACGCATCGCGTCGCCCGGGGCGACACGCTCGGTGCCATCGCCCAGCGTTACGGCTGCGACCTCGCCACGCTGGCGCGCGCCAACCAGCTGCGCGCGCCCGCATATGCGTTGCGACAGGGCCAATCGGTCCGGCTCGAGGGCTGCACGCGCTGACGGGCGTCAGCGCGTCCCCTGCGGGACGCATCGGGCACTGCGCGGCGCACTGTGCCGACACGCGGCGGCGTCGCCGTCGCCCGGGGCCGTCTGGACGGCCGCGTACGGCTACAACCCGCGGCTCGTGCTCCGGGCATGAAGGCCACGACCGCCCGGCAGGGCGGATGCGGACCGGCGTGTGGCCTCGCGCCGGTGCCCGGACATCCGATTCGCGTCTCTGCACCCGGCGCCGGCCCACGCCACGCGCAGCCGGATCCGTGTCCCGGACTCAGGGGGCCGGTCGACGGGCCAGCGCCTGGCCCAGCCGGACCGGGCACTCGGGCCCGAGACCCGGCACCAGCTCGGCGGCGCCGCGCGGCAGCAGCACGACCACCGTCGAGCCGTAGTTGAACCGGGCCATTTCCTCGAACCGCTGCAGCGTGATCCCCCGGCCGCGCCAGTCCTTGCGCTGCACCCGATCGCCATAGGCGGGAATCTCCTCGCCGCTCCAGACCGTCTCCACCCCCGAGACCAGCAACGCGCCGACCATCACCTGGACCATCGGCCCGAAGTCGGTATCGAAATGGCACACCAGGCGCTCGTTGCGGGCGAACAGCCGGGGCACCTTCGCCACCGCTGCCGTGCCGACGCTGAAGAGACGTCCGGGCACGTGCACGGTCTCGCGCAGGGTGCCCGTCCACGGCATGTGCACCCGGTGGTAATCGCGCGGCGACAGGTAGACGGTGGCGTAGCTGCCGTCGAGGAAAGGCGCCGCGTCGGCTTCGTCGCCCAGCAACTCGGCCACGGTGAACGATTGCCCCTTGGCCTGGAAGATGCGGCCCGCCTCGATGCGTCCGCACTGGCTGATGTGGCCGTCGGCCGGCATCAGCAAGGCGCGCGGGTCCGGGTCCGGCACGCGCGCACCCGGGCGCAGGGCGCGGGTGAAGAAGGCATTGAAGCTGGCATATGACCCCGGGTCCGGATCGGCGGCTTCCGACAGGTCCACGCCGAACCGGCGCACGACCGTGTCGATCAGCCAGCGCCGGGTGCCGGGCGCCCGGGAATACGCGAGACGCCGCGCCAGGGACGACAGCAGGCGATGCGGCAGTACATAGGTGAGGGCGGTGACGAGGCTCATGGGCGGGTCTCCGCTGTCAGGCGCGACAGGTCGGCGGCGATCGCATCGGGCCGCGGCGTCTCGGCGTTGAGCACGCTGCCCGAGACCACGCCGGCCACGCGGCCCTGTGGGTCGAGCACCGCCAGCGAGGCGCTGTGATCGATGGTGTAGGCGCCGTCGGGCGCATCGGCCTCCAGCGGTACCTTGGCGAACACCATCGACAGCGACCGCGCGAATGCTTCGAGCGTCGGCACGTCCGCGGTCGCGGCGAGCGTGTCGCGGTGGAAGGCGTGTGCGTAATCGCCGAGCCGGTCCGGTGTGTCGCGCTCCGGATCGACCGACACGAACAGCACCCGCGGCCGCGTGGCCTCGGGCAGGGTCTCCCACTGCCGTTGGGCCTGGGCGAGGTGGGTGAGGGTCATCGGGCAGACGTCCGGGCAGTGCGTGAAGCCGATGAACACCAGGGTCCAGTGTCCGGCCAGCTCGCCGGGCAACAGCTGGGTGCCGTCCGACTGCTGCAGGGCGAAACCGGGAATCGGACGCGGCTGCGGATACAGCTGCACCACCTCGAGGCCGCTCGGTGCCGTGACCGGCGCACCGACGAAGACGCGCTGCGCGGCGAGCAGGCCGACGCCGCCTGCCAGTGCGATGCAGAGGATGACGAGCGTGGTGCGGTTGAACATCGGCGGTTCCGGTGCGGGTGCCGTGCATAATACCCGCGGCGCGCAGCGGCTCCTGAAGCGCCGCCTCCCGCGGGCCGGCCCGGCGGGCCCCTGACCTATACTTCACGGCCCTGATTGCCCGGGCCGCCGTGCGCCATGACCGAAGAACTGCAGACGATCGTCGACCTGATCCGCTACGGCGCCAGCCGCTTCAACGCGGCCGGGCTGACCTTCGGCCACAGCTACGACAACGCGCTCGACGAAGCGACCCAGCTCACCCTGCATGCGCTGCACCTGCCGCACGACCTGAGCCCGGTCTACGGGCAATCGCGGGTCACGCTCGCGGAGAAGGAAGACGTGCTGGGGTTGTTCCTGCGCCGTATCGAGGAGCGCGTCCCGGCGGCCTATCTCACCGGCGAGGCCTGGTTCGCCGGCCTGAGCTTCAAATCCGACGCGCGCGCGCTGGTGCCGCGCTCGCCGATCGCCGAGCTGATCCTCTCCGGTTTCGAACCCTGGCTGGGCGGCCGCGAGGTGCGCCGCGCGCTCGACCTGTGCACCGGCTCGGGCTGCATCGCCATCGCGATGGCGCACCACAACCCCGACTGGCACGTCGACGCCGTCGACCTCAGCGACGAGGCCCTGGCATTGGCCGCCGAGAACGAAGCCCGGCTCGAGGTGCGCAATACGCGATTCCTGAAGTCCGACCTGTTCGCTAGCCTGCAGGGCGAACACTACGACCTGATCGTCACCAATCCGCCCTACGTCACCAACGACGAGACCGACGCGCTGCCCCAAGAGTATTCCTACGAGCCCGAGATGGGCCTGCGCGCCGGCGACGACGGGCTCGACCTGGTGCTGAAGATTCTTCGCGACGCGCCGCTGCACCTCACCGAAGAGGGGTTGCTGATCTGCGAGGTGGGCGAGTCGGAACAGCACCTGGTCAAGCTGCTGCCGGAACTGCCGCTAATGTGGATCGAGTTCCAGGTCGGCCAGATGGGCATCTTCGTCGTCGAGCGCCATGACCTGGTCACGCACAGCGCGCGGATCACCCAGCTTGCGGCGGAGCGCGAGCGCGAAGCGTCGGCTGCAACCGCGGCGACGGGACACGCGGGCGCCGGCTTGTTCTGAGCCGGCCTCGCCCGGTCGCGTCTCCTGCAAGCGTGCACATGCGTACTTGGAGACCTTCCCCTGCGGCGCACGGGGCAAAGGCTGCGTCGGACGTCGCGGCCGCGGGTCCGCTGCGTGGTGGCTCTGTCCGGACGCTGCCCGGCGACAGCGCCCGTTGAGGAAGGGGGCTCGCGGCGCCTGTCCGCTGGCGCATCCCCAATCGAGGCGAGCGTCTCTCGTGGCCCGCTGGTGGCTGATCTCCTCGATCTCCGGAAGCGCCGGTTGAAGACGGGCCCGGCGCGCGGACGTAAGGGAAGAGTCGTGCGGTAAGCCGGAGGCGCCGAGCGCCGACCCGTCTGCCGGCAAACCCCGCCTCCCACGACGGCCCGCTCGCGTTAAGCTTGCCGGCCCGCGTTCCGTCCTGCGCCGCTCCGGCGCCCGGTGCCATGTCCAGCAACAGCTTCGGCCAACTGTTCACCGTCACGACCTTCGGCGAAAGCCACGGGCCGGCGATCGGCTGCGTGGTCGACGGCTGCCCGCCGGGTATCGCGCTCGCGGTCGAGGATTTCGAACACGATCTGGCACGGCGCGCGACCGGCAAGACCCGGCACACCTCGGCGCGCCGCGAGGCCGACGCGGTGGAGATCCTCAGCGGCGTCTTCGAGGGACTGACCACCGGTACGCCGATCGCGCTCCTGATCCGCAACACCGACGCGCGCAGCAAGGACTACGGCAACATCGCCCAGCAGTTCCGGCCCGGGCACGCCGACTACGCCTACTGGCAGAAGTACGGCATCCGCGATCCGCGCGGCGGCGGTCGCTCGTCGGCGCGCGAGACCACGATGCGCGTCGCCGCGGCGGTGATCGCCAAGAAGTGGCTGAACGATCGCTTCGGCGTGCGCGTGCACGGCTATCTGTCGCAGCTCGGCGACATCGTGCCGGCGCGCTTCGACAGCGCCGCGATCGACTGGGACGCCGTCGAATCCAATCCATTCTTCTGGCCCGATGCCGCGCAGGTGCCCGAGCTCGAAACCTACATGGACGCGCTGCGCAAGTCCGGCGATTCCGTCGGCGCGCGCGTGACCGCCGTGGCCGACGGCGTGCCGCCGGGCTGGGGCGAGCCGGTCTACGGCAAGCTCGACGGCGATCTGGCCGCGGCGATGATGTCGATCAATGCGGTCAAAGGGGTCGAGATCGGCGCCGGTTTCGCCTCGATTCCGCAGAAGGGCAGCCAACACCGCGACCTGATGACCCCGCAGGGCTTCGCGTCCAACCACGCCGGCGGTGTGCTCGGCGGCATCAGCACCGGCCAGCAGATCGTGGTGTCGACGGCGTTCAAGCCGACCTCCAGCCTGCGTCTGCCGGCCGAGGGTCTGGATACCGACGGCAACACCGTCGAGGTGATCACCACCGGGCGCCACGATCCGTGCGTGGGCATCCGCGCGACCCCGATCTGCGAGGCGATGCTGGCGCTGGTGCTGATGGACCAGGCGCTGCGCCATCGCGCGCAGTGCGGCGATGTCGGCACGGTGACGCCGCGGATTCCGGGGCGTATCGATGGCTGAGTCGCGGCCGAAGGTCTGGGTGTCGCAGCCGCTGTTCGACGACATCGTCGAGCGCCTGCACGCGCATTTCGACGTGGTGCGGGTGCCGGACGTCAGCGAACATGACGCGTCCGCGATCGCCAACGCATTGCGCGAGGCCGACGGCGCGCTGGTGACGCTCAACGAGCGCATCGGCAGTGACGCGATCGCCGACGCGCCGAAGCTGCGCGCGATCGCCAATGTCGGCGTCGGCTACAACAACCTCGACATCGACGCGCTGCAGGCGCGCGACATCGTCGCCACCAACACCCCCGACGTACTGACCGAGACCACGGCCGATTTCGGCTTCGCGCTGATGATGGCCGCCGCGCGCCGCGTCACCGAAGCCGAGCGCCACCTGCGCGCCGGCCAATGGCATGGCTGGAACTTCAAGGGCCTGCTCGGCGCCGATCTGCACGGCAGCACGCTGGGCATCCTCGGCATGGGCCGGATCGGGCAGGGCATCGCCAAGCGTGCGTCCGGCTTCGACATGCGCGTGATCTACCACAACCGCAGCCGCCTGCCGGCCGATGTCGAGCGCGAATTCAACGCGTCGTACGTCGATTTCGGCACGCTCCTCGCGCAGGCCGATCATCTGATCCTCGTGCTGCCGTATTCGGCCGCCAGCCACCACATCGTCGACGCTGCCGCACTGGCGAAGATGAAACCGACGGCGACGCTGACCAACATCGCGCGCGGCGGCATCGTCGACGAGGCCGCGCTGGCCGATGCGCTGAGCAGCGGCCGCCTGGCCTCGGCTGCGCTCGATGTGTTCGAAGGGGAACCGACGGTGGATCCGCGGCTGCTCGCGCAGGGCAACATCGTGCTGACCCCGCACATCGGCAGCGGCAGTCTCGCCACCCGCCGCGCGATGGTCGCGCTCGCCGTCGACAACCTGATCGCCGCGCTCGGCGCGGGCCCGGATGCCGGGCATCCGTCGAGCGTGATCGCGCCAGCCGCGGACGACGGAAAAGCCGCGAAACGTCCGGGAACCGCCTGAGCGTCAGGGCGGGCGGTTCCCCGAAGCCCCAGCAGTGCAGCGCCCGCGCGCCACGCGCGACCCACATCCAGAATTCTTTTCGAGACGTATTGAATGTCCAGTTCCCAGGCCCGCCGTTTCCGCGTTGCCATCGTCGGTGCCACCGGCGCCGTCGGCGAGACCATGCTGTCGATCCTCGCCGAGCGTGATTTCCCCGTGTCCGAACTCGTGCCGCTCGCCAGCGAGCGCTCGGCCGGCACCACGGTGAAGTTCGGCGACGACGACATCGTCGTGCAGGATCTCGCCACCTTCGATCCCGCCGGCATCGACATCGCGCTGTTCTCGGCCGGTGGCGACACCAGCAAGGCCTACGCGCCGAAGTTCGCCGCGGCCGGCGCCGTCGTCATCGACAACAGCTCGGCGTTCCGCTACGACGACGACGTGCCACTGGTGATCAGCGAGGTGAATCCGGAGGCCGCCCGCAATCGCCCGCGCGGCATCATCGCCAATCCCAACTGCTCGACGATGCAGATGCTGGTCGCGCTGGCGCCGCTGCATCGCCGCGCCGGCATCGTGCGCATCAACGTGTCGACGTACCAGTCGGTCTCGGGCGCAGGGCGCTCGGCGATGGAAGAGCTCGGCCGCCAGACCGGCGATTTGCTGAATTTCCGCGAGATCGATCCGCAGAAGTTTCCGGTGCAGATCGCGTTCAACCTGATCCCGCAGATCGACGCCTTCCTCGAAAACGGTTTCACCAAGGAAGAGATGAAGCTGGTCTGGGAGACCCACAAGATCCTCGGCGACGATAGCATCCTGGTGAACCCGACCGCTGTGCGCGTGCCGGTGTTCTACGGCCATTCGGAATCGGTCGCGGTCGAACTGCGCGAGAAGATCAGCGTCGACGAGGCGCGCGCGCTGCTGGCGGCCGCGCCGGGCGTCGAGGTCGTCGACGAGCGCGCCGCCGGCGGCTATCCGACCCCGGTCACGCATGCCTCGGGCCGGGATCCGGTGTTCGTCGGCCGCATCCGCGAGGACCTCTCGCACCCGAACGGCCTGAACCTCTGGATCGTCGCCGACAACATCCGCAAGGGCGCCGCGCTCAACGCGGTGCAGGTCGCCGAGCTGGTCGCGGGCGAGGGCTGACATTGCGGATCGGGATGCCGCGCCGCTACAGTCGCCGGATGACGACGGGGAAAATCATGGCGCGCATCGTGCCGCGCCTGCTGCTCGCAGGCGCGTTGCTGGCGCTTGCCGGGCCGGTGCTGGCGCTGGGACTGGGCCGTATCGAGGTCCGCTCGCAGCAGGGACAGCCGCTGCTGGCGGAGATCCCCATCGTCTCCAGCGATCCGGACGAGCTGCGCGAGCTGCAGGCGCGGCTGGCCTCGCCCGAGACCTTCGCGCGCATCGGCCTCGAGCCGCCGCAGGGTCTGGTCTCGAATCTTCAGTTCAGCGTGGCGCTGGATCCGCGGGGGCGTCCGGTGATCCGGGTGACGAGCAGCGCGCCGGTCGAGCAGGAATCGCTGACCTTTCTGGTCGAGGTGGACTGGGGGCAAGGTCGCCTGGTGCGCGAGTACTCCGCGCTCGTCGCCGTGCCCGACACCCTGGCCGCACCGGCGCAGCCGTCGATCCAGGCGCCGGTGGCCGCACCGCCGGCCACGATCGTACGCGCGCCGGAGACCGCGCCTGCGGCGCCTCCGGGCGAGGCCCGCCCCGACGATGCGCCGCCCACGCCCGATGCGGTCGCCGCGCAGCCACCCGCACCGTCCGCGCCGCGGCCCGCACCGGCGCAGCCGGTCGCGACGCCGGGTGAGCTGCCGCCGGTGCAGGCCGGGCAGACGCTCTCGGGCATCGCCGCGCCGATCGCGGCCGAGGCCGGCATCAGCGTCAACCAGGCGATGTTGCTGCTGCTGCGCACCAATCCCGATGCCTTCATCGGCGGCAACCTCAACCTGGTGCGCCAGGGGGCGGTGCTGCGCGTACCGCCCCGTGACCAATGGAACGAACTCAGCGCGGCCGAGGCCAATGCCGTGGTTCGCGAGCAGGTCGGGCAATGGCGTGACATGCGTCGGCCGGCGCCGCAGCCCGCGACGCCCACGGCCGAGACATCGGGCGCCGACGCGACCGCAGCGGCCGGTCCTGCCCCCCGTACCGCGGCCGCGCGGCTCGAAATCACACCGCCCGCCAGCGACAGCCAGCCGGCGGGCAGCCAATCCGGCATCGCCGCCGGTGCCGGAGGAGACATGCTGCGTCAGGAACTGCAACAGGCCAACGAATCGCTGGCCGCGCGCACGGCTGAAATCGAGGAACTCAAGGCGCGCCTGGCGGACCTCGAAGCGCTGCAGCAGCAACAGCAGCAGCTGATCGCGCTCAAGGACGCCGACCTGGCGGCAGCGCAGCAGCGTCTGGAGACGAGCAACCAGCAGCAGGCGGCGAGTGGTGCGTTTCCGTGGATCTGGCTCGGGCTCGCGCTGCTCGTCGTCGCTGCGCTGGCATTCGTGCTCGGACGACGCGTTCGCATTCCGGCGAGCGCGCCGCAGCGTCGCTTCGACAGTGCCGCCCTCGCCGCCGGCATGCCGCGCACCGCCTCCCCTGTCACTGCGGCCCCCGCCGAGACACCTGCATTCGCCGCGCCCCCGCCGCCGGTGGCCGCCGTTCCCGAACCGGCACCCGCCGTCGCCGCACCGGCATCGGCCGTGCGTCCGACCTGGCACGCAGGGACAGGCGCCGCGACCCGCGTCTCGCCGGTGCCCGTGCAGGTCGCGCTCGCGCAGACGGACGCTCCGGCTGCGCCCGCCGGCGGACGTGTCGACGACGGGGCCGCGGTTGCCCGCGCGCGCGACGAGGATGCCGCGACGACGGCTGCGCTCGAGACGCCGGAGTTGCCGGCAGGCGTGGAGCGTCTCGAGCTGGCCCGTGCCTATCTCGATCTCGGCGACACCGCGACCGCGCGTACGCTGCTGGCCGAAGTGGCGGCGGGCGACGACACCGCCGCGCGCGACGAGGCGGCGCAGCTGCTGCGCACCCTCGGCTGATCCCGCCGCGATGCGTCTCGCGCTGGGCGTCGAGTACGACGGCAACCCGTTTCTCGGCTGGCAGCGCCTGAGCAAGGCCGGCGAGGGGGGGCAGGAGTCGGTGCAGGCCGCGCTGGAAACCGCGCTGGGCCGCATCGCCACGCATCCGGTGGCCACCACCTGCTCCGGACGCACCGACGCCGGCGTGCATGCGCGTTGCCAGGTGGTGCATTTCGACACAGATGCCGTCCGCACGCCGCGCGCCTGGATGCTCGGAACCACCACCCACCTGCCACCCTCGGTGTGCGTGCACTGGTGCCAGCCGGTGCCCGACGAATTCAATGCGCGCTTCTCCGCCCGCGCGCGGCACTACCGCTACAGCATCCTCAACCGCGCGGTGCGCCCTGCGCTGCATCGCCAGTACCTGTCCTGGGAATTGCGGCCGCTGGATGCCGGTGCGATGCACCGTGCTGCACAGGCGCTGGTCGGCGAACAGGATTTTTCGGCCTTCCGCAGCGCCCAGTGCCAGGCTCCGCACGCGCGGCGCGACCTGCAGCGCATTTCCGTCGAGCGCATCGGCGACGAGGTGGTGGTCGAAGTGCAGGCGAATGCCTTCCTGCACCACATGGTGCGCAACATCGTCGGCTCGCTGCTGGAGATCGGCGCGGGGGCGCAGGACGAGGCCTGGATCGCGACGCTGTTGGCCGAGCGCGATCGCACCCGGGCCGGACCGACCGCGCCGGCCGCCGGACTGGTGTTCCTCGGCCCGCTGTATCCGCCGGAGTGGGGGCTTCCGGCCGGCGTGACGCTGCCGCCGTGAGCGACGGGGCCCCAGCGCACATCAAGTTCTGCGGGCTCACGCGCGCGCAGGACGTGGACGCGGCGATCGCGCTCGGCGTCGACTGCATCGGGTTGGTGTTCGCGCCGCGCAGCAGCCGGCGTCTCGGGCTCGAGGCAGGCCACGCCCTGCGTACGCGTGTGCCGGCCCACGTGCGGGTGGTCGCGCTGGTGATGGACCAGCCGGCCGCGGACGTGGCCGCGGTGGTCGATGCGGTGGCGCCGGACATCCTGCAGTTCCACGGCGCCGAGGACGACGCCTTCTGCCGCGGATTCGGACGGCCGTACTGGAAGGCGATCGCGATGGGCGGTGATCCGGCCGCCGCGCTGGCCTCGCTGCCGGCCTATCCCGGTGCCGCAGCCTTCCTCTTCGACGGGCACGCGGCCGGCGAGCCGGGTGGTGGGGGCCTGGCCTTCGACTGGCGGTCCCTGCCGCGCGCGCTCGACCGGCCGTTCTGGCTGGCGGGCGGGCTCGACGGTGACAACGTCGCGCGGGCCGTGGCGATCGCAGCGCCGACGGGCGTGGATGTCTCCAGCGGCATCGAGTCCGGGCCCGGCATCAAGGATGCCGCACGGATGCGCGCCTTCGTGGAGGCGGTGCGCCGCGTCTGATCCGCGCGCGGGTTGCCGAACTTGGCGGCGGCGGCCGTCGCCCTTGGGCGGCCCGCATCGGACCCGGCGCGATGGCGGGCCGACACCCGCCTGGTGCCTGCGCCGTCCGAGCAGTCGCCGCCGGATCCCGGGCAGGCCGGATGCAGCCGCTCTGCATCCCCCGCGTGCAGGCGCAGCCGCGGGTGCAGGCCGGACGCAGCGCTGCGCAGGCGGCGTGGCAGGCCACGATCGCGCGCCCTGCGCGCCCCGGGCGCGCGCGACGCACCCGGCCGCTCAGCGATCGCGGCTCCGGTTCACGGCGGATGGCCGGCGATACCGAATCGGCGGGCAAGCCCGTCTCCGGCGGGAGCGTCGAGCGCGCGCGCAGACTCAGCCCAGCTGCTGCGCCAGCCAGCCAGCCAGCGGCTCGAACCGTGCGTCGTCGTCGTCCCGCCGCGTCGCCAGCACCCAGTGCGCATCGGTGTCGACGAAGCCCCAGGGCGCCAGCAGCCGTCCGGCAGCGATGTCGTCGGCCACCAGCTCCTGTGGAGCGATCGCGACCCCCAGGCCGGCCGTTGCGGCTTCCAGCAGGTAATAGAGGTGCTCGAATCCCGTGCCGAGTCGTGGCTCGATGCCTGCGGCACCTGCGCGCGCTGCCCAGGCGGGCCATGCCTGTGGACGCGAAGCGGTGTGCAACACCGCCTCGCGCAGCAGCGCGGGTGCCGACAGCGCGGCGATGCGCGCGGCGTCGGGCAGGCCTGGACTCAGCACCGGGCCGATCCGCTCGACGGCGAGCCGGCGCACACGCCAGGGCGCCGGCCAAGGGCCGCTGCCGATCAGCAGCGCGGCGTCCAGCCCGGCGAGGGACGGCGCGAACGCGCCCTCGTGCGGCGCCAGATGCAGCGTCAGCGTCGGCAACTCGCCCGCCAGTCGTGGAAGCCGGGGAATCATCCAGCGTGCCAGCAGGCTGCCGGGGCAGCCGAGCACCAGGGCGCTGTCGCCGCCGCTGCGCTGGATCGTCTCGATCGCGCTGCGCAACTGGTCGAACGCGCCGGCCGCTGCGTCGCGCAGACGCGCGCCGGCATCGGTCAGGCGCAAACCGCGGCCGGCGCGCTCGAACAACGGCGCGCCGATCGCTTCCTCCAGCACTCGCACCTGGCGGCTCACGGCACCGTGGGTGACGTGCAGTTCGTCGCCCGCGCGGACGAGGCTGCCCAGGCGCGCGGCGGCCTCGAACGCGCGCAGCGCATTGAGCGGAGGCAGGGGTGGGGCCGGCATATGTGAGATTTCCTGACGGATCACCTCGATCTTATCGCTAATGGATGCGCCGACCTGTGCGTTACAGTGCCTGCCTCTCCGCACTGCGACGCTCTGCCGTCGACCGCCATGTCCGCGCTGCCCGTCTCCGATTTCCATGCCTGGCCCGATGCAGGCGGCCACTTCGGCCGCTATGGCGGCCGATTCGTCGCCGAGACCCTGATGGGGCCGATCGCCGAACTCGCAGCCGCCTACGACGCGGCGAGGGTCGACCCCGCGTTCCAGCAGGCCTTCGACAAGGATCTCGCGCATTACGTCGGCCGGCCGAGCCCGATCTATCACGCCGAGCGGCTCAGTGATGCCGTCGGCGGCGCGCGCATCCTGCTCAAGCGCGAAGACCTCAACCACACCGGCGCGCACAAGATCAACAACACCGTCGGCCAGGCCCTGCTCGCCAGCCGCATGGGCAAGACCCGGATCATCGCCGAGACCGGCGCCGGCCAGCACGGCGTGGCCAGCGCCACGGTCGCCGCGCGCCTGGGTCTGGAATGCGTGGTCTACATGGGTGCCACCGACATCGAGCGGCAGAAGATCAACGTCTACCGCATGCAATTGCTGGGTGCGACGGTGGTGCCGGTGACCAGCGGCTCGGCGACGCTCAAGGATGCGCTCAACGAGGCCATGCGCGACTGGGTGACCCACATCGCGGACACCTTCTACATCATCGGCACCGTGGCCGGGCCCGACCCCTATCCGCGCATGGTCCGCGACTTCAACGCCATCGTCGGCCGCGAGGCACGCGCGCAGATGCTGGCGGAGTACGGCCGGCTGCCCGATGCGATCACCGCCTGCGTGGGCGGCGGCAGCAATGCGATCGGCCTGTTCCACGCGTTCCTCAACGATCCGGGCGTGCGCATCGTCGGCGCCGAAGCGGCGGGCGACGGCATCGAGACCGGGCGCCACGCCGCCTCGATCGCCGCCGGCCGGCCGGGCGTGCTGCACGGCAACCGCACCTATGTGATCTGCGACGACGACGGCCAGATCACCGAAACCCATTCGGTCTCCGCCGGCCTCGACTATCCGGGCGTCGGGCCGGAGCATGCCTTCCTCGCCGACGCCGGCCGCGCGCAGTATGTGGGCATCACCGACGACGAGGCCCTGGCCGCGTTCCACCAGCTCGCGAAGACCGAGGGCATCCTCGCCGCGCTCGAATCCAGCCACGCGATCGCGCAGGCGATCAAGCTCGCCCGCGAGCTGCCGAAGGACGCGATCGTGCTCGCCAACCTGTCCGGCCGCGGCGACAAGGACGTGCACACGATCGCCGGCCGGGAAGGTCTGGTGTTGTGAGCGCGATGGGCGGGCACGTCTTCGTCTCGGCCGCGCGGCCTGCACCGGCATGCACGGGCGGTGCGGAGCGCAGGTTCGTGGCGACTGCGCGCTCGTCGGTCGTGCATGCAGCGGGAAGAGCCGGCCCGGACGCCCGCCTGCGAGGCACGCCCGGATTCCGTGCGCTCCACCGGATGGGCGGCGCGCATGTCCGTCCTGCGTTCGCTCCGGCCCCGTCGGCCGATCCCTGCCCGGAGGCGGCGTCTCCGCACATCGATCGCGCGTCACTGCGGCTGCGGTCTCTCCAGCGGATCTCGACGGGGATCGCGGGTCGGATCGCACGCGTCGAAGCGCGCGACGACGCGGACCCTGCGCGTCGCGTTCGCACGCCGTCCGAGATCCGCCTGGACATGTGGCATCGCGAGTGCCTCGTGCGCATGCCGGCCGGCGCTCCGGCGCATCCGCAGACCCCCGGCGGGCCCGAAGCGGAACACCTCGACGGGCGGGACGCGGCGACGGGCCGGGCCCTGCGTGTCGGGCGGGTCCTCGATCACACCGGCGTCGGGTCCCGGAGCGCCGCAGCGGCAACCAGCCCGATCGCAGGTTGCCCGTGGGCGCCCGGACGTCCGCGACCAAGCCTGGTGCAGCCCTGCTCCGCACCGCATCGCCCATCGCCTCTTCGACCCGGACCCCAATGAACCGTATCGACACCCGATTTCACGGGCTCCGTGAAGACGGCCGCAAGGCCCTGATTCCGTTCTTCACCGCCGGCGATCCGTCACTCGAGGCGACGGTGCCGGTCATGCATGCGCTGGTCGAGGCCGGCGCTGACGTCATCGAGCTGGGCGTGCCGTTCTCCGACCCGATGGCCGACGGCCCGACCATCCAGCGCAGCTCCGAGCGCGCACTGGGACGCGGTGCGGGCGTGACCTACGTGCTCGATGCGGTGCGCGCCTTCCGCGCGCAGGATGACGCCACGCCGGTGGTGCTGATGGGCTATCTCAATCCGGTCGACATCCGCGGCGCCGGAGCCTTCGCCCGGCAGGCGGCGGAGGCGGGCGTCGACGGCGTGCTGCTGGTCGACCTGCCGCCGGAGGAAGCCGACGAATTCCGCGTGGCCTTCGACGGTGCCGGCATCGCGCTGGTGCTGCTGGCCTCGCCGACGACCACCGATGCGCGCATCGATGCACTGTGTGCCGGCGCGCAGGGCTATCTGTATTACGTGAGTTTCGCCGGCGTCACCGGCGCCGCTGACCGGCTCGACACCGTCCGGGCCTCGGCCCGGCTGCGGACGGTGCGGGCGGCCAGCCGCGCACCGGTCGTGGCCGGCTTCGGCATCCGCGACGCGGCCAGCGCCGCGGCCATGGCGGTCGACGCCGATGGGGTGGTGGTCGGCAGCGCGCTGGTCGAGACGCTCGACGGGGCCGCGAGCGCGGACGAGGCCGCGGCCCGGGCACGGGCGTTTCTGGCGCCGCTGCGCACGGCCCTCGACGCCGGCTGACCGCGGGTCCGGGGCCAGGCCGGGCGCCTGCCGGCGGTCGGTTACACTTCCGCGCTTCACGGCCCCGTACGGGTCGTCGGGAGCCTCATACGCCCATGTCCTGGTTGCAGAAGATCATGCCGCCGCGCATCCGCACCGATGCGGCCGCGGTCAAGAAGCGCAGCGTCCCCGAAGGCCTGTGGGACAAGTGCGAGCGCTGCAGCGCCGTGCTCTACGGCCCGGAACTCGAGGAGAACCTCGAGGTCTGCCCGAAGTGCAACCACCATCGCCCGATCCGCGCGCGCGCGCGCCTCAGGACCTTTCTCGATGCAGGCTCCGGCCGCGAGATCGCGGGCGATCTCGGTCCGACCGACGTGCTGAAGTTCAAGGACCAGAAGAAGTACGCCGACCGGATCAAGGCGGCCCAGCGGGCGACCGGCGAACGCGATGCGCTGGTGGTGATGGAAGGCCTGCTCAAGACGCGGCCGATCGTCGCGTCGGCGTTCGATTTCGCCTACATGGGCGGCTCGATGGGGTCGGTGGTCGGCGAGCGCTTCACCCGCGGCGCCGAGCGCGCGCTGGAGATCGGCTGTCCCTTCGTGAACTTCTCCGCCAGCGGCGGTGCGCGGATGCAAGAGAGCCTGTTCTCGCTGCTGCAGATGGCCAAGACCTCGGCGGCGCTCGGCCGGCTCCGCGCTGCAGGCCTGCCCTACATCTCGGTGATGACCCATCCCACCACCGGCGGCGTTTCCGCATCGTTCGCGATGCTGGGCGACATCAACATGGCCGAGCCCGAAGCGCTGATCGGCTTCGCCGGCCCGCGCGTGATCGAGCAGACGGTGCGCGAAACGTTGCCCGAGGGCTTCCAGCGCAGCGAATTCCTGCTCGAGCACGGCGCGATCGACCAGATCTGCGACCGGCGCGAACTGCGCGATCGCATCGCACGGTTGATGGCGCTGATGATGCGCCAGCCCGGGGTGGAGGCCGCGGCGTGAGCCGGCGCTGGTTCGGCACAGACGGCATCCGCGGGCGGGTGGGCGAAGGCGCGATTTCCGCCGACTTCGTCCTGCGTCTGGGCAATGCCTACGGGCATTCACTGCGCGCACGCGGCAGCGACTGGCGCCGGCCCCAGGTGCTGATCGGCAAGGACACGCGGATTTCGAACTACATGTTCGAGGCGGCGCTGGAGGCCGGGTTGGTGGCCGCGGGCGTGGACGTTCAGCTGATGGGCCCCATGCCGACACCGGCCGTGGCGCATCTCACCCGCTCGCTCGGTGCCGACGGCGGCATCGTGATCTCCGCCTCGCACAACCCGCACCACGACAACGGCATCAAGTTCTTCAGCGCCCACGGCGAGAAGCTCGACGACGCCAGCGAGCTGGCGATCGAGGCGGCGCTGGAGCAGCCCTTCCACACCGTCGCCTCGGAGAAGCTCGGCAAGGCCGTCCGCACCCGCGATGCGGTCGGCCGCTACGTCGAAGCCTGCAAGGCCTCGGTGCCGCGTGGCTTCGACCTCGACGGCATGCGCATCGTCGTCGACTGCGCCAACGGCGCGACCTACCAGGTCGGCCCGATCGTGCTGCGCGAGCTCGGCGCGCAGGTCGAGGTGATCGGCGCGGAGCCCAATGGCGTGAACATCAACGACGGCGTCGGCTCGACCCATCCGGCCGCGCTGGCCGCGCGGGTGGGGCAGAGCGGTGCCAATCTCGGTATCGCGTTCGACGGCGACGGCGACCGTGTGCTGTTCGTGGATGCGGACGGCATCGTGCGCGACGGCGACGACCTGCTGTACGTGCTGGCCAGCGACTGGAACCGCCAGGGTCGCCTGCGCGGGCCCGTGGTCGGGACGCTGATGAGCAACTACGGCCTCGAGCGCGCGTTCGGCGAGGCCGGTATCGGCTTCCTGCGTGCCAAGGTCGGCGATCGCCATGTCCACCAGATGCTGCTCGAACACGACGGCATCCTCGGCGGCGAGACCTCGGGGCATCTGCTGTGTCTCGACCGCGCGACCACCGGCGACGGCATCATCAGCGCCCTGCAGGTGCTCGAGGTGCTGCGCCGGCGCGGAATCTCGCTGCAGGAGGCCCTGCACGGCCTCGGCAAACTCCCGCAGAAGACCGTCAACGTGCGTTACTCGGGCGATGCGAAACCGGCCCAGGCTCCGGGAGTCCTCGCGGCGCTCACCGAGGCGCAGCGCGAGGTCCAGGGCCGCGGCCGTGCGTTCCTGCGCCCGTCGGGCACCGAGCCCGTGGTCCGCGTGACCGTGGAAGCCGACGACGCCGACCTGATGCAATCCACCCTCGATCGACTGGCCGACGCCGTGCGCGCGGCGGCCGCGTGACTCCAGAGACCGCCATGACCGCCCGTATTCCGACCCTCGACATCCGCCGCTTCGACACCGACCGCGACGCCTTCGTCGCCGAACTCGGCGCCGCCTACCGCGAATGGGGCTTCGCCGGCATCAACGGCCACGGCATCCCGCAGTCGCAGATCGACGCCGCCTACGCCGTGTTCAAGGCCTTCTTCGCGCTGCCGGACGAGACCAAGCAGCGCTACCACGTGGCCGGTGGCGGCGGCGCCCGCGGCTACACCGCCTTCGGCGTCGAAACCGCGAAGGGCGCCCAGCACTTCGATCTCAAGGAGTTCTGGCATATCGGTCGCGAGATTCCGGACGATTCGAAGTACCGCGACGTGATGCCGCCGAATCTCTGGCCGAGCGAGGTCCCGGGCTTCCGCGAGCACGGCTACGGCCTGTACCAGACGCTCGACGCGCTGGGCTCGAAGGTGCTCTCGGCGCTGGCGCTGCACATCGGCCTGCCGCAGGACTATTTCGTCGACAAGACCGACCAGGGCAATTCGATCCTGCGGCCGATCCACTATCCGCCGATCACCGCCGACGACATCCCGAACGTCCGTGCAGGCGCGCACGAGGACATCAACCTGATCACGCTGCTGGTCGGCGCCAGTGCCGCGGGCCTGGAAGTGCGGTCCCAGCAGGGCGAGTGGGTGCCGTTCACCTCGGACGCCGACACCATCGTCGTCAACATCGGCGACATGCTGCAGCGCCTGACCAATCATGTGTATCCCTCGACGACGCACCGGGTGACCAATCCCCCGGGCGAAGCCGCGCGCCAGCCGCGCTATTCGGTGCCGTTCTTCCTGCACCCCAATCCCGACTTCGTCATCGACGTACTGCCCTCGACGGTGACGGCGGACAATCCCAGCCGCTATCCCGAGCCGATCACCGCGCAGGGGTATCTCGAGGAGCGCCTGCGCGAGATCAAGCTGAAGTAGTCGGGGCGCCGTCCGCGCTTGGAGCGGCGCCCGCGTGGGGCCGTTCGTGCGGATGGACCGCCCGCGCGTAGGGCACGCCGTGGACCTGTGTGGCAGAAGCGCCGTGACCACGCGGCGTGGATCGGCCGGTGGCCCGGTCGCGGAGTCCGGTGCCCGTGTCGCGTCAGTCGGAGCGGCGGATCTTCGAGGCATTGCGCGCCATCAGGGCGAGACGGCGCTGGTCGGAGAGATGCCGCGTGAGTCCGTGCAGGAGGCGATAGCGCCATCCTGGAATCGCGATCACACGTCCTTGTTCGAGCGCGTCGAGTCCGGCGCGCGCGACCGCATCGGCGTCCAGCCACGCCCACGCGGGCAGGCGATCCATCATCGCGCGCGTACCGGTGACGTCGTGGAATTCCGAGCGGGTGAACCCCGGGCACAGCGCCGTCACCCGCAGATCGCGGTCGGCGTTCTCCTGCGCCAGCGATTCGCTGAAGCGGATCATGAACGCCTTGGCGGCGCCGTAGAGGGTCTGGCCGCGGGATCCGGGCATGAGTCCGGCAAACGAGGCGACGTTGAGGATGCGGCCGTCAGGAAACGCCCGGATCGACGGCAGCAGCCGCCAGGTCAGCTCGCAGACCGCGGTCACCATCACCTGCAGGAACGCCGCATGGCGGGTCCAGTCGACGGCATCGAAGCGGCCCGGCACCCCGTAGCCCGCGTTGTTGACCAGCATGCGGACCCTGACCCCGCGCGTCTCGATCCCTTCGACCAGCGCCGCGACGGCGCCCGGATCGGCGAGATCTGCGGTCACGGCCTGCACCTCGACACGGGCACGCAGCTCGGCCGCCAGCGCCTCGAGACGTTCGGTCCGGCGCGCCGTGAGGACGAGCGGCACCCCGTGCGCGGCGAGCGCACGCGCGATCGCGGTGCCGATGCCACTCGATGCCCCGGTGACCAGCGCATAGCCCGTCGTGTCCACCGTCCGTCTCCGTGAGGTCTCCGCCGGACTGTAGCGCCACCCGACGGGGGGCGCGGGCGCATCGGCTATCCTCGTGCCCCGTTCGACACGAGGAGACCCCGATGCGCCGCAGGATCGTCGCCGGTAACTGGAAGCTGCACGGCAGCCGCGATTTCGCCGCGGCGCTGGCCACCGCCATCGCGGACGGGCATCCCGGCGACGGGGTGGACCTGCTGTTGCTGCCGCCGTTCCCCTATCTTCCGCTGCTGGCGGAGGACGCGGCACGCCGGGGCCTCGCAGTCGGTGCGCAGGACATCAGCGCCCATGCGTCCGGTGCCTACACCGGCGAGGTGGCCGCGGCCATGGTGGCCGATGTCGGCGCCACCCATGCCCTGGTCGGGCACAGCGAACGCCGCCAGTACCACGCCGAGGACGACGCGCTGGTGGCGCGCAAGTTCGCGGCGGCCCGCGCGGCGGGCCTCGTGCCCGTGCTCTGCGTCGGCGAAACCCGCGCGGAGCGCGAGGCCGGCGACACCGAGGCGGTGATTGCACGGCAGATCGAGGCCGTCATCGCCCACGCCGGAATCGCCGCCTTCGAGAGTGCCATCGTGGCCTACGAACCGGTCTGGGCGATCGGCACCGGGCTGACCGCCAGCCCCGAGCAGGCCCAGGCGGTGCATGCGTTCCTGCGTGGCGTGGTGGCGCGGCACGATGCTAGAATTGCCGATTCGCTGCCCCTGCTGTATGGCGGCAGCTGCAAGCCCGACAACGCCGCCGCGATCTTCGCGCAGCCCGACGTCGACGGCGGACTCATCGGCGGCGCCGCCCTGGCGGCCGGCGATTTCCTCGCCATCGCCGCCGCGGCCGCCCGCTGAGTACCTGCGCAGCCGGCTTTCCACCCGGACCGATATCACCCCGAGCGCCCACGCAATGCTGCTGACTGTCCTCAACGTGCTGTTCGTGATCATCGCCATCGCGCTGATCTTCCTGATCCTGATGCAGCGCGGCGCAGGCGCCCAGGCCGGTTCCGGCTTCGGCGGCGGCGCCTCGGCCACCGTGTTCGGTGCGCGCGGCTCGTCCAATTTCCTGTCCAAGGCCACCAAGTGGCTGGCGATCACGTTCTTCGCGATCACCCTGTTCATGGCCTGGTACGCGATGCACCGGGCAAACCCGAACGCGATGGACATGGACCTCGGTGTGATGGGACGGACCACCCCGGCAGCGCCCGTCGTCGCGCCGGGCGACCGCCCCGTGCCCCAGGCGCCCGCAGCCGGCACGGTTCCGGTTGCCCCTGCCGCGGATACCGCGGTGCCCGCGCCGCCCGATGCGGCGCCGGTGCAGGAATCGTCGCAAGAGGCTCCCCAGACGAACTGATTCCGACTACAATGCGCGGCTCCCGGACGGGCCAAGGCGCATCCGGAACGGGTTTCGAGATTTGCCCAGGTGGCGGAATTGGTAGACGCACTACCTTGAGGTGGTAGCGGCTTAGGTCGTGGGGGTTCGAGTCCCCCCTTGGGCACCATCGAGAACGCGGGCGACCTGCAGTCAGGCCGCTCCGACGAAGCACCCCGCGCAAGCGGGGTTTTTCGTGTCCGGAGAATCCGGCGGGCACGTGCGAACCATGCGCGCCGCACAATCCGTGCAGACGCGGTCGCGACAGGGGGAATCGTTTACTCCCCAGTTCTGTAAACGTACAATTGCACGGATCGGGCGTAGTGCCGTTTCGGCCATACGCCCGATGTGCGTGAAGCGTTCGATTGCTTCGCTAAGTGCGGCGCCCGTGGCGCCGAGCCATGGCCGCGTCGTGCGGCAGTAGCCGAGAGAACATCCGCGTGCTGGCCGAATATCTGCCGACCCTGTTGTTCCTGATCGTTGCCACGGGGATCGGCATCGCCTTGCTGGTCATTGGCAACCTGCTCGGGCCTAAGCGCCCGACGCTGGAGAAGCTGTCGCCCTACGAGTGCGGGTTCGAGGCATTCGAGGACGCGCGCATGCAGTTCGACGTGCGCTATTACCTCATCGCGATCCAGTTCATCGTCTTCGATCTGGAAATCATCTTCATCGTGCCGTGGGCCACCGTGTTCCGCGAACTCGGTGTGCTCGGCCTGATCGAGATGGGCATCTTCGCCGGCATGCTGCTGCTCGGCTTCGTCTACGTGTGGAAGAAGGGAGCGCTGGAATGGGAGTGAACCAGACCGTCGCGCGCCTGATGAACAACCCGCTGCCGGATGGCCGCGTGGACGACATCCTGCGCCCGGAAGGCGAGAATCCGCTGCTCGAACGCGGCTTCGTCACCACCAGCTCCGATGCGCTGCTCAACTGGGCGCGTACCGGATCGATGTGGCCGATGACCTTCGGCCTGGCCTGCTGCGCGGTGGAGATGATGCACGCCGGCGCCGCGCGCCTGGACCTCGACCGCTACGGCGTCGTGTTCCGGCCCAGTCCGCGCCAGTCCGACGTGATGATCGTCGCGGGCACCCTGGTCAACAAGATGGCGCCTGCATTGCGCCGCGTGTACGACCAGATGCCGGACCCGAAGTGGGTCATCTCGATGGGCAGCTGCGCCAATGGCGGCGGCTACTATCACTACTCGTATTCCGTGGTGCGCGGCTGCGACCGCATCGTGCCGGTCGACATCTACGTTCCGGGCTGCCCGCCCACGGCCGAGGCGCTGACCTACGGCATCCTGCAGCTGCAGAAGAAGATCCGCCGCGCCACCAACTTCGGCGAGACCAAGACAGGGCTTCGCGATGCGTGAGCAACCCGTTCGAGAGTCGGCGACCGCGTTCGCCGCCCGCGTGCGCGCGCGCTTCGCCGACGCCGACGTGGCGATCGCGTTGCCGCGCGGCGAAGTGACCGTCACCACCGCCGGCGACTGGCTGGAGGTCTGCCGCGTGCTGCGCGACGAGTTCGGCTTCGAGTCGCTGGTCGACCTGTGCGGCGTGGACTACCTCGGCTACGGCAGCGACGAGTGGGACACCAGCGTGTCGTCAGAGGGGTTCAGCCGTGGCGTCGAAGGCTGTGGCCCGGGCCGCTTCCGCTTCGGCGAGTCGCCCAGCCGCCAGGTGGCCACCCCGGGCGGCGATGCCGCGATCCCGATGCCGCAGCAGCGGTTCGCCGCGGTCGCGCAGTTGCTGTCGATCCAGCACAACCGCCGCGTCGCGGTGCGCTGCTTCGCGCCGAGCGACGACCTGCCGGTGATCTCGTCGCTGACCGGGTTGTGGCCCGTGGCCAACTGGTTCGAGCGCGAGGCGTTCGATCTGTTCGGCGTGATCTTCGAAGGCCACCCGGACCTGCGCCGCATCCTGACCGACTACGGCTTCGTCGGTCATCCGTTCCGCAAGGATTTCCCGTTGATCGGCAATGTCGAAGTGCGATACGACGCCGAGCGCAAGCGCGTCGTCTACGAACCCGTGACCTCGGTCGAACCGCGTGTCGGCGTGCCGCGCGTCATCCGCGACGATGCGCGCTATGCGACCGCCGACGGCGAGCAGCGCGCCCGTCGCGAACAGACGCAGCCGGCGGAGGGTGCCAAACGATGAGCGCCGTCCCGACCACATCGCTGCACCAGGCCAATTCGACGCCCAGCGCCGAGGTCCTGAAGCAGGAGATCCGCAACTACACGTTCAATTTCGGCCCCCAGCATCCGTCCGCGCACGGCGTGCTCCGGCTGATCCTCGAGATGGACGGCGAGACCGTGATGCGCGCCGATCCGCATATCGGCCTGCTGCACCGGGGCACGGAGAAGCTCGCCGAGTCCAAGCCGTTCAACCAGTCGGTGCCGTACATGGACCGCCTGGATTACGTGTCGATGATGTGCAACGAGCACGCCTACGTGCGCGCGATCGAAACCCTGATGGGGATCGAGGCGCCCGAGCGTGCGCAGTGGATCCGCACGCTGTTCGACGAAGTCACGCGCATCCTCAACCACCTGATGTGGGTGGGCTCGAATGCGCTCGATCTTGGGGCGATGGCGGTGATGCTGTACGCGTTCCGCGAGCGCGAGGAGCTCATGGACGTCTACGAGGCGGTGTCGGGTGCGCGTATGCATGCCGCCTATTACCGTCCGGGCGGTGTCTATCGCGATCTGCCGCAGCAGATGCCCAAGTACGCCGAGTCGCGTTGGCGCAAGGGCGAGAAGCTCAAGCGCTTCAATAAGTGGCGCGAAGGCTCGATGCTCGACTACCTCGAGGCGTTCGCCAAGGATTTCCCGAGTCGTGTCGACGAGTACGAGACCCTGCTCACCGACAACCGGATCTGGAAGCAGCGCACCGTCGGCATCGGCGTCATTCCGCCGGAGCAGGCCAAGGCCTGGGGTATGACCGGACCCATGCTGCGTGGGTCCGGCATCGAATGGGACCTGCGCAAGACCCAGCCCTACGCGCGCTATGCCGATGTGGATTTCGACATCGCCGTCGGCGTCAACGGTGACTGCTACGACCGCTATCTGGTGCGGATGTTCGAGATGCGCCAGTCGGCGCGGATCATCGAGCAGTGCGTGACCTGGCTGCGTGCCAATCCCGGCCCGGTCATGCTCGACAACTACAAGGTGTCGCCCCCGTCCCGCGAGGAGATGAAGGACGACATGGAAGCGCTGATCCACCACTTCAAGCTCTTCACCGAAGGCTATTGCGTGCCCGCGGGCGCGACCTACAGCGCGGTGGAAGCGCCGAAGGGCGAGTTCGGCTGCTACCTGGTGTCCGACGGGGCGAACAAGCCGTTCCGGCTCCACGTCCGTGCGCCCGGGTTCGCACATCTCTCGTCGATGGACGAAATCACGCGCGGGCACATGCTGTCCGACGTGGTGGCGATGATCGGCACTTATGACATCGTGTTCGGAGAAGTCGACCGATGAAGGCGACCGGCAATTTCGAGAACGCCCGCAACGTCGACCCGATGGTCGTGCTCAGCGGCGACACGCGCGCGCACATCGACCACTGGCTGACCAAGTTCCCCGAAGACCGCAAGCGGTCGGCGGTGCTGCAGGGCCTGTTCGCGGCGCAGGAACAGAACGGCGGCTGGCTGAGCGACGAGCTTATCGCCGGCGTCGCCAAGTATCTGGATCTGCCGCCGGTGTGGGCCTACGAGGTGGCGACCTTCTACTCGATGTTCGAGACCGAGCAGGTGGGGCGCAACAACGTGGCCTTCTGCACCAACATCAGCTGCTGGCTCAACGGCGCCGAGGATCTCGTTGCGCATGCGGAAAAAAAGCTCGGCTGCAGGCTCGGCGAATCCACCGCCGACGGCCGCGTGTTCCTCAAGCGCGAGGAAGAATGCGTCGCCGCGTGCTGCGGCGCGCCGGTCGTGGTCATCAACGGTCATTACCACGAGAAGCTCACGCCGGAAGGCGTCGACGAGCTGCTCGACGGTCTGAAGTAGGGCATCGCGCGGACATGGCACATCACCATCCCAAGTCGTCCGAAGGGTACGGGCCGGTCGGCCCTGCGCCGAAGGAACACCAGGCGGTCTACACGACGCTGCATTTCGACAAGCCGTGGTCGTACGAGAACTACCTCAAGACCGGTGGTTACAGCGCGCTGCGCCGGATCCTGGAAGAGAAGATCCCGCCCACCGATGTCATCGAGATGGTCAAGCAGTCGGGACTGCGCGGTCGTGGCGGCGCGGGCTTCCCCACCGGCCTGAAGTGGAGCTTCATGCCCAAGGGCGAGATGCAGAAGTACATCCTCTGCAATTCCGACGAATCCGAACCCGGAACGGCCAAGGACCGCGACATCCTGCGCTACAACCCGCACGCGGTGATCGAGGGCATGGCGATCGCCTGCTACGCCACCGGTGCGACGGTCGGATACAACTACCTGCGCGGCGAATTCCATCACGAGCCCTTCGAACATCTGGAAGAAGCCACGGCCGAGGCCTATGCCAACGGCTGGCTCGGCCAGGACATCCTCGGCTCGGGCATCGGCATCGACCTGTACAACGTGCTGGGCGCGGGCGCCTACATCTGCGGCGAGGAAACCGCACTGATGGAATCGCTCGAAGGCAAGAAGGGGCAGCCCCGCTTCAAGCCGCCGTTCCCGGCCAACTTCGGCTTGTACGGCAAGCCGACCACGATCAACAACACCGAGACCTTCGCCTCGGTGCCTGCCATCGTGCGCAATGGCGCCGAGTGGTTCATGGGTCTGGGCAAGCCGAACAACGGCGGCTGCAAGATCTTCTCCGTTTCGGGCCATGTCGCGAAGCCGGGCAATCACGAGATTCGCCTGGGCACGCCGTTCTCCGAGCTGCTGGCGATGTGCGGCGGCATGCGCGAGGGGCGCACCATCAAGGGCGTCATTCCGGGCGGCTCCTCGATGCCGGTGCTGCCGGGCGAGACGATGATGGGCCTGACCATGGATTACGACGCGCTGCAGAAGGCCGGCTCCGGCCTCGGCTCGGGTGCGGTCATCGTGATGGACGACACCACCTGCATGGTGCGCGCGTGCCAGCGCATCGCGCGGTTCTACTACGCGGAGTCCTGCGGCCAGTGCACGCCGTGCCGCGAGGGCACCGGGTGGATGTACCGCATGCTCACGCGCATCGCCACGCACACGGCGACGGTCGAGGATCTGCACATGCTGCGTGCCGCTGCAGGGCAGATCGAAGGTCACACCATCTGCGCGTTCGGCGAAGCCGCCGCGTGGCCGGTGCAGGGGTTCCTGCGTCACTTCTGGGACGAGTTCGAGTACGCGATCGTGAACAAGCGCTTCCTCGTCGACGACCAGCGCAACGGCACCGTGGGGCCCAGGGCGGTGGCCGCATGAGCGCGCAACCCGTGAACCCCGACCTGCCGCCCGACCACGTCACCGTCTTCATCGACGGTGTCGAGCTGGCCGCGCCCAAGGGCTCGATGATCATCCATGCCGCCGACAAGGCCGGCATTCCGATTCCGCGCTTCTGCTACCACGACAAGCTCGCCATCGCGGCCAACTGCCGCATGTGCCTGGTCGAAGTGGAGAAGATGCCCAAGCCCGCGCCGGCCTGCGCCACGCCGGTGATGGACGGCATGCAGGTGATCACGCGCAGCGAGAAGGCCCTGAAGTCGCAGCGCAACGTGATGGAGTTCCTGCTGATCAACCATCCGCTCGACTGCCCGATCTGCGATCAGGGCGGCGAGTGCGAGCTTCAGGACCTCTCGCTCGGATACGGCCGATCGGTCAGTCGCTTCGCCGAACGCAAGCGCGTGGTGCCGGACGAGGACCTCGGGCCGCTGGTGGCCACCGAGATGACCCGTTGCATCCAGTGCACGCGCTGCGTGCGTTTCACCGCGGAAATCGCCGGAACCTACGAACTCGGCGGCATGCAGCGCGGCGAGAACCTGCAGATCGGCACCTACGACGGCAAGCCGCTGACCACGGAGCTCTCGGGCAACGTGATCGACGTCTGCCCGGTGGGCGCGCTGACCAACAAGGTCTATCGCTACCGCGCCCGTCCGTGGGAACTGATCGCGCGCGAGTCGATCGGCGTCCACGACTCGTTGGGCAGCAACCTGTTCCTGCACGTGCGCCGCGGCGACGTGCTGCGCGCGGTGCCGCGCGACAACGAAGCGGTCAACGAGTGCTGGATCTCCGATCGCGACCGGTACTCCCACCAGGGCCTGTCGGCCGAGGACCGCGCCGTGCGGCCGATGGTCAGGGACGGCGGCGAATGGCGCGAGACCTCGTGGGACGAGGCGCTGGCGCGCGCGGCGAAGATCCTTCGCGACAATCCGGCCGACGAGCTGGGCATGCTGGTGCATCCGGCGACCTCGAACGAGGAGGGCGCGCTGCTGGTCCGTCTGGCCGATGCGCTGGGGACCGGCAACATCGACCATCGCATCGCACAGCGCGACCTCTCCGACGGCGCTGCGGCAGACGCCTTCGCGATGCCGGTCGCCGAGCTCGACAAGGCCGATGCGATCCTCATCGTCGGCTCCAACCTGCGCCACGAGGTGCCGCTGCTGCACCAGCGCGTCCGCCAGGCCTGGCGTCGCGGCGCCAAGGTCTATGTGGTCAATCCGGTCGACTTCGAATTCACGTTCGACATTGCCGACAAGGCCATCGTGCCGCCGTCGCAGATCGCGGCCACGCTGCAGGTGGGCGCACTGGCCGACGCGCTGCGCGCGGGCTCGCACGCCGCGATCATCGTCGGTGCGCAGGCTGAGACCGGCGCGCATTCGGCGGCGATCCGTGCCGCGGCCGCCGCCCTCGCGACGTCCACCGGTGCCGCGCTGTGCCGGATTCCGCAGGGTGCCAACGCGCTCGGCCTGAGCCGGGCCGGCGTGCTGCCGACCTCGCGCGATGCCGTCACGATGCTGGCCCAGCGGCGAAGCGCGTATGTGATCTACGGGATCGAGCCCGGTCTCGACTTCGCGGATCCGGGGACCGCGATGCAGTCGCTCGGTGCAGCCCAAGTGGTCGCTTTCAGCCAGTTCGCCTGCCAGTCCACGCGGGCGGTGGCCGACGTGATCCTGCCGATCGGTGCACTGGCCGAGATCGATGCCACGTTGACCAACCTCGATGGTCGCGACCAGCAGGCGACGGCCGCCGGCCGCCTGCCCGGCGAGGCGCGTCCCGGCTGGCGCGTGTTGCGCGCGCTGGGCGGTGAGCTCGCGGTGCCGGGCTTCGAATTCACCGATCTGCCGGGCCTGCGTGCGGGACTGCAGGCCAGGCCGGTCGACGCGGTGCGGAGCGACGCGCCGGCATCCGGCGGTGAGGGCCTCGAGCTCGCGGTCAGCCAGGCGATCTACCGGGTCGACGCGTTGACCCGTCGCGCGCAGGCCCTGCAGGCGCACCCGCTGACCCTCGGACCGCGCGTGGTGCTGCATCCCGACGACGCCGCGGCCTGCGGTGTCGTGGACGGTGCGATGGCCAAGGTGAGCAACGCCGTGGGAACGGCGACGCTGCAGGTCGCCGTGGACGACCGGGTCGCTGCAGGTGCGGTGTGGGTCGAATCGGGCTACGGCGCCACCGCGGCGCTGGGTGCCGGCAAGGTCAAGGTGGTGGCGGCATGAGCGTGACGAATACCGCAACGCTGCTCGGTGACGTCACCGCGCCGCTGTACGACGGGTTGATGTCGCTGGGCGCGATCGGCGTGATCCTGTGGATCGTGCTCAAGATCCTCGTGATCGCGGTGCCGGTGATCCTGGCCGTGGCGTTCTACGTGGTGTGGGAGCGCAAGCTGCTCGGCTGGATGCACGTGCGCCACGGGCCGATGTACGTGGGCATGGGCATCTTCCAGGCCTTCGCGGACGTCTTCAAACTGCTGTTCAAGGAAGTCATCCAGCCCACCCGCGCGCAGCGCGTGCTCTACGTGCTGGCGCCGCTGATCACGCTCGCCCCGGCGTTCGCGGCCTGGGCCGTGGTGCCGTTCGATGCGCAGCTGGTGCTCTCCAACGCCAATGCCGGTCTGCTGTACCTGCTGGCGATGACGAGTCTGGGCATCTACGGCATCATCCTCGCCGGTTGGGCGTCGAACTCGAAGTACGCGTTCCTCGGGGCCATGCGCGCTTCGGCGCAGATGATCAGCTACGAGATCGCGATGGGCTTCGCGCTGGTCGGCGTGATGGTGGGTGCGGGCAGTCTGAATCTCACCGAGATCGTCATGGCACAGGCCGGCGGCAAGGGCCTGTTCGAGTGGTTCTGGCTGCCGATGCTGCCGCTGTTCGTCATCTACTTCATCTCCGGCGTGGCCGAGACCAACCGCGCGCCGTTCGACGTCGTCGAGGGCGAGTCGGAGATCGTCGCCGGTCACATGGTGGAATACTCGGGCTCGGCCTTCGCGCTGTTCTTCCTGGCCGAGTACGCCAACATGATCCTGATCAGCTTCCTGGTCGCGATCTTCTTCCTCGGCGGCTGGCTGTCGCCGTTCCAGGGCTGGGGCATTCCGCTGCTGTCGGTCGACGGCTGGTGGTGGCTGTTCGCGAAGGTGTTCTTCTTCGCAAGCTGCTTCATCTGGTTCCGCGCCTCGTTCCCGCGCTACCGCTACGACCAGATCATGCGCCTGGGCTGGAAGGTCTTCATCCCGATCAGCATCTTCTGGATCGTGGTCACCGCGCTGATGGCGTACTTCGGGATTTTCGAGGCAGGGCAGTCATGACCAAGTTCGTCTCATGGTTCAGGGGCCTGCTGCTGCTCGAGCTGATCGGCGGCATGGGGCTGACCCTCAAGTACCTGTTCCGCGACAAGTACACGCTGATGTACCCGATGGAGAAGACGCCGCAGTCGCCGCGTTTCCGCGGTCTGCATGCCCTGCGCCGGTATCCCAACGGCGAGGAGCGCTGCATCGCGTGCAAGCTGTGCGAGGCGGTGTGTCCGGCGCTGGCGATCACCATCGAATCCGAGCAGCGCGAGGACGGCAGCCGTCGCACCACGCGATACGACATCGACCTGTTCAAGTGCATCTATTGCGGCTTCTGCGAGGAATCGTGTCCGGTCGATTCGATCGTCGAAACCCAGCTGCTCGAATACCACTTCGAGAATCGCGGCGAGAACATCGTGACCAAGCCGCAGCTGCTGGCGATCGGTGACCGGCTCGAGGCCGAGATCGCCGAACGTCGCGCCGCCGACTCCGCGTACAGGTAAGTCATGAATTTCGACCTGATTGCATTCCTCGTCTTCGCCGCGGTCACCGTGATGTCCGCGGTGGCGGTGATCAGCGCCCGCAACCCGGTGCACGCGGCCCTGTTCCTGGTGCTGACGTTCTTCTCCACCGCGTGCACCTGGCTGCTGGTCGGTGCCGAGTTCCTCGGCATCGCGCTGATCCTGGTGTACGTGGGCGCGGTGATGGTGCTGTTCCTCTTCGTCGTCATGATGCTCGACGTCGATGTGGCGCCGCTGCGCGAAGGCTACGTGCGCTACCTGCCGGTCGGCCTGGTCGTCGCGGTGGTGATGCTGGTCGAGATCGTGACGTTGATCGGGGTGCGTTCGCGCATGACGCCGTTCGCCGTCGACGCGGTGGACGCGGCCGGTGTCTCGAATACGGTATGGATCGCGCGGCGTCTGTTCACCGATTTCCTGCTTCCGTTCGAGGTCGCCGCAGTGATCCTGACCGTCGCGGTCATCGCGGCGGTCATGCTGACCCTGCGCCGCCGCCCGGGTGCCAAGCACCAGAATCCCGGCGAACAGGCCCGCGTGCGCGCAGCCGACCGCATGCGCGTGGTCAAGATGGACGCCGTGCGTCCGGTGCCCGAGCCGCCGGCCGGCGCGGATGAAGGAGAGACGAAATGACCGGACTGTTCGGCGAGGGCCTCGCACTCGGCCATTACCTGTCGCTGGGCGCGGTGCTGTTCTGCATCAGCGTCGCGGGCATCTTCCTCAACCGCAAGAACGTGATCATCCTGCTGATGTCGATCGAGCTGATGCTGCTCGCGGTCAACATCAACTTCGTCGCGTTCTCGCGCGAGTTCGGCGATGCCGCGGGCCAGATCTTCGTGTTCTTCATCCTCACCGTGGCCGCGGCCGAGGCCGCGATCGGCCTGGCGATCCTGGTCACGCTGTTCCGCAACCGGCGCACGATCAACGTCGCCGAACTCGACACGCTGAAGGGCTGAGCCGGGCATGGAGTACGCAATTTCCAAGGGCATCCTGGTCGCGATCGTCCTGGCCCCGCTGCTGGGTTCGATCATCGCGGGCCTGTTCGGCCGCCAGGTCGGTCGCGTCGGCGCGCACTCGGCGACGATCGCGGGCGTCGCGATCAGCTGCGCGCTGTCGATCTACACCCTCTGGCAGCTGATGCAGGGTGCGCCTGTCTTCAACGAGAACGTGTATACGTTCTTCGAGGTGGGCAACTACTCGGCGCACGTCGGCTTCCTGGTCGACAACCTCACCGCGATGATGATGGTCGTGGTGACGTTCGTGTCGCTGCTCGTCCATCTGTACACGATCGGCTACATGGCCGAGGACCCGGGTTACCAGCGCTTCTTCAGCTACATCTCGCTGTTCACCTTCTCGATGCTGATGCTGGTGATGGGCAACAACTTCCTGCAGCTGTTCTTCGGCTGGGAAGCGGTGGGCCTGGTGTCGTACCTGCTGATCGGTTTCTGGTTCAAGAAGCCCACCGCGGTGTTCGCCAACATGAAGGCCTTCCTGGTCAACCGGGTCGGCGACTTCGGCTTCCTGCTCGGCATCGCCGGCGTGCTGTACTGGTTCGGCAGCCTCGACTACGCGACCGTGTTCGCCGCGGCCGATTCCACCATCGGTGGCGGGCAGACGATCGAAGTGATCACCGGGTTCGAGTGGTCGGTCGCGACCCTGGTCTGCATCTGTCTCTTCATTGGCGCGATGGGCAAGTCGGCCCAGGTGCCGCTGCACGTGTGGCTGCCGGACTCGATGGAAGGCCCGACCCCGATTTCGGCGCTGATCCACGCCGCGACCATGGTCACCGCCGGCATCTTCATGGTGGCGCGCATGTCGCCGCTGTTCGAGCTGTCGGAAACCGCGCTGCAGTTCATCCTCTTCATCGGTGCGACCACGGCGTTCTTCACCGGCCTGATCGGCATGGTGCAGAACGACATCAAGCGCGTCGTGGCGTACTCGACGCTGTCGCAGCTGGGCTACATGACCGTCGCGCTCGGCGTGTCGGCGTATTCGGCCGCCGTGTTCCATCTGATGACCCATGCCTTCTTCAAGGCCCTGCTGTTCCTGGCGGCGGGTTCGGTGATCATCGGCATGCACCACGAGCAGGACATGCGCAAGATGGGCGGCCTGCGCAAGTACATGCCGATCACCTTCTGGACCAGCGTCATCGGCACGCTGGCGCTCGTGGGCACGCCGTTCTTCAGTGGTTTCTATTCCAAGGACGCGATCATCGAGGCGGCCAAGCACGCCGGCGACGGCGGCTGGGTGTACCACTACGCCTACTGGGCGGTGCTGCTGGGCGCGTTCGTGACCTCGTTCTACAGCTTCCGTCTGCTGTACATGACGTACTTCGGCGCGGAGCGCTTCCGCGACGCGCATCCGTCCCCGGTGCATGCCGTCCACGACGCGCACGGTCAGGAAACGCGGCACGAACCGCTGCACGACGACGGGCACGCACACCCCGCGGGCGGCGACGCCCACGCGCACGACGACCACGGCCACCATGGGCCTCACGAGCCGCACGAGTCGCCGTGGGTGGTGACCCTGCCGCTGATCCTGCTGGCGATTCCGTCGATCCTCATCGGTTACTTCACCGCCGGTCCGATGCTCTTCGGCACCGACTGGACCGGGCATCACGAGGTCCGCGGCTTTTTCGACGGCGTGATCCACGTGCTGGCGTCGAACGACGTCCTGGCAACGCTCAAGGACGAGGTGTGGCACGGTCCCACGGCCTTCGCACTGCACGGCTTCGTCACCCCGGTGTTCTGGCTGGTGGTCGCAGGCTTCGTTCTGGCGACGGTGATGTACTGGTGGAAGCCCGGTCTCCCGGCGAAAGCCGCGCGCGTGTTCGCGCTGCCGATCCGGGTGCTCGAGCGCAAGTACTTCGCGGACGACCTGTGGATCGGCGGGTTCGCCGGAGGCGGCGTCGCGCTGGGCAAGCTGTCGCGGGTGTTCGATACCCGCGTGATCGACGGCCTGTTCGTCAACGGTTCGGCGCGCGTGGTCGAACTGGTGTCGGGCGTCATCCGCCGGTTGCAGTCCGGCGCCCTCTATCACTATGCATTCGCGATGATCGTCGGCCTGATCCTGCTCCTGGCCGTGCTCATCAAGTACTGGCGTTGACGGAATTCCCTACGTGTCGAACTGGCCTCTCCTCAGTCTCCTGATCTGGCTGCCGATCCTCGGCGGTGCGCTCGTGCTCGCCCTTGGCGAACGTCGTGCCGACGCGGCGCGCTGGGTGTCGCTCGCATTCGCGCTGCTCGTGTTCGTGCTCAGCATTCCGCTGTTCACCGGCTTCGATTACGCCAATGCCGGGCTGCAGTTTCTCGAGCGCCGCGAGTGGATCCCGGCGTTCAACATCGAATACCACCTCGGTGCGGACGGCATTTCGGTCGCACTGATCGTGCTGACCACGCTGACCACCGCGCTGGTGCTGATCGGCGCCTGGACGTCGGTGACCAAGCGGGTGTCGCAGTACTTCGCGTCGATGCTGATCCTCGAAGGCATGATGATCGGCGTGTTCTGCGCCGTGGACGCGATGCTGTTCTACGTGTTCTTCGAGGCGATGCTGATTCCGATGTTCATCATCATCGGTGTCTGGGGCGGTCCGCGCCGCGTCTACGCGTCGGTGAAGTTCTTCCTGTACACGTTCCTCGGCTCGGTCTTCATGCTGGTCGCGCTGATCTACCTGTACATGCAGGCCGGCAGCTGGCAGTTGCCCGACCTGTACGCGTTGCGTCTGTCGTCGACCGAGCAGATGTGGATCTTCTTCGCGTTCCTGGCCGCGTTCGCGGTCAAGGTGCCGATGTTCCCGGTGCACACCTGGTTGCCGGACGCCCACGTCGAGGCGCCGACCGGCGGCTCGGTGATCCTGGCCGCGATCATGCTGAAGATCGGCGGCTACGGCTTCCTGCGCTTCAACCTGCCGATCACGCCCGACGCCGGACACGAATGGGCATGGCTGGTCATCGGCCTGTCGCTGATCGCGATCGTCTATGTGGGCCTGGTCGCGCTCGTCCAGCAGGACATGAAGAAGCTGGTCGCGTATTCCTCCGTGTCGCACATGGGCTTCGTGACCCTCGGCGTGTTCATCGCCTTCGCGCTGATGCGCGACGTCGGCGCCAGCGACGCCGCGCGCCTCGGCCTGCAGGGCGCGATGGTGCAGATGGTCTCCCACGGCTTCATCTCCGGCGCGATGTTCTCCTGCATCGGCATCCTGTACGACCGCATGCACACGCGCATGATCAAGGACTACGGCGGGGTCGCGAACGTGATGCCGTGGTTCGCCGCGTTCTACGTGCTGTTCGCGATGGCCAACTCCGGCCTGCCGGGCACCTCGGGCTTCGTCGGCGAATTCATGGTCATCCTGGCCGCGTTCCAGAGCCATCCGCTGGTCGCGTTCTTCGCGGCGATGACGCTGATCATCGGCGCGGCCTACACGCTGTGGCTGGTCAAGCGCGTGCTCTATGGCGAAGTGGCCAATGCGCACGTCGCCGCGCTCAAGGACATCAATGCCCGCGAGGCGCTGGTGCTGGGCGTGTTCGCTGCGGGTACGCTGCTGATCGGCGTGTATCCCAAGCCGCTGACCGACCTGATGGAGCCGTCCATCGCGCAACTGGCGAACCTGATCGCCGCAAGCAAGCTTTAAGGACCCCGTCGCGATGATTTCCGCTCCGATGACGCCCCCCGTCCGCACGCTGGCCGAGCTCGGCCCGATCGTGCCCGAGCTCGTCGTGGTGCTGGGCGCGTTCGCCCTGCTGATGCTCGACCTGTTCATCGATCCGCGCCGCCGGATCATCACCCACGTGCTGGCGGTGGCGACGCTGCTGGGCGCGGCCCTGATGATCGCGATGGGCGTGGGCGGGCAGGGCAGCACGCTCGCCGACATGTTCGTGCGTGATGCCGGCGCCGACGTGCTCAAGGTCACCGGTCTCGTCGTGGCCGCGATCGCGCTGGGCTACGCCTGGGCCTACCTGCGCGAGCGTGACCTGTACCAGGGCGAGATCCCGGTGCTTTTCCTGTTCACCGCGGCCGGCATGATGCTGCTGGTCTCGGCCAACAACCTGACCATGGTCTACGTGGGCCTGGAACTGCTGGCCCTGTGCTCCTACGCGCTGGTGGCATGCGACCGCGACAATCCGCTGTCGTCCGAAGCTGCGATGAAGTACTTCGTTCTGGGTGCATTGGCCTCGGGCATGCTGTTGTTCGGCATGTCGCTGGTATACGGCGCCACCGGCACCCTGTCGCTGCCCGCCATCCACGAGGCGGTGCTCGGCCTGAGCGGCGACAACCGCGTGCTGCTGCTCACCGGCATGGTGTTCCTGGTGGTGGGCATCGCGTTCAAGTTCGGCGCCGCGCCGTTCCACATGTGGCTGCCCGATACCTATACCGGCGCGCCCACGGCGATCACCGCGTTCATCAGCTCGGTGCCCAAGCTCGCGGCCTTCGGCATGACCTGGCGCCTGCTCGATACCGCGCTCGGTCCGGTCCACGAGCAGACCCAGCTGCTGCTGTCGCTGCTGGCGGCGTTGTCGCTGGTGGTGGGCAACCTGTTCGCCATCGCGCAGACCAACCTCAAGCGCATGCTGGCCTATTCGACGATCTCGCACGTCGGCTTCCTGTTCCTCGGCCTGGCCGGTGGCGGTCCCGACGGCTACGCAGCGGCGATGTTCTATGCGATCAGCTACGCGCTGATGTCGGTCGCCGCGTTCGGCGCGATCGTCATGTTGTCGCGGCGCGGCTTCGAGGCGGAGAACATCGACGATTACAAGGGGCTCAACCAGCGCAGCCCGTGGATGGCCGGCCTGGTCCTGTGCATCATGGCGTCGCTCGCCGGCGTGCCCCCGTTCTTCGGCTTCTGGGCCAAGCTGGTGGTGCTGCAGGGCGCCCTGCAGGGCGATCTGCTGTGGCTGGCGATCGTCGGCATCGTGTTCGCGGTCATCGGCGCCTTCTACTACCTGCGGGTGATCAAGGTCATGTACTTCGATGCGCCCAACGCCGCGCCGATGGTCCAGCGCCCGGGCACGGTGCTGCGGGTTGTGTTCGCGGTCAACGCACTGTCGCTGCTGGCGCTCGGCCTGTACTGGAGCCCGTTGATGGCGTGGTCGCAGCAGGCGTTCGGCGCCTGATCTGCTAGCATGCGCGCCCGGTCGCCGCGGATGCAGCGGCCGGCGAGGTTCGGGTGACGCGGAATCGTCCGAAACCCTTGCAATTTCGAAGAGCGATCTTCATAATTCCGCTTCTGATGCGGGGTGGAGCAGTCTGGCAGCTCGTCGGGCTCATAACCCGAAGGTCGCAGGTTCAAATCCTGCCCCCGCTACCAAATTTTCTGTTGTGACGCGGCGTCTCCCGATGGGGCCGCCGATGCGGAAAATCTGGGCTTGCCGAAGCTCCTGCTTCGCTTCGGCGCCGACATCCAGTGGTATCGGACAAGGGGCCCTTCGGGCCCTTTGTCGTTTTCCACGATCGTGAACCGCGTAGCGCCTCCGGCGCCGGGCGGGACGCCCGCCGCGGCGGGATCGTGCGGATACCTGACATGCAACGGACGAGGGACCAGTGGCGGACAAGGCGACACAACTGACTGAACTGCTGGCACCGACGGTCGAGGCCCTCGGCCTCGAGCTGCTGGGCATCGACTACCTGCCTGCGCCCGGTGGCGCGGTGGTGCGGCTCTATATCGACGTGCCCGCAGGGCACGACGCCGCGGCGGCCGAGGCCGGCACGCCGCAGGGCGTGACGATCGAGCACTGCGAGTCGGTGAGCCGGGAGGTATCGGCCCAGCTCGACGTCGAGGATCCGATCAGCGGCAACTACACGCTCGAGGTGTCCTCGCCCGGCGTCGACCGGCCGCTGTTCGGCGCGGCGCAGTTCGCGCGTTTCGCCGGCGAGACCGCGAAGGTCGGCCTGAAGCTGCCGCAGGACGGCCGCCGTCGGCTCACCGGCCGGATCGTGTCGGTCGACGGTGAGACGATCACCTTCGACCTCGACGGCGCGCCGTTCGTGGTCCAGGCCGACAACGTCGAGAAGGCGCGCATCGTGCCCGACTGGGGCGCGCTGGGCCTGGCCGCGTCGAAGGACAAGAAAGACAATGGACGCGCCGGCGGCGCGGCCCGCAAGACCAACCACACACCACGTGACAACAAGCGGCCGGACGGATCGTCCGCCGGTGCGGAGTGAATGAAAAGATGAGCAAGGAACTGTTGCTGGTCGTCGATGCCGTCGCCAACGAGAAGGGCGTGCCGGAATCCGTGATCCTGGAAGCCATCGAGGCGGCGCTGGCCACAGCGGCCAAGAAGCGCTATGTCGACCAGGACGTGCTGACGCGCGTCGCGATCGACTCCAAGGACGGCAGCTACGAGACGTTCCGCCGCTGGGAAGTGGTGGCCGACGACGTGGTGATGGAATCGCCCGACCGCCAGATCCGCTTGATGGACGCGGTCGATGAAGCCGACGGCGTCGAGGTGGGCGACTACATCGAAGAACAGATCGAGAACGTCGACTTCGGCCGCATCGCCGCGCAGGCCGCCAAGCAGGTCATCGTGCAGCGCGTCCGCGAGGCCGAGCGCCAGCAGGTCGTCGATGCCTGGAAGGATCGCGTCGGCGAGCTGGTGACCGGCGTGGTCAAGCGCGTGGAGCGCGGCAACGTCTATGTCGACCTGGGCGGCAACGCCGAGGCGCTGATCCAGAAGGACAAGGCGATCCCGCGCGACGTCGTGCGCGCCGGCGACCGCATCCGCGGTTACCTCTACGACGTGCGCAGCGAGCCCCGTGGCCCGCAGCTGTTCATCAGCCGCGCCGCGCCCGAATTCATGATGGAACTGTTCAAGCTCGAGGTGCCGGAAGTCGGCCAGGGCCTGGTCGAGATCAAGGCCTGTGCCCGAGATCCGGGCGACCGCGCCAAGATCGCGGTGCTCGCCTACGACACCCGCACCGATCCCATCGGTGCCTGCATCGGCATGCGCGGTTCGCGCGTGCAGGCGGTGAGCAACGAGCTCAACGGCGAGCGCGTCGACATCGTGCTGTGGTCGGACAATCCGGCCCAGTTCGTCATCAATGCGATGGCGCCGGCGGAAGTGCAGTCGATCGTCGTCGACGAGGACAAGCACTCCATGGACCTGGCGGTCGCCGAGGACAAGCTGGCCCAGGCGATCGGCAAGGGCGGGCAGAACGTGCGTCTCGCCAGTCGCCTGTCGGGCTGGCAGCTCAACGTGATGACCCAGGACCAGGTCACCGCGAAATCGGAAGCCGAACAGACCGCCGCGCGCCAGCTGTTCATGGACAAGCTGGAAGTCGACGAGGAAATCGCGGGCATCCTGGTGACCGAAGGCTTCGGCACGGTGGAGGAAATCGCCTACGTGCCGGTCGGCGAGCTGCTGGCGGTCGAGGGCTTCGACGAGGACATCGTCGAGGAGCTGCGCTCGCGCGCCCGGGACGCGTTGCTCAACGACGCTCTGGCGATCGAGGAGGAAGCCGACGGCAACGGCCCGACGCAGGACCTGCTCGAACTCGAGGGCATGGACGACGAGACCGCGTTCGCGCTGGCCTCGCACGGTGTGCGCACCAGCGAGGACCTGTCCGACTTGGGCGCGGACGAGGTGGTCGAGTTCGGGATCGAGGGGCTCGACGAGGCCCGCGCGGCCGCGCTGATCCTGGCCGCGCGCGCCGAGGAAATCGCACGCCTGGAACGCGAGGGCTGAGGCTCCGGGCGCGTCGCGGGTAGAATGCACCACTCATGCGCCGGCTCCGGCCCGCGCGAACGGGATACGAATCACGAATGTCGCAACAAACCACCATCCGCAAGCTGGCCGCACTGGTGAATACGCCGGTCGAGAAACTGCTGGAACAGCTGTCCGAAGCGGGCATGCAGTTCAGCGATCCCGACCAGGTCGTGACCAGCGCCGAGAAGCTGAAGCTGCTCGGGTTCCTCAAGCGTGCGCACGGCAAGGCTGACGCGCCTGCCGAGGACATCGCCGCGCCGAAGAAGATCACCCTCAACCGCAGCCGCAAGCAGGAGTTGACGGTCGGCGGTGGCCGGAACCGCCAGACCGTGGACGTGGTCGTGCGCAAGAAGGTCACGCTGAGCCCGGTCGCCGATGGCGGCCCGGGCAGCGATCCCGATGCCGAGCGCGCGGAAATCCTGCGCAAGCTCGAGGAGTCGCGCCAGCGCAATCTCTCCGAGCAGCAGCGCCTGGCCGAGGAAGACAAGCGCCGCGCCGACGAGGCCGAGCAGCGCCGGCTCGAAGCCGAGGCGGAGGCCGAGCGCCTGCGCCAGGCGGCCGCAGTCGCCGTGCCCGAGGATGCCGACGCCGCGACCCGTCGCACGACCGGCCACGGCCACAAGCCGGCGGCACCGCCGCGCGCCGACGATCGCAGCCCGGCCGGTGCCAAGCACAAGGCCAACCGCGGTTCCCACGCGATGGTGGCCGGTGTCGAGGACGACGAGAGCACCGCGCGTTTCGCCGGCCAGCTGCATCTGAGCGCATCGGACCGCGCACGCCGCACCACCACCCGTGGCAAGCCCACCCGGGGCCCGCAGCGTCGCAGCGCGGCGCCGTCGCGCAGTGGCGCCGGCCCGCACGGTTTCGAGCGGCCGACCGCGCCCGTCGTACGCGAGGTGGCGATCGGCGACGCGATCACCGTGGCCGACCTCGCCCAGAAGCTGGCGATGAAGGGCGGGGACGTGGTCAAGGCGCTGTTCAAGATGGGCGTCATGGCGACCATCACCCAGACCATCGACCACGACACCGCTGCGCTGGTCGTCGAAGAGCTCGGCCATACCCCGGTGCGCGCCGACGGCGACGATGCCGAGCGCGAGCTGATCGCGCACGTGGGCGAGAACCAGGGCGACCAGGTGCCGCGTCCCCCGGTCGTCACGATCATGGGTCACGTTGATCACGGCAAGACCTCGCTGCTGGATTACATCCGTCGCACCAAGGTCGCCTCGGGCGAAGCGGGCGGCATCACCCAGCACATCGGCGCGTATCACGTCGAGACCGACAAGGGCGTCATCAGCTTCCTCGACACCCCGGGCCACGCCGCGTTCACCTCGATGCGCGCGCGCGGTGCCAAGCTCACCGACATCGTGATCCTGGTGGTCGCGGCCGACGACGGCGTCATGCCGCAGACGGCCGAGGCGATCCAGCACGCGAAGGCGGCGAAGGTGCCGTTGATCGTCGCGATCAACAAGATCGACAAGTCCGGCGCCGATCCGTCGCGGGTCAAGAACGAGCTGCTGGAGCACGACGTGGTCGCCGAGGATTTCGGCGGCGACACGCAGGTGGTCGAACTCTCGGCCAAGACCGGTGACGGCATCGACGATCTGCTCGATGCGATCTCGCTGCAGTCCGAGGTGCTGGAACTGCGCGCGGTCGCCGAAGGCCGCGCGAGCGGTACGGTGATCGAGTCCTCGCTCGACAAGGGCCGCGGCCCGGTGGCCACCGTGCTCGTGCAGCAGGGCCAGCTGGCGCGCGGCGATTACCTCGTCTGCGGCATCCAGTACGGTCGCGTGCGTGCGCTGTTCGACGAGACCGGCAGCCAGGTGCAGACGGCAGGTCCGTCGATCCCGGTGCAGGTGCTCGGCCTGTCGGGCGTGCCGGATGCGGGCGACGATTTCGTCGTCGTCGCCGACGAGCGTCTGGCCAAGGAAGTCGCCCAGCAGCGCGAGACCAAGCGCCGCGAAACGCGCCTGGTGCAGGCGGCCGGCAACCGCATGGAAGACATCATGGCGCAGATGGGCCAGGCCGAGCAGCAGCTGTCGCTCAACCTGGTCATCAAGGCGGACGTGCAGGGTTCGGTCGAGGCGCTGCGCCAGGCCCTGACCGCGCTGTCGAACGAGTTGATCCGGGTCAACATCATCGTGGCCGGTGTCGGCGGCATCACCGAGTCGGACGCCAACTCGGCGGCGGCGGCCAAGGCCACGATCATCGGCTTCAATGTCCGTGCCGATGCGTCGGCGCGCAAGGTGATCGAGAACAGCGCGCTCGACCTGCGCTACTTCTCGGTGATCTACGACGTGATCGACCAGGTCAAGCAGGTCGCCTCGGGCATCCTCGGCATGGAGATCCGCGAGGAGATCATCGGTATCGCCCAGGTTCGCGAAGTGTTCCGCAGCTCCAAGTTCGGCGCCGTCGCCGGCTCGATGGTCATCGAGGGTGTCGTCAAGCGCAACAAGCCGATCCGCGTGCTGCGCGACAACACGGTGGTGTTCGAAGGCGAGCTGGAATCGCTGCGCCGCTTCAAGGAGAACGTCGACGAGGTGCGCAACGGCACCGAGTGCGGCATCGGCGTCAAGGCCTACAACGACGTCAAGCCGGGCGACCAGATCGAGTGCTTCGAACGCATCGAGGTCCAGCGCACCCTGTAAGGGTGCGCCGCGAGGCGGTCGGATCCGCAGCCGCGGATCCGTCGCTGCGGCCTATGCGGCTTCGGCGCGCGAAAGCCGATGTACCTGTTCCATCTTTCTTTCCGAACCCGAATTCCCGTCTTGGCCCAGAAATCCTTCCATCGCACCGACCGTGTTTCCGCCCAGCTGCGCCGTGAACTCGGCACCCTGGTCCGCGAAGCCGTGTCCGAGCATGGGCTGCCCTCGGTCAGCGTGTCCGATGTCGAGGTCACGCGCGACATGGCGCACGCCAAGGTGTTCGTGACCGCGCTGCAGTCCGAGCGCGCCGCCGAGGCGATGAAGGGCCTCAAGGCGGTCGCGCACGAGATCCGGTTCAAGCTGGCGCGCGCGGTGAAGATGCGCCACGTCCCCGAGCTGCATTTCCACTACGACGATTCGGTGGATCGCGGCGAGCGCATCGACACGCTGCTGCGCGATGTGGGTCCCGCGTCGTCCGATTGATCCCGGCCGCCCGGGCTTCGACGTCGCACCTGGCGTGCTGCGCGGCGGCGGTACGTCCGACAGCCGGGCGCATGGGCGCACGATGATCGTTCCGGCCCTCCAGCCCCGTCTTCCCCGATGACCCGTCCAGCGAGCCGCCCCCGTACCCGGTTTCGACCGCTCGACGGCATCCTGCTGCTCGACAAGCCGCGCGGCTTGAGCTCCAACCAGGCGTTGCAGCGTGTACGGCATCTGTTCCGCGCCGAGAAGGGCGGCCACACCGGCAGTCTCGATCCCCTCGCCACGGGGCTGTTGCCGGTGTGTTTCGGCGAGGCGACCAAGATCGCCGGCGGCCTTCTCGGTGCACGCAAGGCCTACACCACCGTCGCGCGTCTCGGCCAGGTCACGGACACCGACGACGCCGACGGCGCCGTGCTGCGCGAACGCACGGTGCCGCCGTTGACCATCGAAATCCTGGATGCCGCGCTGGCGCAGCTCACGGGACGACTGCAGCAGCGCCCGCCGATCTATTCGGCCCTCAAACGCGGCGGCGAACCGCTGTATGCCAAGGCCCGGCGTGGGGAGGTGGTGGACGTGGACTGCCGGCCGGTCGAGGTGCACGCCTTCGAGCTGCAGTCCGCGGCCGACCTGCTCGACGGCGTGCTCGATCCGGGTGGTCCCCCGCAGCTGCGCCTGCACGTCGAGTGCGGCTCCGGCACCTACGTGCGCAGCCTGGTGCGCGATCTCGGCGAGCTGCTCGGCTGCGGCGCCCATGTCGCCGAGTTGCGCCGGCTGTGGGTGGATCCCTTCCGGGATCCGCGCATGTGGAGCCTGGACGACCTGCAGGCGCTGGCCGCGCGGGGGGAGCGCGGGCTCGAAGCCTGCCTGCTGGACATCGAGGCAGGCATGCTGGCCTGGCCGGCCGTCCACGTCGACGCCGCGCAGGCCGCGCGCCTGCAACACGGCCAGGCGCTGGCCGGACCGTACACATTGAGCGGCGAGGTGGCGATCGTGGGACCCGACGGGCGCGCCCAGGGACTCGGCCAGATCGGCGTCGACCGGGCCCTGCGTCCGCAGCGCATGTTCCGTCGCGCCGAGCGCAGCGCCGGCGCAGACTGAATGGCTGCCTTGTCCGGGTCACGGGCAGGGGATACAATGCCGCGGCCTTTTTCCAAGGCTCAGCACCTCCATCCCAACAGGCGGTCCGGGCGGTACGCAGCGGTCCAACGACACGCTGCGGTCTTCTGCGGGACGCGCGTCCAGAGAATCCAAATGACCACGATCGACAACGGCAAGATCATCGAAGAACACAAGCGCGGCGACAACGACACCGGCTCCCCGGAAGTCCAGGTCGCCCTGCTGACCGCACGCATCGTGCACCTGACCGAGCACTTCAAGACGCACAAGAAGGACCACCATAGCCGCCGCGGCCTGCTGATGATGGTCAACCGTCGTCGCAGCCTGCTCGACTATCTGCACCGGAAGGATGCGGACCGGTACAAGGCGCTGATCGAGAAGCTCGGCCTGCGTCGCTAAGACTGACACCCACCGCGGCGCAGAGATGCGCCGCGGTTCTTTTTAGGGCGTGGCAGCGTCCGCCCGGCCGGGGCATGGGTCCCGGACGGTTCATCGCAAGAGACATCAAGGAATTCCAACGTGGCGAAAGTGACAAAGAGCTTCCAGTTCGGCAACCACACCGTAACGCTCGAGACCGGCGAGATCGCGCGCCAGGCCGGCGGTGCGGTCATGGTCTCGTGCGAGGGCACCCAGGTGCTGGTGACCGCGGTCGCCAACAAGACCGCGCGTGACGGGCAGGATTTCTTCCCGCTCACCGTCGACTACCAGGAGAAGTTCTACGCCGGCGGCCGGATCCCGGGCGGCTTCTTCAAGCGCGAAGGCCGCGCCACCGAGAAGGAAACCCTGATCTCGCGCCTGATCGACCGTCCGATCCGCCCGCTGTTCCCCGATGGCTTCCGCAACGAAGTCCAGATCATCGCCACCGTGATGTCGATGAACCCGGAAATCGACGGCGACATCCTCGCCCTGATCGGTGCCTCCGCCGCGCTGTCGCTCTCGGGCGCGCCGTTCGACGGCCCGATCGGCGCCGCCAAGGTCGGCTACAAGGACGGCCAGTACCTGCTGAACCCAACCGTGACCGAGCTGAAGGATTCGGACCTCGAGCTCGTCGTCGCCGGTACCGCGAACGCCGTGCTGATGGTCGAGTCGGAAGCCCGTGAGCTGTCGGAAGACGTGATGCTGGGCGCGGTGATGTTCGGCCACAAGCAGATGCAGGTCGCGATCGAGACGATCAACGCCCTGGTCGCCGAAGCCGGCAAGCCGAAGTGGGAATGGTCCGCTCCGGCCGCGAACGAGGGTCTGGTCGCCGCCATCCGCAACGCCGTCGGCGAGCAGCTCGGCAGCGCCTTCCAGGTGCGCGACAAACTCGAGCGCAAGGACACGATCTCCAAGCTCAAGAAGGCCATCGTCGAGGCGCTGGCGCCGCAGGCCGAAGCCAATGCCTGGTCGTCGGGCGAGCTGTCGAAGGAATTCGGCGAGCAGGAGTACCAGACGATGCGCGAGTCGGTGCTCAAGACCAAGGTCCGCATCGACGGCCGCGGCCCGGCCGACGTGCGTGCGATCAGCTCCAAGGTCAGCATCCTGCCCCGCGTGCACGGTTCCGCGCTGTTCACCCGTGGCGAGACCCAGGCGATCGTCGCCGTGACGCTGGGCACCGCGCGCGACGGTCAGGTCATCGACGCGGTCGCCGGCGAGTACAAGGAACACTTCCTGTTCCACTACAACTTCCCCCCCTACTCGGTGGGTGAAGCCGGCCGCATGATGGGCCCGAAGCGTCGCGAGATCGGCCACGGTCGCCTCGCCAAGCGCGGCGTGCTCGCCGTGATGCCGACGATGGAAGAGTTCCCGTACACCATCCGCGTCGTGTCGGAGATCACCGAGTCGAACGGCTCCTCGTCGATGGCGTCGGTCTGCGGTTCCTCGCTGGCGCTGATGGACGCGGGCGTGCCGATCAAGGCGCCGGTCGCCGGCATCGCCATGGGTCTGGTCAAGGAAGGCGACGACTTCGTCGTGCTCTCCGACATCCTGGGCGACGAGGATCACCTCGGCGACATGGACTTCAAGGTCGCCGGCACCACGAACGGCATCTCGGCGCTGCAGATGGACATCAAGATCCAGGGCATCACCGAGGAGATCATGAAGGTCGCGCTGGCCCAGGCGAAGGAAGGCCGCCTGCACATCCTCAACGAGATGAGCAGCGCGCTGACCACCCCGCGTTCGGAGCTCAGCGAGTTCGCGCCGCGCCTGATCACGATCAAGATCCACCCCGACAAGATCCGCGAAGTGATCGGCAAGGGCGGTTCGGTCATCCAGGCGATCACCAAGGAAACCGGCACCCAGATCGACATCCAGGACGACGGCACGATCACGATCGCCTCGGTCAACGGCGCCGCCGGCCAGGCTGCGAAGTCGCGCATCGAGCAGATCACGTCCGACGTCGAGCCCGGCCGCATCTACGAGGGCAAGGTCGTCAAGCTGATGGATTTCGGTGCGTTCGTCACGATCTCCCCCGGCAAGGACGGTCTGGTCCACGTGTCGCAGATCTCCAACGAGCGCGTCGAGAAGGTCGGCGACGTGCTCAAGGAAGGCGATGTGGTCAAGGTCAAGGTGCTGGAAGTCGACAAGCAGGGCCGCATCCGCCTGTCGATGAAGGCCGTCGAGGAAGGCGAGGGCACGCCGGCCGAGTAATCGCCGACGACAGCCTCACGTGTCACCGGAAAGCGGGCTTCGGCCCGCTTTCCGCGTTTCCGGGATCCGGTGGTTCACGGTCTCTGGGCACGGCGACCGTCAGGTATGGCCGGCCACTGACCGTCAGGAGCTGCCGCCATGTCGCCGCGCCCCGTACTGCTCGCCGCCGCCGTCTCCGTCGCCCTGTGCGGCACCGCCTCGGCCCAGGAGTCGGAGGCCGCGACCATCCGCACCGATCGAGCGAACGCCACGTACACCATCGGCAGCGGCGCACGCATCGCCGAGCGCCTGCCCGCGCCCACCGATACCTCGGACGTCGAACTGCAGCCCCGGGTCGTCGGCTGGACCGGGGACCGCGTGCCGGTCGCGCCCGAAGGTTTCACGGTGACCAAGTACGCCGACGGCCTGGACTATCCGCGCTGGCTGCACCAGCTGGAAAACGGTGACGTGCTCGTCTCCGAAGCGCGTACCGCGCCGCAGGAGGACCAGACCGAGGTGCTCGACCGCTCGCGGGCCTACGGACCCAGCGCGAACCGGATCACGCTGCTGCGCGACACCGACGGCGACGGCACCCCCGACGTGCGCGAGGTCTTCGCGACCGACCTCAATCAGCCCTTCGGCATGCTGCAGCAGGGCGAGTGGCTGTACATCGCGGTGACCGACGGCCTCTGGCGGTATCCCTACACCGCCGGCCAGACCCGCCTCGAAGGCGAGGGCGAGAAGATCCTGGATCTGCCCGCCGGCGGTTACAACAACCACTGGACGCGCAACGTCGTCGCCAATGCCGACGGCAGCAAGCTCTACGTGACGGTGGGTTCGGCCAGCAACGTCGGCGAATACGGCATGGACGAGGAGGCGCGGCGGGCCGCGATCCTGGAGATCAATCCCGACGGCTCGGGCGAGCGCATCTTCGCCTCGGGCCTGCGCAATCCCAACGGCGTCGACTGGGAACCCACGACCGGCGCGATGTGGACCGCGGTCAACGAGCGCGACGAGATCGGCGACGATCTGGTGCCGGACTACATCACGCGCGTGCAGGACGGCGGGTTCTACGGCTGGCCCTATGCCTATTACGGCCAGAACGTGGACACCCGCATCCAGCCGCCGCGGCCGGATCTGGCCGAGAAGACGCTGGTTCCGGATTTCGCCGTCGGCAGCCACACCTCGGCGATGAGCCTGAACTTCTACCAGGGCGAGCAGTTCCCGGCGCTCTATCGCGGCGGCGCCTTCGTCGCGTTGCACGGCTCCTGGAACCGGCGTTCGTTCGCCGGCTACAAGGTGCTCTACGTGCCGTTCGAAAACGGCACGCCGACCGGCGAGGCGCAGACCTTCCTGTCGGGCTTCATCACCAACGACGCCGGTCCCGACGTCTATGGTCGCCCGACCCACATCTACGGCTTGCGGGATGGCTCGCTGCTGTTGACCGACGATGCCGGCGATACGGTCTGGCGTGTGGCCTATACCGGCGGCTGAGCCGTCCCGAGATGCCGCGCGGCGTCGCCGCGCGTGCATGGGCGAGGGGGGCATTGCTGAATCCAGGTGGGAGGCGGTGACGCTCGTGCGGGTGCCCAGTTGCAACTGGGCGGCCCGCTCACAGTGCCCGGCGCATGTGTGTGCCGTCTCGATCATGCGAGCACGGGTGCCGAGAGCGTGCCTGTATCTGCTGCCCGGTGTCCCACCATCTGCCAGCGCCGCGGATATCGGTGATGACCGATGATCGTTCACGGCCTGGGCGGTCGATCTAGTCCCATCGGGTGAGTTTTCCCGGGCCCGTCCTCTGGCAGGCTTGCCGCATGCAGACCGAAACCGCACCCCAGCCTCCGATCACGTCACCCACGCCCGGGCCCCCGGCCCGAAAGCCGCTCTGGCAGCACCTGTATGTCTGGGTGCTGATCGGCATCACCGCCGGCATCGTCATCGGCCTGACGCTACCCGAGGTGGGCGCGCAGATGAAATGGCTGGCCGACCTGTTCATCAAGCTGGTCAAGGTGGTGATCGCGCCGACGATCTTCGCGACCGTCGCCGTCGGCATCGCCGGGCTCGGCAACCTGGCCAAGGCCGGCGGCCTCGCGTTCAAGACCGTCGTGTATTTCAACGTGACCACGGTGTTCGCGCTCGGCATCGGTCTGGTGGTGATCAACCTGTTCGGCCCCGGGCGTCGTCTAGGCCTGGATATCACTACCTTCGATGCCTCGGCGGCGCAGGGCACCCTGGCCAGCGCCGGCGCGGCCGCGGGCGAGGGGCTGACCGGCTTCCTGCTGCACCTGGTGCCGAGTTCGTTCTTCGGCGCCTTCGTCGAAGGCCAGCTGATCCAGGTGCTGGTGATGGCGATCCTCGTCGCCTGCGCGATCACGATGCTGGGCGAGCGCGGCCGGCCCGCGGTTGCGGCGCTCGACACCATCGCCCAGGTGATGTTCGGCGTGATCAAGATCGTGATGTGGTTCGCGCCGCTGGGCGCGATGGGCGGCATGGCCTTCACCATCGGCGAGTACGGCGGCGCGATCCTCGGCTCGCTCGGCTACTTCATGCTGAGTTTCTGGCTGACCTGTCTGCTGTTCCTGTTCCTCGTGCTCGGACCGATCTGCTGGTGGTCGGGCTTCAGCATCTTCAAGTACATCCGCATGATCCGCGACGAACTGCTGATCGTGCTCGGCACCTCGTCGTCGGAAACGGTGCTGCCGCGCATGCTCGCCAAGCTCGAAGGCGCGGGCGTGCCCAAGTCGGTTGTCGGCCTGACCATTCCCACCGGCTATTCATTCAATCTCGACGGCACCGCGATCTACATGTCGATGGCGCGATCTTCATTGCCCAGGCCTTCGGCATCGAGGTGCCGCTCGGCACGCAGATCGCGTTGCTGGTGTTCATGCTGATCTCGTCGAACGGCGCCGCCGGTGTGTCCGGCGCGGGTCTGGTGACGCTGGCGGCCTCGCTGGCGGCGTTCGAAAGCGTGATTCCGCTGGCGGGCATCGCGCTGATCATCGGTATCGACCGTTTCATGTCCGAAGGCCGCGCGTTGACCAACCTCACCGGCAACGGCATCGGCACGCTGGTCGTCGCACGCTGGACCGGCCAGCTCGACCGGGAGCGCCTGGCGGAGGTGCTCGACAATCCACGCCTGGTCGACCCCGAGCGCCTGGCCGCCGAACGTGCCCAAGCCGCCACGCCGCCCGACGGGATGCCGGCCGGCACGCACTGAGCCGATGGCCGGATCCGCGCCCGGTCACCTGGTCATTCTTAGGCGCCCGTTGCGTCTGCAACGGTTGCGCATCCCCGACCCAGCCGCTAGCTTCGTTCCCATGGCCCGTCCCGCTGTCACCGGCAATCGCAACCGCAACGTCCCGCGCACGAATAATCGTGCGCGGCCGACGCGGGTGTGGGAGCAGGCGTAGCAGGATCGCAGGACACGCCAGGCTTCAGACACAGACCCGCATCGGCCGCGATGCGGGTTTTTTTTGTGTCCGCATCCGGCTCCACCGACATCGCGATCCACGACATCCCAGGAGCTCCACCATGTGTTCGATCTTCGGCATCTTCGGCCTGCAACCGGGCGACGACGCGTCCTCCCTGCGCCGGCAGGCCCTCGAGTGTTCGCAGCGCCAGCGCCATCGTGGCCCCGACTGGAGCGGTGTGCACGTCGACGACCGCGCGATTCTCGTGCACGAGCGTCTGGCCATCGTCGACCCGGCGGGTGGCTCGCAGCCGCTGCTGTCCGAGGACGGCGCGCTGGTGCTCGCGGTCAACGGCGAGATCTACAACCATCAGGCGCTGAAGACCGAGCTGCGCGTGCCGTACGCGTTCCAGACCGCGTCGGACTGCGAAGTGGTCAGCGCGCTGTACCGCGAGCACGAGGCCGACGGCAGCGGCCCGTCCGCGTTCCTGGAACGCCTCAACGGCATCTTCGCGTTCGCGCTGTGGGACCGCGCTCGCGGCCGTGCACTCATCGCCCGCGATCCGATCGGCGTGGTGCCACTGTACTGGGGCCACGACCGCGAAGGCCGCCTGCGCGTCGCGTCGGAAATGAAGGCGCTGGTCGATACCTGCGCCGATGTCGCGCAGTTCCCGCCCGGTCACTGGTACGACAGCGCGACCGGCGTGCTGACGCAGTACTACAAGCGGCCGTGGCGCGACTTCGATGCGGTCGAGGGCGTCGACGTGTCGCTCGACGACGTGCGTGAGGCCTTCGAGGCCGCCGTGCATCGCCAGCTGATGACCGACGTGCCCTATGGCGTGCTGCTGTCGGGCGGTTTGGACTCCTCGCTGGTCGCCGCCGTCGCCGCGCGCTACGCGCGTCACCGCATCGAAGACGGCGACCGCAGCGAAGCCTGGTGGCCGCGCCTGCATTCGTTCGCGATCGGCCTCGAAGGTTCACCCGATCTCGCGGCCGCGGCGATCGCCGCCGAGTCGCTGGGCACCGTGCATCACGGCTTCGAATACACGTTCGAGGAAGGCCTCGATGCGATTCCCGATGTGATCCGCCACGTCGAGACCTTCGACGTGACCACGATCCGCGCGTCGACGCCGATGTTCCTGCTCGCGCGCCGGATCAAGGCGATGGGCGTGAAGATGGTGCTGTCGGGCGAGGGCAGTGACGAGATCTTCGGCGGCTATCTGTACTTCCACAAGGCGCCCGACGCGCGGCAGTTCCACGAGGAGCTGGTGCGCAAGCTCGACGCGCTGCACACCTTTGATTGCCTGCGCGCGAACAAGTCGATGATGGCCTGGGGCGTAGAACCACGCGTGCCGTTCCTCGATCGCGCATTCCTCGATGTCGCGATGCGCTTCGATGCCGCGCACAAGATGATCCACCGCGGCAGCGAGGGCTTCCAGCGCATGGAGAAGGGCGTGCTGCGCGCCGCGTTCGACGGGCATCTGCCCGACGAGATCCTGTGGCGGCAGAAGGAGCAGTTCAGCGACGGCGTCGGCTACGGCTGGATCGACGGGCTCAAGGCGCATGCGGACGGCCAGGTCAGCGATCGCGAACTCACGGCGGCGGCGAGCCGGTTCCCGCACAACCCGCCGCAGACCAAGGAGGCGTACTACTACCGCAGCGTCTTCGAGCGCGAATTCCCGTCGCCGGCTGCGGCGGCGACGGTGCCGGGTGGCAAGTCGATCGCGTGTTCGTCGCCGGCGGCGATCGCCTGGGACGCGGCGTTCGCCAATGCTGCCGATCCTTCGGGTCGCGCGGTGGCCGGTGTGCACCACGCTGCTGCCTAGCGACGAGGCGGCGGCCGCACGCGTTGGTGCGCGGCGGGACGTGCGCCGTGATGCCCGGTGCGCACGCTGATCGATGGGCCCACGCACGCGCATGACGTGGTCCCGGTCTCGCGCCGCACGCAGGAGCGCGCTCGCGCGCGAAGAGGCTCCCAGGTGAAGCCCATCGCGCCAGCGCGCTCCCACGTGGACTCTGCTGGTGCAGGCCACCCGCGCGAGGCGCATCCGCTCAGCGCACCGTGCGACAGATTCGCCGGCGCCATCGCCAGGCGATCCGCCAGGACATTGGCGCTCCTACAGAAAAGACAGACGCGTCAGAGCTTTCCGGCCATCCGCGCGAGCGTCGCATCGCGCCAGAACACGTGATGCAGCACGACCATCGCAACGTGCCCGGCGATCACTGCGAGCAGCGTCCACGCGAGCGCGCCGTGGGACAGGTTGGCCGGCGCCATCATCCACGCGATCTGTTCGCCGGTCCGGGGAAACAACGGCACGCCCCAGGGCGCGAAGCCGCGACCGCTGCCGTATTCGCGCAGCAGGGCCACGGTGGGGATGTAGGCCATCAGCGTGTAGAGCAGTGCATGGCCCAGTCCCGCCAGACGGCCGATCGCCGTGCGCGGATGCGGCGGCCGACGCCGCCATTGCGACAGGCCCCAGGCGCCGCGCAGCAGGATCGCCAGCATCAGCAGCGTGCCGACCGGTTTGTGCGTGCCGACGAGAAACGCAGTCACCGGATGCTTGCCCAGGGTCAATTTCACCGTCATCCCGTTGAACTGCCAGGCGAACAGGGCGGCCATGCCCCAGTGCAGCACGCGGCTGACCAGTCCGTAGCGCAGCGGTGAATCGGTCCAGCGAGACGGCATGCGTGCAGCCAGCGGCGGAAATCCGGCCCACAGTTCAGCGGCGAGGCCGCGTGCTGTCAGTCATCGCGGACGGCTCTGCACGCGCTTCCGTCGGCGCGCCGGTCGTCTCGCGGCGTGCGTTCCGGAACACGGTGCGCATCCGGATCGGGCCGTGCAGCGGGACGTGGCCAGCCGCACCATCGGCCCCCGTACGGGACCGGCGCGACGGCAGCCCGTAAACTGCCGCCACGTTTCCACGACACACGGGCGATAGCAGTGATCATCCATCCCAAGGTCCGCGGCTTCATCTGCACCACCACGCATCCGACCGGCTGCGACCACAACGTGCGCGACCAGATCGCGGCGACGCGGGCGCGCGGTGTGCGCACCAATGGTCCGAAGAAGGTGCTGGTGATCGGCGCGTCCAGTGGCTATGGCCTCGCGGCCCGCATCAGCGCCGCCTTCGGTTTCGGCGCCGACACGCTCGGCGTGTTCTTCGAAAAACCAGGCACCGAGAAGAAGCCCGGTACGGCCGGCTGGTACAACTCGGCCGCGTTCGATCGCTACGCGAAAGACGCTGGCCTCTACAGCCGCTCGATCAACGGCGATGCGTTCTCCGACGCCGCGCGTGCGCAGGCGATCGAACTGATCAGGAACGAGATGGGCGGCCAGGTCGATCTGGTGGTCTATTCGCTGGCCTCGCCGGTGCGCAAGCTGCCCGACACCGGCGAAGTGAAGCGCTCGGCGCTCAAGCCGATCGGCGAGGCCTACACCTCGACCGCGATCGACACCAACAAGGACCAGATCATCGAGGCGTCGATCGAGCCCGCGACCGAGCAGGAGATCGCCGACACCGTCACCGTGATGGGCGGACAGGACTGGCAGCTGTGGATCGACGCGCTGCGCGAGGCCGGCGTGCTGGCCGACGGCGCGAAGACGGTCGCCTTCAGCTACATCGGCACCGAGATCACCTGGCCGATTTACTGGCACGGCGCGCTGGGCAAGGCCAAGGCCGATCTCGATGCGACCGCGCGGCGCATCGATGCGCAGCTCAAGGAGACCGGCGGCAGCGCGAACGTGGCCGTGCTCAAGTCGGTGGTCACCCAGGCCAGCGCGGCGATTCCGGTGCTGCCGCTGTACATCGCGATCGCCTTCAAGGTGATGAAGGACAAGGGCCTGCACGAAGGCACGCTCGACCAGCTCGATCGTCTGTTCCGCGACCGCATGTACCGCGCCGATGGCGCCGCGCCCGAGGTCGACGACGAGCACCGCCTGCGCCTCGACGACTGGGAACTGCGCGACGACGTGCAGGCGGAGTGCAAGGCCCTGTGGCCGCAGGTCACCAGCGAGAACCTCTTCGCGCTGACCGACTACGCCGGCTACAAGCACGAGTTCCTCAAGCTGTTCGGCTTCGAACGCAGCGATGTGGATTACGACGCCGAGGTGGATCCGGTGGCGGAGTTCGATGTGGTCGAGCTGCGCGACTGAGCGAACGCGCGACGCGCCGATCGCGCGTCGCGTACAGCGATGTGCGGGCTGCCGGGAGCCCGCGCTCTAGGGGGTGCCCGGTGCTGCGGGCACGGTCCGCACGATCCCGAACTCGCGGGCCAGCGCGGCAGGGATCTCCTCGTCCGGGAGCTCGTGCGCCTGCCGGCTGCCGTCGTGCGCGGTACGGATCAGGCGTCGCCCGCTGAGCGTGGTGCGTCCCGACCCCGTGGCGATCGTGGCGAGGGGTGCCTTGTGGAAATGCGAGGTGGGCGCATCCCGGTGGAACTCGAACATGTTCTGGAAGTCTTCGATGCGCCTGGGCAGGCGCTCGAACGCGAACCGCGGTGTCCAGGTGCCCTCCGCGGTCCTGCCTTCGAGGGTCCAGATGCCGCCGGCCTCCAGAAGGCGGTACTCGCCGCCGGGATCCGCGTGGACATGGCCCGTCACCAGCGGCATCGGCGTACGGAAGGACTGCCCGAAGCCGACATCCACCAGCCACGGTCGCTCGAGTTCGACGAGCAGGACGAGATGGTCGAACTCCGGCGAAAACCCGCCCGCATCGCGCGCCACCCGGGCCGACAGCAGGGTCGTGCCGAATCCCAGTGCGTGCAGCAGCGCGGCGAACAGGCCGTTGCATTCGTAGCAGAACCCGCCGCGGCGGGCCTCGACGATCTTCCGGAACAGGTGGTCGGTGGCCAAGGTCATCGGTTCCCGCCAGTGGATCGACAGGTTCTCGAACGGCACGTGCAGCAGATGGGCCTGGTGCAGATCGAGCAGGGCCGCGGCGTCCGCCTTGGCGGGCGGCGTCAGTCGCAGGCGTTCCAGATACCGCTCAACGTCCATCCGGCGCATCGCCCCGCCTGCCCTGTCGTGTGCGGCGCACTATAGCGGGCATCGGTGGTCGACGGGGCTGGACGCGGGCGCGCGCCGTCTCCGTCGGGCTGCCCACGGACGCAGGCACGCCGTCGCGTCACACGCGACCCGGATGCGATAGAACGACGGCTCCACTGCGACGCCGCGCGACATGGATCTCTTTCTTCACGACAGCGGGCTTCTCCGCCTCGTCGACGACGCCGAGAGCGGCGTGCGCTACTGGCCGCGCGCGGTCGATGCGCAGACCGCGGAGACATGGTTCGACGCCCTTCGCCGCGGTGCACGCTGGCAGACGCAGGCGCGCCCGATGTACGACCGCATCGTCGCCGTGCCGCGTCTGCTGGCCGCCTACCGCGTCGACGCTTTGCCGGCCGACCTGCCCCTGGCAGCGATGCTCGCGCTGGTGCAGCGGCTCGCGCCCGCGCCGTACACCGGTGCCGGACTGAACCTGTATCGCGATGGGCAGGACAGTGTGGCGATGCATCGCGACACCCTGCGCACGCTGGCCTCCGGGCAGCCGTTGGCCCTGGTGTCGCTCGGCGCGCCGCGGCGCATGTTGTTGCGTGCGCAGCAGGACGGTGCGAAGTCGATCGCCGTCGATCTCGCGCCGGGCAGCGTCCTGGTGATGAGCCATGCCTCGCAGCTGACCCATCTGCACGGCATCCCCAAGACCACGCGCCCGGTGGGTCCGCGGATCAGCGTGGTGTTCCGGGTGCGCGCGCCCGCGGCCTTGGACGAGGACCGCGAAGACGCGCCGTAGGCTCAGCGCGGCGCCAGCACCCGCGTGTGGACCGTGGCCTGCGGCAGGAACGGCGATGCGCGGCCCTGAACCCAGTCCGCATGGCCGGCGCCCCAGAACGGCGAGAACGGATGTCCGCTCTGGCCGCCCGGCATGTGTGCGATGCCGTCCGCTTCACGGCCCGGGGCGACCACCATGCGTTGCGAGGCACCGAACGCCGGGCCCTGCACGCGTGGCACGGTGGCATCGCCGGGCAGGGGCTCGCGAGGCATGCACAGCAGGCGTCGGCCGAGCAATGGAACCGCCGCGGCGAGCGGATGGCAGATCGCTGCGGTATTGCGCTCACCCCAGCTCCGCGCAGCCAGCGGCCCATCGGCGCCGAGACTGTCGCGCACCTCGCGTGCCGCGTCCTCGAGCAGCGCCTGCCAGGCATCGGCTGTCTGCGCGCACGGGCCGCTCTGGGTCTCGGCCGTGCAGGCGAAGCGACGCGGCGCGAGGTGCGCGGGGCGCTGTTCGAGCAGCGGCCACACCACGCCTTCGAAATTCGGCGGCTCCGGGGGCGTCAGCGCCGCGCCCAGCCGCGCACGGGCCGGAGCGAGCAGCCCGTCGGCGACACGGGCGTGCACCGCCTGCCGCCAGGCGCGCACGATGCGATAGCCCGCCGAGTCGACGCTGGCATGCCCGGTCCAGTCGCCCGTGGCATCGGCGAGCGCACGTAGCGCACTGCCGCGCTCCGAAGCGCCGGCGGCCGTGAGCAACCGGTCGCGCCAACGCGCCAGCAGGATGGCCCGGTCGTCGAGCTGGATCGCCAGCAGATCCGTCTCGGCGAAACGCGTGCGCGCGGCGAGTCCTTCGCGGATCTGCCAGGCACGGATGCCGAGCGCCGCGCCGCCGTCGCCGATCCGCGCGAAGTCCGCGCCCTCGACCACGCGACTGTTCGCGGTCCACAGGCGGTCGGTATCGGGCGAACGCAACAGCGGCGAGGCATCGGTCGCGATGCGCCATGGCGCGCAGACGTTCACCGCGGACGCCTGCGCGGACGGCGGAACCGAGACCGCGCTGCCGTCGCAGCCGGCGTCGCGCACCGGCAGGGGGCCGAGCAGGCGCCAGGCGATGGCGCCCGCGCGGTCGGCGAGGACCAGGTTCTGGGTGGGTGTGGCGGTGCGGTCGGCGATGGCCAACGCATCCGGCAGGTCGCCGGCATGGGCGAACTCGGCCAGTCCGAAGTTCAACGCGCCGGGCAGGTGCGCGGTCCAGCGCAATGCGAGCGCGCTGCCGTCCCCGTCGCGATGAAGGAGGGGTCCCCAGTCGCTTTCCTCCACCACCAGCACCTGCGAGGCACCGCCGGCGACGTCGATCCGCTCTTCGTAGGCGCGCACCGGCGTGCACGCGGCACCCCCGGAAGGCGTGGCCTCGGCGCAGGGCACGATGCGCTGCCAGTCGAGATAGTCGCCATAGCTGTTGGTGAAGCCCCATGCGACATGCGTATTGCTGCCCACGATGACCGCGGGCAGGCCGGGCAGGGTGAAGCCGGTGACGTCGACCCGGCCACCGGGCGCCCGCGGGTCCGGATACCGGAGGCGCGCCCGGTACCACAGGTTGGGCGCGCGCAGACCCAGATGCATGTCGTCGGCCACCAGTGCGCGTCCGTCGGCAGTCAGCGCGCCGGAGACCGCGAACTGGTTGCTGCCGCGCGCCGTGTCGGCGCCTGAGGATGCTCCGCCGGGGTCCGCGGCCGCCGTCGACGGCGCCGCGAGCGCCGGCGATGCGTGCGCATGCGCCCGGCGGACGCCGGGTGCGGCCTCGGCGGCGCCGGACGCCGCGGCGGTGGTCGGGCCGTCGACCGGCAGCGCGTCGAGCGTACGCAGGTCCACGGCATCGGCAGCGGGGAGAATCGCATCCCCCAAGGCCTCGCCGAACAAGGGCGCATCCCAGCGACTGCCGCCATGGGCCAGCAGTGCCAGTACGGCCGGCGGCAGCGCCGGTTGCAACCGGTGCATGGCCAGCTCGCGCGCATTGGCGCTGTCCTGCAGATCGAAATACATCGCGAAGCCGGTCAACGCCGAATCGGCCGGCGTCCATGGCTGCGGCGCCTGGCGCAGCAGCAGGTACGGCCAGGGTCGGACGCGCAGTGCGGCGAGCCCGGCATTGGCACCCTCGGCGTAGGCCCGGAGTTGCGTCAGGTGTGCGCCGGCGACGGTATCGAGCGATGCATCGACGCGCGCGCGCATCCGGTGCACGCGGTTGCGGCGATCGGCATCCAGGGCACGTTCGCCGAACAGCGCCGACAGCTCGCCGGCCGGCACCCGGCGCATGAGGTCCATCTCGAAATAGCGGTCCTGCGCGTGCACGTAGCCCAGTGCACGCATCGCGTCCGTCTCGCTGCCGGCGGTGATCGTCACCACGCCATGTGCGTCGCGCTCGATGGTCACCGGCGCGCCGAGGCCGGCCAGTGCACCTTCGCCGTCGAGCGCCGGCAGGCTGGCGCGCAGGGCGAGCCACAGCGTGACCGCGGCCAGAAGCAACACCACGACCAGGGCCGACACCCCCCGCAGGATCCACTTGCGCATCGTCAATCCCCGTCCGCGCCGGACGGGCGCCCGGTCCGATTATTCCATGCGCTCCATGTCGGTCCGGAGTGGCCGGCCGCGGGATCGGGCGGGGTGCCCGTCGACGTCGCGCGACCCGGCGCGCACATGCCCCTCAGGCGTTGCGCGCGTGCTCGGCCAGACCGGAGACGACGCCCAGCGACGGATCGCCGCGCACGATCCGTGCAGCCGGAAACCGCGCCTGCGCGGCCGCCTGGACATACGGTGCCCCGGACATGCCGCCGGTGAGGAACAGGCTGTCGGGCGGCGCGCCGAGATCCGCGCGGACTTCGTCGAGCAGCCCGCCGATGGTGTCGAGAAACCTCGCGCTCGCGGCTTCCAGATCGGCGCGCGTGGCGCTTACGTGCAGACCGGGTTCGATGTAGTCCAGGGCGTGGTCGGCACCGCCGTGCGCGCTCAGCCGCACCTTCATCGCCTCGACGCCGCGGTACAGGCGGGTGGTGCCGCCGTCGCGCTGCAGGGCCTGCAACCGCGGACCGAACGGCGCATCGACGTGACCGAAGTCGCGCGCGTGGAACTCCCGCTGGCGTGGCATGTCCTGCACGGTCGCCGCCTCGACGAAATGATGCACGGGAATGCGGCTGGCCCCCTTGCCGAACAGCGGCATGACCTGGGCCATGCTCAGCGCCAGGTCGACGTCCGTTCCGCCGTTGGCCACGCCCCAGGCGCGATGCACGCGCGGCGCCTCGCGACCGCCGATCTCGGCCAGGGCAACGTCGGTGGTGCCGCCGCCGATGTCGACCACCAGCGTCGTGTGCCGCTCGGGACTGCCGGCGTGGTAATGGAGCGCTGCGGCGGCAGGCTCCTCGAGAAACTCGACCGCGTCGAAGCCGGCCTGCGCGGCGGCCTCGCGCAGCAGGGCCAGCGCCTGCTCGCCCCCGGCCTCACCCAGCGAACTGCGAAACCGCACCGGCCGGCCGATCGTGGCCTCGCGCACGGTGGCGCCCAGCTGCTGGCTGGCGGTGAGCCGGATGTGTTCCAGGATGTGTGCGGCGATCCCGGTGATGGTGGTCTTCGCCCGCGGATGCAGGTTGAAGCCGAGCATAGATTTCGGCGACTGCACTAGGTGGCCGCTGCCCTCAAGCAGATAGCTTTCGATCGCGGCTTCGCCGAACACCGCGTGCTGAAGATCGGCCACCGACGCGTCGGCGTCGCGCATGCGGGTTTCCAGCCACTGCCGGCGCACGATGCGGATCGCGTCCCGGCGCGCCTGCACCGAGGAGACGGGCGTGCCGGCGCGGGTCCGGTCGTTACGCATCGAGCGCGCCAGCGCGTCGACGTCCGCCTCCATCGCCGCATCGAGCTCGAACGCCTCCGGATCCGGCAGCGTGGTGGGAAAGAACACCGCGGTGCGGAACTGGGGCTGCCCGTCGAAGCGCAGATGCACCAGGCGTTCGCCGATGCGCGCGGCCGCGGCGGAATAGCTGGTGCCGAAATCGATGCCGATCTTCATGCGGGGCCGGTGCGGAAACTGGCGCCGGAGTCTACGGCCATGCGCCCGCGCCTGCATGCCCCGCGTGGCACACGGGCATGACGCGGAGGCCGGATGGCGGTCGTCGCGTGAGAATGCGAAATGCATCTATTCGCATCCGATCACGTCACACGCGCCGCGGCTAGACTCCGGCTATTCCCCGTTGCACGAGTGCCGCCATGAAGGGTCATCCCGAAGTCGTCGACTATCTGAAGTTCCTGCTGCGCGGGGAGCTGGCGGCGCGTGATCAGTATTTCCTCCATTCACGCCGGTACGAAGACCTCGGCCTGCACCAGCTCTATGCGCGCATCAACCACGAGATGGAAGAGGAGACCCAGCACGCCGACGCGCTGCTGCGGCGTATCCTGTTTCTCGAGGGTGACCCGGACATGCGTCCCGACGCGTTCGAGCCCGGCCGTACCGTCGAGGAGATGCTGCAGAAGGATCTGGACCTCGAGTATCTCGTGCGCGAGAACCTCGCCAAGGGCATCGCGCTGAGCGAGACGCACGGCGACTACGTGACCCGCCAGGTCCTGGTGGCCCAGCTGTCGGACACCGAGGAAGACCACACCTACTGGCTGGAGACGCAATTGCGGCTGATCCGGATGATCGGCCTCGAGCGCTACCAGCAGAGCCGCATGGGCGAAGCCGACGGCACCCACGCCGGCACCGGCTGACCGTACCCGCGCTGCGTTCCTGCGGCCGGCCTCCACGCCCCTGCCGGCCACGGGCGTCGTGCCCTGTCGGCGCGGAAGCCGATTCTGCGATCGTCGGCAGGTGTGCGAACCGGGACGCGGCAGCCGCGCGTGGCCCGCCGCGGGGGTGCCGTGGCGCGGAGGCCGTGCAACGTCGACGCGGCCGCAACGCAGTGGCGTCGTGACAGGGGCGTCCTCGTCCGGAACCGAGCGTACGCGGTCAGTCGACCGATGCGCGCGGGGCGGCGCTGGTGTCGTGTCGTTCGAGCCGGTACACGGCGGTCGACAACGCGGTGACCCCGTCGGCGATGAAGCCCGGTTCGCCGGCCAGGATGTCGCGCCGCTCGAGGCAGGCGACATGCCAGTCCGCATCGAGCAGGGCGTGCACCTCGTCCTGTCCGACCGAGAAAGGCGGGCCCGCCTTCTGCGTCTGCGGGTACTCCAGCGTGACCAGCATGCCGCGGCAGCCGGGGGGCAGGCGGTGCCAGGCGCTGCCGGCATAGGTGCGGCGAAGGTCGGGCGGCAGGGCGATCAGCGCCGCGCGGTCGTAGACACCGGCGCAGTCGGCGAGCAGCGACGGCGCCAGCGCGAATGCATCGCCGACGATCAGCTCGAACGGTCCGGCGCTGTAGTGGCGCCCCGCCGGGCCGTCGACGATCCGCGGCGCCAGCCCGCGCTCCTCGAAGAACTGGCGCACCGCGAGTTCGGACAGCTCCACCCCCAACACCGCGTGTCCGCGGCCGGCAAGCCAGACCATGTCGAGGGACTTGCCGCAAAGCGGCACGAACACGCGTGCATCGGTGGCGAGGCCGAGCGACGGCCAGTGTGCGGTGAGCAGAGGCAGCGGCGCGTCGCGGTGGAAACCGATGCGATTGCCGGCCCAGCGGGCGTGCCAGAACTCGGGATCCATGCCTGTTCGACTCCGTTATCAGCCGGTCGCGCGGTCAACAGCGCCAGCGTCGCACGACAGCGTCGTCGTGGCGCTGCCCGAGCAGGCGCTCACCCGCGGGGGCGTCGTCGTGCACCTCGGCCAGCTTCGACGGCATCGGTGCATCGAGGCAGGTGGCCACGTTGTCGAAGCGACGTGCGACGTACGCAGGACCGTCGTGATCGAAGCGGAGCGCACCATCGGGCGCGTCGTGGTAAACGTGGTGTCCAGTGCCGAGGTCATCGTCGAAGTTCACGAGGTGAGGGGCCAGTGCCCCTTCCACGACGGAGCCGACAGGCCGCCGAGCGGGAGGCAGACCGTTCAATGGCTGCACCGGGTCGCCGACGGCCCGGGTGCGCGCCGCGCAGCGTCTCGCCGGGCCAGCGCACCGAAGGCGCCGAGCACGTGCCCCGGCGCTGAGCGAAGCGTTCGGTCCGCGCTCCAGCGCAGCGAGTGCCCGCGCGGCGGCCGGCGCGACGCCGGCATGGTCGCGTGGCCGGCCTGCAGCGCGGCACGGGCTGCGATCACGGCGCCGACCGGCCGGTGCGACTGGAGCGGTGGCGACTGTCGGCCATGCCGGCAATGGGCCGCCTTGCGGAGGCCGGGCACCGACGTCGGCCGAGGCCGGATCAGGCATCGACCGCCAGCCCCTCGACCTTCTGCCAGCCGCGTGGCAGCAGCCCACCACGCGAGGCGCGGGCGCCGAGATAGGGTTCGAGTTCCTTGAACGACAGCGTCATCGTGCGCGTGCCCGAGCGCACCAGCAGCGATGCGGCCGGGGGCACCACCGCGACCGCGACCACCTGCTCGGTGCCGCGCTTGGCCTTGGGAATCTCGATGATCTTGTTGCCCTTGCCCTTGTCGAGTTCGGGCAGGTCGGAGACCGGGAACGCGAGCAGATGCCCGGCGCTGGTCACCACGACGAGACGATCGGCCTGCGCATCGCGCACCGGCGCGGGCTGCAGCACGGTGGAGCCGGGCGAGAGCGACAGCATCGCCTTGCCCGCTTTCTGCCGGCCCGTGAGGTTCTCGAAACGGGTGACGAAGCCGTAGCCGTGGGAGGACGCGACGACGAAGCGCGCGTCGGCCTCGCCCGCGACCACGGCCTGGAACGCCGCACCGGCCGCCGGAGAGAACCGGCCGGTCAACGGTTCGCCGTTGCCGCGCGCGGAAGGAAGCGAATGGGCGATCGTGGAATAGCTGCGGCCGGTGGAGTCGAGGAAGGCCACCTGCTGCGTGCTGCGGCCACGGGCGAAGGCCAGCAGCCCGTCGCCGTCGCGGTAGCTCATCCCGGCCGGATCCACGTCGTGCCCCTTGGCCGCGCGGACCCAGCCCTTCTCGCTGACGACGATGGTGACCGGCTCGCTGGGCACGAGATCGCTCTCGTCCAGGGCCTGCGCCGCGCCGCGTGCGACCAGCGGCGAGCGGCGCGGATCCCCGTACTTCTTGGCGTCCGCCAGCAGCTCGTCCTTCACCAGCTTCTTCAGCTTCGAGCCGCTGCCCAGCGTGGCGATCAGGCGGTCGCGCTCGCTTTCCAGCTCGGCCTGCTCGCCGCGGATCTTCATCTCTTCCAGGCGCGCGAGCTGGCGCAGGCGCGTCTCGAGGATGTAGTCGACCTGCGCATCGCTCAGACCGAAGCGCGCCTGCAGCACGCCGCGCGGCTCGTCCTCGGTGCGGATGATGCGGATCACCTCGTCGAGATTGAGGAAGGCGATCAGCAGGCCGTCGAGCAGGTGCAGGCGACGCTCGACCTTGTCGAGGCGGTGGGTCAAGCGCCGGGTGACGGTGTCGGTGCGGAACTGCAGCCATTCCGACAGCAGCATCTTCAGGTTCTTGACCTGTGGACGGCCGTCGAGCCCGATCACATTGAGGTTGACCCGGTAGCTGCGCTCCAGATCCGTGGTCGCGAACAGATGCCCCATCAGCTGTTCGGCATCCACGCGGTTGGAGCGGGGCACCAGCACCACGCGCACCGGATTGGCGTGGTCGGACTCGTCGCGGATGTCCTCCAGCCACGGCAGTTTCTTGGCGCGCATCTGCGCCGCGATCTGTTCGATCACCTTCGACGGCGACACCTGGAACGGCAGCGCGGTGATGACGATGTTGGCGTGTTCCTTCTGGAACGTGGCGCGTGCCCGCACGCTGCCGTGGCCGGTCTCGTACATGCCGAGCAGATCGGACGCCGGCGTGATGATCTCGGCGCTGGTCGGGTAATCCGGGCCGCGCACGTGCTCGCACAGGTCGCGCACGGTCGCATCGGGATCGTCGAGCAGGCGCACGCAGGCGCTGACCACCTCGGCCAGGTTGTGCGGCGGCACGTCGGTGGCCATGCCGACGGCGATGCCGGTGGTGCCGTTGAGCAGCAGGTGCGGCAGGCGCGCCGGCAACCACGAGGGCTCCTGCATCGTGCCGTCGAAGTTGTCGGTCCAGTCGACGGTGCCGTGGCCGAGCTCGGACAGCAGCACTTCGGCCAGCGGGGTCATCTTCGATTCGGTGTAGCGCATCGCCGCGAACGATTTCGGGTCGTCGCTGGAGCCGAAGTTGCCCTGGCCGTCGATCAGCGGATAGCGGTACGAGAACGGCTGCGCCATCAGCACCAGTGCCTCGTAGCACGCGCTGTCGCCGTGCGGGTGGTACTTGCCGATCACGTCGCCGACGGTGCGCGCGGACTTCTTCGGCTTCGCCGCCGCGCCCAGGCCCAGCTCGCTCATCGCGTAGATGATCCGGCGCTGCACGGGTTTCAGGCCATCGCCGATGAACGGCAGCGCGCGGTCGAGCACCACGTACATCGAGTAGTCGAGGTAGGCGCGCTCGGCGAACTCGCGCAGCGGCAGCTGCTCGAAGCCATGGAAGGGGGTGCGGACGGACTCGGTCATCGGGACAGCATCGACGGTGGACCGGCGATTTTAGCGGGTGTGCGTCGCAGGCGTTGCGCCTGCCGGTGGCAGGCCGTCGATCCATGCGGCGAGGGCGGCCTCGTCGGAGAAGGCGCCGCGCCAGGCGTGCGCGGGGCGATAGGGCTGGTTGTGGCCGCGGCTGCGGCCGCGATACACCTTCATCGGGATGGCCACCGCGGCCAGCCCACTCGGCAGGGTCTGTTCGCGGACGTCCATGTACACCGTATCGGCCGAGGTCTCGCCGCCGACCAGCACTGCGCCGAGCGGGAGCCACAGGTCCAGCGCATCGAGGCAGGCCGACGCGCAGGCCGCGTCGGCGAGCACGAAGACCGGCACGTCCGCCGCCATCGCACGCGGTCGCGGCGCGGGGGGCGCAGGCATCGCCTCCGCATCGGCAGGGTGGCGCCACAGGGCCTCGCCGCGGCCGAGGGCCGCGGACATGCCGCGATCGACGATGTCCACCCAGTGCAGCATCACCGCATCGGGATCGGGCTGCGCGCGCAGCATGGCGCCGAAGTCGCGGATCGCGGCGAGATTGGCCGCATCCACGCGCCAGTCCACCCGGCTGTCGCCCGGCGGCAGCGCGGCGAGCGCGGCATCGCCCCAGAGCCGACGGGCGATCTCGCGGCCCCAGTGCGAGGACCCCCCGCCGTTGCCGCGCAGATCGAGTACGACCCGGCGAGCAGCCCGCACGCGGGCGGTGTCGTCGAGGTCCGACAGCAGGGCGGTCAGCGCCGGCGCGTCGCGTTCGGCACTGAAGCTGCCCGCGGCGATCCACAGCTGGCCCCTGCGCGGCGTGCGCACGCCGGTGGTCGTGGCCTGCAGTCGCCGGGTCGCGGTCAGCCGCTCCGCCAGCCCGGCCGGCTCGAGGTCGCGCCAGTCGAGCATGACGCGGCGCACCCGTGCGCCTTCCTGGAACCGGCAGGCCACCGGGCGCGCCACCCAGGGATTGCCGGCATCGAGGAACAGGCGCCCGGCGTGCGCGACCCGCTGCGCGTTCAAGTCCCACAACCCGCGGAAGCGGCCGACGACCGCTTGGGCCAGTGCGTCGGCATCAATGCCGTCGCAGTCGAGCAGGCGCGCGTCGAGGGCGGGCAGGGCGTCGTCGTCCAGGCGCGTCGCGACCACGTGGTCACCGTCGGACGAGCGGGTCAGGAAGCCGGGCCAGCGCGTGGGCAGCGTGGGCGCCGCATCCCGCGTCGCGAGCTGCACGTGGCCGTCGTCGAAGCTGGCCTGGAACTCGCGCAGTGCCCACCAGTAACCGGCGAAATCGAGTGTCCGTGGCACCCGGGCGAGCGCCTGCTCGAGCCCTGCGTCGAGCGCCGCGGCGAACCCGGGGTTCGCCGGATCGACCGGCCCGGGATGACTGTCGCGCAACGCGGCGTGGAACGCGCGCACGTCCCGTTCCAGTGTGTCGGGCCAGTCGGGCGCCCCGTCCGCTGCAGCCGCGGGCAGGGCGAGGGCCAGCATCAGCAGGCAGGCAGGGGACAGGCGCGTGGCGGGGTTCCATCGAGGCAATCGGAATTGCAGCGGTTGCCCGGGCGCACGGCACGGGCCGAAGGTCATGGTGGAGCGCCGAAGCGGGTTTCTGCCGGGGCTATGATGGCGCCATGCAGGCCAAGCCGCCGCCGAGCGTCACCCACCACGTCCCGTCGCCCGCCGCGCGCCCGGGTCAGGGCGGCACGCGCCGTCTGCCGCATGCGGGCTGCGACGGCTGCCTCAGCCGGCATCTCGCAGTCTGCGCCGCACTGCCCGCGGCCGAGACCCACGCGCTGGAGGCGGCTGCCGGCGAGGTGATGCTGGCGGCGGGCGCGACGCTCGCCCACGAGGGAGCGGCGCGGCGCGAGGTCTACACCGTGACCCGGGGCATGCTGCGGCGCGTGCGCCTGCTGCCGGATGGACGCAGGCTGGTGGCGGGCTTCCTGATGCCGGGCGATTTCATCGGCTTCAGTGGCGCGCCCGCCTACCGGCACACCATCGAGGCGATCACAGAGAGCGTGCTGTGCGTGTTCCCGATGCAGAGCATGCGCCGGCTCTGCGAGCGCTACCCGGAGCTCGAATCCGGCATGCTCGCCCAGGCCTGCGCCGAGCTCGACGCGACCCGCGCGAGCCTGATGCTGCTGGCGCGGATGGGGCCGTCCGAGCGTCTGGCCGGCTTCCTGATCGACCTGGCCGAGCGCCAGCGTCTACGCGGGGGTACGGCGCACCACGTCGATCTGCCGATGACCCGCGCCGACATCGCCGACCATCTCGGCCTGACCATCGAGACCGTCAGCCGCAGCTTCACCCGGCTGCGTCAGGCGGGCACGATCGCCTTCGACGATCCGCGCCGGATCGATCTCGTCGACCTGCCTGCGCTGCGCGCGGCCGCAGGGCTCTGACGGCCGCCGCGCGCGAGCGCACGCGGTCCACCCCCGGACGGGCCGGGCGCGTGCGGGGCCTACGTCACCGCCGACACGCGCAGGCGCGATGCAAGCGATACCGCACGCGGCGCCGGCCGCAGCCTCGCGGCCTGACGGGGCTCCCCTCGTCGCCGGCACGATGGCCCGTTCCGGCGGATCGCCGCACCGGTGACAGCCCCCCGGCAGTCCCGGCGCCGCGCACGGCAGGGCCACGTTGTCGCACGGCGTCCGTTGGGCTGCATTGATCAGGATCAATGCGCGCTCCCGTGAGCGGGTCGAGCATGCGCGCATGCCCCGTTCCGGTTGAAGACCATGATCGACATGACCGTCGTCGAACTGTCCCGCCTGCAGTTCGCGCTCACCGCGATGTACCACTTCCTGTTCGTCCCGCTCACGCTGGGACTGTCTTTCATGATGGCGATCATGGAGAGCATCTATGTCATGACCGGGCGCGATATCTGGCGCCGGATGACGCTCTTCTGGGGCGTGCTGTTCGGCATCAACTTCGCCGTGGGCGTGGCCACCGGCATCGTCATGGAATTCCAGTTCGGCATGAACTGGGCCTACTACAGCCACTACGTCGGCGACATCTTCGGCGCGCCGCTGGCGATCGAAGGGCTGATGGCCTTCTTCCTCGAAGCCACCTTCATCGGCCTGTTCTTCTTCGGCTGGAAGCGGCTGTCGCGGGTGCAGCATCTGGTGGTGACCTGGCTGGTCGCGCTGGGCGCGAACTTCTCGGCGCTGTGGATCCTGGTCGCCAACGGCTGGATGCAGAATCCGGTCGGCGCGGTGTTCAATCCGGACACGATGCGCATGGAGATCACCGACTTCATGGCGGTGATCTTCAACCCGGTGGCCCAGGCGAAGTTCGTGCACACGGTGTCGGCCGGCTATGTGACCGGGGCGATCTTCGTGATGTCGATCAGCGCGTTCTACCTGCTGCGCGACAAGCATCGCGACATCGCCCGGCGCTCGATCGCGGTGGCGGCGAGCTTCGGCCTGGCCTCGGCCCTGAGCGTGGTCGTGCTGGGCGACGAGAGCGGTTATGCCGCGACCGAACACCAGAAGATGAAACTCGCCGCGATCGAGGCGATGTGGCACACCGAGCCTGCGCCCGCCGGGTTCACGGTGATCGGGCTGCCCGACCAGGCCACCCAGTCCAACCGGTTCGAGGTCAAGGTGCCGTGGCTGATGGGCCTGATCGCGACGCGATCGCTCGGCGGCGAGATTCCCGGCATCCTCGAACTGGTCGAGCGCGCCGAACACCGCATCCGCGGCGGCCAGCTCGCCTATGCCGCGCTCGAGCGGCTGCGCGAGAACCGGGACGACGCTGCCGCGCGGGCCGCGTTCGACCGCCACTGGGCGGATCTGGGCCACGGCCTGCTGCTCAAGCGCTATCGCGACGACATCCTCGCCGCCAGCGAGCAGGAGATCTCGCAGGCCGCGCTCGACACGGTGCCGCGGGTCGCACCGCTGTTCTGGACGTTCCGGATCATGGCGGCGATCGGCTTCTATCTGATCGCGTTCTTCGCGGTGGCGTTCTGGCTGGTCACGCGCAACCGCATCGAGACCAGCCGGCGGTTTCTCTGGGTGGCGCTGCTCAGCCTGCCGCTGCCGTGGATCGCGATCGAATGCGGCTGGTTCGTCGCCGAGTACGGGCGCCAGCCCTGGGCGGTGGAGGGCGTGCTGCCGACGTTCTACGCGGCTTCGGGCATCGCTCTGAAGGACATCCTGATCTCGCTGGCGGGCTTCGTGATCATCTACACGGGCCTGGCCGTGGTCGCCGCGCGGCTGATGCTGGCCGCGATCCGCAAGGGGCCGGACGTGCTCGCGCCCGCCGCGCGCGACGAGGCCCCCGCGGCCGTCGACGACGTCGTTCCGGACGTCGGCCGCTCCGCGTCGGATCCGCTCGATCCACTGGATCCACTCGATCCGCCCGTGCGTCCCGGACTGCCCGAGCCTTCGCCCGGCGCCGGCCTCTGAGCCCGCGCTCCTCTTCTGCAAGGACTTCACGATGGACTTCATTCCCTTCGATTACGCCACGCTGCGGCTGGTCTGGTGGCTGCTCCTCGGCGTGCTGCTGATCGGTTTCGCGGTGATGGACGGCTTCGATCTCGGTGTCGGGACGCTGTTGCCGTTCGTGGCACGCACGGATGCCGAGCGGCGGATCGTGGTCAACACCATCGGCCCGGTCTGGGAAGGCAACCAGGTGTGGTTGATCCTCGGCGGCGGCGCGATCTTCGCCGCGTTTCCGCCGCTGTACGCGGTGAGCTTCTCGGGCTTCTATCTGGCGATGTTCCTGATCCTCTTCGCGCTGATCCTGCGGCCGGTGGGCTTCAAGTTCCGCGGCAAGGTGGAGAACACGCGCTGGAAGCAGACCTGGGACTGGGCGCTGTTCGTCGGCGGCGCGGTGCCGGCCCTGGTGTTCGGCGTGGCGGTGGGCAACGTGCTGCTGGGGGTGCCGTTCCACTTCACCCCGGAGCTGCGCCCGGTCTACACCGGCGGTTTCTTCGCACTCCTGACTCCGTTCGCACTGCTCGCCGGCCTGGTGTCCCTGAGTCTGCTGGTGTCCCACGGCGCGGCGATGCTGGTGATCAAGACCCGCGGCCCGATCGCCGATCGCGCCGCACGCTACGGCAGCCTCGCCGCGCTGGCCGGCGCCGTGCTGTTCGTCGTGGCCGGGGTCTGGATCGCCACCGGGATCCAGGGCTTCCGCGTCGATTCGCTGATCGATGGCGCGCAGGCCTCGAACCCGCTATTCAAGACGGTGAGTCGCGAGCCGGGCCTGTGGATGGCGAACTATTCCGCGCGTCCCTGGACGATGCTGGCGCCGGTGCTCGGCGTGGCCGGCGCACTGGCCGCCGCGACGCTGCTGCGCATGCGCCGGGGCATGGCCGCTTTCGTGGCCTCCGCCACGTCGCTGGCGGCGGTGATCCTGACCGTCGGCTTCGCGATCTTTCCGTTCCTGCTGCCGTCCTCGACGATGCCCGACGCCGGGCTGACCCTGTGGGATGCCTCGAGCAGCCCGATGACACTGTGGATCATGCTGCTGGCGACCGCGGTCTTTCTGCCGCTGGTCCTGGCCTACACGAGCTGGGTGTACCGGGTGATGCGCGGCGAAGTGGACGATGCCAGCGTCAACGACACCCCCAACGCCTACTGACACGACGCGGGCATCCGCCCGCCGGAGACGACACCATGTGGTACTTCGCCTGGATCCTCGGTATCGGCCTCGCGGCCTGTTTCGCCATCCTCAACGGCATGTGGTTCGAAGTGCGCGAGCAGCGCCGCGAGGCGGAGGGCACCGGTGCGCCGGACGCGGCGCCGGCGCTCACGGCCCGGCTCATGTGAGTGCGCCGGTGCGGGCGACCGGCGGCGTTCGGCGGAGCGCCCCGGACCCGGTCCGCCCGCGCCACCGGCATGCGCCGCACATCACATGCCGTCGCCGGCCGTGCCTGCACCCTGGCGGCTCACGCAAGCGGAGACCAGGCCATGTCAGCACCCACGTCCGATTCCGAGGCGCGCGGCCCACTCGAGCGCGACCGCGCACCCGACGGCCCGCGCACGCCCGGCGAATCCCCGGCCAAGCACGACCAGGCCTCGCAGAACGATCCGGCCGTCATGCCGGGCGCCCGTGAAGGCAACCGCGCACGCCGGAGCGGAGAGGGCGATGCCGGCAATCCCGGCAACCGCGAACGTCTCGACGAGTGATTCCCTGCGCGGCCTGTGCGCCCGGGCACGCCCGCGCCGATCGCCCCTCGCAACCGTCGCCGCTCCGGTGCACGACCGCAGCGTCGTCGGGCCGCGAACGTCCGTGCGAGCGCGCTTCGCGGCGGCGGCGACCACTTCGGGGCGACGCCTTCTTCCGGGCTCCACGTCGTCAGCCGACCGCGGCAGGCGCGAGAGCGATCCCACACGATCGGGGTGTGCAGCGCCACGGCCGGGCAACGGGCGCAGGTCACGGCGGGCACAAAAAAACCCGCCGTGGCGGGTTCGATGTTCGCGGGTGGTAAGCCTGCGATGACCTTGGTGCCCGGGAGAGGACTCGAACCTCCACGGAGTTGCCCCCGCTAGCACCTGAAGCTAGTGCGTCTACCAATTCCGCCACCCGGGCAGGTCAGGGCGCGAATTCTGCGGCGCAGCACCGGCGCTGTCAATGCGGCGCCCGCGAGCACCGGCCGGATCCTGTCAGGCGGGCGGCTCGATCAGGCCAGGACCACGATGCCCAGCGCCGCGCCGAACGACAGGCGCGCTGCGAAGTCGGCACGGCAGTCGCCGTGTCGCCGGAGGGGGGGGAGGGCGATCCTGCGCTGGCGCCCGCCCAGCGCAGATGCAGCGCCACCAGGCCGCGGACGATCCCGGCTGATCCGCAGCCAGGGCATCCCCAGCCACCCGCCCGGCGGCGCAACGCCGGGGCCCGGGCGAAGGTTGCCAGCATTGCCGGCAGGGTCACCCGGCGGTTCCGGGATGAAGGCTCGCCGCCAAGTGGCGACCCCGCTCCGAAGCCACCGCGCCTTGCACGCGACGGCAGCCCGGCGCCCGTTCCGCCCAACCGGGTGGCGGCGACGACGAAGTACCGCAGCGCGGGCATGGCGTCGCCGATCACGAAGGCACCGTCGGCGTCCGGCGGCGTGTTTGCGACGGGCACAAAAAAACCCGCCGTGGCGGGTTCGATGTTCGCGGGTGGTAAGCCTGCGATGACCTTGGTGCCCGGGAGAGGACTCGAACCTCCACGGAGTTGCCCCCGCTAGCACCTGAAGCTAGTGCGTCTACCAATTCCGCCACCCGGGCAGGTCAGGGCGCGTATGTTGTCGATGCGCCCGGCCGTTGTCAACGATCGCACGGCGCGTTGATGATGCCGGGACGGGGGTGGCGTGTAACATCGCTGCGATGTCCAAGCCACCCAGCAAACGCGGCGGACGCCGCACCCCGACCGGCACCGACCGGCCCGCCAACGACCGCAGCGCCACCGGTGCAGCCCGCGGCCCCAAGTCCGCCCCCGCCGGCAGCGCGCCGCTTCCGCCGTGGATGCCCGATCCGGGACTCGCCCGCGCACTGCGCTCCGGCCGGCCGCGCAACGCCCAGGACGACCGGCCTGCAGCCGAGCGTCACGTGCCGTCGCAGCCGCCGCGGCCCTCCGCCGCGCGCCCGGGCCGGTTCGAGGATCCACACGCGGGCCGTGAGGCGGTTCGCTACGCCAACCCCATCGCGAGCCGCGAGGCGATCCTGCAGCTGCTGACCGACGCGCCGGGGCCGCAGACGGCCGAGGAACTGGCCGAGCAGCTCGGCCTGACCGATCCCGAGCGCAGCGACGCGCTGGGCAAGCGTCTTGCAGCCATGCTGCGCGAGGGCCAGCTGCTGCAGAACCGCCGCGGCGGCCTGGTGCCGGCCAAGCGCATGGACCTGATCCCCGGCACGGTGATCGCCAATCCGGAGGGCTTCGGCTTCCTGCGCCCCGATTCGGGCAGCGGCGACGATCTGTTCCTGCCGCCCGCGGAGATGCGCAAGGCGATGCACGGCGATCGCGTGCTGGCCAGCCTGACCAACGTCGACGCACGCGGCCGCCGCGCCGGCGTCATCGTGGAGGTGCTCGAACGGCGCACCACGCGCCTGATGGGCCGCTTCGCGGTCGAGCACGGCATCAGCTTCGTGGTGCCCGACGACAAGCGCATCCAGCGCAACATCCAGATTCCGCAGGACGCACGCCAGGACGCGACACATGGCCAGCTGGTGGTGTGCGAGATCACCGCGCCGGGCGATGCGCACCGCCCGCCGATCGGCCGTGTGCTGACCGTGCTCGGCGACGTGCTCAAGCCGTCGCTGGTGGTCGAGGCCGCGATCCACGGGCACAACCTGCCGCACGAGTTCTCCCAGGCAGTGCTCGAAGAGGCCGCCGCGATCCCGGTGGACGTCGAAGAACGCATGCTCGGCGGCCGCGTCGACCTGCGCAGCCTGCCGCTGGTGACCATCGACGGCGAGGACGCCAAGGACTTCGACGACGCGGTCTACTGCGAACCCAACCGCGACGGCTTCCGTCTGGTGGTCGCGATCGCCGACGTGTCGAACTACGTACGCCCGGGCACGCCGCTCGACGACGAGGCCCAGCTGCGCGCGACCAGCGTGTATTTCCCGGGTTTCGTCGTGCCGATGCTGCCCGAGACGCTGTCCAACGGCATCTGCTCGCTCAAGCCGAAGGTCGACCGGATGTGCTTCGTCTGCGACATGCAGGTGCAGCGCGACGGCACGGTGTCGCACTCGAAGTTCTATGAAGCGGTGATGCATTCGCATGCGCGCCTGACCTATACCCAGGTCTGGAAGGCGGTCGGCGAGCAGGACGAGGACACGCGCGCGGCGATCGCGCCGGTGCTGCCGCAGGTCGAACGCCTGCACCAGCTCTACGCGGTGCTCGCCAAGGCGCGCGCCAAGCGCGGCGCGATCGAGTTCGAATCCTCCGAAGTGCGCTTCGTGCTCGACAACACCGGCGAGGTCACCCAGGCCGGCATGCTCCAGCGCAACGATGCGCACAAGCTGATCGAGGAATGCATGATCGCGGCCAATGTCCAGGCGGCCGAGTTCCTCCTCGAGGCGGCGATCTCCGCGCCGTACCGGGTGCACGACAAGCCGCCGGAGGCGAAGTACGCCGACCTGCTGGAATTCCTCAAGGAGTTCTCGCTGCGCATGCCACCGTGGTCGAAGGTGCAGCCCAAGGATTTCACCCAGCTGCTGAAGAAGATCCGCGAGCGGCCCGATGCGACCCTGCTCGAGTCGGTGTTGCTGCGCAGCCAGAGCCAGGCGGTCTACACGACCGAGAACATCGGCCACTTCGGCCTGGCGCTGGCGGCGTATGCGCATTTCACTTCGCCGATCCGCCGTTATCCGGATCTGCTGGTGCACCGCGCGATCAAGCACGTGCTGTCCGGGCTGCCGCTGGCGAAGTTCATGTACACGCCGCGCCTGATGGAAAGCCTGTCGCTGCAGTGCTCGGAGCGCGCGCGCCGGGCCGACGAGGCCGAGCGCGAGGTCGACGAGCGCTACCGCGCGGCCTGGATGGAGCAGCACGTCGGCGGCCAGTTCGACGGCGTCATCAGCGGCGTGACCAGCTTCGGCCTGTTCGTCGAGCTCGACCAGTCCAAGGTCAACGGCCTGGTCCACGTGACCCAGCTGCCGAACGATTTCTACAGCTTCGATCCGATCCGGCGGATGCTCAGCGGTCAGCGCGCGGGTCGCGAGTACCGGCTCGGTGACCGGGTGCGTATCGTCGTGCTCAAGGCCAGCCTGGAAGACCGCAAGATCGATTTCCGGCTGGTCGACCCGGACGCGGCGGAGCAGGGGGTCAAGCCGTTGCCGGCGCGTGGTACGCCCGCCAAGCGCAGCAAGCAGCCGTACTGAGGTCGTCCAGTGGGCGGCGCGCAGACGGTCTTCACGGGTGGCTGCCAGTGTGGCGCGGTGCGGTTCAGCGCGCGGGGTCCACTGGAAGCCTCTGTCTGCCACTGCCGGATGTGCCAGAAGGCGTTCGGCGCCTACTACGCGCCACTGGTGTCGGTGGACGACGCCGCATTGGAATGGACCCGGGGCGTGCCCCGGCGGTTCGCGTCGTCGAATCTCGTCCAGCGGGGCTTCTGCGCGGACTGCGGCACGCCGCTGACCTACGAATCGCCCCAGGGCGTGGCCATCGCGGCCGGCGCCTTCGACACGCCGGCGCTGATGCCGCCGGTGGTCCAGTACGGCGCCGAAGCGGCGCTGCCGTTCGTTGACGCGATCGCGCAGCTGCCGAGCCGGTCCACCGATGCCGGCGACGCGAGCGCGTTCCTCGCCCGGATCGTGTCCAACCAGCACCCCGATCACGACACCTGAGCGCCGCGCAGGCGGGGGCCGGGCACCCTCGTGTACGCTTGCCGCCCTGTTTCCCCCTCCCAACGCGCGCCATGAGCAACAAGCAGAACCAGTGGATCGTCGGCATCAATGCCGTCGCCGCGGCCGTCGAGCACGACGCCGACAACGTGCGCGAGGTGTTGCTGGAGGCCGGTGCCAAGAACCCGCGCATCACCGAGATCGAATCCGACGCGCGCCGGCGCGACATCGACGTGCGCCGGGTCAACCAGCAGGCGCTCGACGGCGTCGCCGGTGGCCTGCGCCATCAGGGCGCGGCGGCCCGCTACGCGGCCGCGAAGACCTGGGACGAGGACGAACTCGAGGGTCTGGTCGAAGCCGCGTCCGGAAAGGCGCTGCTGCTGGTGCTCGACGGCGTGCAGGATCCGCACAATCTCGGCGCCTGCCTGCGCAGCGCCGCGGCCGCGGGCGCTACCGCGGTGGTGATCCCCAAGGACAAGGCGGTGCAGGTCAACGCGACCGTGCGCAAGACATCGGCCGGCGCCGCCGACCACGTGCCGGTGGTGCGGGTGACCAATCTCTCGCGCACGCTGCGCGACCTGCAGAAGCTCGGCGTGTGGATCTACGGCCTGGCCGGCGAGGCGGACGGCTCGCTGTACGCCATCGATCTGCGCGGCAACGTGGCCCTGGTGCTGGGCGGCGAGGCCGACGGCATGCGCCGCCTGACCCGCGAGCACTGCGACCAGCTGGTGACCATCCCGATGCCGGGCGCGGCCGCGGCGGCCGGTGTCGAAAGTCTCAACGTGTCGGTCGCCGCGGGCGTCACCCTGTTCGAAGCCGTCCGCCAGCGCGCGGCCGGCTGACCCGGCACAGAGCGGGGACGTGGTCGGGACCGTGAGCCTGGCGCGGGCGGGCATCCTCTTGCGTGGATGGCGGGGGTGGACGCTGCGCTGGCTGCTCGCCGGCGTGCTGGCTGCCGGCGTGTGCACGGGCACCGCCGCCTCTGTCGACGCCGCGGCCCCGGCAGCGACCATGCCCGGTCCGCTGCGCGATTACGCGGTCGACCAGTGGACGTCGCGCGACGGCCTGCCGCACAACTCGATCCGCGACCTCGCGCAGACCCCGGACGGCTATCTCTGGTTCGCCACCTGGGAAGGGCTGGTGCGCTACGACGGCCTGGAGTTCGTGGTCTACGACCGCAGCACGTCCACGCCCGCACTGCTGGACAACGGCGTGGGCACGCTCTATGTCGACCCGACGGGCGCGCTGTGGTTCAGCGATTCGCGCGGCAACGTCGGTCGCCGCGACGCCGGCGGCGCATGGCGCGTCTGGAGCGCGGCCGAGGAAGGCTGGCCACAGGTGCTGGTGCACGCGATGGTCATGGACGCACAGGGCCGCCTGTGGCTGCTGTTCGAAGGCCGTGGCCTCGGCGCGCTGCATGCCGATGGCCGCTTCGAGTACACCGAACCGCCGCCGGGGGTACCCCTTGCCCTGAGTTATCCGCACATGGCGGTCGGGCAGGATGGGCGGATCTGGATCGGCGGGCTCGGTGGCCTGCTCGTGCGGGAGCCGGACGGCCGCCTGCACCGCGCGCCGGCGGCGCTGGGCCTCGCCCCGGGACTGGCCTGGCCGTACCGGGCACCGGACGGCGCGATCTGGCTGGTGGCCGGCGACAGCGTGCACCGGATCGAAGGCGCCGCGGCGCCGCGGCGCTACCGCATTCCCGGCCAGGGCGATTTCACCGCGATGCTGCAGGATCGGCACGGCGCGTTGTGGCTGGGCAGCGAGAGTCGCGGCCTGCTGCGCATCGGCGCGCGCGGCGTGGAGACACCGCCCACCGATGCGGCGCGTCCGCCGGGCCGCATCGTCGGTCTGCTCGAGGATGCCGAAGGCAGCGTGTGGGCGGGCGCCAACGGCGGCCTGTTCCGGCTGCGCGAAACCCTGTTCCAGCGCCTGACCGCACACGACGGCCTGAGCGGCGACTATGCCCGCGCGCTGCTCGAGGATCGCGACGGGACGCTGTGGATCGGCGGCGCCAGCGGGCTCGACCGGCACCTGCCGGACGGCCATCTGGCGCCGTTCGCCTTGCAGCCCGGCGTGCCGCCGTCGGTGCTCAGCCTGGCCCAGGACCGCGATGGCGACGTCTGGGTGGGCGCCTACGGCGGGCGCGTGTTCCGCATGCGCGACGGTGTCGTGGTCGACCGCCTGCAGGGATTCCCCGGCCACATCCGGGCCATCGAGGCCACGCCGGACGGGGCGGTCTGGATCGCCACGCACAGCGGCCCCGTGCGGCTGGTGGACGGGCGTGTCGACACGCCGCGCGTCCCGGGTCTGCCGACCGGACTGGTGACCTCACTGGCCTGGATCGACGATGCCCTGTGGGTCGGTTCGGTGGAAGGGGCGAGCGTGCTCGAGGGCGGGCGCGTGCGGCATGTGGCCCTTCCGGCCGGCGCGCGCACCGTGTTCGCCTTCCGGCGCATCGGCGACGCGGTGTGGATGGCCACCGATCGCGGCCTTCACCGCGTACGCGGGAACGCGGTCGCGCCGGTCGGACTGGCGCAGGGTCTGCCGGTCGACACCGTCTTCCAGATCGTGCCCGACCGCATCGGCAATGCCTGGATCACCAGCAATCGCGGCATGCTGCGTGCGCGCATGCAGGATCTCGACGCCGTGGCCGATGGCCGCCTCGCGACACTCCCGCTCGAGCGCTACGACGAGATCGACGGCATGTCCAGCGCGCAGGGCAACGGCAGCTCGTCGCCGTCGGCGATCCTGCGCGCCGACGGTTCGGTGTGGATGGCCACCGCGCGCGGCATCAGCGGCGTCGATCCGCAGCGCTGGAGTTCCTACCGAAAGCGGCTGCCGCCGGTGCCGCGGATCGATGCCGTGCGCCTGGATGGCGAGCCGCTGGACTGGCGCGACGGGCAGCAGCTGGAGGGCGGGGCTCGCATCTCGGTCTCGTTCGTCGGGCTGAGCTTCCTGATGTCGGACCGGATCCGCTTCCGCACACGGCTCGAAGGCCTCGACGCACGCTGGATCGAACACGGCCGCCAGCGCAGTGTGGAGTTCGTCGGCCTGCCGCCGGGCGACTACGTGCTGCAGGTCGAAGCGGCGCACCCGGAGGGCGAATGGAGTGCGCATCCGGCGGCCTGGCACTTCTCGGTGGCGCCGCGCTGGTGGCAGCGCCACAGCGTGCAGCTGGCGCTCGCGGTACTCGCGCTGCTGGCGCCGGCGCTGCTCTACGGCGTGCGCCTGCGCCGCTATCGCAGAGCGAACGACAGGCTGAGCCACCTGGTCGACGAGCGCACGCGGACCCTGCAGCGGCAGACCGAGCAGCTGCTCGAGGCGGACCGCGAGAAGACCGAGCTGCTGGGCCGGCTGCAGGCCCAGGCCGAGACCTTCGAACGCCAGGCGCTCGAGGACGCACTGACCGGCCTGCCGAACCGGCGCAGTTTCGACGCGGCGCTCGCGCGTGAGTTCGCCCGTGCGCATCGCAAGGGCCAGCCGCTGTGCCTGATGATCCTGGACGTCGACCGGTTCAAAACAGTCAACGACCAGTACAGCCATGTCGTCGGCGATGCGGTGCTGCGCCAGGTGGGCGAACTGCTGATGGGCGCGTGCCGGGCCACCGACATCGCGGCACGCATCGGCGGCGAAGAGTTCGCGTTGATCCTGGTCGACACCAGTCCGGACGAGGCCCACGTGGTCTACGCCCGCCTGCGCGACGCGTTCGCACGGCGCACGGACTGGGGCGGGGTGCCCGGGCTGCGGATCACGATCAGCGCCGGGTCGACGCGCATCGATCCGCTGGACACGGCCCCTGCCCAGTTGGTGCGGCGCGCCGACATGGCCCTCTACCGCGCCAAGAGCGCAGGACGCGACCAGCTCTGCGATGGCTGAGCCGCGTCGAGGTCCCGGCCACCGGGCCCTTCATCGCCGCGCATTCGGGCCGGACCGGCGGCGCCCGATTCAGCCCGTGGCCGATAGAATCCTGGTCCTCACTGCGGCGGGGACGACCCCGCCATCGCGCAGCACGCGGGGACGGCCCCATCGACCGAGGGAGACGTCCGCATGGCGTGGTTCATCCTGCTGCTGGCCGGCCTGTTCGAGATCGCCTGGGCCATCGGCCTCAAATACACCGAAGGGTTCACCCGGCCGTGGCCGACGCTCGGCACGGTGGCCGCGATGGTGGCCAGCTTCTGGCTGCTCGGTCTCGCTCTGAAGTCGCTGCCGCTCGGCACCGCCTACGCGGTGTGGGTGGGCGTGGGTGCGGTCGGCACAGCGGTGCTGGGCATCGTGCTGTTCGACGAGCCGGCCACCGTGACCCGGCTGGTCAGCCTCGGCCTGATCGTCGCCGGTATCGTCGGGCTCAAGCTGGCTGCTTGAGCCGGCACCGCGCGCGATCCGTCACCCGGGCGACTGCAGCGGCGCGGGCCAGGCGTTGGCGATGCGGCAGAACAGCCGCGCCGTCTGCTGGGTGTCGTAGAGCGCGGAATGCGCCTGCGACTGGTCCCAGTCGTACCCGGCCGCCTGCACGGCGCGCGCCAGCACCGTCTGCCCGTAGGCCACGCCGGCGAGGGTGACGGTGTCGAACACGCTGAACGGGTGGAAGGGGTTGCGCTTGTGACCGCTGCGCTCGACTGCCGCGTTGACGAAACCGAGATCGAAATGCGCGTTGTGACCGACCAGGATCGCGCGCTGGCACTGGTGATGCTTGAGCGCGACGCGCACCGCCGCGAACACGTGCTCGAGCGCATCGCGCTCCACCCGGGCCAGACGGAACGGATGATGGATGTCGATGCCGGTCACTTCGAGCGACTGCGGATCGATCTCCATGCCTTCGGCCGGCTCGACATGCGCATGTGCCGAGGCGCCCGGCACCAGGCGTCCGTCGCCGTCGATGTCGAGCGGGATCGCCGCGATCTCGAGCAGCGCGTGGCGGCGCGCGTCGAATCCGCCGGTCTCCACGTCGACCACGACGGGCAGAAAGCCGCGGAAGCGGCGGCACATCGGAAGATGGGGGACGGCCTGGTCGGCCGGAACTGCGACATCGCTCATGCGCGCAAGCCTAGCAGAGCGGTCGTCGCACCCAGGCGCCCGGACGCCGCAACGCGATGCGTCCTGCGCCGCGTCAGCTGACCGTGTTGGTCTCGTCGCGCTTGTCGCGCGGCGGCAGCGCCTCGTCGCCGTGCACCAGGAACCAGATGTTCTCGGCGATGTTGGTGGCGTGGTCGCCGATGCGCTCGATGTTCTTGGCCATGAACAGCAGGTGCGTGCTCGGCGTGATCGCCCGCGGGTCTTCCATCATGTAGGTCAGCAGCTCGCGGAACAGGCTGGTGTAGACGGTGTCGATCTCGGCGTCCTGGTCGCGTACACGTTGCGCGGCCTCGGCGTCGTTGGTGCGGAAGGCGACCAGCACGTCGCGCACCTGGCGCACGGCCAGCTGGCCGAGCACGGTCAGCCCGCGGGTGTGCGGCAGCGGCGGCGCGAGGTTGAGCGCGGTCGAGCGCTTGGCGACGTTCGCGGCGTAGTCGCCGATGCGCTCGATGTCGGCCGCGATGCGCAGCGCGGCGAGGATCTCGCGCAGGTCGCGCGCCATCGGGCCGCGCAGCGCCAGCTTCATCACGTCCTGGCTGACCTCGTGCTCCAGCGCATCGATCGCTTCGTCGTTGGCGATGATCCGCTCGGCGGCCTTGTCGTCGCGGCGCTCGACCACGTCCAGGGCCGATTCCAGCTGCGCGGCCGCCATCTCGCCCATCCGCAGGATCTCGTTGATCAGGCGGCTGCGCTCGTCGTCGTAGCTCTTGACGATGTGGTCGTTGAGTTGGTTGGGCATGGCGGATACCTGGAAACGGTGGCGGCAGAGAGAAGAGGCAGCGATGGAGCCGAGGTTCTACGACGGGCGCGCGTGGCGACGCGCCCGGCGCCGGGCAGGGCGCGGGATGGTGCCGCGCACGCGGCCCCGCCTCACCCGAACCGACCGGTGATGTAGTCCTCGGTCTGCTGCTTCGAGGGCTTGGAGAAGATCGTCTCGGTCGTGTCGTGCTCGATCAGGTCGCCGAGGTACATGAAGGCGGTGTAGTCCGAGACGCGGGCCGCCTGCTGCATGTTGTGGGTCACGATGACGATGGTGTAGTCCACCTTGAGTTCCTCGACCAGCTGTTCGATACGGCTGGTGGAGATCGGGTCGAGCGCCGACGTCGGCTCGTCGAGCAGCAGCACGTCGGGGCGCAGGGCCACGGCGCGGGCGATGCACAGGCGCTGCTGCTGGCCGCCGGACAGGCCCAGCGCGTTCTGGCCCAGCTTGTCCTTGACCTCGTTCCACAGCGCGGCCTGGGTCAGCGCCTGCTCGACGCGCTCGGCCAGTGCCGCCTTCGACAGCTTCTCGTGATGGCGGATCGCGTAGGCGACGTTCTCGAAGATCGTCATCGGAAACGGCACCGGCTTCTGGAACACCATGCCGACCTTGCTGCGCAGGCGGTTCATCGGATACTTCGGCGACAGGATGTTCTCGCCGTCGAGCAGCACCTCGCCGCTGGCGGTCATCTTCGGATACAGCGCATAGATGCGGTTGAAGATCCGCAGCAGGGTGGACTTGCCGCAGCCCGACGGCCCGATCAGCGCGGTCACGCGCTTTTCCGGAATCTCGAGGTCGATGGCCTTGAGCGCATGGAAATCGCCGTAATGGAAATCCAGCCCGCGCGCGGCGATCTTCACCGGCGCCGGTGCCAGCGTGTCGCGCGCGTGGGTCGCGAGCTGGATGCGCTGCGACGACGGGGCGTTGTGAAGCTCGTTCATGGACGGGTCCGGTCGGAAGAGGGTCATGGCGGGATCAGTCGTGGACGACACGCTTGCGCAGCAGGATCGCACGGGCACTCAGGCTCACCAGCAACACGAAGCACGTCAGCACCAGGGCGCCGGCCCAGGCCAGCTGCTGCCAGGATTCGTACGGGCTGCCGGCGTACTGGTACATCACCACGGGCACGCTGGCCATCGGCCGCATGATGTCGCTGTTCCAGTACTGGTTGCCGAACGCGGTGAACAGCAGCGGCGCGGTCTCGCCACTGATGCGCGCCAGCGCGAGCAGGATACCGGTGAGGATACCGGCCGAGGCGCTGCGGTAGAGCACCTGCATGATGACCTTCCAGTGCGGCACGCCCAGCGACAGGGCCGCCTCGCGCATCTGGGTCGGCACCAGCTGGAGCATCTCGTCGGTGGTGCGGATCACCACGGGCAGCACGATGAAGGCGAGGGCGATCGCGCCGGCGAGGGCCGAGAAGCGGCCGCCGGTCTGCATCACGAACAGCGTGTAGACGAACAGGCCGAGGACGATCGACGGCGCCGACAGCAGGATGTCGTTGATGAAGCGCACCACCGTGCCGATCTTGCGCGCGCGGCCGTACTCCGAGAGCCAGGTGCCCGCGGCGATGCCCAGCGGCGTGCCGATGCCGATCGCCAGGGCACACATCACCGCGCTGCCGAAGAAGGCGTTGAGCAGGCCGCCCTCCTGCATGGGAGGCGGCGTCATCTGGGTGAACAGGGCCCAGTTGATGCCCCCTGCGGCCTTCGAGACCAGGGTCCACAGGATCCAGCCGAGGAAGAACAGGCCGAACGCCGCGGTCAGGCAGCCGAGTGCGATGGCGACGCCATTCTTGATGCGGCGCCGGGTGTGCAGCCGGTCGGCGACCTGGCGTTCGCGTTCGGTGATCGCGACGGGCATCACTTGCCCTCCCTGCGGGCGAGTTGCATCAGCATCAGGCGTGCGATCGCCAGCACCACGAAGGTCACCACGAACAACACGAAGCCGAGCAGCAGCAGGGCCGAGCGGTAGGTTTCCGTGGCCTCGCCGAAATCGTTGGCGATCAGTGCGGCGATCGTCGTGCTGGGCTCGAGCAGCGACGGTGTCAGGCGCACCGAATTGCCGATCACGAACGCGACCGCCATGGTCTCGCCGAGCGCGCGGCCGAGGCCGAGGAAGATGCCGCCGATGACCGCCGAGCGGGTGTAGGGCAGCACGATGTCCCAGCTGACCTCCCACTTGGTCGCGCCGAGCGCATAGGCCGATTCCTTCAGGCGCGTGGGCACGGTCAGAAAGACCTCGCGCATCACCGCCGAGATGAAGGGAATCACCATGATCGCGAGCACGAAGCCCGCAGTGAGCGTGCCGATGCCCAGTGGCGGGCCCTGGAACAGGAGGCCGATGCCCGGGATCGCACCGAAATAGTCGTTGAGGAACGGGGTGACGTAGGTGGTCATCACCGGCACCAGCACGAACAGGCCCCACATGCCGTAGATGATCGACGGGATGCCGGCCAGCAGTTCGATCGCGGTGCCGATCGGGCCGCGCAGCCAGCGCGGCGCGACCTCGGTGAGGAAGAAGGCGATGCCGAAGCTCACCGGAACCGCGATCAGCATCGCGATCAGGGCGGTGACGATGGTGCCGAGGATCGGCACCAGCGCGCCGTAGCGGTTCTCGACCGGATTCCAGTCGGCACTGGTGAAGAACGACAGGCCCTGGGTGGCCAGGGCATCGCGGCCGCCCCACAGCATCGACAGTGCGGCGCCGGCCAGGGCCAGCATCACCAGGACGACCGTCGCGCCCAGGGCCAGACGGAAGATGCGGTCGTTGCGTGCGTCGCGGATGTCGCGTTGCCGGGGAGCGGGCACTGCGGAAAGCGTAGCGGCGGTCATCGGTGTCCTTGGGTCCGTCGTATCCCGCGGGTGCGGGCATCCGGTGTCTTCGCAGATTGCATCGCACCTGCCCGGAGATCACCAGGCCCGGGCGCTGTCCGCGTCCGGGCCTGTCGTCGCCATCAGTGGTGTCCGGCCGTCGCGGGGGCGCGTGGCCGCGCCCCCGGCAACGGACGTGGCCGCTGCATCACTTGAACTCGTTCGCCCAGTACGCCTCGATCTGCTCGACCAGCGGCGCGGGCAGCGGCACGTAATGCAGCTCGTTCGCCTGGGCCTGGCCGGATTCGAACGCCCACTTGAAGAACGCCAGCGTCGCCTGGCTGCGCGCCGGGTTGCGCGGCTGCTTGGGCATCAACATGAAGTTGGTCGCGGTGATCGGCCATGCATTGGCGCCGGCGGCGTTGGTGATGACCAGGTTGAAGTCCTGCGCGTTGGCCCAGTCCGCATTGGCTGCGGCCGCCGCGAAGCTCTCGGCGTTGGGCTGCACCCAGTTGCCGTCCGCGTTCTGCAGCGAGGCGTAGGGCATGTTGTTCTGCAGCGCATAGGCCAGCTCGACATAGCCGATCGAGCCCTTGATCTGCTGCACGTAGGAGGCGACGCCCTCGTTGCCCTTGCCGCCCACGCCCACCGGCCATTGCACCGAGGTGCCTTCACCGACGCGGCTCTTCCAGTCCGGGTTCACCTTGGACAGGTAATTCGAGAAGTTGAACGTGGTGCCCGAGCCGTCAGAGCGGTGAACGATGCTGATCTTGCCCGAGGGCAGGGCGACGCCGGGGTTGAGCCCGGCGATGGCCGGATCGTTCCAGGTGCCGATCTTGCCGAGGAAGATGTCGGCCAGCACCGCGCCGGTGAGACGCAGCTGGCCCGGCTGCAGGCCTTCGACATTGAACACGGGTACGACGCCACCGATCGCCGACGGGAACTGCCCGAGGCCGGCGGCCTGCAGCTCGGCGCTGTCGAGCGGCTTGTCCGACGAACCGAAGTCCACCGTGCCCGACTTGATCTGGGCGATGCCGCCGCCCGAACCGATCGACTGGTAATTGACCCGGTTGCCGGTGGCGGCGTTGTAGTCGGCCGACCACTTCGACACCAGCGGATAGATGAAGGTGGCGCCGGCGCCGGTGATCTCGGCAGTGACCCGGTCGCCGCTGCCCTGGCCCTGGCCCGGAGCGCCTGCGCCCGCCTGGCCGGCCGGTGCGTCGGAATTGCCGCCACAGGCAGCGAGGAAAAAGAGCGAAGCGAGGGCGAGCGCGCCGATTCGGACCGTCTGACGAGGCATCTGGAAAGCTCCGGGAAAAGGGACGACGCATGGCGCGTCGCCCGGTACGCGCATTTAATGATGTTTTTATTTCATTCGTATGACGGTCCCGCGGCCGTCCGGCACCGTCCGCCGCGCCGGCATGCGGTCCTCGAGGCCGAGGCGCGTCGCGGTCGACCCGACTGAAGCCCGCTGGGGATCCTCGTCCGAGCCGGCCCGGCGCTCACCGTGTGCTCTGCGGGCACCCTCGCGACATGCCGCGCGGACCGCCCAGGGAGAGGGATGGGCGGCGCGCGCGGCATGTGCATGCATTGCACTCCGCGCGCATGGCGTCCGCGTGTCCGGTGCATTGCGGACGGGTGACACGGCCTCCGGTCGGGGCAGGACCGCAATGTGACAGGCGGCGGGGGCTGACGCGGGAATGTCATAATTCCGCCTTCATCCCTGGCACGCCCCCGCGTCCTGTCGAGAGACCCTCCATGCGCAAGGCCCTCCTGTTCCTCTCCATCGCGCTCGCTGTCGGGGGCGGTGCCTCCGCCGCCGAGCCGGACACGCGTGCCGAGCTCGAGGCGCTCAGGGCGCAGCTCGCGGCGCTGCAGGCCAAGGTCGATGCACTCGAACAGCACGCCGGGGTGGCGGGCCCGGCGACTGCGGCCGATGCCGCGGTCGCGGCCACGCCGTCCGCGCCCGCAGCGCCCCGGGTGGAGACCCAGGGTGGGCTGCGCGTGCAGGCTCCGGATCGCGGCTTCGAGATGTCGGTCGGCGGGCGCATCCACTTCGATGCCTATGCCTTCGACCGGGACACGGCCCCGGCCACCGGCACCACCGAGTTCCGGCGCGCACGGCTGTCGCTGGCCGGTAAGGCCTACGGCTGGGAGTACAAGCTGGAACAGGACTTCGCTGCCGGCTCCAATCTCGAGGGCCTGCGTGATGCGTACGTGGCCACGGGGCTGTGGGGCGGGCGGGTGACGATCGGCCACTTCAAGCCCTACCGCTCGATGGACGAGCTGACGAGCTCCAACGACATCCTGATGATGGAGCGGCCGTTCGCCTCGGCGGCGGGCCTGTTCGCAGGTCGCCAGTTCCAGCAGGGCGTCGGCTACCTGCGCGCCGGCGAGCGGCATACCGCGGGCTTCACCGTATTCAACCTGCGCGGTGCCCAGGGTCCGCGCAACGAGGGCGTGGGCGCCTCCGGCCGGGTCACCTGGACCCCGATCGCCGACGAGGCGCGCACGGTGCATCTGGGGGCGTGGGCGAGCACCGAGAACGCGAACCAGGGATCGGCCGACATCGCTGCGAGCGCGGCCTATGCCGGCCGGCGGGGGCCGACGCTGGCTGTTGCCGGCACCCCGGGCGCCAGCGGCGGCAGTGTCGATGCGCGGGGGCTCGAGGCGGCAGGCGCGTTCGGCCCGGTGTTCGTGCAGGGCGAGTACGTGCGCGCCGCGTTCGAACAGCCGGCGGGTGGCGACGAGGACGTGCTGGCCTGGTATCTGCAGGGCAGCTGGCTGCTCAACGGCGGCCATCGGCCCTACAAGACCGGCACCGGGGTCTTCGGCGCGCCGCGCGCGAGCGACCGCGGCCTGTGGGAACTCAGCGCGCGCTACGACGTGATCGAAAACCGTGACCTCGCCGACCGCGGAGCCCGCAGCGTGATCGTCGGCTTGAACTACTACCTCAACCCGTCTGTGCGCTTCATGTTCAACCGCATCTGGGGCGACAACCGTCTCGACGGCGACGGCACCGGCCAATACGCGCTGCGCACGCAGGTCAACTGGTAGCCGGTGCCGACGCCGCGGCAGCGGAGTCGTGCGCGGCGCCTGCCGCGATGATCCCGCGACGCGGCGTCGGGCGGCATCGCTCGATCCAGGCGCCCGTCCGGGACGTCGCGCGGCGACGCCGGTGCACCGGGTAACGCCCAATGCCGGCTGTGACGGGCGCCGTCATTCCACCGGATCGAACTCCGCCTGCACGCGCAGCATGCCTTCGCGTTTTGCCACGCTGAGCGTGGACGGGGCCAGGCCGTGCGCCTGGCGCAGCGCGTCCAGCCAGGCGAACAACTGCTGCGGGCTGGCGGCATCGACCTCGATGCCGAAGCCGCCTGAATCCTGGTCGCGTTCGCGTTCGCGGCTCACGGCGAGGCCGGTCGCCTGTGCAGCGGCCATGACCGTCTGCTTCAACGCGGCGGCATCCTCGGGCGGCGCGAGCTCGCGCTGGTCGAGGGTGCGCAGTTGCGCCAGCTGCAGCTCGGTCTGCACCAGCGCCAGCGCTGCACGCTCGTAGCGCACCTGCGCACTCGCGCGCGCCTGGCGCAGCGGCACCAGCACGGCGTACCAGAGTACGAACGCGGCGAGCGCGAGCACCATCAGACCCAGCATCCGGCGCTCGCGCGGTTCGCGCTGTCGCCACCACGATTGCAGACGCAGGACGGCCGCGGTCATTGCAGGGCCTCCACGGCGACGAGGCTGTGGACCCCCTGTTCGAGCGGCTGGGTGTCCAGTGCCACCAGCACCAGATGGTGCTCGGCGAGCAGCAGGTTGAGGGCGTCGAGGTCCTGCACGGCCGCGAGCCGGAGGCCTGCACGGACGCCGGTTCCGGGCGCGAACTCGTAACTGTCGAGCTGGACGCCGGGTACGGCGCGCAGGGCCTCGAACAGCCGCGCCGAGTGCAGGGCCAGCAGCTCGGGAGCGATCCGCTGGCGGTAGTAGGCCGGCAGCGACGCGCCGCTCAGCGACGCCCGGTACGCCGTCGCGAGGGAATCGACCCGTCGCTCGAGCCAGTGCGCGGCCAGCGTGCGCTGGACGGTCTGGGCCGCGAGCAGCAGCACCGGCGACAGCAGCACCAGTGCGAGCAGCCACGTCAGGCGGCGGCGTCGGCGACGGCCGGTGCCGTCGTGCGGCGCGTGCGGCCCCTGCAGCAGATCGAGCGCGGCGGCGCCCCGTGCATTGGACGCGACGCACGCTTCGAAGGCGGCCGAGTCGATGCGGTGCACCGCACGGGCACCGAGGAGGTGGGCGGCGAGATCGGGCTCGGCGGCGAATGCGAGTTCATGGCCACGGACCAGCAGCCGTCCGTCGCGCTCGCAGACCTGCACGACGTCGTCGACGGGCGCGTCGAGCAGGAGGCAGTCCGGCACGACGGTCACGGGTTGCAAGCCCGATTCACGGGCCTGCCGCAACCACCTCTGCATGCAGGCCTCGTCGACCACGGCCACCGGGCGCCGGTCGGCGTCGCCCTCCACGTGGCCGACGGCGATGTGGAGCTGCGCATCGGCCCCGGCGATCCGGTCCTGCAGCATCAGCCGGGCCGCGGCGAGTGCCTGCGCCGGACTGTGCGCGGCCAGGTCCAGCCACTGCACGCGCAGCGCCTCGGACGGCACCGCGAGGACGTCGCGGGCGCCGGGCTGCGCCGGTAGCGGGTTCGCGGCATCGCAGTACCGGCGCGCGGCAATGGTGCCGGCGCCGTCGACATGCAGGCACAGCGACGGCCGCGCCGGGTCCGCGGACACCAGCAGCAGGCGGACGGGGGGTGGGGTCGGGCTCATTCGTCAGGGGTCCAGCGTCGGACGAGCAGGCGGCTGTCGTTGCCACCGGCGTGGATCAGGGCTGTCAACACGGCCTGCGCGCCGGTGTAGTCGACTTCGGTTTCCAGTGCGAACCACTGGCTTCGCAGCTGGATCTGCCCGTAGACCTCGTTGGGCAGCTCCGCGGCCGCGAGGCCGGGCTGCGACCAGAATGCAGTCGCGTCGGGCCAGCCACCGGCGGGGCGGGCCGCGATCCTGCGCTGTGCTTCGGCGGGCGTGAGCTGTCCGAGGCTGAGCATGCTCAGCACCGGCGCCTGGTCCGCACGCAGGGCGTTGACGTTCACCGGCGACAGCGTGGCGCTCGGCAGCGCGCAGACGTAGGGCCGGATGCGCGCATACAGGTCCGCGTCGTAGCCGCGGATCGCGCGCAGTTCGGAGACTTCGGCGAGCAGGGCGCCACTGGTCCGGTAGGCGGGTACGAGCGCCGCATAGGTGGCGTCCTCGGCGCCCAGCGGCGCACGCTGCGCATCGCTGTCGATCCAGTCGGCGAGCGTGTCGGCCAGGGTCTGGGCCTGGGCGGCGGCGATGCCGAGCGCCTGGAGCAGGGCCACGTACTGCTGCACGCCGAGCTCGAGGCGCTGCCATTGCTCGGCAGCGCCGGTCACCACGCTGTTGAGGTTGAAGCAGGTGCTGGCATCGTCCAGCCGTGCGCGGACCATGCCGCGGGCCTGCTCATCCTCGATGATGGGAAACAGCAGCGGCTTGCCGTTCCACTGCTCGGCGGCCACGCCTTCGCGCTGCAGCTCGCCGATGCGCCGCAGGGCGAGGGCCTCGCTGCCCAGGGCGTAACGCTGCGCCTGGGCGACGGCGTAGGCGTTCTGGGCCCGTCGTGTGCCGAAGCGGATGTCGTCGAGCATGGCCATGGCCAGCACCGTCATCACCACCGTCAACAGCAGTACCGTCAGCAGGGCCATGCCGTGCTGTCGTGCGGGCGCGCTCATCGGGCGGTCCCGGGCAGCAGGAACACGCCCCGCACGTGGCCGAAATCGCGCAGCTCGAAATCCAGGGCGACCGCCTGCGGCAGGGTATCGAGACCGCCGCCCCAGCCGTCGCTCCAGAAGCCACCCGAGTAGTAGCTCGCGCGCACGGTCTGCACGCCGTCGAGCATGACCTGCGGCGCGGAGGCGCGCGCGCCGTCGAGGGCGGGCCGGCTGCTGCGTTCCAGGCGACCCTCGGCGACGCGGTATTCCACGTACTGCAGCGAGGCACGCGGCGCCTGGTCCGGGTTTTCCCAGCCGTGGCGCACGAAGCCGAACAATGGCCTGGACGGGTCGTCGGGCGGTGCGGCGGCGAACGCGGACAGGCCGGCCGCGCCGTCGCTGCCGCGCGTGCGCCGCAACGCGGCCTGGCCGAGGTCCGACTTGAGCAGGGCATACGCGCGCTGCAGTTCGGCCGCCCGCTCCATGCGCGCGCGCAGCGCCTGCTGCTGGTCGGCGGTCCAGGCGAGCACGCCGACGGCCGCGGCGGCGAGCAGCGCGAAGACCGCCAGCGACACCAGCACCTCGATCAGGGTGAAGCCGCCGGCGGACGCGGCCCGCCTCATCGCAGCACCTCGGCACTGGCGACCTGCTGGCCGTCATCGGCGAATACCGCGATCCGCACCCGGGCGAGCCCGCCGCCGGCCGGTTCGATGCCTCGCGTCCAGCGCCAGGTGCGGTCACCCAGGCGCTCGCTTCCCTCGGCCGGCCCCGCAGCGGTCTCGAGCTGGGCCTCGGCGGCGAGGGTGTCGGCCACGATGCCGGCGAGCATCCGGGTCTCGAGCTGCATCGCCGTGCGGGCGCTTCCGCCACCCAGGTTGAGCAGGGCGACGACGACCAGTGCGAACACCGCCAGTGCCACCAGCAGCTCGATCAGCGAGAACCCGCGCGCCCGCGCCGTCATTGCACGCGCACCTGTCCGGCGGCGTCGACATCGATCTGCGCCTGCGTGCCGTCGCGCTGCAGCCGCAGGCGTTGCGGCTCCGCCGTGCCTGTCGCATCGAAGCGGACGCTGAGCCGGTCGCGCTGCTCCGGCAGGACGACGGCGACACCGTCGGCCCAGGCCCGCGGCGCGAACGGTGCGTCGTCGATGGCGTGCCAGGCGCCGAACTCGCGGCGGCTGAAGCGGTAGCCCGCAGCGTCGATCCCGACCTGCATCGCGCGGCCGCCGAGAATGGCCTCGTCGCGCGCGTGTCGAAGCCTCAGGCCGAGGTCTTCGGCCTGGCGGCGCAGCGTGGCGTCGCCGGCGGGCATGGTCAGTGCGACCGCAGTCGTGGCCAGGCCGATGACGACCAGCACCACGAGCAGTTCGATCAGCGTGAGCCCGGCCTGGGGACGCGGCATCGGCGTTCGGCTACTGCCAGTTGCCGATGTCGGCGTTGTCGCCTTCGCCACCCTCGGCACCGTCGGCGCCGAACGAATACACGTCGAACGCGCCGCGTCGTCCGGGCGACCGGTACTGGTAGGCGTTGCCCCACGGATCGGACGGCAGCCTGCGGATATAGCCGCCCGCGCGATAGCGTTCGGGTCGGGCCAACCCGGCCGGAGGCTGCAGCAGGGCCTGCAGGCCCTGTTCGGTACGGGGATAGCCGAGGTTGTCGAGGCGGTAGCTGTCGAGCGCCTGTTCGAGCAGGGCGACGTCGGCGCGCGCCTTCTCCACCATCGCGCGGTCCTGGCTGGGCAGGACGTTGATCACCACGACCGTCGCGAGCAGGCCGAGGATCACGATCACCACCATCAGTTCGATCAGGGTGAAGCCGCGCTGGGCGGCGGCGACAGCGTTGGGACGGGGGACGGTCATGACGTGGAGTTCCGGGACGTGTACGAGCGGTGGATCAGCCCAACGCCATCGCGTTGAACTGCAGGATCGGCAGCAGGATCGACAGGACGATCATCGCGACCACGCCACCGAGCACGATGATGATGGCCGGCTCGAGCAGGCTCAGCGTGGCGTTGGAGACGGTGTCGATCTCGCGTTCGAGGTAGTCGGCGGCGCGATCGAGCATCGGCGCCAGGCGGCCGCTGTTCTCGCCGCTGCCGGCCATGTAGAGCAGGGTGGGCGGGAAGACGCCCGCGCGCTTCATCGCCGACGACAGGCTGCCGCCTTCGTCGATCGCGGCGACCATCGCGCCGGTCGCCGCGCGCAGCACCCGGTTGCCGACCGTGCGTCCGGTGATCGCAAGCCCCTCGATCAGCGGCAGGCCGCTGTCGAGCATGATCGCCAGCGTGCGCGACATGCGCGCGGCGTGCAGGTCCCGCAGCATGCGGCCGAGCAGCGGCAGGCGCAGCAGCCAGCCATCGACCTGAAGGCGGACGGCGTCGCGTTTGAGCAGGTGCGCGAAGACCGCGCCGGCGACGACGAGCGCCCCCAGTACCAGCCAGCCGGACTGGTTGATGAAATCCGAGACCGCGATGACCGTGCGGGTCAGCCATGGCAACGCGCGACCCATCGAGTCGAACTGCTCGACCACCCGCGGCACCACGAAGCTCATCAGCGCGATCACCACGGCGATGGCGGTCAGCGACAGCGCGGCCGGGTAGACCAGCGTGCCGATCATCTTGGCGCGCACCTGCTGCTGGCGCTCCAGCAGCTCGGCCAGGCGCTCGAGGATCTGCGGCAGCGCGCCCGAGCTTTCGCCGGCGGCGACCATCGCCCGGTACAGCGGGGGGAACGCCTTGCCCTGCTGGGCCATGGCATCGGCCAGCCTGCGGCCCTCGAGCACCTGGGCGTGGGTGGCCATCACCACGCGACGCACGCCGCGGCGATCGCTCTGGCTGCCGATCGTGCGCAGCGCTTCTTCGAGCGGTGCGCTGGCGACCAGCGTGGCCAGCTGGCGCGTGAGCAGGGCGAGGTCCTTGGTGCCGAACCGGCCGCCGAGGCCCGGCGCCTGTTGGCGCAGCGCCGGTTCCAGGCTGACCGGCAGCAGGCGTCGCGTCTCGAGCAGCGCGCGCGCTTCGCCCTGGGTGGCGGCTGCAATGGTGCCCGCGCGCGTGCGGCCATGCAGGTCCAGCGCGGAGTAGTCAAACGCCGGCATGGTCCTGGCTCTCCTGCCGGGTGACACGCACGGCCTCTTCCAGCGTGGTCAGCCCGGCTGCGACGGCGTCGCGCGCTGCATCGGAGAGCCGCGCGCCACCGGCGAAGGCGATGTCGGCGATGGCGTCCTCGCCCGCGTCGCTGGCGATCAGACGACGGATGCGTTCGTCCACGACGATGCATTCGTGGATGCCGATGCGTCCGGCATACCCGGTGTGGTTGCAGCGCGCGCAGCCGACCGCGTCGTAGAGCAGCCCATCGAAACCGGCGCCGAGCATCGACACGAATGCGTCGTGCGCGCGTGGCGCGCGACAGTGCGGGCAGAGCCTGCGCAACAGGCGCTGGGCCATCACTAGGCGCAGGCTGGAAGCCAGCAGAAAGGGCTCGATGCCGACGTCGCGGAGGCGCGTGATGGCGCCCGCGGCATCGTTGGTGTGCACGGTGGACAGCACCAGGTGGCCGGTGAGGCTGGCCTGTACGGCGATCTGCGCCGTTTCCGCGTCGCGGATCTCGCCCACCATCACGATGTCCGGATCCTGGCGCAGGATCGCGCGCAGCCCGGCCGCGAAGCTCATGCCGACGCGGGTGTTGACCTGGGTCTGGCCGATCCCGTCGACCGCGTACTCGACCGGATCCTCGACGGTGAGGATGTTGCGTTCGCCGTCGTTGAGCGCGGTCAGGGCGGAGTACAGCGTCGTGGTCTTGCCCGAGCCGGTCGGGCCCGTGACCAGGATCACGCCGTTCGGCACGCGCAGGGCATTGCGCAACGACGCGAGGGTCGGCGCGGACATGCCCAGCTGGTCGAGCGACAGCGCGCCCTGTTCCTTGTCCAGGATGCGCAGCACCACGCGCTCGCCGCCGCGGGTGGGCAGGGTGGACACGCGCACGTCGAGTGCCTTGGCCCCCATCGCCAGCGAGACCCGGCCGTCCTGCGGCACCCGTCGCTCGGCGATGTCCAGCCGCGCCATGACCTTGACCCGGGACACCAGCAGCGGGGCGATCCGCGGCGGCAGGTTGAGCGCCTCGCGCATCACGCCGTCCACACGGAAGCGCACGCGCAGCGCGGACTCGAACGACTCGATGTGCACGTCGGATGCGCCGAGCCGTGCTGCTTCGGCGATCACACCATTGATCAGGCGGATGATCGGCGCGTCGCCCTGGCGCTCGAGCAGGTCTGCGGTGGTCGGAATGTCCTCGACCAGCGAGTCCAGCGTGCCGTGCAGTTGGAGTTCCTCCACGCCGGCGGCCCCGCCCAGCCCGACGTCGGCGTAGATCTCCGAGAGGCGACGGTCGAAGGCGGCGGCCTGCAGGGTGTCCACGCGCAGTGGACGCCCCAGTGCGCGACGCACTTCGAGCAGGGCCTGCGGATCGCCTCCTTCGCGCAGCGCGACATGCGCCTGCTCGCCGGCATCGAGCAGCAGCACGCCGTGGCGTTTGGCGAAGGCGTAGCTCAGCGTCGGCGCCTGTGCCTCCATCAGGAGCCCGGCACCGGGTTCACCGGCTCGGCGACGGGCGCGGTCTGCGGCGGCACGACCGGTGCGTCCGCACGCAGGTAGTCGCGCACCAGCGCGTCCAGCTCGACCAGCGCCGCCGGGTCACCGCGCAGGCCGGTGTCGCGCAGGTAGCCGTAGCGCTGCGCGGTGTGGCGCTGGGCGTCGCCGGCGTTGCGGATCACCGTGGGCCGGAGGAAGACCATCAGGTTGGTCTTGCTCTGCAGGCGCGCGTTGCTGCGGAACAGGGCGCCCAGCACCGGGACGTCGCCCAGCAGTGGCACGCGGTCGGCGCGCAGGCTGCTGCTCTGGTCGAGCAGGCCGCCGATGGCGATGATCGCGCCGTCGTCGACCACCACACGGTTCTCGATCTCGCGCTTGTTGAGTACCAGTTCGTCGCTGCGGCTGCTCACCGTGCCGTTGACCGACGACACCTCCTGCTTGATGTGCAGGGTGACGCCGCCACCGGCATTGATCTGCGGCTTGACCGCCAGGCGGATGCCGACATCCTTGCGGTCGATGGTGCGGAAGGGGTTGTCGTTGTTGCCGCTGAGCACCTCGCCCGTGGTGATCGGCACTTCCTGGCCCACCAGGATGTAGGCCTCCTCGTTGTCCAGGGTGAGGATCGACGGCGTCGACAGCAGGCTGGACGCATTGTCGCTCTTGACCGCGTTGATGATGATTCCGAACAGCCCGTTGTCGCCCCCCCCGCCGATGCCGAGCAGGCCGCCGCTCAGACCGAGCAGCGACTGCGCGGCCGCCTGCCGTGCGGCGTCCACCACGCTGTCGCTGCTGTCCGGGTTGCGGTTCTGCCAGCGCTGGGCGAGCGCGCCGCCGGCCAGCGGAACGATGCCCGGCTCGGCACTGGCGAACTGGGTCACGCCGATCGGGTTCCCGTCGCGGCCGGCGAGGATCAGCTGGGCACCCAGCCGCTTGGCGGCCTCGTCGGACACCTCCACCACCAGGGCCTCCACCAGCACCTGTTCGCGGCGCACGTCGAGCTGGCGGATCACGTCGAGCAGCGTGCGCTGGGTGCTCGGGTCGGCATGGATGACGAGCGAATTCGAGCCGGGATAGCGCACGATGACCGGGCGCTTGCCGCCGGCCGGCGAGATGATCTGCAGGGTCTCGGCATCGCCGGTGGCCGTTGCAGCGGCGCCCGCAGGCGCGGCGCCAGGGCTCGACGCCTCCGGTGTCTGCCCGATCAGCTGCTGCAGCACGGGCAGCAACTGTTCGGCGCTGGCGTGCTGCAGCTTCACCACGGCGACGTCGCTGCTGCGCTCGGCGCGCGCATCCAGTTCCATCGCCATGCGCGACACCCGCTGCACCGTCGTCGGATTGCCGCGGACCACCAGCGAGTTGCTGCTCTCCACCGGCAGCACCGACAGCGCGCCGTCGTTGGCGCCCGAGATGCCGTAGAGATCCACCAGGGTCGCGGCGAGTTCGCGCGCCGACGTATTGCGCAGGCTCACGGTGTCGATGCTGGCGCTGTCCTGATCGATCTGCGAGACGAGGCCGCGGATGCGCCGCAGGTTGTCGACGTAATCGGCCACCAGCAGGCTGTTGCCGTGTGGAAGTGCCATCACCACGCCGCCGCGCCCGACCAGGGGTTTGAGCGTTTCCGCCGCGGCCCGGGCATCCATGCGCTGCAGCGGGAACACGCTGGTGGCATAGCCCAGCGGGGAGCCGGGCTGTTGCGCGGCGACGTCGTCGGGGACCACACGATAGGTCGCCGTGCCGGCGGGAACCGCGATCAGGCCGTTGCTGCGCAGCACCGTCAGCAGCACGCCGATGAGGTCCTCGTCGGTCATCGGACGGTCGCGGCTGATGTTGACCGTGCCCTGGACGCGCGGGTCGACGATGAAGGTGGTGCTGGTGGCACGCGCCACATCCTGGATGAACGCGGTGAGCTCGACGTTCTGCATGCGCAGCGCCGGTGCGTCGGTCTGGGTCTGTGCGGACAGCGGATGCAGCGGGCAGGCCAGCGCCAGGGCGCAGGCGAGCAGGAGGCGGGGCGGGGCGCGTCGAGTCATGGCGAGGCCCGTCCGAGGTCCAGGGTGCGGGTCTGCCCGTCCCGCTCGAAGGTCACGACGGCCTGCGGATTGGCCTTCAGCTCGCCTGCGAGCTCGGCGATCACCGAAGGCGACAGGACCTGGCCGTTGACGCTCAGCAACACGTCGCCGGGCTGCAGACCGGCCGCGCGCAGCAGCACCTCGCTGTTGCCGCGCGGAAGCAGGGTGTAGCCGGTGATCCGGCCGTTCTCGTTGCGCGGCTGGAGACCGGCGTCGAGCAGGCGGGCCGGGTCGACACTCGCCGGCGCCGCGATGGCCGCGGCGGGCAGGGCGGAGACCGGAGCGGGCACCGCCGACGCAGGGGTCGGGGCGGCTGCGTTTCCGGGCAGCTCGAGCCGCTGGCCGTTGTCGAGTTCGACGTGATCGGCGCGTACCGCGGCCAGCACCAGACCCGGCGCGAGCACATCGCCCACGCGGTAGACGGCCTGCGGCCCCTGCTCGTGGGCGAGGATGGCCGTTCCCGTCCCCGCGACGCCGGTACGCAGTCCGAACAGGCGCCACCCGCTGGCCGTCGCGGCAGCGGGCGCAGTGCCGCCGAAGAACGGATCCTGTCCGGCCAGGGTCGGAACCTGGGCCGGAAGCCCATACACCAGCGGTGTGCCGGCAACGCTCTGCGGCGCCAGCATCCACCAGCCGAAGCGGACGAGCTGGGCCAACAACAGCAGCCACAGGGCGGTTTCGGCCAGGGTGGGCCAATGCCGGAACGAAGCGCTGGACGCTTGCACAGTGAGCACGGAGGAAAGCCGGGAGGCGGGTTGCCGATCGCACGCAGCATGCGTCAGAAATGTGACATTCCCGTGTCGACTGGCCCGCCCTGCAAACGCGAAAAACCCGGCTCGAAGGCCGGGTTTTTCAGTTTCATGACGCCTGCGGGTCAGAACGCGAAGCTGAGCGAGACATCCCAGCTGATGCCCGGCTTGTAGGTGTACAGATCGATCCGTTCGCCACCGCGCTCCTGGTACTCCTCGTGCTTGGTGTTGAGCAGATTGCGGGCGCTGAAGCTCAGTGACGGCTTGACCGTGTTCCAGCCGAAGCTGCCCAGGTCCAGGCCCTTGCGCAGCACGAAGTCGAGCGAGACGCCCGGGTCTTCGATGTAGTCGGGCTGGCCCGCGCGCCCGCGCACACTGATCCGGTCGCTGACGTAGTTCGCGATCAGCGTCGCCCGGAAGTCGGCGCTGTCGTTCTCCACGCCGAACTGCACGTTGCCGATGTGGTCGCTCTGGCCCTGCATCCTGCTGCCGTCGCTGACGAAGCTGCGGGCATCCTGCGGCACGCCGTTGAAGCCCGGGGGAATCACCGTATCCCCTTCGGCGGCATTCACCTCCGACGACGTCCAGGTGTAATTGGTGGCGAAGTACAGGCGGCCATCCCCGAGGAGCCGGAACTCGGGGGCGAAGTACTTCTTGAACTCCAGCTCCACGCCGTACAGGGTGGCCTCGGGCGCGTTGAGGAAGCCCTGGTACAGCTGGTTGCCGCCGAAGTCACCGATCACCGCTTCGACCGGATTGTCGATCGTCTTGTAGAACAGGCCCGAGGTGAAGTACTCGCCCGCGTTGAAGAACCACTCGTACCGCAGGTCGAGGTTGGTCAGCCGGCTGTCGACCAGGAACGGATTGCCGAAGAACAGGCGGTTGTTGTCCGGGTCGGTGTACTGCTGGGGGGCCAGCTCGCGGAACTGCGGACGGGCGATGGTCTTGCTTGCACCGAAGCGGATCTGCTGGTTGTCGGCGAAGTTCCAGGTGACCGTCGCTGCCGGCAGCAGGTAGTCGTTGAGCAGGGGCGCGGCGGCGAAGACACCTCCGACGCGCTCGCCGGTGAAGATGTTCAGCGGGTGCACCGCCTGGGTGGCGTCCTCGTAGCGAACGCCGACCGTCGCGCGCCACGCGGGTGCGATCTCGCCTTCCAGCTGCAGGTAGGCCGCCCGGGTCTTGAGCGTGCCGTCGTAGGCGGACTCGCCGTTGTTGTTGGGCGTGGTCTCGGTCAGCGTCAGGAGGCCGTTCTGGAAGTTGTAGTCCGAGAACAGGTAATCGATGCGCTGCACCTGGTTGAAGACGGGAAGTGCGCCGGCGATCGTGTCGAAGCGGAACGTGCGCAGCACCGCCGCACGGTCGTTGTCCGAGTACGCGATGCCTGCGCTCAGGGTCAGTTCGCGTTCGACCGGCAGGCGCCAGTCGAGATCGATGCCGCCGCTGGCGACCTCGTCGTCCACCGCGCCGAACCGCACCGAATTGCTGCCGCTGCCGTGGGTCCACGTGCCGTTGACGAGTGCGTAGCGCACATCGGTCTCATACGGCGTCATGCGGCGGGCACGCGAATAGCCCAGGCGCCAGCCGAGTTTCAGGTCCTGGTACTCGCCGAAGCTGCTCTTGCCCGCCAGCTGGTTGTTGATCAGCTGGCGCTCCAGCCACAAGGTGCCGTCCTCGCGGATGTCGACGCCGACGTTGAAGTTGAATCCGTCGCGGCTGCGGGTTTCCTTGACCGTGTCGTGCACGTACAGCGTGTTCCACGACACCGAGTGGTTCTCGCTCTCGAGGCCGAGACCGAAGAGGCCGTTGACCCGGGCGCTCATGCGCGTCGTGGCGAAATCGTAGTCCCGGTAGAGTTCCACGCCACCGCCGGTGAACGCGCCGTCCTGCTGCAGCCCGGTACGCGTGCGCCAGTCGTTGTCGAAGCTGGCGACGCCGATCACGCCGAGCCGGACGCCGTCGGCGATCTCGAATGCCGTGCCGGCACTCGCGCCGAAGTTGACGTCGGGATCGATGCGGCGCTTCTCCTGCACCACGAACAGATTGGGATTGTTCAAGGCGCTGCCGAACGCGGCCAACCATTCGCGGCTGTAGTTCGCGCTGGTCAGCGGCTGGCGGCTGTTGACGATCTCCTCGGGCAGGTCACGGCGACCGCTGTCGTAGCCCCACCAGTCGCGCTTGCTGCCGTAGTAGGTGAGACCGGGCGAGCGCGTGGTGACCGAGTTGCCGCCGAAGCCGATCTCGAGCTTGAGAAAGGGGGTGTCGGGCACCGTCAGACCCTGCAGGTCGATGACGCCACCACCGAACTCGCCGGGATATCTGACCGAATAGGTCTTCTGTACGGTCACACCGGCCAGGGCCTCGGCCGGGAACAGGTCCAATGGCACCACACGCTGCAGGGGTTCCGGCGAGGGCAGTGGCGAGCCGTTGAACAGCGCGCTGGAATATCGCTCGCCCAGGCCGCGCACGTAGACGTACTTGTCGCCCACCACGCTCAGGCCACTCACACGGGTCAGCGCCGCCGCGGCCGTGCTGTCGCCGGTCCGCTCGAAATCCTCGCGGGTGACGAAGCTGGCCACCTCGGCGGTATTGGCCATCGGCTCGGGAATGTATTCACCGCGGACGGTCACCGCGCCGAGTTCGGATGTCTGTTGCGGCGTGGCCGCGGCGTCGGCCGGCACGAGGTCCGCCCCGGATTGCTGGGCCTGGACGGGCATCGCCAGTGCCGCGCCGACGGCCAGATAGATGCCGCTGCGCGCGATTCGGCCGCGGCGCGCCTGCGGCATGCGTGGTGGGGAAGGTCGGGTGTTGGAAGACGTCATGAACGTAGGCCTTGGCTGTCTTTTGCAGGCATGTGGAGAGCTCGCACGCAAGATGCGGCGGCTTTGGGCCGCCGCATCCTGTGCACTCGGGTGAAGCGTGGGCCGATCAGTTCAGGCCGACGGTCCAGCCTTCCCACCAGGCGCCGGTGGCGTCCGCCGCACCGATCGAGGCCGGGTTCTGGAAGAAGTTGATGCCTGTGTACGCGCCGAAGGCGCCCGTCCTGATGTCGCGGACCGGCGTCACCACCACGGCGTTCTCGTTCACGCCGTTGCGGTAGGCCGTGGTGAGCGTCGACGGACCGAACACGGTGCGATCCTTCGGTGCCGCGTTGACGATGGTCGTCGTATCGGCGTTCCTGTCGCGCTTGTCGCAGGTGAAGTGGTTCGACAGGATGGCGATCGTGACGCCGGTGGTGAGGTCGAAACAGACATCGGCCTGCTTCTGGTTCGGGCCCGCCGGCGCGGTCACGAAGACGCTGTTCCAGATGGAGGCATTCGTGCTCTGGTTGACCTTGACCAGAGAATCCAGGGTCGGGTCGGTGGTGAAGACGGTGAAGTTGGACACCTTCGGCGTCGAGGTCGGGGTCCGGTTGAGTGCCGACCATTCGAAGATCGAGCCGGAGTCTGCCGTGCCCTTCACCGACGGGGTCTTGCGCACGACCAGGCCGTACTGCACGCCGCCGCTCCAGCCCCAGTCGGTGTCGAGCGAGTCGTCGTCGGCCTCGGTGATGACGACGTGGCTCATGTTGACGGTGCCACCGAAGATCTCGATGCCGTCGTCGCCGCTGTAGTGCGACTGGAAGTAGCTGATCTTGGTGCCGTTGCCGACGCCCACCAGGGTGAGGGACTGCAGTTCGTTGCCGGGCGCGAGTTCGAAGCCCGAGTAGCGGACCTGCACGTAGCGCAGCTCGCCGCTGCTGTCGGTCGGGTCGTTGCCGCCACCGAAGGCGTTGCTGGTGCCCTCGACCGCCCCTTGACAGGCCGCGGTGCCCGCCGTCGCTCCGCCGATGCAGTTGTTGATCGGCGCGCGGCCCATCAGCACCAGGCCGGCCCAGTCGAACTTGCGGCCGTTGCCTTCGAGGTCCGCCAGCGACGTGAACACGATCGGGGCGTCACGCGTGCCCAGTGCGAAGATCTGCGAACCGCGCTGGACCAGCATCACGTCCGGGCCGTTGCGCCCGAACAGGGTCACGCCCGGCTCGATGGAGAGCCGGCCGCGGCGCGACGCGTCGTTGACGGTCGAGTCGCCCAGCTGGTCCTGGCCGACGTTGACCTGGCCCTGGATCTGGTAGGCCACGCCGTCGATCTTGCGCAGGATCAGATCGCCGAGGATGGTCGAGGGCAGGCGGCACGCGCGCAGCGTGTTGTTGACGATGGTGCCCTGGTTGACCGTGCCCTCCGGACAGGACGCAGCAGGGCCGGCGGTCGGCGGCGGGCTGGTCGGAGGCGGCGTGGTCGGCGGCGGGGTCGTCGGCGGCGGTGCCGTGACCGGCGGATTGGCGGGAATGCCCGGCGAAACCACTTCGTCGGCGCCGCCGCCGCAGCCGGCGAGCGCGAGGGCCGCGCCGAACGTCATCAGCAGGGTCTTGGTGTTGGTGCGAACAGACATCGTGAGGAATCTCCGATCGAAGGATGCAGGGACGGGGCGCGTGACGAGGAGTGACGCTCTGGCTGAACTGTTTAGTCAGGTTCGGTGACAGGCCGATGACCGCCGTCACCACGACGGGCGCAGCCATGCCGCAGCCCCGCCGTGACTGGGCGCAAGGTTCGGGTGCGTATGTGTCAGGCATATGTTGGAAATGCGACGGCCCGACGCGCTTGCGACCGTCATATGCCGCATCGACAATCGCTGCATGAGCGTCAGACAGCTGAGTACCGCGCAGGAAGCCCGGGTGGTCGAGCAGGCGATGGCCGGCGCCGATCCCGATACCGTGCTGCGTCCGTTGCTGGATGCCGGCTGGGACGAGCAGGCCGCGATCGACGCGGTGCAGGCGGCCGTCACGCGCTTCATCGAACGCAACGCGCAGCAGACCGGCCTGCCGCTTCCCGTGCCGGTGCCAGTGCCGGCCGAGCCCAATGGGGCCTCGGTCCTCGACGCCGGCGATCGCCCGGTGCAGGTCCTGGCCAGCCTGATGCTGCCGCGGGTGCTCGTGCTCGGCGGCCTGCTGGCGGACGAGGAGTGCGATGCACTGATCGAGCTGGCGCGTGCGCGTCTGCGCCGTTCCACCACGGTCGACCCCGCGACCGGCGGCGATCAGGTCCACGCCGACCGCACCAGCCGGGGCACGTATTTCACCCGGGGCGAGAACGCGCTGTGCGCACGGATCGATGCGCGTATCGCACGCCTGCTGGACTGGCCACTGGACCACGGCGAGGGTCTGCAGGTGCTGCAGTATCCCCCCGGCGCCGAGTACCGTCCGCACCACGACTATTTCCATCCTGCCGAGCCGGGCAGCCGGGTTCTCCTGCAACGCGGTGGCCAGCGCGTCGCGACGGTGGTGATGTATCTCAATACCCCGCGCCGCGGCGGCGCGACCACGTTCCCCGACGTCCACATGGAAGTCGCGGCGGTGAAGGGCAACGCGGTGTTCTTCAGCTACGACCGGGCCCATCCGATGACGCGGACGCTGCATGCGGGCGCACCGGTGCTGGAGGGGGAGAAGTGGATCGCCACCAAGTGGTTGCGTGAGCGGCGCCACGACTGAATGACGGATCGGCCGGCAGGCCGACGCCGGGATCATGGTGCCGTGGATGCCCGGAATCGGAAGGCGCCGTCGTGCATTCGCCCGGCAATGAAACGGCTGGTGACGGGCACGACCCCGCGACGCCGGACCACGCGTCGGCCCGGACCGGGGAGGCCCATCGGGTACGATGCCGGCCCGTGCCGCCATCCCGCGCGCCACGTCGAACCGGGAATCCCGAGTGATCGCAGTTTCCGCCTTCCGCCGTCGCGCCGTGGCTGCAGCGACGCTTCTCCTTCTGCTGGCGCCTGTGGTCGCCTCCGAGCCGGTGGACCTCGATGTCGTGGCCCGCATTCGCCATGAGGCCTTCCATCGCTCCCAGGTGGCGGCCAACCTCAAGGAACTCACCGAAACCATCGGTCCGCGGCTGACCGGGTCCCCCGCGTACGTGCGCTCGGCCGAATGGGCGCGCGGCAAACTCGCCGGTTACGGGCTGGGCAACGTGCACGACGAGGTCTACGACCCCGCGTTCGGCCGCGGCTGGGAGTTCCGCGCCGCGCGCGTCGAGATGACCGCGCCGCGCCAGCTGCCGATCCACGCCCTGCCCAAGGCCTGGACGCCCGGCACCGACGGGCCGGTCGAGGGCGAACTGGTGCGCGCCTCGTTCAAGACCATCGCGGACATCGAAGCGCAACGCGGCAAGCTGGGCGGCAGGATCGTGCTGCTGGACGAGGCGCGTGCCTACAAGCCGTCCGATCGGCCCGATTTCCGCCGTCATACCGAGGAGGAACTGGGCGAGCTGCAGACCTTCCCGATGCCGCAGGACGCCGAGCCGGGCGCGCAGGACACGCGGCTCGACGAATACCGCAAGCGTCAGGCGCTGGTGCGCGCGCTCAATACCTTCTTCGCCGAGGAAGGCGTACTCGCCACGCTGTCGATCAGTTCCTGGGACAACGGCGTGGTCCGGGTCACGGGCGGCGGCGGTCGCAAGGCCGAGGATCCCGAGGGCGTGCCCGATCTCGTCGTGGCGGCCGAGCATTACAACCAGCTGGTGCGCGCGGTGGAGCGCGGCCAGGCACCACGCATGCGCGTCGACGTCGATGCACGCTTCACCAGCGAGACCGACCTGCCGGCGACCAACACCTTCGCCGAGCTGCGCGGCAGCACGAAGGCGAACGAAACCGTGATCATCGGCGCGCACCTGGATTCGTGGCACACCGGCACCGGCGCCGCCGACAACGGCGCCGGTGTCGTCGTGATGATGGAAGCGATGCGCATCCTCAAGGCCATCGACGCGCGTCCGCGGCGGACCATCCGCATCGCGCTGTGGGGCGGCGAGGAACAGGGCCTGCATGGCTCGTCCGGCTATGTCGCCCGTCACCTGGCCGACTGGCCGACGCCGACCGATCCCGAGCAGGCCGCGCTGCCCCGCGCGTTCCAGCGCGGCACCGGGCCGCTGCAGCGCCGCCCGGCATTCGACCGCTTCTCCACCTATTTCAACTTCGACAACGGCACCGGTCGCATCCGTGGCATCTATGCGCAGGAAAACCATGCCGCGGTGCCGGTGTTCCGTGCGTGGCTCGAACCCTTCGCCGATCTGGGTGCGACCATCGTGACCACGCGCAACACCGGCAGCACCGACCACATCGCCTTCGACCGCGTCGGCCTGCCGGGATTCCAGTTCGTGCAGGATCCGGCCGACTACTTCACCCACGTGCACCACACCCACCTCGACACCTTCGATCACGTGGTGCCGGACGATCTCAAGCAGGCCGCGGCCATCATCGCCTCGTTCGCCTATCACGCCGCCATGCGCGACGAACGCCTTCCGCGCAAGCCGTTCGTCGAACGCGACGAGTGAGCCGGCACGATGCGCCGGCGGTCAGCACGGTGCATCGGTCGACGCTTCGCCGCGCGGCCGTCCGGTTCCTGCAAATCGCGGGCTGCTCCGCGCGTCGGCCTGATTCCCCGTGCCGACCTGCGCCTGCCCTGGCGCCGCGCTGTCGGGCGAGTGCACGGCCTCTCCGGACACATCCCGCCGTGGTTCGGTCCGGCTCTCCGCGCCTGCATCCATTCCCCGATACACGCAGATCGATGTGCGGGGGGTCGCCGACGTTGACGGTGGGCGTCGATCGACGCCGCCGCCTGGCGATGTGGAACAGCTGCACCATGCATGTGCATGTTGCATCCGTCGGCACCGCGTTCGCCGCAGCGGGCCCGAGGCAGGCGTAGGCGCCGGCACGCGCGTCAGCAGTGCGCGCCGGCGAGCGACGCGCATCCCGGTGGAAAGCGCGGGTGGATCCGAGCCCGGGCGCCTTCGATGCCGCAGTGCCCCGGCCTGCATGGTCACGCGACACGCGCTTCCGCCCACCGGGCGGGTGTGCTGATCAGGCACAGCGGGCACCGGATGCAGGCCCGGAGGCGCTGCATCCGTGATGTCGTGGGCCACGCCCCGGCCCCGTGAGCCGGCCGCACGGACACCCCCGTTGGTGCGGGCGCTTATCCGCGACGGCCAGGAGGCGGGTCGTCAACGTCGCGGGTCGCACCCACGCCACGCATCTCAGCCGCAGAACGTGCCGCGGTCTGCCCGCACGTCCGTTCGCGCGGTGGCGTCGCGCCGCCGGTCAGCCGTCGCGCCGGTCGACCATGTCGATGCACGTGCGGGTATGCCCGGGCCCGGCGCCTCGAGACGACTCACGCATCGACGATGCCGCGCTCGATGGTGCCGGGCGTCTTGGCCTTGTACCAGCACAGATCGCGGATCACGCAGGCCGGGCAGTCCGGCTTGCGTGCCTTGCAGGTGTAACGTCCGTGCAGGATCAGCCAATGGTGCGCGCCGAGCAAGAAGTCCTCCGGTACGACGCGCATCAACCTGTCTTCGACCGCGCGTACGTCCTTGCCCGGCGCGAGGCCGGTTCGGTTGGACACACGGAAGATGTGCGTGTCCACGGCGATCGCACCTTCGCCGAACACGGTATTGAGGACGACGTTCGCGGTTTTGCGGCCCACGCCGGGCAAGGCTTCGAGTGCCGTGCGATCCCGCGGAACTTCACCGCCGTGCCGCTCGACGAGAATGCGGCAGGCGGCGATGACGTTCTTCGCCTTGGCGTTGAACAGCCCGATCGTCGCGATGTACTGCCTGAGCGCATCCTCGCCGAGATCGAGGATCGCCTGTGGCGTGTTCGCCACCGGATACAGGCGTCGTGTGGCCTTGTTGACGCCGACGTCGGTTGCCTGGGCGGACAGGATCACCGCGATCAGCAGCTCGAAGGGACTGCTGTATTCGAGCTCGGTGGTGGGTTCGGGATCCAGCTCGCGCAGCCGTGCGAAGAGCTCCCGTACCTCCGCCCGTGTCAGGGTGGGGCCGCGGCGGCGTGCAGGCGAGGTGGGGGCATCGCGGCTCATGACTCACGGCCGGCCGCCCGGGCCCGGGCCCGGGCGAGCAGGGCCGCAGCCGTGGACGGGAGCGTGGGCCGCGGCGCGTCGGCCGCATCCGCAGCGACAGGCGACGGCGTGCGTGCGGCCGCACGCTCGCCCGCACGGCGCTCGAGCCGCGCATTCCGCTGGCGGTAGCGCGCGCGGGCCGCCCAGGCCTCGCGCAGCCGATGGCGCGCATCGACGATCCGCGCGCGATCCCCGGCATCCAGCGCGGCCAGGGCCACGTCCGGCCAGGCCGCCATCAACCCGGCTTCGATCGCGGCGTCGAGCGCGTCGTCGCGCAGCAGCGCGGCAATGTGCGCGAGCGTGACCGTCTCGGGCGGCAGTGTCCCGGCCATCGCTCAGCGGTTCCGGAAGTCCGGCTTGCGACGCTCCAGGAACGCACGGGTGCCCTCGCGCATGTCCTCGGTGGCGAAGGCGAGCCCGAACTGCGCCGCTTCGTATTCCAGGCCTTCGCCGATCGCGCTCTCGCCGCCGATGTTGATGCAGTCGAGGATGCCGCGCAGGGCCAGTGGCGCCGCGTTCGCCAGCGTGGTCGCCAGCGCCATGGTTTCGCTCTCGAGGTCGGCGGCCGGCACCACGCGATTGACGATGCCGAGCGTCTGCGCCCGCGCGGCATCGATCGGCGTACCGGTCAGGCACAACTCGAGCGCCGCGGCACGGCCGGCCAGGCGCAACAGGCGCTGGGTGCCGCCGAAACCGGGAATCAGCCCGAGGTTGATCTCGGGCTGGCCGACCTTCGCGGTGTCCGCGGCGATGCGCAGATGGCAACACATCGCCAGCTCCAGCCCGCCGCCGAGCGCGAAGCCGTTGATCATCGCGATCACCGGTTTGGGCATCAGCTCCACCCGCCGCATCATCCGTTGCCCGCGAAGCGAGAAATCCCGGCCCTCGACCGGCCGCAGCCCGGCCATCTCGGCGATGTCGGCGCCGGCGACGAACGCCTTCGGTCCGGCGCCGGTCAGCACCACCGCACGCACCGACGCGTGCCCGGCCGCGTCGTCGAACGCCGCATGCAGGGCATCGAGCGTGGCCGAGTTCAGGGCGTTCAGCTTGTCGGGGCGATTGATCGTGATGACACGGACGCCGTCGCGGTCGTCGATCAGCAGCGGAGAGTCGGACATGGGCAGGTTCCAGGCGCGTGTCCGCGGCTGCGTGGAACTTGCCAGGCCGCGCGCGGTCGGATAGGGAGTCGTCAGTGGCGGTTAAGCCCTGCGACCGCTATCCTAGCGCGTCCAGAAGGGGCGGTTCGACCGCCCTTTCTCGCGACAGGCGATATCGAAATCTGACCTAGCGGAGATCCACGGAATGAAGTTGCGTTTTATTGCCGCCGCCCTGGCGGCCACCACGTTCAGCGGCGTCGCCTTCGCGCAGACCGCTGCGCCCGCAGCCGCGAACGACAGGACGACGCTGAGCTACGCGCTGGGTTTCGATCTGGGCAATCGCCTGGCCGAGACCGGTGAGTCGGTCGATGTCAACACGATCATACGCGGCCTGCAGGATGGTCATGGTCGCAAGGACCCGGCCTATACCCCCGAGCAGATGGGCACCGCCTACAACGGCTTCCAGCAGCGCATGCAGCAGAAGATCGTGACCGAGCGCCGCGCCGCGCTGACCGAGAACGAAGGCAAGGCCACGGCGTTCCTCACCGAGTACCGGGCCCGCGAAGGCGTGGTGTCCCTGCCGAGCGGCGTGATGTACCGCGTGGTCGAGGCAGGCGCCGGTAACAAGCCGTCGGCCAGCAGCCAGGTCGAGATCGCCTACCAGGCGTTGATCGTGCCGGTCGGGATCGGCCTGAGCGCGGACGAGAAGACCGCGCCGTTCCGCGTGTCGGATTCGCCGATCGCCGGCCTGCGCGAAGTGCTGCCGCTGATGCCGCTCAATGCGGTCTACGAGGTGGTGTTTCCGCCGGGCCGTTTCGTGACCGGTGAGAACACCCAGGAAATCGCCCGCCAGCCGGTGGGCGTGATGGTCAAGCTGCTCAGCGTACGCTGAGCCGCTACCTGACGCGTGTGCGTGACCTGCGCCGGCGTGCTCTGCACGCCGGCGCAGTCGTTTTCGGTGCACGGCCCGGGAGGCCGCGATGGCGCGGACGATGTCGGAATCTGCAGTGCTGCGCAGTCGGCCCGTCGCCCGGCCGTTAGAATCGCCCGATGGATTCCGTGCCCCGCGCTGTCATGACCCCGTGTATCGGCGTCTGCAGCCTCGATGCCGACGAGATCTGCCACGGCTGCCTGCGCAGCCTGGCGGAGATCGGCGGCTGGTTGCAGATGAGCGATGCCGAGCGCCAGCACGTGATGGATGTCGTGCTTCCCGCCCGCGAGGCCGCGCGCGGATGAGCGCTCTGCTGGCCGCGGCCGATCTGCGCCGCGTGCTGCATCCGCTGGACGGCGTGCCGCGGATGCGCGCATGGAACGTCGACGAACTGGACGGCCTGATCCCGGCCGATCTCGCCCTGCGCGAGGCGGCGGTGCTGGTCGGGCTCGTACGTCGCGAGCGCGGCCTGCAGGCCGTACTGACGCGGCGCACCGACACCCTGCGCCATCACGCAGGCCAGGTGAGCTTTCCCGGGGGTCGGCTGGAGCCGGGCGACGACGGGCCGCTGCAGGCCGCATTGCGCGAAGCGTCCGAGGAGATCGGTCTGGCGCCTGCGCAGGTGGCGCCGCTGGGGTATCTGGATCCCCTGGTGACCATCACCGGCTATCGCGTGGTGCCGGTGGTCGCGATGCTCGATCCGGGCTTCGAGGCGGTGCCCGATCCCGGCGAAGTGGCCGAGGTGTTCGAAGCGCCGCTGGCGTTCCTGCTCGCACCGGAAAACCTGCGCCGGGTCGGCATCGAGTTCGGTGGCCGTACGCGCCACGTGCTCGAGTACGGTCCCCTGGCCGATGCGCCGGCCCAGCGCATCTGGGGGGTCACGGCATCGATCCTGCTCAACCTGCGTCAGCGTCTGGAGCGCGGATGAGCACGCCGTGGACCACGCTGGTCGACGCCGGGGCGCTTGCAGCCGCCACCGGCCGGGCTCTGTGCATCGTGGATTGCCGCTTCACGCTGTCGGCCGGGGGTGCGGACGACGGCGCCGGCGAACGTGCGTGGCGCGCCGGCCGCGTTCCGGGTGCGTTCTACGCCCATCTGCAGCGCGACCTGTCCGGGCCCCTGGGTCCGGGGCTGGGTCGACACCCGTGGCCGGATGCCGGTGCGTTCGCGCAGACGCTGGCGCGCTGGGGTCTCCAACCCGGCATGCAGGTGGTCGCCTACGACGACGCCGACGGCGCATTCGCGGCGCGCCTGTGGTGGCTGCTGCGCTGCGCGGGCCACCGCGCGGTCGCGGTGCTCGATGGTGGCTGGGCCGCGTGGCGCGCGGCCGGCGGCGCGGTCGAGGCGGCGTCGGACCTTTCCCCGACCAGCCCCCGGCCCGTCGCGGCGGAACGTCCGCGCGTCGCCTTCGACGAATCCCGCCTGTTGCGTGACGCCGACGCGCTGCAGCACCACCTCGCTGGAGGCGGACTGCTGCTCGACGCGCGCGCGGCCCCGCGTTTCCGCGGCGAGGTGGAGCCGCTCGATCCACGCGCCGGTCACATCCCGGGGGCACGCAATCGCGCCTATGCCGACAACCTCGACGCCGGCCGCTTCAAGCCCGCGGCGCGACTGGCCGCGGAATTCGACGCCCTGCTCGCCGGCGCTGCGCCGGAACGGGTCGCGGTGATGTGCGGCTCGGGCGTCACCGCCTGCCACCACCTGCTGGCGATGGCCCATGCCGGTCGCGAAGGCGCGCGGCTCTATGCGCCGTCGTGGAGCGGCTGGGTGGACGATCCGGAGCGTGCGGTGGCGACCGGCGCCGGTTGAACCCGGCCGGGCTCAGCGCCCGAGGCGCGCGACCAGGGCGCGCAGCGCGGCCTGGGTGTCGGCGGAATGCCAGGCGTCGATGAGGCGGTCCAGATCGAGCTGTTCCGGTGCCAGCGCCGCGAGCAGATCCGCCCGGGCGATCGCCCGGGTCTGCAGCATCGGACCGCGCGGCAGCGCCAGCAGCGCGTCCAGCCAGATGCGTGCGCGCAGTGGCACTTCGTCCACGCCGGCCAGTTCGTCGACCAGACCCAGTCGCAAGGCCTCGTCGCTGTCGGGAAGATGGCCCCCGACGAGCAGGCGTTCCGCTTGACGTGCGCCGACCACGCGGCGCAACAGGCGCTGGATACCTTCGGGTGCCACCAGCCCCACTTCGGTTTCGTTGAGACCGATGCGATAGCTGCCCGACGCCATGATCCGGTAGTCGCAACACAGGGCGAGCACACAGCCGCCCGCAGGCGCATGGCCGGCCATCGCCGCGACCACCGGCATCGGCGCGGCGGCGAGCGCGCGGGCGGCCGCGAAGAAGGCGTTCCATGCGTCGTGCAGGTCCGATTCGCCCGCGAGCGACAGCAGGTGGGGCACGTCCAGGCCCGCGCAGAACACCTTGGGCCCTCCGGCCAGGACCACGCCTGCCACGCCGTCGTCCGCGGCTGCGGCCAGCGCATCGCGCAGGGCCAGACAGAGCGCGGGGTCGAGCGCGTTGACCGGAGGCCGTGCAAGTCGAAGCTCGCGGATCGGTCCGTGCTCGCTGGTTTCGATCAGGCTGCTCATGGCCTCTGTCCGTGCGGAAGGTTCCCGCATGGTAGCGAGCCCGCAGGCCGGGCGTGCGCCACGTCGACCGGGCACGATGCGTGCGCCGCCCCCGGCCCGCGTCGTCGACAGGCCGGCCTGCACCCGATGCGCCACAGGCCGATCCGCTTGCGCGGCAGCATGCGTCGGGCGGATCGCGCCGGCGCGTCGCGTGCGCGCCGACCGCCGGTCAGCCGGCCAGGGCCATCGACCGGACCTGGTCGGGCAGGGCAGTGGGCCGGCCGGTGCCCCGGTCGATCCACACCATCACCACGTGACCGTCGGCGAACAGCGTGGCGCCGTCGTCGCTGACGATGCGATGGCCGAGGGTCACGCTGGAGCTGCCGATGCGATCGGCCAGGAGCTCGACCACGATCTTGGCAGGGTAGGGAATCGGCAGCCGGTAGTTCATCTGTACGGCGGCGAGCAGCGGCGCGATGGCATCCGTCACCCAGGGTTCGCCGAGTGAATCGAACCAGCGAATCCGCGCCTCTTCCAGGTACGTCATGAAGTTGGAATTGTTGACGTGGTTGAACGCGTCGAGATCGCGCCAGCGCAACTCGATCGGCATCCGGATCAACACCCTCGACTCGCTCATGCCTTGGATCCCCGCTTCTTCGTCGCCTGTTTCGTCACGGCCTTCTTCGCGCCGGCCGGGGTGGGCTCGGGCGCGTCGGGATCCGCACGTCCGGAGCCGGCCTTCATCAGCTCGGCGCGCACCTTCGCATCGGCCTCGGCGGCCTTCGTCGACGCCCCCTTGCGCGGCAGCGGCTTGGGCAGATGTGTCGTCGACTTGCGCGCCAGCTTGCGCTCCGCCTTCGGCGCGGCCGGCTCCGGCAACGTCGCCTCGAGCAGGCGCGCGAGGAACTGGCCGGTATGCGATTGCGGCATCGCCGCGACCTGCTCGGGCGTGCCTTCGGCGATGATCATGCCGCCGCGGTGCCCGCCCTCGGGGCCGAGGTCGATCACCCAGTCGGCGGTCTTGATCACGTCGAGGTTGTGCTCGATCACCACGACCGTATTGCCGTCGTCGCGCAGCTTGTGCAGCACGGCGAGCAGATGTTCGATGTCGTGGAAGTGCAGGCCGGTCGTCGGCTCGTCGAGGATGTAGAGCGTGCGCCCGGTGTCGCGACGCGAGAGTTCCTTCGACAGCTTGACGCGCTGCGCCTCGCCACCCGAGAGCGTGGTCGCGCTCTGGCCGAGCTTGATGTAGGCGAGGCCCACATCGACCAGGGTTTCGAGCTTGCGCGCGATCGGCGGCAGGTTCTCGAACAGGGTCAGCGCGTCCTCGATCGTCATCTCCAGCACGTCGTGGATGCTGTGGCCCTTGTAGAGGATCTCCAGCGTCTCGCGGTTGTAGCGCTTGCCGTGGCAGACGTCGCAGGGCACGTAGACGTCCGGCAGGAAGTGCATCTCCACCTTCAGCAGGCCGTCGCCCTGGCAGGCCTCGCAACGGCCGCCGCGCACGTTGAAGCTGAAGCGCCCGGCCGCATACCCGCGTGCGCGCGCTTCCGGAACCTGCGCGAACAGCTCGCGCAACGGCGTGAACAGACCGGTGTAGGTCGCCGGGTTCGAGCGCGGTGTGCGGCCGATCGGCGACTGGTCGATGTCGACGACCTTGTCGAACATGTCGAGGCCTTCGATCTCGCGATACGGCGCCGCCTTGTGCGAGGCGCCGTTGATCTCGTTGGCCGCGAGCGAATGCAGGGTGTCGTTGATCAGCGTCGACTTGCCGGACCCGGACACGCCGGTGATCGCGGTGAACAGCCCGGAGTGGATCGTCAGATCGACATTCTTGAGGTTGTGGCCCGACGCGCCGAGCAGCCTCAGCTGCATCTTCGGATTCGGTGTGTGGCGCTTGGCCGGGATCTCGATGCGCCGGCGGCCGCTGAGGTACTGGCCGGTCAGCGAACGCGGCGCCTTGAGCACGTCGTCATACGAGCCCTGCGCGACGACTTCGCCGCCGTGCACGCCCGCACCCGGGCCGATGTCGACGATGTGATCGGCGAGGCGGATCGCATCCTCGTCGTGCTCGACGACGATGACCGTATTGCCGAGATCGCGCAGGCGCGTCAGCGTGCCGAGCAGGCGCTCGTTGTCGCGCTGGTGCAGGCCGATCGACGGCTCGTCGAGCACGTACATCACGCCCACCAGGCCGGCGCCGATCTGCGACGCCAGGCGGATGCGCTGCGCCTCGCCGCCCGACAGCGTGTCGGCCTTGCGTTCCAGCGTGAGGTAGTCGAGGCCCACGTCGACCAGGAAGGTCAGTCGTTCGGCGATTTCCTTGACGATCTTGGCCGCGATCTCGCCGCGCCAGCCGGGAAGCTCGAGCGCCTGGAAGAAGCCCAGCGCCTCGTCGATCGGTAGCACGACGATCGACTGCATCGGCCGGTCGGCCACGAACACGTTGCGCGCGGAGCGGTTGAGACGCGCGCCGGCGCAATCCGGGCAGGGCCGCTCACTGATGTACTTTGACAGCTCCTCGCGCACCGCCGGAGATTCCGTCTCCCGGTAGCGGCGTTCGAGATTGGGCACGATGCCCTCGAACCGGTGCTTGCGCTGGGTGCGTGCGCCGGAATCGGTGATGTAGGTGAAGCTGATGATCTCGCCGCCGCTGCCCGACAGCACCGCGTCGCGCGACGTCTGCGGCAGCTCCTGCCAAGGCGTGTCGACGTTGAAGCCGTAATGCCTGGACAGCGACTGCAGCAGCTGGAAATAGTAGGCGTTGCGACGGTCCCAGCCGCGCACCGCGCCGGCCGCCAGCGACAGCTCCGGATGCACGACGACGCGCTCCGGGTCGAAGAACTCGCTGACGCCGAGGCCGTCGCAGGTCGGGCAGGCGCCGATCGGCGAATTGAACGAGAACAGCCGCGGCTCCAGCTCGGGCAGCGCGTAATCGCACACCGGGCAGCTGTACCTCGACGAGAACAGCTGCGGCGGAATCGAGGCGTCGTCGATCGACTGCACGGACACCATGCCGTCGCCGAGCTTGAGCGCGGTTTCGAAGGATTCGGCGAGACGCTGCTTCATGCCGGCGCCTTCCTCCGAGGCCGGATCGCGGACCTTGAAGCGGTCGATCACGGCTTCGATCGTGTGCTTCTGACGCAGGGCCAGCGTGGGCAGCGCGTCGATCTCGTACAGCGCGCCGTCGACGCGCACGCGCACGTAGCCCTGGGCGCGCAGCTGCTCGAACACCTGTGCATGCTCGCCCTTGCGCTCGCGCACCACCGGCGCCAGCAGCATCCAGCGCTGGTCGGGATCCAGCGTGAGCACGTGGTCGACCATCTGGCTGACCGTCTGCGCTTCCAGCGGATACCCGTGGTCCGGGCAGCGCGGGCTGCCGACGCGCGCGTAGAGGAGGCGCAGGTAGTCGTAGATCTCGGTGATCGTGCCGACCGTCGACCGCGGATTGTGCGACGTCGACTTCTGCTCGATCGAGATCGCCGGCGACAGGCCTTCGATGTGGTCGAGGTCGGGCTTCTCCATCACGCTGAGGAACTGCCGCGCGTAAGACGACAGCGACTCGACGTAGCGGCGCTGGCCTTCCGCGTAGATCGTGTCGAAGGCGAGCGACGACTTGCCCGAGCCCGACAGGCCGGTGATGACGATCAGCTGGTCGCGCGGCAGATCGAGATCGATGTTCTTGAGATTGTGGGTACGGGCACCGCGAATGCGGATGGTGTCCATCGCCATCGACTTGGAATCCGGTTGGGAGCGGGGGAGGGCGGTCCAGGCCCGGAACGCAGGCGCCGGGCGCATGCGGACGCAGGCAGTCGACCAGACTACCGAGGCGGGTAGATGGGGGCAAACCCGCGCACGACCAGTCTGCGCGATCGCTGTCGCAGGCCGTGCGACCGGAGACGTTCAGAACCGGAAGGCCGGGTTCCGGAGCCTGGCCCGCGCGGGCCTCCGGGGCTGGGGGCAGTTGACCGCAAGTGGCTGAGCCGCCTACAATTCCGCTCCTGTCCGCCCTCGATGGCGGCCGGAAACAAGAATAACTACAGAACCAACACCGATACGAGAGGCTCCACATGTACGCAGTACTGGTCACCGGCGGTAAGCAATACCGCGTGGCGCAGGGCGAAACGCTCCGCGTCGAGAAGCTCGAGGCCGAAGCCGGCAACGAGATCACGTTCGACAACGTCCTGATGCTCGGCGACAGCGACGGCATCAAGATCGACGACGCGCTCAAGGGCGCCAGCGTCACCGCCAAGGTCGTCGGCCACGGCCGCGCCGACAAGATCCGCATCATCAAGTTCCGTCGCCGCAAGCACCACATGAAGCGCCAGGGACACCGTCAGCACTACACCGAAATCGAGATCACCGGCATCGCCGGTGGCGACAAGAAGTAAGGAGAAGCAGTCATGGCACACAAGAAGGGCGTAGGTTCCTCGCGCAACGGCCGCGACTCCAACCCGAAGTACCTCGGCGTGAAGATCTATGGTGGCCAGGCGATCGAAGCCGGCAACATCATCGTCCGCCAGCGCGGCACCCAGTTCCACCCGGGCGCCGGCGTCGGCCTCGGCCGCGATCACACCCTGTTCGCCCTCGTGGACGGCAAGGTGCAGTTCGCGACCAAGGGTCCGAAGAACCGCCGCACCGTCAGCGTGGTCGCCGAGGCCTGAGCCTTGCGCGATGCGTGACACCGGAAAGCCCCGCTTCGGCGGGGTTTTTCGTTGGTGACGCCGTGATTGGTGATGCGCGCGTAGTGATCCGACGCAGCGGCCGTTGCCGCGTCGATCTGCCCGCGTCGCCGGCCACGTAGACTTCGACCTGGCGGCGTACCCGCGTTTTCCGATCCGAATCACCAATTACGAATCCCGGCCTTATGAAGCTCGTCGACGAAGTTGAAATCACCGTGACCGCCGGCAAGGGCGGCAATGGCTGCGTCGGATTCCGCCGCGAGAAGTTCATCCCGCTCGGCGGTCCCGACGGGGGCGACGGGGGTGATGGCGGCAGCGTGTGGATCCAGGCCGACGAGAACCTCAACACCCTGGTCGACTTCAGGCACCAGACGATGTTCCGCGCCCAGCGCGGCGAAGGTGGAATGGGCCGGCAGATGTACGGCAAGGGTGGCGACGATCTCGTCATCGTCGTTCCCGTGGGTACCGTCGTGCACAACGTCACCACCGACGAGGTCATCGGCGACCTCACGGCGCACGAGCAGCGGCTGCTGGTCGCGCGTGGCGGCAAGGGCGGTCTGGGCAACATGCATTTCAAGAGTTCCACCAACCGCTCGCCGCGGCAGTCCACGCCCGGAGAAGAGGGCGAGGAGCGCACGCTGCGCCTGGAACTCAAGTTGCTGGCGGACGTCGGCCTGCTGGGCTTTCCGAACGCGGGCAAGAGCACGCTCATCCGTGCAGTCTCGGCGGCGACACCGAAGGTGGCGGACTATCCGTTCACCACGTTGTATCCCAACCTCGGCGTGGTCAGCGTGGAGCCGGCGCGCAGCTTCGTCATCGCTGATATCCCCGGGCTCATCGAGGGCGCCGCGGATGGCGCCGGCCTCGGCGCACTGTTTCTGCGGCACATCCAGCGCACACGTCTGCTGCTGCATCTGGTGGAGATCCAGCCCTTGGACGGCACCGACCCGGTGGAGCAGGTGCGGGCCATCGAACGCGAGCTGGAGAAGTTCGACACCGGCCTGCTCGACAAGCCGCGCTGGCTGCTGATCAACAAGGCGGACACCCTGCTGCCCGACGAAGCGGAGGCCGAAGCGGCGCGCATCGTGGCGACCCTGGGCTGGAACGGCCCCTGGTTCCTCGTCTCCGGCCTCGCCCACGACGGCACCCGCGAGGTGATGCTCAAGGTGCAGGCCGCGCTCGACGAACTCGATCGCAGCGAGCGCGAGGCGGCTGACGCGCTCTGAGGCCTGCCGGCAGGCGTTAGCTGTGCTGTCCGGCATGACCCGGGAATGCTCTGCCTCGGCGACTCCGGCGAAGCAGTGCCCGCGGTTCCGTGCTTCGCCGCTCTGCACGTGTCCGTCCCTTGACCGCGTGGTTCGACCGCCGGGCAGGGCGCGGGCCTGCGCAACGCGCACCATGCGCCCGGCGTCGGAACCGGCCGCTGGAAGCTGGCGTTCCGGGTGCGCCGGTGATGCCGAGTGCGGGCACGTGCAGCCGAGAACGTGCGCCACGTGCGCGAGGGCGGCATCGCACCGCATCGCCGCAGACCCGATTTCGCGCGGGTGGTGGACGGTGTCGCGCCTGATGCAGTCGGACCTCCTCTGCATGGCCTCGGCGGCGGATCGGACCGCCAGCAGTGGTGCGACCCCAGCCCCGGGACACGCCGCCCGACTCCATGACCAGCACGGCAGAAAGCCCGCGCCCCATTCGATCGGAAGGGTGGCGCATGCGGCGCTCGCGTGCCGATGCGCCGGGGCATCGGCACGTCGGTCGGCGTCTTGATCGATCCGCTTCGGACGCTGCCGCCGTCGCGCCCGAGTCCATACCGCGGCGCGGGTTCACTCCGGCGCATCGCGTCCGCTGCAGAGGCGCGTGTCGACCGACGCGCGCATGAGCCGACAGGAGAGACGCGCCTTCACCACGCGTCAGTCACTGCGCCGAGGCTTCGGGCGTCGCCATGCCCTGGGATCGTGATCGCGGCGGCTCGATCGAAAGCGAGCATCGCCACAGCGACACCGTGTAAAGCCGGAGATGGCGATGACGTCCGCCCCGGCAACGCGGGGGGGGGGGGGCGGAACGCGCTGTCGGCTAACGATCCGCCCTCCACCAGGCGACGGTCAATCCGCGGAGACCGTGGGCATTCGGATGCCGGCATCGTGATCGCGGCGGCTCCATCGAAAGCAGCTTCGCCGCCGCATTGTCGGGGCGGGCGGGCGATGGCGATAAGGCTCGCGCTGACGATGCGGGCGCCGGAGCGCGTTGTCCGCTCCAGGCACAACCACCGGGCCGCCGACGCGCCTTGATGGCCAGGCCGGGCCGCGCCGCAACGGACATGCGCGTCGATTCCGCCTGCAGGCACCACGCAGGCATGCAAAAAACCCGGCCGGTGGCCGGGTTTCTTGAGAAGACAGCCGCCTGCGCGGCCGTCGGCGATCAGGCGGCCTTGAGCGCCTTGATGCGCGCCGTCAGACGGCTCTTGTGACGTGCAGCCTTGTTCTTGTGGATCAGGCCACGCGAGCTGAAACGGTCGAGGATCGGCTGGGCGACGTTGAACGCCTCCTGGGCGCCGGCCGCGTCGTTGGCGTCGAGTGCCTTGAGCACCTTCTTGACGGCGGTGCGGAGCTGCGAGCGCTGGGCGGAGTTGCGCGCATTGCGCACGACGGTCTGCTTTGCGCGCTTCTTGGCGGACTTGATGTTTGCCACGATGGATTCCTGGAAGCTGGACGTGTGAAAATCCGGCTTGGCCGGATCAATGAAAATTTGAGCAGGAAATTATGGGCGTTTCAGATACTTGCGTCAACCTGCCCGGTCTGAACGGATCCGGCAGGTGACGGCGCCGGGGCCGGGCACCCCGGCAGCGCCCCGCGGCGGTCTGCTGCGGTCGAGCGCGGTGTTCAGCGCCATGACCCTGATTTCCCGGATCGCAGGCTTCGCCCGCGACATGCTCCAGGCGACGCTGTTCGGGACCGGCGGCGCGATGAGTGCCTTCATTGTCGCCTATCGCATCCCGAACTTCCTGCGCCGTGTGTTCGCCGAAGGCTCGATGGCGATGGCCTTCGTACCGGTGCTCAACGAGATCAAGGAGCGTGGCGATCGCGCAGCGCTGAAGTCCTTCATCGACGCAATGGCCGGCGCGCTGTGTGCGGTGGTCCTGGTGGTCTGCGCGCTGGGCATGCTCGCCGCCCCACTGATCGCGCGGCTGTTCGCGCCCGGCTGGGCGGATCAACCGGAGCTGCTGGCACAGACCGCGCAGATGCTGCGGATCACGTTTCCGTACCTGCTCTTCATCTCACTCATGTCGCTGTCGGGCTCGATCCTCAACAGCCACGGCCGATTCGCGCTGCCGGCGTTCACGCCGGTCCTGCACAACCTCACGATGATCGCGGCCATGCTGTGGCTGGCGCCGCGTTTCGAGGTGCCGCCGGTAGGACTGGCCTGGGGGGTGCTGATCGCGGGTTTCCTGCAGCTCGCGCTGCTGTGGCCGGCGCTGGGCCGCCTGGGCCTGCGGCCGCGGCTGCGGCCGGGGTTCGGGCATGCCGAGGTGCGCAAGGTCGGGCGGCTGATGCTGCCCACGCTGTTCTCCTCGTCGGTGGCCCAGGTCAATCTGATCGTCGGAACCGCGTTCGCGTCGCTGCTGGCGGCGGGCAGCGTGGACTGGCTGTACTACTCGGACCGGTTGATCGAGTTCCCGCTCGGGCTGTTCGGGGTGGCGCTGGGCACTGTGATCCTGCCTCACCTCTCGCGCCGCCACGCCGCCGAGGACGCGGCGGGCTACAGCCAGTCGCTGGACTGGGCGATCCGCATGGCCCTGCTCGCCGGCGTGCCGGCCGGACTCGGGCTGTTGCTGCTGGCCGAACCGATCACGGCGACGGTCTTCAATTACGGCGCCTTCGATGCCCGCGATACCCGCATGGCGGCGATCAGCCTCACCGCGATGAGCCTGGGCGTGCCGGCGTTCATGCTGAGCAAGGTGCTCGCGCCCGCGTTCTATGCCCGGCAGGACACCAGAACACCGATGCGCGCGGCGATCTGGACGGTCGGCGCCAATGTCGGCCTGACGGTGCTGCTGACCACGCCGCTGTGGCTGTACGACGTGCCGGGCGCGCATGGTGGCATCGCGCTGGCGACGGCATTGGCAGGCGTCGTGAATGCCTGGTTGCTGTGGCGCTACCTGCGTCGCCGTGGCCTGTTCCAGCCGCAGCCCGGGTGGCGCCTGTACCTGGCCCGGCTGGTCGGCGCCTGCGCGGCGATGGCGCTGGTGGTGCTCGCGGTGCGCGGCTGGGTGGGCGACTGGACCGCGATCGCCGGTGTCTGGGACCGCATCGGCTGGCTGGCGCTCGCCATCGCAGCGGGCGCCGGCGCGTATGGCATCGCCATCGTCGGCCTCGGCCTGCGTCCGCGCCACCTGCGGCACTGACCCGGCGGGGCCGGGCGGACGGCCGGTATACTCGCCGGTCCCTTTTCCCGGGCGCTCCGAGTGCGGCGCGCCTGTTCCAGCGTGACGACATGAGCAGGCTGTTCCGCGACATCGCCGGCGGGTCCCTGTGCGCCGAGGGCAGCGTGGTCTGCATCGGCGCCTTCGACGGGCTGCACCTCGGCCACCAGGCGCTGGTGCGGCATGCGGTGACGCGTGCGCAGGAGCTGCGGGTCGAGGCCGCGGCACTGAGTTTCGAACCGCTGCCGCGCGAGTTCTTCGCCACCGCGTCGCCGCCGCCCCGGCTCGGACCGGTGCGCGCGAAATTCGAGGGCCTGCGCAGGCTCGGCGCCGATGTGGTCGGCCTGTTGCGGTTCGACGCATGCATGGCGGCGATGTCGCCGGAGGCGTTTGTCGACACGGTGCTGGTCCAGCGCCTGCGTGCGCGCGAGGTCTGGGTGGGCCCGGGGTTCCGCTTCGGTCACAGGCGTGCCGGCGATCTGGCGACGCTGCAGGCACTGGGTCGGACGTCGGGCTTCATCGCCGGCGAGATCGAACCGCTCGTGGTCGACGGCGAGCGCGTTTCCAGCACCCATATCCGCGCGGCGCTGGTGGCCGGCGATTTCGTCCACGCGGCACGATTGCTCGGACGGCCGTACGCGGTGTCGGGGCGGGTCGTGCGCGGCCGGCAACTGGGGCGGACGCTCGGTTATCCCACGGCGAACCTGCGCTTCGGTGGCAAGGTGCCGGCTTTGCGCGGCATCTATGCAACGCGCGTCCACGGTGTGGGCGATGCCCCATGGCCGTCGGTGTCGAGTTTCGGCACGCGGCCGACGGTCGGCGGCGTCGAGCCGCTGCTCGAGGCGCATCTGTTCGATTTCGACGGCGATCTCTACGGCCGCCGCATCGAGGTCGAGTTCGTCGCGCGGCTGCGTGACGAGGAGAAGTTCGACGACCTGCCGAGCCTGGTCGCGCAGATGGATCTCGACGCCGCGCAGGCCCGGGCCATTCTCGATGCGCCCCTTCCACCACGATACGAAACGCAACGACAGGACTACGCGTGAGCGACGAGGCCAGCAACTCCAACCCCTACAAGTCGACGATCCACCTGCCGGCGACCGACTTCCCGATGCGTGGCGATCTGCCCAAGCGCGAGCCGGCGATGCTGGCGCGCTGGGAAGAGGAGGGTCTGTACGCGCAGCTGCGCGCGCATGCGCGCGGGCGGCCGCAGTTCGTGCTGCACGACGGCCCGCCGTACGCGAACGGCTCGATCCATCTGGGCCATGCGGTCAACAAGATCCTCAAGGACATCATCGTCAAGTCCAGGGGCATGGCGGGTTTCGACGCGCCCTATATCCCGGGCTGGGACTGCCACGGCCTGCCGATCGAGATCGCGATCGAAAAGAAGTGGGGCAAGGTCGGAGTGAAGCTCGACGCGTTCGAGTTTCGGCGGAAGTGCCGCGAGTACGCCAACGAGCAGATCGACATCCAGCGCCGCGACTTCAAGCGTCTCGGCGTGCTGGGCGACTGGGAAAACCCGTACAGGACACTCGATTTCCGCTTCGAAGCCGACGAGATCCGCGCGCTGGCCAGGGTGGTCGACAACGGGCATCTGACCCGCGGCGTGAAGCCCGTGCACTGGTGCTTCGACTGTGGCTCGGCGCTGGCCGAGGCCGAGATCGAGTACGCCGACAAGGTGTCGCCGGCAGTCGATGTCGCCTATCTCGCGCGTGATGCATCCGCGTTCGCTGACGCTTTCGGCGTGGCGTTGCCGGGCGGCGTGGACGTGGCGCTGCCGATCTGGACGACCACACCGTGGACACTGCCTGCCTCGCTCGCGGTGTCTCTGGGCGCCGATCTCGAATACGCCCTGGTCGAAGGCCCGCTCGCGCAGGACGGGCGCCGCCGCTGGCTGGTGATCGCCGATGCCCTGGCCGAGCGCGCGCTGCGTCGCTACGGCATCGAGGCCGACGTCGTCGTGCACGCCCGCGTGGCCGGCGCTGCGCTAGAACACCTGCTGCTCGCCCATCCGTTCTACACCGAGCGCGACATCCCAGTGATCCTCGGCGACCACGTGTCGGCCGAAGACGGCACCGGCGCGGTGCACACCGCGCCCGGTCACGGCCAGGAGGACTACGTCGTCGGCAAGGCCTACGGCCTGCTCGACCGCTACACCGCGGCCCAGCTCAACCCGGTCGACGGCCGCGGGGTCTATCTGCCATCCACCCCGCCGATCGGGGACACGCCGCTCGCCGGCCTGCACATCTGGAAGGCGAACGACGTGCTCGTCGAGGCGCTGCGCGCGCAGGGCAGCCTGCTCGCGTTCACCAGGCTCGAGCACAGCTATCCGCACTGCTGGCGCCACAAGACACCGATCGCGTTCCGGGCCACGCCGCAGTGGTTCATCTCGATGTCGCAGGCGAATCTGCGCAGCGACGCGCTGGCTGCGATCAAGGACGTGACCTGGTACCCGGCATGGGGCCAGGCGCGCATCGCGGGCATGGTCGAAGGGCGTCCGGACTGGACGATCTCGCGCCAGCGCACCTGGGGCGTGCCGATCGCGCTGTTCGTGCATCGCGAGACCGGCGAGCCGCATCCGCGCAGCACCGAGCTGATGCGCCTGGTCGCCGATCGCGTCGAAGAGCACGGTGTGGACATCTGGTACACGCTCGACGCCGGTGAACTGCTCGGCGAAGAGGCGGGCGATTACGACAAGATCACCGACATCCTCGACGTCTGGTTCGATTCGGGCGTCACCCACGAAGCGGTGTTGCGTGCGCGGGGCTACGAAAAACCGGCCGATCTGTATCTCGAAGGCTCCGACCAGCATCGCGGCTGGTTCCAGTCCTCGCTGCTGACCGGCGTCGCGATCGACAAGGCCGCGCCGTACCGGCAGTGCCTGACCCACGGCTTCACCGTCGACGAGCACGGTCGCAAGATGTCGAAGTCGCTCGGCAACGGCATCGAGCCGCAGGACATCATGAAGACGCTGGGCGCGGACATCCTGCGCCTGTGGATCGCCTCGGCCGACTACAGCAACGAGATGTCGCTGTCGCAGGAGATCCTCAAGCGCACCGCCGACGCCTATCGCCGCATCCGCAACACCGCGCGCTTCCTGCTGGGCAATCTCGCGGGCTTTGAGCCGGCGCGCGATCTCGTCGCGCCGCAGGACATGGTCGCGCTGGACCGCTGGATCGTGCATCGCGCGGCCCAGCTGCAGGCGCGCATTGAAGATGCGTACGCGCGCTACGATTTCGCCGAGATCGTGCAGGCGCTGTCGAACTTCTGCAGCGTCGATCTGGGCTCGCTGTACCTCGACGTCACCAAGGACCGCCTCTACACGATGCCCGAGCATTCGGTCGGCCGTCGCAGCGCGCAGACCGCGATGTATCACATCGCCGAAGCGTTCACGCGCTGGATCGCGCCGGTGCTGAGCTTCACCGCGGACGAGTTGTGGGGTTATCTGCCGGCACCGGCGGAGGGCGCGCGCGAGGCCAACGTGCAGTTCGCGACCTGGTATACCGGCCTGACCGAACTCGGCAGCGATGCCGACTGGTCGGCGCAGGATTTCGATCGTGTGCTGGAACTGCGCGAGCGCGTGGCCAAGGTGCTCGAGCCGATGCGCGCCAGCGGCGAGATCGGCGCGGCGCTGGATGCGGAGATCGATCTGCACTGCAATGCGGCCGATGCGGCGTGGCTCGCGCCGGTTGTCGACGAACTGCGTTTTCTTCTGATCAGCGGCGACGTGTCGCTCGTGGACCAGGCCGATTCCGGTGCCATCGGGGTGTCCGCACGCGCGACCGCCAAGCCCAAGTGCGTCCGGTGCTGGCAGCGTCGTGCCGACGTCGGCACGCGCGGCGATCATCCCGAGTTGTGCGGGCGCTGCGTGACCAACATCGCCACCGACGGCCGCGACGGTCAGGGCGAAACCCGGAGGTGGTTCTGATGGCCGTGGTGAAACCCAACGCGCTGCCCTGGCTCGCGCTGTCGGTGGTGGTGATCGCGCTCGATCAGCTCACCAAATACTGGGTGCTGACCTCGCTGCCCGAATACACCCCGATCCCGGTGATCGAGGGGGTCTGGAACTGGTACCGCACCTACAACACCGGCGCGGCCTTCAGCTTTCTCGCCGACGCCGGCGGCTGGCAGAAATGGTTCTTCACGATCCTCGCCATCGTCATCAGCGGCACGCTGGTCTGGTGGCTGGCGAAGACACCGCGTCGCGACTGGCGCACCGCGCTGCCGTTCGCGCTGGTGATCGGGGGCGCGCTGGGCAACGTGATCGACCGCCAGATCCACGGGCACGTCGTCGACTTCATCCAGTGGCACTGGCAGGACTACTACTGGCCCGCGTTCAACCTGGCGGACGCCGCGATCGTGGGGGGCGCGATCGGCATCGCGCTGTTCGGATTCTTCCCGGCGAAGCCGAAGGCCTAACTGAACCCTTCGGACGGCGCCGGGCATCCGGCGGTGGGCGGGCCGGGCTCCGGCCCGTCCTGGTGCGAGATGGCTCGCGGCTCGCGGCATCTGGCGATGTGTGGAAGGTCGTTCGTCGACTCTGAAACCCCGGCCCGGCACCGCGACCGCGTGGCCGCGCGCGCCGACGGGGCCCACGCCGCCCGGTGACGTCGCGCACCGGCGTTCGATCGGGACCTCGCCCGCGTCGGCGGTGCATCGCGCCACGCTGCGTTCCGGACAGCGGTTCGCCGTGCGCCGGCGCGCCGTGCGGCCCGCGTTCGGTTTCGCGCCACCGCCTCCGGTAAACTGGCTGCCTATGGACATCGTCCTCGCCAATCCCCGCGGCTTCTGCGCCGGCGTCGACCGCGCGATCGAGATCGTCAAACGCGCGATCGAGACGCTCGGGGCGCCGATCTACGTCCGTCACGAGGTGGTGCACAACCGTTTCGTCGTCGAGGACCTCAAGCGCCGCGGCGCCATCTTCGTCGAGGAACTCGACGAGGTGCCGGACGGCGTCACCGTCATCTTCAGCGCGCACGGCGTCTCGCAGGCGGTCCGCGAGGAGGCCGGGCGGCGCGGGCTGAAGGTATTCGACGCGACCTGCCCGCTGGTGACCAAGGTGCACTTCGAAGTGGCCCGGCACTGCCGTGCGGGCCGCGACGTGGTGCTGATCGGGCACGAGGGCCATCCCGAAGTCGAAGGCACGATGGGCCAGTGGCGCGCGGAAGCCGGCTCGGGCGACATCTATCTGGTCGAGGACGAGGCGGACGTCGCCGCACTCGAGGTCCGCCAGCCGGACAATCTCGCCTACACCACCCAGACCACGCTGTCGGTGGACGACACCCGCGGCGTCATCGCCGCGCTGCGCGCCAAGTTCCCGGCGTTGCAGGGCCCGAAGAACGACGACATCTGCTACGCCACCCAGAACCGTCAGGACGCCGTGCGCGACCTCGCGCGCGAGTGCGATCTGGTGCTCGTGGTCGGTTCGCCCAACAGCTCCAACTCCAATCGCCTGCGCGAGCTGGCCGAGCGCGACGGGGTGGAGGCCTACCTGATCGACGGTGCGGAGGAGATCGACCCGCGCTGGGTCGAGGGCCGCCGGCACGTCGGCGTGACCGCCGGTGCATCCGCGCCGGACGTGCTGGTGCAGGGTGTGCTCGACCGGCTGCGCAGCCTCGGCGCGAGCGGGGTGCGCGAGCTCGCCGGCGAGCCGGAAAACATGGTCTTCGCGCTTCCGCGCGAACTCCGGCTGCACCTGGTCGATTGACCGCGCGGCTCGCGCTGCCTAGAATTCGCGTCCCATGCCGGAATAGCTCAGTTGGTAGAGCGGCGCATTCGTAATGCGTAGGTCGTAGGTTCGATTCCTATTTCCGGCACCAGGTCCAAGCCCCGGAGCGCGATGCGGACCGGGGTTTTTTTTGTCTCCGCGACGCGTGGCGTCGCGTGACCCGTGGCGACACGCATGTGCAGCGGTCCGGATGCTCATCCTCGGGGCGAAGGCACGCCCGTACACGTGGGCATGTCCGGTACATCGTCCGCGTCGAGGGCCAGGCGCGCCACGGCCGGATCGTCCGCGAACAGGCCGTCGATGCCGGCAGCGAGATGATCGCGGACATGGCGTATCGAGCCTGCGTCGTTGCGCGCGTCCGGTGGCCCGTCGCGGTAGTCCGCCGGCAGGAACCCGTTCTCGGGGCGGAACGTGTAGGGCATCACCTGCAGGCCCGCCGCATGCGCGTCCTCGATCAGCCGGCTGCGAATGCCGCCCGCATCGTCGCGTTCGAGCCCCAGCAGCTGGAACGGCGGGCCGATCAGCGCCGCATAGCCGGCGATGTCGCGCAGGCCGTCGGGCTCGAGCATCGAGGCGTACCGGATGCCGGCGCCGGCGTCGATGTCGGCGGGCCGGGTCGCAGGATCGCCGATCAGCTGCAACAGGCGCAGGTTGGTCAGGTCCGAGGCCATCGCATGAAGCGAACGCAGGTTGCCGACCTCGAAGGACTGGATGATCACCGGCGCGCGTCGCGTATAGGGATGCGCGCGGAGGATGTCCATCAGCCGCTGTTCCATCGGCAGGCCGATCGCGCGGAAATAGCTGGAATGTTTGATCTCGGGCACCAGCGCGATATCGCGTCCCGCGCGTACCGACGCGGCTGCCGCGAGCGCGATGATTTCTTCCAGCGTCGGCACGTCGAACTGGCCGTCGTAGGCGGTCGAGCGCATGGCCGGGCGCGGTTCCCGGGCACGTAGGGTCTTGAGCTCGGCCAGGGTGAAGTCCTCCGTGAACCAGCCCTCCACCCACGCGCCGTCGATCGATTTGCGCGTCCTCCGGGCCGCGAATCCCGGATGGTCGGCGACGTCCGTGGTGCCGCCGATCTCGTTTTCGTGGCGCGCCACCAGCACGCCGTCACGCGTGCTGACGAGATCGGGCTCGATGGCGTCGGCGCCGTCCTCGATGGCGCGCGCATAGGCAGCCAGCGTGTGTTCTGGCAGCACCGCGCTGGCGCCGCGATGCGCGATCAGCAACGGGCCGCAGGCGGGAGCACGGTCCCGTATCCCGTCCGCGGCGGACGCGACCGAGACGCAGGCGGCGAGCAGCAGTGCGGACATCGTCGATCGTGGATGCATGACGGGCTCCCGAGTATGCCGGCTCCACCGTGGCGCACCGGGGTTTCGGGTGGATGACAACGGTCTCGCCGGCCGAGACGGGGCGACGCTACAGTGGCTGCAGTTCGGACACGGGTGTGACGATGGCGAAGGCGAGGACGGCGTACGTCTGCAGCGAATGTGGCGCGGACTACAGCAAATGGCAGGGCCAGTGCAGTGCCTGCGGCGCCTGGGACACGGTGGCCGAGATCGTGCTGGAGAGCGCGGCTGCCGCGAAGTCGCCCGCGTCGCGTCGCAGCGGTTGGGCAGGCAAGGTCGATGCACCGAAGGTGATGGCGCTGCGCGACGTGCAGCAGGGCGAGGATGTCCGCGTCTCCACCGGGATCGGCGAGTTCGACCGGGTGCTGGGCGGGGGCCTGGTCGAAGGCGCCGTGGTGCTGGTGGGCGGCGATCCCGGCATCGGCAAGTCGACGCTGTTGCTGCAGGCGCTGGCGCGGATGTCCGGCACGTTGCCGGGACTTTACGTCACCGGCGAGGAATCGCTCGCCCAGGTGGCCGGCCGTGCGGTCCGGCTGGGGTTGTCGCTCGACGGCCTGCATGCGCTGGCCGAGACGGGCATCGAGCGCATCCTCGAGCACGCCGCGTCCCTCAAGCCGCGCCTGATCATCGCCGACTCCATCCAGACGCTGTGGACCGAATCGCTGACCGCTGCGCCGGGTTCGGTGAGCCAGGTGCGCGAATCCGCGGCCCGCCTGGTGCGCTATGCGAAGGAAACCGGCACCGCCGTCTTCCTCGTCGGCCACGTGACCAAGGAAGGCGGCATCGCCGGGCCGCGGGTGCTCGAGCACATGGTCGATGCCGTCCTGTACTTCGAGGGCGACAGCGGAAGCCGCTTCCGGGTGATGCGCGCCTTCAAGAACCGCTTCGGCGCGGTCAACGAGCTCGGCGTGTTCGCGATGGGCGAGAAGGGCCTCAAGGAGGTGGCCAACCCGTCCGCGATCTTCCTCTCGGGCGCCAGTGCGCAGCAGCCGGGCAGCTGCATCATGGTCACGCGGGAAGGCACGCGTCCGCTGCTGGTCGAGGTGCAGGCGCTGGTGGATGCATCGCCACTGTCCAACCCGCGTCGTGTGGCCGTGGGCATGGAGGGCAATCGCCTGGCGATGCTGCTCGCGGTGCTGCACCGCCATGGCGGCATCGTCACCGGCGACCAGGACGTATTCGTCAACGTCGTCGGCGGCATGCGGGTGCAGGAGACGGCGGTCGATCTGCCGGTGCTGCTCGCGGTGCTGTCCTCCCTGCGCGACGCGCCGCTCCCGGACAAGACCATCGCGTTCGGCGAGGTCGGGCTCTCGGGCGAGATCCGGCCGGTGCCCAATGGCGAGGAGCGGCTGAAGGAGGCCGCCACGCATGGCTTCGTGCGCGCCATCGTGCCTCGGGCCAACGCGCCCAAAGCGGGCGCCTACAAAGGCATGGAGGTCATTCCGGTGGAGCGGTTGGCGGAGGCGCTTGAGCACATCTGAGGCCGGCATGGGTACCATCTCGCGATGCCCGGTGTCCTCCTGAGCGCGGGTGCGGCGCGATTCGTTTCGATCGTCCTGCATCCCTTCGTCGTGTTCGCCGCGCTTGCGCTCGTGGCGGCCTGGCGGATCGACCCCGCCTCGCTGTTGCACACGGTCGTCGGCATCGCCGCGGCGATCGCGGTGGTCTCGGTCTTCATCTGGCAACGCCGCCGCTCCGGTCACTGGCAGACCGTGGATGCCTCGCGACCCCAGGAGCGTCCCCTGCTTTACCTGCTGGCCCTGGCAGTGGCGGGGGGCTACTGGCTGTGGATGGGCGGTCGCGGCTCCGCCACGTCGGGCGGCGTGCTCGCGGCCGTCGCGATGCTGTGCGCCGCGGGCCTCGCGAACCGCTGGATCAAGCTGTCCCTGCACATGGCCAGCCTCGCCTTCGCAGCCGTGTCGCTGCTGGTCCTGGTGCCGTGGATGGGCGCTGCGGCAGTGGCGATGTTGCCGGTCCTCGGCGCTGCGCGCGTGCGGATGGGACGGCACACCCGGGGCGAGGTGCTCGGCGGCACGGTGCTGGGCGCGGTCTCGGCGCTGCTGCCCCGGCTGATCGGCTGACCCGGCGGCGCGGCATGTTCCGACCCGTGCGGCAATGTCGCCGGGTTAGGCTCCACGGGCGGCATCCGCCACGCACGCTTCCGGGAGTGCCTCATGGCCACAGGGCTCGGCGACATCGCGCGGCTGCGCTCGATCCTGGCGATCTGCTGGCTGGTGCTTGCAGGCGCGCCGTTCGTGGCAGCGGCTGCAGACACCACGGATCGCATCGGGGTCCCCGGCCCGCTCCGCTTCGGTGACACCGAATTCGTGCTGCAGTGGAGCAGCAATCCGTCGCCCGCGCTGTACAAGCAGGAGTATCTACCCGCCGGGCAGCGTGCCGAGCGATACGACAGCATGCTTCTGGTCGACGTGCGTCCGCTCGACGGCGATGTCGTGCAGACGGCGCGCGGCATGATCGAGCAGATCGAAGCGCGCAAGGCCAGCGATCCGGTCGCCAACTTCGATGTGCTCGTCAACGAAACCGGGGACGAGGTACTGCTGGACTTCCTGCTTTCGGCACAGGACGACGCCGGCATCATCGTGGAGTGGAACGCTTACCGGTATCGGCCCGGGCCGGACGGCCGGGGCACCGCGATGATCGGAATCAGCCGGCGTGGCTATGGCGAGGCCGCACGCGCGTTTCTCGTTGAGCTGAAGGCGAAGCGGGCGCGCGATATCGAGACGCTCGCGGGCATGCAACCGGTCGAGGTGCGATTGCCGGCGCGGTGATGTCCTCCCCGGGGCGCGTGGCGGGCGCGTTCCGGATGTCCGCCGCATGCCGCCCATTGCAGCCGTGCCCGGATTGCAGCTGCCCAGTCCGCCCACGAAGCGAATGCGCGACCGGGCCGTGCATTGCGGTGCGTTCTCGCTTCCGCTCCTGCCGCCGAGGCCGCGGCGTCCGGTCCGTCCTGTGTTCCATCGCTCTGTCGCGATGCGGTGGGTCGGGTCGTGCTGCGTCCCGGACGTCGGGGGTTCGCGACAGGCGAGGGCCAGGCCGAGGTGGCGTGGTTCCGTCGTGGTTCTTCGGCGCGCTGGCGCGGTATTAACGTGCGGCCTGATGTCGCAGTGCTGGCGGAGCTTCCCTTGCGACGTGCCCGGCTCGGCGCCCATCCGGTGCAGCCATGGCTGTATCGCCCGCAGCGCGCGGGCAGGTGGCTGCCGGGCCGTCGGCGGTGTCAGCGCCACCGGCGAAGGCAATGCCTGTCCGGTCTTGAATGCAATCCCCGTCCATTTATGCCGGAGGTCAATGCCCGGGCGACGCGTCGCTGCAGTCGGCCGGCACGATGTCGGCCGGACAGGACGTTCGATCGCTGACGAGAATGCGGTCATCGGGATGGGGCGCGGTGGCGAGGCTGTCGTCGACCTCGCATGTCGCCTGCGCGTTCCCGTCGAAACTCAGGACAACGCGGCGCATGCCTTAGAGACGCCGAGCGCGGTCTGGCTGGGTGCGCGGCAGCGGACGAGACGCAGGGGGGTATCGGTCCCGGTGTCGGTCCGCGACGGATGACGCCCATGGACGTCGTCGGTCCGGTCGAACCTCGACCGCACGGCGCTGGGACGTGGCGGATGTCCAGCAGGCCACATGCTGGGTTCCGGGCGCGTCGGCAATGGCAGTGCGATCGGCTTCTCGTTCGACTCGTGTGCAGGCACTGCCCTTGGCAATCCGATGCGGCGTTGGATCGGTGAGGACGGGGCCGTCTCACCCGACGGTGGAAGCCGATGGAGCGACCGCAAGCCTGCCGCGCGCTGCATCCGCAACGGCATCCGGCCGGGTGTGGATCCGGGTCCTTCCGACCCGGAGCACACGCAGCAGTCAGACGCTGCGCCGCAGTACGAGTTCCAGCACGAACTTGCTGCCGAAGAACGCCAGCACCAGCAAGGCCATCGCGGCGAGCGTCCAGCCGACAGCGCGGGTCCCGCGCCAGCCGCGGCGCCAGCGTCCCAGCAGCAGGGTGCCGAAGGCCAGCCAGGACAGCACGCTGAACACGGTCTTGTGCATCAGGTGCTGGGCGAAGAAATCCTCGACGAACAGGATCCCGGTGAGCAGGGTGGCGGTCAGAAGCGCGAAGCCGACCCAGATCGTGCGGAACAGCAGCGATTCGAGTTCGGTCAACGGCGGCAGGGCGCGCAGCCAGCGATGGAATTCACGGCGGCGCAGCGCCCGCTCCTGCGCCCACAGCAGCAGTGCCAGCACCGCGGCGACCGCGAGCGCGGCGTAGGCCAGCAGCGCGAACCACGCATGCCATTGCAGGCGCCAGTCGAGCGTCTCCGAGGCAGCATGCGTGGATTGCCCGTAGCCGAGCAGGCTGAAGGCCGCGATCGGGAACACGATCACGCCGAGCGCGGCCATACGCACGCGCAGGTCGTAGAGCACGGTCAGCACCGCCATTCCGAGCCCGACCAGGGACAGCGCGGCGAAAAAATGCAGCTCGACACCGATCTCGCGCCAGACCACCAGGTGCGCGGCCGCATGCAGCAGGACCGCAGCCACCGCAGGCGCGGCCCACCAGGCCGTGGCCGGCACCGGATCGCGGGCCACGCCGCGCACGAGCGCGGCAGCCGCCAGCAGGTAGAGCAGGGCAGCGATGAGAACGATTGTCATCGCGTGAGTGTCGCATGCCGCGTGGTCCCGATGCAGGCCCCGGCTGCGCCCGGTGTACCGGGACAGGGAGCCCCGCCACCGCGCGGCTATAATCGCCATCCGTATTCCGCCGCATCGAGTTGTCGCATGTTCGAGTCCCTGACCCAGCGCCTGTCCGGCACCATGGAGCGCCTGCGCGGCCGCGGTCGCCTAACGGAAGAGAACATCCGCGAGGCCACCCGCGAGGTGCGCATCGCGCTGCTGGAAGCCGACGTGGCGCTGCCCGTGGTGCAGGCGCTGATCGAGCGCATCAAGGTGCGCGCAGTCGGCCAGGAAGTGCTGAAATCCCTGACCCCGGGCCAGGCGCTGATCAAGGTCGTGCGCGACGAGCTGACCGCGGTCATGGGCGCCCAGGCCACCGAGCTCAACCTCAACGTGCCGGCCCCGGCGGTCATCCTGATGGCGGGCCTGCAGGGCGCGGGCAAGACCACCACGGTCGGCAAGCTCGCCAAGCTGCTGAAGGAAAAGCGCAAGAAAAAGGTCATGGTGGTGTCGGCCGACGTCTACCGTCCGGCCGCGATCGAGCAGCTGAAGACGCTGGCCGAGCAGGTCGACGTGCGTTTCTTCCCGTCGGACAACACCCAGCAGCCGGTCGAGATCGTGCGTGCGGCGATCGCCGATGCGAAGAAATCCTTCATCGACGTGCTGCTGGTCGACACCGCCGGCCGGCTGGCGATCGACGAGGCGATGATGGCCGAGATCAAGGCGCTGCACGCCGCCGTCAATCCGGTCGAAACGCTGTTCGTCGTCGACTCGATGACCGGCCAGGACGCGGCCAACACGGCGAAAGCATTCGGCGAGGCGCTGCCGCTGACCGGCGTGGTGCTGACCAAGACCGACGGCGATGCGCGCGGCGGCGCGGCGTTGTCGGTGCGCTACATCACCGGCAAGCCGATCAAGTTCGTCGGCACCGGCGAGAAGGTCGACGGGCTCGATGTCTTCCACCCCGAGCGCGTGGCCGGCCGCATCCTCGACATGGGCGACGTGCTGTCGCTGGTGGAGCAGGTCGAGGGCCAGGTCGACAAGGACAAGGCGCAGAAGCTCGCCGAGAAGGTCGCCAAGGGCAAGAAGTTCGACCTCAACGACATGCGCGACCAGCTCGAGCAGATGCAGAACATGGGCGGCATCGGCAGCCTGATGGACAAGCTGCCGGGCCTCGGCAACGTGCCCGAGCACCTCAAGCAGCAGGTCAGCCAGGGCAAGGAAGTGCCGCGGATGATCGCGATCATCAACTCGATGACCAAGAAGGAACGGCGCAACCCGAACCTGCTCAACGGCTCCCGGCGCTCGCGCATCGCTGCCGGCGCCGGCACCACGCCGGCCGAGGTCAACAAGCTGATGAAGCAGTACATGCAGATGGAAAAGATGATGGGCAAGATGGCCCGCGGCGGCATGAAGGGCATGATGCGCGGCCTGCAGGGCATGATGGGCGGCATGGGCCGCATGCCGTTCCGCTGACCGCGTGACGCGCCCGGCCCGCCAGCGCAGCGATGCGTTCTGCGCGCGTTTCGGGCTGCGCCTGCCGGTGCTTCTTTCGCCGATGGCGGGCGCCTGCCCGATCGCGCTGTCACGCGCGGTGATCGAAGCCGGCGGCATGGGGGCGATGGGCGCGGTGCTCTCCGAGCCTGGCGACATCGGCGCGTGGATGGACGATCTGCGCACCGCCGGCGGCGGGCCCGCCCAGGTCAACCTCTGGATTCCGGACCCCGCGCCCGAGCGCGACGCCGCGGCCGAAGCGGCGATGCGCACTGTTCTCGCGCAGTGGGGCCCGCACGTACCTGCAGATGCCGGTAACGCGACGCCGGCCGATTTCCATGCGCAGTGCCAAGCACTGCTCGCCGCCAAACCGGCGGCGGCCTCGTCCATCATGGGCGTGTTTCCGGCGCCGTTCGTCGCCCAGCTCAAGTCTGCGGGCATCGCCTGGTTCGCCTGTGCGACGACCCTCGATGAAGCGCTCGCCGCCGAGGCGGCCGGCGCCGACGCGGTGGTCGCGCAGGGCTTCGAAGCCGGTGGTCACCGCGGTGCCTTCGATGCGGCGAGCGCCGACACGCAACTGGTCGGCCTGTTCGCACTGCTGCCGCGTCTGGCCGACGCGCTGCGTGTGCCGGTGGTCGCCGCGGGCGGCATTGCGGACGGTCGCGGCATCGCCGCGGCGTTGACGCTGGGGGCGAGCGCGGTGCAAATCGGCACCGCCTTCCTGCGCTCGCCGGAGGCGGCCATTCCACCCGTCTGGGCGAACGCGCTGGCATCGGCCGAGCCGGAGGATGCGTGGCTGACGCGCGCGTTCAGCGGGCGGCTCGGCCGCGCCCTGGCGACGGCGTATGTCCGCGCCGCGGCGTCGTCTGACGTGAGGCCGCAGCCCTACCCGGTGCAACGCGGCCTGACTGGGCCGATGCGCGCGGCCGCGGTGCGCGACGCGCGGATCGACGCGATGCAGGCCTGGGCAGGACAATCCGCCGCGTCGGCCCAGGCGCGTCCCGCCGCGTCGCTCGTCACCGGCTGGTGGCGGACGGCCGACGCATTGCTGTGACGGTTCCTGTGGCGACGGCCAGTCTCTGGATCGAGGGCCGAGCTGCCGACGCGGCTGCGCTGCGGGCATTGCAGTTGAACTACGGCCACCTCTCGACGATGCAGGTGCGACGGGGCGCCGTGCAGGGATTCGCGCGCCACGTGGCGCGGCTGCAGTCGGCCAATCTCGAGCTCTTCGGAAGCGCATTGCCGGAGGCGCGCATCCGTGACGCCCTCGCGTCCGCGCTGCGGGCTGCCGCAGTGGGCGACGCCACGTTGCGGGTATCGGTCGGCGCAATGGACTCCGCTGCGGTCGAGCGGGGCGAGCAGGCCGTGGTCACCCTGCTCGTCGCGGTCTCGCCGCCGCGCACTCCACCCTCGACACCCCAGCGTCTGAGAAGCCATCGACACCAGCGCCCGCTGGCGCATCTCAAGCACCTCGCCACGCTGCCGCTGCTGCACGCGCGCCGGGCCGCGCGTATGGCGGGGTTCGACGATGCGGTGCTGGTCGACGACGCGGACTGCGTGCTCGAAGGCACCCTGTGGAACATCGGTTTCGTTGAGCCGGGCGGCGGCATCGTCTGGCCTGCCGGGGACGCGCTGCGGGGCACGACCGAGGGGATGTTGCGCGCAGGGCTCGACGTGGCCGGCGCTGCCCAGCGCATTGCCCGGGTGCATCGGGCGGACTGGTCAGGCTTCGACGCCGCCTTCGCCTGCAACAGTAGCGGCGTCTGGCCGCTGGCCTCGATCGACGGGCAGGGGTTCGCCGGCGCAGCGAACATGGTGAGCGCATTGCAGGCCGTTCTGGGGGCGATGCCCTGGGAACCGCTGGCCGCCTGAGCGGTCCGGGCTTGCCGGGCGGGGGCGGCTTTCCGCTATAATCGCCGGCTTACCTCGCCACCCTGGCGACTGGGCAACACCGAGAGAGCACTATGGTCAAGATCCGTCTCACCCGCGGCGGCGCGAAGAAGCGTCCCTTCTACCACATCATCGTCACCGACTCGCGCAGTGCGCGCGATGGTCGCAACATCGAGCGCGTCGGGTACTACAACCCGGTCGCCACCGGTGGCGAGCAGCGCGTTGTTCTCGATACCGCGCGTGTCGACCATTGGGTCGGCCAGGGCGCGCAGATGACCGACAAGGTCCGCGGCCTGTACAAGGAAGCGGGCAAGATCGCGGCGACGGCCACCGCCGCCTGATCCCCGGGCCGCGCTCGATGCGCGGCCATTCGCGATGAACGAACCGACGCGCCAGCCGCCCCGCCGGATGATCCAGGTGGGGAAGGTCCATGGCGCGTTCGGCGTGCGCGGCGAAGTGAAGCTCGAATCGTTCACTGAGCCGCGCAGCGCGGTCTTCCGCTACCAGCCCTGGGTGCTGCGCGACGCGCGCGGCATCGAGCGTGACTGCGAGGGCGCACGCGGGCGTGAAACGCCGAAGGGCGTCGTCGCCACGCTGCCGGGGATCGAGGATCGCGATTCGGCCGAAGCCGCGCGCGGCCTCGAGGTCTGGGTGCCCCGCGAGGCCCTGCCTCCGCCCAGGCCGGGCGAGTATTACTGGGTCGACCTCGAGGGTCTGCGCGTGCGCAACGTCGAGGGCGTCGAGTTCGGCACGGTCTCGCACCTCTTCTCAACCGGCGCCAACGACGTGCTGGTGGCGCACGGCGAGCGCGAACGGATGATTCCGTTCGTGGTGCCGGATTATGTCGTGTCCGTGGATTTCGATGCCGGGCTGGTCACGGTCGACTGGGATCCGGATTTCTGAGGCCGAGTGATGGCCCTCCTCACCAGCGCGCAGCGATGACCTCCGCACCGGCCTTCGATCCGTCACCGGCGGCCATTGGCCGCGAGTGCATCCGGATCGACGTCGTCACCCTGTTTCCGGAGTTCATGGACCAGGCGGCCACGGTCGGCGTGGTCGGGCGCGCGCGCGAACGCGGTCTCCTCGCGCTGCAAGGCTGGAATCCGCGCGACTACGCCGAAGGCAACTACCGCCGGGTGGACGACCGCCCCTTCGGCGGCGGCCCGGGGATGGTCATGCTGATCGACCCGCTACGGGCTGCGATCACCGCGGCGCGCGCAGCGGCGCCCGGGCCGGCGCGGGTCTTCTACATGAGTCCACAGGGACGGCCGCTGACCCAGGCCCGGGTGCGCGAACTCGCCGCGCTGCCGCGGCTCATCCTGCTGTGCGGCCGCTACGAAGGCGTCGACGAGCGCCTGTTGCAGGCCGAGGTCGACGAGGAGCTGTCGATCGGCGACTACGTGCTGTCCGGCGGCGAACTGGCGGCCGCGGTGGTCGTGGATGCGGTCGCACGGCTGCAGAACGGTGCGCTGAACGACGCACTCTCGGCCGAGCAGGACAGCTTCGAAGGCGACGGCCTGCTCGACTGCCCGCACTACACCCGCCCGGTGGAGCACGCGTTGGGCCGGGTCCCGGACGTGCTGCTGTCGGGCAATCATGCGGACATCGCCCGTTGGCGGCGCCAGCAGTCCCTTGTGCGGACCGCCGTGCGCCGGCCCGAGCTTCTGGACGAGGCGGCGCTGGGTCAGGCGGACCGTCGCCTGCTCGACGCCGCGCGGGCAGCGGAGGGCACGGGTGACCCGGCCTGAGAGACCTCGAGCGGGCGGTGGCGCGATGCGCCGGCCTGCGTCTATAATGCCCGGCTAACCCGTTCCATCGAGCCCACGAGCTCACCGAGCCAGAGCGTGCGTCCACGTGCACCACGCCTACAACGACACCAACAGGCAAAGACCATGACCACCAAGCCCTCCCTGAACACCCTGCTGCAGGATTTCGAAAGCGCCCAGACCGCGCGCGAGCTTCCCGACTTCGGCCCCGGCGACACCGTCGTCGTCAACGTCAAGGTCAAGGAAGGCAACCGCGAGCGTGTCCAGGCCTACGAGGGCGTGGTCATCGCCAAGAAGAACGCGGGCCTGAACTCGGCGTTCACCGTGCGCAAGATCTCCCACGGCTTCGGCGTGGAGCGTGTGTTCCAGAGCCACAGCGCGACCATCGAGTCGGTGGAAGTGAAGCGTCGCGGCAAGGTGCGCGCCGGCAAGCTGTACTACCTGCGTGGTCTGGAAGGCAAGAAGGCGCGCATCAAGGAAGACCTGTCCGCAGGTGCCAAGGCCAAGAACGAGAAGGCCCGCGCGGACAGGGCCGAGGCCGCTGCGGCCACGGCCGCCGGGAAGTCGGCTGCGGCTGCCGAGTAATCGGACCGCTTCGCGCTGCACGACGGCCGCCGCAAGGCGGCCGTTTGCGTTTCAGGCCTTCCAGTTCGGGTGCGAGGCCTGCGCCGCCGCGCATGCCCGCACGCGAACGGCCCGACCGCATCCGGGCATGATGCTTCGACCAGCGACGACATCGGCCCCGCTACGATCCACGCTGCCCGCGCAGCGCACCGGAAACGGCGCGCGAGGCGACTCTCCACTGCCGTGATCCAGTCCGCATGACAGACATCAGTCCATCCGCCGCCCGGCACAGCGTCCGCCTCGATCTGTGGTTGTGGGCAGCGCGTTTTTTCAAGACACGGGCAGTGGCCAAACAGGCGATCGAGACGGGCAAGGTGGACGTCGGTGGCCAGCGCGCCAAGCCGGCGCGCGCGGTGCGCATCGGGGACTGTGTACGCGTCGTGCGCGGGGACGAGATCTTCGAGATCGTCGTGGCGGGGCTGTCGGACATGCGCGGCCCTGCATCGACGGCGCGCACGATGTACTCGGAGCCCGAGGCCTCGCGCGTCGCGCGCGAAGCGCGGATGGCCGAACTGCGCGCGGCACGGGCGGGCTACCAAGCGCCGGAGCAGAAACCGGACAAGCGCGCGCGCCGATTGATCCGCGCACTCGGTGACATCGACGCGATCTGATCGACAGCAGTCGCGACACCAGCATTTCGGATATCAACCACAGCGGGCGCGCATCACGTTGCGCGTCGCGCGGTTCGGGCGCGCAGTTCGAGATATGCCATCGCCTGCTCAACGGTTGTCGTCGCGTCGAGGCATCGTGCGCGGGCCGCGATATGCGGCAGAGGGGATGCCAGCGCTGCCCAAGAACCGGCCTGGAGCAGGCGACGCCTGCGATGCGGGGGCATGGGGTCGGTGCATGCCGGGGCCGCCATCGGTGCAGACGACCCGGCACGCGAAGCCGTGTACCCGAGGCCGGGCGCGACGTACGCGACGCATCCTGCGTTCGCCGACGACCGTGGGGAGGGCATGGACAAGAGCCGTGCTGTCGACTGTCTCGTGCGGCTGCAGGTGCCCGACGGGCGCCCGTGGCCGTCAACCCGGACCAGGGAGAGACGACGGCCGGTCCTCCCGCGAGACGGGAGAGACAGGGGCTGCATGCTGCAGCAACGGCAATGCGTCGGTCCTACGGTTCCGGTGTCTGCGCTCGATCCGGCGCGGCGCACCTCGATCACCCACGACGCCGTTGCCGCCGCAACGGCGTCGTTTCCGCATGGGCTGGCGATCAGGCAGGATCGAAACGGTCGAGCTCCATCACCCGGGTCCAGGCCGCGACGAAGTCCTCGACCAGCCGCGCTTCGCCGTCGTCACTCGCGTAGACCTCGGCCAGTGCACGCAGCACGGCATTGGATCCGAACACCAGGTCGACCCGCGTGGCGGTCCAGCGCTTCGCGCCGTCCCCGCGGACGCGCCCTTCGAACAGCTCCGCTGCCGGGGAGACCGGCATCCATTCGGTGCCCATATCGAGAAGGTTGCGGAAGAAGTCGTTGCCCAGCACACCGGGCCGATCGGTGAGAACGCCTGCCTGCGAACCGGCATGGTTCACGCCGAGCACGCGCAGGCCGCCGACGAGCGCGGTCATCTCCGGCGCGGTCAACGTGAGCATCTGTGCGCGGTCGACCAGCAGGTGCTCGGCCGGCACGGACGAAGGACCCTTGATGTAGTTGCGGAACCCGTCGGCGAACGGTTCGAGCGCGGCGAAGGATTCGACGTCGGTCTGCTCGTCGCTGGCGTCGGTACGGCCGGGCCGGAAGGGCACGCGGATCTCGCTGCCGGCCGCGCGTGCGGCCTGTTCGATTCCGACCCCGCCTGCGAGCACGATCAGGTCGGCCATCGAAATCCGGACGCCGCCTTCGGCATCCCGGTCGAACGTCGTACGGATGCCTTCGAGCGTCTCGAGCACGCGCGCGAGCTGCGCCGGCTGGTTGACCGCCCAGTCCTTCTGCGGCGCCAGGCGGATGCGCGCGCCGTTGGCACCGCCACGCTTGTCGCCGCCGCGGAACGTGGACGCGGATGCCCACGCCGTGGCCACGAGCTCGGCCACCGGAAGCCCGGCGTCGGCGATCCGCGCCTTGAGCATCGTGATGTCCGCCTCACTGACCAGCGGATGCGACCGTGCAGGCAGCGGGTCCTGCCACAGCAGCTCTTCGGACGGCACCTCCGGCCCGAGATACCGGGCGCGCGGCCCCATGTCGCGATGGGTGAGCTTGAACCAGGCCCGCGCGAACGCATCGGCGAACGCCTCGGGCTGCTCCAGGAAGCGCCGCGAGATCGGGCCGTAGACCGGATCGAAACGCAGCGCCAAGTCGGTCGTGAGCATGCGCGGGCGATGCGTGCGCGACGGGTCGTAGGCATCGGGGATGTCCGCCTCCGCACCCACCGCGACCCACTGGTGCGCGCCGGCCGGCGACTTCTCCAGCTCCCACTCGAAGGCGAACAGGTTCTCGAAGAACTGGTTGCTCCACTGCGCGGGGGTCTGGGTCCAGGTCACCTCGAGGCCCGAGGTGATGGTGTCCGGGCCCTTGCCGGTGCCGTAGCTGCTGTGCCAGCCGAAGCCCTGGGCGGTGATGTCGGCAGCCTCGGGCTCCACGCCGACATTGTCCGACGGACCCGCGCCGTGGGTCTTGCCGAAGCTGTGGCCGCCGGCGATCAGGGCCACGGTTTCCTCGTCGTCCATCGCCATGCGCCCGAAGGTGTCACGGATGTCGCGCGCTGCGAGCAGCGGATCGGGATTGCCGTCGGGGCCTTCCGGATTGACGTAGATCAGGCCCATCTGCACCGCGGCGAGCGGATTCTCCAGCCGGCGGGTATGCACGTCGCCGTCGGCATCGTCGTCCGAAACCAGCACACCTTCGTCGGCGGCCTTGTGCGCGCCGTCGGAACCGTGCGCATAGCGCACGTCGCCGCCCAGCCAGGTGGTCTCGCGTCCCCAGTACACGTCCTGGTCCGGCTCCCAGGTGTCCTCGCGGCCGCCGGCGAAGCCGAAGGTACGGAAACCCATCGATTCCAAGGCGACGTTGCCGGTGAGGATCATCAGGTCCGCCCAGGAGATCTTCTGGCCGTACTTGCGCTTGATCGGCCACAGCAGGCGTCGCGCCTTGTCCAGGCTGACGTTGTCGGGCCAGCTGTTGAGGGGAGCGAAACGCTGCTGGCCCCGCCCGCCGCCGCCCCGGCCGTCGCCGATGCGATAGGTGCCCGCGCTGTGCCAGGCCATGCGCACGAACAGGCCGCCGTAATGGCCGAAGTCCGCCGGCCACCACGGCTGTGAATCGGTCATCAGTGCCCGGAGGTCGGCCTTGAGCGCCTGGTAGTCGAGCTTGGCGAATTCGCGCGGATAGTCGAACGCGCCGCCCAGGGGATTGGAGCGCTCCGAGTGCTGGTTGAGCAGGTCGAGGCGCAACTGGCTGGGCCACCAGTCGCGATTCGTGGTGCCGCCACCGGCGGTGGCATGGAACGGACACTTGGCTTCGGTCGACATGAGAGGTGGCTCCGGCAGGCGCCGACGACGATGCGTCGGCCAGGGTGGGCGCGGCCCGACTCGAGGACTCGGGACGGTATGCGGGACGGCTGGGGCCCGGCGTGCTCGCGCAAACTCCGCAGACACGTCGGCAGTGGGGTCCCCATGCAGCGGCCTCAGGTTAGGCCGGATCGCTCGCGCCGGGGAAATCGATTGTTCACGCCTATTCGATAGCCCGGGGCTATCACCTGACGCGACCGGCCATCCAAGGCAATGCGCGCGCTACATCAGCGATCGGATGCGGTACAACGCCTCGAGCGCCTGCTTGGGCGTGAGCTCGTCCGGGTCCAGGCCCGCCAATGCTTCGAGCGCCGCCGAGGACGGCGCGAACAGTCCGATCTGCTGCGGTGCGTCCAGCGTCTCGGCCGACAGCGGTGCGGCGGCCGGTGCGTCGTGGCGACGCTGCTCGAGTTCGGCCAGTCGGGCGCGCGCGTCGCGCACCACCTGCCGCGGCAATCCGGCGAGCGCCGCCACCTGCAGGCCGAAGCTGCGATCCGCGGGCCCGTCCTTGACCGCGTGCATGAACACCAGTGTCTCGCTGCCCTGGCGGTCGCGGTGCTCCACGGCATCGAGATGCACGTTGGCGATGCCGCTGCCCGGCTGGGCCAGCGCGGTGAGTTCGAAATAGTGCGTCGCGAACAGGGTGTAGCTGCGGTTGTGGCGAGCCAGATGCCGGGCGCAGGCATCGGCCAGCGCCAGGCCGTCGTAGGTCGAGGTGCCGCGGCCGATCTCGTCCATCAGCACCAGCGAGCAGTCGGTGGCGTGGTGCAGGATGTAGCTGGTCTCGGCCATCTCGACCATGAAGGTCGACTGGCCCCTGGCCAGATCGTCGCCGGCGCCGATGCGGGTGAGGATGCGGTCGATGGGCCCGATCACCGCCCGCGACGCGGGCACGAAGCTGCCGATGTGCGCCAGCAGCACGATCAGCGCGTTCTGCCGCATGTAGGTGCTCTTGCCGCCCATGTTCGGGCCGGTGATCACCAGCATGCGCCGCGCGTTGAACGCGTCGCCATCACCGAGCACCAGGTCGTTGGGCTCGAACGGTTCGCGGCGCACCGCTTCGACCACCGGGTGGCGGCCGCGCTCGATGCAGATGCCCGGTGTGGCCTGCAGCTGCGGCCTCGACCAGTCCAGTGCCTGTGCGCGCTCGGCGAAGCACGCCAGCACATCGAGTTCGCTCAGCGCACCGGCGCATTGCTTGAGTGCATCCACGCGCGCACCCAGCGCATCGAGAAGCTGCTCGTACAGCAGCCGTTCGCGGGCCAGCGCACGTTCGCGGGCCGACAGGACCTTGTCCTCGAACTGCTTGAGTTCCTCGGTGATGTAGCGCTCCGCGTTGGTTAGTGTCTGGCGACGGGTGTAGTGGGTGGGGGCCCTGGCGGCCTGCGCCTTGGAGATTTCGATGTAGTAACCGTGGACGCGGTTGTAGCCGACTTTCAGCGTGGCGATGCCGCTGGCCTCGCGTTCGCGCGTCTCCAGATCCACCAGGAACCGGTCGGCGTTCTCGCTGAGCCTGCGCAGTTCAGCCAGTTCGGCATCATGGGCATCGGCGAAGACGCCGCCGTCGCGGGCGAGGACCGGCGGCTGCTCGACCAGAGCCGAAGCCAGCAATACGGCTTCGGCGGCATGTTCACCGAGGCTGTCGTGCAAGGTGCGCAGTCGCGGCGAGTCGAGGCCGGCGAGCATCCCTCGCACGTCCGGCAGCAGGGCCAGGCCGTCACGCAGCGTGGAGAGATCGCGCGGCCGCGCCGAGCGCAGCGCGATCCGGGTAAGCACCCGTTCGAGGTCGCCCAGGGCGCGGAAGCGTTCCCGCAGATCCGTATCGCCGCCGGATTCCTGCAGCGTGGCGACCGCATGCAGACGTTCGTCGAGCACGCCGCGATCGCGCAGCGGCCGATGCAGCCAGCGCCGCAACAGCCGCCCGCCCATCGGCGTGATGGTGGAATCGAGTACGCCGAGAAGGGTATGACGGGTGTCGCCGTCGACCCGCGTATCCAGCTCCAGATGCCGCCGGGTCGCGGCATTCATCGCGATCGCGCCGTCGCCGCTTTCCACCGCGATCGAAGTCAGATGCGGCAGGCGCTGTTTCTGGGTCTCTTCCACATAGCCCAGCAGCGCACCCGCGGCGGCGATCGCGAGCGGGCGCTCTTCGATGCCGAAGCCGCTCAGATCGTGCAGCCCGAAGAACTGCAGCAACTGGCGCCGGCCCGAGTCCGCGTCGAACAGCCACGGTGGGCGTCGGCGCGCGCCGCTGCGCTCGCCGAGAAAGGCCGGCCAGCCGTCCTCGTCGGGCACCAGCAGCTCGGCCGGGTCCAGGCGCGCGATCTCCGCTTCCAGCGCATCGACATTCGCGCAGTCGCACACCAGGAAGCGGCCGCCCGCCAAATCCGCCCAGGCGAGGCCGTACTGTCCCGCGCGGTTGCGTGCCACCGCCATCAGCAGCGTGTCGCGACGTTCCTGCAGCAGGGCCTCGTCGGTGACCGTCCCGGGCGTGACGATGCGTACCACCCGGCGCTCGACCAGCCCCTTGCTGGCGGCGGGGTCGCCGATCTGTTCGCAGATGGCCACCGACTCGCCCAATGCGACCAGTCGCCCCAGATAACCCTCGGCCGCGTGGTGAGGCACGCCCGCCATCGGAATCGGTGCACCGGCGGAGTTGCCGCGCTGGGTGAGAGTGATGTCGAGCAGCCGCGCGGCCTTGCGCGCATCGTCGTAGAACAGCTCGTAGAAGTCGCCCATCCGGAAGAACAGCAGCACGTCCGGGTGCTCCGCCTTGGCAGCGAAGAACTGCTGCATCAGCGGCGTGTGCTGGGGCGCACCCGGTGGAGGGGCGGCGTTGCGGTTCGGATTGGATGCTTGCAAGGGGTCCAGCCTGTGACGGGCCTCGACGGCGCACCGGGGGCGACGGGCCGCAAGGGCATGCGGGCATGCGCGCAGCCTGCGGGTGTCCGGGCGTGCCACGCGGCGCGGCCGCCAAGTTTAAGCGACCACCGGCGTGCCGTGCCGCGCGTCGGCCCGAGCGAGGCGGTGGCCGCGCGCTACGTTCGCGAGCGGCCGCCGGACGGGCTCGATTCCGACCGGCCCGGCGGCGCGCGAATCACGCGGGTGCCGGCCGCGCCGACGACGCCGGCCGTCCTGCCGGCCCGCCCACATGCCGGCGGCGCGCCGCGTGTTCGGGCCGCGCACCGCGCGGCGGTCGTCACCGGCGTTGAGGGCCCGGTCTGCCGGCGCCAGCCGGCAGCGGCGGGCGAGCGGGTCCGCCGGATGTGGACGCATCGCATTCCTCGGGTGCGCCCGCCGGGCCTCGTCAGCGCGTCGGCGGGCGACACCGAGCACCCGGTTCCAGCACGCCGATCCTGCCTCGTCCCGGCGCCGCCGCGGCGTTCCGGTCGGGCCCGCACAGCCGCCTCGGGACAGGCCGAACGGCACCGCCGCGACGTCCTCGGCATGTCGTCCATACGCCATACGCGCACGTCTGGAATTGTGTTAGGTTTCCGTCAAGACAAGCGATTGTCGGCTCCTGGTCATGTCCCCCACGCACGACCGGAAGCGGAGATCCGCGATGGCCTCGGGCCGTCGTGGCGCGGGCGTTCCGGAATCAAACACAACGCATTTGGGGGACTATCAATGGATCCACGTTATCTGCAGCGCCGCCTGCTCACGCGCGCGGTCGTCATCGCGCTCGCTTCGACCGCCATGCCCGCGCTGGCGCAGTCGGTTCCCGCCACCGACGAGGCACCCACCACCCTGGCGGGGATCACTGTCACCGCCCAGAAGCGCGAAGAAGCGCTCCAGGACGTGCCGATCGTCATCAACGTGCTGCCCGAGCAGCTGTTGCAGGACACCGGCGTGCGCGACATCAAGGATATGCAGGTGCTGGTACCGGGTCTGACCGTCACCAGCACCCAGTCCGCCGCGCAGACCACCGCGCGCATCCGCGGCATCGGCACGGTGGGCGACAACCCGGGCCTGGAGTCCTCGGTCGGCATCGTCATCGACGGTGTCTACCGCGCGCGCAACAGCGTCGGCTTCGGCGATCTCGGCGAGATGGAGCGCATCGAGGTGCTCAAGGGACCGCAGGGCACCGTCTTCGGCAAGAACACCTCGGCCGGCGTGATCAACGTGATCACGCGTCGCCCGAGCTACACCCAGGCGCTCGAGGGCGAGGTCACGGTCGGCAACTACGGCCTGATGGGCGTTTCGGGCTCGTACAACGATGCGCTCGGCGACAATGCCGCGTTCCGCATCTTCGCGACCAAGCGCACGCGCGACGGCGTCGACAACGTGGTCACCGCCGGCGGGCCGCGCCGCGAGACCGAGGACGGCGACCAGAACTACCACTCGATGCGTGGCCAGCTGCTGCTCGAGCCCACGTCCAACCTCAACATCAACTTCATCGCGGACTACACCAGCCGCGAGGAGAACTGCTGCGTCTCGGTGACCACGCAACGCGGCCCGACCTCGCCGATCATCGATGCGCTGGCGCCCGGTGGCCAGGGCATCATTCCGGTGGTCGATCTCGACCGCCGCCTGGCCTACGCCAACCGCACCACCGAGCAGGACCTGAAGGACAAGGGCGTCTCCGCCGAGGTCAACTGGACGACGCCATGGGCCAACGAGGCGGTGCTCACGTCGATCACGGCCTTCCGCGACTGGAAGGCGATCACCAGCATCGATTTCGACTACAGCGGCGCGGACATCCTCTACCGCCCGCCGAACGAGGACGATTCGCTGGTGAAGTTCGAGAACTTCAGCCAGGAGCTGCGCCTGACCGGGTCGAGCGACCGCGTCGACTGGATGGTCGGCCTGTTCTATTCCGACGAGGATCTGGGACGCAACGATTCCTACTTCTTCGGCGCCGCCTACGAGCCTTATCTCTCCACCGCGGTGGCCTCCCAGGTGCTGCCGGCACTCGCAGCGCAGCTCGCGCCGCGCGGTCTGACGGTCAACACGGCCAATCCGGCGCTCTTCCTGTCGCAGGTCAGCGGCCGGCCCTTCGGCACCAACTTCACGGGACAGGGGGCGCGTGACCGGTACGAGCAGAACGCCAAGAGCGCGGCGATCTTCACCAACAACACGTTCCACGCCACCGATGCGCTCGACGTCACTCTCGGACTGCGTTACACCCGGGAGAAGAAGACGCTTCAGTCGGACTTCGCCAATCCGAACGGTGCCCAGGGTTGCGCGGCCACGCTGGCCAATCCCGCCGCGCGCGTCGGCGGCGCACTGGCGCAGCGCATCAACGGCTTCGGCAGCCTGCCGCCGGCCCTTCAGCAGCAGCTGCTCGCCGGTCTGGTGCCGGCCATCGCGCCGCAGGTCGCCGGCTTCATGTGCCTGCCGTGGGCGAACATCGCGCACAACGGCCGCAGCACCTACCAGGAACGCACCGAGAAGGAATGGTCCGGCACGCTGAAGGTCGCCTACGACTGGACCGACGACGTGATGACCTACGTGTCGGCTTCGCGTGGCTACAAGGCGGGCGGCTTCAACCTCGACCGCGTCCAGGTCGGCATCACGCCGCAGGACGACACCGCGTTCGCCGGCGAGTTCGTCGACAGTTACGAGCTGGGCCTGAAGACCAACTGGGCCGATGGCAACCTGCTGCTCAACGCCGCGCTGTTCCACCAGACCTACGAGGACTTCCAGCTCAACAGCTTCCTCGGCACCGCGTTCGTGGTCCGCTCGATCCCGAAGGTCACGTCGCAGGGTATCGACGCCGAAGTGCTGTGGCAGACCCGCATGCCGGGCCTGATGCTGCAGGGCGGCCTGACCTACGCGGAGACCGAATACGGCAACGACATCGTGCCGGACCTGCCGCTGCTTCCCGGCAACCAGATGAGCTTCGCGCCGAAATGGTCGGGCAATGCGTCGGCCACGTACGCCTGGGACATCGGGTCCAACCTGCAGGGCCGTTTCAACATCGGCGCGAAGTACATGTCCGAGTACAACACCGGCTCCGACCTCAAGCCGGAGAAGATGCAGGACGCGTACACCGTGATGAACGCCAGGCTCGGCTTCGGCCGGCAGGACCAGCGCTGGATGCTCGAGGTCTGGGGCCAGAACCTGACCGACGAGACCTACAAGCAGGTGGGCATCGATGCGCCGATCCAGACCGGTTCGTTCAACGCGTTCCTCGGTGCGCCGCGGACCTACGGCATGACGCTGCGCCTGCGCTACTGAGGCCGCGCAGGCGTCGGGAGTGACGGAGGCGGGCCGGAAACGGCCCGCCTTTTTCGTGCGCACGCGGGCCGCGGGTCCGGGTTTTGCGGTACAACGGCAGGCCCTTCGACGGGCATTGCAGATGAACCAGGCCGACATCCCGACCGACGCGGCGCTCCATGCGCTCGCTGCCGACACCGGCGCGCTGTTGCGTCGCCGCCACCATCGGCTGGTCACCGCAGAGAGCTGTACCGGGGGCTGGATCGCGAAGGCGGTCACCGATGTGGCAGGGTGTTCCGACTGGTTCGACTGCGGCATGGCCGCCTACAGCTACGAAGCCAAGCAGGCCATGCTGGGTGTCAATCCGCACACGCTGGAGACGCAGGGCGCGGTGAGCCGCGAGACCGCGATCGAGATGGTGTCCGGGGCGCTCGTCCATTCGGGTGCGAGCGTGGCGGTGGCGGTGACCGGAATCGCCGGGCCCGGTGGAGGGAGCGACGACAAGCCCGTGGGCACCGTGTGGATCGCATGGAAACGCCGCGGCGGGTATGCCGGCGCACGGCTGTTCCACTTCGGCGGGGATCGCGATGCGGTGCGCCGTCAGACCGTCGCGGCGGCGCTGCGCGGCCTGGTCGAGACCGTGGACGCGCCCTGATGTGGGACACGCTCGCGACCGTCCGGGACCTCGGGCGCGTGCAGGAGATCGCCTCGGTTCTCGTGCGCTACGGCTTCGGTGATCTCGTCCAGCGTATCGGCATGGCCGGTGCGCTCGAGCGTGCGGGACGCCTGCTGCACATCGGCGGCGCGGGCGAAGCCTCGGTCCTGCGCCTGTCGCCACCCGAGCGGGTGCGCCACGCCTTGCAGGACCTGGGGCCGACGTTCGTCAAGCTCGGGCAGGTGCTGGGCACGCGGGTGGACCTGCTTCCGCCGGACTGGATCGAGGCGCTCGGCCGCCTGCAGAGCCGGGTGCCCGCGGCGGCGATCGGGGCCGTGCGCGCCCAGCTGGAAGCGGATCTGGGCGATGCGCCGGAACGGGTCTTCGCACGGTTCGACGAGACCCCGCTGGCGGCCGCGTCGCTGGCTCAGGCGCATCGCGCCTGGCTGCACGACGGCACGCCGGTGGTGCTCAAGGTGCGCAGACCGGGCATCCGCGAGGTGGTGGAGGCGGACCTCCGGCTGCTCGCGCGGCTTGCGGAGATCGTCCAGGCCCGGGCGCCGGACCTGCGCCGGTACCGACCCGTCGATGTGGTCCACCAGTTCGAAAGCTCGCTGCGCAACGAGCTCGATTTCGCGCGCGAGTGCCGCAACGCCGAGCGCATCGCGGGGCAGTTCGCCGACGATCCGCGCATCCTGGTGCCGCGGGTGTACTGGCAATGGACCAGCGAACGCCTCAACGTGCAGCAGATGATCGATGGCGTCCCGGCCGGCGACATGGCCGCGATCGACGCGGCCGGTCTCGACCGCCACACGCTCGCGATGACCGGTGCCGACGTCGTGATGCGGATGGTCTTCGAACACGGTCTCTTCCACGCCGATCCGCACCCCGGCAACCTGTTCTTCATGCGCGACGGGCGCGTGGCGATCATCGATTTCGGCATGGTGGGACGGCTCTCGCCGGTGCTCCGCGAGCAGGTGGCGCGCCTGCTGCACGGGCTGGTGTTCCAGCAGCCGCAGGCGGTCTGCGACGTGCTGCTCGACTGGACCGACGATCCGGATGTCGACGAACTGCGCCTGCAGTCGGAAATCGACGGACTGGTCGACGAATACCGCGGCGTCCTGCTCAAGGATCTGAACCTGGGCGCGATGCTGGGCGACGTCACCGGCTTGCTGCGCCGGCACGGCCTGATGCTGCCGCCGGACCTCGCCCTGTTGATCAAGGCCCTGTTGACGCTGGAGGGACTCGGCCGGCAGCTCGATCCGGAGTTCGACATGACCGGCGCCGCCCAACCCTGGCTCGAGCGGCTGATGTGGATGCGCCACTCCCCGCGCGCACTCGCATCGCGCGGACGACGCTCCCTGAGCGGCGCGCTCGATCTGATGGCGGATCTGCCGCGCGACCTGCGGCGCCTGTTGCAGAGCGCGCGCCGCGGTCGGCTGCGCGGCCAGATCGAGGTGACCTCGCTCAAGGCCTTCGGCGACCAGCTCAACAGCGCCGCCAATCGCCTGACCATGGGCGTCGTGGTCGCGGCGCTGGTGATCGGTTCGTCGATCGTGATGAACAGCGTCAGCGGCGGCGCCGGCAACCGTTGGCTGATGGCTCTGGGTGTGGTCGGGTTCGTCAGCGCCGCCCTCGGCGGTCTCTGGATCCTGCTGTCGATCTGGCGTTCGGGCCGGCGTCGCTGACCCGCGGCAGGTCAGTCGCGGATCACGTCCACCCAGACGAGACGGTGATCGGTGCCGTCGACGATCGTGGCGTGGGGCGAGCTGGACGGAGGCCAGAACACGCCGCTGGCGACCGGACGCTGGCCCACCGACGGCAATACGTAGTCGATGCGCAGGTTGCCCACGCGCGGGCCGAACTGGCCCGTGTCGTGCGCCGCGGCGCCGCGGTGCACCGCATTCGCGCCCCCGTCGCGCGCGGCGGCCTCCACCGCACCCTCGCTGCGCGGCGTCGCCATGCGCAGCACACGTGGATGTTCCAGCAGGTCGACGATGGCGCCGTGTTCGCCCGAACCGTCGACCGGGTCGGCATTGAGGTCGCCGAGGATCACGAAGCGGGCGTCGCGCTCCAGCCCGCCACAGGTGCCTGCGTCGTCGCACTGCCAGTCGCGGGTGTCGGCGTCGGACAGATAGGCCGTCCAGAAACGGATCTCGTCGTGGTTGCGGGCCACGTTGCGCCGCTCCGGTCCGTCGAAGGCGGGGGGCGTGGGGTGCGAAGCCAGGATGTGCAGCCGGCCTTGCGGCGTGCGCACCGGCACGTCCCAATGCGATTTCGACGACAGCCGCAGCTGCGACCAGACGGCGTCCGGGTGGAAGAACCCGCCGGTCGCGGGATCGCGTGGCCGCATCGCGTCCGGCATCGCGCTCCACCTCAACATCTGGAAGGTGCGCGCCGCCGCTGCATCGATCGGATACCGTGACAGCAGCAGCATGCCGTACTGCCCCGGGTGGAGCCCGTAGCCCCATGCATCGTTGCCGCGGTCGCGCGCCTGGCCACCGACGCTGCCGCTGTTGTCGAGATCGAGTCCGCTCGGAACACCGGTGTTGACGGGGGCGAGGTAGCGGTAGGGATAGTGCAGCGCCGCCCCGCCGCCGGGCTGCGGACGCTCCAGCCACCGCGTCTGGAACATGTCCGCCGCACTGCCGTCGGCGACGTAATCGAATTCGTTGATCAGCACGATGTCGGGCCGCACCACCTGCAGGACGGCGGCCACCTTGCGCACGTCGTCATCGTCGCCCTCGAGCCGACGGAGCAGGCCCCCGGCCTCGTCGCTGTTGAGCGAGGCGTTGTACGTCGCGATGCGCAGTGCGCCCGCCGCGGGCGGCGTCGGCGCATGGTCTGCCGCCTCGTCGCCGCGGACCAGCCCGCGTGCGCAGGCAGCCAGCACCAGCAGCGACAGGAGCAGCAGACACCAGGCCATCGCGCGTCTCATCGCACGGCGTCCGCGAGCGGGCGCCAGTGGCGACCGTCGAAGCCTTCGAGCGGTTGGAAGCTGCGTTTGTAGTCCATCTTGCGGTGTCCTTCGATCCAGTAGCCGAGATACAGGTGGTGCCGGTCCTCGCGTCGGGCCCAGGCGATCTGCTGCAGGATCGCGAGTGTGCCGAGCCCGCGTGACACGAGATCGGGATCGTAGAAGGTGTAGACCGCGGACAGGGCGTCGGCGACGAGATCGGTGACGGCCACCGCGACCAGTCGCCCGTGCAGGCGCAGCTCCAGCAGGCGGCCCTCGTTCCAGCTGCCGATCAGGAACTGGTCGAACTCGCTCGCACCGTGGTCGTCCATGCCGCCGCCCGCGTGGCGCGCGGCGAGGTAGCGCCGGTACAGGGCCAGCCGTTCGGCGTTGCGCTCCGCCGCGACCACCCGGGTCTCGATGTCGGCATTCCGCGCCAGACCGCGTCGCTGGCTGCGGCTCGGCACGAACTCGCGCACCGGAATCCGCACCGCGACGCAGGCCTGGCAGCCGGCGCAATGCGGCCGGTAGACGATGTCGCCGGAGCGCCGGAAGCCCCAGCGCAGGGCCTGCGGATAGAACTGCGGCAGGCGTGCGTCGCGTGGATCGAGCACCAGGTCGCGGGCGCTGCGCTCGGGCCAGTAACCGCAGGCGTGCGCACCGGTGTGGAACAGGCGCATGTCGGCCGCGAGGTCGGCATCCGGATCGGGTCGGGCACTGTGCTGCATGCAGGCAGGATAGCGCCGGCGGTCGCAGGCATCGCGACACGGGCGGCCGTCCACCAGCTGAACCCGTGCGCCCGGCGGTCAACGGCCCGCGCGGTCCGGACGTTGATCCCTGCACTGGCGGCGCGGTGCCGCATCACAGGACACACACCATGCAGACGAAACTCCTGACCGCTGCGACCGTCGCGGCGCTTTCCATCACCTTCGCGGGGGCATCGCTCGCCCAGTCGACGGGCGCGACGGGTGCGCAGACCGAATCCGCGAAGACCGGCGCGCAGCGCGGGTACGGACACCGCGGCGCGATGGGCAGCCCGGTGGATGCACTGGCGCGATTCGACACCGACAACGACGGCCGTATCAGCCGCGCCGAGGCACAGGCTGCGCAGCAGACGATGCAGGCGCGTCGCGATGCCGCGCGTGCCGAGCGGCCGGCACGCGACGGCACGCGGCGTGCCGACAGCGGCGCCGGCTCACCGCGAGGCGGCAAGGGCGGGGCGCAGGGCGGGCGCGGTCTCGATCTGGTGGCCGACTTCGATGCGATCGACCGCAACCGCGACGGCCATCTGACCCGCAGCGAACTGCGCAGCTGGTTCGAAGCGAAGGCGGTGGAGCGACGCGCCGAAGGCGAGCGCCGGTTCGAGGCCAGGTTCCGCGAGGCCGATCTGAACAACGACGGCAGGCTCAGCCGGGTCGAGGTGTCCGAGAAGATGCCGCGCCTGACCGACCGTTTCGCATGGCTCGACGAGAACCGCGACGGCTTTCTGAGCCGCGAGGAACTGCGCGCCGGGCGACCTCAGCGCTGAAGCATCGCCCACGCTGAACGAAGCCGCGCCTCGCGCGGCTTCGCTTTCGTGAACTCCGGACTTCCGCGCCTCCGCAATCATCCATCCGATCCGGATTCACCGATGCGGCTTGGGAGAGCTGCAGCGCGGTCGCGCATCACCGGAGGTCTGCGCACGCGAGGCGATTTCAGACCTGCGGGCTCACGCCTTCTGCAGGTACAGGATCAGCAGCGCACCCAGCACGCCGAGGTTGGTGATGATCAGACCGCTGGGTCCGAACATCAGGCGATAGGCGAGTGCGCGCCTGGCCGCACCTGCCGGGTCACGCGCGGCATCGCGTGCGAGCAGCGGGTTCATCAGCCGCGGAAGGCTGGTCAGCAGCGGATAGTTGTAGACGAGCATCAGGAGGAGACCGGACGCGGCAGCCCACGTCGACGGCAGCACGCCCCTCCCGACGAAGAAGCCGACCGGAAACATGATAGCCAGCGCGAGCAGGCCGCCGCCGATGAACCACCGGTCGTAAAGCCGCAGAATGGCCCGTCGCTCGGCGTCGGTGTCCGCGTAACGCGCCACCATCTTCCGGCACAGCCATAGGGTCAGGCTGCCGAACAGGAGGCCGGCCCCGGCTGCACCGAACGCACCTGCGCTGCCGAGCGCGGCCTTGCCCGCGACCCCGCCGCCCATCGCGCTGCCTGCCGCGACACCGGCCAGCGTGCCGGCCGCGGCAGGTTTGGCGAACGCGGCAAGCCCGGCGGTCACGACCAGTGTGAACGCCGTGCCCGGCGCCGAGCTCTCGGCGAAGTCGCGGAAGCGTGCGACCAGGTCCTCGCGCAGGCTGCGCCGGGCGCGCGAGAGGCGCTTGCGCACGGCGGCGTCGGAAAGGCCCAGGAGAGCGGCGACCTGCTTCGAATTGCCGCCCTCGCGGTAATAAAGCAACAGCACCTCGCGGCTGTCGTCGGGCAGCTCGGAGATCAGGTCCGCGGCGACGCGTCCGGTCTCGTCATCGACGATGCGCTGCATCGGGCAACTGTCCGGATCGGCGGCCTGGGCGATCGCCAGTTCGGCGGTCTCCCCGGCCACCAGCCGATCGTGGCGCGCACGCAGGTGGTCGCGTGCCAGGTTGCGGGTGATCTGGCGCAGCCACGGCAGGAAGCTGGTCACGTTCTGCAGCCGGCCGAGTTGTTGCCAGGCCTTGAGATAGGCCTTCTGTGCGATGTCCTGGCTGGCGTGCACGTCCCGGGTGATGGCCAGCGCGATCGCGGTGGTCGCGTTCTGGCTCAGGTGGACGATGCGGCCGTAGGCCGCCTGATCGCCGGCGCGTGCGGCCGGCAGCTCATGGTGGATCCGGTCTTCGAGACTGGGGTCGGCGGCGATCGCGTGCATCGGGGAGCGTCCATTCGGCGGGTCACGACGGACAGGACGCGACGACCCGGCCGGATGTGACCGGCCCGCCGATGATGCCTCAGCCTGCGGGACCGATGCGCCAGTCGCGACCGGTGCGCGCGACGTCGAGCGTTCGGGTGGTCCGATCGACGGTTGCGGGCGCGCCCGTCGTCACGTCGACGGTGCCCACGCCCGAGCCGTCGGTCCGGTAGTTGGCGACCTCGATCGAGGCGGTGCCCGGGTCGGATTCGCCACCGCAGGCGGGACTTGCAACCACGCCCGGCGCATCCGCCTGCAGCCGGCCGAGCAGCGCGGCGTCGGGGGCGGCGCCGTCGATGCGGATGCAGGCCGGCCCGTCGAGGTCGGCCAGCTCGGCGAGCAGCACGGCTTCGGCCAGGGCCCGCGGCACCGGAATCCGGTTGACGCTGGCCTCGACCGTCGGCGGCGCCGCCTCGACACGCGGCGCGGGCGCGGGGGTGGGGCCGGAGCTCGTCGCGGCGACTCGCGCAGCGGTATCGGGGCGCGACATCCAGGACAGCGCGATCACCAGCGCCGCGCCGCCGAGCAGGGTGTAGCGGACCTTGGACGCGCGGCTCATGCCGCGGCGTGGCGTTTCCGCGCGCTCGGAGGCGAACACCAGGTCGTCCTGGCCGAGATAGCGCCGGGTCGAGGGCTGGTTCTGCAGCAGGCCGGCGCCGCGCAGCAGTTCGCGCGCACGCGTCTGGTCTTCGGCGCGGATCACCCACACCGCGGGTCGGGGTGCGCCGGAATCCTCGCGGTAGCTGAAATTGGCGCGCCGCTGCCCCTTGTAGGACCGGCCATTGGTGATGCGGACCTCGATCGACTCGGCACGCAGCAGCTCGGCGACCCGCTCCACGTTTTCCAGACGCGGACTGGTGAAGACCTGGCGCATCAGGCTGCCTGCACCGGCGCGGCATCCAAGGGCCGGGCGCGGATCATGCCCTCCTGCGCGGTGCTGGCCACCAGCCGGCCGGCGCGATCGAAGATCTGCCCCCGGGCCAGCCCGCGCGCGCCCTGTGCGCTGGGGCTGTCGAGCGAATACAGCAGCCAGTCGTCCACGCGGAACGGGCGGTGGAACCACAGCGCATGGTCGAGCGAGGCCATCTGCACGTTCGGCTGGTAATAGCTGATGCCATGCGGGAACGTCGCTGTGCCGAGCAGCTGGAAGTCGGATGCATAGGCCAGCAGGGCGCGATGCAGCGCGGGCGCGTCACCGACCGGCCCGGTGAGCCGGAACCACATCTGCTGGAACGGGGGGCGCTTGGGCGGCTTGAGCTCGTCGCGCGGATACACATGGCGGAACTCGAACGGTCCGCTGCGGTCGAGCCAGCGCTGCACTTTGACCGGCAGCTTCGCCAGAACCTCGGCGGGCAGTGGATCCTGCGGCTCGATGTCCTCGGGCGCGGGCACTTCCGGCATCGTCAGCTGGTGCTCGGCACCGGGTTCCTCTTCCTGGAACGACGCCGCGCAGAAGAAGATCACCTTGCCGTGCTGGATGGCCGTGACCCGGCGCACCGAGAATGAACCACCGTCGCGCGTGCGGTCCACGTCGTAGACGATGGGTGCCTCGACGTCGCCCGCGCGCAGGAAGTAGGCGTGCAGCGAATGGGCCGGACGCGGACTCGCCATCGTGGCCTGGGCCGCCGACAGGGCCTGGCCGAGCACCTGGCCGCCGAAGACGTATTTGGTGCCGATGTCGCGGCTCTGGCCGCGGAACAGGTTGTCCTCGAGGCGCTCGAGCGAAAGCAGGTCGATCAATTCTGAAACGGGGGGCGTCATCGCGAGCGGTCCGGCGGCGCGCCGGCTGGCGCTGCTGAGCGGCGATTATAGGTGGAGCCCCGCATCGCCCAGGCTTCAGGCGTTCAGCCGGTGATGCGCAGCAGCGGCACCCGGGCGAGCACCGCATCCCACGGGAAACGTGGGCCGGGATCGCGCTTGCGGGGCACGGTCGATCCGGGGTCGTCGCTTGCCGCGACGCGCGAGCTGTCGAGGTCCTCGTGCCCGGCGATGTGGCGCAGCGCCGGGAGCGACGCCCGCAGCTGCGTCAACAGCGCCACCAGCGCATCGATCTGCGCATCCGGATAGGGCTCGTCCATCGCCTGGTGCCGGCTGTCGTACCAGTGCGGGTAGCGCCCGCGGTTGACCAGTTCGATGCCGATCGAGCACGCGTTGCGGCCCTGGACGTGGTGGGCGATGCGCTCCGGCGGGACGTACTCGACAGTGCTGCCGTCGCGGTCGATGTACCAGTGGCCGCTGGCACCGGTGCCGGAGGGGTAGAGAATGCGCTCGCCGTACGCGCGTGCGGCAGCCAGATCCGGCAGCTCGGTGCAGTGGATCACGGCCAGCTCGATGTCGCCCGGGTCGCGCGGTGCGAGGCGCTGCACGTACGGCAGGGGCTGCGCGCGAGGCGGCCGGGGCGTCGGGTCGGGCATGGCGCGGATGCTAGCATTCACGGATGAGAAACCCTCCGCCAGATTCCGCGCTGCACGTCCTGATGACGCAGTTTCCGCGCGCCGGACGGCTCGAATGGATCGGCCTTCGCCCGGCGCGTGACACGCCGATGCAGGCGGTGCCGGACGCGGTCGCGCGCACCGGTGGCGGCCTGGCGGGCGATCGCTACGCCGGGGGCAGCGGCAAGCGCGGTGCCACCCTGATCCAGGCCGAACATCTGCCGGTGATCGCGGCGCTTTCGGGTCATGCGGAACTGGCACCCGCGACCTTGCGTCGCAATCTGGTGGTCTCCGGCATTCCGCTGATCGCGTTCAAGGGCCGCCGCTTCCGCATCGGCGACGTCGTGATGGAAGGCACCGAGCCCTGCGATCCCTGTTCGCGAATGGAACAGGCCCTGGGCCCCGGCGGCTACAACGCGATGCGGGGCATGGGTGGTCTGTGCGCACGGATCGTGAGCGGCGGTGCGCTGCGGATCGGCGATGCGGTCGAATGGATGGAGGCGTGAGCATGCGTGGCCACTGCATCCTGTCGCACGGATTCGAGAGCGGACCCGACGCGACCAAGGTCACCGCCCTCGGCACCGTTGCCGAGCGGCTCGGCTGGACCTGCGAGCGGCCGGACTACACCGATCTGGACGCGCGCCGCGACGTCAGCCCGCTCGGCGATGTCGGTGCGCGTCTCGAGCGACTTCAGCAGCTGGCGATGGCGGCGGCGGCCCGCGGTCCGCTGGTGCTCGCCGGCTCCAGCCTGGGCGCCTGGATCTCCGGCCAGGTCTCGATGCGCGTGCCGGTGGCCGGCCTGTTCCTGATGGCGCCGCCGGTCCGGCTCGATGCGGCGCATCCGCTGCAGGCGGCCGACGTGCCCGTTTCCGTCATCCACGGCTGGGACGACGAGCTGATTCCTGCAGCGGACGTGGTGGGCTGGACCGGGGCCCGTCGCGGTCGGCTGTTGCTGGTGGACGACGGCCATCGACTGGCTGCCCACGTCGATGCGTCGGCGCAGGCCTTCGGTGCGCTGCTGCAATCCCTCTGATCCGATCCCGTCCTGTGCCGCGCACGGCCGGCACGGCATGCGCACTTCGCCGACTGCGCCATCGCCGGCCAGCCCGCTGGCGGTGACGCCGGTGTTTTTCCGTCTTCGTGAAACCGACACATGAAATTCTTCGCAAGTTGCGCCAAGGGCCTCGAATACCTGCTCGTCGACGAGCTGCTCGCGCTCGGCTGCGCCCACGCCACCGCCACCACCGCGGGCGCCAACGTCGTGGGCACGCTGGAGGACGCGCAGCGCGCCGTGCTCTGGTCGCGACTGGCCAGCCGCGTGCTGTGGCCGCTGGCGGAGTTCGCGTGCGCGGACGAGGACGCGCTGTACACGGGCGCGCGTGCGGTGCCGTGGACCGAGCATCTCGATGCGTCGACGACGCTGGCCGTCGACGCGCACGTCTCGGGCGACGCGATCACCCACGCGCGCTATGCAGCCCTGCGGGTCAAGGACGCCGTGGTCGACTCGCTGCGCGAGGCCAGTGGCGCCCGGCCCGACGTGGACGTCGAAGCGCCCGACCTGTGCCTCAATCTCGTGGTGCGCAAGGGGCGCGCCATCCTGTCGGTGGATCTCGGCGGTGGACCCTTGCACCGCCGCGGCTGGCGGCGCGCACAGGGCGAGGCGCCGTTGAAGGAAACACTGGCTGCCGCCGTGCTGATGCGTGGCGGATGGCCGGCGCTCTACACCGAGGGCGGGGCTTTGCTGGATCCGATGTGCGGCAGCGGCACGCTGCTGATCGAAGGCGCGCTGATGGCTGCGGACGTGGCCCCCGGCCTGTCCCGCGATGCCGCCCGCCCGGGCGAGGCGCGCGCGCCCTCGCGCTGGCGCGGGTTCGACGCGACGGTCTGGGCGCGACTGGTCGACGATGCCAGCGCGCGCGAGCGCGTCGGGCGCGACCGTCTGCGCCCGGTGTTCTTCGGCCGCGATCTCGACCCGCATGCGATCCGCGCCGCGCGCGAGAACGCGACCGCCGCGGGGTTGCGCGACGCCATCGACTGGGCGGTCGGCGACGTCGCGGGTCTCGCCACGCCGGTGCCGCCCGCATCGCAGGAGACGGCCGATCTGGCCGATGCGATGCGTCGCGGGCTGGTGGTGTGCAACCCGCCCTATGACGTACGCCTGGCCGCCGATCCGGCGCTGTATCGCACGCTCGGCAATGCCTTGCGCCGCGCCGTGCCGGCCTGGCGCGCCAGCGTGCTGTGCGGCCATGCCGAGCTGGCCCGGGCCACGGGCATGCGCGCCAAAAAGAACTACCAGGTGTTCAACGGCGCCATCGAGTGCAGCCTGATCGTCTGCGATCCGGTGCAGCCGCCCGAACGTGCGACCGATGAAGCGGCAGTGCAGCTGTCGGAGGGCGCGACGATGGTCGCCAACCGGCTGCGCAAGAACATGCGCCGGCTCAAGTCGTGGCGCGAACGCGAGGACGTGCAGTGTTACCGCGCCTACGATGCGGACCTGCCGGAATACGCGGCCGCGATCGACGTGTACATCGCCTCCGACGACGGCTCGCCCGCAGGCAACCTGCTCTGGCTGCACGTGCAGGAGTACGCCGCGCCGGCGGAGATTCCCGAAGCCGTTACGCGCCGCCGCTTCAACGACGTGCTGGCCGCCGCGCGCGAGGTGTTCCGCGTTCCGCGAGAGCGCATCGCGGTCAAGACCCGCGCGCGCGGCAAGGGTGGCAGCAAGTACGGCCGCTTCGATGCCCGGCACGAGTTCCTTCTGGTGGACGAGGGTGCCGTGCGACTGCGGGTGAACCTGTTCGACTATCTGGACACCGGCCTGTTTCTCGACCATCGCCCGATGCGACTGCGCATCGCCGATGAAGCGCGCGACACCCGCTTCCTCAACCTGTTCGCGTATACCGGTGCGGCCACGGTGCATGCGGCGGTGGGGGGGGCGCGCAGCACCACGACGGTCGATCTGTCCGCCACCTACCTGCAGTGGTGCGCCGACAACCTCGCCGCCAACGGTGTCGGCGGCGCCCGGCACCGCCTCGTGCAGGCCGACGCGATGCAGTGGTTGGACGCGGAGACCGCGCAGTACGACCTGATCTTCTGCGATCCGCCGACCTTCTCGAACTCCGCCCGGGCGCGCGACTTCGATATCCAGCGCGAACATGTGCGCCTGCTTCGGGCAGCGGTGGCCCGCCTGGCGCCCGGTGGCGTGCTGTACTTCTCGAACAATTTCCGCCGCTTCCGCCTGGATACCGAGGCCGTGGCCGCATTCGCCGCCTGCGAGGACATCACCGCGCTCACCTTGCCGCCGGATTTCGAGCGCAACGCGCGTATCCATCGCGCCTGGCGCTTGACCGCACGTTGAGCATCGGCGGGACGGCGCCGCGCCCGCGGCGTGCGCAACCGTCCGTTCCGTCCATGCCACTGTCCCGCAGGGCGGGCCCCCGCATTCTGTTGGCGTCGTCCATTCGCCTGAAGGAACTGTCATGTCCACCCCTGTTACCAGCGCGCGGATCGTCCGCACCGTGCGTGGCACCCCCGCCAGCGACGGCGCGGGGGTCCGATTGACCCGGGTCATCGGCACGCAGCAGCTGCCCGATCTCGATCCCTTCCTGATGCTCGACGAGTTCGGCACCGATCGCGCCGAGGATTATCTGGCCGGATTTCCCGACCATCCCCATCGCGGCTTCGAGACCGTGACCTACATGCTCGACGGCCGCATGCGTCATCGCGACAACCACGGCAACGAGGGCCTGCTGGTGCCCGGCAGCGTGCAGTGGATGACCGCGGGCCGCGGTCTGGTGCACTCGGAGATGCCGGAGCAGGAGGCCGGTCGCATGCGCGGGTTCCAGCTGTGGATCAACCTTCCGGCCAGGGACAAGATGACCGCGCCCAGATACCAGGAGTTCGCGCCGGACGGCTTGCCGGTCGTCGTGGCAGGGCCGGGTGTCTCGGTCAAGATCATCGCCGGCGAGGTCGACGGTGTGTCCGGGCCGATCGCGCAGCCTGCGACAGATCCGCTCTATCTCGACGTCACCCTCGAGCCCGGCAGCACCTGGCGCTACACGCTGCCCCAGGGGCACAACGCCTTCGCCTATGTGTACGAAGGCGGACTCGACGTGGGCGAGGGCGAGGATGCGCGCGCGCTCGCCCAGCAGGAACTCGCCGTGCTCGGTGGGGGCGAGCGGCTGCAGCTGAAGGCCGGTACCGCGCCGACCCGACTGATCCTGGTCGCGGGTCGCCCGCTGCGTGAGCCGGTCGCGCGGCATGGCCCCTTCGTGATGAATACCCGCGAGGAACTGATGCAGGCGTTCGTGGATTTCCAGCAGGGCCGGTTCTAGACCTGCGAGGTAGTGCCCAGAAAAAAGGCCCGGCGACGCCGGGCCTTCTCGTCTCGCGCGGCGGTGCGCACCCGCGCCGTTACTTGCTGCCGAGCCGCACGTCCGAGAAGTGCAGCGCCTCGGCGTCCTGCAGGGTCCTGGCAAGCTGGGTCTCGTCGCTGGCGCGGACGATGATGTGCGCATAGTCGCCCGAAGGCAGCTCGAGCAAGGTCTCGCGCACCAGGGTGCCGGCAAGCAGATCGTTCTGCGGCGCATGCCAGTAGGTGCGTGTGCCATCGATGGTGACCCGGTCGCCGACGCGATCGGTACGCCGCGGCTTGAAACTCGCCTCACGCCCGATGGTGACCGCGAATGCCTGGCGGGCGCTGTCGCGTTCCACCGCGCGGCAGAACACGAAGCCGGGCCCCTGTTGGACCTCCCACTGGGCATTGCTGCCGGGCGGCAGTTGCGGACAGTCGGTGGCGGTCTGCGCCCGAGCAGGTCCGGCCCACACCAGCATGGCGGTCAGCGCCAGCAATGTCTTCTTGTGCATTGGTACGTCCCCCTAGAGTTCCCTCACGCCGCATTGACAATACGCCGGTTCGCGTGCTGCATCGCGGTAATTTGTGTGACGCAATTCACTTTTCGGGAAGCGGAATGAACTCGTGGTCCGCGGGAACCTTGCCGAACCTGCCGGCTTGCCAATCCTGTTTGGCTTGTTCGATGCGTTCGCGTGACGACGAAACGAAGTTCCACCACAGGTGTCGCGGCCCGTCCAGCGGCTCACCGCCGAAGAGCATGGCCTTGAGGGGCGTGCGTGCGCGTAGCGTCGCCGGGGCGCCCGGATCGAGCACGACCAGGTGGCGCGCGGGGACATCCGCGCCGTCGACCTGTGCATCGCCCTCGAGTACGTAGAGCGCGCGCTCGGCATGCGAGGGCGGAATCGCCAGCTCCGCGTCCGCATCGAGGTCGAGCGCGACGTTGAGGGTGTCGGCGAATACGCGTACCGGGGATTCCTCACCGAAGCCCCGACCCGCGATCACCCGCACCCAGGCGCCAGCGCGGCGGAACTGGGGCAGGGTGGACGCCGGATGGTGATGGAATCCGGGCGCCGTCTCTTCGTGCGCACGCGGCAGGGCCACCCAGGTCTGCATGCCGTGCAGCGGATGCTCGCCTTCGCGGAGCGTCTGCGGGGTGCGCTCGGCATGGGCGATGCCGCGCCCGGCGGTCATCCAGTTGACGTCGCCGGCAGTGATGTCCTGCGCGCAGCCCAGGGTATCCGCGTGATGGATCGTGCCTGACCACAGGAAGGTCACGGTGGCCAGGCCGATGTGCGGGTGCGGGCGCACGTCGATGCCGGCACCGCGCTCGAAGACCGCGGGACCCATGTGGTCGACGAACACAAAAGGGCCGACGCTGCGCGCCTGCAGGGTAGGCACCGCGCGGCGGACTTCGAAGCCGCCCCCCAGGTCATGCGTGCGGGGCTGGATGAGGGTGGTCATGGGAACTCCTGCGGCCGGACGAGCGCCCAGCATGCCTGCGGGCCCGCGGCCTCCGGCGCCCGCGTGCGGGACGATCCGTTGCGGGCGGCTCAGGGGGCGAGGCCCTCGCGCCACGCTGCCAGCTTGAGCTCCAGGGGCATGGCCGCGTGCGCCGGGCTGGTGGACGGCAGGCGCATGCAGGCAGGCGCGCCGGCCGGCAGCGGGGCGACGTGGCGGCGGTAGAGGGTCTCGGCCGCCGCGCCGTTGAACAGGATGCGGACGATGCCGGGATGTCGGGCCAGCAGGCCGCCGATGTCGTTGGCAACGACGCTGTCGCGTTCGATCTCTGCATCGAGACTGCCGGCACGCGTGCACTCCGCGGCCACGTCCCACAGCGCGATCCCTGCCCGCCGCAACCGGGCCAGCCGCTCGGCGTAGGGGTATCCGGGACCAGCGTCGACCAGCGTTCCCATGATCGGCCAGAACAGATTGCGCGGGTGCGCGTAGTAGCGCTCCGTATCGAGCGATGCCCGGCCGGGCATGCTGCCGAGGACGAGAACACGCGCGCCCGGGCCGACCACGGGTGGAAAGCTGCGTGCTCGAACGGGTTGCTTCATGCCGACGGATGATGCCGCACCCGGCCCGGCCCGAGGCAGGTGCCTCGGTTGCGCGGATGGCGCGGCGATCGACAGGGGCACGGCGGCGTGCGGGACGAGGCGTGGGCCGACGGGCTTTCCCTACGTTTTTACGCCGGGAGACCGGATGGGGCGCTTACGTCCATCCGGCGAGGCTCGTCCCATGACGATGGGGGCCGAACCTCTCACGCACCTGCCCGGAACCGGCGCGGAGCCGCCTGCACGGCCGGCACGCGTGCCCGTGCTGGGCCTTGCGACGGCGGCGCTGCTCGTGGCCGGCGCGGCGGGCTGTCTCGCCTTGCCGGCGCTTCCGCCGCGGTGGATGCTGCTCGTCGCGTTGATCGGCGGCGCGGCCGCGTGGATGCGCGGGCGCATGGCCGGGCGATTGCTCGGGGCCGCGTTTGCAGGCGCGGCCCTGTGCGGCCTGCACGCGATGCACAGTCTTGCGCTGCAATTGCCGGCGTCGCTGGAGCGGGCCGATGTCGAAGTGAGCGGCCGGGTCGTACAGCTCCCGCTGCACGAGGCGCAGCGCACACGGTTCGCGTTCCGCGTGGACAGCGCGGAGACCATCGTGCCCGCACTGCGCGGACGCCTGCTGCGTCTGGCCTGGTACGACGACCGGGGCGTCGAGGCCGATGCGCGCCGCATGGACCTCGCGCCGGGCAGTCGCTGGGCGTTCACGGTGCGTGTGCGGGCACCGCGCGGGTTGCGCAATCCCGGTTGGCTCGACAGCGAGAAACACGCGATGGCCGCCCGGGTCACCGCCGCGGGCTACGTGCGTACGCGATCCGCGGTTGACCAGGTCGGAAGCGCGGGCGGTATGGATGCCTGGCGCGATGCGGTGGCGGGTCGGATCGACGCTGCCGTCGGCACCGATACGGCGCGCTACGTGCGTGCGCTGGCGATCGGCGACACCCGCGCGCTCGGCGACCTGGACTGGGAAACCCTGCGCGCCACCGGACTCACGCATCTGGTCGCGATCTCGGGCTTTCACGTGGGCATGGTCGGTGGCTTCTTCGCGCTGCTCGCCGGCGCCCTGTGGTGGGCCGTGCCGCGCCTCGGGCGCGTCCTGCCACGGCCGCAGGGCGCCGCGCTCGTCGCACTTGCGGCGTCCACCGGCTATGCCGCGGTGGCCGGCTGGGAGTTGCCGACGGTGCGGACCGTGCTGATGATCGCGGTCGTCGCGGCGGCGCGACTCGCGCGGCGACGGTTGCACATCGCCGATGCGCTGGCCTACGCCGCGACGGCAGTGATTCTGGTGGGCCCCATGGCGGTGCTTTCCGCCGGCTTCTGGTTGAGTTTCGCCGGCGTGGCCTGGCTGGTGTGGTGCCTGCCGGACGCGCGCGAGGTGTCGATGGCGCGCGGCCTGCTGGCCTCGCAGTGGGTGGCGACGCTGGGCCTGCTGCCGCTGACCGCGGCCTTGTTCGGCCAGGCATCGTTGGCCGGCCCGCTCGCCAACCTGGTGGCCATCCCGTGGTGGAGCCTGGTCGTCGTCCCGTTGGCCCTGGTCGGAACGGGGCTCGAAGCCCTGCACAGCGGCGCCGGCGACTGGGCGTGGCGCCTCGCCGCGGCCGCCTTCGACCTCAGCTGGCCGTTGTTCGACCGGCTCGCCGCCAGTCCTGTCGCTTTGTGGTGGTTGCCCGGTCCACACGTCCTGGCGGTGCCGCTGGCGCTGCTGGGCGCGTTCTGGATGCTGATGCCGCGCGGCGTGCCGGGCCGTGCCCTGGCCGCCCTGCTGTGGCTGCCGCTGCTCTGGCCCGACCGCGCACTGCCGGCCGACGGCGAAGCGGAGCTGGTGGTGCTGGATGTGGGGCAGGGACTGGCCGTGCTGGTGCGGACCCGGACGCACGCGGTGCTCTACGACACGGGCCCGGCGGTGCCGGACGGCTTCGACGCCGGCGAACGCGTGGTGGTGCCCGCATTGCAGGCGCTCGGCGTGCGCCGTCTCGATGCGATCGTGGTGAGCCACGGCGACGCCGACCACGCAGGCGGATTCGACGCGGTCCAGCGGCGCTATGCCGCGCCGGTGGTGTTCGCGCCGCAGTGGGATCGCGTGCCGGGCGCCTCGCCCTGTCTCGCCGGCTCGGGCTGGCGGATGGACGGCGTGCAGTTTCGTTTCGTGCACCCGGACGTCCACTTTCCGGCCTTTCGCAATCCCTCCAGCTGCGTGCTGCGGGTGGACACCGCGCTTGGCGCGGCGCTGCTTCCAGGCGACATCGATGCGGTCGTGGAGCGGCTGTTGCTGCACCGGGATGCCGATGCGCTGCGCGCCGACGTGGTGGTGGCCGCGCATCACGGCAGCCGCACGTCCTCGGATCCGGCCTTCGTCCGTGGCTCGGGCGCGCGGCACGTCCTGGTCTCGGCGGGCCACGGCAACCGTTTCGGACATCCGCATGCCGGCGTGGTCGAACGCTGGATCGACGCCGGCGCCTGGGTGGCCGGCACCGCCGAGGGCGGGGCCCTGCGCCTGCGTCTGGGCGCTGGCGAGGCGCGCGTCACGCCTGAACGGCAGCGGCGGCCGCGGCTCTGGGACGCCGCCCGCCGGGCCGCGGCGGGCGGAGGGGCGCGGGAGCGCGCTGCGCTATCCTATTCCGACGATTGAACCGGCCGCTGGCCGAAGGGGTTTGCGTGCTCGAACTGGTGAAGGCCGGCGGCTGGCCGATGATTCCGCTGCTGCTGCTGTCGGCGCTCGCGCTGGCCATCATCGTCGAGCGCTTCTGGGCTCTGCGTCGCAAGGCGGTGTTGCCGCCCGGGCTCGGCGAAGAGGTCAGGGTCTGGGCCGCACGCGGCGCGCTGGATCCGGCCCACATCGAATCCCTGCGCGGCACGGCGCCGCTGGGCGCGTTGCTGGCGGCCGCACTCGACGTACGCAATCGTCCGCGCGAGGAAATCCGCGAGCGCGTGGAGGACGTCGGTCGCCATGTCGCCTTCCGTATGGAGCGTTACCTCAATACGCTCGGGACGATCGCCGCAGCCGGCCCGCTGCTCGGCCTGTTCGGCACCGTGGTCGGCATGATCCAGATGTTCCTCGGAGTGATGGACCACGGCGTGGGCGACGTCAACCAGCTGGCGGGCGGCATCGGCAAGGCGCTTGTGTGCGCGGCGGCGGGCATGGTGGTGGCGATCCCGGCGCTGATGTTCCACCGGCATTTCCGCGCCCGTATCGATGGATACGTGGTGCAGATGGAGCACGAGGCGATCGCGCTGATGGACGCCATCGACCCGCGCAACCCCCGTCCGGCCCAGGCGCCGGTGCAGGCCTGACGTGCGCATCCGCGACCGCCGCGCCGAGGACGCGCCCGAACTCAACCTGGTGCCTCTGATCGACGTGATCCTGGTGCTGATCATCTTCTTCGTGATCACCACCACGTTCGACACGCGCTCGGTGCTCAAGCTCGAGCTGCCGCAGGCGACGGGCGAGCGCAACGACGCGCAGTCCGGCACGCTCAGCCTGCTGATCAACGCCGACGGCCGTTACTTCGTGGACGACCGCGAAGCGCTGCGCACCGACGTCGAGTCGCTCAAGCGCACGATCGCCGAGGTCGCCGGCGACGATCGCGATCGCACGGTGTTGCTGCGCGCCGACGCGCGCACGCCCTGGCAGGCGGTGGTCACCGCCTACGATGCGCTGGGCCAGCTCGGTTTCACCCGCATCGCCAACGCCACCGCGCCACAGGTGCCGTCGGCTGCGCCGGCACCGGCGCCGTAGTCGCATGGTCGATTCCGTGACCGCAGAGGCCGGACGCGGCGATCGCGCCTGGCCGGTCTACAAGCGGCTGCTGCGGTTCGCCCGCGGCTACCGTGGCCTGCTCTCGGTGGCCGCCCTGGGCATGCTGCTCGAGGCCGCCGCCGGCGGCCTGTTCACGGCGATGATGCAGCCGATCATCGACCAGACCTTCGTCGTCGACGAAGCGGGCATCGCGTTGTGGATGCCCGCCGCGATCATCGGGCTGTTCGTGCTGCGCGGCATCGCCGGCTATCTCGCCGACTACAGCATGGCCCGCTCGGGACGGGGTATCGCCCGCGACCTGCGGGTGCAGGTGCTCGCCAAGTACCTGCGCCTGCCCGGCATGCGCTTCGACACCGAGCCGGTGTCGTCGATGCTGGTGCGCCTGGGCTCGGACAGCGACCAGGTCTCGCAGGCGGCGATCGACGCCGCCAAGGTGATGCTGCAGCAGTCATTGCAGATCCTGGCGTCGCTGATCGTGATGCTCTGGTACAGCTGGCAGGTCACACTGACCATCCTGGTCATCGCGCCGCCGCTGTCGTGGATCATGGGCAAGGTCGCGCGGCGTTACCGCCGGGTCAGCCATCACATCCAGGACAGCGCGGCGATGCTGCTGCAGACCGCGGACCAGTCGCTGAGCAACCAGCAGGAAGTGAAGATCTACGGTGCCCAGGCGGCCGAGAACGCCCGCTACGCGGCGGTGGCCGAGCACCACATGCGGCTCAACCTGAAGGTCGAGGCGACGCGTGCGATCTCCTCGGGCGTGGTCCAGCTGATGGGCGCGATCGGCCTGGCGCTGCTGCTGGTGATCGCCGGCTACGAAGCCTCGCAGGGCCGGCTGACGGTGGGTGGTTTCTTCTCGTTGATGCTGGCGATGATGGCGATCATCCCGGCGCTCAAGCAGTTGACCAACGTGCAGAACATGCTGCAGCGGGGCGTCGCGTCGGCCGAGCGGCTGTTCGTGATCCTCGATGCCGAGGACGAAGTCGATACCGGCACGCGACGCCTCGAACGCGCGCGCGGCGAAATCGAGTTCCGGTCGGTGTCGGCGCGGTATCCGGGCCAGGACACGCCTGCGCTGCAGGAGGTGAGCTTCGTCGCACGCCCGGGCACGGTGACCGCGATCGTCGGCCGCTCCGGCAGTGGCAAGTCGACGCTGATCAAGCTCATTCCGCGGTTCTACGAGCACGAGGCCGGCCAGATCCTGCTGGACGGACATCCGCTGGAGGACTACCGCATCGCCGACGTCCGCCGGCAGATCGCGCTGGTCGGCCAGCAGGTGATGCTGTTCGACGATACCGTCGCTGCCAACGTGGCCTACGGCGAGATGGCGACCGCCACGCCGGCGGCACTGGAGCACGCCATCCGCGGCGCCAATGCGATGGAGTTCGTGGAGCGGCTGCCGCAGAAGCTCGACAGCGGCATCGGCAGCCGGGGCGGGCGCCTGTCGGGCGGCCAGCGCCAGCGCCTCGCGATCGCGCGCGCGATGCTCAAGGATGCGCCGATCCTCATCCTCGACGAGGCCACGGCCGCGCTGGACACCGAGTCCGAGCGACTGGTGCAGGATGCCCTCGATCATCTGATGCCCGATCGCACGACGCTGGTCATCGCCCATCGCCTGTCGACCATCGAGCACGCCGACCAGGTGCTGGTGCTCGACCAGGGCCGCCTCGTCGAGCGCGGCACGCACCGCGAGCTGATCGAGCGGGGCGGCCTGTACGCACGCCTGCACCGGATGCAGTTCCGGGATGCGGACGGCGGAGACGGCCTCGCGTGAAGCCACCGGCGTACTGGTTCGACGGTCGTCGTCCGCCCGTGCACGCGCGCGCCCTTGCCGGTGTCTACGGGCTCGCAACGCGCATGCGCAAGTCGATGCTGCGCCGGCATGCGGTCGCGCGTCCGGTGCTGGTGATCGGGAACCTGATCGCCGGCGGCAGCGGCAAGACCCCCCTCACGATCGCGGTGGTCGAGCGCCTGCAGGCCGCCGGCTGGACCCCTGGCGTCGCCAGCCGCGGATACGGGCGCGACATGCCGCGCAGCGCGCGCTGGGTGGACGCGGTCAGCGACCCGGCGCTGTGCGGCGATGAACCCGTGCTGATCGCGTCGCGCACCCGCGCGCGGGTGCGTGTGGACGCCGACCGGGTGGCGGCGGCGCGGGCGCTGATCGGCGCCGGCTGCGACATCGTGGTGTGCGACGACGGGCTGCAGCACTACCGGCTGCGGCGCGACGTCGAGATCGAGGTCATCGACGGCCGCCGACGCTACGGCAATGGCGCCCTGATCCCGGCCGGCCCGATGCGCGAGCCCGCGGCACGTGGCGCCGAGTGTGATTTCCGCGTGCTCAACACGGCGATGGACGCCGGTCTGGTGCCGGCGTTCGGCGAATGGCCGATGCGTCTGGAAACCGGTCACGCCTTGCCGCTGCTCGGTGGGCGTGCCCGTGCGATCGCGGCATTCGCAGGGCAGCGCGTCCATGCGGTCGCGGGAATCGGCGATCCCGAACGGTTCTTCGACACCCTGCGCGCCCACCGCATCGCGGTGGTGCCGCACGCCTTCGCGGACCATCACCGCTACACCGCGGCCGACCTGCGCTTCGGCAGCGACCTGCCGGTGCTGATGACGGAGAAGGACGCGGTGAAGTGCATGCGCCTGGCCGGCGAGCGGCACTTCAGCGTGCCGGTCACCGCGCAGTTGCCCGAAGCCTTCTGGATCGCGCTGCTCGACCGCCTGGCCGGCCTGCGCTGAGCCGCGTCTCCATGCAGGCGTCTGCGCGCCGCGGCCCTGATCTGGGAGAATCGGCCGATGACCCTGTCCTCCGGTTTCATCGTCGCCATTCCCGCGCGCCTGGGCTCGACCCGTCTGCCCGACAAGCCCCTGCAGTTGCTGGCCGGTGAGCCGCTGGTGCTGCATGTGGCGCGCCGCGCACTGGAGGCCGGCGCCGACGAGGTGTGGGTGGCGACGGACGACACGCGCGTCCGCGATGCTCTGGCGGGCGCACCGGTGCAGGTCGCGCTGACCGCGCCGACCCATCCCTCCGGCACCGATCGACTGGCCGAATGTGCGGCGCTCGCCGGCTGGAACGACGCGCGGGTGGTAGTGAACCTGCAGGGAGACGAGCCCTTCGCGCCGGCCTCGGGCATCCGCGCAGTCGCCGCGCTCGCCGCCGATCCCGGGGTTGCGATGGCGACCCTGGCCGCGCCGGTCGACGACATCGAGACCCTGCTCGATCCCAATGCGGTCAAGGTGGTGCGTGCCGGGAACGGCGATGCCCTGTATTTCAGCCGGGCCCCGGTGCCGTGGCCGCGCGACGCGTTCGCCCGCGAGCGCACGCGCATGCCGGCCGGCGAGTGGTGGCGGCATATCGGTATCTACGGTTACCGGGCGGGCTTCCTGCGCCGGTTCGCCGCGATGCCCCCGGGGCGCCTCGAGCAGGTGGAGATGCTCGAACAGCTGCGTGTGCTGGAGGCCGGGCACCGGATCGCGGTGGGTGTCGCACCCGAGGCCTTTCCGGCCGGCGTGGACACCGCCGAGGATCTCGCGCGGGCCGAGGCCCGGCTGGGTGCGGGAGCCCCGCGATGACCCGTCTGCTGGTGGTCTGCCTCGGCAACATCTGCCGCTCGCCGATGGCCGAAGGCGCGCTTCGCGCCCGTATCGAGGCCGCCGGGCTCGGCACCCGGGTGACAGTGGACTCCTGCGGCACCGGCGACTGGCATGCGGGGGATCCTCCCGACCCGAGGTCCATCCGCACGGCTGCGGCACACGGCGTCGACATCGCCGGTCTGCGCGCGCGCGTGCTCACCGGCGGCGACTACACGGCGTTCGACGTGCTGCTGTGCGCAGATGCCAGCACCCGGGGAATCGTCGAGGCGCGCCGGCCCGCCGCAGCAACGGCCGCGATCGCAGGCCTGCTCCAGTGGGCCGGCACGGGAGACGGAGACGTGCCGGATCCCTACCGGGGCAGCGCCGGGGACTTCGAGGCGGTGTGGGGGCTGGTCGACCGGGCGGCCGAGGCGATCGTCGCCCGGATCGGCGCCAAGCGTGCGCCCGATCACGCATAATCCGGACATGACCGCCGACGATTCGCCAGCGCCCGAGTTCCCAGCCAGCCTCGAATGGCTGAACCTGACGGATCCTCTGCGCATGGCCCAGCTGCGTGGCAAGGTCTGCGCGTTGGCGTTTGTCAACCTGTCGTCGGCCTGGTGCCAGCAGCGCCTGGCAGATCTCGGCCATCTGCGTGCGCGCCATCGCGAGCGCCTGCAGGTGGTGGCGGTGCATGTGCCCCGGTTCGACTCCGAGCGCGAGGTGCGCCGGAGCAGCAAGCGCTCGCACGCCCAGCAGCACGAGTTCCCGATCGCCCACGACGGGGACTGGACGCTGTGGCAGCACTACGGCATCGAGGCCTGGCCGACCGTGGTCCTCATCGACGGCGACGGCATGGTGCGGGGGCGGATCGTCGGTGAAGGCGGCCTGCGCGAGCTCGACACCCGAGTGGCAGCGCTGATCGGCGAACTCAGACCGCAGCTGGTCAATGCCGAGCCGGTACGCCTGCGCCGCAGCGGCGAGCCGCCGTTGCCGCTGCGCTTTCCGGTCGGCCTGGCGCTGTCGGGCAACTATCTCTACGTGGCCGACAGCGGCCACCATCGCGTGCTCGAGTGCGACACCAGCGGACGTATCCTGCGCCAGTTCGGCAGTGGCAGTCCCGGATTCATCGACGGCCCGATGGAGCTCGCGGCGATGTCGCGTCCGCACGGACTGTTCGTGCAGCGCGACGTGCTCTATGTGGCCGATACCGGCAACCATGCGGTCCGCGCGATCGAGTTGCGCACCGGCGACATCGCCACCGTGTGCGGGGCAGGGCGGCCCGGAGTCACCGTCGAGGGTCCACTCGCGGATCCGCGCGCCGTGGCGCTCGACCAGCCGCGTGCGGTCGTGCTGGCCGGCGACAAGCTCTACATCGCGACCGCCGGCGACAACCGGGTGTGGCGCCTGGATCTCGGCACGTCGGAGATCGCGCTGGTCGCCGGCAGCGGGCGGCTCGCGGTGAAGGACGGCACCGGTGCGATGGCCGCCTTCGCCGAACCTGTGAGCCTGGCCTGCGTGCAGCAGACGGCGTACGTCTGCGACGCTGCCGGGTCGGCCGTGCGCAGCGTGCACACGCGCACCGGGCAGGTCTCCACCCTCGTCGGGCAGGACCCCTGGGAATTCGGATGCGTTGACGGCGCGCGGACCGATGCGCGCCTGCAGCATCCGCAGGCCGTGGCGCTCGATCCGGGTTCGCCGGTGCTGTGGATCGCCGACAGCGGCAACGACACCCTGCGCCGCTTGCGGCTGGGTGGCGGCGAGCTCACCACCTTCGATCTGCCGCAGCGGCTGCATGCACCGGCCGGTCTCGTGGTCTCCGCGGACGCGGTGTGGATCGCCGATACCGACGCGCACGCGGTGCTGCGTCTCGACCCCGCGACGGGCGCGTTGCGCCACGTCCCGATCGGCGAATGACGACACCTGCACGACGCACAGGCGGCGGGCCGCCCTTCGATGGAAAGGCCTTCGTCGCCGGCCTGAGTACAGCGCCCGGGGTCTATCGGATGCTGGCGGCGGACGACTCGGTGCTCTACGTGGGCAAGGCCGCGGACCTGCGCAAGCGGGTGGCGAGCTATTTCAATGCCACGCCCAAGGTCACGCGGACGATGGCGATGATCGCGCAGATCGCGCGCATGGAAGTCACCGTCACCCGCACCGAGGCCGAGGCGCTGCTGCTGGAAAACCAGCTGATCAAGTCGCTCAAGCCCCGCTACAACGTGTCCCTGCGCGACGACAAGAGCTATCCCTACGTTCTCGTCACCCGCGATGCCTGGCCGCGCATCGCCGTGCACCGCGGGCCGCGCAACGTGCCGGGTCGTTACTTCGGGCCGTACCCGGGCGTGACTGCGGTGCGCGAAACGCTGAACCTGATGCAGAAGCTGTTCAAGCTGCGCAACTGCGAGGACAGCGTGTTCCGCAACCGCTCGCGGCCCTGCCTGCAGCACCAGATCGGACGCTGCACCGCGCCGTGCGTCGGTTTGGTGTCGGAGCGCGACTATGCCGATGCGGTGCGACGCGCCTCGCTGTTTCTCGACGGGCGCAGCGACGCGCTCACCGACGAGGTCGGCCGCGACATGGAGGCGGCCGCGGCGCGCCTCGATTTCGAGGAGGCCGCACGCCTGCGCGACCTGCTCGGCAACATCCGCGGCATGCAGGCGCGGCAATACGTCGATGGACGTGTCGCCGAGCTGGACGTGCTGGCATGCGCCATGCGCGGCACCCACGCCTGCGTGCTGCTGCTGTCCTTCCGCGACGGCCGCAATCTCGGTACGCGCGCGTTCCATCCGCGGACCAACGGCAGCGACGACCCGGCCGAGGTGCTCGCCGCGTTCGTCTCCCAGCACTACGCCGAACAGCCGCCTCCACGCGAGATCGTGCTCGACCGCGCGATCGAGGACGTGGAGCTGCTGGAGGAGGCGTTCAGCGAATCGGCGGGGCGCCGGGTCCAGGTCAAGACCAGCGTACGCGGCGATCGCGCGCGCTACATCGACCTGGCGCGGCGCAACGCCGAGATCGCACTCGCCAGCGAACTCGGCAGCCAGGCCGCGCAGCAGGCGCGCTCGGACTCGCTGCGCGACATGCTCGGCCTGGCGGAGCCGGCGCAACGCATCGAATGCTTCGACATCAGCCACACCATGGGTGAGGCCACCGTGGCCTCGTGCGTGGTGTTCGATGCGCAGGGCCCCGTGCGCGGCCAGTACCGCCGCTACAACATCGCCGGCATCGAGCCGGGCGACGACTACGCGGCCATGCACCAGGCCCTGACCCGGCGCTTCCGCCGCGCGGTCGAGAGCGACGGTGTCGTGCCCGATGTCCTGCTGATCGATGGCGGCGCGGGGCAGGTGGCCCAGGCCCGCGACGTGCTCGACACGCTCGGCATCACCGGCATCTGTCTCGTCGGCGTGGCCAAGGGCGAAGCCCGCAAGCCGGGCGACGAGACCCTGCTGCTGCCGGACGGGCGCGAACTCAAGCCGGGCGCGGCATCGCCGGGACTGCAGCTGGTCCAGCAGGTCCGCGACGAAGCCCACCGCTTCGCGATCACCGGCCACCGCGGTCGCCGGCAGAAGGCGCGCAGCACCAGCCGGCTCGAGGACATCCCGGGAATCGGGCCGCGGCGACGGGCGAGCCTGCTCAAGCATTTCGGGGGGCTCGGTGGGCTGAAGGCGGCCGGTGCGGAGCAGATCGCCCAGGTGGAGGGTGTCAACGCGGCACTGGCGCAACGCATCTATGCGACCCTACACGGGCTCGATGCCGATGGTTCCGGCCAGGGCCAGGACTGATTCCCCCACAGGCTTGCAATGAAATTCACGATTCCCACCTGGCTCACGCTGCTCCGGATCATGATGATCCCGGTGCTGGTGGTGGTGTTCTATCTGCCGTTCAAATGGACCAACTTCGCCGCGGCGCTGATCTTCGGACTCGCCTCGATCACCGACTGGCTCGACGGTTGGATCGCGCGGCGTTATCACCAGTACTCGGCGTTCGGCGCGTTTCTGGATCCCGTCGCCGACAAGCTGATGGTGGCGGTGGCGCTGTTTTTGATCGTGCAGGGCCACCCGACACCGTGGATGGCGTTCTGGGCCGCGGTCATCGTCGGACGCGAGATCGCGGTATCGGCCCTGCGCGAGTGGATGGCCGAGCTGGGCCAGCGCGCCGCGGTCAAGGTGGCGACGATCGGCAAGATCAAGACCATCGCGCAGATGGTGGCACTGCTGTGCCTGCTGTACTCGGTGACCCCCGATCGTCCACCGCGGCCCGAGCCGTGGATGGGCCACGTGGTCTTCGTCATCGGCGACTGGTTGCTGGCGATCGCCGCGCTGCTGACGCTGTGGTCCGGCGTCGCCTATCTGCGCGCCGCATGGCCGATCATGCGCGCCGCGGAGAAGAACAAGTATTGACAGCAGGGCGGCGAACGGTAGAATTTCGCCTCCCAAGCGGGAATAGCTCAGTTGGTAGAGCGCAACCTTGCCAAGGTTGAGGTCGAGGGTTCGAGCCCCTTTTCCCGCTCCAGTTTCGAACGCGAAACCCCGGGTTGCAGACGGGGTTTCATCGTGTCGGCAGGCCGCGAGGTCTGCGGGTGGGTCACCGGCCTGGTGGCAGAGTGGTCATGCAGCGGATTGCAAATCCGTGTACGCCGGTTCGATTCCGACCCAGGCCTCCAGCCGGCGCGTGCCATGTGCATGCGCGTCAATGCGGTACATCGCGGGAATAGCTCAGTTGGTAGAGCGCAACCTTGCCAAGGTTGAGGTCGAGGGTTCGAGCCCCTTTTCCCGCTCCAGTTTCGAGAGGCCCTGCTTGCGCAGGGCCTCTTTCGTTGTGGCGGACGCCGGGCTGCGGTTCCAATCCGGCCTGCGCTCAGGCACGCTGTCGCCGCCTGCCCGGATGGCGAAACTGGTAGACGCACCGGACTTAAAATCCGTTGGCCGCAAGGTCGTGCCGGTTCGATTCCGGCTCCGGGCACCAGGCACCGCACGTCCCGCTGCGCCGCTGTCTCCGTTTTCACCGGCGCAGGGCTAGAGTGACGCATGGACAGACGGCGCCGCGACGACCTGCCTGCCGCGCCTGGTGGCCTGGGCGTGCGTCAGGTCGTCGCCCGGCTCAGGGAGAATTTCCGGCTCGCGATCATCAGCCTGCTGGGCGTGACCACCGCGGTCGCGCTCGGCGGGTTCATGGTCTGGCGTCTGACGCGCGGCGACTGGATGGCCGCGGGGTTCGACGGGCTGGTGATGCTCGGCATCCTCGCGGTGGTGGGCCTGGCATGGCGCGAGGGCAGGACGGAACTCGCGGGCACGCTGATGGTGGTGTGCAACTCGCTTTTCTGCGCGGCGGCCTGGAGCGTAGTGGGTGCGGCCGCCAACGGCTGGGTGTACGTGGCGCTGATGACGAATTTCTACATCGCGCGCACCCGAGTGGCGGTGTGGGCCAGCGTCTTTCTGCTTGCTGCGTCGATGGCCGCATTGGTCACGGGAGACGGCCCCTACCACCTGAGCACGCCGGTCACCTGGCTGCTGATCTTCGCGTTCTCGTACGCGTTCTCCCGTCGAGTCAGTGCACACAGCGATTCACTCGAGCAGCGTGCCAACCGGGATCCGTTGACCCAGATGCCCAACCGGGGCGCGCTGGAGACCTGCCTCGAATCGATCGTGAGGCGGCGCCGGCGCGGGACTTCGGGGCTGCTCATCCTCGATATCGACCGCTTCAAACTCGTCAACGACGAATTCGGGCACCCGGCTGGCGATCGCGTCCTGCTCGCGCTGGCGGACGTGCTGCGCGAAGAGTTGCGCCAGGGCGATTCGGTGTTCCGCTTCGGCGGCGAGGAGTTCGTCCTTGTTCTGCCGTCAGGCAGCGAGGCGACGCTCGCCGCAGCGGGCGAGCGTCTGCGCGAGGCGGTCGCGGCGCGCGTCGCCGGCCCGGCGGGTCCGATCACGGTGTCGATCGGGGGCGCCATGTACTGCGGCGAGCTGGATTGGCAGGACTGGTTCGCGCGTGCGGATGCGTCGCTCTATCTGTCCAAGCGTGCCGGTCGCAACCGCGTGCACGTTGCCCATGCGCTGGAAGAGCCCGTTGCCATCTGAGCGGCGGGTCGGATGTGGGCGATTGCGGTTGCGACGCCCGCGCGTCGAGGCGCGGCGCTCAGCGGTGTCCGTGCTCCGCCCAGTCCGCTTCGGGGGCCGTCCAGGCGTCCGCCCGTCTGGCCACACGTCGTCGCGAGCGTCGGATCGAACGGCGCATGTGGCGCAGGCGCCGGCGCACGCGCAGGATCGAACCGACGACGAGCAGGGCGGCGAGCACCGCCGCCGCAAGCAGTGCCCAGGGCGCCAGCGGCGCCAGGCCGCCGATGATCGAACCCGCCGTCCGCGTCATCGCCAGCGAGAACACGACGCCGGCCAGCATCACATAGAGCGGCATCACGAAGATCCGCCAGAGTGCACGTGCGGAGATCACGCGACGCGCTCCACAACTGCAGCGTGGATGGACCCGAGACAGGATGGATCGATCACCGGGGCCGGACGCGGCGGTGGTGCGGCATCGAACCGCCAGTAATGCGCCGCCTCGTGGCGCACCGCGTCCCAGGATGCATGACGCGGCGCGTGGTCCCACAGCGCGCGGAGCGCAGGCTCGACTTCATGCCAGTCGGCGTCGGGCAGTTCGGCGCGGATCGCACGGGCCATCTCCGCAAGAATCACCTGGTTGCCGGCCGATCTGGTCATGGACACGGGTCGAACATGGGAACGAGCTGCGAGGCTAATCACGCGTCTGCGTGCCTGCCGTGAAGTCCGGCGGTCTGCAGCCCCTCGTTCAGCCTTGACGCGGTCACCGCCGCGCACTGCCTACCATGCAGGTCTCGATGGCAGCCCGGCCTGCCCACCGCACCCGAGAAGGAGTCTGATGATCCGTTACCTGGCGTACGGCGCGAGCCTCGTGATGGCCCTCGTTTCGCTGCTCTATGCGATGCACTCCGGCGCCCCCGGATGGATCGCCGCCAGCCTGGGCTTCGGTGCGCTGGTTGTCATCGGAACCCTGGATATCCTGCAGCCCAATTCGACGCTGCGGCGCCTGTATCCGCTGCTGGCGCACTTCCGCTACATGCTGGAATCGTTCCGGCCGGAAATCCGGCAGTACTTCATCGAGGACGACCAGGACGAGGTGCCGTTCTCGCGTCAGCAGCGCGCCCTGGTCTACCAGCGGGCGAAGAACGTCAGCGACGTGGTGCCGTTCGGCAGCGAGCTGCCGATGTACGGCTCCCACTACGAATGGATCAACCATTCGCTGGTACCCGCGCATGCGGAGTCGCACGATTTCCGCATTCCGGTCGGCGAGGAGCGCGCGCGTCCGTATGCCGCGAGCGTGCTCAACATTTCGGCGATGAGCTTCGGATCGCTGTCGGCCAATGCCATTCGCGCCCTCAATCTCGGCGCGAAGCGCGGGGGGTTCTACCACGACACCGGCGAGGGGTCGATCGCGTCCTACCACCGCGAGCACGGCGGCGATCTGGTCTGGCAGATCGCCTCGGGTTACTTCGGCTGCCGGGATGCGGAGGGTCGCTTCGACGAAGAGCGGTTTGCCGAACAGGCGGCGGACCCGCAGGTGCGGATGATCGAACTCAAGCTCTCGCAGGGCGCCAAGCCGGGTCACGGCGGCATGCTGCCGGGTCGCAAGGTCACCCCCGAGATCGCCCGGACCCGCGGCATTCCGGTGGGTGTGGACTGCGAATCGCCTGCGGCCCATTCCACCTTCTCGACGCCGGTCGGGCTGCTCGAGTTCGTCGAGCGTCTGCGCACGCTGTCGGGCGGAAAACCGACGGGCTTCAAGCTCGCGATCGGCCATCCCTGGGAGTGGTTCGGCATCGCCAAGGCGATGCTCGAGACCGGCATCCTCCCGGACTTCATCGTGGTCGACGGCGCGGAAGGCGGCACGGGCGCGGCACCGTCGGAATTCATCAACCATGTCGGCCTGCCGTTGCAGGAAGCGCTGCTGCTGGCACACAACACGCTGGTCGGCATCGGCCTGCGCGAGCGCGTGCGTATCGCCGCGGCAGGCAAGATCACCAGCGGATTCGACATCGCGCGCACGCTCGCGCTCGGTGCCGACTGGTGCAATGCCGGACGCAGTTTCATGTTCGCGCTGGGCTGTATCCAGTCCCGCACCTGCCACACCGATCTCTGCCCGACCGGCGTGGCCACCCAGGATCCCGCGCGCTGGCGGTTGCTCGACGTCCCGGACAAGGCCGACCGCGTGTTCCATTTCCAGCAGAACACCCTGCGCGGTCTGCGCGACATGCTGGGTGCCGCAGGCCTGGAACATCCGATGCAGCTGGGGCCCGAGCACATCCTGCGGCGTGTCTCGCCGACCGAGGTGCGGTCGCTCGCTGCCCTCTACCGCTTCCTCGAGCCCGGCGAGTTGCTGCGCGGCGTGCCCGAGCATGCGGTATTCAAGACGTTCTGGCCTGTGGCACGTGCCGACAGCTTCGCACCGCCGGCCCGCGCGTCGGCGATGCACGCGACCAAGCGACCGTCCTGAGCGTTCAATCGAGCAATGCGAGGAGCCGCTCGGCGGGACGGGCGATCACCGCGCGTTCGCCGCGAACCACGATCGGGCGCTCGATCAGACGGGGATGCGAGGCCATCGCCGCGACCAGTGCGGCATCGTCGACGGCGCCGGCAGCGAGGCCGAGTGCGCCGTACTCCGCGTCACCGCTGCGTATCAGGGCACGCGGTGGCAGGTCGAGCCGGCGCAACAGGTCATCGATGGTGGCCGCGTCGGGCGGTGTTTCGAGATAGAGCACGATCCGCGGCGCGATGCCGCGCGACCGCAGCAGGTCGAGCGCCGCGCGCGACTTGGAGCAGCGAGGATTGTGATAGATGACCACCGGACCGGTCATGCGTCCGCACCGGCTTCCGCATCCGCGCCGCCTCGCCGCGCGACCACGCCGGTCGCGGTCACCTGGCCGGTGGTGTTGGCGACGGTGGCGAAGACGTCGGGAATGGTGTCCACGGCGAGCAGAACGCCGAGCGGTTCGACCGGCAGGCCCATCGCCTGGGTCACGGGCAGGTTGTTGGTCATGAAGCTCACCTGGCCCGGCAGCCCGACCGAGCCCATGCTGATGACGATGCTCAGACCGACCGCGATGGACAGCTGCGCCGCGCCCAGCTCCACCCCGTACATCCATGCGATGAAGATCACCACGCTGAGGTACTGGGTGGGACTGGCGATCCGGAACAGCGAGACCGCCATCGGCAGCACCAGCGACGTGACCGCCAAGGGATAGCCCAGCCGCTGGCGTGCGCTGTCGACCATCACCGGCAGCGAGGCCAGCGAGGACTGAGTGCTCGCCGCGATCGCCTGCACCGGCAGCAGGGCAGCGGCGAACCGCCGCAGGCGCTCACCTGCGACGAGCATCGCCACCGCGTACATCAGCACGGTGATCGCGATGTACAGCGTGCACTGCAACGCGATGTAGTAACCGAGCGCGGCCAGTACGCCCAGGCCGACATGCGCGCAGACGGCCAGCACCAGCGCGAACACGCCGAGCGGCGCGGCCCACAGCACCCAGCGCACGACCACCAGCATGGTGTCGCCGATCGTGCGCACGAGTTCGAGCATGCGCGCTCGGCGCTCGGGCTCGAGCCGGGTCAGCGCGAAACCGAAGAACATCGAGAACACCACCAGCGGCAGCATGGCGCTTGCCGCGGCAGCGGCGATCGCATTGCTCGGAATCACGCTCGTGATCCACAGGCCGAACGAAGGCGCCTGCGGCAGCACCTCGGGTGCCTGGATGGCCGCGCGGAACAGCGCGACCTGGGCCTCGTCGCGCGGCATCAGCGACAGGAAGGCAGGGGCCGCGACCGCGGCGAAGGCGCCGCACACCGCGAGCAGGACCGCGAACACCGCCATCGCCACGCGCGCGTTGCGCCCGGAGGCCGCGGCGTCCGCCGCGGCGTTGATGCCGACGATCACCAGGGCCGCGACCAGCGGCACCACGGTCATCTGCAGGGCGTTGAGCCACAAGCGTCCCACCGGTTGCACGAAATCCGCCGTGCGCGCAGCCACCAGTGGATCCCAGGCGGCGAGGGCGAGGCCGGCGCCTGCACCGAGCACCAGGGCGATGAGGACGCGCGCGGGCATCGAAAGACGGAAACGTGGCGGGCTGGTAGCGACGGTCATCGAGCGGCTGCGATCGGAAAGGCCGGTGGAGCATGCCACGTCGGACGGGCCCGGCCGGTGCGATCGGCGGAACGCTCGCGCTTCACGGACGTGCGGGGTGGCGCCCGGCGTCGCCTGCGGCGTCGTCGACCAGCGTCAACAGGTCACGCTGGTCATCGTGGAAACCGGACCGCAGATAGAGCACGCGCGCCCGCGGGTTGCGCCGGTGTACCTCCAGCCGCAGCGTGCGGACGCCCCACGTCCGCACATGTCGTTTCGCGATCTCGAGCGCCGCCGCGCCCAGGCCGCGGCAGCGGGCATGCGGCGCGATGAACAGTTCGTCCAGCAACGCGAAGCCGCCGCCCTGCTCGAGGCTGAAGCCTCGGGTCAGCACGAGGTAACCAAGGTCGGCAGCGTCGCCCAGCAGCAGCACCGTGCCGGTGTCCGGCGCGTCGAGCAGTGCGCGCGCGGCGCCGGCGATGCGGACGGCGTCGAAGACGAGACCCTCCTCGTCGTAGAACGCGCGCATCATCGCCAGCAGGGCCGGCAGGTCGCTCGGCTCCGCCGGACGGGCCGCCGGTCCATTCAAGGCCGGCGTTCCGGCAGGTCCCAGCGCGCTGCCAGGCGCGCATGCTCGGGCTCGGGCAGCAGCACGAAACGTGGCGCCCGCGCCGGATCGAGCCAGTCCAGCAGCGTGTCGAGCGCGGCCGCCTCCATCGCCGTGCAGCCGGCCGTCGTCTCGTCCGGCCGCCGCAGCAGGTGCGCGAAGATGCAGCTGCCGTGGCCGGGGACGCCGGCCGCGTTGTGCTCGATCACGAAGCCCCGGCGATAGCGGATGTCGCCGGCGTTGTGCAGGTCGAGACGCATCGGCTCGGTGGACCCGGCGACCGCGGCGTCGCCCACCTCGCGCGCGTCGACGATGCGGTTGTACAGCGGCGATGCCGGCACATCGATGCAGTAATGCGATCCGGTCATCGCCCGGTACGGCAGTGCGCCGATGCCGTCGGGCGGGTAGCCGAAGGCCTCGCCGATCGCGAACACGCCGGCCGGCGCGCGCCCGTCGCCCTCGCGCTTCTGCGGCCCCTCCGCCTGCGCCGCATGTAGGCCCAGGCCCCAGGCACTGCCATTGCGACCGAGCATCACCGGGACCGGATCGCCCACCGCGCGCCAGGGCCCGCCCGTCGTGCGCTCGTAGCGCTGGAGCCGGGCCCTGGGCTCGTCCCACCCGTCGCTGCTGACGAGAACCAGCTGCTGCGCGCCCTGCAACGGGGACTGCGCCGGCGTAGTGGACGTCGCGCATGCGGCCAGCGGCAGAACGCACATCGCGGCGAACCCGGATGCAGCGGCACGGAACAGACGGGGCATGGCGATCTCCTCGAGGGGCGTGATGCAGTGTGGCGCCAACCGGTGCCCGGTGGGCAACATGCGGGCGCCCACGTGGACATCGGCGCGAGCTCCCCGATCGGGGCGAGAACGCTCCGCGCTCGTGCAAGCGCGTGCCCCTATGGACCGGGTAAGCGCTGTACAGCGCCGGGCGGTTGGGCTCCACGCGATGACGACGACCGCCGGTGCAGCGGCCAGGCAGGCGACGTCGAGACGCGGATGGCCATGCCGATCGGCCAGGGCGGCGTGGATTCCAATGTCGTACGCGGCATCGAAATCGACCGGGTGGATCGTCTGCGACAGTCACGCATCGTCATCGGCTCGATGTCGCCTCTCTCCGCGGCACGGGCGGATCCGCTTGGAGATCCAGTGGCCGGGCTACGGTCCCGTCCGCCATCACCGATGTCCCGCTGCATCCGGCGACGAACGTCAGCGCACGCGGATCGACAGCGCTCACCGGCGGCTCCCGCGGGGCCCGCAACCTCGCTGCGTCGCGTCGTCTGCACGGCCTGCCTGCGACCGGGCAGCCGTTGTCTCGATCCTGGCGTCCATGCCGCGGGCGAGGGCGGTGATGGGTGCGCCTCGAGCGATGAAGAGCGCGCTCCACTCCACGTGTCCGGCCGACCATCTCGAGGGCGTGGACGCTATCTGCACCGCAGCCGTGCCCGGGAGACGAGCGCCGTCGCTGTTGACCTGCTCGATGGTGGCGGGCATGCGTCCCTTGAGCGTGATCGTGGATCGGGCTGCCGAAACCGGTGGCAACCCGCGAAAGCACTGTGCCCGCCAGCATGATCCAGCCCGGGTGGCGTCGAGGCGGGGGCGGGGCGGCGGTGTACACACCGCTTGATGGATCGCGCGCTCGACGTCGGAGTAACGTCCTCGACGGCGTTGCGCTCGAGTGCAGGATCGCCCGGTGCAACGATCGCGAGCGCGGCTGCCACCCTCGCTCGGGCATGGCCGCCGACGCTGATAGCGATGAGGGCCGCGCGTTTCGGCCGCCGCGGCGAGGCCGTGCGTCGAGTGCGTGCGGACGCGCGGACGGATCGTGCAGCGCGAGCTCCACTACGGCCTCCGCGCGCGTATCAGGATGCAGTGCGTCCGGACCGATGCCGACAGCGCGTCGAGGTTGGACCTCGCGACCCTGCGCTCGCGCCCGATCAGACGCAGGGCGACGACGTCCGCGATCCTCGCGACGATCGCGGACACGACGCCCTCGTCGGCGTCACCGGTGTCGGCACGCGTGGGGGCGACCCGGCGTGCGCGCAGTCGATAATGCGCGCGCAATGCAGGAGGGCGACCCAGGTGACACGCGGACCGCTCCGAGCGGTCGCTGTGAGCGTCAGCGGACTGCGGTTCGCCGGCTAGCGGACACGCAGGAGGCTGGTGACGTGATCGATCAGCGCGTCGTCACCGGAGCGCATGGGCGTGAGCGGCGTCACCACCACGCCGTTGAACGGAACGCGCACCACGTCGCCTTCGTCGTCCCGTACCGACATGCCGGCGGTGTCATGGATCACCCAGGGTTCGCCGTCGACGTGACCGATCACCATCATCACGTGGCCGGGGACGAACACGAGATCACCAGCATCGGCCGCGCGCAGCAGACCCAGTCGCGCTTCGCGGGACATGGCGGCGGGCATCTCGACCCGGTCGAATGCCGGGCTCACCGCCTGGGCGCCGGTATTGCGCGGCAGCAGCACGCCCGCACTGCGATAGACCTCCGACACGAACCCGCTGCAATCGCGCGCGTTGTAGCTGTGCCCCCAGCCGTAGCGTTCGCCGAGAAACTTGAAGCCTTGGCGGACCAGCGTTGCGCGGGTCAGCGGCAGGACATCCGTGGCCACATCGGCCGAGCGGGGCACCAGTGCCGGCGCGAAGGCCAGCGCGCCGGCCGCGTCGCGCACCGGCAGCTCGATGACATGGCCGAAGGCAGCGGTCTGCCCGTTCACCACGGCGGTGGCGGGCCATGCGAGATGCGGCACGCGCACACCCATCTCGAGCTGCACCGCGGACACGGCCGGGTGTTCGGGCGTGTACACCGTAAGCACGCTGGCACCGGTGACCACCAGCCCGTCGTCGGCGCGTGCCACGTAGTCGGCAACCTGTTCGCGCGGGCCGATCGCGACGGCGTCGCGACTCACCCAGGCCGCATAGCGTTCGCTCACCACGAACAGCCAGGCACCGTCGCGGCTCGCGTGGAGCACTGCCACCGGCGCGCCTGGAAACAGGGCGTCTTCCTGGAACCGGTCGATGTCGGTGTCGTCAGGCGCGCTGAACACACGCAGCGCGGTCGGAAACGCACGCAGATCGGCGCGGCGCGTGACCAGGCCGAAGCGCGTGGTCACGTGCGCGGGAAGGCGGTCGAGCGCGAGCGCCTCAACCAGGGCGTCGAGATCGCGTTCCGGAAGGGACCCCTCTCGCGTGTACCGCCGCACGGTCGGGCGCCGGGACACCCCATCGATCCATGCGCGGACACGTTCGCGGTCGATCCGGTCCGGCAGCGCGAGCGGCGAGAGGATTGCGCGGTCGAGGGTGCGGGTCCGCAGGTTCAGCGCTGCGACGCCTGCGCGGTCGAGGATCGGGGTGTCAGGGCCCTCGAGCCGATCGATCCAGAAGCCCGCATCGAGCATCGCCTCGCGCAAGCCCGGAATGCCATCGATCACGGGCGCGCCGGGCATCGCACGAGCCGGGCCGCCCGTGCAGACAGCAAGCGCGAACAGTGCGACCAGCAGATGGACGAAAGACCTCTTGGGCGCGTACATCGTGACTCCTGCACCGCGCGCTCGCGGATTGCCGACGAGCATAGAAGCTTACGGGCGGCAGGCAAGATGCAGGGAGGCGGTATGTGCGCGCGCAGTGCGCATCGGTGCTTCAGGGCACCGTCGTCGCGGGCCTGCGCCGTGACGTGACGCCGGAGCGCCGCACGTCGCGCGTCGCCACGCAGACCGGGGCGACGGATGACGCGTGCGGCGGCGAGCGCACACGGGAACGCGCTGGCGGAGCAGTATCGGTGCTGCGACGCCGGGCCTCGCGCCAGGCATGGGCCGCGCCTCTTGCACGTGTGCGAATGCAGGCGCGCGCAGGGCCGTTCAACGATGAGGGCCTCGCAGCAGCGAGGTCGCGCGTTTACGCCCTTTCGCCACCTCGACCCACTGACCGATCATGGTGGTAAGCGCCGCCGGAGGACCCGGACCCCGGCCCGCAATCGTCATTGCGATTGCCAGCTCGCACGTGTTGCCTGCAGCAGTGCACGCATCTTCCGTGCGGAGCGCCGAACCGGCTGCTGCTCGAACTTCCAACGGCGGCAGTGCCCGTGCGAAGGTCGCGGCATGCAGGGTCCGGGCACACGAGTTACGCGGCGTGCCGTGCAGCGATGCGGGTTCAACGCATACGAAAAAGCCCCGCATCGCTGCGAGGCTTCGTCGTTACAGATGGCGGAGCGGACGGGACTCGAACCCGCGACCTCCGGCGTGACAGGCCAGCATTCTAACCAACTGAACTACCGCTCCAAGGCGCGGAATTCTACATGAATCCCGCGGCTTGGGAAGAGGGATCCGCAACATCGTCGCAAGTCGCGCGATCGCGCACGGAGCCATCGCGGCCGATCACCCGGAACGGGCCCGTTCGATCGCCAGCCGATGCCTCGCGAGCAGGCAAACGGACGCACGGCGCGCGTCCTGCGCAGGCCCCGGGCCGTGTCGTGCCACGTTGCGGATTGCGTCTGCGTGTGCCGACGTCGCGGGGCCGATGCGACCCGAGATCGCCGGCGACAGAATGCGTGTGCCGACGCTCGACAGTTCGCGCTGCCGCGCGATGAAGCTTCCGCACGTCGCGACCTGCTGCGACAGCGGAGCCCCGGCGCGAGCGGTCACACGTCGCACGCATGCCGGCTGTTCGACCGCGCCGATGACTTGCCTCGATGCATTCGCCATATCACGGACATGAAAAACCCCGCTTCCGCGGGGTTATTCATTCGATCAATGGCGGAGCGGACGGGACTCGAACCCGCGACCTCCGGCGTGACAGGCCAGCATTCTAACCAACTGAACTACCGCTCCACATTGAAACCTGGCGCGTGGTGGGTGCTGAGGGTTTCGAACCCCCGACCCTCTCCGTGTAAAGGAGACGCTCTACCGCTGAGCTAAGCACCCATGCGGGACGATCAAGCCGCTTACTTTACCGCATCCTTCAGCGCCTTGCCAGCCTTGAACGCAGGCACGGTCGAAGCCGGAATCTGGATCGCTTCCTTGGTCTGCGGGTTCAAGCCGGTGCGCGCAGCACGCGGACGGGCGACGAACGAACCGAAGCCGACGAAGTTGGCCGAATCGCCGTTCTTCAGCGTCTCGGTGATCGTGTCGAGCAGGGCGTCGACCGCGCGGCCGGCATCGGCGCGCGACAGGCCCGCCTTCTCGGCGACGGAGTTGATGATGTCAGCTTTGGCAGCCATGCGAATTCCTCTTGTCAGATATGTACGCGGTGTACGGCGTCTTGGGAAAACCGGGCCGTCCGGCGTGTCGCGGCGGCCCTGGGGAAGCGTTCGGACGCGCATGGTACGCGATCGACCGGGGGAATACGACTTCGATCACGCCGGCCTCGGACGCGGCCCTCGAGGCTGTGAGCGCGCTTCCGGCTGCGCCCGAGGCCCGTCTGCACCCGCGTCATCATGCGGTTAAACTGCCCGGCTCGCCCATCCAGTGCCCGGACAATGCTGCAAGCGCTTCGTGAAAAGACCAGTGGTTGGATCGCCATTGCCATCGTGGCGGTGCTGGCGGTTCCGTTCGCATTCTTCGGGATGGAGCAGTACCTGTTCCAGAACAACGCCGACTACGCGGCGAAGGTGGAGGCCCCGCCCACGTGGTGGCGCTCGGCGCCGGATGTCTGGTTGGTGCGCAAGCTGGCATGGTCGACCACCGAGGTGAGCGCTGCGGAATTCCGCGAGGCGTTCGACGCGATGCGCGAACAACGTCGCCAGGCCGAAGGCGAGAACTTCGATGCCCGCGGCTTCGAGACCATGGAGAGCAAGCGCGAGGTGCTCGAGCAGCTGATCGATCGCGCGGTGCTGGCGCTGGCTGCCGACCGCGCGAACATCGTGGTCGGCGATGCGCAGGTGTACGACGTCATCCGCTCGATCCCGGCCTTCCAGGTGGACGGACAGTTCGATACGCAGCGCTACCAGCTCACCCTGCAGTCGGCGCAGCCACCGCGGACACCGCGGGAATTCGAATCCTCGGTGCGGCTGGATCTGCAGCGGGCGCTGGTGCCGCAGGCGGTCGCGGAGTCCGCGTTCGTGACGGCGGGCGAGTCGCAGCGCCTGATGCGCCTGCTCGGCGAGCGACGCGACGTGAGCTTCATGATCGTGCCGCCGCCCACGGTCGAAGAGGCGCCCGTGGCGGACGCGGACCTGCAGGCGTGGTTCGAGGCCAATGCGAACCGCTACCGCGCGCCGGAGCAGGTCGCACTGGAGTACATCGAAGTGCGCGCCGATCCCGCCGCGGTCACCGGCGTCGTGGACGAGGCCGAGGCCCGCGCCCACTTCGAGCAGGTCAAATCACGCTTCACCGCGGCCGAGCGCCGCCTCGCGTCGCACATCCTGGTCGAGGTGCCGGCGGATGCGGACGCAGCCGCGCAGCAGGCGGCGCAGGCGAAGGCAGCCGACATCGCGGCGCGTGCGCGGCAGCCCGGCGCGGACTTCGCGGCGCTGGCGCGCGCGGAATCCGACGACCCGGGCTCGAGCCAGGGCGGCGGTGATCTGGGTTGGGTCGAGACCGGCATGATGACCGGACCGTTCGAGGATGCCCTGTTCGCGATGCAGGCGGGGCAGGTGAGTGACCCGGTGCGCACCGATTTCGGCTGGCACGTGCTGCAGCTGCGTGAGGTGGACGCGGCCCGCCCGGTGGCGTTCGAGGACGTGCGTGAGGAAATGGAGCGCGAGGTGCGCGACAACGAGGGCTCGCGTGCCTACAACGAGCAGGTCGGACGCATCGTGGACGAGATCAACCGCCACCCGATGTCGCTCGAGCAGGCAGCGGCTGCGGCGCGGTTGCCGGTACGCACGATCGCGGCGTTCGCGCGTGGCGCGGGCTCGGGCATTGCGGCGAATCCGGCGGTGGTCCAGGCCGCGTTCTCCGAAGCGCTGACCCAGGACGGTACCGTGAGCGATCCGATCGAGATCGCGCCGGACCACACGGTGTTCATTCGCGTCACCAGCCACACGCCCGAGCGCGCTCGCACACTGGACGAAGTGCGCACCCGCGTGACCGCCGAGGTGCGCGCCGACCGAGCGCGCCGTCAGGCCGAGGCGGCCGCCGACGCGCTGGTGGCCGAGCTCAAGGCTGGGACCACGCTTCAGGCGCTCGCCGAGACGCGCGGTCTCACGGCGCAGTCCGTGCCGGGTGTTCCCAGAGGCGCGCCGGTGCCCGACGCCGTCGCCAACCGCGCATATTTCCGCGTGCAGCCGCCCGCCGACGGCGCCACCGCACCCGGCCGCGTGATGCTCGGCGATGGCAGCGCCGTGGTCTTCACGGTGGATCGCGTCATCCCCGGTGACCCGGCCGAGGCCAGCGAGCAGGAGCGGACCATGCTGCGGCAGCAGCTGGGGGCCTTGCTGGGCAACGAGGATGCCGAAGTCCTGCAGCGGGCCCTGCGCCGCGAGATGAAGATCACCGTCAACGAGGCGCGCCTCCTCTGACGCTCGAACGCCCGGCGCAGTGCCGGGCGTTTTTCGCGTGGCGGGCGGCCGCGATCGCCGCCGGTCGAAGCGTTCCGTGGCGAGTGAGGTTCACTGTTCCCGGGGCATGAACGAGGCGCGTCTCTTCCGACGTGCGCACGTCCGGCGCCATGCCGGGCGTTGTCCGCGTGGCGTGCGGCCGCGATCGCCGCCGGCCGAACCGTTCGGCGTCGAGTGACGTTCACCGTTCCGGTGCATGCATGTGGCGGCTTGTGCGAAGCCGCGTGCGGTTGTCGGTGAAGTGCCGTGTCCGTCCATCGGCTCGCCGGGAAGCTGCGGTCCCCCGCGTGTGCAGTGATCCGGACGTAGAGGGCACATACGCTGCGGACCGCTGCGAAACGGCCTGCGTTCATCGCCCGTCCTGTCCGCGCGCGGCTGCCTGTCCGCGTTTCCCGTTCCTCGCCGGTCGCTGACGCCACGGCACGACACGTGGCGCGGCGACGACTGATGTCCGGCGATGAGAGACGCCATCGCGTGTCCGGTGACGGCGCCTGCACTTGGCCTGCCCAGATCAGGCGGGTCTCACCCGTGCCGCTGGCGAAACATGCCTTCGAGCACCTGGCGGCCTGCCAACCGACTCAACCGCGCTCGTCGAGCCGCAACTCCATTCCGGGCCGCAGGACGCTGCGCTCTTCGAGGCCGTTGCGGCGCAGCAGCTCCTGGACGCTGAGGCCATAGAGGCGGGCGATGGTCCATGCCGACTCACCGCGCGCCACCGTGTGCACGCGCTGCGCTGCCGCCTGCAAGGCCGCGACGACGCCGGTCGATGGGGAGGCATCGCGCGGCGTCGGCTCGGGCGGCGCTTCGGCCAGGAACACCGGCGGCGCAGCCGCCGCCTGCGGCACCAGCACGCGGATCGGTTGACCGATCCGCGCCAGCCGTCCGTCCGCGTGGGCCGGGTTGAGCCGGCGCAGCAGCTGTGCATCGGTGTCGTGGCGCGTGGCCAGCGTGTCGAGATCGCCGATGCCGGCCGGCACGGGGATCGCGCGCAGCACCGGCACCTCGCGATCGAGGGAGGCCAGCCAACCCTCGCGCGCTTCCGCCTCGCGGATCACACACGACAGCGCATGCAACTTGCGGACGTAGCTGTGGGTGATATCGGGCATCGCCAGCGCCGCCGGATCGGCGCTGGCGGGCGCCTGGCCGGCGCGCTTGAGCGCCCCCAGCACGCGGTATTCGCCTGCGTTGTAGGCCATCACCGCGAGCCGCCAGTCACCGGCGAACATGCCGTGCAGCGTCTTGAGATAGCGGACGGCGGCTGTCGTCGCATCGACCGGCGAAAGCCGGCCGTCGTAGCCCGGGCGGATCGGAATTTCGTGGTTGCGCGCCGTCACTGCGATGAACTGCCACAGGCCGGCCGGCCCCGAGGCGCTTCGCGCACCTGGGCGGTAGCCGCTTTCGACGAACGGGATCAGCGCGTACTCGGTGGGCAGGTGGGCTTCGCGCAGCGCGTCGACCACGTAACCGAACAAGGGCAGCACGTCGCTGCGTGCCGCCAGCTGACGGGGTACATGATTGAAATGCGAACGCCAGCGCGCGGTGGCATCGTCACTGCAATCGGTATCGGCGAGTCCCTCGATGAAGCTGCGATAGATCGCCTGGCCGTTGCGCACGGACGGGGGCTCGCCCGGGGGCGTGGGCATTTCGGCAGCAGGTGCGGGGGAGGCGGGCGCATCGGCCGCTGCCGGCCCCGCGGCCGCGTGCAGGGACGGCCCCGCCGCCAGCACCAGGGCCAGGGCGAGCCGGAGACCGCGTCGCGCCCTCATGCCCGGAAACCGTCCTTCCAGCGCCGCAGCGCGGCGAACACGGCGACACGGTCGTCGGGATCGACACCGGCGTGGGCGGCGACGGCCTCGCGCACTGCGGGCGCGCCAGTCCGCAGAAACGGATTGCAGGCCAGCTCGGCGTGCAGGGTGACGGGAAGCGTGGGCCTGTGGGCACTGCGCATCGCGGTGATCTCCTGTTCGCGGCGCCGCAGCGCCGCATTGTCCGGATCCACCGTCCGCGCGAACGCGGCATTGGACCGGCTGTATTCGTGGCCGCAACAGACCAGGGTCTGGGCGGGCAATGCCGCCAGGCGGTCGAGCGAGGCCAGCATCTGGGCCGGCGTACCTTCGAACAGCCGGCCACAGCCAAGGCTGAACAGGGTATCCCCGCAAAACAAGTGCCCATGCCCGAAAAATGCGATGTGCGTCTCAGTATGGCCCGGGACGGCCAGGATTTCGAAGTGCCAGCCATCCCGTTCGAGGGTCTCGCCGTCCGCGACGCGCTGGTCAGCGAACGGAATCCTCGGGTCGACCGGTGCCACGATCCGGAGCGATGGCCATCGATCGCGGAGCGCGGCCACACCCCCGATGTGATCGGCATGGTGATGGGTGAGCAGGACCAGATCGGGGCCGTCGTCCATGGCTTCGAGCACCGGACCTGCATCGCCGGGGTCGACGACGAGCGTGCGCCCGTCGGGCCGGGTCAGGACCCAGATGTAGTTGTCGTCGAAAGCGGGCAGGGGCTCGAGTCGCATCGTCCGGAGTGGTGGCGGCCGAAGCCCGTACAATGGCGACCATGCCCGCGATCTTCACGACCGGTCAACCCGCCGCCGCCAGCGACTGGTTCGCCACATCCGCCGGCCGGGCCGTTCTCGACAGCGAGCGCTCACTCGTCGGCGAGGCGCTCGGTGCCCATCCTGGGCTGCCCTGGCTTTGGCTGTCGCCGGGCGATCCCGGGCACGACGCTGCGGGACGCGGCCTGCACCTCGTGCGTCGCGGCGACCGGCTCACCGGCCCGGTGCGCTGCGCCTGCCCGTTGCCCCTGCCCAGTGAGGCCTTCGGCGCGGTCGTGTTGCAGCATGTCGTCGGGAACGGCGACGAGGCGCTGCTCGAGGAAGCGGCACGTGTGCTCGCTCCGGGTGGGCATCTCTGGTTGCTGGTCCTCAACCCGCTCACGCCTTACCGGTGGCGTTGGCGCGGCTGCGGTATCGCCAGCGCCGAGCCCTTGACCTGGCGGCGCCGCCTGCGCGATGCGGGCCTGGCGCCGGATGCGGTTTCACGCGGGGTGGGCCCGAGCTGGCGCGAGCAGCCCGCGACCGAAGTGCAGAACGGTCCTGGCTTCCGCGCGGCCTATGCGCTGCGGGGCCAGAAGCGGCACCTCCCGCTGACGCCCGTCCGCCAGACTCGCGCCCTGCCGCTGCCTTCGGCGGCGCCGGCGCTCTGATCCATCAGGACCGCAATGAAATCGATCGACGTCTACACCGATGGTGCCTGCCTCGGAAATCCGGGACCCGGCGGCTGGGGCGCGCTGCTGCGCTACCGCGACATCGAACGCGAGCTCAGTGGCGGCGAGCCGCAGACCACCAACAACCGGATGGAGCTCATGGCCGCGATCATGGCGCTCGAGACCCTGACCGAGCCCTGCCGGATCGACCTGCACACCGATTCCCAGTATGTGCGCCAGGGCATCACCGAATGGCTGCGCAACTGGGTGCGCCGCGGCTGGAAGACGGCTGCCGGCGGTGCCGTGAAGAACCAGGACCTGTGGCAGCGGCTGCAACTGGCCTGCGAGCGGCACACGATCGAATGGCACTGGGTGAAGGGCCATTCCGGTCACCCGGAGAACGAGCGCGTCGATGCACTGGCCACCGCCGCCGCCCGGGCGCAGCGCAGTGCGGCCGCCTGATCCGCGCACCACGACGGGAGACGCCTAGGCAATGCGACAGATCGTGCTGGACACCGAGACCACCGGCCTCGAATGGAAGAAGGGCAACCGGGTCGTGGAGATCGGTTGCGTGGAGCTGGTCGAGCGCCGGCCGACCGGGCGTACCTACCACCAGTACATCCGCCCCGACTGCGATTTCGAGCAGGGCGCGGCCGAAGTCACCGGCCTGAGCCTCGAGTTCCTCGCCGACAAGCCGCCGTTCGAATCGATCGCCGACGAGTTCCTGGCCTTCATCGACGGCGCCGAACTGGTGATCCACAACGCGGCCTTCGACGTGGGCTTCCTGGACTACGAACTCTCCAGGCTCGGCACGCACTACGGGGACATCCGCAGCCGCGCACGCATCGAGGATTCACTGCTGCTCGCGCGGCAGCGCTACCCGGGCCAGCGCAATTCGCTCGATGCCCTGTGCAAGCGGCTGGGCGTGGACAACGCGCATCGCCAGCTGCATGGCGCCCTGCTCGATGCCCAGCTGCTCGCCGACGTCTACCTGGCCCTCACCGCGGGCCAGCACGAGATCGGGTTCGCCGCGCCGGCGGACACCGGGCCGCGCGTGCCGCATCTGGTCGCGCTGCAGCCGTCGGGCATACGTCCGAGGCTGCGGGTCCCGCATGACGATCTGGCGCTGCACGCCGCACGCGTGGAGGCCATCCGCGCCCGCGCCGGCGTGTGCCTGTGGGATCCCGTGTCCGAACCGGAAGCGCTGCCGGCCTGATCGCGCTCGCCGCCTACTGCCGGCGGATCAGGATCACCGTGACGTTGTCCGAGCCGCCGCCATCCAGTGCCGCGGCCACCAGCCCGTCGACGCATTCCTGGGCGCTGCACTCGGTGTGCGCCAGGACACGGGCGATCACCCGGTCGTCGACCTCTTCGGTCAGGCCGTCGCTGCACAGCAGCAACTGGGTGCCCGGCGCGAGTTCGCCCGACAGGGTTTCGACGTTGAGTGTCTCGGGGTCGGTGACGCCGAGCGCCTGGGTGACGACGTTGCGGTGCGGATGGCTGCGCGCCTGGTCCACGCTGATCGCGCCCTTGGCGATGAGCTCCTGGACGTAACTGTGGTCCTGGGAAAGCTGGGCCAGCGTGGCATCGCGCCAGAGATACACCCGGCTGTCGCCGACCCAGGCCACCTCGAAACGGGTGCCGGTGACCCGGGCGGCCACGACCGTCGTGCCCATCGGCAGGCTGTCGTTGCGCCGCCGCGACGCGCGGATGATCTCCTCGTCGGCCGCGCGGATCGCCTGCGCCAGGGTGGCGCCCCCACGGATCTCGCGCACGATCGCCTCGCGCGCCAGCGCGCTCGCGACCTCGCCGTACTCGTGTCCGCCCATGCCGTCGGCGATCAGCCACAGCCCGAGCTCGCTGTCGCCGTAGTAGGTGTCCTCGTTGAGGTCGCGACGCAGGCCGACGTGCGTCAGGTGTCCGAACTCGATCATGCGGCTCCCGGTGCGTGCGCGATGGACCGTCGTTGCGGACAACGCCAGCCGCACGCGGGCGCGGCCACCGGTCCGGGACGGGCAGGGGGGCAGTGCGGTGGAGGCAGGCAACGACGTGGCATAGGGCATTGTGACGCCAGAGCCGCCGCGGAGCATAGGCCATGCGCCACGGGCGGTACGGCGCCGGGGGCCCCGGGCGTGACGCCCGGCGTGCACGGCGCTGGCGTATCGTGAGCCCCCGCCCCGTCCGGACGACCCATGCACGAGTCCGCAGCCACATGGCCCTGGAGCGATGGCGACATGGCCTCGCGCTTCCGGACCTTCGACTGGACGCACTCGGCACTCGGTCCGGTGCAGGCGTGGCCGGCCGCGCTGCGGTCGACGGTGGCCACCATGCTCGACTCCCCGGTGCCGATGGCCCTGGCCTGGGGGCGCGAGGGACGCTATCTCTATAACGACGCCATTGCCGCACTGCTCGGTCAACGGCATCCGGCCGGATTCGCGCAGCCGATGGTCGAGGTCTGGTCGGAGATCGCGAGGGACGTTTCGGCGATGCTCGAGGACGCGTTCGCCGGGCGTTCGGTGAAGCTGCGCCGGCTCGCGTTCGAGCTGCATCGCGACGGTCGAAGCGAATCGGTGCTGTTTGACGTGGACTGTTCGCCGGTGCGCGGCGATGACGGCGCGCCGGCCGGGATGGTGGTCGTGGTGCGGGAACTCGCGCGCGAGAGCGCTGTACGCGCGGCCGAGGAGCTCGGACACCGCGAGCGCTGCCTGCTCGCGCTAAGCGACGCGCTGCGCGATCTGACCGATCCCGGCGAAATCCACGATGTCGCCGCCCTGCTGCTGGGCGCCCACCTGGGCGTGGACCGCATCGGCCATGTCGAGGCCGACGGGGGCGGCCTCGTCGTCCGCGAGTGCAGCGACGACGGCACCGCCGCGGTCGCGTGGCCTGCCGCGGTCTTGGGGGATTGCCTCTTCGGTGGCAGCCAGGTGACGCGCGCTGCGGTCTTCGACGACGTGGCGCGCGAGCCGCTGCTCGACACCGCCACGCGCACGCTGCTCGCAGCGCACGACATCGGTGCATTGGCGGCGCCCGCGCCGCGCGCACCGGTGATCGACCGCTTCGTGGCGCTGAGTCGCGCACCCCGTCGCTGGAGCACGTCCGAGCTGGATCTGCTGCGTGAAGTCGGCGAACGCGTGCAGGCTGCAACCGAACGGGCGCGGGTCAAGATCGCGCTGGCTTCGAGCGAGGAGCGGTTCCGCGCGGTCGCCGAGCAGGCAGAGGTGGGGGTGGCCCTGGCCGATCGCGACGGCCGCCTGGTGTACGTGAACGACCGGCACTGCGAGGTGACCGGAATGTCACGCGAGGCGCTGATCGACAGTCGGATCCGGGCGATCACCCATCCCGACGACCGGGCGCTGAGTGCCCAGCAGATGGACGCGCTCTACCGGACCGGAACGCCGTTCACCGTGGAGAAGCGCATCGGCACGCGGGATGCGCCGCGCTGGATCAGGATCACGGTGGGACCGTGGCGCGATCCCTCCGGGACTGTCGTGGGCAGTCTGGCGATCAGTCTCGACCTGACCTCCCGGCGGCAGGCCGAACAGGCGCTGCGCGACAGCGAAGCGCGGTTCCGACAGTTCGGCGACGCCTCGTCCGATGTGCTGTGGATCCGCAACGCGCGGACACTGGAGGTGGAGTACCTCAGTCCGGCATTCGAGACGATCTACGGACAGCAGCGCGAGGTGTCGCTGCGCGATCCCCGTTACTGGATGACGATGGTGCATCCGGACGATGCGGTGGCCGTGCGCGCCAACGCGCGCCGGGTCCGCGGCGGTGCCCGCTCCAGCATCGAGTTCCGCATCATCCGTCCGGCCGACGGGCGTGTCGTCTGGATCCGCAACACGGACTTTCCCCTGTACGACGAGGAGGGCCGGCTGCAGCGCATCGGCGGGATCGGCCGCGACATCACCCGTGAGCGCGACGACGCTGCATTGATGGAGACGCTGGTCGCCGAACTGCAGCACCGCACGCGCAATCTGATCGCCGTGATCCAGTCGCTGGCGCGCCGCACGCAGCAGGAAAGTCGCGACATCGACGGTTTCGGGCGTTCCTTCAACCGGCGCCTGGACGCGCTGGGCAGGGTGCAGGCGCTGCTGTCGCGTCGCGCCGACGGCGAAGGCGTGAGTTTCGACGCTCTGCTCGGCCAGGAGCTCGATGCCCACGGCATCGGTCCGGAAGGTGATCCGCGGGTGCGACTGCAGGGCCCGGCCGGAGTGCCGCTGCGTGCGCGCGCCGTGCAGATCCTCGCCCTCGCGCTGCACGAGCTCACGACCAACGCACTCAAGCACGGTGCGCTGTCGAACGCCGGGGGTCGGCTGGCCATCCGCTGGGCCGTCGACGCCGACAGCGCGGAGCCGCTGCTGGGCGTCGAGTGGGAGGAGAGCGGCGTGCTGCTCGCTTCGGTCGAGCGGGCGAACGGGTACGGGCGTGAACTGATCGAACGCGCCTTGCCCTACCAGCTCAATGCACAGACCCGCTACGAACTGCGGGACGACGGCGTGTACTGCACGATCCGCGTGCCCTTGAACGGCCTGGCCCAGCCGCCGGATCCGGCATGAGCCGGGCGTCGCGCATCCTCGTGGTCGAGGACGAATACGTACTGGCCCTGCACCTGGAGGAGGAGCTGCTCGCGCGCGGCGTGACGGTGCTGGGGCCGTTCGCCGCGCTGGCGGATGTGCAGGCCACGCTCGAAGCCGGCGACCGACCGGATGCCGCGATCCTCGACGTCAATCTGGCTGGTACCTACGTATTCCCGGTGGCCGAACGGCTTCGACAGCTCGGTGTGCCGTTCCTGTTCGCCTCGGGATACGATCGCACGGTCCTGCCCCCGCACTTCGCCGACGTGCCGCTCTGCACGAAACCCGTGGACGTTGAAAAGGCGCTGCGCGCCCTGGGGTTATGAACCGCGGACCGGGTCCTGGCGCAGGAGGTCGGCCGCGCGCAGGCTCGCGCTCTCGCTCTCGCACAGGAAGCGAACCGCGCGTTCGATATCACCCGACTCGAACGCGCTGCGCGCGGCCGCGGTCGAGATGGTGGCCGCATTGACCGCGTTGCGCAGGGCGTGGAGCCACTCGGCATCGACCGGTACGCCCGGCATGCTCACTCGTCCACCCGCGGCGAACCATCGCCACGTGCTCCCAACCGTGCGAGCTGGTTGTGGATGGTGCGCACGCTGACGCCGAGCGCGCGCGCAGTGGCGGTCTTGTCGTTGTTGAAATGCGCCAGGGTCTTGAGCAGGGCGCGCCGTTCGATTTCAGCGAGCGTCGTCCCCACGGAGAACAGGATCGAGGTGTCCGACTCCTGCCAGACCGGCGCGCTCGGCAGGTCGGGCTTCACATGCAGCAGGTCCTCGTCCTGCAGCAGGTACGCACGCTGCACCGCGCTGCGCAGCTCATGGACGTTGCCCGGCCAACTGTGGCGCAGGAGCACCGCTTCGCTGCCGGGCGCGAGCCGCTTGCCGCGGCCGTAGGCACTGTTGAGCCGGTCGATGAAATGGGATGCCAGAACCACGACATCCTCGCCGCGATCGCGCAGCGGCGGCACCGCCAGGGTGACGTGGGCGAGTGCGTAGTACAGGTCCTCGCGCAGTACGTGCTCGCGCACGGCTTCGCCGGGCTCGCGCACGGTCGCCGCGATCACGCGCACCTCGGAACGAGCCGTTGCCGCATCGTCTCCGGGTGTCACCGCCATCGCCCCGAAGTCCTGGGCAAGCCGCAACTGCACCGCCTGGGGGAGCGCATCGACTGCGTCGAGAAACAGCGTGCCACCCCGCGCGCGTTGCACCGCGCCCGGCATGGCCCCGTCAGCCAGAGCATCTTCGCCGAACAGTGCGGCGGCGGCCGCATCGCCGAGCGCGGCGCAATCCACGGCCACGCACTCGCCCGGACGCCCGCTGGCCATATGCAGTGCACGTGCAAACAGGCGTTTGCCGGTGCCGACTTCGCCCCACATCAGCACCGAGGCGTCGGTCGGGCCTGCGCGCAAGACGGTATCGACCACGGAACGCAGCCTCGGGCTGTTGCCGATGACCCCGGCCACAGGCGAGGGTTCGGCGCTGGCGCGAGCGGGCGGGCGGTAACGCGCAGCCACCCGGTCGAGCAGCGCTCGAAGCCTGGCCGGATCGAGTGGCTTGAGCAGGTAGTCGAGAATGGGCCTGGACACGGCCCGCGTTGCAGTCTCCAGCGAAGGACGGCCGGTGACGATGACGATTTGGCCGTGCTGGGAAAGGTCGACATCATCGAGCAGGTCCATGCCGGACCCATCGGGCAGTTGCAGGTCGAGCAACATCAGGTCGGCGCGCGACCGCCCCAGAAACTGCCGGGCCTCGGCCAGTGTCTCGGCCAGTTGAACCCGGAATCCCGCCGAAAATGCCAGCTGGGCGGCAGCCCGGGCGAACGTGCCGTCGTCGTCGAGAATCAGCGCGGTGGGTTGTGGCATATCGACTCCCTGGGACTGCTGCACGCTAGCCTGCAGGCGGTGAATAGGGCGTGGAATCGCCTGGAGACAGGTCGGATGGGTGTAACGCGACAGTTATCCGCGCCGGGAATACCCCGCTCCGCTGCCGCGGTCCACAGTGCAGCCTGGGTGGAAACGCAAAACGCCCCTTGCGGGGCGTCTGGCGCATCTGGCGGAGAGGGGGGGATTCGAACCCCCGAGGCGCTATAAACGCCTGCCTGATTTCGAGTCAGGTACATTCAACCACTCTGCCACCTCTCCGGTGGTCCCGGTCGCCGCAGGCGGTGTCCGGGGGCGCAATCATACGGCTGCGCCGCACGGGCGACAAGCCGCCGGCGCTACACTGTCCGGCCCTTCCCGCATTCCAGGCGCCCATGTCCGAGATATCAGTCCCCGTCTCCTTCGGCGAGCTGCTCGACAAGATCGCGATTCTGCAGATCAAGTCCGAACGCATGCGCGACCCCGACAAACTCACCAACGTGCGCAACGAGCTCACCGCCCTCGAGACCACCTGGCTGGCACACCCCGCCGCCGGGCACGACATCGTCCGTCTGCGCGCCGAGCTCAAGGCCGTCAACGAGCGCCTGTGGGTGATCGAAGACGACATCCGCGTCAAGGAAAAGGCGCAGGCCTTCGACGAGGAGTTCGTGCGGCTGGCCCGCAGCGTGTACTTCGAGAACGACGAGCGGGCCCGGATCAAGAAGGCCATCAACGTGGCACTGGGTTCGGCCTACGTGGAGGAGAAGTCCTACGAGGACTACCGCAGCGGCGCAGCCGCGCCCTGAGCGGACCTGCGCGACGCGTGACTCACCCGTCCCGACGGCGCCCGCTCTTGAGGTCGATGTATTCGTCCATGCGGCTGAGCAGTCGCCACCACTCGCTGCCGTCGTCGCGGTAGGTGCGCACCGCGCCGGCGCGCACCAGGATGCGCCGGAGCTCGTCGTCTTCGAAGCCGCCGAGGTGCTTGCGCAGCAGGTCGAAGGAGCGATCGGTGTAGCCCTTGTGGCCGAGGAAGTGGCGGGCGGTGTCCTCGGCCGCGAACTCGGTCTTGTATTGCGTGCGCAGACGCTCGAGCTGCTGCACGTGCAATTGCCGGTTGAGCAGCCAGCTGACCGCGCCGCCCACCAGTGCACCGACGATCGCGCCGACCAGCGATGCGATGACGCCCGCGGCGAACGGGGTCACGCCGCGGGGTCCATGTCCGCACGCCGGCGTTCGAACGCGGCGATCGCATCGTCCACCGTGACCAGCGTCATGACGTCGTCGAATTCGATCTTGGTCCCCCACCTCAGGGCGGCGGCCGGCTTGCCCAGGAAACGGCGCGCGGCGTCGTCGTAGCGGTCCACGCAGAACCTGCGATCGGAATAGGGCCCGCTGCGGGCGGGATTGCTCGCGGCGTGCAGCCCGAGCACCTTGGTGCCCATCGCGTTGGCGATGTGCATCGGCCCCGAGTCCGGGGTGACCAGCAACTGGGCGCGGGCGAGCAGGGCGGGCAACTGCTTCAGGGTGTCCTTGCCCACGAGATCCAGTGCCGGGTGCCGCATCGCGGCGAGGATGGCGTCGGCGGTCTCGCGTTCGAGCGCGCTGCGGCCGCCGCACAGCACGATGCGCCAGCCGGCGTCGACCGCGTGGTCGGCGAGTGCGGCATAGCGGTCCGGCAGCCAGTTGCGGCGCACGTGGCTGGAGCACGGCGAGATCATCAGCACGGGCCGACCGTCGTCGTCCCACTGCGCGCGGGCCCAGGCGTGTGCGTCGTCGGGGACGGGCATGTCCCAGACGACGCGCGTCTGGCGCAGACCGAGTGGCTCGCAGAAACTGCCGATCGCGTCGAGTACGTGGATGCCCGGCCGGTCCGGAATGCGCTCGCTGACGAACACGCCGTGGAGGTCCTTGGATCGCGCCCGGTCGTAGCCGATCCGTCTGCGCGCGGGCACGAAACCCGAGAGCAGATTGGCGCGCGCGGCGACCTGCATCTGCAACAACGCGTCGAACCGACGTGCCTCGCCCAGGCGCGAACGCAGGGCGCGTCCCACTTCACGCATGCCTGCAAGTCCGCTCTTCTTGTCGTAGACCACCAGGTCCACGTCGGGCAGCCCCGCGAGCAGCCGGGCTTCGCCCGCACCGATCAGCCAGGTCAGTGCGACCTGCGGCCACGCGTCACGGAGCGTGGCGATCAGGGGCAGCACGTGGGTGACGTCGCCCAGCGCCGAGAGCCGCAGCAGGCAGATCGAGCGTGGCGCGGGTACGTGGCCGGGCGGGACGTGGATCAAGGCTTGCTAGACTCCCGGCGATGAACAGATTCGACCCCAGCGAAAGTCTGACGCCGATACCGGCGTCCGGCGGCGCGGGCGATTACGGCGCCATTCTGTTCGACGGTACGCAGCTGCGGCAAGCCGACCCGCGCTGGTTCGACCCGGAGCTCTGGGGCGATCGCGCGCAGCGGGTGCAGGGCAGCGGACGCGGCGGTGCGTGGTTCATCGACGCCTCGCACGGCCCCTGCGTCTTGCGCCAGTACCTGCGCGGTGGACTGGTCGGCCGCATCAATCGCGATCGGCACCTGTGGCGCGGAGTCCGCGAGGTCCGCAGCTTCGTCGAGTTCCGCCTGTTGCGCGAGCTGCTGCGCCGCGACCTGCCGGTGCCCGAGCCCATCGCGGCGAGTTATCTGCGACGGGGTCCGGCCTATCGCGCCTGGATCCTGGTGGAGCGTCTTCCCGACGTCCGGTCACTGGCCGAGCTGGCGGCGGAATCGGCGTCGGATGCGCCCTGGGAGCAGGCCGGGCGGCTCATCGCGCGCTTCCATCGCGCGGGGCTCGACCATGCCGATCTCAACGCCCACAACATCCTGTTCGATTCGCTGGGCAAGGGCTGGCTGATCGATCTCGACCGCGGGCGCCTGCGCATTCCCGAGACCCGGTGGCGCGCGCGCAATCTCGCGCGACTCGAGCGCTCGCTGTTGAAGGAGCGCGGCGACCGCGCCGGCGCAGACGTTGCCGCCGATTTCGCCCGCCTGCGCCGGTCCTACGACGTGCTGTGGAGCCGGGGCACCTGATGACGCGCCCGGTGGAGTGGTCCCTGCACTTCCAGGGCGTGGGCAACGCATCCGCGGTCGCGCTCGGCTCGCCGATGGCGACGATCGAGCGCGACCGTGCACCCTGGCTGACGATCGACTGCGGCAGCGAGGGACTCACCGCGTACCAGGCGCAGCACGGCGCGATGCCGCGCGCCGTGTTCGTGACCCATGTGCATCTCGATCACGTCGGCGGCTTCGAACGGCTGTTCGTGGACCGGTTCTTCGGCAACGGCGGGGCGGCGAAGATGCGGCTCTACGTGCCGGCGCCGGTCGTGCCGCTGCTGCATCGACGGGTGGCCGATTATCCGAACGTACTGGCCGAAGGCGGCGCCAATTTCTGGGATGCGTTCCAGCTGGTGCCGGTGGGCGATGCGTTCTGGCACGAGGGGCAGCGCCTCGAGGTATTCCCGGTGCGTCACCACTGGCCGGAGACGGCCTATGGCCTGCGGCTGCCCGGCAGCCTGGTCTGGAGCGGCGACACCCGGCCGATTCCCGAAATGCTGGCGCGCCATGCCGACCGCGACGAACTCATCGCACACGATTGCGGCCTGCACGGCAACCCGTCGCACAGCGGCATCGACGATCTCGAGCGCGAGTATCCCCGCGCGTTGCTCGATCGCTGCGTGCTGTACCACTATGCGTCGCCCGCCGACGGCGCGGCGCTGGAGGCGCGCGGGCATCGCGTGGCCCGGCCCGGGGACCGTTTCGCACTCCGTGCACCCGCGGCGGCGCAGGCTTCGCCGCCATGAGTGCATTGCCCCTGTCGACCCGGGCGCCGCTCGACCGACTGGGGCGTCCGCTGCTCGACCTGCGTCTGTCGGTGATCGAGGCCTGCAACTTCCGCTGCGGCTACTGCATGCCGGCCGACCGCGTGCCCGACGACCACGGCTTCGACCAGGCCGGGCGCATGTCGTTCGACGAGATCGAGACCCTCGTGCGCGGCTTCGCGCGGGTGGGGATGCGCAAGCTCAGGCTCACGGGTGGCGAGCCGCTGCTGCGCAAGGGCCTGCCGGCGCTGGTGGAACGGCTGGCCAGGATCGACGGGATCGACGATCTGGCGATGACCACCAATGCATCGCTGCTGGCGCGCCATGCGCAGGCCCTGCGCGACGCCGGACTGCAGCGCCTGACGATCAGTCTCGACGCACTGGACGCGGCCCTGTTCCGCAGGTTGTCGGGCGGGCGAGGGGAGGTGTCGGACGTGCTCGCAGGCATCGACGCGGCCGAACGCGCGGGATTCGCCGCGATCAAGTTCAACTGCGTGGTGCAGCGCGGGGTAAACGACCACGAGGTCGAGCGACTGGCGGAGCACTTCCGCGGCAGTGGCCATGTGCTGCGTTTCATCGAATACATGGACGTGGGCACGTGCAACGACTGGGCGCTCGCGCGCGTCGTGCCGTCGCGCGAGCTGCACGCGCGTATCCACGCAAGGTGGCCGCTGCGCGCGCTCGAGGCGCAGTACCGCGGCGAGGTCGCGAGCCGCCATGCCTTCGAGGACGGCGCCGGCGAGATCGGGTTCATCAGCTCGGTTTCCGCGCCGTTCTGTGGCGATTGCCAGCGCGCCCGGGTGTCCGCGGACGGGAGCCTCTACACCTGCCTGTTCTCGGGCAGCGGGCATGCCCTGCGGCCCTGGCTCGCGGAAGGTGATGCGGGCTTCGCCGGACGCCTCGCGGAGCTGTGGCGCCAGCGCGGGGACCGGTACAGCAAGCTGCGCGGCCGGGACCCGTCGCCGCGCAGGCATGTCGAGATGTTCCTGGTCGGTGGCTGAGCCGTCGCCGCGCCATGCGCGCGATGCCGGTACCATCGCGCGTCCGTCCCGACGACCCGACCGCATGGCCCGCAGCCGTCCATCCGCCGCCGTTCTCACCCATCTCGACGCACAGGGTCAGCCGACGATGGTGGACGTATCCGCCAAGCCGGTCACCGCGCGCGCCGCCAGTGCGGAGTGCCGGGTCCGGTTTCCGGCGGCGGTCGCTGCGCAGTTGCATCGGAGCGGCCTGCGCAGCGCGAAGGGCGGCATCGTCGATACCGCGATCATCGCCGGCACGATGGCGGTCAAGCGCACCCACGAGCTCATCCCGTTCTGCCATCCGCTGCCGATCGACGGCGTGCGCATCGCCATCGCATGGCACGCGGAGCGCGAGCTGCGCATCGAGTGCACCGTCCGCACCACGCATCGCACGGGTGTGGAGATGGAAGCCCTGACCGGTGCGACCGTCGCTGCGCTCACGGTGTACGACATGTGCAAGGCCCTGTCCCATGCCATCGTATTGGGCCCGGCGCGCCTCGTCGGCAAGCGGGGCGGCAAGCGCGACGTCGGCGTCATCGGGGAGGGGGGGCAGTGAACGAGGTGCACCTGCTGTATTTCGCCAGCCTGCGGGACGCCGCGGGGGTGGACGCCGAACGGGTACGGACCGCGGCGCCGGACCTGGCCGCGCTGTATGCCGAACAACAGGCGCGTCACGGTTTCGCCTTGCCGCTCGCGCGCCTGCGCGTCGCCGTCGACGGCGCATTCGCACGCTGGGACGAGCCCGTCCGCAGCGGATGCGAGATCGCCTTCATTCCACCCGTCAGCGGAGGCTGAGATGAGTATGCGGATGCAGCACGAGCGCGGGTTCGCCCTGCTCGACACGACGCTCGATCCGATGCGCCTGCGCGAGCAGCTGCAGCACGATCGCGCAGGTGCCTTCGCGTGCTTCGAGGGCTGGGTGCGCGACCACAACGACGGCCGCGCGGTGCTCGGCCTGCGCTACGAGGCGTATCGCGGGATGGCCGAGCGCGAAGGCGCCCGGGTCGTCGAGGAGGCACGGGCACGGTTCGACATCTGCGATGCGCATTGCGTGCACCGCGTCGGCGACCTCGCGATCGGCGACATGGCGGTCTGGGTGGGCGTGTCGGCCGCACATCGCGGCGCGGCCTTCGATGCCTGCCGCTACATCATCGACACCATCAAGGACCGCGTGCCGATCTGGAAGCACGAGCGGTATGCGGACGGCGATGCCGGGTGGCTGCATCCGGCCGCGGACCCCCGGGCGGTGACCCGATGACCGGCCGGGGGTTCGCAGTCTGGCTGATCGCGTGCGCATGCATCGCGGCGCCGGCGGCGGCGCGCGAGCGCCTGCTGGTCGGCAACAAGTCGGCCGATACGGTGTGGGTGCTCGACGCGGCGAGCGGAGAACGGTTGGCGGAGATCCCGACCGGCGTGGGTCCACACGAGATCGCCACCCGGGCCGATGGGCGGATCGCCGTCGTCACCGACTACGGCCGCGAGCGGCCCGGCCACAGCCTCACCGTGATCGATCTCGAAGGCGGTGCCACCCGCTCGATCGACCTCGGTGCGCACGGACGCCCCCACGGGCTGCGGTTCCTGCCGGGCGACGAGGCCGTGCTGGTCACGACCGAGCAGTCGGGCACGCTGGTCCGCGTGGACCTGGGCCGGGGCGTGGTCGATGGTGTCGCCGCCGTGGGGGAGGGCATCGGTCACATGGTCGCGGTGGACCGGGAGGGGCGTCATGCCTACGTCAGCAAGATCCGCGCGGGCACCGTCGTCCGGGTGGATCTGGCCTCCATGCACGCGGTGGCCGAGGCGCCGGCGGGCGCCGGCGCCGAAGGCATCGAGGTGGCTCCGGACGGCCGCGTCTGGGTGACCAATCGCGCAGACGACACGGTGACCGTGCACGATCCGACCACGCTCGCCGTGGCCGCCACCCTCCCCAGTGCCGGCTTTCCGATCCGCGTGGTGTTCACCCCCGACGGCCGCCATGCGCTGGTGACGAATGCGACGGCGGCGACGCTGGCGGTATTCGATACCGCGTCGCTGCGCCAGGTGGCGTCCGTCCAGCTCGCCCCGCCCGACACCGCCGTGCAGGCGACCATGCTCGGCACCGGCCCGCTGCCGATCGGGGCGATCGTGCATCCGGGCGCCCCGCGCGCGTACGTGGCGATCAGCGGCGCGGACCGGGTCGCGGTCGTCGATACGACGCGCTGGGAAGTCACGGGCTACTGGGCGACGGGCCGCGAGCCCGACGCGCTCGGCATCGTCGGCGTCCCGGTGGAATGAACACGATGCGGGCGTCCGGGCGCGGCGTCCTGCTCACCGCCGCTGCGCTGCTCGCGGCCTGCGCGACCCCGCCGACTGTCGAGCCTCTGCCGGCGCCGCGCCACGGCGACGTCGGCGCGTCGCTTCGCGCGCCGTCGTCCGATACGCCGCGGATGGCGCTGGCCCGGCACGAACGCTTCGTCTACCCGACCCTCGAAGCCCCCGTTGCGATGCCCCCGTATCCCGCCGCGTTGCTGCCGGAGCGTCTGGCGCCGGTGGACGTGTGCGTCGATGTGGTGGTGGGCGCCGACGGCGACGTCGGTGCGGTCACCGAGCGCGAGGATGCGGACTGTGCCCGCGCGCCCGATGGCCTGCATGCGGCCTTCGTCGAACCGACGCACGACGCCATCCGCGCCTGGCGCTACATGCCGGCCCTGCGCTGCACGGCGCCGCTGGAGTATGCGGGGGACGATCCCTGCAGCGCGGACGGCGTCGTGGAGACCGCCGTACCGGTCCGCCTGTCCTACGCGATCCGCTTCAGTCAACGCGACGGGACACCGCAGGTGGAACGGGGCGACTGAGATCCACTGCGCGACGGATAGGCGCGCCGCACCGGGCCTGCTAGACTCCGCGTCCCGCAGCGCGGGGCCGGCCCGCCGGCGTACGTCTCCATGGTGGCCCCGTCGGCCCCTCGCGACGCTAGATCGAAAACCCCGCCAGGGCCGGAAGGCAGCAACGGTATCGATCGATGCGTGCGCCGAGGTCAGTCGGCGGGGCCATCGCCATGTCGGGCCTTCCGGACGGGCTATGCCGTGTGCCGGGCGCGCTGCGCGCGTGCGATGAATGGCCGCGCATGTATCCGGGCGCGCCATCGGCCTCCGCGATCTTCCGCATGAAAATGCACGCCCTCGACCCCGGGTACCGCATGGTCGTCTCGCGCGGCTCACGTGGACGCGCGCAGCGTCCTTCGCGCGGCGAATTCCCGCCGCCTAGGAGAGCCGTATGACCCAGAACACGCAGAACCCGGAGCAGGGCCAGAATGCACAGGGCGGTGGACGTCAGGACCAGCAGAACGACCGCGAGCCGGGCCGTGGCCAGGGCGGATCGATCGGCGAAGAAGAGTAAGCGCGGTCCGGGACATCGCCCGCGATCCGTGTAGCGGAACACCGGGCGCGGCGCGGCACGATGTCCCAAACGCAGAACGCCCCGATCGGGGCGTTCTGCGTGCATCTGGCGGAGAGAGGGGGATTCGAACCCCCGAAGCGCGGTTTAGACGCTTACACACTTTCCAGGCGTGCTCCTTCAACCACTCGGACACCTCTCCGGAACAACTGGCGATGTGCCGTACGAACAGCACGCGCCGCCGCGGCGGACCGCGGGCCGGCCATTCTAGCCGCCGGCGCAGCAGGTCACAAGGAAGGCGGACGGCCATGGCAGAATAGCGCGATGTCCTATCTCGTCCTCGCCCGGAAGTGGCGCCCGAAGCGGTTCGCCGAACTGGTCGGACAGGAGCACGTGGTGCGTGCGCTGACCAACGCGCTCGAGACCGGTCGCGTGCATCATGCGTTCCTGTTCACCGGCACGCGCGGCGTGGGCAAGACCACGATCGCGCGCATCTTCGCCAAGAGCCTGAACTGCGAGACCGGCACCTCGTCCGATCCCTGCGGCGCCTGCGAGACCTGCCTGGCGATCGACGCGGGCCGCTACATCGATCTGCTCGAGATCGACGCCGCGAGCAACACCGGCGTGGACGACGTACGCGAGCTGATCGACAACGCGCAGTACATGCCCTCGCGCGGCCGGGTGAAGGTGTACCTGATCGACGAAGTGCACATGCTGTCGAAGTCGGCGTTCAACGCGCTGCTCAAGACGCTCGAGGAACCGCCGGGGCACGTCAAGTTCCTGCTGGCGACGACCGATCCGCAGAAGTTGCCGGTGACCGTGCTGTCGCGCTGCCTGCAGTTCAATCTCAAGCGCCTGGACGAACCGCAGATCCAGGGCCAGATCACCCGCATCCTCGAAGCCGAGGGCATCACGGTCGAGCCCGGCGCGATCCGCCAGCTGGCGAAAGCCGCGGACGGCAGCCTGCGCGACGGGCTGTCGCTGCTCGACCAGGCCATCGCCTACACCGGCGCAGGCAGCGCGGGCGGCGCGCTGGAGGACGCGGCGGTGGCCACGATGCTCGGCAGCGTGGATCGCACACGGGTCGGCACCCTGCTGTCGGCGCTGGCCGGTGCGGATGGCGTCCGTCTGATGGGCGAAGTGGCGACCCTGGCGGAGTTCTCGCCCGACTGGTCGGGCGTGCTCGATGCGCTGGCCGATGCGCTGCATCGCATCCAGGTGCGGCAGCTGGTGCCGGATGTGGCGGTCGAGGCCGACGGCTTGGACCTCGATACGCTGGCCGCGGCCGTGCGGCCTGAGGTCGTGCAGCTGTGGTACCAGATGGCGCTCAACGGGCGTCGTGATCTCGGGCTGGCGCCGAGTCCGCGCGCGGGCTTCGAGATGACGGTCCTGCGCATGCTCGCGTTCCGCCCGGCCGATGCGGCAGGCGGTGCGTCGGCCACCGGCGCGGGAAGCGGGCAGGCACGCACGGGCGGTCCGGCCGCCGCGCGGGCCGCGCTGGGCGCGCCTGTCGGGGCAGCGGCTGCGCCGCTCGCGGACGTCGCGGCGCGTGAGATGCCTTCTCCGTTATTGGCCCCGGCACCGCGCACGCGCGCGATCGGGGCCGTCGATGCGGATGCCGGTGCGACCGGTCCTGCCGTGCCCGGGCCCGGGCACGGCATCGGGATTCCGGCCCCGCGCAGCCCACCCGAAGCGCCGCGCGCGCAGTCGACGCCCGCATCGGCATCCGCGCGCACCCTCGACGCGGACGCATGGCTGGATCTCGCGGCCGGGCTGCCCCTGCGTGGACCGGTGCGCGAACTCGCGGCGAGTGCGGCATTCGTGGGCTACGACGGCGCGGTCCTGCGCCTGGCACTGCGCGCGTCGGATGAGCATCTGCAGGCGCCGATCATGGTGCAGCAGCTGGCCGATGCGCTGGCCGCGCCGCTTGGATGCGCACCGCAGATCCGCTTCGACGCCGCTCCCCAGGCGGCAGCGCCGACACTGCACGAGCGCAATGCGCGCGCCCGCGATGCACGGCAGTCATCGGCCGAAGAGGCCTTTCTTTCCGATCCGGACGTGCAGCGGCTGATGTCGCAGCAGGGCGCGAAGCTCGTGCCGGACTCCATTCGCCCCTACGACGAACAAGGACTCAACTGATGCGTGGAAACATCGCCCAGCTGATGCAGCAGGCGCAGAAGATGCAGGAGAACATGCAGCGCGTGCAGCAGGAGATCGCCGCGCTCGAGGTCACCGGCAGTGCGGGTGGCGGCATGGTCAGCGTGACCCTCACCGGCGCCAAGGAATGCCGCAAGGTGCGGATCGATCCGAGCGTGCTGTCGGACCCGGAGATGACCGAGGACCTGGTCGCGGCCGCCTTCAACGACGCGTCGAACAAGATCGACGAGGAATCGAAGACGCGCATGGCCGGCGCCACCGCGGGGATGCCCTTGCCGCCGGGCATGAAGCTGCCGTTCTGAGCGCGCGCCAGATAGGCGGGGTTCACACGGTGCCCGTCGCCGCGTCCGGCCCGCCGCGTCGCGTCGCTAGCGTGATCTCCATATGTCGTCACTGCTCGAACAACTGATCGATGCACTGCGCGTGCTGCCCGGCGTCGGGCAGAAATCCGCACAGCGCATGGCCTATCACGTCCTCGAACGCGGCCGCGAGGGTGGCGCGCGGCTCGCGACCGCGCTGGCCGACGCGGTCGAGAAGATCGGCCATTGCGAGCGGTGCCGGGATTTCAGCGAGACGCCCGTCTGCCCGACCTGTGCGAGCGCATCGCGCGACGCCCAGACCCTGTGCGTGGTCGAATCGCCGGCCGACCGCCTGGCGATCGAACAGGCGACCGGCTACCGCGGCTTCTACTACGTGCTGCAGGGACGGCTGAGTCCGCTCGACGGTATCGGTCCGCGCGAGCTCGGTCTGGATCGACTCGGCGCGCGCCTGGCCGAGGGCGAGGTGCGCGAGCTGATCATCGCGACCAATCCGACGGTCGAAGGCGAAGCGACCGCGCATTACCTCGCGCAGATCGCCCGCCAGCACCAGGTGCGGCCGAGCCGCCCGGCACACGGCCTGCCGCTGGGCGGCGAATTGGAATATGTGGACCGGGGCACGTTGTCGCATGCCTTCGGCAGCCGCAGCGAGGTGGACTAGCCGCGCGTTGCCGCATCGTCCGCACCGGGCGTCCGGGTGCGCGCGATGTCAGACCCTGGGAGGGCTGCGGGGCATGCCTTGGGGCGTCGTGCGGGTCGGTGTCCCTACGCAGCGTGCGGAGTGGCCGGGCCGCGGCGCCTCGCGTGTGGGCGCCAGCAATCGGCGTGGCGGCGGCCCGTGCAGGCCGCGCGGGCGGGCGCTGCGTATCCTGTTTCATCCTTCCAGCCGGTGCGGCGTCATGACGACCATCTTCCACAAGATCATCCAGCGCGAGATTCCCGCCGACATCGTCTACGAGGACGCACATCTGATCGCGTTCCGCGACATCGGTCCGCAGGCGCCGGTGCATGTGCTGTTCGTGCCGAAACAGGACGTGCCGACGCTCAACGACGTGCCGGAGGACGCGCCCGAGATCGTGGGTCGGCTCGCCGTGGCAGCCGCGCGCTATGCGAAGGCGCAGGGCTTCGCGGAGGACGGCTATCGCATCGTCATGAACTGCAACGGCCACGGCGGGCAGACGGTGTACCAGCTGCATCTGCATCTGCTGGCAGGCGCCGCGCTGGGACGGTTCGGTACGCCCGACGCCTGAGGCGAACGGAGAAGGGCGTCCGGAACGCTCGCCTCTCCGCGCGGGAATGGTGGTGCGTGATCGAGCCGCGGTTCACGGCCGTGGCCGCTCCCGCGGACGCACCGGCTACGCCGGGTCGTGCCGTCTCCGGGCGAACGGCGGCGATGGCGCTCCCGGCGAGCGTGGCAGCCCGGCCAGCCTGACACGAGGCCCGAATCGCTCAGATCGTCAGCGCGACCGTCACCAGTAGCCCCACCATGGCCACGGCGCCGGACGGGTGATGACGTCGACCTGCTCGCGCAGTGGCCACAGATAGATCACGTCGGCGTCGAGCCGCGGAAACCGGTAGTCGTACTCGCCGATACGCCGCGAGTCGTAGCCGGCGATGCGGCCGGTGAACGTGACCTCGCGGTTGCGTTCGAACACCGCCGGATCGTAGAACCCGGTGCGGCAGGCGAGGAAGCGGCCATTGGTGTCGTCGGCGGCCCAGTAGGGTCGGCCGCCTGCAGTGAGGCGCGTGGCGATCATCTCGAAACAGGTGGAATCCGGACCCGGCTCGACCTGCACGATGCGACCACCCCAGCGCACGGGTGTGCCGGTGTAGTCGCCGAGCACTGCGGCATGCGGCGTCGGCGTTTCGGCGTAAGGCCCCTGCAGGGGCCGGGGCTGCGATGCGCATGCGCTCAACACCAGGGCGGTGAGGGCCGGAACCAGCAGACGGATGCGGATCATCGACGGACTTCCTCGGCGGGGCGATGGGCGCGCAGATCGCGCGTCAGGGCAGGATCGGACTGGGCCGCAGCGTAGCGCGCGGCCACGAAACGACGGGTGAGGGCCAGCAGCGTGGACGCGTCCCCGCGGGCCGTCGCGACGCGCCCGGCCCATGCGAGCGGGGGCTCGTGCGCTGCGCGCGCAAGTCCGAGGCGGGCATAGCGGCGGCCGAGGCGGTGCCAGGCGCGAAGCAGTGGATCGCGCTCGCGCTCACTGCGCGCGACCAGCCACAGCATCCAGCCCAGGGCCAGCGACGCGCAGAGGGCGAAGAGCAGCGCCAGGGTGGTCGTCTCGACATGCTCGATCCCGAGCCGGCGCAGCATCAGTTGCTGGCGACCGGCGTCGAAGCCGAGTACCAGGTCGTTCCAGCCGCGACGTGCCCAGTCGCCCAGATCGAAGATCGGCGAGAACGCGCCGCCGGCAGCGCCGGCCGCGCCGAGGCGGTCTTCCAGGGTGTCGTAGATGCGCTCCGGCGCGACCGCGGCGGTCGGATCCACGCGGACCCAGCCGCGTCCGGCCAGCCAGACCTCCACCCAGGCGTGGGCATCCATGCGCCGCACGATCCAGTAGTTGCCATAGGCATTGCGATACCCGCCGACGTAGCCGGTGACGACGCGGGCCGGAATACCGGCCTCGCGCATCAACAGGGTGAACGCGGAGCTGAAGTGTTCGCAGAACCCGGCCTGCTGCTCGAACAGGAATTCGTCGACCGCGTTGCGGCCCGGCAGCGGCGTATCCAGCGTGTAACCGAAGTCGGACCGGATCCAGGCCAGGGCCCGCTCGACCAGGGCCTCGTCGTCGGCTGTCTCGGCGCGCCAGCGCTGGGCCAGCGCGCGGGTGCGCGGGTTGAACCCGTCCGGCACGCGCAGGGCCTGGTCGCGCAGGGTCTGCGGCAGGTCGGCTTCGAAGCGCACCGGCGGCGACGACTGCAACCGCCAGCGCGTGACCCGGTCGAGGCGGCGTGGACTGGTCAGGGTATAGGTGTGCGAGGCGTCCATGCCCTCGGGCAGGGACAGCGGCATCTCCAGTGCGACCAGCAGGTTGCGTTCGGTGGGCTCGAGCGCGATGTCGTAGTCCCATACCGTGGGGCCGTGGTCCACGGTGGCGGGCGGCAGATGGCGCAGCCAGGCCGAGGCCGACCAGGTCCGGCCGTCATAGTCGGTCAGCGTGGGGCCGCGCCAGTACATCTCCCGGGTGTCGGGCTCCGCGCCGCGGAAGGTCACCCGCATCGCCGGCGAATCGTCGGCGATCAGGTCCAGCCATTCGCCCGGCGACATGGTGTCCGACAGCCCGGGCCGCGCTGTGGACAGTTCGGGGACGCCCCACAGTGGGGTGGCCAGCCGCGGGAACAGCCAGAACGCAGCGAGCGCCAGCGGCAGGCCGATCGCGATCAGGCGCAGCACGGTCCGCACCCGCCGCCGGTCTCCGCCGGCCGTGGATACGAGCCCCGATTCCTGTTCCGACAGGCGCAGCAGGGCCACGAGCACCAGCACCGCGGCCAGCAGGCCGAGCGCCAGGGAGGCAGGGCCCTGGTCGAGCAGGAACGTGGCGAACGGCGCGAACAGCGCGAAGCCGAGCAGACTGCGCCCGTCGCGCAGCGTGCGCAGCTCGGACGGCTTGATCGCCAGCATCGCCGCGAGCAGGGCGCACCCGGTGTCGCGACCGACGGAGAAGCCGGTCTGCACTAGAACCAGGCCCACCAGGGTGAGCGCCAGGACGCCGCGCAACCAGCCGGGCACCGGTCGCCGCGCCGCGGCCAACGCCACCACGGCGCCGATGCCCGCGATCGCGAACGCGCTCAGGCGCGGCAGCTGCAGCAGCAGCGGCAGCAGGCATGCGGCCGCGGCGAGCAGGACACGAGTACGGCCCGCGGCGTCGATCCGGAGCGCGCCGCCGCTCATCCGCCCGGCCCGGGCAGCAGAGCGAGTGCGCGCAGGCAGGCATGCCGATGCACGGGCCCCTGGGCCGGGCCCAGCGGCGGCTGACCGGGCAGGCGGAGGCGGTAGCGCACGAGGTCCCGCTCCGCTTCGTCGACCCAGCGCGCCAGCCGACGGATCCGGTCCTCGTAGTCCAGTCCGGCCGTGGCCTCCCAGTCGAGGCTGACTTCGGCGCCCTGCGGGCGTTCGAACTCGCGCACGATCAATGCATCGCGGCGGGCCGAGGGCTTCCACGCGATCGCCCGGCGCACATCGCCCTGACGCCAGTCGCGCAAGTGATGGAGGTCGTCGCCGGCGTTGTGCAGGCGGGCCTGGGCGCGGTCGCCCCCGTCCGTGGGCAGTGGTGGGCCCGCGACTTCCGGCGCCGGATACACCAGGACGGGCGCCTCCGGCCAGACCCACGACCACGCCCGGGCCAGGCCGAAGGGGCGCGAGGTGGAGAGCCGCAATCGCGGCAGCGCCTGCCAGCCGCGTCGCGCCGTGGCCAGGGCCAGGACGGCTTCGCCTCCGGCCGCATCGAGCGACAACGCGGCGGGCGCATCGGCGCCGTCGACCTGCAGCCCCAGGCGCGCGCGTCCCGGCGCGGCGCTGACATGCACGCGCAGCGCCATCGCCTGGCCGGCGGCGACGGGTTCACCGTGCACCGCGCGCACGTCGAGTCCGCTCAGCTGGAGCTGGGTCCAGAGCAGGCTGGCCAGCGCCGTGCCGGTGAGCAGCAGGCACAGCAGCAGCGCCGGGTTGTTGTTGTAGTTGAGTGCGCCGATCGCCATCGTCGCCAGCAGGACGGTGAGAAAGGCGCCGAAGGCGGTCGGCAGGATGTAGATGCGCCTGCGGTCGAGACGGACCGGCAGCGCCTCGGGACGACGCGGACGCGCCCAGGTTTCGAGACGGCGACGCAGGCCGGAGGATGGCGGCATCGATCCGGCGCCTCTCAGTCGACCGGGATGGCCTGCAGGATCGCCATCGCCAGCGCGTCGCCGGAGTCGGCTGCATCGGTGTCGGCGACCAGGCGGTGCGAGGCGATCAACGGAAACAGGCGCTGCACGTCGTCCGGCAAGGCATGGTCGCGGCCCTGCAGCAGCGCCAGTGCGCGGGACGCACGCAGCAGGGCCAGGCCAGCGCGCGGCGACAGGCCCACGCGGACGCCGGGCTGCTGCCGGCTGCGGGTCAGCAGCGCCTGGACGTAATCGACGAGGGCGGGGCTTGCGTGGATGCCGGCGACCGCGCGGCGCAACTGGGCCAGATCGTCGGCGCCGAGCAGCGGCAGCATGCCCGCGATCAGGCTGCGCCGGTCCTCGCCGGCGAGCAGCGCGCGCTCGGCGTCGCGGTCGGGGTAGCCGAGGTTGAGCCGCATCAGGAAGCGGTCGAGCTGTGAATCGGGCAGCGGATAGGTGCCGGACAGGTCCACCGGGTTCTGGGTCGCGATCACGAAGAACGGATCCGGCAGCGCGTGGGTCACGCCGTCGACCGTCACCTGGTGTTCGGCCATCGCCTCGAGCAGGGCACTCTGCGTGCGCGGTGGCGCGCGGTTGATCTCGTCGGCCAGCAGCACGTTGGTGAACACCGGGCCGGCGTGGAACTCGAAGCGTCGCGCGGCGCCGTCGAACACCGACACGCCGACGACGTCGGACGGCAGCAGGTCGGACGTGAACTGCACGCGCTGGAACTCGAGTCCCACGGTGGCCGCGATCGCATGCGCCAGTGTGGTCTTGCCGAGGCCCGGCAGATCCTCGATGAGGATGTGCCCATCGGCGAGCAGTGCCACGAAGCTCATCGTCACCGCGGTCTGCTTGCCGAGCACGATGCGGTTGACCTGCGCCTGCGCGGACGACAGGGCTTCACGGTGCCGGTCGGTTAGCATGACGGGCGTCGTGGACGGATCGGACATGCACTGTCTCCCTGCGGCGATACCCACGAGTGTAGCGAGGTCGGATTCAATGCGGCGATTGGAAATGCGCACGGTGTTCGTCGTGCTGTGGGTGGCGACCGTCGCGCTGAAACTGGTCATCGCCTCGCGCCTGCCGCTGTTCGTCGACGAGGCCTTCTACTGGCAGGAAGGCCAGCACCCGGCATGGGCGTATTCCGATCTCCCCGGGCTCACCGCGTGGTTGATCCGCCTGGGCACCGAGGTGTTCGGCAATACCCTGCTCGGCGTGCGGTTGCCCTTCATCGCCATTTCCGCACTCGTGCCGTGGTGGATCGTCTGGCTCACGCGCCGGGAGTTCGACGCGGCGCCCGCCTGGCTGTCCGGATGTCTGGCGCTGCTGCTGCCGTTGCTCGGCTCGCTCGGGGTCATGGCCCTGCCGGATGCGATCCTCGCCCTCGCCACCGTGCTGTGCCTCGATGCAGGCGTGCGGCTGATGCGCGGCGTCACCCATGGCAGCGCGCTGCTGCTGGCATTGGGGCTGGCGCTCGGCGCGTTGAGCCACTACCGCTTCGTGGCCGTGATCGGCGTGGGTCTGCTGGCGCTGCTGTGTCTGCCCAGGGGACGCGAGGCGCTGCGCGATCCCCGCACCTGGATCGCCATCGCCGCGGGCGCGGCCGCCTGGGCGCCGCTGCTGGCATGGAACGTCGACAACGCCGAGGCCGGCCTGCGGTTCCAGATGGTCGACCGGCATCCCTGGGCGCTGCATGCCGAAGGCTGGCGCTTCGTGGTCATCCAGGCCGCCGTGGTGACGCCGTTGCTGTTCGCCGCGCTGCTGCTCGCGGCCTGGCGCGTGCGTCGCCTGCCCGACGATGCCGCGCGGTTCCTGGCCCTCAGCGGCACGCTGCTGGTGGCCGGCTTCTTCGCGCTGGGCTTCGTCGCCGATACCGAGCGCGTCAGCTTCCACTGGCCCTTGCCCGGCTATCTGGCGCTTCTGCCGCTGGCGGGGTTCGCCCTGTCGGGCTGGCCGCGCTGGCTGCGCGCGTTGACCTGGGCATCGCTGCTGCTCGGCTTCGTCGCGGTCAACGCGTATTACGTCGCCGTGTCGTCACCGCAGGTGCGCGAGCGCGCTGCGGCCTCGAAGTGGTATCCATCCAACTTCGCCGGCTGGGACGAACTGGCGGCTGCCGTACGCGAGGAGCTGGCTGCGATGCCGGCCGACACGGTGCTGGTGGCGGACAACTTCAAGATCGGCGCAGAACTCGGCTTCGCCCTCCAGGATCCGCGCATCGTGGTGCTCGATCATCCGCTCAACCGGCATCACGGCCGCGCGCCCCAGCTCGGCCTCTGGCACCTGCAGCTCGACGGTCGCGAAGACCTGCAGGGGCGCCCGGCGCTGGTGGTGATCGGCGCGGGCGACGTCAAGTTCAGCGCCTTGCTCGACCGTTATCAGACGGTATGCGCACGCCTCGGCAGCCTGCCGGTCTCGCGGGTGGTCAACGCCGACCGCGGCGCGCAGCGGTTCGTGCTGTCGCGCATCGAGGCGGGGGCACCGGTCACCGGTTGCGTGACGCCGGCAGTGGCGCATGTCGATGTCCCCGTGCCCGGGGCCCGCGTCGCCGGGCAGTTCGACGTGCACGGGTGGGTGGTGAAGGACGTGAGCGGCGTGGCGGCGGTGACGGTCACGCTCGACGGCGAGGCGGCCGCCGAGGCGCACTACGGGGTGCCGAACAAGTGGGTCGGTTCCTTTCTGCAGGACCGCGCGCGCGATCCCGGGCTGCCCGCCGTCGGATTCCATGCCGTGGTCGATGTCGCCAGCCGCCCGCCGGGGCTCTACTGGCTGGGACTGCGGATCACCGGTCGCGATGGTTCGGTGGAAACCTGGGCCGAGCAGCCGCTGCGCATCGTGGCCCCGGACTGAGCCTCAGGGCAGCACGAAGCCTGCCTGGCGGAGCAGGCGCGCGGTCGCGATCAGCGGCAGACCGACCAGTGCGGTCGGGTCGTCGGTGTGGATGGCATCGAACAGCACGATGCCCAGGGCCTCGCACTTGAAGCTGCCGGCGCAGTCGAACGGCGTCTCGGCGTCGACGTACCGGACGATCTCGGCGGGGTCCAGCGCACGCAGTCGTACCTCGGTGAGGTCGTCGGCCTGCAGCGTGGGGTGGCCGGCGCAGGCCACGGCGATCGCGGTGTGGAAGCGCACGCGGCACCCCGACATCGCCGTGAGCTGTCCGATCGCGCCGTCGCGGTGCCCCGGTTTGCCGAGCACCCGGTCGTCGAGCGCGGCCACCTGATCGGAGCCGATGACCCAATGTCCGGGCAGACGGCGGGCCACGGCTTCGGCCTTGGCCGCGGCCAGCCGGCGCGCCAGCGCGTCGGGACGCTCCCCGTCCAGCGGCTGCTCGTCGACCTCGGGTCGTTCGCAGGTGAACGGCAGGCGCAGGCGTTCCAGCAGTTCGCGCCGGTAAGGTGACGTGGATCCGAGCACCAGGGGGGCGGGCACGGTCACAGGCCGGCCGCCGCGCGGGCCTGTTCGAGCTGCGCGAGCTGGAGATCGACCCGTGCCTGGGCTGCGGCGATCGATGCCCGCATCCCGTCCAGCGCCCGGGCGCTCGCTCCGGCGCCGTGCTCCTGCAGCCACAGACGCTGGCGCAGCATCTCCTGTAGGGCGTCCCGCACCGGATCGCCGTCGCCGCCGGCGAGGCCGTCGAACTGCGCGCGGACCACGCGCAGTCGCGCCTCGAAAGCGTCCGCGGCGTCGAGCAGACGTGCATAGGCCTCGTTACGGCGACGGATGCGATACCAGTGCCACAGGCCTACAATGACGGCCGACACGAGGCCGGCGAGCAGCAGGGTCTGGATCGACGACACGGGGCAGGTCCGTCCGGGCGGCCCGGCAGTCTGCCCGCCCCGCGCGGGCGGGGCAAACCGGCGGCCCGGGCGCGTCGGACGCGGACGCTGCCACGTTGACAGCCGGTCGCGGCATCTTTAACATTCAGCGGCTTATGTCCGCCCAAATGCCCGAGATCGTCGACGCTTGGCGCATGGTCGCGACCAGCAGCCGCCTGGAAGGGCGGTTGTCGCTGTCCTCGATGCCACGTCTGTCCGATGTCCTCGCCGATACCGATGGCGGCGATGTCGTCTGCTCGATCGAGTTCGGCCACGATGCACTGAAGACGGCGTTCGCCGAGGTGCGTATCGAGGCCGGGCTTCCGCTGGTGTGCCAGCGGTCGCTGCAGCGGTTCGTGCTTCCGGTGCAGCTGGTGCAGCGCCTGGGCCTGATCCGCGACGAGGCCGACGAGGCCGGGCTGCTCCCCGACTACGAGGCGCTGCTGGTGCCCGGGGACGGGATGCTGGCACCGGCCACGATGGTCGAGGACGAACTGATCCTTGCGGTGCCGGTGATTCCGGTGGCGCCCGGGTCCGAGTCGGTCGAACGCGACTGGCCGGTCTCGGCAGAGGAAGAATCACGCGCCAACCCGTTCGCGGCGTTGGCGGGTTTGAAGAACGATCGAAACAACTAGACCTGTTGGAGCAACCCCATGGCTGTGCAGAAATCCCGCGTCACCCCGTCCCGCCGCGGCATGCGCCGCGCCCACGACAAGCTCAGCGCCAAGCTGCTGTCGACCGATCCGACCTCGGGCGAGACGCACATCCGTCACCACGTCACGGCGGACGGTTACTACCGCGGCAAGCAGGTGATCCAGCCCAAGACCCGGATCGTCGAAGAAGACTGATCCAGCGTCCGGCTCCGCCGCGCAACGCGGTGGAGCCCCGATCAACCGGGCGGCGCGCCCGTCGCGGTGACGCCCCCATGCCGATCCGTCGGCACGGTCGTCGTCCTCCCAGCATCCGTACCCGGCGAGGGCAGCCTCCACGATGACCAGCGACCGCATCTATTCCCGCATTGCAGGCACCGGCAGCTATCTGCCCGAAAAGGTGCTGACCAACGACGACCTGTCGAAGATCGTCGACACCAATGACGAATGGATCGCGGCGCGCACCGGCATCCGCGAGCGGCACATCGCCGCCGAGGGCGAGACCACGAGCGACCTGGCGTTCCATGCCGCGACCCGCGCCATGGAAGCGGCAGGCGTCGTCGCGTCCGAGATCGATCTGATCATCGTCGGCACCACCACGCCGGACATCATCTTTCCGTCGACCGCCTGTCTGCTGCAGGCCCGTCTCGGCGCCAACGGCTGCGGCGCGTTCGACGTCAACGCCGCCTGTTCGGGCTTCCTGTTCGCGTTGTCGGTCGCCGACAAGTTCATCAAGTCGGGCGATGCGAAGACCGTGCTCGTGGTCGGCGCGGAAACCCTGACCCGCATGGTCGACTGGACCGAACGCACCACCTGCGTGCTGTTCGGCGACGGCGCCGGCGCGGTCGTGCTCAAGGCGGATGCCGAGACCGGCATCCTCAGCACCCATCTCCACGCCGACGGCGCGAAGAAGGAGCTGCTGTGGAATCCGGTGGGCGTGTCGGTCGGCTTCAAGGAAGGCGAGAAGAACGCCGGCGTGCGCATCAACATGGCCGGCAGCGACGTCTTCAAGTACGCGGTCAAGGCGCTCGATTCGGTCGTCGAGGAAACGTTGACGGCCAACGGCCTGGATCGCCACGACATCGACTGGCTGATTCCGCACCAGGCCAACCTGCGCATCATCGAAGCCACGGCCAAGCGGCTGGACATGCCGATGGACCGTGTCGTGGTGACCGTCGACAAGCACGGCAACACCTCGTCGGGTTCGGTGCCACTGGCCCTCGACGAGGCGGTGCGTTCGGGCCGCGTGCAGCGTGGCCAGCTGGTGCTGCTGGAGGCGTTCGGCGGTGGGTTCACCTGGGGCTCGGCGCTGCTGCGTTACTGAGTTCCGGCATCCGCATGCGCACTGTGCATGCGGACCCCGCGGCAGGAGAACCTCGATGGGTGTCGAATCGATCACCGTGTCCGGGCGCGAGGCGTGGCTGAAGGCCTATGTGGACGGCGACAGCCGCCGCTTCAGCCTCGGTCTGCTCGACGCGATCGCACGTGGACTCGACATCGACGCGCTGCGTCCGCCGCCGCATCCCGGCGGCAGTGCCGCGAGACGCATCGAGGCCCGGCGCATCGCCGAGCTGGCCGCGGCCGGCGTGCACGTGCCACGCGTGCTCGGCGAGGGCGAGACGACGCTGCTGCTGAGTGATCTCGGCCCGACGCTCGCCGCGCGCCTGCGTGATGCCGACGGCGACGCGGCGCATATCGACGCGCTGGTCGCGCGCGCCATCGAGGCGATCGCCGATGCGCACAGGCGCGGCACGTACTTCGGGCAGCTCGTCCCGCGCAACATCACCATCGATGATGCCGGCCGCGTCGGCTTCATCGATTTCGAGGAAGACCCGCTCGACGTCATGTCGCTGCCGCAGGCGCAGGCGCGCGACTGGCTGCTCTTCGCCTTCGGCGCAGCGAAGTACTACGACGGCCGCACCGGCGTGCTGGCGGACATGCTGGCGCCGGCCTTGCAGCGCCAACCCGAGGTGGCGGCCCATGCCGGCCGGGTGGGGCAGCTGCAGGGCTTGGCGCGTCAACTGCGCCGGCTGGGACGTTCGGCGCGACACGTGGCGCACTCGATCCTGGTGGTGCGTGCGGCGACCGTCCTGCCGGTGGCATTGATCGTCGCCGTCGTCTGGGACCTGGTCGAGGACGGCGAACTCGAGTTGCTGCAGCTGCTGTTCTGATCCGATGCAATACGCACCGGTACAGACAATGTCGTGCACACGCCCGTATCATCGCCCCCGTTTCAACGGCTGGAAGACCGCGTGACCGCATCGCACCTCGCATTCGTGTTTCCCGGGCAGGGCTCGCAGTCGACCGGCATGCTCGGCGAACTCGCGGCGCAGCATCCGGTCGTCGGCGACACCTTCGCCGAAGCCTCCGAAGCAGCGGGCGTCGACCTCTGGGCACTCACCCAGCCAGGTGCCGAGTCGGAGCTCAATCGCACCGAGTTCACCCAGCCGGCACTGCTCGCGGCCGGCGTCGCCGTGTGGCGCGCCTGGCAGCAGCAGGGCGGGGCGGTGCCGGCCGCACTCGCCGGGCACAGCCTCGGCGAATACACCGCCCTGGTGGCGGCGGGCGTGCTGCGGCTGGACGAGGCCGCGCGTCTGGTGCGTCTGCGCGGCCAGCTGATGCAGGACGCAGCGCCCGCTGGCACCGGCGCGATGGCCGCGGTCATCGGCGCCGAGGATGCGACGGTCGAAGCGGTCTGCGGAGAGGCCTCCGGCGACACGGTGGTGGTGCCGGCGAACTTCAATTCACCGGGGCAGATCGTGATCGGCGGCCACGCCGACGCGGTCGATCGCGCCGTGGCGCTGCTCGCCGACCGCGGCGTGCGCAAGGTGGTGAAGCTGGCGGTCAGCGTGCCGTCGCATACGCCGCTCATGCGCGATGCGTCCGTGCGCCTGGCCGAGGCCATGGCGCAGCTCGCCTGGTCGCAGCCGATGCTGCCGGTGATCCAGAACGTGGATGCTGCCGTGCACGCGGACACCGATGCCGTTCGTGACGCACTGGTGCGCCAGCTGTACCTCCCCGTGCAGTGGACACGCTGCGTCGAGGCACTCGTCGCCCGCGGCGTGACCCGGATCGCCGAGTGCGGGCCGGGCAAGGTGCTCACCGGCCTGGTCAAGCGCATCGACAAGTCGATCGACGGCCGCGCTCTGGGCGTGCCGGCCGACTTCGATGCGGCGCTCGCCGACGGTCCGGCGTGATGCGAGCAGCGCGCGTGCGCGCAGATGGCCGGGTAGCGCTGTGCGCCGGCCCGGAATCCGGGTCGATCCCGGCCCGAACCGCCTGATGGAGCCTGACATGTCGAAACTTCTGCAGGGTGAGATCGCCCTCGTCACCGGCGCCAGCCGCGGCATCGGCGCCGCGATCGCCGATACCCTGGCCACGCAGGGGGCGACCGTGATCGGCACTGCCACCAGTGAAGCAGGCGCATCCGCGATCGGCGAGCGTCTGTCGGCGCACGGCGGCCACGGCCGCGTGCTCGACGTGGTCCAGACGGGCGCGATCGAAGCGCTGATCGAGGGGATCGCGTCGGAGTTCGGCGCGGTGTCGATTCTGGTCAACAACGCCGGCATCACCCGCGACAACCTGCTGATGCGGATGAAGGACGAGGACTGGCAGGCGATCCTCGACACCAACCTCACCAGCGTCTATCGCAGTTCGAAGGCGGTGATGCGCGGCATGATGAAGGCGCGCAAGGGCCGCATCATCAACATCGCTTCGGTGATCGGCGTGACCGGCAATGCCGGGCAGGCCAACTACGCCGCAGCCAAGGCCGGCATCATCGCGTTCAGCAAATCGCTGGCGAAGGAGATCGGTTCGCGCGGCGTCACCGTCAACGTGGTCGCACCCGGCTTCATCGCCACCGACATGACCCGCGATCTGCCCGAGGCGTCGAAGGCCGCGTTGACCGAACAGATCGCGCTCGGTCGTCTCGGCGAGCCCGACGACATCGCGCAGGCCGTTGCATTTCTTGCCGGCCCGTCGGCCGCCTACATCACGGGCGAAACGCTGCACGTCAACGGCGGCATGTACATGGCCTGAGAGGGTCTGGAACAACGCCTCGATTCGAGGGCAAGTCGTTGAATGGCAAGGGCTACGATGGTGGTGCGCCCGTCGCCCGGCTTTCCCTTACACTATCCACCGAAATCGCCTCCCCGGAGCAGACTACCCATGAGCAACATCGAAGAGCGCGTCAAGAAAATCGTCATCGAACAGCTGGGCGTGAAGGAAGACGAGGTCAGCAACAGCGCTTCGTTCGTCGACGATCTCGGCGCAGACTCGCTGGACACCGTCGAGCTGGTGATGGCGCTGGAAGAAGAATTCGAGTGCGAGATTCCGGACGAGGAAGCCGAGAAGATCACCTCGGTGCAGCAGGCGATCGATTACATCAAGGCGCACACCAAGGGCTGATGCCCGCGTCGGCGTCCCGGACCCATCCGAACGGACGCACGACCGGTCCGGCCGCAGCGCGGCCGGCCATCCAGGTTCTAGCACGAGGCCGCACTGCGGCCTCGTGCACATGGGCGGCCGCGCACCGCGCCGCCACCGACTTGTCAGGAGTTGAGCAATGGCCAAGCGCCGCGTCGTGATCACGGGCATCGGCATCCTCTCGCCGCTGGGCAACGACCTGGCCTCGAGCTGGGACGGCATCGTCAACGGTCGTTCGGGCATCGGTCCGATCACCCATTTCGACGCGTCGAACTTCGCCACGCGCATCGCAGGCGAGGTGAAGGGCTTCGACGCCACCCAGTGGATCGCGCCCAAGGACGTCAAGAAGATGGATCCCTTCGTCCACTACGGCGTCGCCGGCGGACTGATGGCGATCGCCGACGCCGGTCTCGCGATCCGTGATGCGGACGACGCCGAGCGGATCGGGGTCGCGATCGGTGCGGGCATCGGTGGCCTCAAGGGCATCGAGGACACCGCGATCAAGTACCACGAGGGCGGTCCGCGCAAGATCTCGCCGTTCTACGTGCCGTCGACGATCATCAACATGATCTCCGGCCAGGTTTCGATCATGACCGGGGCGAAGGGTCCCAACATCGCCGCGGTCACCGCCTGCACCACGGCCACGCACAACATCGGCCTGGCGATGCGCATGATCCAGTACGGCGATGCGGACGTGATGATCGCCGGCGGCGCCGAGTTCGCCACCACGCCGACATCGGTGGGCGGGTTCTGTTCGATGAAGGCCCTGTCCACCCGCAACGACGATCCCACCGGTGCGTCGCGTCCCTGGGACCAGGAACGCGACGGCTTCGTCATGGGCGATGGCGCAGGCGTGCTGGTGCTGGAAGAGTACGAGCGGGCCAAGGCGCGCGGCGCGCGCATCTACGCCGAGCTTGCCGGCTTCGGCATGAGCGGCGACGCCTTCCACATGACCGCACCGGCCGAGAACGGCGAGGGTGGTGGGCGCTGCATGCGCGCGGCGATCCGCGATGCGGGCATCGATCCGTCGCAGATCGGCTACATCAACGCCCACGGAACGTCGACGCCGGCCGGCGACGTCGCCGAGACGATGGGGATCAAGGGTGTACTGGGCGAGCACGCGTCGAAGGTCATGGTCAGCTCCACCAAGTCGATGACCGGCCACCTCCTCGGCGCAGCCGGCGGCGTGGAGGCGGTGTTCTCCGTGATGGCCCTGCACACCGGCGTGATCCCGCCGACGATCAACCTCGAGCATCCGGGCGAGGGTTGCGATCTCGACTACGTGCCGCACACCGCGCGCGAGCATCAGGTGGAGTACGTGATGTCGAACTCCTTCGGCTTCGGCGGCACCAACGGCTCGCTGGTGTTCCGCAAGGTCTGAGCGCGGTCTTTCGCGTCTGCAGCAGAAGGCCCGCGGAAGCGGGCCTTCGTTCGCCGGACGGGCCGACCTCGTCGGTGCGATCCCGCTGCCCGCGGCGGTTCGGTCACGAAGCGTGGCGGTGTCGGCGCCGACGCTGCCGCGATGGGCGCGATCGCAAATTTCGCGGTCGGTTCGCAGGCGACACGCAGTCCGGCCGCGTCTTCAGTCGACCCGTCGGGCGCAGGCGCGGCGGTCATGCATCCATCGATCCGCCGCGGGAAGACGGAGCCGTCGCGTTCCCTCAGCCGCGCTTCCAGCGCACGCCCTGAGGCGTGTCCTCGAGCACGATCTTCTCGGCGGCGAGCTGGTCGCGGATGGCGTCCGCGCGGGTGAAGTCGCGGGCCTGTTTGGCCGCGACGCGCTCGTCCACCAGGGCCTGGATACGGGCGTCGTCGTCCTCGCTCACACCCCGGGCGAACCAGTCGGCCGGCGCCTGCTGCAGAAGGCCAAGCGCACGCCCGGCGCCGAGCAGGTCGGCCTTCAGCGCGGCCCGCGTCACGGAATCGCCGGCCCTGCGCGCCTCGCCTGCGATCCGCGCGAGCTCGGCCAGTGCGGCCGGCGTGTTGAGGTCTTCGTCGAGCGCGGCTTCGATGCTGGCCGGGATATGCGGCGTGGCATCGACGTCGGCCAGGTCGCGCAGCGTGCCGTAGAGCCGGTCGAGCGTGCGCACCGATTGCTCGATCAGCGCATCGGACCAGTCGAGGGGCTGGCGGTAGTGCGCGGACAGAAGGGAGTAACGCAGCGCTTCGGGCGGATGGGCCCGGACCAGGTCGTGCACCCGCTCGATGTTGCCGACCGACTTGGACATCTTGCTGCCGGCGAAGGTGAGCATGCCGTTGTGCAGCCAGACCCGTGCGAACGGCGCCCCGCCATGGGCGCACTCGCTCTGCGCGATCTCGTTCTCGTGGTGCGGAAACTGCAGGTCGACGCCGCCCGCGTGGATGTCGATCGTCTCGCCGAGATGCGCCGCCGCCATTGCCGAACATTCGATGTGCCAGCCCGGTCGACCCCGGCCCCAGGGCGAATCCCAGCCCGGCAGGGCGTCGGTGCTCGGCTTCCACAACACGAAATCGCCGGCACCGCGCTTGTACGGCGCCACTTCGATGCGGGCACCGGCGAGCATGTCGTCGAGCTCGCGCCGCGACAGCTTGCCGTAGCCCGCATAGCTGTCCACCGCGAACAGCACGTGACCCTCGGCCGCATAGGCGTGGCCCGTCTCGATCAGGCGCTCGATCATCGCGATGATCTCGGCGATGTGCGCGGTCGCGGCCGGTTCGATGTCCGGCGGGGCGATCCCGAGCGCCGCCATGTCCTCGCGATAGGCCGCCGCGAACCGGTCGGTGATCGCGGCGATCGGCACGCCCTGTTCCTGCGCCGCGGCATTGATCTTGTCGTCCACGTCGGTGATGTTGCGCGCGTATCGAAGCCCGCCGTGACGGCGCCGCAGCAGGTCGGCGAGCACGCCGAACACGACCGGGCCGCGCGCGTTGCCGATGTGTACGTAGTTGTAGACCGTGGGACCGCAGACGTAGAGCGTGGGGCAGGCGGGATCGAGCGGCGCGAACGGCTCCAACTGGCGGCTGAGGCTGTTGTACAGGTGGAGGGGCATCGCGGGTCCTGCCGAATGAATCCTGCGATTCTAAGCCGGCCCGTGTGGCGGGCGAAGCCCGGGAGGGCCAGGGCCGCGGCGCGCGCCTGTCCGTTCACGACAGCGGCGATTCAGCCCGCTGCAGAAGGGCGCGCCTACACTGGGTCAGTGCGTTTCCTTCCTATTCGAACCTTCAGTGTCGCGCTGCGGACCGTCCCGTGGGTGCTGGCCGCGTGCGTCCTGCCGGCGTCCGCGCAGGCGCCCGCGCCAGGCGCCCAGGCTGCGCCGCAGAACACGCGCATGGAATACGCGCAGGTCCTGCGCGCCGAGCCGGTGTACCAGACCCTGCGCGCCACCAGCATGGTGGAGCGCTGCGAAGCGGCGACCCCGGTCGGCGAGCAGGAGGAACGGCGCGGCCTGGCCCGCATGGTCGGCGCGGTGAAGGACGTGCTGCGGTCCGACGGCGAGCGCGTGGACGAGGTGGATCGCTCGGCCGGAGGCAATTGCCGCATGGTGCCGATCGAACGCGAGTTCCGCCGGCCCATCGCCTTCGACGTGGACTACGTGCACAAGGGCGTGAAGTACAGATCGCGCCTGCCCTACGACCCGGGCAACCGCCTGCGCGTGCGGGTGACCGTGGTGCCGGTGGTGACGCCGGCCGAGTCGCGGTGAGGCGGCGGGCCGTATTGCAGCAGGGCGGGTGGCGTGCGAGGATGCGCGCCTCATGAACGCCCTTCGCGCCGACGCCGATATCCTCACCTCCGCCCGCATGGCGTCGGGGATGACCTCGCGTGCGCGTCGACCGGAAGCCCACATTTTCCCGGGCTAGTCGGAACGCGTTCGTTTGCACGTGCAGTTCTGCAGAAGACCCGGCCGATGCCGGGTTTTTTCGTTTCCGGCACACCGATGTCACCGTTCCGTCCCATCCTTGCCTCCTGCCTCCACGAGATTTCCGATGACCGCGATCCGACACTTCCTCAACACGCAGGACTGGTCCCGCCCCGACCTCGACGCCCTGCTGGCCGACGCCGCGGCGTTCAAGCGCGAGAAGCTCGGCGACGCGCTCAAGGGCCGCTCGATCGCGCTGGTGTTCTTCAATCCCTCGATGCGCACGCGCACCAGCTTCGAGCTGGGCGCGTTCCAGCTCGGCGGCCACGCCATCGTGCTGCAGCCGGGCAAGGACGCGTGGCCGATCGAGTTCGAGCTGGGCACGGTGATGGATGGCGACACCGAGGAACACATCGCCGAAGTGGCCCGCGTGCTCGGTCGCTATGTCGACATGATCGGCGTGCGCGCGTTCCCGAAGTTCGTCGACTGGTCGGTCGATCGCGAAGACCGGGTGCTCAAGGCGTTCGCCCAGTACTCGCCGGTGCCGGTCATCAACATGGAGACCATCACCCATCCCTGCCAGGAACTGGCGCACGCGCTGGCGCTGCAGGAGCACTTCGGCACCTCGGACCTGCGCGGCAAAAAGTACGTGCTGACCTGGACCTACCACCCCAAGCCGCTCAACACCGCAGTCGCGAATTCCGCGTTGACCATCGCCACGCGGATGGGCATGGACGTGACCCTGCTGTGTCCGACGCCGGACTACGTGCTCGATCAGCGCTACATGGACTGGGCGGCGCAGAATGTCGCCGAAAACGGCGGCTCGCTCAATGTGAGCCACGACATCGACAGCGCCTACGCCGGCGCCGACGTCGTCTACGCCAAGAGCTGGGGCGCGCTGCCGTTCTTCGGCAACTGGGCGCCCGAAAAGCCGATCCGCGACCAGTATCAGCACTTCATCGTCGACGAACGGAAGATGGCGCTGACCAACAGCGGCGTTTTCAGCCACTGTCTGCCGCTGCGCCGCAACGTCAAGGCGACCGACGCGGTGATGGATTCGCCGCAGTGCATCGCCATCGACGAGGCCGAGAACCGGCTGCACGTGCAGAAGGCGGTCATGGCGACCCTGATGCGCTGACGCGCACACCGCACTTCTTCCGAATTCTTTTCCGCATCCCCACGGACATCTCCATGACCAGCGCCCACACCTCCCGCGACATCGTCCTCGCCTTCTCCGGCGGCCTCGACACCAGCTTCTGCGTGCCCTACCTCAAAGAGCAGGGCTGGACCGTGCACACCGTGTTCGCCGACACCGGCGGCGTCGATGCCGAGGAGCGCGCCTTCATCGAGCAGCGCGCGGCCGAACTCGGTGTCGCCAGCCACGTCACCGTCGACGGTGGCGCGGCGATCTGGGACGGCTTCGTCAAGCCGTTCGTCTGGGCCGGCGAGGCCTACCAGGGCCAGTACCCGCTGCTGGTGTCGGACCGCTATCTGATCGTCGACGCCGCGCTCGCGCGTGCTGCCGAGCTCGGCACCAACGCGGTCGCGCACGGCTGCACCGGCATGGGCAATGACCAGGTGCGGTTCGACCTGGCGGTGAAGGCGCAGGGTGAGTACCGCATCGTGGCGCCGATCCGCGAGATACAGAAGGAACACACGCAGACGCGCGCCTATGAGCAGGCCTATCTCGAAGAACGCGGTTTCGGCGTGCGCGCCAAGCAGCAGGCCTACACGATCAACGAGAACCTGCTGGGCCTGACGATGTCCGGCGGCGAGATCGACCGCTGGGAAGCGCCGGGCGAGGGCGCCCGCGGCTGGTGCGCGCCGCGCGCCGAATGGCCGGAAGCGCCGCTGCTGGTGAAGGTGCGCTTCGAGCAGGGCACCGCGGTCGCGCTCGACGGTGAAATGCTGCCGGGCGCGCAGATCCTGGCCAAGCTCAATGCCCTGTTCGCGCCCTACGGCGTGGGCCGCGGCGTCTACACCGGCGACACCGTGATCGGCCTCAAGGGCCGCATCGTGTACGAGGCACCGGGTCTGATCTCGCTGCTCGCCGCGCACCGCGCGCTCGAGGACGCGGTGCTGACCAAGCAGCAGAACCGCTTCAAGCCCGAAGTCGCGCGCAAGTGGACCGAGCTGGTCTACGAGGGTTTCTTCCACGATCCGCTCAAGGCCGACATCGAAGCCTTCCTCGCGTCCTCGCAGGCCAAGGTCACCGGCGACGTGGTGCTGGAAACCCGTGGCGGCCGCGTCGATGCGGTGGCGGTGACCTCGCCGCACATCCTCAACGCCAAGGGCGCGACCTATGCGCAGTCGGCCGATTGGGGTGTCGAGGAGGCCGAAGGCTTCATCAAGCTGTTCGGCATGAGCAGCACGCTCTACGCACAGGTCAATCGCTGAGCGTGTGCTGCCGCGGCGGAGCATGAGTTCCGCGCAGCGGCGGCAGTGATGAACATCCAGGGCGCACCGTCGATGTCCGATCCCACCATCCCCGTCGCCCGGCAGTTCGAGGCGTACAACCGCCACGACCTGGCGGCGTTCGTCGCGTGCTTCGCCGCGGACGTCCAAGCGTTCCGCATGCCCGCGCAGCAGCCGTCGCTGCAGGGCATCCGGGCGCTGGAGGCGTTCTATGCCGAGCATCGCTTCAATAATCCGGCGCTGCGCGCCGAGCTGATCTCGCGCACGGTGCTGGGCCGGCTGGTGTTCGATCACGAACGCATCCACGGCCTGCAGGCGCAGCCGATGGAGAGCATCGCGGTGTTCGAGGTCGAAGACGCGCTGATCAAGACCGCCTGGTTCTATGTGTCCGATGCTCCATCCTCGACGTGAAGCCATGACCGACCTGCTCAACCAGACCCTCGACCATCTCGGACAGCTGGTGTCCTTCGACACCCGCAACCCGCCGCGTGCGATCAAAGCCGAGGGCGGGATCTTCGATTACATCCGCAGTCGCCTGCCGGGCTTCGAGGTCGAGGTCGTCGACCATGGTGCCGGCGCGGTGAGCCTGTTCGCAGTGCGTGGTGCGCCGAACGTACTGTTCAATGTGCATCTGGACACCGTGCCCGATTCGCCCGACTGGAGCGCCGATCCGCATGTGATGCGCCGGCAGGCCGATCGGGTGGTCGGACTCGGTGTCTGCGACATCAAGGGCGCGGCCGCGGCCTTGATCGCCGCCGCCAATGCCGGCGACGGCGATGCCGCGTTTCTGTTCTCCTCCGACGAGGAAGCCAACGATCCGCGTTGCATCGCAGCCTTCCTCGCGCGCGGGCTGCAGTTCGACGCGGTGCTGGTGGCCGAGCCGACGAACTGCGAAGCGGTGCTCGCGCATCGCGGCATCAGTTCGGTGCTGATGCGCTTCGCCGGCACGGCCGGGCATGCGTCGGGCCGGCAGGATCCGGCGGCGAGCGCGTTGCACCAGGCGATGCGCTGGGGCGGACGCGCGCTCGATCACGTCGAATCGCTGGCGCATGCGCGCTTCGGTGGGCTGACCGGTCTGCGCTTCAACATCGGCCGGGTCGAGGGCGGCATCAAGGGCAATGTCATCGCGCCGGCGGCCGAGTTGCGTTTCGGCTTCCGGCCGTTGCCGTCGATGGATGTCGACGACCTGCTGGCGACGTTCGCCGGGTTCGCCGAACCGGCCGCCGCGCATTTCGAGGAAACCTTCCGCGGGCCGAGTCTGCCGTCCGGAGACGTTGCGAATGCCGAGGAACGCCGCCTCGCCGCGCGCGACATCGCCGATGCCTTCGATCTACCGATCGGCAACGCGGTGGACTTCTGGACCGAGGCCTCGCTGTTCTCCGCCGGTGGCTACACCGCCTTCGTGTTCGGACCGGGCGACATCGCGCAGGCGCATACGGCCGACGAGTTCGTCACCCTGGACCAACTGCAGCGTTATGCCGACGCCGTGCGCCGGATCATCAACACGCCGGCCTGAGCCGCGCGACCCGTCTTCCCCTATCCGTCGTTCCATCCACACAAGCCGACCCGTGAACATTCCCGCGACCCACGTCCAGACCCGTCAGACCATCGTGCGCCTGCTCTCGAGCATGGCCAGCGCGAAGGAGATCAGCCAGTACCTCAAGCGCTTCTCGCAGCTCGATGCCAAGCGCTTCGCCGTGGTCAAGGTCGGTGGCGCGGTGCTGCGCGACGAGCTCGACGATCTGACGTCCTCGCTGTCGTTCCTGCAGGAAGTCGGCCTGACCCCAATCGTGCTGCACGGCGCCGGCCCGCAGCTGGATGCGGAACTCGCCGCCGCCGGTATCGAGAAGAACACCGTGAACGGCCTGCGCGTGACCACGCCCGAGGCGCTGGCCATCGTGCGCCGCGTGTTCCAGGCCGCGAACCTGCGCCTGGTCGAGGCCCTGCAGCGCAACGGCGCGCGCGCGACCTCGATCACCGGCGGCGTGTTCGAAGCGACGTATCTCGACCAGGCGACCTATGGTCTGGTCGGTGAAGTGAATGCTGTGAACCTCGCGCCGATCGAAGCGAGCCTGCAGGCCGGCTCAATCCCGGTGATCACGAGCCTGGGCGAAACCGCGTCGGGGCAGATCCTCAACATCAATGCCGATTTCGCCGCCAACGAACTCGTGCGCGAGCTGCAGCCCTACAAGATCATCTTCCTCACCGGCACCGGCGGTCTGCTCGATGCTGACGGCAAGGTCATCGACTCGATCAACCTGTCGACCGAGTACGACCATCTCATCCAGCAGCCGTGGATCCACGGCGGCATGAAGGTCAAGATCGAACAGATCAAGGCGCTGCTCGAAGGCCTGCCGATGGCGTCGTCGGTGTCGATCACGCGGCCGGCGGATCTGGCCAAGGAACTGTTCACCCACAAGGGCTCGGGCACGCTGGTGCGTCGCGGCGAACGGGTCCTGCGGGCTGTCGACTGGTCGGAGCTGGATCTGGAACGGCTCAAGTCCTTGATCGAGTCGAGCTTCGGCCGCGAACTCGCGCCGGACTACTTCGAGCGCACGCCGCTGCTGCGCGCCTACGTCAGCGAGAACTACCGCGCCGCGGTGATCCTGACCGATGCCGAGGGCTCGGTGTATCTGGACAAGTTCGCGGTACTCGACGACGCGCAGGGCGAGGGCCTCGGCCGCGCGGTCTGGAACGTGATGCGCGAGGAAACGCCGCAACTGTTCTGGCGCTCGCGCCATCACAACCAGGTCAACATTTTCTATTACGCCGAGTCCGACGGCTGCATCAAGCAGGAGAAATGGAAGGTGTTCTGGTACGGCCTCGACGGCTTCGAGCAGATCCAGCGCTCGGTCGCGCATTGCGCGACCCGCCCGCCGACGCTGATCGGCTGAGGAGATCGCCATGACCCGACCCAAGACCATCGGCATCGTCGGCGCGCGCGGCCATACCGGCCAGGAGCTGATCCGCCTCGTCGCCGCGCATCCGGGCCTCGAACTCGCGTTCGTGTCGTCGCGCGAACTCGACGGGCAGCGCGTCGCGGACCACAACGACGTGTTTGCCGGCGAGCTGCGCTTCGAAAGCCTCGATGCCGACGCGGTCGCCGCGAAGGGCGCCGATGCGGTGATCCTCGCGCTGCCCAACGGCAAGGCCGCGCCGTTCGTCGCCGCGATCGACGGCGCGAAGCCGGACACCGTGATCGTCGACCTCTCGGCCGATTACCGCTTCGACGCCGGCTGGTACTACGGCCTGCCGGAGCTCACCCGTGCGCGTTACGCAGGTGAGCGCCGGATCAGCAATCCAGGTTGCTACGCGACCGCGATGCAGCTGGCGATCGCGCCGCTGGTCGAACACCTCGCCGGGCCGCCGCAGTGCTTCGGCGTGTCGGGTTACTCGGGCGCGGGCACCACGCCGTCGGACAAGAACGACACGGCGTTGCTGGCCGACAACCTGATGCCGTACGCACTGACCAACCACGTCCACGAGCGCGAGGTGTCCAAGCAGCTGTCGCTGCCGGTCGAGTTCATGCCGCATGTCGCGCCGCACTTCCGCGGCATCACGCTGACGGTGAACCTCTGGCTGTCGGCACCGATGTCGCGCGAGGCGGTCAAGGCGCTGTTCGATGCGCGCTACGCCGACGAGCCGCTGGTCGAGGTGATCGACGACGCGCCGTGGGTCAGCCGCATCGCCGGCCGGCACGGCGCGCAGATCGGCGCCTTCACGATGGCGCCGGGCAATGGCCGCGTCGTCGTCGTCGCGACCCTCGACAACCTGCTCAAGGGCGCGGCGACGCAGGCGATGCAGAATCTCAACCTCGCGCTGGGTTACGACGAGCTGACCTCGATTCCACACTGATTTTCCGTCTAGGAGCGCGCTCGCGTGCGAATGCGCTTCACCGGCACCGCCTCATCGCGCGCGAGCGCGCTCCTACAAATACTGCAAGGACATCGACATGAGCACTCTCCTCTGGCAGAAGCCCGGCGTCGCCGTCGACACGCAGATCCAGGCGTTCCTCGCCGGTGACGACGTGATCCTCGACCGCGAATTCTTCCTGCACGACATCGCCGCGAGCGCCGCGCATGCCGAAGGTCTGCAGCGCGTCGGCATCCTCTCCGGCGACGAACTCGACGGGCTCAAGCGCGAACTCGCCACGCTGGCCGACGACTTCCGCAGCGGCGCTTTCGTGCTCGACGAACGCTTCGAGGACGGACATTCGGCGATCGAGGCCCGGCTGACCGAACGGCTCGGCGATGCCGGCCGGCGCATCCACACCGGCCGCAGCCGCAACGATCAGGTGCTGGTCGCCACGCGCCTGTGGCTGAAGGAAAAGCTCGCACGTCTGGCCGCGCTGTCGCGCGAGATCGCGACGGTCGCGCTCGACCGCGCAGAGGCGGAAGCGCACCTGCCGATTCCCGGCTACACGCACATCCAGCGCGCCGTGCTGTCGTCGGGCGGCATGTGGTGGTCGGGCTGGGCCGAGGCCTTCATCGACGATGCGGTACGCGCGCGCGACACGCTCGCGCTGATCGACTGCAATCCGCTCGGCACCGCGGCCGGCTACGGCGTGAACCTCGCGCTCGATCGCGACCACACCACGGCCGCGCTCGGCTTCGCCCGCCTGCAGGTCTCGCCGGTCTACGCGCAGCTCTCGCGCGGCAAGTTCGAACTGGCCGCGCTCGAAGCGCTGGGCAGCGCGACGCTGGATCTGCGTCGTCTGGCCTGGGACCTGTCGCAGTTCACCAGCGCCGAATACGGCTTCGTCGCGCTGCCGGCGCAATACACGACCGGCAGTTCGATCATGCCGAACAAGCGCAATCCCGACGTCGTCGAACTGATGCGCGCCACCCATGCCAGCGTCGCCGCGGCACGCACCGAGATCGAACAGTTGCTGTCGTTGCCATCGGGCTACCACCGCGACCTGCAGAGCTCCAAGGGCGCGATCTTCCACGGTTTCGGTCGTGGCCTGGCCGCGCTGGAACTGTTGCCGGCGCTGCTGGCGAATCTGGAATGGCGCGAAGACCGCCTGCGCGCGGCCGTCGATTCGGGCATGTACGCCACCGATGTCGCGGTCGAAGCGGCGATTGCCGGCGTGCCGTTCCGCGAGGCCTACCAGGCCGCCGCGGCCAGCGCCGACACGGCCGGGCAGGGGCGTACGCCGGAAGGCAGCCTCGCCGCACGCACCTCGCCGGGTGGCGCGGCGGACCTGCGGCTCGATACCTTGCGCGCCCGTCTGACGGCGCTGGACTGAGGCAGACGGCGCACGCATAGTCGGTCGGGCGCGCTCTCGGGTGCGCGCGCCCGGATGAAGAGCGTGCGTCACGGGTTCGTGTCGCCGCCGCCGGGTCGAAGCGCAGTGGAACCGCAATGCCCGGAAACGATTGGAGGAGACCGTCACGTGAAACGCTATCTGGTGCTCGCGATGCGCCGGCCGACATTCGACGCGGCCGTCGTGGCAGCCCACAAGGCGTTCCTCGACGATCTGCGTGCACGCGATCTGCTCGATTGCACGGGCGGGTTCAGCGACGGCAGCGGCGGCGCCTACGTCTTGCGCAATCTCGACAGTCTCGCGGAGGCGCAGGCGCTCGTGGCGCAGGATCCGCTGGTGCTGCAACACGCATCCGATCTCACCGTGCACGAGTGGAATCTGCGCTGACACGTCGATGCCCACGACACCCGCCGCCGATTTCCCCGAACAACCGCTGCCGCCCTGGCGGCGCGCGGTACTCAAGGTCGGCAGCAGCCTACTGGCGGCCGACGGCGGCGGCCTGTCGGACCAGTACGCCGCGGCGCTGGCCGGCTTCGTGCGCGCGAGTCACGCGGCCGGACGCGAACTCGTGGTGGTGTCGTCGGGCGCCGTGGCGGCGGGCCGCGCGATCCTGCATGCGAACCTGGCCCCCGGCGCACCGATGGCCGAGCGCCAGGCATTGGCCGCGTTGGGCCAGGCGCGCCTGACCGGTTTCTGGCAGGGCTTCTTCGAACGTCCGGTCGCGCAGGTGCTGTTGACCCACGACGACCTGCGCAACCGCCGCCGTTATCTCAATGCCCGCGCGACGCTGACCGCGCTGCTGCGCCATGGCGCGCTGCCGGTGGTCAACGAGAACGACACGGTGTCGGTCGACGAACTCAAGCTCGGTGACAACGACAATCTCGCCGCGATCGTGGCCGCGCTGGTCGATGCGGACGTGTTGTTCATCGCCACCGACATCGATGGCCTGTTCGATGCCGACCCGCGCATCGAGCCGCATGCGCGGCCGATGCCGCTGGTCGCGAAGATGAGCGCGTCGTTGCTGGCCGTGGCCGGCGGCGCCGGCAGCAGTGTCGGCACCGGCGGCATGCGCACCAAGCTCGAGGCCGCGCAACGCGCCGCATCGGCGGGCGTGGCAACGGTGTTGTTCAACGGCCGCCGCGCCGACGTGCTCGAAGGCCTCGCCCACGATCGCCTGCGCGGCACGCGCATCCATCCGCTGCGCACGCGAATGGCCGCGCGCAAGCACTGGCTGCAGAACGCGCCGGCCGAAGCGGGCGCGATCCTCGTCGACGACGGCGCCGCGAATGCGATGGTCGAGAAGGGCGCGTCGCTGCTGCCCGGTGGCGTGCTCGCCGCCGAAGGATCGTTCCGGCGCGGCGATCTGGTGTCGGTGTTACTGCTTGATGGCGACGCGCGCGAACCGATCGCGCGGGGCGTGACCCAGTATTCGGCCGACGACATCCGCCGGCTGGCGCGCCGGCACTCGCGCGATATCGAGGCGACGCTGGGCTACAGCTACGGCGAGACGATCGTGCATCGGGACGATCTGGTGCTGGTGTAGCGCCGGGGCTGTTCCGCACGCGTCCGGCCGTCGTTCTCCTGGTGAAGAGGCCCGCCAATCGTTGCGCCTTTCGCCCGTCTGAGCGGCCCCGGCGGGCTCGGAGCGATTGCGGAATCACGTGTGATCCGGCGCGATGCATCGGCGCCGTGGCGGAGCCGAGGAGTCGCCGGTGCCCTGATACGAGCGGGGCCCGATCGGCGGGAGATGGCCCCGTCCACCGCCCGGCCGACGGAAACACCCGCACCGCATCCTTCTCCACCCGGCGGCGGGCGGCGATCAGATGCTCGCCGGCGTCGCGCCCACCGGCGCGTCGCGCTAACGTGGCACGCTCCGCCGACCGTCCACGTCCATGAGCGAGATCCGAACCGCCGCCCTGGCCTGTCGCGACGCCGCCGCGCAGCTGGCGATGCTCGACACCGACGCGCGCAATGCGCTGCTGCGGTCGATGGCCGCTGCGCTGGACACGAATTCCGATGTGATCCTCGCCGCCAACGTGCGCGATATCGATGCCGCGCAGGCGCGTGGCACGACCGGCGCACTGCTGGATCGACTGCGCCTGGATCGGGCGCGGCTCGCCGGCATGTCCGCAGCGGTGCGCGATGTCGCCGACCTGCCGGATCCGGTCGGCCAGGTGACCCGCGACGACGTGCGGCCCAACGGATTGCGCGTACGCAAGGTCCGGGTGCCGCTGGGGGTGGTCGCGATGATCTACGAGGCGCGGCCGAACGTGACCGCCGACGCGGCGGCATTGTGTATCAAAGCCGGCAACGGCGTGATCCTGCGCGGCGGCAGCGAGGCGATCCACTCGAACACCGCGATCGCCGACGCGTTGCGGGCGGCGATCGCGGCGCAAGGTGTCGACGCTCACGCGCTGACCCTGGTGCGCGACCTGCGCCGCGAGTCGATGCTCGAACTGTTGCAGCTCAGCGACATCGTCGACCTCGCGATTCCGCGCGGTGGCGAGGGCCTGATCCGTTTCGTCTCCGAACACGCACGCGTCCCGGTGATCAAGCACTACAAGGGCGTCTGCCACCTGTTCGTGGACGCCAGCGCCGATCCGGCTGTCGCTCTGGCCCTGCTCGTCGACGGCAAGACCGGCCGGCCCGCCGCCTGCAATGCACTTGAAACCCTGCTGGTGCACGCCGATGTCGCGGATGACTTCGTGCCGCGCGCGGTTGCGGCATTGCGCGAGCGGGGGGTGGAGGTCCGTGGCGATGCGTGTATCGCATCTCGCGCCGAGGGCGTCGTGCCGATCGGCGAGGACGATGACGCCGCCGAGTTCCTGGATCTGGTGATCGCCGCGCGTGTCGTCGATTCGCTCGATGCCGCGCTCGCGCACATCCGGCGCTACGGCTCGGACCACACCGAGGTCATCGTCACCCGGGACGATGCCAGCGCGCAGCGGTTCATCGCATCGCTCCGTTCGGCGGTCGTCATGGTCAACGCCTCGTCCCGTTTCAGCGACGGCGGTGAGCTGGGACTGGGCGCCGAGATCGGGATCTCGACGACCCGGTTGCACGCCTATGGACCCATGGGGCTGGAGGCCCTCACGGTGGAGCGTTTCGTGGTCACCGGCGCCGGTCAGGTGCGCACGCCTGTCTAAGATCAGCCCGCTCACCCCATGATGAGCAGCGGGACTGCCGTTTTCACTCGATCAGGGCAAAAGTTGACCCCGAGGGTCACAAGCCCGTGGCGTGTGTGCGACGTGAGTAGGATGTGAAGATGGCACGCGATGTGCTTACAGAGCGGGAACGTTTTTCGTGACCCCACTCACATTTCGCTTGAGAACCTCTTGTGCTGGATGCTCCCACCGCTGCACCGCGTCTCGACCCTACACCCTTTGATCCGATCACGCCGCCTTCCGCGCCTGTCCTGTCGCCGGACCGGTCCAGGCGCCACCGGTTCTATCTGCCCGTACCGGTCAAGTTCGTACTGGTCCTCGCCTTTGCCGCCGTCTGGATGGGCATCAGCATCCGTCTTTCCCAGCCCTGGCTGGACGGGCTGACGGGACTCGTCGGCTTCGCCCTTGCGCTCTTCGTCATCGCGTTCATCGCCTACGTGCCCGGCTTCATGAACGCCTTCCTGATCGGTTCCATCCTCGCGGATCGCCGGCCGCACCGCCGCCATATCGAGACGTTTCCCGATCTCTGCGTGCTCGTGGCGAGCTACAACGAGCGCGAGAACATCGCCGACACGCTGAGGAGCCTGACCCGCCAGGATTATCCCGGCCGGGTCTCGGTGCTGGTGATCGATGACGGCTCCACCGACGGCGCCCTCGAGATCGCGCAGGCGGAGGCCGCCGTGCAATCGCGGCCGGGGATGCAGATGCGCGTGCTCGCGATGCCGCGCAACGGCGGCAAGTCGAGGGCCCTCAATGCGGGCCTCGCGGATACGGACGAGGCCCTGGTGGTCACGGTCGATGCGGATTCCTACCTCCGGCAGGATGCGCTGCGCAAGCTGGTCGAGCGCTTCCTGTCGGATCCGCCCGACACCGTGGCGGTGGCGGGATGCGTGCTGGTGCGAAATTCGCGCGAGAACTGGCTGACCCGTGGCCAGGAGTGGGACTACTTCCACGGCATCGCGGCCGTCAAGCGCATGCAGAGCATGTATCACGGCACGCTGGTCGCGCAGGGGGCGTTCTCGCTCTACACGCGCTCGGCGCTGGTGCAGGTGGGCGGCTGGCCGGAATGCGTCGGCGAGGACATCGTGGTGTCCTGGGCGCTGCTCGCCACCGGTGCACGCGTCGGCTACTGCGAGGAGGCATGTCTGTTCACCAAGGTGCCGACCACGGTGCTGCAGTTCGCCCGTCAGCGGCAGCGCTGGTCACGCGGCCTGATGGAAGCCTTCGCGCGCCACGGGCGTTTGTTGTTCAAGGCCCGCATGTCCACGCTCTTCATCTGGTGGAACCTGCTGTTTCTGCCGCTCGACCTGGTCTACACCCTGGCGTTCCTGCCCGGTCTGGTGCTGGCCCTGTTCGGCTACTACTGGATCGCGGGCGTGATGACCCTGCTGGTGCTGCCGCTGGCGGCAGTGTGGAACCTGATCATCTTCCGGGTGCAGTCGCAGATGTTCAAATCGCAGAACCTCAAGGTGCGCCGCAACGTACTCGGTTTCCTGTTCTACACCGTGGGGTACACCATGCTGCTGCAGCCGGTGTGCGTCATGGGTTACACGGCCGAGCTGCTGCGGTTGCGCAAGACCTGGGGCACGAAATGACGCGGTCACTTTTGGTATCCCTCATGGCGCTGGCCCTGCTGTCGGGCCCGGCCTGCGCGGACGATGGCGCAGACAGGGCGCTGCGGCCCGAACTGATGGTGGCCTCGGACGCCGACGGCACCGAGGTCTGGAAAGCCGGCATGGGCTGGGACTGGCATCGGGCGGACCGCGAGCACTGGGCGGGCATCGATCTGCAACGTGCGCGCTTTTCGGGTGAGGGCTGGTCGCACGGCGAGGAGCGTCTCTATGGTCGCGCAGCGGGAACGCTGGGCAGCGGCGATGTCGATGACGACACATGGCGATGGCAGGTCAAGCTCGGCACCAACGGCCACACCGCATTGGGCGGCGCGACGCTGCATACCGAGGGCCCGCACCGGCGCGAGGTGTTCTTCGAGCGCGAACTGCTGGAGACGGAAGCCGGCGTGGCACGCCGCCAGATTTACAACTATCTCGGCGCGGCGATCGACCAGCCCTTCACCGCGCGCTGGAGCGGAACCGCGCTGGCGGGCGCGCAGACCTTCGGCGACGGCAACCTGCGGACCCATCTGCGGGGCAACCTGGTCTATGCGCTGGTGCCGGCCCAGGGCCTCAGCGCGCAGCTGCGGACGCGATACCACAGCAACAGCGATCCCTATCTCGGCGGGTACTACTCGCCATCGTGGTATGCCGAGGCGATCGGCGTGCTGGGTATGCGGCGGGCGGTCGGTGGGCACGTGTGGCGCGGCGCGGCCGGCTTCGGACGCCAGCGCAGCGCGGACGAATCGTGGAAGCGTGCACGGCTGGTCGAGCTGGGGTACGAGTCTCCGCGCTGGCGGCAGAGCTGGCTGCGGGTCAGTGCCGGCTACACCGACACGCCGGTGGCGGCGAGCAGTGGAACGGCCCGCTACAGCTACCGGTACCTGATGCTGGAATCGGTCGTCGCGTTCTAGCGACGCGCCGGGGCAGGTGGCGCGTGCGCACCGCGAGCAGACGTCGGCGCGCGGGCGGTGGCGCCGCGCATCGCGGGGCCCGCGCTCGCCTGCCCGCAGCCGCGCCGCCGGGAATCGTTCGATGCGTCAGCGCTGCGGACCGTGCAGCGGCCGCCAGCTGTCCTCCAGTGCCCGCGGCCGGCAGGCCAGCCAGCCGCCCAGCAGGAGCACCGCGATGAAGCCGTACAGCATCGCGAAGGGCCAGTGCCAGCTGCCGGTACGTCCGTGCAGGATTCCGAACAGCAGCGGGCCTGCGCAGCTGAAGGCGTAGCCGACGCCCTGCATGAAGCCCGACAGCGCGGCCGAGCCGACGGGCGTGCGCGTGCGCAGGTTGATCAGGGTCAGGCTCAGCGGGAAGGTCGACGCGCCGAGTCCGAGCAGCGTGACCCACAACACCGGGGCGGCCAGCGGCGCCAGCAGCAGGCCGGTGAACGCCAGCGCATTGCATCCTGCGCACAGCAGCACCAGCCCGAACGGATTGCGCAGGCGCACGGCCATCGACGGCACACCGAGCGCGCCGACGAGGCCGAGCGCGGCGAACAGCGCGACCATGCTGCCTCCGAACGCCGGTGACGCGCCGGCCCCTGTGAACAGCGCAGGCAGCCAGGTGAACATGGCATAGGTCACCAGCGACGTGGTGCCGAACATCAGCGCCATGCCCCAGGCGAGCGGCGAGCGCCACGCCCGTCCGGCAGCCGAGGCGTCCGCCAGCACCGGCGCGGGTACCTGCAGCTCGAGTCCGCTGGCCGGTCGACGCGCCAGCAGCAGCAGGCCGATCCAGGGCAGCGCGGCCGCCACCGCCGTCAGCGCCCATGCACCGAGCGCCACACGCCATCCCGCGGCCGTCGCCAGCGGGACCGCGGCGAGCGCCGGCAGCATCGTTCCCAGCTGCAGCACCGTGATGTACAGGGTGCTGACCGCGCCGATGCGCGCGGGGAAGTAGCGCTTGACCAGTGGCGGCAGCACCACGTTGCCGATGCCCATGCCGGCAAGCGCGACGATCGAGCCCAACATCAGCACGCCCACGCCGCCGGCACATGCACGCAGCACCAGTCCGGCCGCCGCGAGCGCCATCGCCAGCAAGGCGGTGCGCTCGATGCCGATGCGGCGGGCGAGGGCAGGAGTGACGACGCCGAACACGGCGAAGGCCGCGGTCGGCAGCATGCCGAGCACGCCGGCCGTGGTCGAACCGAAGCCGAAGCTGCGGCCGAGCAGGTCGAGCAGCGGGGTCAGCGAGGTCACCGCCGTGCGCAGGTTGAACGCGGACAGGGCGATTCCGAGCAGCACGAGGATCCGCACGACGGCGGCGTACGGGCGGGGTCGGGCAGGGGCCGGCGTCATCGCAGGCGGAACTCCGCGGCGGCCGCGAACCGGGCACGGCCGGAAACGAAAAACCGGCCGCAAAGGCCGGTTCCGGTTCACCAGATTGGTCGGGGAGACAGGATTCGAACCTGCGACCTCTACGTCCCGAACGTAGCGCTCTACCAGACTGAGCTACACCCCGACAGGTGAGCCGCGCATTCTACCGATGCCCTCCGGCCGAGGGCAAGAGGTTCGTGCCGATCGAAGCGCAGCGGCAGCCGCGATGCGTGCCGCGTGCCTCGTCGCCGCGGCGGGCTGCGATACTAGCGTGGGCCTTGCGTCGCCGCCGCGGCGACGGGCCGTGTCCACACTGCAGGAACCCGTCGTTTCCATGACTCCGCCGCCACCCGGCGCGGACCCGAGCGGTCCGCAGCGACGCCTCCGTTCGCGTTGGCTCGACGCCCAGCTCGTTCCGGCGCGCGCGCATCACCGTGTCGCGACGGCGTGCCAGGTGGTGACGGGGTGGTTGTGGATACCTCAGGCCTGGGCCATCGCCTGGGGCGTGGACGCGGCCTTGTTCGCCGGGCGCGGCGCGGCCGCGCTGCAAGCGCCGCTCGTACTGCTGGCGGGCGTTTTGCTGTTGCGCGTGCTGCTGGGCTGGGTGGGCCAGCGGGCCAGCGCCGATTGCGTGGAAGCGACGCTCGAACGCGTGCGGATCGGCCTCGCCCGTGCAGCCATCGCGCGCGGGCCGCTGTGGCTGCGGGGGCAGCGCAGCGGCGAGCTCGTCGCGTTGTCCACGAGTCACACCGATGCTGTCGCGCCGTATTACGGCGGGTACCTGATGGCGCGCGCCGAAGTGGCCTGCGTGCCGGTCGCGATCCTGTGCGCGGTATTCGCGGCCGACTGGATCGTCGGTCTCGTCCTGCTGATGACCGCGCCGCTCGCGCCGGTGTTTATGATGCTCATCGGCATGGGCGCGGAGACCGCCGGCCGACGCCAGCTTTCCGCACTCGCGCGGGCGGGCGCGCATTTCACCGACCGGCTTCGCGGCCTGGATCTGATCCACGTCTACGGCCGCGGAGATGCCGAGCTGGCCGAGGTGGGCGCGGCGACGGAGACGATCCGTGAGCGCAGCATGCGCGTGCTGCGCATCGCCTTTCTTTCTTCGGCCGTGCTGGAGTTCTTCGCGTCGGTCAGCGTCGCCCTGGTGGCGGTGTACTTCGGCTTCACCTATCTGGGCATGCTGGATCTGCGCGGCACGCCGCTGGCGCTGTCAACCGGGCTGTTCTGCCTGCTGCTGGCGCCGGAGTTCTATGCGCCGCTGCGCCGGCTCGCCGCGCATTACCATGACCGCTCCAACGCCCTCGCAGCGGTGGCCGAGATCGAAGCCGCGTTCGGTGGCCTGCCGGTGCTGGACCCCGCGCCGCGCGACGACGATGCCCACCTTCCGTCCGCGCCCAGCGTGGCGGTCACGGGCCTCGCTCTGCGCTACCCGGGCGTCGCCGCCCCGGTGCTGCGGAACATCGCGTTCGAGGTGCCGGCGGGCACGCGGCTGGCCCTGCTCGGCCCCAGCGGATCGGGCAAGAGCACGCTGCTCGACGCGCTGGCAGGCTGGCATGTGCCCGAGACCGGATCCATCTCGATTCCGCCCGGAACGCGGGTCGCACTGGCGGGGCAGCGTCCCTGGCTCTTCCACGGCAGCATCGCCGACAACCTGCGCATCGGCGCGCCGGATGCAGGCGCGGAGGAGATCGAGACGGCGACCCGGATCGCCCAGGTCCTGCCGTTCGCCGAGCGCCTGCCCCGGGGACTGGACACGGTGATCGGCGAGCGTGGCTTCGGTCTCTCCGGCGGCGAGGCGCGACGCGTCGCGCTGGCGCGAGCGTTGCTCCGCCGGCCCCAGCTGCTGCTGCTCGACGAGCCCACGGCGTTCCTCGACCCGCGCACCGAGGCGGCGCTGCTCGAGGCGTTGGACGCACATCTCGAGAACTGCACCGTCGTCGTCGCCACCCACAGCGACGCGGTGGCGCGCTGGGCGCATGCGGTGTGGACGGTGCCGGAGCAGGGGGGCGGCGCATGAGCACACCGCTGCGCGACGCGCCAGGCAGCACCCGCCTGCTGCTGCGCCGGCACCACCGCCATGTCGCCCTGGCGGTCCTGCTGCTCGCGCTCACCCTGATCGCCGGCGTGGGCCTGCTCGGTGTCTCCGGCGGCTTCCTCACTGCCGCGGCACTCACCTACGGCACGCTCGGCAGCTTCAATTTCTTCACCCCCTCGGCCGGCATCCGCGGGCTGACCCTCGCGCGGATCGTCTCGCGCTATCTGGAAAAGCTGGTCGGCCACGACGCGATGCTGCGGATCGCGCGCGACCTGCGCAGCTGGTTCTTCGCGCGCGCGTTGCGGCTCACCCCCGGTCAGCTGGGGCGCCTGCGCACCGGCGATCTGCTCGCACGCCTGATGGGCGACATCGATGCCGTCGACGGCCTGCTGCTGCGCGCCACGGGGCCGTTGCTCGCCCTGGCCGGGGCGGGCCTGCTCGGCCTCGTTGCCGCGCTGTGGCTGCATCCGCCGAGCGCTGCGGTGCTCGCACTGGTGGGGCTTGCGACGGGCATCGGCGTGCCCTGCATCGTGGCCCGCGGCCGGGCCGCCGAGGAAACCGAGCGCGCGCGCCGGCGCTCGGCCCTGCGCGCGCGGCTGCACGAGCTGTATGAAGGCCACGCCGATCTCGCCGCGCTGGACGCGCAGGCCGGCTGGTTGGCGCGCGTGCAGGACGATGGACATGACGTTGCGGCGTTCGAACGTGCGCGTCGCCGGCAACTCGCGAACGGCGGCCTGTGGCACGGCCTGGTCACCGCGGCCGGCCTGGTGGCCGTGCTCTGGGTGGCGGTGTCCGCCGGCGCGCGAGGCACGCTGCCACCCGCGCATGCCGCGGCCCTGTTCTTCATCGCCGTGGGCCTGTTCGAGGCCTGGGCCGGCGCGGGCCTGGCCTGGCAGGCGCTGACCGCGGCACGCGCATCGATCGCGCGGCTGGACGCGGTGGCCGGGGACGAGCCTGCGGTCCGCGATCCGGCCGCACCGGCCGCCGTGCCCGACACCGGCGCGCTGGTGTTCGAAGATGTGCGTTTCACCTGGTCGGCCGGCACCCGGGAGGTGCTGCAGGGGCTCGACCTGCGCATCGGACCGGGCGAGCGGGTGGCGATCAGCGGCGACAGCGGGGCCGGCAAGTCGACCCTGACCGCGTTGCTGCTGCGTAGCGCCGAGCCGGACGCCGGCCGGGTCCACTTCGGCGGCGTCGACCTGCGCGCAATGCGGGCCCGGGACTGGTTCGCGCGCGTGGCCTGGCTGCCGCAGAACGCGCCGGTGTTCGCGGGCACGCTGCGCGACAACCTGGCTCTGGGTGCGCCCGATGCCGACGACGCGCGGCTGTGGGATGCGCTCGCCCGCGTGCGGCTGCAACGCTGGGCCCAGCGTCTCGGCGGGCTGGAGGCCTGGGTGGGCGAAGCCGGCGCGACGATGTCCGCCGGCCAGGCGCGGCGCCTGGCGCTGGCCCGCGCCCTGCTGCGCGACGCCCGCCTGGTGGTCCTGGACGAGCCCACAGAAGGCCTCGATCAGGACACGGCCGATACGCTGATGGGCGAACTGCCGGCCCTGCTCGGCGACCGCAGTCTGCTGTTGATCACCCATGCGGTACTGCCGGCCGGCGTCGTTCACCGGCATCTCCGGCTGCAGGACGGACGCCTGACACCGGCTGCCCGGTAGACTATCCGGCCTGGTTTTCCGCCGTTTTGCAAAGAGCCCGACGATGATCAAGCCCCGGACCCCGCCCGGCGTGATGGAACTGCTGCCGCGCGACCAGATCGCCTTCCAGCGCATGCTGGACACGATCCGCCGCACGTTCGAGGGCTTCGGCTTCCTGCCGATCGAGACGCCGGTGTTCGAGCTGTCGGAGACACTGCTGACCAAGTCCGGTGGCGAGACCGAGCGCCAGGTGTACTTCGTGCAATCGACCGGCGCACTGGCCAAGTCGTCCGAAGGCGGGCAAACCGACGGCCTGCCGGAGCTCGCGCTGCGCTTCGATCTCACCGTGCCGCTGGCGCGCTACGTCGCCGAGCACGAGCACGATCTCGCGTTCCCGTTCCGCCGCTACCAGATGCAGCGGGTCTACCGCGGCGAGCGCGCGCAGCGCGGCCGCTTCCGCGAGTTCTACCAGTGCGACATCGACGTCATCGGCAAGGATTCGCTGTCGCCGCGTTACGACGCCGAAGTGCCGGCGGTGATCAGCGCGGTGTTCGCCGCGCTGGACATCGGCGAGTTCACGATCCAGCTCAACCACCGCAAGCTGCTGCGCGGCTATTTCGAAGGGCAGGGCATCGACGACGCGCGGCAGATGACCGTGCTGCGCGAGATCGACAAGCTCGACAAGCGCGGCGAGGACGCGGTGCGCGCGACGCTGACCGGCGAGGACTTCGGCCTGTCCGATGACGTCGCCGAACGCCTGCTCGCGTTCTCGCGCGTGCGCTCGACCGGCCACGACGATGCGCTGGCGAAGCTCGACGCGCTCGGCGCCGGCACCGATCTGTTCGAGGCAGGCCGCAACGAACTGCGCGACCTACTCAACCAGCTGCGCGCACTCGGCGTGCCGGAATCGCGTTACGCGCTGAACCTGTCGATCGCGCGGGGTCTCGATTACTACACCGGCATGGTCTACGAGACGGTTCTCGATGCGCACCCGCAGATCGGTTCGATCTGTTCGGGCGGCCGCTACGACAACCTGGCCAGCCACTACACCAAGTCGAAGCTGCCGGGCGTCGGCATCTCGATCGGCCTGACGCGTCTGTTCTGGCAGCTGCGCGAAGCGGGGTTGATCGCGACGGCCGACAGTTCGGTCGACGTGCTGGTCACGCTGCTCGACGATGCCTCGCTGCCCGATGCGCTCGCGCTGTCGCAGCGCCTGCGCGGCGCGGGCCTCAACGTCGAAACCCAATTGGAGCCGCGCAAGCTCGCCAAGCAGATGCAGTACGCCGATCGCGCCGGCATCCGCTTCGTCGTGATCCGCGGCGAGGACGAGATCGCCAAGGGCGTGGTCGCGGTCAAGGACCTGCGCCGTGGCGAGCAGTTCGAAGTGACGGACGACGATCTGCCGCGCACGCTGCTGGTCGAGCGCGAGCAGTGGCAGGCGATGCGATGAACCTGCGGTCGCCGGGGCTCCTGGCCCTGTCGCTGCCGATCCTCCTGTCGCTGGCGGCCTGTTCGCCGTTCGACACCCGGTTCAAACGCGTCACGCCCGGCGTTTACCACGTCGAAAGTGTCCAGTGCGACACGTCCGGTGATGCATCCGCGGCGCTGGCCGACATCGTGGCGAAGGCCGAGCGCCGCTGTCGTGGCGGCCATCGCCTCGACGACACCGACACGTTGTTCCTCGGCACCCGCGGCAGCGTATTCGGCGAATGCCCGGCCGCCCGCGTCACCACGACCGTGACCTGCATGGAGTCCACACGATGAAATCCATCCGCCTCGACGGCCGTTCGCTGAGCCGTGCCCACCTGGTCATGGTCGCGCACGGCGCGCCGGTCGATCTGGACGAGGGCGCGCTGCAGGCGGTCGCCCGCGCCGCCGATTTCCTCGCCGAACAGGTGCGCCGCGAGGAGCCGATCTACGGCGTTTCGACCGGGTTCGGCAGCAATGCCGACCGCCTGCTCGGCGCGCGTCCGCTGCGCGACGACCTGCCCGGGGCGACGCCGTCGAACCGCTCGCTGCACGAGGAACTGCAGGTCAACCTGATCGTGACCCACGCGGTCTGTGTCGGCGAGCCACTGCCGGCCGACGTGGTGCGCGCGATGCTGTGCATCCGCATCAACACGCTGCTGCGCGGCCATTCGGGCATCCGCGTCTCGACGTTGCAGGCGCTGACCGCGCTGCTGAACTCCGGCATCGTGCCGGTGGTGCCGGCACTGGGCTCGGTGGGCGCCTCCGGCGACCTCGCGCCGCTGTCGCATCTGGCGATCGTGCTGCTCGGCGGCGGCGAGGCCTTCGTCGACGGCGAGCGGATGCCGGGCGCCGAGGCCTTGAAGCGCGCCGGTCTCGCGCCGGTCACGCTCTCGTACAAGGAAGGCCTGGCGCTCAACAACGGCACCGCGCAGATGCTGGCCACCGGCGTGCTCGCGCTGCAGAAGCTCGATGCGCTGCTCGACACCGCCGATCTCGCCGCGGCGATGACCATCGACGCCTTCGCCGGCCGCCTCGGCGCGTTCGATGCCGAGGTGCACGCCCTGCGTCCGCACCCGGGCCAGGTCGAGGTCGCCGCGCATCTGCGCGAGCTGCTCGACGGCTCCACGCTCGCCGACATTCCCTACCACCTCGTACCGCGCTTCCGCCCCTGGCTGCCCGGCAGCTGGGACACCGCCGAGGCGCAGGCGCTGCGTTTCGACATCGGCTGGGACTGGGTGCCGAGCGACCAGCGCCACGGGCGCGAGAAGTTCTACACGCGCTTCCGCCCGTTCCGCGGCGGCAAGAAGCACCAGCCGCAGGACAGCTACTCGCTGCGCTGCATTCCGCAGGTGCACGGCGCCGTGCGCGACGCGGTGGAGCAGGCCAAGCGTGTGTTCGAGATCGAGCTCAATGCGGTCACCGACAATCCGCTGGTGTTCCCGGATCGCGAGGCCGAGCACGTCGAGGAGCAGGTCATCTCCGCCGGTCATTTCCACGGCATGCCGCTGGCGCTGGCGATGAGCTACGTCAAGGCCGCGATTCCGGTGCTGGCGTCGATCTCCGAGCGCCGTCTCAACAAGCTGGTCGACCCGGCGACGAACGACGGCCTGCCGGGCTTTCTGATCGGCAACGAGGACGCGACCGAATCGGGCTACATGATCGTGCAGTACACCGCCGCGGCGATCGTCAACGATCTCGCCACGCGCGCGCACCCGGCCAGCGTCTATTCGATCCCGACCAGCGCGAACGCCGAAGACCACGTGTCGATGGGCACCAACGAGGCGCGTCACGTGTTGTCGATGGCCGAGGATCTTGGAAAAGTGCTGGCGCTGGAGCTCTACACCGCCGCCCAGGCGCTGGATCTGCGGACCGACATGATCAACGCGGCGCGCGATCTGGCCCGGCGCGGCGACGCGATGGCATTGGCCGCCAAGGTGCAGGGCGGCCCGCCGGCCGATGGCGCGACGCGCACGACATTCGACGCCGAGGTCGAGGGCCTGCGCGCCGAACTGGCCGCCTGTGAGGCCTTCCACCCCGGCGCCGTCGTGGCGGCCGCGCATGCCCGCATCCGCGAGGTCATCCCCTTCCTCGACCGCGACCGGGCCCTGGACGGCGAAGTCGCCGCCGCGGTACGCCTGGTGGCCGAGGGTGCGCTGCTGTCGGTGCTGCCGCGCTGGCATGCTGGCGAAGTCGTGCCCGACGCGTGAACCTGCCGCTGCACCTCGGCTGGCTCGGCGTGCTCGAAGCCGCCGGCATCGCGCTGCTGGTCGGCGCGCTGTGTTTCTCGCTGTTCCACTGGCTGGGCGTGCGCAACCGCTGGGCGCACGGCCCCAGCCTCGGCTGGGGCTGTCTGACCGCGCTGGCGATCGCCACCGGCATCGATGCCTGGAGCCTGTTCTACATGGGCGTGGTGCGGCTCGAATCGCCGGTGTATGCGCGGATCGCACTGGCGAAGATCCACGATCCCGACTTCCTCGGCACCCGCGTGCTGATGTCCTCGATCGGCGCGCTGTCGGGTGTTGCGCTGGCCTGGATGGCGCTGCACGCACGGCGCCCCAGGGAATAGGCACGCCGCCCTGTAGGAGCGCGCTCGCGCGCGATTGCGTTTCCCCGTTGGCGCATCGCGCGCAAGCGCGCTCCCACACGAGCTACCCGCACGCTCTCGGGACGGACGGCTCAAAGCGAACGCGTCCTGGGCGTTGCCTGTTCGCCTAGGACATCACCTGCCGCCCGCGCGCGATCCGCCGCAGGAACACCGTCATCGCCTTCGACGACTGCACGTCCCCGCGCCGCGCCGCCGCATCGAGCCCCGCGCGCCATGCCGCTTCGGCTTCACCGTCACGCCCGAGCGCGAGCAGCGCCTTGCCGAGCAGTGTCCACGCCGCCGAGTACTCCGGGTCGTGCCGCGTCGCCGCTGCCAGATGCGTCGCCGCCGCGTCCATGTCGCCGGCCTGCAGGCACGCAGTGCCCAGCCCGAAGCGCAACAGCGCATCGTCGCGTCCTGCATCGAGCGGGGCTTGCAGGCGTTCGCGCATGGCATCTCCCGATGCGAGGTCGTAACGCCGATCGTCGCCGCGCCCCGCATGAATCGGGTGGAACGCTGCAGTTCAACCGGGTCCCGAACGGTATTGCCGCTGCGTCAGCGGCGGGTTTCGTCGCGTTCCCAGGCCGTCTGGATGCTGACGTCCGTCCGTCCCGTGCTCGGCCCGGTTGACTTCATGCCGGATCGGAGTAATGTACTAGCACGCTATTACATTGATACGTCCACCCACGCCCGTGAAGCAGCGCCCCGAACCCCTGCCGGACCATGAAGCCAGCGCCTCGCTGACGGCGCTGGCGCGTGCGTTCGCGGGGCTGAAGACGGCCGACGAGGTCGCGCGTTTTCTCGACGATCTGTGCACGCCGGCCGAGCTGGAAGCGCTGGTCGATCGCTGGCGCGTGGTGCCGCTGCTGCAGCAGGGCGTGCCGTATCGCGAGATCCACGACCGCACGGGCGTCAGCGTGACGACGGTCGGCCGCGTCGCGCGCACGCTCGATCGCGGCGCCGGCGGCTACGCGATCGCGGCACGCCGCGTCTCTCGCACCAACGAATCCCACTGAGGTCACCCTGATGAGTCCTGTGAACGGCGGCGCCACGCGCGATCGCCTGCGTATCGCCATCCAGAAGTCCGGCCGCCTGAGCGAGCCGGCGCGTGGCCTGCTGGCGTCCTGTGGTCTGTCCTGGCGCGAGAGCCGCGACAAGCTGTTCTGCTACGGCGAAACGCTGCCGGTCGATCTGCTGCTGGTCCGCGACGACGACATCCCCGGCCTGCTCGCCGATGGCGTCTGCGACTACGGCATCGTCGGCCGCAATGTGCTCGACGAAGTCGGCGCCGACCGTGCGCTCAAGGGCCTGCCGCAGGTGTCGAAGGCGGTGCGCGGCCTCGGCTTCGGCGGCTGCCGGCTCGACATCGCGATTCCGGAATCGGCCGAATGGACCGGTCCGGCGCAACTGCAGGGCAGCCGCATCGCGACGAGCTATCCCGGCCTGCTGCAGCAATGGCTGGACGCGAACGGCGTCGAGGCGACCATCGTCAACCTGTCGGGCTCGGTGGAGATCGCGCCGCGCCTCGGCCAGGCCGACGTGATCTGCGATCTCGTCTCCAGCGGCGCCACGCTGACCGCGAACCAGCTCAAGCCCGCAGTCACGCTGATGACCAGCGAAGCGGTGCTGGCCGGCCCAGTAACGCCCTTGTCCGACGTGCGCGGCGATCTCGCGTCGCTGCTGCTGCGCCGGCTCGACGGCGTGCTGCGGCTGCGCGACAGCCGGCTGGTGATGTTCCAGTCGCGCCGCGACGGCGTGGACGCGCTGCTCAAGCTGCTGCCCGACGCCGAGGCGCCGACCCTGCTGCAGGTCGACGGCAGCGACAAGGTCGCGCTGCAGGTGCTGTGCCACGGCGAGATGACCTGGCCGCGCCTCGAAGCCCTGAAACAGGCCGGCGCCGCCGGACTGATGGTGTTGCCGGTGGAGCGGATGCTGGCATGAGCACGCAGACCGCAACGACGACGCTCGACGACGTGATTCCGGCGATCGTCGACTGGTGCGAGGCCGATGCCGATGCGCGCACCGAGCTGCTGCGCCGGCCGACGCAGGCCGTGGCCGCGCAGACGCGCAGCGCGGTCGCCGACGTGCTCGACGACGTGCGGACGCGGGGCGACGATGCCTTGCGCGAATTGACCGAGCGCTTCGATCGCGTGGTGCTCGAGGACTTCGAAGTCGGCGTCGACGAATTCGCCGCTGCCGAGGCCGCGGTGCCTGTGGAGCTACGCGAGGCGATGGTCAACGCCGCCGCGCGTATCGAGCGTTTCCACGCGGCGGGCATGACCGCCGGCTACAACGTCGACACCGCCGACGGCGTCAACTGCGCGCGCATCGTGCGGCCGATCCCGCGCGTCGGCCTGTACGTGCCGGCCGGCACCGCGCCGTTGCCGTCGACCGCGCTGATGCTGGGCGTGCCGTCGCGCCTGGCCGGATGTCGCGAGGTCGTGCTGTGCACGCCGCCGCGGCCTGACGGCAGCGCCGATCCGGCGGTGCTGGTGGCCGCAAGGCTCACCGGCGTGCACCGCGTGTTCAAGCTGGGCGGCGCGCAGGCGATCGCGGCGATGGCCTTCGGCACCGCGCGCGTGCCCGCCTGCGACAAGCTGTTCGGCCCCGGCAACAGCTTCGTCACCGAGGCCAAGCAGCAGGTCGCGCAGGGCGGGACGGTGGCGATCGACATGCCGGCCGGTCCCTCGGAAGTGCTGGTGATCGCGGACGCCGGTGCCGATGTCGCGTTCGTCGCCGCCGATCTGCTGTCGCAGGCCGAACACGGCCCCGATTCGCAGGTGCTGCTGCTGTCCGACGACGATGCGCTGCTGGAGAACGTTCGCGCGGAGCTGTCTACACAGCTGGCGGCCCTGCCGCGCGCGGCGATCGCCCGTCAGGCGATGGCGCGTTCGCGCCTGCTGCGGGTGGATACGCTCGACACCGCGTTCGACATCAGCAATCGCTACGCGCCCGAACACCTGATCCTCGCGCTGCGCACGCCGCGCGACTGGCTCGATCACGTCGAGGTCGCCGGTTCGGTGTTCCTCGGCGACTGGACGCCCGAAGCGCTCGGCGATTACTGCAGTGGCACCAACCACGTCCTGCCGACCGGCGGCGCGGCGCGGGCCTGGAGCGGGGTCAGCGTGTCGAGCTTCCAGAACACGGTTAGCGTGCAGTCGGCGAATGCCGCCGGCATCCGCGCGATCGGTCCCGATGCGGTGACGATGGCGCGCGCCGAAGGCCTGGATGCGCACGCGAACGCGGTCGCGCTGCGGATCGCGAAGGCGGCGGCATGAGCAGCGTGCGCGATCTGGTCCGCGAGGACCTGCGTGATTTCGCCGGCTATTCCTCGGCGCGCACGCAGCGGCTCGAAGGCGACGTCTGGCTCAACGCCAACGAGGCGCCATTGGCGAATCCCGGCGATGCCGAGGGACGTTGCCGGCGCTATCCGTCGCCGCAACCGCCCGAACTGCAGGCGCGGCTGGCCGAGGTATATGGCATCGAGGTCGAGCAGTTGCTGATCGGCCGCGGCAGCGACGAGGCGATCGATCTGTTGGTGCGCGCGCTGTGCGTGCCCGGCCGGGATGCGGTGCTGGCGACCCCACCGGTGTTCGGCATGTACGCGGTGAGCGCGCGGCTGCAGGGCGCGGCGTTCGTCGAAGTGCCGTTGATCGACGGACCGGATGGATTTGCTGTGGACGTCGCCGCAGTGCGCAACGCGGCGCTCGCGCGCAACGCGAAGCTCGTGTTCCTGTGCTCGCCGTCCAATCCGACCGGCGGCCTGGTGCACCTGGCCGAGGTCGATCATCTGGCCGATGCATTGACGGGCCGGGCGATCGTCGTCGTCGACGAGGCCTATATCGAATTCGCGGGGACGGCCTCGGCCACGACGCTGCTCGCCGCGCACGAGAATCTCGTCGTATTGCGCACGCTGTCGAAGGCGCATGCGCTTGCGGCCGCCCGGATCGGCGTGGCGATCGGCCACCCCGATCTGATCGCGGTGCTGCGCCGTTGCCAGGCGCCGTATCCGGTGCCGACGCCCTGCGCCGATCTCGCGCTGACCGGGCTGTCGGCGGACGCGCTCGCGCTGACGCAGGCGCGCGTCACTGAGACCATCGTCGAGCGCGATGCGCTCGCCGCAGCGCTCGCGGACATGCCGGGCGTGCGCCAGGTCTATCCGTCGGCCGGCAACTATCTTCTGGTGCGCTTCGTCGATGCGGATCGTGCGTTCGCCGCGCTGCTCTCGGCCGGCATCGTCGTGCGCGACCAGCGCGCCGCGCCGCAGCTCGGCGACGCGCTGCGCATCAGTCTCGGCACGCCTGCGCAGAACGCGCGCGTGCTGTCCGCCCTGCAAGCCTTGGAGATCGCGGCATGAGTGCGCGCGGCAAGAAGATCCTGTTCGTCGACCGCGATGGCACCCTGATCGAGGAGCCGGCGGATTTCCAGATCGATGCGTTCGAGAAGCTGCGCTTCGTGCCGGGCGTGATCCCCGCGATGCTGCGGCTGCGCGATGCCGGCTTCGAGTTCGTCATCGTCACCAACCAGGATGGCCTCGGCACCGAGGGCTATCCGCAGGCGACGTTCGACGGCCCGAACGACCTGATGCTGGGCATCTTCGAAAGCCAGGGCATCGTGTTCCGCGAAGTGCTGATCGACCGCAGCTGGCCTGCCGACAACGCACCGACGCGCAAGCCGGCTCTGGGCCTGGTGATGCACTACCTGCGCGATCGCGGCATCGATCTCGACAAATCGGCGATGGTCGGCGACCGAGATACCGACATCCAGTTCGCCGAAAATCTGGGCATCCGCGGCTTCAAGCTGCGCACGGCGCAGTTCGGCGGCGAGTGGGACTGGGCCGGCATCGCGCACGCACTCTGCGACGCGCCGCGCCGCGCGACCGTCGTCCGCAACACGAAGGAAACCCGCATCCGCGTCGAACTCGATCTCGATGCCGCGGCGGATGCGCGCGTCTCGACCGGCCTGCCGTTCTTCGACCACATGCTCGACCAGATCGGCAAGCACGCCGGCATCTCGCTGGTCGTGCAGGCCGAAGGTGACCTGCAGATCGACGAACACCACACGATCGAGGACACCGGCATCGCGCTGGGTCAGGCACTGCGCGAAGCGCTCGGCGACAAGCGCGGCATCGGCCGTTACGGTTTCACCTTGCCGATGGACGAGACCCTGGCGAGCGCCGCACTCGATTTCGGTGGCCGGCCGTATCTCGTCTTCGATGGCCGCTTCGTGCGCGAACGCGTCGGCGACATGCCGACCGAACTCGTCGAGCATTTCTTCCGCTCGGTCTGCGACTCGGCGGCGTTGAACCTCAACCTGAAGGTCGAAGGCGACAACGATCACCACAAGGTCGAAGCCTGCTTCAAGGTCTTCGCCCGCGCGCTCGGCCAGGCCGTGCGACGCAGTGGCGATGCGCTGCCGAGTACGAAGGGGACGTTGTGATGCGCATGGTGATGATCCACGCCTGGACAGTGGCTGGCGGTATGCACGAGGCGCCTGCGCAGCGGGTGCGCAGGCGCGTAACGATCGCCGCAGCGCGGTGCATGGCCGGCGCCGCGACCCATCGCAGGGCGGTCGATCCCGCACGCGTCGATGCCGCCACGCGCGACGCCGCATGCAGCCTCCCTGTCGGCAGGGCCCGCCGGAGCCTCGCATGCGTGTCGTGATCATCGATGCCGGCGGTGCCAATACCGGTTCGGTCCGCTACGCCTTCGAGCGCCTCGGTATCGAAGCCGCACTCGTCACCGACGCGGCGAGCATCCGTCTGGCCGACCGCGTCGTGTTGCCGGGGGTCGGGACGGCTGCGCAGGTGATGGCGCGGCTGCGCCAGCTGGATCTCGTCGATGTCCTGCGCTCGCTCGAGCAGCCGTTGCTCGGCATCTGCGTCGGCATGCAGCTGCTTTACGAACGCTCCGAAGAGGGAAACGTGCAGGGGCTCGGTCTGCTGCCCGGTACGGTTGCACGGCTCGCTGGCGCCGGCGGCATGCGTGTCCCGCACATGGGCTGGAACCGGCTGCGGCACACCGCCCCCGGCACGCTCGCCACCGGCATCGCCGAAGGCGATCATGCCTTCTTCGTGCACAGCTTTGCCGCGCCGGTCACTCCCGACTGCATTCTGGCCAGCGACCACGGGGCGCCGTTCGCGGCCGCGGTGCAGCGTGGGCACATCGGCGGCGCGCAGTTCCACCCCGAGCGCTCGGCCACGGTCGGTGCACGCCTGTTGCAGAACTTTCTTGCGCCGGGTGTCGTCCCGGCGGTCTCGCCCAACGGATCACCCGCATGACCGGCTTCACCGTCTATCCCGCCATCGACATCCGCGATGCACGCGTCGTGCGTCTCGCGCAGGGCGACTACGCGCGGGAAACCCGTTACGGCGACGATCCCCTGGCACAGATCCAGCGCTATGCGGACGCCGGGGCACGCTGGCTGCACCTGGTGGACCTGGACGCCGCGCGCGAGGGCGGCTATACGCTCGCCCCGCTGCTCGAGCGGATCCGTGCCACCACGGGCCTGTGCGTGCAGACCGGTGGCGGCGTGCGGTCCGCCGACGATGTACGGCGCATCCTGGATGCAGGGGCCGATCGCGTGGTCGTCGGTTCGCTGGCCGTGCGCGAGCCGGCCCTCGTCGAGGCGTGGATCGTGTCGTTCGGCGCAGAACACATCACGGTGGCGCTGGACACCCGGCTCGACGCCGACGGCGTGTGGCGCCTGCCTGTGCACGGCTGGACCGAGGTGGGACAGGACACCCTCGGCGCGCTCGCCGTGCGTTATGCACGCGCGGGTCTCGTCCACCTGCTGAGTACCGATATCGCCCGCGACGGCATGCTCTCCGGGCCCAACGCGGATCTCTACGCACACCTGCGCCTGATCGCGCCCGCACTGCGGGTGCAGGCGTCCGGCGGGGTGCGCGAGCTGGGTGACGTGGCAGCGGCGCGCGCGCAAGGCTGCGCGGGCATCGTGCTGGGGCGGGCCCTGCTCGAACGCCGCTTCGAGCTGTCGGAGGCGCTGGCGTGCTGAGCCGCCGCATCATTCCCTGCCTCGATGTGCGCGACGGGCGCGTGGTCAAGGGCGTGCGCTTCCGCGACCACGTCGACATGGGCGACATCGTCGAGCTCGCGCTGCGCTACCGCGACGCGGGCGCCGACGAGCTGGTGTTCTACGACATTTCCGCCAGTCCCCAGGGCCGCTCGGTCGACCGCGGCTGGGTGGAGCGGGTCTCGCGCCTGATCGACATTCCGTTCTGCGTGGCCGGCGGCATCCGCGATGTCGAGACCGCGCGCGCAGTGCTGCATGCCGGTGCCGACAAGATCTCGGTCAACACGCCGGCGCTGGAGCGTCCCGCGCTGATTTGCGAGCTGGCCGACGCCTTCGGGGTGCAATGCGTCGTGGTCGGCATCGATTCGATCCGAGAAACAGACGGGCAGTGGCGCGTGCGGAGCCACACCGGCGATCCCGACCGCACCCGCGAATTGCCGACTCGCACATTGGACTGGATCGCCGAAGCCGTGCGCTTGGGAGCCGGTGAGATCGTCCTCAACTGCATGGACAAGGACGGCGTGCGCACCGGCTACGATCTCGAACAGCTCTCGGCTGCACGCGCGGTGTGCGCGGTCCCGCTGATCGCCTCGGGCGGTGCAGGCGAGATCGCCCATTTCGCCGACGCGTTCCTGCAGGCCGACGTCGACGGCGCGCTGGCGGCCAGCGTGTTCCACAGCGGCCGCATCGCCATTCCCGAACTCAAGCGCGCGCTCGCCGCACAGCACATCGAGGTCCGCTGCCCATGACATCCACCGCCCTTGCCGGTGCGCCCGACGTCGACGCACTCGACTGGTCCAAGGGCGACGGCCTGCTCCCGGCCGTCGTGCAGGACGCCGCGACGCTGCGCGTGCTGATGCTCGGCTACATGGACCGCGCCGCCTACGCGGAGACGCTGCGCCGCGGCCAGGTGACCTTCTTCAGCCGCAGCAAGAACCGGCTGTGGACCAAGGGCGAACAGTCCGGTCATGTGCTGGAACTGGTCTCGATCGAGACCGACTGCGATTCGGACACCCTTCTGGTGATGGCGCATCCGCACGGCCCCACCTGCCACCTGCAGCGTCCGAGCTGTTTCCCCGGCGCGCCGGCCGGCGTGCTCGCCGAACTCGACGCATTGATCGCCACCCGCGCGCGCGAGCGGCCCGAGGGCAGCTACACCACGCGGCTGCTCGAGGGCGGCATCCGCCGCATCGCGCAGAAGGTGGGCGAGGAGGGCGTCGAGACCGCACTTGCCGGCGTGGTGCAGGACGACGACGCACTGCTGGGCGAAAGCGCGGACCTGCTGTACCACCTGATCGTGCTGCTGCGCGCGCGGGACCTGTCGCTGACGGACGTGGAGCGGGTGCTGCGGACACGGGGCGGCTGAGCGCCACCGTGTGGGCTCGCATGGGCGCGCAGACCCGGCCCCGGTTTGCGCGGACGCCGATCGCGGGCATGATCCGGTGACCTGACCCGGGAGTGCCAAGGATGCGCCTGCCCACCATCGCCCTGACGTCCGCGCTCGTGCTGGCGATCGCATCGGCCCACGCCGAGCGCCCCGTCTATCCGTTCACCACGCAGGCGCGGTTCGATTCCACCGCGGTGCCGGCCTACGCCGGCCGCCACGACGCGGTCTACGCGCACATCGACGCGCAGCAAGATGCGCACATTGCACAGCTGCAGCGCTGGGTGCGCCAGCGCTCGATCAGTGCCGAGAACGACGGCATCGACGCGATGGCCGATCTGCTGGCCGAGGATCTGCGCGGGCTGGGCTTCCAGGAGGTGCGTCGGGTGGAGACACCCGGCCATCCGGGCGTGCTCGGCCACTACGACGCCGGCGCGCCGGTCACGCTGGTGGTCTACATGATGTACGACGTGCAGCCGGTCGAGCCGAACTGGCGGATCGCCGATCCCTTCGCCGGCGAGCTGGTCGACCACGAGTTCGGCACCGTGCTGATGGCGCGTGGCGCGATGAACCAGAAAGGCCCGCAACGGGCATTTCTCAATGCGGTCGCGTCGATGCTGGCGGTCGACGGCACCTTGCCGGTCAACCTCTACGTCGTCGCCGAGGGCGAGGAGGAACTGGGTTCGCCGAACTTCGGTGCGGTACTGGCGCCCTGGCGCGAGCGGCTGCGCGCGGCCGACGGCGCGTTCTTTCCGATGCTGGTGCAGAGCGCCGCGGGCGATGCCCAGCTCAACCTCGGCGTGAAGGGCATCATCTATTTCGAACTCGAAGCGCGTGGCGGTGCGCGCGGCGGTCCGACCCGCGCGGAGATCCACGGCTCGTTCAAGTCCCTGGTCGACGCACCGGCGCTGCGCCTGGTGCAGGCCATCGCCTCGCTGACCTCGGCCGATGGCAATACGGTGGCGATTCCCGGCTACTACGAGGCGGTCACTCCGCCCACCGAAGCCGAGCAGTCCCTGGTCAACGCGCTGGCCGCGGATGTCGACGACGCCGCGCTGCAGCGCTCGCTCGGGGTGGAGCGCTGGGTGGACGGGCTGACCGGGCGCGAGGCCATCGTGCGCAACCTGTGGGAGCCGACGCTCAATATCGACGGCCTGTGGAGCGGCTACACCGGCGAGGGCATGAAGACCATCCTCCCGCACGTGGCCACGGCCAAGCTGGACTCGCGCCTGCCGCCCGGCCTCGAGCCCGACGCCGCCTACGCGATGATCCGCGCGCACCTGGACGCAGGCGGCTTCAGGGACATCGTGCTGCGTCCGCTGTCGGGCTATCCGGCCGCGTCGACCGCCGCCGACACGCCGCTGGTGCAGGCCGCGATCGGCGTCTTCAACAAATACGGCGTCAAGGCGCGCGTGGCGCCGTGGCTCGCGGGCAGCGCGCCGTTCTACCAGTTCACGCGCACGCTGGACCTGCCGTTCGTGTTCGGCGGCCTGGGCCACGGCTGGGGCGCACACGGGCCGGACGAGTACATGCTGATCCGCCCGGCCGAGGGCGTGGGTGCGGCGGGCCTGGCCGAGGTCGAGAAGTCCTATGTCGACCTGCTGCACGCGCTGGCCGAGGGTGCCCGCGCGCAATGAGCGGCGATGGCGGGCGCGTCGATGTGTCGGCGGTCTGGCCCGGCGCGTTCACCACCACGCGTCTGCGGGCCACACCGCTGTGCGAGGCCGATGGCGCGCTGTTCGCCGCGCTGTACGGCGATGCGGAGACGATGGCGCAGGTCGGCGCGCCGCTCGACGCGGACGCCGCGGGCCGCGCACTGGCGGCCGCGCTGCGCCAGATGCGCAGTGAGCCGCCCAGGGCGCGCTATTGGCGGCTGGACGAAGGGCCGCACGCTCTCGGGCTGTTGTCGCTGGTGGTCGACGCGGCGCGGACGACGGCCGAGACCGGCCTGCTGTTGGGCGCAGGCGCGCGCGCAAGGGGAATTGCCCGCGAAGCGCTGACGGCGCTGCTGCCGTACGTGCTCGGCACCGGTGGCCTCGATGCTGTGTGGACGCGCCATCGGACCGGCCACACCGCGGCGGAGGGCCTGATGCAGTCGCTCGGATTCGCGCCGCTCGATGCCGAGGCCGGCTGGATACGCTGGCGGATGGACCGGACGCGCCTGCAGCCGCTTGCCGCGACGCCGGTCACAGTCTAGATTGCCGCCTTCGCACGGGGGGCGGATCACGCATGGGCAGCCAGGGCCGATTGGCCTGTGTGGGTGTGGGCATGATGCTGGGCGCGCACCTGGGGCCCCGGGCCCGCCGCCACATCGAGACCGCGGACGTGGTGTTCGTCGCCGTCTCCGACCCGTTGGTGGAGCAGTGGGTGATGCGAATGAACCCCGACTGCCGCAGCCTGCAGCCGTTCTATCGCGAAGGCCGGTCGCGCCACCGCACCTATGCCGACATGGTCGAGGCGATGCTCGCCGAGGTCCGCGCTGGGCGCGAGGTCTGCGGGGCCTTCTACGGCCATCCGGGCGTGTTCGCCCGCGTGCCGCACCGGGCGATCGCCGCCGCGCGCGCCGAGGGCTTCCAGGCCGTGATGGAGCCGGGCATTTCGGCCGAGGACTGCCTGTATGCGGATCTGGGCGTCGACCCGGGCGAGGTCGGCTGCCAGCACTACGAGGCCAGCCAGTTCATGTTCTACCGCCGCGTCACCGATCCCTCCGCGTGGCTGGTGCTGTGGCAGGTGGGCGTGGCCGGAATCCGCGACACAGGCCGTTTCAGCAATACGGCCGCCGAGCGGGCGCTGCTGGTCGACCGTTTGTCGGAGGACTACCCCCTGGACCATGTCGTGACACTCTATGAAGCTGCTACGCTCGCGGTCGCGCGGCCCCGGGTGGAGCGGGTGCCGCTCAGGGGGCTCGTCGACGCCGCGCTGCACCAGCACACCACGCTCGTGGTGCCGCCGGGGCGGGCGATGGCGCGGAACGAAGCGATGTGGGCAGCCGCGGGTACCGGTGCGTGAGTCAGGTGTCCGCGGTGCCACCGTGTAGAACCAAGGGGGAATGAATGTTGGATGTGATCGCGGAACTTGAAGCCTACGGCATGGAGACGGCGTTCAACGTCGAAGTCGGAAGCTCCACAACGTTTGAGAGCGGCCAGTGGAATCTGCGACTCGGTTCGTCGGTGATGGCTTGTCTGATCATGACGCCAGACGGCGGAGAGACCGAACCACAGAGCGATCAACCGGATCAGGACGATGACGGTAAGCGGGACGAGGATGAGCAGGCCCCACTGGACGCGTAAGTCCGATTCTTCGTGGCGACGAGCGTTCGGCAGAGAGCGCCTGTTCGTATTTGCGCTTGTGCTTGCATTCTTCGGATGTGGACCATTGCAAGCGCAGCCATCATTGGATCGGCTGATTCAGGACGCCGATGCAGTGCGAACTTCGGATGCTCGCCGTTTTGCGGAGCTTCTGGGGCAAATCGACGCACTGGCCGAACAGGCGACGGCGCGACAGATCAACCGTATCCGTATGCTTCGGGTCCACCAGTCGATCACGACCGGACGTTCGGCAGAAGCGATCGTAGAGCTCAGACGGATCCTCGTCGATGCAGTGGACGCAGAGACTCGGTTTCTCGCAGCGTCCATGCTCGCAAATACGCACGCCGTCCAACGCCAGTTCGAGGACTCCCTCCGCGCGTTGGATGCCATGCTTCCGCTCGTCGAAGGCGTCGAGGATCGCGAACTCCGGCACCGTGGACTGATGGTCGCGGCGATCGTCTACAACCAGGTGGGCGAATACGGGCTTGCCTTGCGCCACGTCGAGACCGTGGCCCAGGACCAGCCTGTACCGCGGACCGTCTGTGCGATCGGGAGCATCACGCTGGAGGCGAAGAACGGGCTGGGTCAGTCGTTCGACGATCGCATGGCCCACGACGTGCTGGAGAAATGCGCCGACGAGCCGATCTTCGCGGCATTCGTGCGCTGGCATCTCGCCCGCCAGATGGAAGCCCAGGGACGTTTGAGCGACGCGATCGCCCTCCTGACCCGCCACTTGCCGGAGGTCGAGGCCACCGGGTATCCCTTCATCATCGCGCAGTACCACGCCGCGCTGGCGGAGCTGTCGATGAAGGCCGGCGAGCCGGCCGCGGCACGGGTCCATTCCGACAAGGCACTGTCGATCAGCACGGAGGCCATGTCGGCCGAAGCGATCGTCAAGGCGCACCATGTGCAGTACCTGCTCGCACTGCAGGGCAACGACATGGAGTCCGCGCTGTCTGCCTACAGGCTGTACGCCGAAGCCGAGCGTGCGCACTTCAATGACGTGAAGTCGCGCGAGATGGCCTATCAGGTCGTGCGCCACCAGTCGCTGCAGCAGGCGCAGCAGATCGAGCTGCTGCATCAGAAGAACGAAGTTCTGGAACTGCAGAAGCGGGTGACCGAGCAGCGTGCGCAGAACTGGCTGTTGCTGGCGTTGGTGCTCGTCGCCGGCATGACCTCGGTCGGCTACTGGGCCTACAAGACGAAGCGGCTGCAGGTGCGCCTGAAGCGCATGACCGAGACCGATGCGCTGACCGGAATCTGCAACCGGCAGCATTTTTCCGAGCGCGCGGGCAGTGCGCTCGCGCAGTGCGAGCGCGCTGGCGAACCTGCCGTGCTGGTCATGTTCGATCTCGATCACTTCAAGCAGGTCAACGACCGCTTCGGGCATGCCGCCGGAGACTGGGCCTTGCGTCAGGTCGCCGATGCGGTGCGTCCGCTGTGCCGGGGAATCGACGCATTCGGGCGCCTGGGCGGAGAGGAGTTCGCCCTGTTTCTCCCCGGTCTCGATGCGTCGGCGGCAGCGCGCCTGGCGAACGATGCCCAGGTCCGGATCCAGGCGATCGACGGCGCGGAGGATGGCTACGCGTTCCGTATCACCGCGAGTTTCGGTGTGGCCGACGTGGCCGATGGGCAGTACGACCTGACCTCGCTGATGCGTCAGGCCGATCAGGCGATGTATGCCGCAAAGCGCGGCGGCCGACGCCAGGTGCGCATCTACGATTCGGCGCTGGAGTCCGATGACGGCCCTCCGCCGCCGGTGGAGCTGCTGCGGGGTGTGGCACGGGACCCGGTGCCGGCGGCGACGACGCCCGCAGGCGCCGACGCGCGACGCGCGATCGCCTGACCGGCCTGTTTCGTATGGAAGCAACCCGGTTCAGGCCGGGTCGCGGATCACCAGCAGGCGTTCCTCGGTCATGTCGCGGATCGCGTACTTCACGCCTTCGCGGCCGATGCCGGAATCCTTGATGCCGCCGTAGGGCATGTTGTCCACCCGGAAGCTCGGCACGTCGCCGACCACGACGCCGCCGGCCTCGATCCGGTCCCAGGCCCGCATCGCGTGGGTGAGATTGCCGGTGAACACGCCGGCCTGCAGGCCGAAGTCGCTGTCGTTCACCCGCGCGATCGCCTCGTCGAAGCTGTCGACCGGTTCCAGCAGTGCGACCGGGCCGAAGACTTCCTTGCGCTCGAGATCCGCATCGCGCGGCACCTTCTCCAGCAGCGTCGCCGGAATGATGTTGCCCTCGCGCTTGCCGCCGGCGATGACCTTGGCGCCGGCCTTGCGGGCGGCATCGATCCAGGATTCGATCCGGTCGGCCGCATCGCTGTCGATGACCGGGCCGACGAAGGTGCTTTCGTCGCGCGGATCGCCGCTGCGCAGCGCGCCGATCGCCTTCTTGAGCTTGCGGCGCAGGGCCTCGTGCACGCTGCGGTGCGCGTAGATGCGTTGCACGCCGATGCAGCTCTGGCCGGACTGGTAATACGCGCCGAACACGAGGCGCTCGACCACCTTGTCCAGCGGCAGGCCCGGATCCTCGTCGACGATGCAGGCCGCATTGCCGCCGAGTTCCAGCACGACCTTCTTCTTGCCGGCGCGCGCCTTGAGATCCCAGCCGATCAGGCCGCCGGTGAAACTCAGCAGCGCGATGCGCTCGTCCTCGGTCAGTGCCGCTGCGTCCTCGTTGCTGCACGGAATCACCGAGAACGCACCCTTGGGCAGGTCGGTTTCGGCCAAAATCTCGCCGATGATCAGCGCGCCGACCGGCGTCTTCGCGGCCGGCTTGAGCACGAAGGGGCAGCCGGCCGCGATGGCCGGTGCGACCTTGTGCGCGACCAGGTTCAACGGGAAGTTGAACGGCGTGATGAAGCTGCACACGCCGATCGGCACCCGCTTGACCATGCCGCGATAGCCGCGCGTTCGCTCGGAGATCTGCAGCTCGATCACTTCGCCTTCGCCGCGCGTGGCCTCGCCGGCGGCGATGCGGAACGTATCGATCAGGCGGGTGACTTCGCCACGCGCATCCTTGATCGGCTTGCCGGCCTCGATGCAAAGCGCCAGCGCGAGCTCCTCATAGCGTTCCTCGAAGCGGCGCACGCAGTGCTCGAGCACGTCGCGGCGCTTGTCGGGCGGGAAATCGGCCATCGGCCCGCGCGCCTTGTGCGCGGCGACGATCGCCTTGCGGATCGCCGCGGCGTCGCCCATCGCCACGCGCGTGGCGACCTTGCCGCTGTACTTGTCGCGCACCTCGAGATCGGTGTTCGCGGCCACCGCGGCATTGGCGAGGTAGTAGGGATAGCTGCGGGCGAGGCCCGGCGTGGTCTTCGATGTCTTGGCCATTGCGGGAGACTCCGGTTGCGGTCGCGGGGACCTCAGTCGAGGGCGGCGCTGCGCCGTGGGATATCGGCGTTGAGCAGGGCGTCGTCGAGGCTGTAGTCGATGGCGAGATCGATCAGGTCGACCCCGGGAGTGGCCAGGGCATCGCGCAGGGTCGAGGCGAAGGCCTCGGCGCTCGCGGGGCGATGGCCGCGCGCACCGAACGCTTCAGCGTAGCGTACGAAGTCCGGGTTGCCGTAGTCCATTCCGTAGCTGGGATAGTCCTCGTGCTGCTGTTTCCACTTGATCATGCCGTAGGCATCGTCACGCAGCACCACGACCACCAGGTCCACGCCGAGCCGTACGGCGGTCTCGAGCTCCTGCGAGTTCATCATGAAGCCACCGTCGCCGCACACTGCGACGACCTTGCGATCGGGATGCACGAGCGCGGCGGCGATGGCCGAAGGCAGGCCGGCACCCATCGTGGCCAGCGCGTTGTCCAGCAGCAGGGTGTTCGGCGCACGGCACCGGTCGTTGCGCGCGAACCAGATCTTGTACAGGCCGTTGTCGAGACAGACGATGTCGGTGTCCGACAGCACCCCGCGGAGCGACTGCACCAGATGCGGAATGCGCATCGGAAAATGTGTATCGCCGGCGAGCGTGGCGATGTCCTCGCACAGCGCCGTGCGCACCCGGTCGAAGAAGGCGAAGTCCCAGTGCGGTTGCGGGTCGAGCGCTTCGGCCAGCTGCCATACCGCGTTCGCGATGTCGCCGATCACCTCGATCTGCGGGAAGTACACCTGGTCGACCGCCGCGCTCAGGTAATTGACGTGGATCACCGTGCGTCGGCCATCGTGCATCGCGAACGGCGGCTTCTCGATCACGTCGTGCCCGATGTTGATGATGCAGTCCGCAGCCTCGATGGCGCGGTGCACGAAATCGTCCTTCGACAGCGCTGCGGTGCCGAGCCACAGCGGATGCCGCTCGTCGAGAACGCCCTTGCCCATCTGGGTGCTGAAGAAGGGAATCCCGAGCCGGTCGACGAAGGCGCGGAGCATCTTCGAGGTCGTCTTGCGGTTGGCGCCCGCGCCGATCATCAGCAGCGGGTGCTTCGCGGAACGGACGGCCTCGGCGGCGCGGGCGACCGCCTTGTGTTCGGCCAGGGGCCGGCGCGCGTGCGAGGGCGGCAACAGTGACGCTTCGGTGTCGTCGCCGGCCACGTCCTGTGGAAGCTCGAGATGGGTGGCGCCGGGGCGCTCTTCCTCGGCCAGGCGGACGGCTTCGCGGACGCGCGCGGGAATGCTGTCGGCGGCGACCAGCTGGCGGGTGTACTTGGTGAGAGGCCGCATCATGTCGACGATGTCGACGATCTGGAAATGGCCCTGTCTGCTGCTGCGGATCGGCTTCTGCCCGGTCAGCATCAGCATCGGCATCGCACCGAGCTGGGCGTAGGCCGCGGCGGTCACCAGGTTGGTCGCGCCGGGGCCAAGGGTCGCCAGGCACACGCCGGCGCGTCCGGTCAGTCGTCCGACCGTCGCCGCCATGAACCCGGCGGCCTGCTCGTGCCGGGTGAGCACCAGCTCGATCGGCGAGGCGCGCAGGGATTCGAGCAGGTCGAGATTCTCTTCGCCGGGAATGCCGAAGACATGGGTGACGCCTTCGGCCTCCAGCGCCGAGACGAACAGGTCGGACGCCTTGGTCATTGCGCGCAGCTCCGTCGTGACAGCGGCGCCCAGCATGTCAGCCTGCACGTGAGCGACGGGCGAGGGCACCCGGAACGCTGCGTGTCACGGCCGCCTCCGTATGCGCAGGGTCCGAGGCCGACGCAAGGCCGTCGGTCCGCGCTCTGCACGTCCGGAATCCCTCCGGAACGCCTCGGCCGCGATCCGGTCCCGTCGAGCGGGCGGATGATCGCGCCGGTCTCGCCAAAGTGGGATCGGAGCGACCCGGCGGTGTCACGGGGTGAGGCGGTGTCGGGTCCGACCGTCGGCAGGTTCGGTCGCGGCAACCGCGGCCATCGAGGCGGCGAAGGCTGTCGCAGATCTGCGCCCGGTCCGGCCCGACTCACTCTGCACGGAGGGGAGGCGACCTCCAAGCACGCGGGCGGGTCCACCGCGCCCGTTCCGCGAGCAAGGGGGCGGCGTGCCGCCAGGACGGGTCGTTCAGCCGCGGTCCGGCTCCACGTGCAGGCGCAGCCGACCGTCCACCACGCGGGCCTCGACCGTGTCCCCGGCGACGACGTCGCGCACGCTGCGCACCACGCTGCCATCGTCGCGCTGCAGGATGCTGTAGCCACGGGCGATCGTGGCAAGCGGGCTTACCGCCTCCAACGAGCGGGCGAGACCGCGCAGCTGCAGGGCGTCGCGCTGGAGGCGCTGCGCGAGCGCCGCACCGGGCCGTCCGCGCAGGCGCGCCAGACGCTCGCGCAGCGGCTGCAGACGCCGTGCCGGGGCGTGCGCCCGGAGCCCGGCCTCCGCATGGCGGAGACGGGCGCGCTGCTGGTGCAGCTGGCGCTCCAGCGCGGCCGCGAGCCGCCGCAAGGCGGTGGCCTGGCGGATGCGCAGGGCATCGAGCCGCGCCTGCGGACGCAGGGCCTGCAGGCGCAGGGCCAGGCGGTCCACGCGCTGCGCCCGGGCCTGCGCCGCGCGCAGTTGCGCGCCGTCCACGCGCCGCCCGAGCTGGCGGATGCGACCGAGCAGGTCCCCCCGGTCCGGAGTCAGCAGTTCGGCCGCGGCCGACGGGGTGGGCGCGCGCAGGTCGGCCGCGAAATCGCAGAGGCTGAAGTCGGTTTCGTGACCCACGGCCGAAACCACCGGAACCGGCGCGCGCGCCACCGCCCGGACCAGCGCCTCGTCGTTGAACGCCCACAGGTCCTCGAGCGAACCGCCACCGCGGGTCAGCAGCAGGGCGTCGTAACGACCCGAAGCGCCGGCGGCCTCGAGCATGCGCAGCAGCTGGGCCGGCGCCTCGGCGCCCTGCACCAGGGCCGGCAGGATATCGACCTCCAGCAGCGGGAAGCGTCTCGCGAGCACGCTGAGCACGTCGCGCACGGCCGCACCCGAGGGCGAGGTGATCACGCCGAGCCGCCCCGGAAAGGCCGGCAGCGGGCGCTTGCGTGTGGCGTCGAACAGGCCTTCGGCCTGCAGCCTCGCCTTCAGGGCGTCGAACTCGCGGCGCAGCGCGCCCTCGCCGGCTTCCTCCATCGTGTCGAGGATCAGCTGGTAATCACCGCGCGCCTCGTACAGCGTGACCCGGCCCCGCGCACGCACCTGCAAGCCGTCGCGTGGAACGAAGCGCAGCCACTGGCTCTTGGGCTTGAACAGCGCGCAGCGCACCTGCGCGCGGGCATCCTTCAGAGTGAAATAGAGATGCCCCGATGCCGGGCGCGACACGTTGCACAGCTCGCCTTCGACCAGCACCTGCGGGAAGGCGTCCTCGAGCAGGCCGCGCGCGAGCGTATTGAGCTGACTCGGGGTGAGAACGGCGGGGCCGGGCGCGTCGTGCATCACGACAGGATACCGGGGCGGGGCGGGTCCGGCTGCGACACCCGGTCGCATGGGCGGCACCAGGGGATGCGTCTAGCCTGCACGACCGCGTGATCGACGGCTGCGGACGCGGCCGCCGGACGTCGCGCCGCTGCGCGGACCGGCATGCGCGCAGCGATAATCGACCCCCGCCGGCGTGCCCGCCGGCATCGCTTGGAGTGCGCCATGTCCCTATGTTTCCGTCTCGTCGCCGTCTGTGCCGCCGCGCTCGTCCTCGGCGCCTGCCGGGCGCCCGCACCGGCCGATGCGGACGCCGGCACCGGCGCGGCCGGGGCCGTGGCCGTGGAGGAGGGTGTTTCGGTGAGCGACACATGGATCCGCGAGACCCCGCCCACCGCGGCCGTGGCCGGCGGCTACCTCACGCTGCGCAGCGGCGCCGACGATCGCCTGGTCCGGGTGGAGACCGCGGCCGCCGCCAGCGTCGAGATCCACGAGATGCGCCACGACGGCGGCATGATGCGCATGCGCGAACTGCCCGACGGGGTGCCCCTGCCGGCCGGCGCGGAAGTGCGTCTGGCGCCCGGCGGCAACCACCTGATGTTCATCGGGCCGGTGGAACCGATGCGCGCCGGTGCCGCGATCGACGCGACCCTGGTGTTCGAGCACGCGCCGCGCCAGGACGTGCGTTTCGAGGTCCGGCCGCTCGCCGGCGATGCCCCGGCTGCCGGCGGCCACGACGGCCACGCGCACTGAGCGAAGTCAGTCGAACGGCGGGCGCCGCTCCGGCCCGGGGCGCTTGGCCAGCTTGCGTTGCAGGGATCGGCGGTGCATGCCGAGCAGGCGCGCAGTGGCGGAGATGTTGCCACCGGTCTCGTTGAGCGCCTGCTGGATGTGCTCCCACTCCAGCCGGTGCAGCGGAATCATCGTCGGACTTTCGAGCGATGCGTCCTCCTCGCGCTCGCCGGCGTCCGGTGCGGGCGCGAGGGCGGCGTCGAGCAGGATCCGCTGCAGGGTATCGGCCGAGACCGGCTTGGGCAGATAGTCGTCGGCGCCGCGCTTGATCGCCTCGACCGCGGTGGCGATGCTCGCGTAGCCGGTGACGAGCAGAATGCGCATGTCGGCGCGGATCGCGCGCAGAGGCTCGATCAGTCCGAGGCCCGACGTCTCGCCGAGCTTGAGGTCGACCAGCGCGAAATCCGGCCGCGTGCGCGCGGCCACCGCCAGCGCCGCCGCCGCGTCGGGTGCGGTTTCGCACTCGATGCCGCGCCGGCGCAGCGCGCGTTGCAGCGCCTCGAGGTACAGCGTGTCGTCGTCGACCAGCAGACCGTTCATCGCGGCGCCCCAGTCGATGCGGGCGCGTCGTCCACCGGGACCCGGAAGTGCACACGGGCACCGCCGCCGTCCGCTTCTTCCATGTCCAGCTCGCCGCCGATCTGCTCGATCGCGGCATGCGACAGCGCGAGGCCGATGCCGAGGCCGTCCGGCTTGCCGCTGCGGAACAGCACCGGCAGGAACGGCGCCTGGGCGTCGAATCCGGTGCCGTAATCGCGGATCGCCCCGTGGAGCACGCCGTCGTCGATCTGCAGTCGCAGGTCCACCCGGCGGCTGCCGTTGGCCTCGCTGGCATCGGCGGCGTTGTTGAGCAGGGCGAGCAGCAGGTGGCCGATGGTGCGTTCGACGCGCTGGTGCGGGCCGGCGTTGCCTTCGCGCGCCAGCACGATCGCCGGACGCACCAGCTGCCAGTGTTCGAGCACGCGACCGATGTCGACGCGGGTGCTGGCCATCGGATCGGCCGGATCGGCCAGCGAGCGCACGCGGTCGCGGCAGGTGTCGACCAGGCGACGCAACGTGGCCACGTCGGCAGCACCGTCGCTGCCCAGCGCGCTGGTGTCCAGATCGTCCAGCAGCAGGGTCATCGTGCCCAGCGGCGTATTGAGTTCGTGGGCGACCGACGCGGCGTGCGTGGCCAGGGCGAGGATGCCCTCGTTGCGCACGAAGCGTTCGCGCAGGGCGGCCAGCTCGCGCTCGCGCCGGTCGCGGGCGGCGGCGAGGCGCACCAGGAAATACAGCACCAGGCCCAGCGAGAGTACGAAATTGACCGCCATGCCGGCCAGGTGCAGATCGAAGCCGTCGTGCAGGTGCGGCAGGGGCTGGCCGAACTGCACCGCCAGCAGGTAGCCCATCAGTCCGGCCAGCGCGCTGGCCACCGCCCAGGCCGCGGGCAGCGCCATCGCGGTCAATGCGATCGGCAGCAGGAACAACGACGCGAACGGATTGGCGATGCCCCCGGTCCAGGCGATCAACCAGGAGAGCACCGCGGTGTCGAGCAGCACGTGGGCGAAGGCTTCGGCCGGGACCGCGTCGCGGCTGCTGCGCAGGCGCAGATGGACGGCCACGTTGAAGAGCGCGAGCAGGGCCACCGGCCCCCACAGAGGGCCCGGCGGGAGAGCCATGTGGAAGCCCTGGGTGGCCCACAGGATGGTCAGCGACTGCCCGCCCACCGCCAGCCAGCGCAGGCTGTAGAGGGTGCGCAGCAGGGCGGTGGCGGGAGGCTGGGGATGCACCGGGTCATCCTAGAGCACGCCCGCGCCGACCGCCCTGCGGCAGGCGGTCGCACCCGGCGCCGGTTTCGCGGCGCGTCAGCGCCGGTCACCGGCAAGCCGGTAAACTGCGTGCATGTCCGCCCAGTCCGTCGCCGCGCCTGCCGCCTGCCTGTCCGATCCCGTCGCCTTGCCCGCCTTCGGCGCCGCGCCGCGCCGCGGCACGCGCCAGGTGCACGTGGGCGGTGTCGCCCTCGGCGGCCACGCGCCGGTGGTGGTGCAGTCGATGACCAATACCGACACCGCCGACGTCGCCGGCACCGCCAGGCAGATCGGCGAGCTGTGGCGCGCGGGTTCCGAGCTGGTGCGCATCACGGTCAACAATCCCGAATCGGCGGCCGCCGTGCCGCGGATCGTCGAGCGGCTGGCGATGCAGGGCATCGAGGTGCCGATCATCGGCGACTTCCACTACAACGGGCACCAGCTGCTGGCCGGCGAGCCGGCCTGCGCCGAGGCACTGGCGAAGTACCGCATCAATCCGGGCAACGTCGGCTTCGGCAAGAAGCGCGACACCCAGTTCGCCCAGCTGATCGAATTCGCGATGCGCTACGGCAAGCCGGTGCGCATCGGTGCGAACTGGGGATCGCTCGACCAGTCGCTGGCGGCCACGCTGATGGACGAGAACGCTCGGCGCGCCGTGCCCTGGGACGCAGGAAAGGTGTTGCGCGAAGCGCTGATCCGCTCGGCGGTGGATTCCGCCGAACGCGCGGTGGAGCTGGGCCTCGGCCGCGACCGCATCGTGCTCAGTGCCAAGGTCAGCGGCGTGCAGGAACTGGTCGCGGTTTACCGCGACCTCGCCGCGCGCTGCGATTTCGCGCTGCATCTGGGGCTCACCGAAGCCGGCATCGGCAGCAAGGGCATGGTGGCCTCCAGCGCCGCGCTGGCGATCCTGATGCAGGAAGGCATCGGCGACACCATCCGCATTTCGCTGACGCCCGAGCCCGGCGCCTCGCGCACCAAGGAGGTCGTCGTCGCCCAGGAACTGCTGCAGACCATGGGCCTGCGCGCGTTCACGCCGATGGTCACCGCCTGCCCGGGCTGCGGCCGCACCACCTCCGAGTTCTTCCAGGAGCTGGCCGGCGTGGTCCAGGACCACGTGCGCGAGAAAATGCCGGAGTGGAAGATCACCCATCCGGGCGCTGAGAACATGACGCTCGCGGTGATGGGCTGCGTGGTCAACGGGCCGGGCGAATCGCGCCACGCCAACATCGGCATCTCGCTGCCCGGTACCGGCGAGGCGCCCTCGGCGCCGGTGTTCATCGACGGCGAGAAGGCGGTGACGCTGCGCGGCGAGAACATCGCGCACGAATTCGTCGCGCTGGTCGACGACTACGTGCACCGCCATTACGGGCGCGGTGCCGATGGCGCCTGACGCCGGCGAGGTCCTCGTTGAGGGCTCGCGCGCGACAGGCGGTCTGCTGCGGCGCCACGGCTGGAAGGTCCTGCTGCTGTTCCTCGGCGTGCTGCTGCCGATGTGGGTGTTCATGGAACTCGCCGACGAGATCCATGAGTCGGAGACCATCGCGTTCGACGAGCCGATCCTGATGTTCGCCAACGGCATGGCGCGCGAGGGCTTCGACCGGATCTTCCTGTTCTTCTCCGAGCTCGGCTACGCCTGGGGCGTGGTGCCGGCCGACATCGGCCTGGTCGTGGTGATGCTGGCCCTGCGACGCTGGCGGCACGCGGTGTTCGTGGCCCTGTCGACCGGTGGCTCGGCCCTGCTCAACATGGCGACCAAGCAACTGTTCGCGCGCGAGCGGCCCGGCCTGTGGGAGTCGATCGCGCCGGAAGCGACCTTCAGTTTCCCCAGCGGACACGCGATGGGCTCGGCGACGCTGGCGATGGTGCTGGTGCTGCTGGCCTGGCCGACCCGCGCGCGCTGGTGGGTGGTGGCCGCGATGGCCGTGTTCGTGCCGATGGTCGGGCTGTCCAGGATCTACCTCGGCGTGCATTACCCCTCCGACATTCTGGCCGGCTGGGCGGCGGCGTCGATCTGGGTGGTGGGCGTCTATCTGGTGCTGTATCACCCGCCGCGCGGCGGGTGGCGGCGGCGACGCGGCCCGGGCCACGGCGATGCCATTGCACTCGAGGCACGCGCGTCGGATCGACGCTGAGCGCGGATCGCGCTGCAGCCGGCCGGCCATCCCGGCGCCCGGCGATCTACAGCGGAAGGCGGATGTCCGACAGGCGCCAGCGGATGCCCGAGCGCGTGAGCACGAACATCACCGGACGCCCGGCCTCGTCGTGGACGGTCGCGGTGAAGCGCGAAGGCGACTCGTAGCGATAGACGGCGTCGGCGAGCGGAGCGGGACCGGTGCGCTCGGTGCCGTCGCGAAGCAGGGGCGCGCCGCCGGCCAGGCTCCAGAGGCGCCGGCCACGCATCAGTGCGGCCAGGCCGACCGGGTTGACCATCGCGTCGACGCCCGTGCCCGCCGCGCGCGAGGCGATGTTCAGACCGATCGCGCCGAGCAGGCTGGACTGGACGTCCGCGCCGGCCTCACGGACCATCGCATCCGACACCTGCAGGCGCAGGCTGTGGCGCAAGGCGGGAAAATCGACCTGTCGTGACAGCGCCCTGGAGTCTTCGTCCTGCACCGCGTTGCGGATCGCATGCATGGTCAGGTACGGGCCTGCCGCGGTGTAGGCGAGCAGCAGCACGGCGATGGCCAGAGCGAGCCAGGCGAGTTTCTTCACGGACGGCTCCTCTTCGGCGCGGACCGGCGATTGTCACCGGGGCCGGCGCGGGCCGGATGAACGGCGCGTGGAACGAGACGACGCGCGGACTCAGAACTCCAGGTCGAGCGCGGCGCACAGATAGTCCACGAACGGGCCCAGGGTGACGAGATCCCTGGCGATGGTCCTGCGCAGGTTCGGCCCGGTCATTGTCGCGTCGTCCAGCGAGCGCCAGAACACCCAGTTGCGATGCTTGAGATCCTCGACGAACTCGAAATCGGCGGGAAATCCGCGCGGCGCACGTACCAGCCGTTCACTGGTCTCCAACTCGAACGCCTTGCGCAGCTTCGGCGCGTGCGCGGCGGCCTTCCAGCCGCCCGGGTTGTCGACGATGAACTGGCGCACGCGGCGCTGGGTCTCCGACTCGGGATGCCACAAGCCCGCGCCGACGAAGCTCTCGCCAGGCTGCAGGTGGATGTAGAACGACGGTGCCGGCACCTCCCGCCGGCGCGCATGGAACAGCCGCGCACCCTGCCAGGTCTTGTAGGGCGACTTGTCGTTGGAGAACCGGGCGTCGCGGTGGATCCGGAACAGCGATCCGCCGACGGTGCGGGGGTCGGCGCGGAACTGCGGACTCACCGCAGCGACATCGGGTTGCAGGTCGCCGATCAGGCGCAGGAACGGTTGGCGCACGTGCGCTTCGTAGTCGGCGCGGTGGGCCTCGAACCAGGGCTTCTCGTTGTTGCGGGCGAGGCTGCGCAAAAAGCGCAGGCTCCTGTCATTGAAGTAGACCGTCATGCGGGATCCGTGCCGTGGAGCTGGACGTGCAGTTCCCGGCCCCAGTCGCGCAGGGCGTCGAGCAGGGCGAGGCGCTGCGGCTGACCGGTATTTTCGGCGCACAGGGCGTCGATCAGGGTGAAATAGCCGGCGAAATCATGTTCGGACTGCAGCGTGCCCGGGGCCAGGCGCGCGCGGCGGCACGCATCCCAGCGCCGGCGTTCCTCGGTCGACAGGGTGTCGGGCCAGTTGCGCGCGCGGTACCGGAACAGCAGCTCGTCGAGCCGCTGGTCCTCGAAGCCGAAATCGCGCATGGCAAGCTGGGTCGGCGGCGTCGCCCGCACCTGCTGCACGCGTCGGCGGTCGCCGTCGCCGAAGAAGCCGCCGTACAGCGAGCCGTCGACGTCCGGGGCCGGGAACTCGCGCTCCACCGCGAACACCTCGCGCACCTTGGCCGCCAGCGCCGGCCCGGCCGCGCGCAGCCGGGCGGCGCGACCCTCGACGGCATCGACATCGATCGACAGGCGCTCGAAATCCTCCGCACGCAGATGCGTCCAGGCGACGAGGGCCGGGCAGCGGTTGCTGTGCACCTCCTTGAGCGGGATCCGCGCGACGCCTTCGGGCAGATCCTCGCGGCGCGCGAACACGCGCGCGGCGATCGCGTCGGCATCCAGATCCAGCAGCGCGTCGGGTTCGGCGTCGAGGTCGAATACCACGACCCGGGTGTCGATCTTCGGATGCCGGGCGAGCGGCAGCACCGGCGCGGCGCACAGGCGCGCGGCCGGATAGCGCTGCGAGACGTGCAGCACCGGCGTCATGCCGATGGTGTCGAGCAGCGAGGACGCATGCCGCTTGTCGCGCAGCCGGGCGGCGTAGTCCCACAGCCGCGGCTGCGCGGCACGCATCAGCCGGGCGATGCCGATCAGTGCACGCACGTCCGACAGGGCCTCGTGCGCATCGCCGGTGCGCACGCCGTTGGCGGCGGCCAGGTGTTCGAGCTTGAACGACGTGGCGCCGTCTTCGCGCTGCGGCCAGGTCAGGCCCTCGGGCCGCAAGGCATGCCACAGGCGCATCACGTCGAGCAGGTCCCAGCGGCAATTGCCGCCGCGCCACTCGCGTTCGTAGGGATCGAAGAAATTGCGGAACAGGCCGAAGCGCACGAACTCGTCGTCGAAACGCAGTGAGTTGTAGCCGAGGGTGCAGGTCTTGGGACGCGCCATCTCGTCGAAGATCCGGGCGAACGCGTCGGCTTCCGGAATGCCGTCGCGCATGGCCTGCTGCGGCGTGATGCCGGTGACCAGCGTCGCCGCCGGCGAGGGCAGCAGATCGTCCGCGGGGCGCACGAACAGGTCGATCGGATCCTCGATCTCGTTGAGCGCGGCATCGGTGCGGATCGCCGCGAACTGGGCGATCCGGCTGCGCCGCGGGTCGGTGCCGAACGTCTCGAGGTCGTAGAAAAGAAAGCTGTCGGTCATTGCGCAAGTATCGGCGATGCGGGGCCGTGCCCGGTCGCCCCGGGCGCGGACACGCAAGGACTCCAGCCCCGGGCGCGACCTGCGGCCGGGCGCACGCCGCTCACGCGGGCACATCCTCCAGCGGTGTCAGCCGCGCCAGCACGTCGGCATCGATGGCGGCCCAGTCCAGCGCGTCCAGGGTCGAACGGCCTGCGGTCGCGCGCTCGAGGATGCCGCGCTGGACGTCGGTGCGGGTCATGGCCAGCGAGTAGGGAATGCGCATGAAGGTCACCATGGCGTAGTGCGGGACGAAGCGCCCCGGATGGCGCGCCTGCAGGGCCAGTTCCAGCGCCCGCTGCAGCAGATAGTCGGCATCGTCGACGCGGTCGCGCATCTCCAGGTAGTTGTCGAGCGCCATGCGCTGGATCGCGGCGGCGTCGGGTTTGCGCTGTGCTTCGAACGCCGCGAATGCGCCGGCGAGGTCGGGATGCGCATCGAGTTGCCCGGCCAGCGCCACGCAGTCCTCGAACGCGCAGTTCATGCCCTGGCCGTGGAACGGGACCATGGCGTGCGCCGCGTCGCCGAGCAGGACCGCACGCCCGTCCAGATGCCAGTGCTCGAGATACAGCGTGCCCAGCTGGCCCACGGGATTGGCCGCCCAGTCCCGTTCGAATGCCGGGATCAGGGCCAGCGCCGATGGAAACTCCCGCTCGAAGAACGTGCGCGCTGCTGCGGTGTCGCGGATCTGGTCGAACGCCGGCCCGTCACCCGCAGCGGCCTGGTGGGGCAGGAACAGGGTCACGGTGAAGGTCTTTTCGTCATTGGGCAGCGCGATGCACATGTAGTGGCCGCGCGGCCAGATGTGCAGTGCGTGGGGCTCGATGCGGAAGCCACCGTCGTCGTCGGGTGGGATCTCCAGCTCCTTGTAGCCGTGGTCGAGAAAATCGCTGCGCTCACCGAGATCGCGCACGCGATGCATCGCGGCGCGCAGCGCCGAGCCCGCACCGTCGGCGCCGACCAGTGCGCGGAAGGGCACCTCGCGGCGCGAGCCATCGCGCGCGTCGGCGAACACCGCGACGCGCGAGTCGAAGTTCACGCCCGCCAGCCCGAGATCGAAATGCAGGCGCGCGCCCGCGGCCTGCGCCAGTTCCAGCAGCACCAGGTTGAGATCGCCGCGGTGCACCGACCAGATCACTTCGCTGTCGTCGCGGCCGTAGCGCTGCAGCGCCGGCTCGGCCGCGTCCACGTGGACCATGCGGCCGCGCATCATGATCGCGTGCCGCATCACCGCTTCGTCTGCATCGGCCGCGCGCAGCGCATGACGGCCGCGTTCGGCCAGCGCCAGATTGATCGAACGCCCGCCCTCGTAGCCCCGCAGACGGGGATCGCCGCGTTTCTCGTACAGGTCCACCTCCCAACCCCGGCGGCGCAGCAGGATGCCGAGCAGGGCGCCGGCGAGACCCGCACCGATGATGGTGAGGTGGCGGGGTGCGCTCACGCGTCGCGCCAGCGCTGCACGGCGCGCACGAACCGCAATACGTCGGCATGGTTGTTGTAGAGCGGAGCGGGGGAGATGCGGATCACATCGGGTTCCCGCCAGTCGCCGAGCACACCGTTGCCGGCCAGGTGCTCGAACAGATTGCGTCCCTGCTCGCGTCCGCCGCGCACGCGCAACGAGAGCTGCGCCCCGCGACGGGCGGGATCGGCCGGCGTGGCGATGTCGAGCACCGCGTCCAGCTCGCTGCGGATCAGGGTGGCCAGGTACCCCGTCAGCGCCTCCGACTTCGCGCGCAGCGCCGGCATGCCGGCCTCGGTGAACAGGTCGAGCGATGCACGCAGCGGCGCCAGACCGAGAATCGGCGGATTGCTGAGCTGCCAGCCATCGGCGCCGGGCGTGGGCTGGAAGTCGGGGCCCATGCGGAAACGCGTCGACGCGTCGTGGCCCCACCAGCCGGCGAAGCGCGGGCGATCCGTGTCGGCATGGCGCGCATGGACGAACGCACCGGCCACCGCACCGGGGCCGCTGTTGAGGTACTTGTAGTGGCACCACACCGCGAAATCGGCTCCGCTGTCGTGCAGCCGCAGCGGCAGGTTGCCGGCCGCATGCGCGAGATCGAAGCCGACGATGGCGCCTGCCGCGTGGCCGAGCCGGGTGATCTCGGCAAGGTCGAAGGCCTCGCCGGTGCGGTACTGCACGCCCGGCCACAGCACCAGCGCGAGCCGGTGACCGTGCTCGGCGACGGCCGCGGCGATCGCGTCGATGCCGAACAGGCCGTCGTCGCCCGGCTGTACCTCGATCAGGTCGGTCGCGGGATCGAAGCCGTGGAAGCGCACCTGCGATTCCAGCGCATACCGGTCGGACGGAAACGCTCCGGCCTCCATCAGGATCGCCGGGCGCTCCGCGGTCGGCCGGTAGAAACCCACCATCAGGAAATGCAGATTCGCGGTCAGCGAGTTCATCGCGACCACTTCCTCGGGCTGCGCGCCGACGATCTCCGCCAGCTGCGCGCCGACCAGGCCGTGGTAGGTCATCCATTGCGAGTTGCCGCGGAAATGACCTTCGACCGCTTCCATCGCCCACTTGTCGAGCACGTCCTCGACCTGCGCGCGCGCACCGCGCGGCTGCAGCCCCAGCGAATTGCCGACGAAATAGGCCTGCTCGACATCGCCGAAGCGCGGCATGTGGAACTGCGCGCGGAAGCGCCGCAGCGGATCGGCCGCGTCGGCGGACGCGGCGTAGTCGTCGGTGAACAGATCGCTCATGAACGGGTCTCCGGTACGACACGGGGTGCGTGCGTACTCTTGGTATAGGTGGCGGCCTGCAGTTCCACGACCTCGACGCACAGCTGGCAGTGCAGGTCGAGTGACGGCAGGCAGGGCGCGAGCGCGTCGTGCACGAGCCGACCCAGCGCGGCGCGCAGCGTCTCGCTGCGGCCAGGCAGGATCTTCAGCGTGGCATGGACGAACGCCTGGCCGGCGTCCGCGTCGCCGACGCGGTAACGGTCGAGCACGAGCGCGCGACTCTTGATCGCGATCGCCTCGAACTGGCCGCTGTCGACCAGCGCGCGGTTGGCGACGGCCAGTGCAGCATCGGGATCGAACCCGGTGAGGTTCGCGGTGTGGTGCAGGATCAGATGGGGCATCGATGTGTCGTCAGCTGAACCGGCCGGCGGGCAGGCCGAGCCATTCGAGCGCGGTGCCGTGGAAGAGGCGGGCCCGCTCGGGCGCGGCCAGCGCGATCTCCTCGATACCCGCGCCCGGCACCTGTTCGCCCAGCGGGAACGGATAATCGGTGCCCAGCATCACCCGGTCCGGGCCGCAGGTGTCGAGCAGATACCGCAGCGCCCGGGAATCGGCGACCCACGAATCGAAGTACAACTGCTTGAGATAGCCGCGCGGGTTGTGCGGATTGTCGGTCGCCACGAGGTCGGGTCGCATGTTGAAGCCGTGCTCGATGCGGCCGATCGTGTACGGAAAGCTGCCACCGCCGTGCGCCATGCAGATCTTGAGTTTCGCCAGCCGCTCCAGCACGCCACCGAAGATCAGGCAACAGGCCGCGCGCGACTGCTCGGCCGGCATGCCCACCAGCCACGGCAGCCAGTACTTGGGCATCGACTCGCTGCCCATCATGTCCCAGGGGTGCACCAGAATCGCTGCACCGAGATCCGCCGCCGCCTCGAAGAACGGGAACAGGTCCGGTGCGTCGAGATTCCAGTCGCCGATGTGGCTGCCGATCTGCACGCCCTGCAGGCCCAGCTGATCCACGCAGCGCTCCAGCTCCTGGATCGCGAGCCGCGGCGACTGCATCGGCACTGTGCCGATGCCGGCGTAGTGGCGCGGATGCGCGGCGACGGTCGCCGCCATGTGGTCGTTGAGCGACTGGTGCAGTTCCAGCGCGTGCGCAGGTTTCGCCCAGTAACTGAACATCACCGGCACCGTGCTGATGACCTGCACCTGCACGCCGAAGCGCGCGTAGTCCTCGATGCGCTCGCGCGCATCCCAGGTCTTGGACCAGATCTCGCGGAAGAAGCGGCCATCCTTGTAGATGCGGTGGCGGCCGTCGGCGGTGTGATGGATCACCGGGAAGCGCGCGTCGCCGTACTTGCCCGCCAGGTCCGGCCAGTCGCGCGGCAGGTAGTGGGCGTGGATGTCGATCTTCAGCATGGCGGTCATCGTAGACGACCGGCCGGCGACGATCACGTCGCGGGCGCACGGCGGGTTCGGGGCGCGCCTGGGGCGGCGCGCGGCGTTTGCGACGCGACCGCTCGGTCGCCGGGGGCAGGCCGCACCGGTCGACGCCGCCATCTCGCCGATGCGGGCCGTGCCCTGGAGAGCGAGGGCACGCCCATCCACGCGCGCTCGGCATCCTCGACCGCGTCATGGGATACCGCATGCAGGAATACGCCTGCGTCGCTGCCCCGGTACTGCGTGCCGTGGCACTGCGGTTGCAGCCGCGCGGCCACGATGCGATTCCGGCACGCTGCAACCGGCCGGCGGACACGCGGCGCGCCGGGCGCCAGCGTGGGACGCGTCTGCGCGATGCGGATGTGCCCGAGTCCCCGGCCGTGCCGGAAGACCATCCCGCATGCGCGTGGTTGACGGCGGTGAGCAAGCCGTCTGTGCGCATAGCGCCGACACGCGGGCGCGACGCTCGACCTCTTTGCGGGACACCGTCGCCCAGTCAATGTTCGCCCCGTCCGCACGTGCCGCCTGGTCCTGGCGATCAGGCGGCATGCTCGGCGTGGTCGCCGATCTGCGCATGCGCCGACGTGCGCATCGCCAGCAGGGCAGCCCAAAGAGTCGGAACGACACGACGCATGTGGCGGCCCCTCCCGCAGGAACGTCGCTTCACCCGTGCTCGACGGGCGTCCCGGACTCGGGGCCGTAGCGATCCGGACGCGGATTGAGATGGCCGCAGGCCTGGCAGGTCCGCAGATCCGTCGCACCGTAGAAGCGGTCGAAGACCGGCGGAAAATCCTGTTCGATGTCGCCGAGTTCGAAATACTGTTCGAACAGCTTGTGGTTGCAGCGCTCGCAGAACCACAGCAGACCGTCCTTCTCGTGCGGCAGGCGTTTGCGCTCGATCACCAGCCCGATCGAACCGGCGCCGCGTTGCGGCGAATGCGGCACTTTCGGTGGCAGCAGGAAGGTCTCGCCGGCGCGGATCGGGATGTCGCGCGCGCGGCCGTCCTCCTGGATGCGCAGCACCATCTCGCCCTCCAGCTGGAAGAACCACTCCGGACCTTCGTCGTAGTGGTAGTCGGTGCGCGCGTTCGGCCCGCCGACGATCATCACGATGAAGTCGCCGTCGTAGACGCACTTGTTGCCGACCGGCGGCTTGAGCAGGTGGCGGTGTTCCTCGATCCACGCGGTGAGGTTGAGCGGAGCAGGCAGCATGGAGACCTCCTGGGTCAAGCGGCGAGCCGGCCCGCCAGGGCCGCGTACAGGGGGATGCCGACGGCGAGGTTGAACGGGAACGTGATGCCCAGCGCGGCGGTGATGCAACGGCCGACGTCGGCCTCCGGCAGTCCGGCGCGCACGGCGGCGGGCGCCGCGATGTAGGACGCACTCGAGAGCATGGTCGCGAACACCACGACGCCGCCCAGCGACAGGCCCATGGCGTGCCCGATCGCAACGCCGGCGACACCGTGCAGCAGCGGCACCGCCAGGCAGTACCCCAGCAGACGGAGCCAGCCGCGGCGCAGTTCCGAGAGGCGTTGCGCGGCGATCATGCCCATGTCGAGCATGAACAGCATCAGCACGCCCTGGAACAGCGCGAAATACATCGCGTCGACCGACTTGATGCCGCCCGGACCGGTGATCGCCCCGATCGCCAGGCCGCCGAGCAGCAGCACCGCGGTCTTGCCGGTGAACACCTCGCGCAGCGCGTGGTGCGAGCCGCCGGCATGGGCGCCGCCCGTGCCGCGCGATCCGCGCTGCCCCAGCGCCAGGCCGATCAGCAGTGCCGGTACCTCGAGTGCGACCAGCAGGGCCACCAGCACGCCTTCGGCCGGATTGCCCGTGCGTTCGACGAACTGGCTGGCCGCGATGAAGGTCACCGCCGACACCGAGCCGTAATGCGCGGCCATGGCGGCCGCTTCGCGCCGGATGTCGCCCAGCATCCAGCGGGCCAGCGCATAGGCGCTCATCGCCGTCGCCGCGCCGGCGGCAAGGGTGACTCCGAGCATCATCGCCAGCTGCGCCGGATCCTGTCCACGCAGTGCGACGCCGCCCTTCAGGCCGATGGCGAGCAGCAGGAAGATCGACAGGTAGGTCTGGATCTGCGGCGGGATGGCCAGGTCGCTGCGGATCGCACGCGCGATGATCCCCAATGCGAATGCAAGCACGACAGGGGAGGCGATGTTGGCGGTGAGCAGTTCCATGGCTTCAGCGCCCCTCCTTCGGGTGCAGGGTGGCCACGCATTTGAGCTCGATCGCGATCGGCGTCGGCAGCGCGTCGATGCCGAGGGTGGTGCGGCAGGGGGCGGTTTCGACGTCCGGGAAGTACTCGGCCCAGACGCGGTTGTAGGCGGCGAAATCGCCGGCCATGTCGGTCAGATACACGGTCACGTCGATCAGGTCCTCCCAGCAGGCAGCGCTGGCCTCGAGCACGGCGCGGACGTTGGCGAAGACCGCGTGGGTCTGCGCGACGATGTCGTGCCCCACCAGCCGGCCTGCGGCATCCAGCGTATTGCCGGGGACGCGGTCACTCGCGGGGTCGCGCGGGCCGATGCCCGACAGGAACAGCAGGCCGCCCGCGCGGCGTGCATGCGGGTAGCGGCCCACCGGCGCCGGGGCGGCGTCGGCGCGGATGGCGTCACCCATCGCGACGGCCCTGCATGGCGACGCGCGCGACGTCGGCCACCGCCGCCTCGTAGGCCGGACCGATGCCCTCGTGCGCGCCGACCTGCATGCCCAGCTCGCGCACCCGGCCGTCGCCGACCGCATAGACCCAGCCGTGCACGGTGAGCGACTGTCCACGCGCCCAGGCGTCGCGGACCACGGTGGTCTGGCAAACGTTGAGCGCCTGCTCGATGGCATTGAGTTCGCACAGGCGGGCATGACGCAGGCCGGGGTCGTCCACCGCGGCCAGCAGCCCCGCATGCTTGTGGGCGATGTCGGACACGTGGCGCAGCCAGTTGTCGACCAGGCCGACCCGGGCGCCGGTCATCGCGGCATGGACGCCACCGCAGCCGTAATGGCCGACCAGCAGGATGTGTTCCACCTGCAGCACATCGACCGCGAACTGGATCACCGAGAGCGCGTTGAGATCGCCGTGCGAGAGCACGTTGGCGATATTGCGGTGTACGAAGACCTCGCCCGGATCGAGTCCGAGGATCTGGTTCGCCGGCACCCGCGAGTCGGAACACCCGATCCACAGGTATTTCGGTGCCTGCTGGTTCTCCAGCCGGTGGAAGAAATCCGGGTCGTCGCGCACCACGCGTTCGGCCCAGTCACGGTTGCTGCTCAGGAGGTTGTCGAGATCGCCCATGGCGGGATTATCCCAGAGACAGGCCGACGTTCTTCGGTTCGGTGAAGAAACGCATCGCATCGAGCCCGCCCTCGCGGCCCAGACCCGAGGCACCGGTGCCGCCGAACGGCGTGCGCAGGTCGCGCAGCATCCAGGCGTTGATCCACACCACGCCGGCCCGCAGCCGGGCCGCCATGCGGTGCGCACGTCCCAGATCGCGGGTCCACAGCGATGCCGACAGGCCATAGCCGCCGGCATTGGCGAGGGCCAGCGCTTCCGCGTCGTCGTCGAACACCTGCAATGTGACCACCGGGCCGAAAATCTCCTCGCGATTGGTCGCGCAGTCCGGGCCGAGGCCCTCGATGACGGTGGGCGCGACGAACCAGCCCGGCCGCTCCAGCGCATGGCCGCCGCAGAGCACCCGGCCGCCCTCGTCGCGGGCGCGGGCCAGCGCCGCCATCACCCTGTCGAAGTGGGCCTGCGACACCAGCGGGCCCATGCGCGCGTCCGGATCCATCGGGTCGCCGACCCGCAGCGCCAGGGTCGCCGCGACGAAGCGCTCGCGGAAGGCATGCGCGATCCGCCGCTCGACCAGGATGCGCGACCCGCACAGACAGATCTGCCCGCTGTTCTGGAATGCCGAGCGCAGAAGGGTGTCGAGGTTGTCGTCCCAGTCGCTGTCGGCGAAGACGACGGTGGCGTTCTTGCCGCCGAGCTCCAGCGAGACCTTCTTCAGCAGTCCACCGGCGAGCGCCCCGATGCGCCTGCCCACCGCGGTGCTGCCGGTGAACGACACTGCCTGTACGCGCGGGTCGGTCACCAGCGGTTCGCCGACGTCGCTGCCGGTGCCGTGGACGATGTTCAGCACGCCCGCCGGCAGACCGATCCTGCCGGAGAGTTCGCCCAGCAGCGTCGCCGTGTGCGGGGTCACCTCCGACGGCTTGGCGATCACCGTGTTGCCGGCGGCCAGCGCCGGGGCGATCTTCCAGGTCAACAGATAAAGCGGAAGATTCCAGGGCGAGATCGTCGCGACCACGCCGAGCGGCGCGTGCAACGTGTAGTTGAGACCGGCCTCGCCGTGGTGCGATTCGCTGGCGAACTGGGTTGCCGCATGCGCGAAGAAGCGCAGATTGGCCACCGCGCGTGGAATCTCGACGTCGCGGACCAGCGCGAAGGGCTTGCCCGCGTCCCGCGCCTCGGCGTGCGCGAACGCATCGGCCTCCGCTTCGAGACCCACAGCGAGTCGCTCCAGCCAATGCGCGCGCTCGCTGTTGCGCAGTGCGGCCCAGCCCGGCGCGGCCCGGACGGCCGCGTCGATCGCCGCATCGAGATCATCGCCGTCGCCCGCGGCCACTTCGGCGAAGCGCCGACCGGTCGCCGGATCGTGCACCGGATGCCATCGCCCCTGCCGCGGCGGGCGCGGGGCGCCATCGATCCAGTGGGGAAAACGGTCCATCGCCGCAGCTTACCCGAGCCCCCGGCCATGCCGCTCAGTGCTGGCAGCCGCGGCACCAGTAGAGTCGCCGCGAGGCGATCCGCACGTTGACGATGACCGCGCCACAGCGTGGACAGGCCGTGCCTTCGCGCTCGAACACGGCGAAGCGGAATCCACCCGGAATCCGGGCCAGGTACTCCTTGCCCGGCGGCAGCGCACCGCGCTGCTTGGCCCGGTACGCGCGTCGTGGCACATCGATCAGAGCATGCGCCAGCCGGGTGCGCTGCGGGGCGTCGAGGTCGCCCGGCGTGCGGTAGGGCGAGAGGCGCGCCTCGAACAGGACCTCGGAGCGCAGGTAATTGCCCATGCCGGCGGCGAAGCTCTGCTCGAGCAGCAGCACGGCCAGGCCGCGCCGGGCGATGACCGGATCCACCAGTGCGGCCTCGAACACGGCCGCGTCGACGGCCGGGTCGAGTACGTCCGGTCCAAGCTTCGCGAGATAGGGCTGGCGATCGAGTTCGTCGGTGCGCCACAAGGCCACCGATGGTGCGGCGTACAGGGCCGCAACGCCGCGGGCACAGCCCAGCCGCACCCGGGGCGGGGTATCCGAGGTGAGGCCGTCACGGTCGTCGACGATGCGCCAGAACCCGAACAGATGGCCGTGCGTGTACAGCGTCCAGCCGTTCTCGACAGCGATCAGCAGCGCCTTGCCGCGGGCAACGATGCCGGCCACCCGCTGGCCGGTCAGCAGGCGCCGGCGGCGCTGCAGCGCGGGATCACGGAACCACACGTCGTCCAACATCTCGTCCTGCAGCAGGCGGGTGAGACGGTCTGCGAGATCGTGGACTTCGGGACCTTCCGGCATGCGCGCATTCGAGCAACGCCGGCGTCTTCGGCTTGTGACGCTGCCCCGGCCGCGCCGCTCTCCTCAGATCGACGCCATCCGCCCGCCGTCGACCGGCAGGCTGACGCCGTTGATGTAGCCGGCCGCCGGCGTGCAGAGGAAGGCGATCGCGGCGGCGGTCTCGGCCGGTTCGGCGAAGCGCCCGGCCGGTACGGTGGCCTGCATCGCGGCGATCACGGCGTCGGCGGTCTGGCCGGTGCGCGCGCTGCGCTCGGCGACGATCTGGTCGATCCGGCCCGTGCGCGTATAGCCGGGCAGCACGTTGTTGACGGTGATGCCGTCGCCGGCCAGCTCCCGCGACAGCGTCTTGGCCCAGCCCGCGACCGCGCCGCGCACGGTGTTCGATACTCCGAGCCCGGCGATGGGTTCGCGCACCGACGTGGACACCACGTTGACGATGCGTCCCCAGCGCGCGGCGCGCATCGCCGGCAGCACCGCCTGCACCAGGCATTGCCCGGCCAGCAGGTGGCGCCGGAACGCGTCGACGAAGGCCGTCTCCTGCGCCGCGTGCGCTGGCCCGCCGGCCGGTCCGCCTGTGTTGTTGACCAGGATCTGCACCGGATGCGCGGCGATGTGGGCGCCGACGGCCGCGCCGAGCGCGTCGGTGGCGTCCATGTCGAGCGCGAGCAACCGGTGGCGTTGGCCGGACGGGGCCGGCAGGGCATCGCACACCCGGGCCAGTGCGTCGGCGCGGCGTGCGAGCACGGTGATGCTGGCACCGAGGAGGGCGAGTTCATGCGCGGCGGCGCGGCCGATGCCGTCCGACGCGCCGCAGACCAGCGCGTGACGGCCGGTGAGGTCGAGGTCCATGGGTCAGGGCTCCGGGTCGGGTGGGCAGGACAGGCCGTCGCGCATCTGCGCCGCGATCGCGTGGGCCGCTTCACCGGGCCGCGCTTCCAGCGCTGCGATCACGGCGAGCCGGTTGGCCACGGGATGGTTCTGGCTGAGCTTCCGGGTGATTGCGGCCGATTCCACACGGAACCGGAAGCCGACGATCCCGCGCAGTTGGTGGCGCTCACGCGGGTCGTCGTGGTCGTAGCGCCAGTCGCCGCCGACGCGGGGCTCGAAGTGCGCGGCGGTGCGCGCTACGAGGTCACCCAGCGCGGCGTCGTCGCCGATGCGCTCGAAACGGCCGCGCAGCTGGGCGACGACGTAATTCCAGGTCGGCACGCGCGCGCGTTCATGCTTGTCCGGATACCAGTCGGCCGACAGGTAGGCACTGGGGCCGTGGACCAGCACGAGGGCTGATTCGCCGTGATGCGCCTGCGGGTTGGCGCGGGCCCAGTGGCCTTCGAGCAGCAGGCCGACGGAGTCGCGGCGGGCGAGAACCGGCAGATGGCTCGCGTCCGGCGCGTCGTCCCGCACGGTGACGACCGTGACGAACGGGTGCGCCTCCAGCAGCGCGTCGATCTGCGCGGCGTCGTTTCCAGTGAAGGCGGCCGGTGTGGCCATGCGGCGCGGATCAGGCCCGGGTGCCGAGCGACTGCACCATACGCTCGCGCAGGCCGGCATCGGACTGGCCCTCGGGCGGTGCGATCTCGTCGAGCGAAAAACCGCGCGCCCGGGCATCGTCCTCGTCGAGACCGTCGAAGGCGACGAACTCGGCGTCCATCAGCATCGCCCGCGCGGTGTCTTCGCTGTCGTAGGGCAGGGTATTGCCGTCGCTGTCGAACACCTCCGCGGTGCCGGCGTCGAGCACGCGCAGACGCGCCCAGATCACCATGCGCCCCAGGCTCGCCAACCACCATTCGTCGCGGGTCATGTACGTCCTCGTGTCACGGGGCGATCGACCACAGCCACAGCACGGCCGAAGCCGCGAGTGCGCCGAGGATCACCAGCAGGGAGATGCGCGCCGGCGTCGCCAGCCCGGTGAACTGGCGGTCGGGCACTTCGTAGTAACGGCCGGCGAGCAGCCAGCCCAGCGCGGTCGGGCTCATGAAGGCATGGTCGCCCAGCCGCTCGCGTTCTTCCGGATGCCGGTCGCGCAGATGCACCAGCGACAGCGGCCAGAAGATCACGAAGGCGGTGAACCCGCCGATCGCGACGCCGAAAAAACACAGGGCGAGGAAGAGGGTCACGAAGTCACCTCGATGAGCGGACATGCGGCCGTCGGACACGGTGATCGGCGATCAATGATCTGGAACAACAACTCAACCTCCTGCGCCAGTATGATCCCGGGATCAGCGATCCTCCGGGTCACGACTGACGGCTTGCAAGGGGCGCTGTCCGGACGTTACCGCTCCGGGCGTCTCAGTACTCCGCCTGACCGGGCGCACGCGGATACGGAATCGCATCGCGGATGTTGGCCAGACCGCAGACGTACACGATCAGCCGTTCGAAGCCGAGACCGAAGCCGGCATGCGGTACGGTGCCGTACCTGCGGAAATCGCGGTACCAGCCGTAATGCTCGCGATCCAACCCGAACTGGTCCATGCGGGCGTCGAGCACGTCGAGGCGCTCCTCGCGCTGCGCGCCGCCGATGATCTCGCCGATGCCCGGCGCCAGCACGTCCATCGCCGCGACGGTCTTGCCGTCGTCGTTGAGGCGCATGTAGAACGCCTTGATGTGCTCGGGATAGTTGGTCACCACGACCGGGCGGCCGACGTGCTGCTCGGTGAGCCAGCGCTCGTGCTCGGTCTGCAGGTCCAGGCCCCATTCCACCGGGAATTCGAACTTGTGGCCGGACTTCTGCAGCAACGCGACCGCATCGGTGTACTCGATGCGTTCGAAGGGCGCGTTGATGAAGCCTTCCAGACGCGTGACCGCGTCCTTCTGCACGCGTTCGGCGATGAAGGCCATGTCGTCGGCGCGTTCGTCGAGCACCGCGCGGAACAGGTACTTGAGGAATTCCTCGGAGATGCGCGCGTTCTCGGCCAGGTCGGCGAACGCGATCTCCGGCTCGATCATCCAGAACTCGGCCAGGTGGCGCGTGGTGTGGCTGTTCTCGGCGCGGAAGGTCGGGCCGAAGGTGTAGACCTTGCTCATCGACAGGCAGAACGCCTCGACGTTGAGCTGGCCGGAGACCGTCAGGAATGCTTCCTTGCCGAAGAAATCCCGGCTGAAATCGACCTTGCCCTCGCGCATCGGCAGATTCGCCAGGTCCAGCGTCGAGATGCGGAACATCTGGCCCGCGCCCTCGGCGTCGGACGTGGTCACGATCGGCGTGTTGATCCAGAAGTAGCCGTTCTCGTGGAAATAGCGGTGCGCGGCCTGCGCCAGGCAATGGCGGATGCGCGTGACCGCGCCGAACAGGTTCGTGCGCGGGCGCAGGTGCGCGACCTCGCGCAGGAATTCCAGCGAGTGCGCCTTGGGCTGGATCGGATAGGTCTCCGGATCCTCGACCCAGCCCACGACCTCGAGCGACGCGGCCTGGATCTCGAAGCTCTGGCCCTGGCCCTGCGACTTGACCAGGGTGCCGGTCGCGATCACCGAGCAGCCGGCGGTCAGGCGCTTCACTTCGGATTCGTAGTTGGCCAGCGCGTCCGGCACCACCACCTGGATCGGCGCGAAGCACGAGCCGTCGCTGACGTTGACGAAGCTCAGGCCGGCCTTGGAGTCGCGCCGGGTCCGCACCCAGCCACGCACGGTGACGTCGCCGCCTTCGGGGATGTGGCCTGCGAGGGCCTGCTGGACGCTGGTCGTGGTCATGCCTTGAATCCCGGAAATCCGGACCGATGAAGGGCCGCACAGTCTAACCGCGCCGCCGCGCGCTGGCGTGCCGCGCGCCCCGCGCTCAGCTGGCGCTGTCGAACCCAGGAGTACACTGTTTCCCATGGCCATCGCACTCGCTCCCGCTGCCCTCGAACGTGCCCGCCGGTTTCTGGCGTCCAGTCCGGACGCGCTGGGCCTGCGCTTCGGTGTCGCCCGCACCGGGTGCTCGGGCTGGGGCTATGTCGTGGACCTCGCGCGCGAGGAACGGCCCGGCGACATGATCACCGAGCAGGACGGCGTGCGGATCTACGTGGACGCCACGAGCCGGCCGATGGTCGACGGCACCGAGATCGATTTCGCGCAGAAAGGGCTGAACCAGGAATTCGTGTTCCGCAACCCGAACGCCGCCGCGGAATGCGGCTGCGGCGAGAGTTTCACGACCGACGCCGCCAAGGCGCTCTGAGCGCCGTCCCCGCATAAGGCGTGGGCGGCGCGGCGGCTCAGCCGCGGCGTCTGAACTCGCTGCGCAGCACGAAACCCGCCGCGAGCAGCGCGAGCAGCGCCATGCCGAACCAGGTCAGCGCATAGCTGAGGTGATTGTCCGGAAAGCGGATGATGGTGAGGCCGGGCACCGGCCAGTTGCCGGTATCGATGCGGTCCTGTGCATCGACGAAGAACGGCGCTACCGGGCCGGGCACGCTGCGCGCGGCTGCCATCTCCGCGGGAATCCGCAGATACCAGCGGTCCTCGTCCGGCACGTTGTCGCGCAGGACGAGGTGGGCGCGATCCGGTTGCCGCAGCAGGCCGGTCACCGAGACGACGTCGTCTTCCGACACCCGTGCGCGGGTGTCCGCCCGGCGATGCGCGTTGTCGACGTAGCCGCGGTTGATCCACACCGTGCCGTCGCCGGTGACCAGCGGCGTCATGATCCAGTAGCCGGGACCGAGCTCGGTCGAGGCGTAGACCGCCACTTCCTGGCTGTGCAGCAACCGCCCGCGCGCCTGCACGCGGCGGTATTCGTTGTCGGCCGGGTCGAACCGCGGCCACTCCGCCGCAGCGGGCAGCGCCACCGGGGCGGCCTGTACGCGTGCATCGACGCGTGCGATCAGGTCGCGTTTCCAACCCAGGCGCTCCACCTGCCACACGCCCAGTGCGACGAACCCGGCGGCCGCCACCAGCAGGAAGCCCAGCAACGCCCAGCGGATCAAGGGGCGTCGCGGGCGGGCAGGGGTGTCGTCCACGGCAAGCAGGCGCGTCAGGGTGCGACGCGCATCTGCTCCGGCGACATCGGCATCATGTTGGTGTTGAGGTGGTACATCACCCACAACGACCCGACCAGCGCGATGACGATGATGATCCCGGTGAACAGCAGCGACGAGAGGATCCAGCCGCCTTCCGATTTCCGGTTCATGTGCAGGAAGTAGACCATGTGCACCACGATCTGCACGGCGCCGAAGAGCATGATCAGTGCGACCGTCCAGGTGCGGCTTTCAAGCACCTCGCCCATGACCAGCCAGAACGGAATCACGGTGAGGATCACCGACAGCACGAAGCCGGTCACGTAATCGCGCAGGCTGCCGTGGCTGTGGCCGTCGTGCGCCGGCTCGTGCGCGTGGTCGTTGGCGCGCGCGGCGGCGGTTTGGTTGGTGGTGGTGTGGCTCATCCCACGACTCCCATCAGGTAGACATACGAGAACACGCCGATCCAGATCACATCCAGGAAGTGCCAGAACATCGACAGGCACATCAGGCGGCGGCGGTTGGCCTCGATCAGGCCGTGCTTCTTCAGCTGCACGACCAGCGTCACCAGCCAGATCAGGCCGAAGGTCACGTGCAGGCCGTGAGTGCCGACCAGGGTGAAGAACGAGGACAGGAACGCGCTGCGCTGCGGCGTCGCCTCCAGATGCACGAGATGCTGGAACTCGTAGATCTCGATGCCGAGGAACGCCAGGCCGAACAGGCCCGTCACCAGCAGCCAGACGATCGTCCGGTTGATGTTGTTCTTGTACGAGTTGAGCATCGCGAAGCCGTAGGTGATCGACGAGAACAACAGCATGAACGTCGCGATCAGGATCAGCTTCAGGTCGAACAGGTCCGCGGGCGAGGGGCCCGCCGCGTAGTTGCGGCCGAGCACGGCGTGGACGGCGAACAGGACGGCGAAGATCAGGCAATCGCTCATCAGGTAGATCCAGAAACCGAGATTGGTCCCGGTTTCCGGATGGTGGTCGTGGGCGTCGTGCGCGTGCGGATCCTCGACGACGTGGTAGACGCGCTCGACGGCGCCGGACGTGGGTTGAGCGGTATGTGCCATGGTCAGAGCGCCTGCTGTGCGAGTTCACGCGTGCGACGGTCCTCGGTCGCGGTCACGTCCTCGGCCGGAATGTAGAAGTCGCGGTCGTAGTTGAAGGTGTGCCAGATCGACGCGACGATCAGACCGAGGAACGACACCGCGGCCAGCCACCAGATGTGCCAGACCAGGGCGAAGCCCAGGGCCACGCTGATGGCCGACAGCACCACGCCCGTACCCGTATTCTTAGGCATGTGGATCGGCACGAACCCCTTGAGCGGCCGCGTGTAACCGTGCTTCTTCATGTCCGCCCACGCGTCGATTTCATGCACGACCGGGGTAAACGCGAAGTTGTAGGCGGGCGGCGGCGACGACGTTGCCCACTCGAGGGTCCGGCCGTCCCACGGGTCGCCGGTCACGTCGCGCAGGGCGTGGCGATTGCGCACCGACACCACGATCGACCAGATGAACGCGGCGATGCCCACTGCGATCAGCGCGGCGCCGACCGCGGCGATGACGAAGAACGGCTGCAGCGACCCGTCCTCGAACTGGCTCAGTCGGCGGGTCACGCCCATCAGGCCCAGGATGTAGAGCGGGGTGAACGCGATCCAGAAACCGACCAGCCAGCACCAGAACGACACCTTGCCCCAGAACTCGTCGAGCTTGAAGCCGAAGGCCTTCGGGAACCAGTACACCATGCCGGCGAACAGGCCGAACACCACGCCGCCGATGATCACGTTGTGGAAGTGGGCCACCAGGAACAGGCTGTTGTGCAACACGAAGTCCGCCGGGGGCACCGCCAGCAGCACGCCGGTCATGCCGCCGATGACGAAGGTGAACATGAAACCGACCGTCCACAGCATCGGCACGTCGAAGCGGATGCGGCCCTTGTACATGGTGAAGAGCCAATTGAAGATCTTCGCGCCCGTCGGGATCGAGATGATCATCGTCGTGATGCCGAAGAACGCGTTGACGCTGGCGCCCGAGCCCATGGTGAAGAAGTGGTGCAGCCACACCAGGTACGACAGGATCGTGATCACCGCGGTCGCGTAGACCATCGACGTGTAGCCGAAGAGGCGCTTGCCGCAGTAGGTGGCGACGACCTCGGAGAAGATGCCGAACGCCGGCAGGATCAGGATGTAGACCTCCGGATGGCCCCAGATCCAGATCAGGTTCACGTACATCATCGGACTGCCGCCGAGGTCGTTCGTGAAGAAGTTCGTGCCGACGTAGCGGTCCATCGTCAGCAGCGCGAGCGTCGCGGTCAGAATGGGGAAGGTGGCGACGATCAGGATGTTGGTGCAGAGCGAGGTCCAGGTGAAGATGGGCATGCGCATCAGCTTCATGCCCGGCGCGCGCATCTTGACGATGGTGACGATCAGGTTGATGCCCGACAGCGTGGTGCCGACGCCCGCCACCTGTAGACCCCACAGGTAGTAGTCCATGCCGGTGCCCGGACTGTAGTCGGCGCCCGACAGCGGCGGATAGGCGAGCCAGCCGGTGCGCGCGAACTCGCCGACGAACAGCGAGATCATGATCAGCGCCGCGCCGGCGGTGGTCATCCAGAAGCTGAAGTTGTTGAGGAACGGGAACGAGACGTCGCGCGCGCCGATCTGCAGCGGCACGATGTAGTTCATCAGGCCGGTCACCAGCGGCATGGCCACGAAGAAGATCATGATCACGCCGTGCGCGGTGAAGATCTGGTCGTAGTGGTGCGGGGGCAGGAACCCCTCGCCGCCGCCCGACGAGATCGCCTGGTGCGCGCGCATCAGCACCGCGTCGGAGAAGCCGCGAAGCAGCATCACCAGCGCCAGGATGCAGTACATGATCCCGATTTTCTTGTGGTCGATGCTGGTGAACCATTCCTTCCACAGGTAGCCCCACAGGCGATACCTGGTGATGAGGAACAGCAGCGCCAGCCCGCCGATCACCGTCCCGACGAAGGTGACGGCGAGGATCGGGTCGTGGAGGAAGGCCAGGGCATCGAGCGAAAGCCGCCCGAATACCGGTGAGTTGATCTGGTCCTGGGGTGCGGACATGGGGTTCCTGCCTGGTACTGGATGTCGTGGTGGCCGAGCGCCGCGTCAGCGGCGGTCGGCCTCGGCGTCGGTCCCGGCCTTGCCGGGCGCGCCTTGCGACTGGGGCGTCTGATCCCGGCGGGCGGGCTCGGTGCCTTCGTCGATCTCGCTTTCGCTGGTGGGCTGCGGAGTGTCGTCCTCGGGCGACACCGGGCGCGGCTGGAAGCCCTGCGGCTCGGTGTCGCGCGCGTCGCGGCCGGCCTCCGGGAACGTGGCGCCCTGCGCCTCGATCGGAAGGTTGGCGTGGCGGTTGTCGTAACGCAGCCGGGCGTAGTTGTCCCGGCTGGCGACGCCGCCGCCGCCCATGCGGTCGATGTGCAGCATCTCGTGCATGCACATCGTGCCGGGGGCCACGCACATGTTGAGGATCGCCTCGTAGAGCGCCGGGTCGACGTCGGTGAAATAACGCACCGGCTCGCGCTCCGACGGCTTCTCGAGCTCGAGGTACTCGTCGCGCCCGAAGGCGACGCCCTCGGCGCGCACCTTCGCCACCCACGCGTCGAAGCCGTCCTGGCTCATGCCGTGGAAGTTGAAGTTCATGTGCGAGAAACCGTCGCCGCTGTAATTGGCCGAGAAGCCCTTGTAGACGCCTTCGTGGTTGATCACCGCGTGCAGCTTGGTCTCCATGCCGGTCATGGCGTAGATCTGCCCGGCAAGCGCCGGAATGAAGAACGAATTCATGATCGAGGACGAGGTGATCTTGAACTGGATCGGCACGTTGACCGGCGCGGCCAGCTCGTTGACCGTCGCGATGCCCTGCTCGGGGTAGAGGAACAGCCACTTCCAGTCGAGCGCGACCACTTCCACCACAAGCGGTTCGATACCCTCGGGTACGGGCGTGTTCGGGTCGATCCGGTCCAGCGGGCGGTAGGGATCGAGCTTGTGGGTCGCGATCCAGGTCACCGTACCCAGGACCAGGATGATCGCCAGCGGCGCCGACCAGATCACCAGTTCCAGGCGCGTGGAGTGGTGCCAGTCGGGCGCGTACTCGGCCTCCTTGTTCGACGCGCGGTATTTCCACGCGAAGAAGAACGTGAGGAAGATCACCGGCACGATGATCAGCAGCATCAGGACGGTGGACAGCACGATCAGGTCGCGCTGCTGGACGGCGATGTCGCCCGCGGGACTCATGACGGTCCAGTCGCATCCCGACAACAGGAATGCCACCGACAGCAGCGCAAGGGCTCGGAGTGTGGAGTTCATTGGGTGATCGACGGCAAAGGGGAGGGCGTACGAATTGACGGATGCGCTACGGCGCGGACGTTAGTGTTGGATGCATCCGGACCGGCCGTGCTGCCGCGCGTCTTGCTCCGCGGGGCCGTTTCGGGTTCACAATGCAACGTGCCACCCATTATCGCCCATAAACCGACCGGAGAGAGAGCGCGCAGATGAGCCGAGCCGCAGAGCAAGCCACCACCGGACTGGACGACGCGCCCGAGACCGACGATTTCGAAGTCTCCCCGGGCAAGATCGCCTTCCCCGTGGTGATGGGGCGCACGTCGGAGTTCTTCGATTTCTTCGTGTACGGCATCGCGTCGGTTCTGGTGTTCCCGTACCTCTTCTTTCCCGACAGCGACCCGGTGCAGGCCACGCTGAAATCGTTCGCGATCTTCTCGCTGGCCTTCATCGCGCGTCCGATCGGCTCGCTGGTGTTCATGGCCGTCGACCGCAACTTCAGCCGCGCGGCCAAGCTGATCGGCGCGCTGTTCCTGCTGTGCGGCTCGACGATGGCGATCGCCTTCCTGCCGAGCTACGCCCAGGTCGGCATGCTGGCGCCGGTGCTGCTGGCGGTCTTCCGCTTCGGACAGGGTCTGGGCTGGGGCGGCGCCTGGGACGGCCTGCCCTCGCTGCTGTCGCTGAGCGCGCCGGCCGAACGCCGTGGCTGGTACGCGATGATGCCGCAGCTCGGCGCCGCGATCGGCTTCATGCTCGCCTGCGGGTTCTTCTTCGTGTTCGTGCGCGCGCTGAGCCCGGAGGACTTCATGGCCTGGGGCTGGCGCTTCCCGTTCTTCGTCGCGCTGGCGCTGAACGTCGTGGCCCTGTTCGCACGGCTGCGTCTGGTCATCACGCCCGAGTTCGTGCGTCTGTTCAACGAGCGCGAACTGCAGCCGCGCCGGGTCTTCGAGACCATCCGCACCCATCCCCGGCAGGTGTTCGTGGGCGCGCTGATCCCGCTCGCCACCTACGCGATGTTCCACCTGGTCACGATCTTCCCGCTGAGCTGGGCGACGCTGTTCACCGATCACGACGCATCCGATTTCCTCGGCAGCCTGTTCCTGGGCTCGATCGTCGGCGGCTTCGGCATCATCCTGTCGGGCCTGCTGGCCGACAGGCTGGGCCGGCGCATGCAGCTGGCGATCGCCGCCGTGCTGATCGCGCTCTTCAGCTTCGTCGCCGCGCCGCTGCTCGGCTCCGACACCACGGCCGGGCGCACGACCTACGTGGTCCTGGGCTTCGCCCTGCTGGGCCTGTCCCTCGGACAGGCGAGCAACGCGATCGCGTCGCGCTTCGAAAGCATCTACCGCTACACCGGCGCCGCGGTGACCTCGGATATCGCCTGGTTGCTGGGCGCGGGCTTCGCGCCACTGGTGGCCTTGTGGCTGTGCAGCGAATTCGGCCTGGCCTACGTGGGCTACTACCTGCTGTCCGGCGCTGTGGTCACGCTGGCGGCGCTCGCCTTCAGCCGGACCCTGCAGACCGTGCGCTGAGCCACGCGCCGACGCCGTGCCGAAAGGCACGGGGTCGGTGGCGCGGCGGTGGCGGGCAGCGGCAGACACGGGGTCGGATCCAGGCGCCACCGGCGGTGGCGGAGAGGGGGAGGGGCACGGGTGCGCGCATGCGCGCCCGCATCGGCCCGGGCGCCATTGCACCATTGATACGGCGGTCGGGCGCTGCGACCGAATGTCGCAGCGCCAGGCGCGCTTGCCCGGCGGCCCGCCATCTGTGAGAATGCCCGGCTCCCTGCGCCTTGCGCTGAGGGAGACCCTTGCCCCACCGTCCGCCGCGACGGGGGGCTATCCGGACCGCCGCCGCATCGGCGCGGTCGATATCCGAAAGGAAACCACCATGCGTCATTATGAAGTCGTGTTCCTGGTCCATCCGGACCAGAGCGAGCAGGTCCCGGCGATGATCGAGCGTTACAAGTCGATGATCGAGGGCGCCGAAGGCACCATCCACCGCCTAGAGGACTGGGGTCGCCGCCAGCTGGCGTATCCGATCAACAACCTGGTCAAGGCGCACTACGTGCTGTTCAACATCGAAGTCGGCCAGGCCGGCCTCGACGAGCTGGTCGAAGCGTTCCGCTTCAACGACGCCGTGCTGCGCCACCTCGTGGTCCGCCGCGACGAGGCCGACACCGAGCAGTCGCTGATCATGAAGAACAAGGACGACAAGGGCGACAAGCCCGAGCGCGGCGAGCGTCGTCGTCGTGACGACGAGGGCGAGACCGCCGGCAGCGATGCCGAGGGCACCGCCGACAAGTCCGATTCCGCCGAAGCCGCCTGAGGATCACGCTCATGTCCAAGTTTTTCCGCCGCCGCAAGTTCTGCAAGTTCACCGCCGAGGGCGTCAAGGAGATCGACTACAAGGATCTCAACACCCTGCGCCAGAACCTCACCGAGAACGGCAAGATTGTGCCGAGCCGCATCACCGGCACCAAGTCGAAATACCAGCGTCAGCTGGCGACTGCCGTCAAGCGCGCGCGTTTTCTGGCGCTGATCCCGTACACCGACAACCACAACGTCTGAGGCGCGCGAGCACCCGACGCATCTTGTCCGGTTCGGACAGCAACCGTTGCGGCGCCGATGGCGCCGCTAACGAATACGGAGCAACACCATGCAACTGATCCTCCTGCAGAAGGTCACCAACCTCGGCAACCTCGGTGACAAGGTCAACGTGAAGCCGGGCTACGGCCGCAACTTCCTGGTGCCCCAGGGCAAGGCCGTGCCGGCCACGGCGACCAACATCGCCGAGTTCGAGGCGCGCCGCGCCGAGTACGAGGCCAAGGCGCAGTCGCAGCTCGACGAGGCGCAGAGCCGCCTCGCCAAGCTGGAAGACGCCAGCGTGACGATCTACGCCAACGCATCGACCGAGGGCAAGCTGTACGGTTCGGTCGGCCCGCGCGAGATCGCCGAGGCGCTGACCAAGGCCGTCACTCCGGTCAACAAGTCGGAAGTGGTGCTCGGCGAAGGCGCGTTCCGCAACACCGGCGAATACGAGGTGGTGATCCATCTCCACGCCGATGCCGAGACGACCGTCAAGGTCGTGATCCAGGGCGAGGTCGCCTGATCCCGTCGGGATCGCAACCGCTTCGCGGAACGGGCGCCCCAGGGCGCCCGTTTCGTTTACGGCGCCCTGATTGCGCGCCGTGCGCGTGGAGCGGCGGCCGCACCTGCGACGCGTCGCATCCTGCGCGACGCCGCGCGCGCATCCTGCGTGCTTATCCACAGGTTGTGGGGTCGCGTATCCACAGCCTGCCGCACTAGCATCGACCGCCGCGTCCCGATGCGCGGCGCTTCCGGTGAACCCGTCCATGTCCGCACGTCCCGAGTACCGCAACGACCACCGCGCCGATTCGCGCGTCGAACAGCTGCGCATTCCACCGCAGTCGATCGAGGCCGAGCAGGCCGTGCTCGGCGGTCTGATGCTCGTGCCCGATGCCTACGACCGCATCGCCGACCTGCTGGTGTCGGAGGACTTCTATCGCCGCGATCATCAGAAGATCTACGCCGCGATCCAGGAACTGGCCGAGAAGAGCCGGCCGTTCGATGCGGTCACGCTGGGCGAGTGGTTCGAATCCAACGGCCTGTCCGAACTCGTCGCCGGCGGCGCCTATCTCGGGGAGCTGGCGAGTACCACCCCCTCGGCCGCGAACATCCGCGCCTACGCCGAGATCGTCCGCGACAAGGCGATCCTGCGCCAGCTGATCGACGTCGGCACCGAGATCGTCAACGACGGCTTCCAGCCCGATGGCCGCGACAGCAGCGAAATCCTCGCCAAGGCCGAGCAGCAGGTGTTCAAGATCGCCGAGGCCGGTGCGCAGGGACGCACGGACTTCGTCGCGATCAACAAGGCGATGGCCGACGCCTTCGACGTGCTGCAGACCCGCTACAACAACGGCGGCGGTGTCACCGGTCTGCCGACCGGTTACAGCGAGTTCGACGAGATGACCGCGGGCCTGCAGCCCACGGACCTGCTGATCCTCGCCGCGCGTCCGGCCATGGGCAAGACGACCTTCGCGCTGAACATCGCCGAGTACGCGGCGATCAAGACCAAGAAGGCGGTCGGTGTGTTCTCGATGGAAATGTCGGCCAGCCAGCTCGCGCTGCGCCTGATTTCATCCAACGGCCGCATCAACGCCACGCGCCTGCGCACCGGCCAGCTCGAGGACGAGGACTGGAGCCGGGTGAGCAGCGCGATCCGCATGCTCAAGGAAACCAAGATCTTCATCGACGACACGCCGGGCCTGTCGCCCGACGTGCTGCGCGCGAAGTGCCGGCGCCTCAAGCGCGAGCACGATCTCGGCCTGATCGTCATCGACTACCTGCAGCTGATGTCGGTGCCGGGCAACAGCGAGAACCGTGCGACCGAGATCTCGGAGATCTCGCGCTCGCTCAAGGGCCTGGCCAAGGAGCTCAACGTGCCGGTGATGGCGCTGTCGCAGCTCAACCGCTCGCTGGAAACGCGCGCCGACAAGCGTCCGGTGATGGCCGACCTGCGCGAATCCGGCGCGATCGAGCAGGACGCCGACGTGATCGTCTTCATCTATCGCGATGACTACTACAACAAGGAAACGTCGCCGGACAAGGGCCTGGCCGAGATCATCATCGGCAAGCAGCGTAGCGGCCCGACGGGCTCGGTGAAGCTGAAGTTCTTCGGTGAATACACCCGGTTCGACAACCTCTCGCACGATTCCGTCGGCAGCTTCGAATAGCGTCCGCGCGCCGATCACGCTGCCCGCCGTGTCCGCGGCGTGCGTGCGCAGGCAGAATAGGCGGCGCTTTCCACCGCATTCCACAAGCGCCCGCATGGCCCGCCCGATCACCGCCACCATCCACACCGATGCTTTGCGCCACAACCTGCAGGCGGTGCGCGCGCGCGCGGACGGCCGCCGGCTAATGGCGATGGTCAAGGCCGACGGTTACGGACACGGCCTCGAGACCGCTGCCCTCGCGCTGGCCGGGGCGGATGCCTTCGGGGTGGCCGCGATCGAGGATGCGGCGCGCATCCGCGCAGCCGGTTTGCGCCAGCCCGTGCTGGTGCTGTCGGGGTTCGACAGCGCGGACGATCTCGACCAGCTGCGGGCCCTGGGTGCCGAGGCGATCGTCCATCACGCCGCGCAGCTGGAGCTGCTCGAGCAGACCGACGGTCCGCCGATCCGGGTCTGGCTGAAGATCGACACCGGCATGCACCGCCTGGGGTTTCCGCCCGGGCAGGTACGCGAGGCGTACGCACGGCTGCGCGCCGCCAGGGGTGTGACCGGCGAGATCGTGCTGATGACGCATTTCGCGAGTTCCGACGAGTTCGATGCCCATTCGCGCAACGGCGCGCAGACGCCCGCGCAGTTGCGCGCGTTCGCGGCGGCGACCGAGGGCCTCGAAGGTCCGCGCTCGCTGGCCAATTCGGCGGCGGTGCTCGGCTGGCCCGACAGCCATGGCGACTGGATCCGCCCCGGCGGCGCGCTCTACGGCATGTCGGTGGTCGCCGGGCGCACGGGCGCCGCGTTCGGTCTGCGTCCGGCGATGACCTTCGAGACCCGGCTGCTGGCGGTGAACCGCGTGGCGAAGGGTGAGCGCATCGGCTACTCGGCGACCTGGGAAGCGCCGGAGGACATGCCGGTCGGCGTGGCGGCCGTCGGCTACGGCGACGGCTATCCGCGGCTCGCCCCGGCCGGCACCCCGGTGCTGGTCAACGGTCGACCGGCGGCGATCGCCGGCCGGGTGTCGATGGACCTGATGACGATCGACCTGCGCGGCCAGAGCGCGGCCCGCGCGGGGGATCCCGTGGTGCTGTGGGGCGAGGCGCTGCCGGTGGAGACCGTCGCCGAGGCCGCGGGGACCATTTCGTACGCGCTGACCTGCGGCATCACCCGGCGCGTTCGCTTCGTCAACGCCTGAGGGGCGTCGGCCCGACGGATCATTCGGGCTGGACGTGGCGCAGCCGCACGCGGCCGATATGCACGTCGGTGCTGTCGTCGCCGATGGTCAACGGAACACGCGTGTCGGTGACGAAGCGCAGGGCGCCGTCTGGCATCGTCAGCGAGGCATGCAGGCCGTATTGGCCTCCAGCGCGCAGCCGCTGCCGCGGCACGTCCAGCTCGAACGCGTACGGCCCGTTGCCGACCGTGCTCACCTGTTCGGCGATCACCGCCTGCGGGGAGTCGGCCAATTGCGTGTCGATCACCTGCACGCGCAGCCGGTTGCCTTCCGGCAACAGCATCTTCTCGAAGTACATCGCCTCGCCGTGCACGCGCACCTGGGCTCCTGTCGCTGGCGCCGTCCCGGTGGGGGGCGTGGCCCCGGTGGCGGACGGGTGCGTCTGGCAGGCGGTCATCAGGGCGGCGACCGAGAGCGGCAGGGCGAGGAAACGGACCAGGGTGCGCGACATGGGGTGTCTCCGTGACGGAACGCGGGACGGCCAGCCTGCCGCCGGCGTGCGGAACACAGGCTCAACGTGACGCACCAACGGGGCGGGGCGTCACTTCGACATAGACGCCGAAGTGGTCCGAGGGCCAGGTGCCGGCCGCGTCGGGGGTATCGACCACGATGCGTGCGTCGCGGACGTCGAACCGGCCGGCTTCCGCGAACACCAGATCGATCCGGCCGCGCAGATCGGGGAAGAAATGCGGATTGAGCGTGGTCGGCGTCGTGGGCCCGGCATCCGGGTGGTGGGCCTGGTAGACATCGACGAACCCGGCGAGGCTCTCAAGCTCCGCAGCGCCGGCCCGGGCGTTGAAATCGCCCATCACCAGGATCGGTGCATCGCCCGTCGAACGTGCGATCCAGTCCGCGGCGTCCTCGAGCTGGCGTCGGCGCACTGTCGCGCCGTTCTGCGCCGAATGCAGATGGGTGAAGAACACCTCGACCGGCTGGCCCCGGAACACGACGCGCGCACGGCCCATGCTGCGGCCGTCCTCGTATGGGGCCAGCCGCGTCCAGTCGCGCGCCTGCACGGGCAATCGAGTCAGCAGCGCATTGCCGTAGCGGCGCGCGCGGTCTTCGCCGTCCACCGAGACGAACTGCACCGAGTGTCCGAGCGCGGCAGCCAGCGTCTCGGCCTGGTTGGGCAGCGTCTCCGTCTGCAGCACCTCCTGCAACGCGATGACGTCGGCATCGAGCGCACGCAGTTGCGCCACGATCAGCGGCAGGCGCGCCGGCCAATCGGCGCGGTCGTGGTAGATGTTGAGGGTCACCACGCGCAGCCCGGGCGCGGCCGCGGCGCCACGTGCGGGCGCGCCGGCGCAGGCCGCCAGGAGCAGGGCGCAGGCCGCGGCCAGCAGGAGCCGCATCAGCGTACCGGCGCGCGTGCGACGCGCAGGACCGGGTAGAGGTTGAGCCGCGTATCCCAGGCGCTGTGGCGACGATAGAAGAACTCGAGCCGGGCTTTCGGGTCGCCCGCGAACGCCGGGTCCTCGCGCAGGCGTGCCTCGAACTCGCGGCGCAGCGCCGGATCGGCCGTCAGCATGTCGCGTGCGACCTGCTCGGCGACGTAGTCCTCCATGTACTCCTTGCGCTCGAAGTGGGTGTTGAACCGGCCCCAGGCGAGCAGCGAATCCGGCGCCTGCGGCTCCAGCAGGGCCGCCACCAGGCGTGCCTTCGGCTGGGCGATCGGGACATAGAGCGCACCGGCACCGACGTCCGCCGACTCCCGCGCCCAGGCGCCTTCGACCGTGAGCCGCTGGTGGCCCTCGACCGACGTGCTCGAAGGCGTGGCCAGCGTCGCGCGGAACGCTTCGACCGCAAGTCCGGGGCGCGCGGCGTCGAGCGGCGTGTAGACGATGCCGTGGTGCCGCAGCGCCGCACCGACCCAGGCGGCGTGTGCAGCCGGCACCACGTAGCCCGCCCGCGGCAGGGTCACGCTCGACGAGGGTTCCACCCGGTCGCGCAGTGGCACGCGCCAGATCTGCGGCGTGGTCTCGTCGTAGCGCGTCATCAGCGCGCCCGAGACCTCGGACTGTGTCCGGGTGTAGGCATACCCGCGGAACTCGATGGTGCGCGCCGGTCCGGACGTGCGGAAGTCCAGCGCGAGCGGGCGTCCGCCGAGCGCGGCCGCGCGCCGGTCGGCCTGGCCCACGACGTCGAGCCAGGCGCGTCCGTTGCGCGCGATGTGCTCGAGGACCGAGATGATCGTGTTGCGGGTGATGCGCACGCGCACCGGGTAGTCCTTCCACGAATGCGTCTCCACCAGCATCGCCAGGCGGTTGCGCAGCGGGAAGTACCCGGTGGAGAACCGCGGCGTGGAAACGCCGTCCTCGAACCCGGAATCGGGCTCGTCGTGGCGCACGAAGGACGGGTAGAACGGCAGCGGCAAGGAACCCTGCGCGGCGAGATCGGCGATCACGCCATCGCGGAAGGCGAGCCCGATCCGCCGCAGGGCCGCATCACCCGCGTGCACCGGCTCCACCTGGATCGAGATGTCGTGCTCGAACTGGGCGCCGTTGGTGGCGTGCAGGTCGATGGTCGCCAACGGATCCCAGTCTTCGACCAGCGCCAGCATCGCCTGCATTTCCGGGCTGTCGGCCTTGGCGTAGTCCCGGTTGAGGTTGAGGTTCTGCGCGGTCGTGCGCCAGCCCATCTCGCGCGGACCGCGCTGGTTCGGGCGGTTCCACGCACCGAAGCGCTCGTGGCCGTCGACGCTGAACACCGGAACGAACACCAGCACCTGACGGTCGAGAACGCCCGGCGCGGCCTCGCCCGCGAGCACTTCGCGCAGCGCGAGGAAGCCCGCATCCTTGCCGTCGATCTCGCCGGCGTGGATGCCGCCCTGGATCAGCACCACCGGGAGCCCGGCGGCGCGCGCCGCCGCGGGCGTGAGCGCGCCGCTGCGGGAGACCGCCAGCGCCTTCATCGGGCGCCCCTCGGGCGACACCCCGAAATCGAAGCAGCGCACGGCATCCGGATAGCGGCGCTCGAAGGCGGCGCACAGCGCGATGGTCTCGTCGTAGCGACCGGTTTCGGTGAACCCGCTGCGCTCGGCGTGGGTGGACAGTTCCGCAGGTGGGCTGGCGCCCGCGGGCAGCGCGGCAAGAAGCATCAGCGGCAGCAGCGCACGGCGCGCAACGGAGGGCATCGGCATGGGCGGGCAACGGGCGGGGAACGGGCCCCGGATGGTACCCGAGGCCCGTGTCCCGGCCGCGCGTGGCCGGGGCGTCGCGCGCGCCCGTCAATCGACTACGCTTGCCGCCTTTCCACCGCCGGCCGCGCCGATGTCCATCCCCGCCCACCCCTCGGATCCGGCCGCCCCCGGCCGCATGCCGCGCCAGATCGGCTACATCATCGGCAACGAGGCCTGCGAGCGTTTCAGCTTCTACGGCATGCGCAACATCCTGGTGCCCTTCCTGATCGGCTCGGTGCTGCTCGGCTACCTGCCGCAGGGCAGCGAGCGCGACGCGGCGGCGAAGGACATCTTCCACATGTTCGTCATCGGCGTGTACTTCTTCCCGCTGCTGGGGGGATGGCTCGCCGACCGGTTCTTCGGCAAGTACCACACCATCCTGTGGTTCTCGCTGATCTACTGCGCCGGCCACGCCTGCCTGGCGTTGTTCGAGAACAACGCCAACGGGTTCTACACGGGGCTGTTCCTGATCGCGCTGGGTTCGGGCGGCATCAAGCCACTGGTGGTGTCGTTCTGCGGCGACCAGTTCGACCAGACCAACAAGAGCAGGGCCAAGCTGGTCTTCGACGCGTTCTACTGGATCATCAACTTCGGCTCGTTCTTCGCGTCCTTGCTGGCGCCGCGCCTGCTCGACATCTACGGACCGGCCATCGCCTTCGGTGTGCCGGGCGTGCTGATGTTCATCGCCACCGTGGTGTTCTGGCTGGGGCGCAGGCATTACGTCAACGTGCCACCGTCGCGGCAGGATCCGGATGCGTTCTCGGTTGTGATCCGAACGGCGCTGCGCGCGCAGGCGCAGGGGCAGGGCCGCCCGGGCCTGCTGGTCGCGATGGTCGGCGTGGTGTCGGCGGTGGCGATGCTGCTGCTGTGGGCGCTATCGGCGACGGTCGCACTGCCGTGGTGGCCCACCAGTTTCGGCTTCGTGATCACCGCCTGCCTGTCGCTGGGCGTGATCATCGCGCTGGGCGGCTGGGGCGCGTCGATGCAGCTCGAACGCGCGCGCGGCGCGCATCCGGATGCCGCGGTGGACGGCGTGCGCGCCGTGCTGCGGATCCTGATCGTGTTCGCACTGGTCACCCCGTTCTGGTCGCTGTTCGACCAGAAGGCCTCCACCTGGATCATCCAGGGCCGGGAGATGATCGTCCCGCACGCGGCCTGGTGGTGGCCGAGCTGGCTGATCGACAACCCGGCGCAGATGCAGGCGCTCAATCCGCTGCTGGTGATGCTGCTGATCCCGTTCAACAACCTGGTGCTGTATCCGCTGCTGCGCGGCTGGGGCGTCGACGTGACCCCGCTCAAGCGCATGGGCTGGGGCATCGCGATTTCCGGCACCTCGTGGATCGTCGCGGGCGTGCTGCAGCTGTGGATCGACGACGGCCAGCAGGTCTCGCTCGCGTGGCAGTCGCTGCCGTATCTGCTGCTGACCTTCGGCGAGGTGCTGGTGTCGGCGACCGCGCTGGAATTCGCCTACAGCCAGGCGCCGCAGGCGATGAAGGGCGTGATCATGGCGTTCTGGTACCTCACCAGCACCTTCGGCAGCCTGTGGGTCCTGATCACCAACGCCGGGGTGCGCAACGAGGCGGTGACTGCGTACATCGCCTCGACCGGCCTGAGCGAGAACGCCTTCCTGATGTTCTTCTTCGCGGGCTTCGCCTTCGTGGCGGCGCTTGCGTTCGGGGTTTACGCACGCCGCTATCCGATGCAGGACAATTACCGCATCGCATGACCCTGGATGCAGCACGCCCATGAATGCCGGACCCGTCACCCTCATCCTGATCGCGATCACCGTGCTGGTGTCGTGGCAGGCGTTCGAGCGTCCGCAGCTGCTGGCGCGATTGATCCTGTGGCCGCCGGCGGTGGACCGCTACAAGCAGTACGACCGCCTGCTCGGGCACGGCTTCATCCACGCGGACTGGCAGCACCTGCTGTTCAACATGATCACGCTGTTCTTCTTCGGCGGCACCATCGAACGTGCGTTCGCGCCCTACATCGGACCGGTGGGCTTCCTGCTGTTCTACCTGTCGGCGATCCTGGTCGCGATCCTGCCGACCTACCTGCGCCACCGGCAGGATCCCAATTACCGCAGCCTGGGCGCGTCCGGCGCGGTGTCGGCGGTGCTGTTCGCATCGATCCTGATCAACCCGTGGGCACTGCTGCTGGTGTTCTTCATCCCGATGCCGGCCATCGTGTTCGGCGTGGCGTACATCGGCTACAGCATCTGGATGGACCGGCGCGGCGGCGACAACATCAACCACAGTGCGCATCTGTGGGGCGCGGGTTACGGCCTTCTGTTCACTGCGATGATGGAGCCGCGGATCATCGGCGTGTTCCTCGAGCGTCTCGCCTCGCCTTCGTTCTGAGCCATCACCGGCCCGCGCGCGGCACACGCGCGCGCTGCCCACGTCTTCGGCGACGGCGCCGATCACCGCTCTTGCATCGGTTGCGTGATATTGCTGCGGGCACATCCAAACGTTGGAGTGCGAATCCATGGCAGTCACGCGTGCCAAAGCCACCAGTCTGCTCAGCTCGACCGAGATGGGTCTTTTCGATGACAGCCGGGCCAACGCGCTGCGCGCCCACAGCGATGCACAGCTCGCGCGGTTGATCACCCGCGCACGGACCGCGCGCGACCGCGCACGTGATCTCGAGAAGCGGCAACGGCTCGCACTGCGCACAGCGACCGGCAGCAAATCCGGCCGCGCGGGGCAGGGCAATGCCCGCAGCGGCGAGAAGGCCGAGTTGTTGGCCGACATCCTGACCCGGCTCGAGTCGCAGCAGCAGACCCGCACGCCGCAGGCGAAGCGCGGCGCGCCCGCGAAGGCGACGGGCGCCGCTACTCCGGCGGTGAAGAAGACCGCGAAGAAGGCCGCGAAGAAAGCGTCCGCCGGCAGAGCCGCAACGAAGAAGACGTCTGCGAAGAAGACCGCCTCCAGTCCGGCCACGACCACGCAGGCTGCATCGAAGAAAACGACCCGTGCGCGCACGGGTGCCACGGATGCATCCCGCGCCGACAAGGCCCCTGCCAAGGCAACGAGTACCTCCGGCCGCGCGGCCAAGGCGTCTTCGCCGCGTGCGGCCGGACGCAACCGGGCCGAAGGTCGCCCTGCGGAGTCCACCAGCGGCCGGACGGGCCGCGGGAGTGCGGGATCGCGCGGCGGGGCCGCGCGAGGGGAGGGTGCCAGCGCGACGAAGCCGGGCGGCAAGCGGCGGATCTCCCCAGAGCGTGCGCTCGCCAATACCCGCGAACTGCTCGAGCGGCAGGCCCAGGACGCGGCCCAACCCAAGCCCTGGGAAGGCATCTCGGCCGAGGGGACTGCGCAGCAGGCACCCGGTTTCCAGTCCGGCCAGGCGCGTTCGCGTGCGCTGGACCTGCATGCGGGCGAAATCCGCCAGACCTCCATCCAGGGCAGCATCAGCACGCGCGACCGGAAGAACCAGGGCAAGCGCGACCACCGCTCGAAGTAAGGGGCCCGGGTGGGGGCGCACCGCGGCCCCCACCCGGATGTCGAGACGCGCAAGAGAGCCCGCTGCGCGCGGGAGCATGTCGCGAAGCCGCTGGCGCCGGTCCCGGCACCCGGCCGACGTGGGGTCGTGCCGAGCGCCGGCCTGTGCTGAAAAACCGCGGCCGGGTCAGCCGGAAAGTGCCGGCGTCCCCCGAACCAGGTTGGAGGCGGCGGCCCTCGCGCGTGCGCCGCCAGCCTCCATCGGCGGCTGACCGCGAGATCGCCGGCTCCGCCCCGGGAGATTCCGCCCGATGACGCCGAGGGTCAGGTTCTGCCCCGGGCCGATCGAAGGGCCACATTTCCGTCGCGAGATGCGATATCGTTCGGGCACTGTTCAAGGCGGGATCACGGTCCATCGTGGCTCCGATGCGGTAGATCCACCACTGTAGGGCCAGTTCGACGGCCTGGACGATCCGCTCCATCGTTATGCGTTACCCCTTGCTCGACAGTCGCGACATCGGACCCAAGCGTCGGCAGATGTCGTGTTCCCATTTCAACTGCTTCAAGGAGTACCAACGATGTCAGATGGCCGCCAGACCGGAACCGTCAAGTGGTTCAACGATGCCAAGGGCTTCGGCTTCATCACCCCGGAAAGCGGACAGGACCTCTTCGTCCACTTCCGCTCGATCCAGGGCACCGGCTTCAAGTCGCTGCAGGAAGGCCAGAAGGTGTCCTTCAAGGTCGTGCAGGGCCAGAAGGGCCTGCAGGCCGACGAGGTGCAGGCGGAGTAACCGCCTGCGCATCGCGCAAGACCTCGGCCCCGGGTGGAGACACCCGGGGCTTTTTCCATCTGGAACCGCCACGCCGTCACGAGGGAGCCACGGCGCCCGCGTTAGCGTTGCGTGAGTAACGGCGCCGCAGGGCGGCAGGGGGATCGATTCGATGAAACGGCTGGTGGTCTGTGGTCTGTTGCCGGTGATGCTTCTTGCGTGCCAGCGCGAGGCGCCCCCGGCGTCTGCCGCGCCGGCCACTCCGGCCGCCGACGTGCAGCCGCTGGGCGAGGCCCCGCCGCGGCTCGAGGATGTCGTCGAGATGGACGCGAAGTTCATCGTCGGCATCAGCTATCCGCCCGAGGCCAACCGGTATCCGGGGCTGGCCGCCGAGCTTCACCGGTATGCGCAACGCGCGCGCGACGAGCTGATGGAGGCGGTACGTGGTGCCGAGCTGCCGGCGGGCACGATGTACGACCTGTCCCTGAGCTTCAGTACCGTGGCCGATACACCGGAACTGCTCGCGATCGCGGCCGACGGCAGCAGCTACACCGGTGGCGCGCACGACAACCCGCTGATCGAACGGTTCGTCTGGCTGGTCGCCGAAGAGCGTCTGCTGACCGCCGGTGCCCTGATCGAAGACGAGGAGGACTGGCGGGCGATTTCGGCCTTCGTCCGCGAGCAGCTGCATGCAGCGCTTTCGCAGCGCCTCGATGCCGACGAGCTCGAGCCGGACGAACGCCTCCGCCTGATGCGCTCGGCGGGACGGATGATCGACGAGGGCTCAGGCGCGGACGTCGGCAACTACCAGCAGTTCGAGCCGGTGCTGGGCAGCGGTGGCAAGCTCGCCGGTGTGCGCTTCGTGTTTCCCCCCTACCAGGTCGGCCCGTACTCGGACGGCGTGCAGACGGTCGAAGTGCCCGCGGCCGTCCTGCTGCCGCACGTCACGCCTCGCTATCGCGGGCTGTTCGTCCAGGGCTGAGCGACGCGGTCCTCTCCGCGTGGATCCAGGCCAGGCCTGCGTCGATCCCGCTGTCGACCTTCAGCGTCGCCAGGTCGTCGGCGCGCGTGGTGCCGCGATTGAGAATCGCGAGTGGCGTGCCGGCTTCCGCCGCCATGCGCGCGAAGCGGAATCCGGAATAGACCATCAGCGAAGACCCGACGACGAGCATCGCGTCGCTGTCGGCGAGCGCCGCGGTAGCGGCGGCGACCCGCGCGCGCGGCACGTTCTCCCCGAAAAACACGACGTCGGGTTTGAGCAGGCCGCCGCAGTGCATGCAGTACGGGGGTGCGAACGCGTGCTCGGCCGCGGGGTCGATGTCGGCATCGCCATCCGGCGCGGCCCCCGCCGTCCGCGCCTGCCACTGCGGGTTGTCGTCCGCCAGCCTCGACTGCAGCGCCGTGCGCGCATGGCGGTCCCCGCAACCCAGGCAGACCACGGCGTCCAGGCGGCCGTGCAGGTCCACGATGTTGCGGCTCCCGGCGGCCTGGTGCAGGCCATCGACGTTCTGGGTCAGCAGCATGCTGATCCGCCCGGCGTTCTCCAGCGCGGCGAATGCGTGGTGGGCGTCGTTCGGACGGGCTGCCGAGAAGCGCGGCCAGCCGACATAACTGCGCGCCCAGTAACGGCGGTACACCGCCGTGTCCGCGGTGAAGGCCTGCCACGTCACCGGCGCCGGTCGCTTCCACGCGCCGGACGCGTCGCGGTAATCAGGAATGCCGGATCCGGTGCTGATTCCCGCGCCGGTGAGCACGAACACACGTGCGTGACGCTGGAACCAGGCGCGGAGCAGCTCGCCAGGGGCCATGGGTGCCAGAAGGTCGGCTCGATCCATGACGCATGCTACAGCGCGGCAGAACCGCGAACGGCACCGCGCCTGCAATGGGTGCAGCAGGCCAGGGCCGGTCTGAAAGCGCTGCACCCGAGCGGCCGGCAGGTCGCTGCCGACGGCAACAGCTCCGACGCGGCGGGTCGCGGGTGATCTCGGGGACCGGAACGAGAAACGCCCGGCACGGTGGCCGGGCGTTCCAGGCTGCCACCGAGGCCGATCAGTTCCGCGCGGCCGCCGGATCGGGTGCGAGGCCACGCTTGATCAGCAGCGGCTCGATCCTCGGCTCGGCGCCGGTGAAGTCGACGAACAGTTGCTTGGCGTCCTTGCTGCCGCCCTGCGAGAGCAGGGTGCTGCGCAGGCGATCGCCGTTGGCGCGGGTCAGACCGCCGTTTTGCTCGATCCACTGCACGGTGTTCGCGTCCAGCACTTCCGACCAGATGTAGGCGTAGTAGCCGGCCGCGTAGCCGCCGTTGATGTGGCTGAAGTACGGCGTGCGATAGCGCGGCGGCACCGGCGTGTAGTCGAGACCGGCCGCTTGCAACGCGGCGGCTTCGGTCGCCATGACCCGGTCGCCCGAGGGCAGCTGGTCGGCCGGCAGCTGGTGCAGGTACTGGTCGAGCATCGCCGCGCCGAGGTATTCGGTGGTCGCGAACCCCTGGTTGAACTTCGCCGCCGCCTGCACGCGCTCGATCAGTTCGGCCGGCATCGGCGCGCCGGTCTGGTAGTGCCTGGCGTAGTTGGCGAGGATCTCCGGCCAGTCGGCCCACATCTCGTTGACCTGCGACGGGAATTCGACGAAGTCGCGCGGCACGCTGGTTCCACTGAAGAACGGGTACTTCACGTCCGAGAACATGCCGTGCAGCGAGTGGCCGAATTCGTGGAACATCGTGGTCACCTCGTCCCAGGTCAGCAGCGTCGGCTGGCCGGCCTGCGGCTTGGGAATGTTCTGGTGGTTGGCGGTGACCGTGAGCGTACCGTCGAGTTCGGACTGCGAGACGTAGGAATTCATCCACGCGCCGCCGCGCTTGGATGCGCGGGCGTAGGGATCGAAGATGAAGATCGCGAGCTGGCTGCCGTCCTCGTTGAAGACGTCGTAGGTCCAGGTGTCGGGGTGGTACTTCGGCAGGTCGGTCCGCTCCTTGAACGTGATGCCGTAGAACTGGGTCGCGGCGAAGAACACGCCGTTCTCCAGCACGTTCTTCATCTCGAAGTACGGCTTGATCTGCGCGTCGTCGAAGCTGTACTTGTCCTGGCGGACCTTCTCCGAGTAGTAGGCCCAGTCCCAGGGCTCGAGCTGGAACGTCGGCTCGCCCTTGGCGGCCTGCTCGCGGTCGATCATCGCCTGCAGTTCGGCGGCTTCGAGCTTGGCATTGGCGACCGCAGCCGGGGCCAGCTGGCCGAGCATGCCGTTGACGGCCTCGACGGTGCCGGCGGTCGAATCCTCGAGGATGAAGGTCGCCTGGTTCGGATACCCCATCAGGTTGGCGCGTTCGGCGCGCAGCTTGAGGATGTCGGCGATGACCCGGGTGTTGTCGTACTGGTTGCCGCGGCTGCCGCGGTTGACCGACGCGGTGTGGATGCGCTCGCGCAGTGCGCGGTTGTTGACCTGCGGCAGCACCGGCTGGCCGGTCGTGTTGAGCAGGGTGATGACGTACTTGCCGTCCATGCCCCGGGTCTTGGCCTCGGCGGCCGCGGCGGCGATCTGTGCCTCGGTCAGGCCGTCGAGCTCCTCGAGCGTGTCGACCACGACGGCCGAATCGTTGACCTCGTTGAGCACGTTCTGGCTGAAGGTGGTGCCGAGTTTCGCCGACTCGGCGTTGATGCGGCGCATCTCCTGCTTCTGCGCTTCGGTCAGGTTGGCGCCGGCGCGGACGAACATCGTGTGGTAGCGCTCGACCAGGCGCTGGCCCTCGGCGTCCAGGCCGAGGTTGCCGACGTTCTTGTAGAGCGTGTCGATCCGCGCGAACAGCTGCGGGTTGAGCATGATCGCGTCGCGGTGGGCAGCGAACTTCGGCGCGTATTCGGCGTCGATCTTGCGGCGCGCGTCGTTGGTGTCGGTGCCGTTGAGGCTGCCGAAGATCACCCGTGCGCGCGACAGCACCTCGCCGGAGCGCTCCAGCGCGATGATCGTGTTCTCGAAGGTCGGCGCTTCGGGGTTGCCGGCGATCGCCTCGATCTCGCGCAGGTTCTCGGCCATGCCGGCATCGAAGGCCGGGGCGAAGTGCGCATCCTGGATGCGGTCGAAGTGCGGGTACTGCAGGTCCAGTGTGCTCTGCACGAACAGCGGATTGTCGGCCGGACGCTGCGCGCCGGCTGCAGGTCGCGCCGTGTCGGCGACAGCGGTCTGGGCGAGGGCGGGCAGGGCGGCCACGGCAAGGGCCGCGCACAGGGCGGCGGCGAGCGGGTGCTTGAGCAAGGCGACTCTCCACAAAGCAGGACCGTCAAGGCTAGCCGATTGCATGCCCCGCCGGCCCGTGCCTAAAGTCGCAGGCCGGATCCCCGGGCGGAATCGACCGTGTTCCGACCATCCGGACCGTGCCGGACGGTTGGCGGCGACCGCGCGCGGCCCCAGACTGGCACGTCCTCCACGCCGGCACGCCCATGACCTGCGCATTCGATTTCGAAGCCACCACGCTCGAGGGCCGTCCGCAGCCGCTGTCGGACTATGCGGATCGCGTGCTGCTGGTGGTCAACGTGGCCTCGCGATGCGGGTTCACTCCGCAGTACGCCGGTCTGCAGCAGCTGTGGCGGGAGTACAGCGGACGCGGGCTGGTCGTGCTCGGCTTTCCCTGTGACCAGTTCCGCCAGCAGGAACCCGGCGACGCGGCGGACATCCGGCAGTTCTGCGCGCTGAACTACGCGGTGGACTTTCCGATGTTCGCCAAGATCGACGTCAACGGCCCCGACGCGCACCCGCTGTGGACCTGGTTGACCGGCCAGCGGCGCGGCGTGCTGGGCACGCGCGCGGTCAAGTGGAATTTCACCAAGTTCCTGGTCGGGCGCGATGGCCAGGTGCTCAGGCGCTTCGCACCGCGTACCGCGCCCGCGGCGTTGCGGTCGCCGATCGAGGGCGCACTCGCGGTGCGCCCGCCCGCTGCGCTCAGCGGATGATGGTGACCGGGATGTCGGTCTGGGCGATCACCTTGGTCGAGACCGATCCCAGCAGGATGCCCTTGACCGCCGACCGGCCGTGCGAGCCCATGACGAGGAGATCCACCTTGCGCTTGCGGGCGACCGCGAGGATGGTCTCGGCGACGTCACCGACCTCGCTGAGTTCCTGCACCGCGATCTTGCTGCGCTTGACGGCCGCACGGGCCGCCGACAGCGCGTGCTCGTGATTGGCCGCGTGGTACTCGGCGACGGCCTGGCGGCCGATCCGCCGCTCCACGCCGGGGAACGGCGCCGGGTCCACGTGCAGCATGGTGATGATCGGGGGCTTGGCGAGCAGCTTGCCCAGGCCCAGCGCGTACTTGAGCGCGCGCAGGCTGATGTCGCTGCCATCGACGGTCACGAGGATCTTCATCGGCACTCTCCTGGATAGGCGCCCAGTGTATCGGTGACGCTACTTCTCGACGAAGGCCCGCTCGAATACGTACTGTCCGGGCGTGCCGATCCGCGGCGCGGCCTCGAAGCCGCGGGTGTCGAGCAGGGTGCGGAAATCGGCGAGCATCTGCGGGCTGCCGCAGATCATCGCCCGGTCGTGTGCGGGGTCGAGCGCAGGCAGGCCGAGATCGGCGGACATGCGCCCGCTGTCGAGCAGGTCGGTGAGGCGGCCGCGGTGGCTGCGGCCCTCGAACACGAAGTCCTCGCGCGTGACCGCCGGGTAGTACAGCAGCTGTCGCGCCATCTGTTCGCCGAGGAACTCGTGGTGCGGCAGCTCGTTGACGATGTAGTCGCGGTAGGCGAGATCCTGCGCGGTGCGCACGCCGTGGGTGACGATCACCTTCTCGAAACGCTCGTAGGTTTCGGGATCCTTGATCACCGACAGCCACGGCGCGAAACCGGTGCCGGTCCCCAGCAGGTAGAGGTTGCGGCCGGGATGCAGATCGTGGACCAGCAGGGTGCCGGTCGGCTTGCGGCCCACCAGGATGCGGTCACCGGGACGGATGTGCTGCAGGCGAGACGTCAGCGGGCCGTCGTCGACCTTGATGCTGAAGAACTCGAGCTGTTCTTCCCAGTTGGCGCTGGCGATCGAATAGGCGCGCAGCAGCGGCCGGCCCTCGACCTCGAGGCCGATCATCACGAACTGCCCGTTCTCGAAGCGGAAGCCGTCGTCGCGGGTCGTGGTGAAACTGAAATAGGCGTCGGTCCAGTGACGGACGTCGAGCACCGTCTCGGTGCCGAAGGCAGCTGACATTGGGCAGTCGGATCGCGCGGGGAGCCGGCCATGGTACCAGAGCGATGAGACCGGTTCTCATCTCCCGGCATCATGTCAGCTGGGACCGCGCTCCTCGTTCGGCCGCGCACGGCGGTCGCCGAGCAGCGCACTGAGCACGATCGCGATGCCGAGTCCGGCGCCGGTGAGGAACAGCAGCAGGGCGATGGCGGGATAGCCGAACAGCCGCGGACCGCCCTCGTTGTCCATCATCATCGCCGAGGCCATGATCAGCGCGGCCGTCACCACGCCGGCCGCGATGCGGTTGGCGATCTTGTGCAGGCTCTCGAGCAGGTGCGACTCCTCCAGCCCGGTCAGGCGCACGCGCAGCCGGTTCTCCGACAGCAACGACAGCACGTTCGAGACCTTGCGCGGCGCGTCGCGCACCAGTTCCTGGAGCTCCATCATCTCGCTGGCCAGGCTGGCCGGCGACAGCGATTTGCGCAGGCGCTGGCGCATCATGTCGTTGAGGTGGTCCTCGACCACGCGCTTCATGTCCAGCTCGGGCGCCAGCGCGTGCACCACCGATTCGAGGTGCAGCAGGGTCTTGCCCAGCAGGCTCATTTCGGGCGCTGTGCGCAGGCCGCATGCGGTGGCCAGGCGCACGAGGTCGAGCATCAGCTTGCCCTCGGTCTGGCCGGTCGCGCCGGACTGCGCGGCGTACCGCGCCACGAGCTGGCCGACATCCCGGTAGTAGCGCTCCTCGTCGAAGTCCTCCAGCCGCGTACCCAGCGCGATTCCTTCTGCGGCCACGTGCTCGCCGCGTCCGTCGACGGCGGCGAAGAGCAGCTTGAGCAGGCGCTCGCGTGTGCGCGGCGGCACGTGGGCCACCATGCCCAGATCGAGCAGGGCGAGGCGGCCGTCGCGCGTGTAGAGCAGGTTGCCCGGGTGCGGGTCGGCGTGGATCTCGCCGTGCACGAACACCTGGTCGAGATAGCCGTGAAGCAGGGCCGTGCCGAGCGGCGCCAGGTCGTGTTCGGTGCGCAACAGGCCACTGATGTCGGTGACCTTGGTGCCCTCGACGAGCTCCATCGTCAGCACGCGCGGGCGGGTCAGGTCCCAGATCGGCTTGGGCACAAAGAGGCTGGGATAGGCGGCGAAGTGCGCGTCGAACCGGTCGAGATTCTCGGCTTCGATGCGATAGTCCAGCTCGGCCAGCAGGGTGCGCCGGAACTCGTGCACCCAGTCGGCGAAGCGCACGCGCCGGCCGACGTCGGTCACGCGGTCGATGCCACCGGCCAGGCGGGACAGGGTGTCGAGATCGTCACGGATCTGTTCGACGATGCCCGGCCGCTGCACCTTGACCGCCACCCGGCGACCGTCGCGCAGCGTGGCGCGATGGACCTGGGCCAGCGATGCGCTGCCGAGCGGCGTCTCCTCGAAGGATTCGAAGATCTTGTTGATGCGCACGCCCAGCGCATCCTCGACCGCGTCGTGGATCACCTCGAACGGCACCGGCGCCACGTCGTCCTGCATCCGCTCGAGCGCGACGATGTAGGCCGGCGGCACCATGTCGGGCCGCGTCGAGAGCGCCTGACCGATCTTGATGAAGGTCGGCCCCAATGCCTCGAGATCGTCGACGAACTGCTCCGGGCGGCCGTCGTCGACCTGTTCCAGATCCGTCGTCGCGGGGTCCAGATCGAAGCCCGACAGCACGCCCGCCCGCCGGTACTTCATCAGGAAGCGCAGGATCTGGGTGTTGCGCGCGAGCACGCGGGTGGTGTCGGTCATCGAAGGCTCCTTGAATGCGGGGGTAGCCTACGGTCCGCGGCGTCAACGCCCCCTCACGCGGAGGGGGCATCCGGCACCGCATGTCGCGCGCTCAGCGCCTCAGTCGAGATGGGCGAGCACGTTGTCGGCCGACGACACCTTGAACTCGCCCGGCGCCTCGACGAAGAGGTGTCGGACCACACCGTCCTCGGCGTACAGCGCGAAGCGCCGCGCGCGCGTGCCCATGCCGTAGGCACTGGCATCCATCTCCAGGCCGAGCGCACGGACGAAGTCGGCGTTGCCGTCGGCCAGCATCTGCAGGCCGGGCGGCACGCCGACGCTCTCGCCCCAGGCCTGCAGGACGAAGGGATCGTTGACCGCGATGCACACCACGTCCACGCCGCGGCTGCGGAAGTCGTCGAAGCGGGCGACGAAACCCGGCAGGTGATGTTCGGAGCAGGTCGGGGTGAAGGCGCCCGGCACGGCGAACATCACCACGTTCTTGCCGGAGAACACGGTCGGCGTGTCGATGACGCGGACGCCGTCGTGGATGTGCTTGAGGGTGACTTCGGGAATGGTGTCGCCGATCTGGATGGACATGGTCGCAGGCTCGAGGAGAGGGTGAACGGAGTCTAGCCGGTCGCCCCGGACGACGGCCGCACCCTTGAAACCGCCGGCGCGATTCCCAGATTCCGGCCATCGCGGCAGCCGCCGCTCGCAACCGGAGTATCGCCATGCGTCACGACATGCAGCGCAACACCCCGCGCCCTCCGGCGCGGACCGAACGTTCCGGGCTTCACGAGGAAATGCGCCGGTTCTTCGACCAGTTCATCCAGTCCGGCGACGTGCAGGACACCTCGTCCGTGGTCACCAGCCAGTGGGTGCCGCGGGTCGACATCCACGAGGAACGCGAGCGTTTCGTGATCCTTGCCGACCTGCCCGGACTCGAGCCGCAGGACGTGGAGATCTGGATGGACAAGGGCATCCTCAGCCTGAAGGGCGAGCGGGTCACGCGGCCCGGCGAGGCCGGAGACGCGACCGATGCACAGGCGGGCGAGAACGACGTGCGGTTCTCGCGGATGGAGCGCGTCAGCGGTCGGTTCCACCGCCGGTTCTCGCTGCCCGACAGCGCGGACGCCGATGCGATCACCGCCACGGGCCGCAACGGCGTGCTGGAGATCAGCATTCCCAAGCGACCCGAGACCACGCCCCGGCGCATCCAGGTCGGCGCGGGACGCGACGGCGCCAGCGGCGGGTGATCACCTGCCGGTGCATGGCGCGGGTCCGCGCCGGCACAGCGGATGCGGCGGCCTGCAGGTATCCTGCGGGCCGCCGCCACGTTGGCGACTGCGCCAGCGCGCTCCCAGGGCCGTACCGGAAGAATCAGCATGCAGTTCAAGGACTACTACGGAATCCTCGGCGTCGAGCCCAATGCGGGCGACGCCGAGATCAAGACGGCGTACCGCCGGCTCGCTCGCAAGTTCCATCCCGACGTGAGCAAGGAAGCCGCCGCCGAAGAGACGTTCAAGAGCATCAACGAGGCCTACGAGGCGCTGCGGGATCCCGACAAGCGCAAGGCCTACGACCAGCTGCGCGCGCGCGGCTACCGGCCCGGAGATGACGTGCAGCCGCCCCCGGGCGGGTTCGGTGGCTACGGTGGCGGCGCGGGCCCGGATCTCGACGAGATCTTCGCCGGCGGCGGCGCAGGCGGGGGATTCAGCGATTTCTTCGAGGAACTGTTCCGGCGCCGCGCCGGCGGGGCGTACACGGGCGCGGCAGGGGCGGGGCAAGCCGGACAGGCGCCGCGCGGTGACACGCGCGCCCGGCTGGCGGTTCCGCTGGAGACCGTATATCGCGGCGACAGCGTGCGCGTCCCGGTCCTGGGCCGCACGTTCGACGTGCGTATCCCCACGGGCATCCGTCCGGGCCAGGTGGTGCGCCTGCCGGGCCAGGGCCCGCGGGGCGGCGACCTGCTGCTCGAGATCGAATACGCGGCCCATCCGGATTTCGAGGTAGACGGGCGCAACATCATCCACCTGCTGCCCGTGTCGCCGTGGGATGCGGCGCTCGGTGCGACGGTGAGCGTGGCGACCTTGGGCGGCCGTGTGGAGCTGAAGATTCCGGCCGGCTCCGAGGCCGGACGCAAGCTCCGGCTGCGCGGACGCGGCCTTCCGGGCACGGCGGGCGTGCCTGCGGGCGACCAGCTGGTCGAGCTCGAGATCGAGGCGCCGGTGCCGCGCACACCGGCGCAGACGGCGGCCTACGAAGCCTTGCGCGATGCGTTCGCCGGCGGCGAGCGACGCGACAGGTGACCGACGGGGACCGGTCGCGGCTGTCGCGCGTGCCGGTATTGGTCTGTCGCGGGACGGCGCCCGCGCGCGGTGGCGCGCCGGACGTTCGCTCCGGCCGGCCCGGGTTGCGCGGGGCGGCGATCGACGAGCATGGCGCTGTGCACGTCGCGTCGCGTCCGCCGGTTCGACCTCGCGGGGGGCGAGAGGCGAGCGTAGCGACGTGCAATGGCGCGTGCAGTCGCATCGCGTCACGGGCGCGGCTTGTATCCCACGGTCCCGACGCTGCACTCCGCCCGCTCAAGGTTCCCGGGCGGCGCGCGGTGCGGCGGTGACAAGCAGCCGGTGCGACCTGGGGCCGCATCGGCGTCACTCCGCGGCAGGCGGCGCCTGGTCGCCGATGGTCCTGACGATCGTGTCGGACAGCTCGACTTCGCTGAAGGGCTTGGTGAGGTAGGCCTTCGCGCCCTGGCGCATGCCCCAGACGCGATCTGTGTCCTGGTCCTTGGTGGTGACCAGCACCACCGGGATGTGCTTCGTCGCCGGGTCCCGGGTGATCGAGCGGGTCGCCTGGAAGCCGTTGAGGTTCGGCATCACCACGTCCATCAGGATGAGATCGGGCAACTCGCGCTTGGCCGCCTCCACGCCGGCCTGACCGTCTTCGGCGGTCAAGGCCTGGTGGCCGAGCTTCTCGACGATGCGCCGGATGCCCATGAGCTGCGACGGCGAGTCGTCGACGATCAGAATGCGCGCCATTGGTTCCCCTTCAATACCTGCGGATTCTAGCGCCGCGTTTCATGTAAGCAAACACGCGTGCTCAGAGTGTGACCAGCGTGCGCCCGAGCGATCCGCCGGACAGCATCTGCGCGAAGACCTCGTGCAGTTGCGCGAGTGCGATCTCGCGCGTGCAGATGGTGTCCAGGTGGCGCGGTTTCCAGTCGCTCGCCAGCCGCGCCCAGACTTCGTCGCGGATCGCGCGCGGCGTGCCCGCTGAGGCCACGCCCAGCAGCGAGACGCCGCGGATGATGAAGGGCATGACGGTCGCATCCAGCGCCGCGCTCGCGGCGAGGCCCGCGGCGGCGACATTGCCGTAAGGCCGGGTCTGGGCGAGCAGGCTCACCAGCATCGGTCCGCCGACGTTGTCGAGACCGCCGCCGAACCGGGCCGATTCCATCGGCCGCGTGGTCGCCAGCGCGTCGCGGCCGAGCACCTCGGAGGCGCCGATGTGACGCAGATACTGCGCATGCTCGGGCTTGCCGCTCACCGCATGCACCTCGAAGCCGGCGCTGGCGAAGATGTCGACGGCGAGCGAGCCGACGCCGCCGGTGGCGCCGGTGACGGCGAGCGGGCCGTGATCGGGCGTCTGCCGGTTCTCGTGCATGCGCAGCAGGGCGAGCGCCGCGGTGAAGCCGGCGGTCCCGAGGATCATGCTCTCGCGAAGACCCAGGCCCGTGGGCAGCCGCACCGCCCACTGCGCTTCGATGCGGGCATACCGCGCGTAGCCGCCGTCGCGCGTCTCCGACAGGCCGCTGCCGGTCACCAGCACCGCATCGCCTTCCTTGAACGCGGGGTCGCGCGAGGCGACGACGTGGCCGGCGACATCGATGCCACCCACCAGCGGAAACCGCCGCAGGATCTTGCCGGTGCCGGTCCCCGCGAGCGCATCCTTGAAGTTCACCGACGAATGCACGACCGCCACATCGAGCTCGCCCGGGGCGAGATCGTCGATTGCGACCCGCTCGACACCGCTGCGGTGGCCGGCATCGTCGCTGTGGATGCGGAAGGCGTCGAACGTGGCGGGGATGGACATCCGTAAGGACCTCGTGGTGTCGGATGGATCAGGATACAGGCCGCGCCGCCCGGGCTCCGGATCCGGCGTGCCGGATCATTCGCGTCGCGTCCATGCGCCGGCGTGCCGCGCATGCGAACGCGCAATCCGAGGCGGGGTGGCGCCCGATCCGGATGCGCAGGCAGTCCACAGGGCCCCGAAACCGGCGACGGAGCCTGCGATGCCGCTGGATTCGCGTGCGTGACGCACTCCGCGACGCGGCGAGCGCCCACGACGCACACGCGAGGCATGGGCGCAGGTGACATCCACGGATGACTCCGCGGCGCCGGGCGTTGCAACGCATGCACACGGGCGCGAGGCAGCGGCGGACTGCAGCCGTGGGTCGCGAGCGGATCGAAGCATGCGGGCATCTGCGCAAGCGCCGAGCCGGAACGGCATCGGCGTGTCGGGGGGGGGGGGCCGCGTCCCGGCGTGCCGCCCCGGTCGGGATTCCGTCCGGACCGGACGGTCGGCGGGTCGCAGAGACGCGGATTGCGCGCCGCGCCGGTCGCACCGCGTGCGGCCGGCGGGCCGCGGGGCCTCACTTCATGACACTGCGCCGCTTCTCGTCGATCCACTTGCTCGCCTGGGCCGGCTCGTAGGCCTGCATCCACGCCAGCATCGCGTCGATGTCGCTGCCGTACCACAGATCCGCGCGCTGGTCGGGATGCAGGAAGCGCTCCTCGACCATCCGGTCGATCATGCCGATCAGCGGCGCATAGAAGCCGTCGATGTCGAGGAAGGCGCATGGCTTGCTGCCGATGCCGAGCTGGCGCCAGGTGAGCATCTCGAAGATCTCCTCCATCGTGCCGAAGCCGCCGGGCAGGGCGACGAAGGCATCCGACAGCTCGAACATGCGCATCTTGCGCGCGTGCATCGAGTCGACGATCTCGAGTTCGGTCAGGCCGCGGTGTGCGACCTCCCAGTCTGCGAGCTGCTGCGGGATCACCCCGGTGACCTGGCCGCCGCCGTCGAGCACGGCGTTGGCGACCGTGCCCATCAGTCCGACGTTGCCGCCGCCGTAGACCAGGCGCAGCCCGTCACGGGCGATCCGGTCGCCGAGCGCGATCGCGCGTTCGGCATAAGACGGCTTGTTGCCGGAGTTGGAACCGCAGTAGACACAGATGCTTTTCATCAGAGCCGTCATTCATCACGGGTGGTTCGGAACATGCAGACGCCGGGCGATGCCCGGCGTCTGGGTGAGGATGGCGATCGCGGCCCGGTGCTCGTTCGACGCCGGGATCCGCGAGTCCACATCCCGCCGTCCGATCAGTTCGCCTTGTGGATCGAGCGCTTGTCGACCGCCATCGCGGCGTCGTGGACCACTTCCGACAGCGACGGATGCGCATGGCAGATGCGGGCGAGATCATCGGCCGAGCCGCTGAACTCCATCGTCAGCACGCCCTCGTGCACCAGCTCGGAGACGTTCGCGCCGACCAGATGCATGCCCAGCACCCGATCGGTTTCGGCATGGGCGATGACCTTGACGAAGCCCGCGGGCTCGCTCATCGCCACTGCGCGGCCATTGGCGGCGAACGGGAAGCTTCCGGCCTTGTACGGGATGCCTTCGGCCTTGAGCTGCTGCTCGGTCTTGCCCACCCAGGCAATTTCCGGTTCCGTGTAGATGACCCACGGAATCGTGTCGAAGTTGACGTGGCCCGGCAGGCCGGCGATCAGCTCGGCCACCGCGACGCCTTCCTCGAAGCCCTTGTGCGCGAGCATCGGGCCGCGCACGCAGTCGCCGACCGCCCAGACGCCGTCCACGCCGGTGTGGCAATGCGCGTCCACCTCGATCTGGCCGCGGTCGGTCAACTTCACGCCGCAACCTTCCGCCAGCAGGCCCTTGCTCGCGGCCTTGCGGCCGACGGCGACCAGCAGCTTGTCGACGGTGAGCGTCTGCTCGCCGTCCTTGTCGGCGAAGCTCAGCGCCACTTCCTTCTTCTTGCCCTTGCCGGTCACTTCCGCCTTGGAGACCTTGGCGCCCAGTCGGATGTCGAGACCCTGCTTCTTGAATTCCTTCAGCGCCGCCTTGCTGGCTTCGGCGTCGGCCGCGGCGAGGAAATCGGGCAGGGCCTCCAGGATCACGACCTCGGCACCGAGACGCTTCCACACGCTGCCGAGCTCGAGGCCGATCACGCCGGCACCGATGACCGCCAGGCGCTTCGGCACTTCGGTGAAGTCCAGCGCGCCGACGTTGTCGACGATGGTGTCGCCGTCGAACTTCGCGAACGGCAGCTCGATCGAATCCGAACCCGCGGCGATGATCACGTTGGTGCCGGTCAGCTCGACCTCGCTGCCGTCATGCTGCGCGACCTTCACCAGGCGGTCGGCGTGCAACGTCGCGAAGCCGTAGTAGGCGGTGACCTTGTTCGCCTTGAACAGCATCGCGATGCCGCCGGTGAACTGCTTCACGATCTTGTCCTTGCGGCCGATCATCGCCTCGACGTCGATCTTGGCGTCCTTGAAGCTGATGCCGTGGTCGCCGAAGATGTGGCCCATGTTCCAGAACTGGCGCGAGGAATCGAGCAGCGCCTTGGACGGGATGCAGCCCACGCGCAGGCAGGTGCCGCCGAGCGCGGGCTTGCCGTCCTTGCCCAGCGCGGCGTCGATGCAGGCGACCTTCATGCCGAGCTGCGCGGCACGAATCGCGGCGTGATAGCCGGCCGGACCGGCTCCGATGACGACGACGTCGAATTGTTCTGCCATGGGAAATCCTTCTTTCGATGCCTGCCCGCGGGGCAGGGTGCCGTATGCGGCGAATGTGGGGGCGTGGCGCGGGTGCCACACGCGCGAACCCCCTCCGTGGAGGGGGTCGCGATGCATCACATGCCGAGCAGCATGCGGTGCGGGTTCTCCAGCTGGTTCTTGATGTCCACCAGGAACTGCACCGCGTCCTTGCCGTCGATGATGCGGTGGTCGTAGGACAGCGCGATGTACATCATCGGCGCGGCGACGACCTGGCCGTTCTCGACGATCGCACGGTCCTTGATCGCATGCATGCCCAGGATCGCCGACTGCGGCGGATTGACGATCGGCGTCGACATCAGCGAGCCGAAGGTGCCGCCGTTGGTGATGGTGAACGTGCCGCCCTGGAGGTCGTCGAGGCCCAGCTTGCCGTCGCGCGCCTTCTTGGCGTAGTCGGCGATGCCCTGTTCGATCTCGGCGAAACCCATGCGCTCGACATTGCGCAGCACCGGCGTGACCAGGCCCCGGTCGGTGGAGATGGCGACCGAGATGTCGGCGTAGCCGTGATAGATCACGTCATCGCCGTCGACCGACGCGTTGACGATCGGGTAGCGCTGCAGCGCGTTGGCCGTCGCCTTGGCGAAGAAGCTCATGAAGCCGAGCTTGATGCCGTGGTCCTTCTGGAACTGCTCGCCGAGCTCCTTGCGCAGCGCCATCACCTTGCCGAGGTTGACCTCGTTGAACGAGGTCAGCATCGCGATCGAGTCCTTGGACTGCATCAGGCGCGCGGCGATGGTCTTGCGGATGCGCGTCATCGGCACGCGCTCTTCCGGTCGGGCACCGCCCGACACGCCGGGCGTCTTGCCCGAGGCGTAATTGATCAGGTCTTCCTTGGTCACCGCGCCGCGGCGGCCGGTGCCTTCGACCTGCGAGGCGTCGATGCCCTTGGTCTCGGCGGTGAAGCGGGCCCCCGGCGGCAGGCTGTCGTTCTTGCCCGGCGACTGCGGCTTGGTCGAGGCCGGCGCCTTGTCGTCGGCCTTCTTCGCTTCCGACTTGGATTGCACCTGCTCGTCGCCGGCGGCCGGAGCCTGCTTGCCCTGGCTGCCGGACTCGGCCGCAGGCGCTCCGGCGGCGGCGCCTTCCTCGATGATGGCGATGACCTGCGCACTGTTGACCGTCGCGCCCTCCTCGAACTTGATCTCCTTGATCACGCCGTCGACCGTCGACGGCACTTCGAGCACGACCTTGTCGGTCTCCAGGTCGACGATGTTCTCGTCGCGGCGGACCGCGTCGCCGGCCTTCTTGTGCCAGGTGGCGATGGTCGCGTCGGAGACGGATTCGGGCAGGACCGGGACTTTGATTTCAGTGGCCATGTGGCTTCCTGGAAAAGCGTTGAATGTGGGGATGGCGCGGATTATTCGGCGAAGACCTTGCCGCCGAGGTCGTTGACGAGCGCATCGGCGATCAACTGCTGCTGCTCGGCGACGTGATCGTTGAAGTGACCGACGGCAGGCGAGGGCGAGCGGGCACGGCCGGCGTAGTGCAGCTTCTGGCCGGCGTCCTTGCAGGCCTCGAGATGGTGCTTGATCTGGTACCACGCGCCCTGGTTCTGCGGCTCTTCCTGGCACCACACGACCTCGGTCGCCTTGCCGTAGCGCTTCAGTTCCTCGGTCAGCTGGCCACGCGGGAACGGATACAGCTGCTCGACACGCAGCAGCGCGACCGTATCGAGCGACTGCGTGCGCGCTTCCTCGAGCAGGTCGTAGTAGACCTTGCCCGAACACACGACCACCCGCTTCACCTTGCTGGGATCGGCCTCGCCATCCGGGATCAGGTGCTGGAACTCGCCGTTGGCCAGTTCCTCGAGCGAGGACACGGCCAGCTTGTGGCGCAGCAGCGACTTCGGCGTCATCACCACCAGCGGCTTGCGCGTGGTCATGCACAGCTGGCGGCGGATCATGTGGAAGGCCTGGGCCGGCGTGGTCGGCACGCAGACCATCATGTTGTCCAGCGCGCACAGCTGGAGGAAGCGCTCGAGACGCGCCGAGCTGTGTTCGGGGCCCTGGCCTTCGTAGCCGTGCGGCAGGAACAGCGCCAGGCCGCACAGGCGCTGCCACTTGGCCTCGCCCGACGACAGGAACTGGTCGATGACAACCTGGGCGCCGTTGGCGAAGTCGCCGAACTGGCCTTCCCAGATGCACAGCGTGCCCGGCTCGGACGAGGCGTAGCCGTACTCGAACGCCATCACCGCCTCCTCGCTCAGCAGCGAGTCGATGATCGTGGCGTCCTCGGGATTGCTGACCAGCTCGCGCAGCGGGATGTAGTCCTCGCCATTGTTCTGGTCGTGCAGCACCGCGTGACGGTGGAAGAACGTGCCCCGGCCGCTGTCCTGGCCCACCAGGCGCAGGCGGTGGCCGGCATCGAGCAGGGTGGCGTAGGCGAGGTTCTCGGCAAAGCCCCAGTCGCCGGGGATCTCGCCGGCCGCCATCTTGCGGCGGTCCTCGTAGATCTTGGCCACACGTGCGTGCAGGCTCACCGATTCGGGAATCGTGGTGATCCGCGAGGCCAGCGCCTTCAGCGTGTCCACCGAGACGGTGGTGTCCAGGGTGTCGGTCAGACGGCCTGCGAGGTAGGGATCCCAGTCGATCGTGAGCTCGTAGTCGGACGGCTTGGCATCGGCCAGCTCGACCGTGACCTCGCCGGCGTCGAGCTTGTCGCGATAGCGGTCGACGAAGGCCTTGGCCTCGTCGGCGGTGACCACGCCCTCGGCCACCAGCTGCGCGGTGTAGAGCTCGCGCGGCGTCTTGTGCTTGCGGATCACCTGGTACATCAGCGGCTGGGTCGCGGCCGGCTCGTCGGCCTCGTTGTGGCCGTGGCGCCGGTAGCAGACGAGGTCGATGACCACGTCCTTGCCGAACTGTTGCCGGAAGTCGTAGGCCAGCTCGGCGCAGAACACGACCGCTTCGGGATCGTCGGCATTCACGTGCAGCACCGGTGCGCCGACCATCTTGGCGACATCGGTGCAGTACAGCGTGGAGCGCGAATCCTGGCGCTCGCTGGTGGTGAACCCGACCTGGTTGTTGATGACCACGTGCACCGTGCCGCCGACCGCGAAGCCGCGGGCCTGCGACATTTGGAACAGCTCCATGTTCACGCCCTGGCCGGCGAACGCGGCGTCGCCGTGCAGCAGCACGGGCACGACGGCCTTGCGCTCGGTGTCGCGCCGGCGGTGCTGGCGCGAGCGCACGCTGCCTGCCACCACCGGGTTGACGATCTCCAGGTGCGAGGGGTTGAACGCCAGCGCCAGATGCACCGGGCCGCCGGGGGTCACCAGATCGGCCGAGAAGCCCATGTGGTACTTCACGTCGCCGGTGTGGGCGCGATCGTCGTCGTGGTGGTGTTCGAACTTGCCCTCGAACTCGTCGAACAGGATGCGCGGATTCTTGCCCAGCGTATTGACCAGCACGTTGAGCCGGCCGCGGTGGGCCATGCCGAGCACGATGTCCTTGACCCCGTCCTTGCCGGCGCGCTGGATCACGGTGTCGAGCAGCGGAATCAGCGCGTCGCCGCCCTCGAGCGAGAAGCGCTTCTGGCCGACGTATTTGGTGTGCAGATACCGCTCGAGTCCCTCGGCCGCGGTGAGCCGCTGGAGGATGCGCTTCTTCTCGTCCCCGCTGCGCGCGAAGCGGCCGCCGGCCTTCTCCAGGCGCTGGTAGAGCCAGCTGCGCTGGTCGAAATCGGGGATGTGCATGAACTCCGCGCCGATCTGGCTGGAGTACGTGGTCTTGAGCAGCGCCAGCAGGTCGCGCAGCTTCATCCGCGGCTGGCCCGCCACGCCGCCGGTGCTGAACTCGTCGTCGAGGTCGGCCTCGGTGAGCTGGTGGAACGGCAGTCCCAGATCCGGCGGGTTGACCGGCGGGGTCAGGTCCAGCGGATCGAGCCGCGCACCGAGATGGCCGCGCGAGCGGTAGGCGGTGATCAGGCGCCCGACATGGCGTTCCCGCTCGTCACCCGCGCCCTGGGCCGGGCCCTGGGCGACCACGCCGCGCGCCGCCTGGCGGCCGGCCTCGGCGACCGCCGACAGCACGGCCGAATGGGGCACGTCGCCGGCCTCGCGGCCCTTGAAGGAATCGAACCAACGTTTCCAGTCGGCCCCGACGCTGTCGGGCTGTACCAGGTACTGCTCGTACAGGTCTTCGATGTAGGCGGCATTGGCGCCGAACTGGGACGACTTCGCAAACTGCTTCAGGAGACTGTCCACGTCGGGTGATTCGGACTCTGTGGGGAGGGGGCGCGCGGCGCACCCAGGCGCATGCGAATCTGCGCGCCGCGGGGGCCGATCGAGGCCCGGGAGTATACCCGGCCCGCCGTCTGCCATGCAGCAGAGGCGCCCGCCGCCACGGTGTTCGACGAAGGTCGCAAACGTTCGTTCCGCCGCCGCGCGGGCGCGGGCGCGCTCAGATTCCGAGCGCGCGGAACTCGGTGCACAGGCGTGAACGCTCCCACACCGGAGCGAACTGGCGCTCCAACTGACGCGCGCGTCCTGGCAGGGCGACGGCCGCCTCACCGTCGAACCGGTGGCCGAGCGGCCGGTGCAGGTAGCCGCCACCGTCGCTGACCAGGAATGCACCCGCGAACGCGCGGTCGACCGCGTCGTCGGCCTCGCGGAACGCGAACACGGTGGGCAGACGCTGGGCGAGTGCGAGCAGCGGCGCGTGCCCGCGCTGGGCGGCGGCCGCGTCCTGCAACAGCACCTGCACCCGGCCATCGCGGCCGGCGGTGGCGAAGCGGCGCAGCGCCTGGAGCACCTCGGGATGGTCGTACAGCCCGGGATCGAGATCGCGGCTGCGCAGCCACAGCGCGCGCCTGGCCCCGTGCACCAGGGTCACCGTCGCATCGACGGCCGCCTGCAGATCGTCGATCGCGAACGCGGCGCCGGGCTGGCGTCGCATCGCGCGATGCTCGATGCCGGCTTCGACGAAGCGCGGGCCGTGCGCGACGAAGCCGTTGCGCGCGTACAGCGCAGTGGCCCTCAGCTGGGCGTGCAGGTAGGTCGCGCGCAGTCCCTGGTCATCGGCAATCGCGAGGAGCCGGCGCAGCATGGCTTCACCGACACCTTCGCCGCGCCTGTCCGCGCGCACGGCGAGCCGCCCGATCTTGCCATCGGGCGCCAGGCGCCCGGTGCCGATCGCCGCGCCGTCGGCATCGAGCGCCAGCACGTGGCGGCACAACGGGTCCAACGCGTCGCGCTCCAGCTCGGCCGGCACCTGCTGTTCCTGCACGAAGACGGCCTCGCGCAAGGCGTGCGCCGTCGCCTGCTGGGTGGACTCCCCGATCTCGACGATGTGCACGGCGCGGCTCACGCGTCGTCGGGCAGGGCGAGCTGGTAATGGCCCAGCTCGATCAGGGCGTTGACCGCGTCACGGCCTCCGGGTGACAGCGCGGCGTAGGCCTCGCCCGCGAGCGTGTCGGCCGCCGCGATCACCGGTGCGTCGGCCGCGGGTACCTGCAACGCCGAGCCGGACACGAACAGGCGTGCGCCGTCGGCGGTGCGTCGCCACGCCACCCGGGAGAAGGGGTTGCGATGGAGCACGGCGCCGCCCTCCGACATCTGCCACTCCAGCTCGATACGCGGCGGAACGGTGTCGGCAGGCATCGGCTGGTGCGCATTGCGGTAACTGGTGATGAAGCGGCCGAACCACTCGCCCAGCGCGTCGGGATCCTCCGTGCGCAGCACGGCCAGTGCCTCCGCCACCCGCGCCATCGCCCCGGCATCGATCTCGTTGGGATCGGCGGGCACGGCAAGCGTCGCGTCGTGATAGCGGCGGCTCTCGTCGATGTCGGCGGCCAGCGCGTCGACGTAGTCACCGATCAACTCGGCGACCGACGGTGCGCGCATGCCCACCGAGAACGTCAGGCAGGGGTCCTCGGCCACCCCGTGGTGCGGCACCATCGGCGGCAGATAGAGCATGTCGCCGGGCCCGAGGACCCAGTCGTGGGTGGACGTGAACTCGCGCAGCAGTTTCAGCTCGACGTCGTCGCGGAAGGCCTGCGGCGGTACGCCGCGTCCCAGGGCCTGCGAGGCGTCGATCTGCCAGCGGCGGCGGCCCTGGCCCTGCAGCAGGAACACGTCGTACTGGTCGACGTGGGCGCCGACCGAACCGCCGGTGGCGGCGAAACTGACCATTACATCGTCGATGCGCCAGCGCGGCAGGAAGGCGAAGTGCGGCAGCAGCGCGGCGACGTCGGCATCCCATTTGTCCACGTCCTGCACCAGCAGCGTCCAGTCGCGGTCGCCGAGGCCGGGAAACAGCGCTTCGTCGAACGGACCGGTCTGCACCTGCCAGGCGTCACGGTTGCGGTCGTGACGGATCAACCGCGACAGCGCGGCCTCCTCGCAGGCGAGGCCGGCCAGATCCTCGGGTTGCAACGGGGATTCGAGCCCCGGGAATGCGTTGCGGATCAGCAGCGGGCGCTTCTGCCAGTAATCGCGCAGGAACAGCGCCGGCGGCATGCCCAGCGGAGTGTGGGGGCCGGCATCGAGTTCGAAAGGAAGGGCAGCGGTGTCGTTCAAGGGCGATCCGGCAGGGAGAACGCCGACCGCGGCCGGCACGGCGGCCATTGTCGCCCAGCCCGCAGCGCGATGCATGGCACGTGGTCGCCGAGCGTCGCCGGCCCGGGTGAGCCCCGATTGACAATCCAAGCGCGCGCAGTTCAAGTGCCGCCACCGTTCCGAGGAGCGTTCCATGCGCGTATTGCCGATCCTGGTGTCGACCCTGTGGCTGGCCGCCTGCGGCGCACCGCCCGCGCCATCGACGGTTTCGCCCGGAGCCGCCGCGACCGCTGCGACGACCGCCTCGGACGATCCGCGATCGGCATCGGCTGACGCGGACGCGCCGTTGCCGGAGTTTCCGGCGATCCCGCTGATCGTGGTGCCGGAGATCCTCGGCGTCACGCCGGCCCAGCGCGCACTCGAGGCCTCGATGGCGGCCGTCCTGGACCCCATGCAGGGCGTCAGCGTCGCGCCGGCCCGCTGCGGCAGCGACGGCGTGCTGGTCAACGATGCCGGCATCACGTCGGTCGATGCGGCGGGCAACCTGATCCGCAACGGCGACGAGGGGCTGTTCCAGATCAATGCCGACGGCAGCGGCACGGCCCGCTTCGAAGGGGGATTGGTCACGATCGAGGCGGACGGCAGCGGCACCATCAACGGCACCATCGGCGAGGGCGAGGACGCCCTGGTCCAGGTGGAGGCCGATGGCGCGGGCACCTACAACGGACCGGCCGGCCTGATCGTCCTGGACGGCAAGGGCGGCGGTACCTGGAACGGCGACAGCGGCCTGATCCAGATCAACGGCGACGGCAGTGGCACGTGGAACGGGCCGCAGGGGCTGGTGACAGTCAACGCCGACGGGTCCGGGTCGTGGAACGGGGAGGCGAGTCTCGTCGTCAACCACGGCGACGGCACCGGCATGGTCGGCACGCCGGGCCGTGAGGTGGCGATGGCGCCGCTGCCGAAGGTGCCGCCCGCGGGCCGCTTTCCACCGCTGCGCCGGTTCGCGCCGCCCGGCGCCCCGTGCGGCTATCTGATCACCTTGAACGACCGGGTGCTGTTCGACTTCGACCGCTCGGAGATCCGCGCCGATGCCGCGGACGTGCTCGATACCCTGGCCCGTGCCCTCGGTGGCACCCGCGCGCGCGCCGTGGAGATCGGCGGACACACCGACGCGAAGGGCACCGATGCCTACAACCAGGCCCTCTCCGAACGGCGCGCAGCAGCCGTGCTCGCGGCGCTGCGGGCGCGCGGTCTGGACGTGGAGGCCGAGGCCATCGGCTACGGGGAAACGCGACCGGTCGCGCCCAACGCGGTGCTCGGTCAGGACAACCCCGGCGGGCGGCAGCTCAACCGCCGGGTCGAGATTCTCGTCCGCACCTGAACCCCGCGACCGCGGCGCGCTCGATCACAGCACCCGGTTGCCGCTGCCGGTGTCGTCGAGTTCGGGCGTGTTGTCCGGATTCACCGTATTGGACCGGCCGCTGATCACGACCCGCTCGATCTGCCGGGCGAGCACCATATTGTCGTCGCCGGCGATGCGCAGCGCGCCGACCTCGGTCAGGTTGAGGATGTTGTTCGAGCCCGCCACCTCGACGTCGGCCACCTCCATGTTCAAGACCGTGACCTCACGGCCGTCGACGCGGATCGCACGCGCCCGGTCGACGTTGACGGCGCCGTTGGAACCGGTGACCACGATGGTTCCGCAGTTGCCCTCGAGCACGAGGCTGAAGCCGTCCCGGGTGATCGCGACGTCCTGCCCGTTGCAGTTCGCACCGGTGGCAGGGTCGGTCAGCACGCCGCGGGTCACCGCGGAGACGACACGCGCGGCGGCATCGGCGGCGGACGTCGACGCCTCCCCGGATGACGTGTCGCCGCAGGCGGAAAGCAGACATGCGGCGAGGAGGACGGCGGGCGGGGCGATACGCATGACGGATTCCTTGCGGTCGAGGCATGCGGCGGAATGCCGCGTCAGATGGCCCGTGCGAGCGATTCGGCCAGTCCGGTGTAGCGCCCGGGTGTGAGCACACGCAGGGACTGCTTGGCGTCGTCGGGCAGGTCCAGCGATTCGACGAAGGCCTGCATCGACTCGGCCGTGATGCCCTGGCCGCGGGTCAGCGCTTTGAGCTGCTCGTAGGGATTGGGCAGGCCGTGGCGACGCATCACCGTCTGCACGGCTTCGGCCAGCACTTCCCAGGCCGCGTCGAGATCGGCATCCAGGCGCTGCGGGTTCACCTCCAGCTTGCCGATGCCTTTGGCGAGCGAGTCCAGGCCCACCTGGGTGTGGCCGAACGCGGTGCCCAGCGCCCGCAGCACCGTGGAATCGGTGAGGTCGCGCTGCCAGCGGCTGATCGGCAGCTTGGCGCTGAAGTGCTCGAACAGCGCGTTGGCGATGCCGAAGTTGCCCTCGGCGTTCTCGAAGTCGATCGGGTTGACCTTGTGCGGCATCGTCGACGAGCCGACTTCGCCGTCCTTGAGCTTCTGCTTGAAGTAGCCCAGCGAGATGTAGCCCCAGACGTCGCGCGACAGGTCGACGAGGATCGTGTTGGCGCGGCGCGCGGCATCGCCGATCTCGGCGATCGCGTCGTGCGGTTCGATCTGGGTGGTGTAGGGGTTGAACACCAGGCCCAGGCCTTCGACGAAGCGCTGCGCGAATGCGGGCCAGTCGACGTCGGGATAGCTGGCCACGTGCGCGTTGTAGTTGCCGACGGCGCCGTTGATCTTGCCGGTCAGCTCGACGGCCCCGATCTGCTGGATCTGCCGCTCCAGACGCGCGACGACATTGGCCAGTTCCTTGCCCAGCGTGGTCGGCGACGCGGTCTGGCCATGGGTGCGCGAGAGCATCGGCTGCGCGGCCTGGGCGTGGGCCAGCGTACGCAGGCGGGCCACGATGTCCTCGAACCCCGGCACCACGACCTCGCGCCGCGCCTGCTCGAGCATCAGGCCGTAGGACAGGTTGTTGATGTCCTCGCTGGTGCAGGCGAAGTGTACGAACTCCAGGGCCGGCGCCAGCTCCGCATCGTCCTTCAGGCGCTCCTTGATGAAGTACTCGACCGCCTTGACGTCGTGGTTGGTGGTGCGTTCGATCGCCTTGACGCCGGCGGCATCGGCCGGGCTGAAGTCGTCGGCCAGCGCACGCAGACGTGCGGCCGCGGCGTCGGAGAACGGCGCCAGCTCGCCGATGCCGGGCTCGGCGGCGAGCGCGAGCAGCCATTCCACCTCCACCTTCACCCGTGCCCGGATCAGCCCGTACTCGGAGAAGATCGGACGCAGGGCGTCGACCTTGCCCGCGTACCGGCCGTCGAGCGGAGAGAGGGCGAGCAGGGCGCTCTCGACGGTGCGGGTATCGGTCATGGAGGCGTGCGGGCGTGGACGGGGCGTCATTTTAGCCCGTAGGACGCTGGCGTATCCTGCCCCGGCACCGCCATGGCCGGTATCGCGCTCGGCGCGACGCGGCCGGATCGGCATCGACACCGGCGCCGTGCCGCGGCCCGGGCACCCACGCCCGCGGCCGCCGCACCCGGCGCGCCGTCCGTTCTTTCAAGGGAGTCGCACCCGATGAGCAAAGCCACCCGCACCGACGGATACCGGACCGAACACGACAGCATGGGCGAGCTGCAGGTGCCGGCCGACGCGCTATGGGGCGCGCAGACCCAGCGCGCCGTACAGAATTTCCCGATCTCCGGCCGCCCGATGCCGCGCGGCTTCATCCGGGCGCTGGGGCTTGTCAAGGCGGCCGCCGCCGAGGTCAACGCGGGGCTGGAACTGCTGCCCGCCAAGGTCGGCAAGGCGATCCGCGCCGCGGCCCTCGAGGTGGCGGACGGCCGGCACGACGCGCATTTCCCGGTCGACGTCTATCAGACCGGCTCGGGCACCTCGTCCAACATGAACGCCAACGAGGTCATCGCGATGCTGGCCTCCAATGCCTCGCGCCAGGTCCACCCCAACGATCACGTCAACCTGGGCCAGAGCTCGAACGACGTGATCCCGACCGCGATCCGCGTCTCCGCGCAGCTCGCGGTGGTCGAGGATCTGCTGCCGGCGCTCAAGCATCTGCGGCGTACGATCGATCGCCGTGGCAAGGCGCTCGGCAAGGTGGTCAAGACCGGCCGCACGCATTTGATGGACGCCATGCCACTGACCTTCGCCCAGGAATTCGGCGCGTGGTCGGCGCAGATCGCTTCGGCCGAAGCGCGGCTCGACGACACCCTCAAACGCCTGCGCCGATTGCCGATCGGCGGCACCGCGATCGGCACCGGCATCAATGCCCATCCGCAGTTCGGCAAGAAGGTCGCGCGGGAACTCTCGCGCCTGGCCGGAGTGACGTTCGAGGCGGCGGCCGACCGGTTCGAGGGCATCGCCGCGCAGGATGACGCAGTGGAGCTGTCGGGCCAGCTCAATGCGCTGGCGGTCGCGCTGATCAAGATCGCCAACGATCTGCGCTGGATGAATTCCGGACCCCTCGGCGGCCTCGGCGAGATCGAGCTGCCGGCGCTGCAGCCGGGCAGCTCGATCATGCCGGGCAAGGTCAACCCGGTGATCCCGGAGGCGACGGTGATGGTCGCCGCGCAGGTGATGGGACACCACACCGCGATCACCATCGCCGGGCAGACCGGCAACTTCCAGCTCAACGTGGCACTGCCGCTGATCGCGGCGAACCTGATCGAGTCGATCCAGCTGCTGTCGAACGTCTCGCGCCTGCTCGCCGATTCGGCCATCGCGGGACTCAAGGTGCGCCGCGACAACGTCGACGCGGCGCTCGCGCGCAACCCGATCCTGGTCACCGCCCTGAATCCGATCATCGGCTACGAAAAGGCCGCCGAGATCGCCAAGCGCGCCTACAAGGAGCAGCGTCCCGTGCTCGACATCGCCCGCGAGGACAGCGGTCTGTCGGACGCGGAGCTGGAGCGGCTGCTCGACCCCGCTGGACTGACCAGGGGCGGCATCCACGCAGGCGCCGGCGGCGGCTGAGGACGGACAAGGACCGGCCTCTGGCCGGTCCGGCAGGCAGGGCGGTGCGTTCGCATGGAAGGACGCACGCAACGTACGGCGTCGCGGGATCGGGGCCGACCTGCGGCGTGCCGGTGTTGCGCGGCAGCATCGCAGGCTCCTGCACTGGTGCCGCTGTTGGAGATGGCGACCTGGACCCGTGGCAGACCTCGGGGCGTGTCCGTCTGCAGGTCGTTGCGGAACAGTCCGCAGGTCGCGCCGGAGCGTGTCGCGATCTGCGGAACCTGCCGTTGCACGGCCTCAAACGGTCAGCCCGGGCGGGCCCCGTTGGCGTCCGCGCCAATCCAATCTATTGGCCGTGCCGGCCCTGCAGTGATGTCGACCCGTGCGGACCCGCGACCAACAGGGCGTTATGACCCTGGCGCCCATCGAGGGTCCACCCGACGGCGTCGCCTTCCTCCAGGTCACCTCACCTCCACGGTCGCGACCGGTTCGGTCGTACGGCATGACGCCGGCGACTGCGCTGCCTCGATCGACGCGCCGCCCGTCGATCCCCGCGTCGGGCACGTCATCCGACGGCCGTAGCCGCTCGTGCGCCGCTGGATCGACGCCCATAGCTCACTTGCACGCAGTGTGCGCGGACCTGGATGGGCGCCGCGGACGCGGCAACTGAAGGACAGTGGGCACGACCGCAAGCCGGCAAGACTTGCGCGGTGCGGCCGCGATTCGCGGCTCCGCCGCTCGAGCGCATCGAGACGGTCCTCGATTCCACGATCCGGCCGGACCTCCGTCCCGGTCCGACGCCCGGTGAAATATCGATGCCGTCATCCGAGCACCGGAAACGATACGCAACGGTCCGCGGCGATCGGGTGCCACAGGATGATGAAGAGACGGAGTCTGGGCGCTTCACCCGATCGACGCGGCACCCTGATCAGCGCGACGCGCGGCTCAGTTCGACGCCGGCCCCGTCGCCGCATCGGCCTCCGCGGCGGCATTGCCGCGCCGTTCGCGCCGGTCACGGCGCTTGTTGCGGCAGTCGTCGACGTCGGACGCGTCCATCGTGGCATAGGGCTGGAACGCAGGCAGGGCCGCCGCCAGCGCCTGTTGCGAGGCGAGCAGGGCCGGCAGGCGGTCGCACAGCTTCACGGCTTCGGCCTCCATCTTCTCGCCCTCCGCCTGCATGCGCGCTTCGAACTCGGCCGACTTGCCCGACATCAGGCTGGTGATCGCGCCCTTCGCGGCCTCGGCGCCGAGCTGGGCGCCCTGGACGCCGATCGCGATGCCCGCTTCGGCGATCGCGACGATGCTGGCGCGGTGCGCCAGCAGCAACTCGCGCTGCGCTGCGTCGATCTCGACGGGTTTGCCGTCGACGAGGAAGTCGCCGGCCGGGCTGATCTCCGCCTTCGGCAGCGTGGACGTGCGGCTGCTGGCACCGCCGATCCGGAAGCCGTTGATGTCCAACCCACCCGCCCGGGTGCCGCCGACACTGATGTTGCTCTCGGCCATCTCCTTGCGCGCGGTCTCCAGCGCGTTGCGTGTCGTGCGGACGATGAAGCCGTCGTCGACGGGCTGCGTGCCGGCGTCGCCGATCGCGGGTGCGGGCGTGTCGTCGCGTGAGCAGGCGGTCAGCATGCCCACGCCGGCGAGCAGCAGGACGAGGGGAAGCGTGCGGGACGGCAGGGTCTTCATGGTCGGTCTCCGGAGCTGTCGGAACTCAGCGCTTGCGCGGGATGGTCACGGTGCCGCGTACGTCGCGTGCGCCGACGTCGCCGCTGCCCTTCGACGCCACGTCGAGGTTGCCGCTGACGCCGTGCACGTCGAGATCCCCCGACCCGATCGAACCGACCGAGACGTTGCCGGTGACGTCGCGCAGATCGATGTCGCCCGAGCCCAGGCTGCCGATGCGCACATCGCCGCCTGCGCCCTTGAGCGAAAAATCGCCCGAACCGATGCTGCCGACCTCGACCGGACCGCGCACGTTCGCGGCTCCGACGTCGCCCGATCCGATCGACAGCACCTTGAGCTCACCCGCGTCGTCGACGGTGACGTCGCCCGAGCCGACCTTCACCGTGGCGCGGCCTGCGATGCGCCGCAGCTCCGCGTCGCCGGAGCCGACGTCGGCGCTCGCCGCCGACACACCGGTGACCCAGGCATCGCCCGAGCCCACCACGGCCTGCACCAGCATGCCGCTGGGGACCTGGCCGGTGAGGTCGAGGTAGGCGTAGTTGTTGGCGAACCAGCCCATGCTGCCGCTGGTCTCGCGGCGCAGGCGCACGGTGAGCGTATCGCCGGACTTGGACTGGTCCAGTACGAGCCGCTGCAGGAGACCGTCGGACGATGCGCAGGCGCGACCGCGCAGGACCGTGTCCGGCGAGCCTGCACCCTCGACGCGCAGCTTGCTGGCCCCGATGTCGAAGCGCACTGTGCGCACGCCGGCCAGATCGAGCGTGAGTTCGCGCGCTTCGGTGTGGCGGCATTTGTCGCCGTCCTGGGCCTCGGCAGCCAATGGGGCAGCGAGACAGGCGGCGAGCGTGAACGGAAGCAGGCAGACGGCAGTGCGTGGGCTCATGTCGGGTGTCCTCGATTGCTTGGAATGGATGCGGATGCGGCGGAACAGGTCTGGCGAACGACTCCGGCGGGCGCGGCCGTATCAGCGGGCCGCGACCTGGCGACGGACATCACGGCGGCAGGCCGTGATGTCCGCCGGCTGGAGGCTGGCGTAGGGGCCGAAGGCAGGCAGATCGGCAGCGAGCTGGTGCTGCGCCGCCATCACTGCGGGCAGACGATCGCAGAGCTGCAGCGCAGCGGGCTCGACGGTCGTGCGCACGGTGCGCTCCACACGCCGCTCGAGGCTGCCCGTGAACGCGCCGAGCACCATGCGCCAGACGCCGCGGTCCACCGCATCGATGGCCGCCAGCGCGCTGGCTTCACCGATGTCGATGCCGGCGTGGGCGACCGCGAGGATCTCGCTGCGGTAGGCCAGCAGCTGGCGACGCTGGTCCGCATCGATGGCCACCGGCGCGCCGGCGATGAGGAAATCACCAGCGGGCGTGATCTCGGCGCGCGGCAAGGCCGCGTCCCGGGGCGTGCTGCGCCGGGCGGTGAAACCGTGACCGTCGCCGAGCACGAGGTTGTCGGCGTCGAGCTCGGCTCTGGCGCGGGCGAGATCCGTGCGGATCTCGCGGCGCGCCTCGGCCAGATCGCGGCGGATCCCGGCGTCGATCCCGGCCTCGTCGGGGGGGGCCGCGTTCGCCCCCGAGGACAGGCACAGCATCACGGCGAGAGCGGCCAGTCTAGAAAGCGTCTGCATCGGGGTCATCATCGGTCTCCCTCCTGAGCCGGGCTCAGCCTTCCTCACGCCAGCGGCGCAGACGCACCGCGAGAAGCAGCATCAGCACGCCGGCGACGATGCCCGTCCACATCGCGGGGGTCGCGAAGTTCGAGTAGACCCCGGACACGCTCAGCAGGTTGGTGACCTGACCGCCTTCACTGGTCGCGCGCTGGATGTAGGACAGGTCGGCCCCGGTCAGCGGGACTGTCCCCAGCAGCATCCGTGCGACGACGTTGCCCCAGAGCCAGTGGCGGTCCAGTCCCGCCAGCTGCAGCAGGCCGGTCATCGAGCTGGCCACGCCCAGGGCCAGGGGGATCAGCACCGCCCACAGGAACGGCTTGCCCCGGGCCCAGGCCGAGCAGAGCATCAACCAGCCGACGGTCGGCAGGGCCCAGCAGGCGTACACCGGGATCGCCGCGAGGAACTGGCCAGCCAGCAGGAACACGCTGCCATTGCCCCAGAGCAGCGGCAACGGGTTGGCCCCGTGCGCAGCCGCGCCGATGCTCAAGGCCACCAGAAACAGCACCATCGTCGCGATGGCGACCAGGGTGGCGACCAGCGGGATCACGATCACCGCCGTGACCACCTTCGACAGGACCGTCGCGCCGTCGGACACCGGGAGCGATTTCCAGAACAGCACGCTGCGGTCCTTGCGGTCGTCGTAGAGCGCGCCGAGGCAATAGAAGAAGGCGACGAAGATCATCACCAGGAACGGCCAGGTGGACGACATGAACAGCGTGACGTAGAGGCCGTCGGCCAGCTGGCGCATGTCCTCGCTGGTGAGCTGCTGGACCAGGGCGCCCAGATCCACGCCGTTGATCGTCACGCCGTTGGCCTCGATCGTGTGGCCTTCAGCCACCGAGCGGTGGGCGACGAAGATCGCCACCACCAGCAGGCCCACCGAGAGCAGCAGCGATATTCCGCCGGCGATCAGTGGCGCCCAGACGATGCCGCCCTTGTGCTCCCAGTACTCGCGGCGCAACAGCAGCCGGAAGGTATGTGTGGGATGCGGGCGCTCGGCACTGCGCGCCGGCGCCGGAGGGTCGATGTGTTCGGCGGTCGCGTTCATGCGTAGGCTCCTTTCATCGTGGCCACGAACAGGTCGGCCAGGCCCGGCGTGCGGGTCTCACCGAAGGCGGAGAGGGTGGAGACGGGGACGCCGTCGAACAGCATCACGGTCTTGCCGAAAGGCAGGGCGCGCTCGTCGATCGGACGATGGGCGCGGGCGGCGTCGAGCTGGTCGGGGTTCACCAGCACTTCGACGAAACGTTCGCCGACGTCGTCCATCGGCGCGTCCAGCACGATCTTGCCGTTCTGGATGAAGAGCACGTCGGTCAGGATGTGCTCGATCTCCTCGACCTGGTGGGTGGTGACGATGATGGTTTTCTGCTCGTCGAAATAGTCCTCCAGCAGGCGCTGGTAGAACTGCTTGCGATAGAGGATGTCGAGGCCGAGCGTGGGTTCGTCGAGGACCAGCAGCTTGGCGTCGATCGCCATCACCAGCGCCAGGTGCAGCTGCACGATCATGCCCTTGGACATCTCGCGGACGCGCTGCTTCGGCATCAGCTTGGTGTTGGCCAGGAAACGCTCGCAGCGGACACGGTCGAAGCGGGGATGCACGCCCTCGACGAAGTCGATCGCATCGCGCACGCGCATCCAGCGCGGCAGCACGGCGACGTCGGCGATGAAGCAGACATCGTTCATCAGTGCGTCGCGCTCGGTGCGCGGGTCGCGCCCCAGCACCGACATCTCGCCGTCGAAGCGGATCAGGCCCAGCAGCGCCTTGAGCGCGGTGGTCTTGCCGGCGCCGTTGGGACCGATCAGCCCGACGATGCGACCGGCGGGAATCTGGAAGCTGGTGCCGTCGAGCGCGCGCGCGCCCTTGTAGATCTTGGAGAGGTTGCGCGCGGCGATGACCGGCGTGTCGATGACGGCGTTCATTCGTTGGCTCCATTGCCGATGGATTGCAGCAGGTCCCGGGCCGACAGGCCGAGGCGTTCGATCCGTTCAACGACCAGCGGCCATTCGTCCTGGAGGAAGCGCTCGCGTTCGCTGCTGCGCAGCTTCTTCGAGGCCTCCTCGGTGACGAACATGCCCAGGCCGCGGCGCTTCTCGACGAGCGCCTCGTCGGCGAGTTCCTGGTAGGCGCGCGAGACGGTGATCGGATTGAGCTGGTAGTCGGCTGCGACCTGCCGGACCGAGGGCAGGGCGTCGCCGGGCTTCAGCACGCCGTCGAGCATCATCGCGATGACGCGCTCCTTCAACTGCCGATAGATGGGAGCGCCGTCGCTCCATTCGATGTTGGCCATGGCGTCAGCTCCTTCCACCCGTGCCCCGCGCGAACGAGAAGTACGGCATGGCGATGGCGGTGCGGGCGCGCTTGCTGCGACTGCGCGGGGCGCTGGACGTCGGAGCCTCGTCGACCACCGGCGTCCGCACACTCGCGGGCATCTTGCGCTCGGCCGGCACGGCCGCCGTGGCGACCCCGGCGGCATCGAGCGACTGCGCCGGCCACGCGACCAGCAGGGCGATGGCCAGCGTGGCGGCGGACGCGGCGCATGCGAAGATCGGGGTGTGGAGCTTGCGGTTCATGGGACCGTCCTGCTCTAGTGGGTAGGTGTTGTAGGCAACTATAACACCACATCAGACCGTGTCAACACCCGGGTGGCCCATGTCCACCCAACTGATGGCAGGGGGACCTGCCGAGGGGACCTCGCAATGTCGATCCGCATGTCCGAGCGCATTCTTCCATCCGCCGTGCTCGTGCTGACGCTCGTCTTCGGGGCGAACGCGGCATCCGCACAGGCGCCGGCGACGGCTGCCGTATCGCCCTCGACCAGCGCCGGCGTTCTCGATCACCGCTACCGGCCACTCGCGGGACGCGAGCCGGTGGATCTCGCACGCCGCTATGGCGGTCAGGTGCTGCTGGTGGTCAACACCGCGAGCAAGTGTGGCTTCACGCCGCAGTTCGAGGCGCTGGAAGCGCTGCACACGCGTTTCCAGGGCCGTGGCTTCGCGGTCCTGGGCTTTCCGTCGGGCGATTTCCGCGAGCAGGAGTTCGAGGACGAGCAGGCCATCCAGGAGTTCTGCACGCTGACCTACGGGGTGAACTTCCCGATGTTCGAGAAGGTGCAGGTGGTCGGTGCGCAGGCGACGCCGCTCTACCGCCAGCTCACCGAGGCCACCGGACAGGCCCCGCAATGGAACTTCCACAAGTATCTGGTGGGCCGGGACGGCCGGGTGCTGGCCCAGTGGGGGAGCCGCACGCTGCCCGACGACCCGGAGATCGTCGCCGCCATCCAACGCGCGCTCGCCGCGCCGCGTCCGGACGGCCGCGCGCTGAAGCGGCCCTGAGCCGGACAGGCGGGCGATTGCCCCCGGCACGCCATCGCCGCGACAATACGCGGCTGCATCAGCCCGGATCGTCCGGGCGGGAGATCCTGCGGATGTTGACCCTGTTGCGCGCCGGCACGCTGGCGCTGCTGGTTGCGGCCGGTACACCGGCGCTGGCGGCCGAGACGGCCACCGATCGCGCGCGGACCAGCCATGTGCTGGGCCTGGACGTGGCGGAATCGTTGGCCCAGGTCGGCGAAGACCTCGATCTCGCCGCCTTCGAGCGCGCGCTGGTGGCGACGCTGGGCGGGCAGCCGCCCGTGATACCCGACGCCGAGCGCCAGCAGCTGGGTCTGGCGCTGGCGCAGCGGGTCGCCGTCCGCAGCGGACGCCCGGTGCCGGGTCTGCCCCCCGGCAGCGAGCCGCCTGCCGTCGACCGTGCCAAGGCCGGGACCCTGGTCGGCGCCGATATCGGACGTTCGCTGCTGCCGCTCAAGGACGAAGTCGATGTGCCGGCATTGATGAAGGGACTGCGCGAGACGCTCGCGGGTGGTCCGGCGACGATGGCGGAGGCGGAGATCACGGCCGTGCGCCAGGCGATGGTCGCCCGCGCCCAGGCGCGGGCAGCGGCCACGGCGCAGGCCGAGCGGGACGCCGGCGCGCGTGCGCTTGCGGACAATCGCGCGAAGCCCGGCGTGTTCGCCACCGCCTCGGGCATCCAGTACCGGGTCGAGCGGCAGGGCCAGGGTCCACGCCCGCGGGCCAGCGACCGGGTCCGCGTGCACTACCGCGGCACGTTGCTCGACGGCACCGAGTTCGACAGTTCCTATGCGCGCAACGAACCCGCGGTGTTCGGGCTGGGCCAGGTGATCGCCGGCTGGACCGAGGGCCTGCAGCTGATGCCGATCGGTGCGAAGTACCGGTTCTGGATTCCGGGCGATCTCGCCTACGGTCCGCGCGGAAGCCCGCCGAACATCCCGCCCAATGCCACCCTGGTCTTCGACGTCGAGCTGATCGACATCCTCTGACCCGGCGGCACCGCCGCATCCCGCGGCACGCCCACTTCCACGTATCGACCCCGAACGGAGCTGTCCCCAGATGAAGACCACCACGCGTATCGCCGTTGCCGGCCTCGCCGCTGCCCTGCCGCTGGCGATGATCGCCTGCAAGCCGATCGACAAGGAGACCGGCAAGCCGGTGGAGACCACGGCGGCGGACAGTGCGGCGGGTGGCGCCGAGATCGCCGGGCTCAAGGGCGAGCGCGAGCAGATCAGCTACATCATCGGTAACCAGATGGGCGAGCAGCTCAAGCAGATCAAGGACGAGCTGGACGTCAAGACGCTGCAGCGGGCCATCGCCGAGACGCTGGACGACAAGGCGATCGAGATCAGCGACGAGCACGCGATGGCGGTGATGCAGGCGTTCGGCGAGCGCATGCAGGCCAAGCAGCTGGCCGAGATGGAGCAGAAGGCCAAGACCAACGCCACCGAGGCCGAAACCTTCTTCGCCGAGAACGCCAAGCGCGACGGCGTGCAGACGACGGCCTCTGGCCTGCAGTACCGCGTGGTCACCGAGGGCAGCGGCCCGAAGCCGGGCCCGAACGACACCGTGCGCGTGCACTACAAGGGCACGCTGCTCAATGGCGAGACCTTCGACAGCTCCTACGATCGCGGCGAGCCGGCGCAGTTCGCGCTCAACCAGGTGGTGCCGGGCTGGCAGGAAGGCCTGCAGCTGATGCCGGTCGGCAGCAAGTACGAGCTGTGGATCCCGGGCAACCTCGGCTACGGCGAGATGGGTTCGGGCCCGATCGGACCGAACCAGGCGCTGGCCTTCGAGGTGGAGCTGCAGGGCATCGTCACGAACTGAGCCGTGCGGCGCCGTGCCTGCACCGGCGCGGCGCCCGCGGTCGATCTCCCATGACGCCAGACGATGCCCACACCGTGCTCGAGGCGCGGATCACCGAACTGGAAACGCGCCTCGCGTTCCAGGAAGACACACTCGCCCAGCTCAACGATGCGCTGAGCGAGGCGCGACGCGAGCTGGGCGCGCAGACCGGCCTGTTGCGGCGGGTGATGGACGACCTGCGCCAGGCGCGCACGGTGCAGTTCCCCGATGCAGCCGACGAGCCGCCACCCCCGCATTACTGAGCGCCCTTGCGGCGATTGACCGATGACCGATTCCCTGCGTGACCAGTTGCTCGGCCTTGGCTTCAAGGCGCCGGCCCCGGCGCCGCCCAAGCGCGACGGCGCACGCGGTCGTCCGGACGAGCGCCGCCCGCATCCGGCCCGGCCGGCCAAGGGCGGGGCGCCGGCCGGTCCCGCGCCGCGCGCGAACGAGCGGCGCACCGGCCCTCCCGCACGCAAGCCCCGTCCGCCCCGCGACGACATCGATCTGGCCAAGGCCTACGCCATCCGTGCCCAGCGCGAGAAGGACGAGCGCATCGAGGCCGAGCGCCGGAGGCAGGACGAGGCGCGCCTGCGCCGCGAGGCGCGTGCGAAGTTCGACGCGTTCGTCAAGGACAAGGCGCTCAATCGCGCGGATGCCGACATCGCCCGGCACTTCGAGTACGGCGGCAAGATCAAGCGCATCCACGTGGATGCCGAGCAGCTCAGGGCGCTCAATGCCGGCGAGCTGGGCGTGGTGCAGGTCAACGGGCGTTACCTGCTGGTGACGACGGCGGTCCTGGACGAGGCCGCGGCCATCTTCCCCCCGGGCGTCGCCCTCCGTGTCGATCCCGCCGCGCCGGCCGGCGACGATCCCTACAGCGATCCGAAATACCAGGTGCCGGACGATCTGGTGTGGTGATGCGTGGCGCCTGCTGCAGCGTACTCGCCGGCCTTGCCCTGACCTGTGCATCGCTGCCGGGCCGGGCCGACGATGCCTATGCCTTCGAGCGCCCGGGCACGGACATGGCGGCATCGGTGCTGGACGCGGGCCGGATCGCGTGGGAGCAGGGCCTGCCCGATGTCGAACGCGAGACCGGCGACGGCATCCGCACACACACCCGGACCTTCGGCAGTCTGCTGCGGATCGGTCTGGGCGCATCGCTCGAGCTGCAACTGGCGGGTGAGCCCCACGTGCACCTGGCGACACGCGGACCGGCCGGCCGGGAGCGCGTGAGCGGCGCGGGCGACAGCAGCGTGGCGCTGAAGTGGGCGCTCCCGGTTTCGGGCACGCTCGAGTGGGCGGTCCTGGCGCGGCAGGGTCTGTCGACCGGGTCGGAGGGACTGCGTCCGACGCGACGCGCTCGCAGTCTCGGCGCGACGGTGGCCGGCGAGACGACCGGCGGCCGCGGGTACGCTCTCTACGCAGAGGCGCTTCGGGACGAGGACGGCAGCGGGTTGCGCCTGTCGCCCAGCCTTCAGATCGTCGAGCGCGACGGTCTCACCGGATTCGTCGAGGCGGTGGCCGGCACCGGCGCCGCCCGCGGCCTGCTCGCCGGCGGCGGATTGGCCTGGCAACCGCGGCCGCGCTTCCAGCTCGACGTGTCGTTGCTGCGCGGCCTCGACACCTCGGCCGCGGAGTGGAGAGGAGGTGTCGGCGTGTCGCTGGGTCTGCGCTGATGGCCGGTGCGGGATCGACTCCCGATGGTGGCGCGCTCGCCGAGCGTCTGGTGTTCTCGCACGCCAACGGATTTCCCGCGGCGACCTATGCGCGCATGCTCGCGCCGCTGAGGCGTGGCTTCGAGGTCTCGCACGTGGACGTGTTCGGTCACGATCCGCGGTATCCGGTCGCCCGCGGCTGGCACGGTCTGAGCCGTCAGCTGCAGGACCATCTCGAGGTGCGGCGGGACGGGGGCGCCGTCTGGCTGGTCGGGCACTCGCTCGGTGGCTATCTCAGCCTGCTCGCGGCGGCGCAACCGGGTGCACAGGTGGCGGGCGTCGTGCTGCTCGATTCGCCCCTGATCGGCGGGATGACCGGGCATCTGCTGCGCTGGTCGCGCCGGACCGGCCTCGACCGGCACCTGTTACCCCTTCAGCAGACCCTGCAGCGACGGGCCCGGTGGCCGGATGTCGACGCGGTGCGCGCGCATTTCGCCGCCAAACCGGCGTTCGCGCGTTGGGACCCGCGTGTTCTCGACGACTACGCATGGTCGGCCACGGTGCCGGATGCCGATGGCCGCCGGCTGTTGTTCGACCGCGAGGTCGAGTGCAGCGTCTACAGGACCCTGCCGACCCGCACCGTATGTCGCGCAGCGCGACGGATATCCGCACCCGTGGCCTTCATCGGCGGCCGGAACTCGCGCGAGGTCCGCCAGATCGGTCTCGGGGCGACCCGGACGCTGGTCGGCGCACGTGTGGCGTGGCTGGACGGAAGCCATCTGTTTCCGATGGAGCGGCCCGAGGCCGCGGCGGCGGCCGTCGGCGCCGCGATCGATGCCATGCGCGCGGTCGCACCGCGCGATGCACGCGCGGCCTGAGCCGTCGGTTCACTCGTTGGCGTAGTCGCGCACCGGCCCGCCCACCTGCACGCCGGCCTGCCAGACCGCCTCGATGGCGCGTGTATTGCGGATGTCGAGCAGCGGATCCTGGCCGAGCACGACGAAATCGGCCCGACGTCCCGGTGCCAGCAGGCCACGATCCTCGAGCCGGAGCAGCCGTGCCGAATCCCGCGTGGCCACCGTGAGGGCCTGCTGCGGGCTGTAGCCGGCCTGCTGCATCAGTTCCAGTTCGCGGTGCTCTGCGAACCCGGGCACGCGGTGGGGCAGGGCGCCGGCATCCGTCCCGAAACCGATGGCGATGCCTGCGGCGCGCAGTGTGCCGAGGTTGCGCAGGTTCATCGCGACCGCATCGCGCGCACGCTGCGTCGCGGGATCGGCCAGCGTGTCGGCGCGCCACTGCGGGTCCGACCAGCGTGCATGGACTGCCGCGGGAAGGGCATTGCGCAGGAACGGGGTTTCCAGCCATTCCGGGTGCTCGGCGTAGACGTAATTGGCCTCGTCGATCTGCAACGTGGCGATGTATCCGGTGCCGGCGGCGCGCATCGCGGCCACGAGGGCATCGTCCACCGGCCGATCGCGCACGCCGTGCGCGATGATGTCCACGCCACTGGCGACCAGGTCGGCGGCCGGGGCGAGATCGTGGATGTGGGCGGCGACGAGCAGTCCGTGGCGGTGCGCCTCGTCGATCGCGGCCCGATAGACCTCGGCGGTCATCGGCGGCGCTTTTCCACCGAGGTCGTCGACCCACAACTTGATCAGGTCGACACCGATCGCGCCCTGTGCGCGTACGGCCTCGCGCGCGGAGACGGCGTCGGCGGGACGCGCGACCGCATCGCGCTGCAGGCCCATGTTCGCGGCCGGTGGGGCGCCCTCGGGCGTCCCCACACCGGCCCCGGCGCCGAGCAGCTGGGCACCGAGCGCAGGCGTGGTCGCCACTTCGTCGCGGATGTCGGTGAACCCTTCGCCGTTCAGGCCGAGCGCGACCACCGTGGTAATGCCGTATGCCTGGAACTGGCGAAGATCGCGGATCACGATGTCGCGGGTATAGAAGCGGTCGCCGTGCTCGGTCCCGAGGGTGTTGCCCACATGGGCGTGCGCGTTGATCAAGCCCGGGATCACCCAGTGTCCGCGGTAGTCGACACGACGCGTCTCGGCCGGCGACACGCCGACCCCGGCAGGTTCGATGCGCTCGATGATCCCGTTGCGGATGACCAGGGCCACGACCCCGAGATCGCGTTCGCCGTCGAAGACCCGCGCGTTGTCGATGACCAGCGTGGTGTCCGCGCCGACCGCAGCGGACCGATCCACCGCGGGTTGGGGCAGCGGCGCGGGGCTGCAGGCTGCAAGCAGACAGGCCGCCACGGCAGTCGCCGCGGCACCGTGACCGGGACGTCGTCGCATGGTCGCTCCATCGGGTGAACCGGCTGCACAGCCTAGTGCCGGCGCCGTGACGGCGACGGCGACGGCGCTCACTCCGGGTCGTAGTCCAGATTCGACGCAAGCCAGCGCTCGGCTTGCGCGAGCGTGGCCTGCTTGCGCTTCGCGTAGTCCTGGACCTGTTCTTTCGAGACGCGCCCGACCACGAAGTACTGGCTCCCGGGGTGGCTGAAGTAGTAGCCCGACACGGCCGCGGTCGGCAGCATCGCGAAGCTCTCGGTCAGGGTCATGCCCGCCTTGCCGGGTGCATCGAGCAGGTCGAACAGGGTGCCTTTCTCGCTGTGCTCCGGGCAGGCGGGGTAGCCGGGAGCGGGGCGGATGCCCCGGTATTTCTCGGCGATCAGGTCGGCAGTGTCGAGCGCCTCGTCCGCCGCGTAGCCCCAGTCGTGCATGCGCACGCGCTGGTGCAGGCCTTCGGCCAGCGCTTCGGCCAGGCGATCGGCCAACGCTTTCAGCAGGATCGCGTTGTAGTCGTCGTGCGCGGCCTCGAACCGGGCGACGTGGGCATCGATACCGATGCCGGCGGTGACGGCGAATGCGCCGATCCAGTCGTCGACGCCGCTGTCCTTCGGCGCGATGAAATCGGCCAGGCAGAAGTCCGGGCGCTCGACCGGCTTGTCGACCTGCTGCCGCAGGAAGTGCAGGGTGGCCTCGCCGCCCTCGTGGCGCAGCACGACGTCGTCGCCGACGCTGTGCGCCGGCCACAGGCCGAACACGGCCTTCGCGGTCAGCCACTTCTCGTCGACGATCCTGCGCAGCATCGCCTGTGCGTCGTCGAACAGTTCGGTGGCCTGCGGGCCCACCACTTCGTCGGCGAGGATCGCCGGATAGCGGCCGAACAGTTCCCAGGCGTTGAAGAACGGCGTCCAGTCGATGATCTCGACCAGATCCTGCAGCGGCCAGTCGTCGACGACGTGGACGCCCGGGTTGTTGGGGACCGGCGGCGCGTACCGGCTCCACTCGCCGTCGAAGCGCTGCGCGCGGGCCTTGGCCAGCGACACCAGTCGTTTCGCGTCCCCCCGATTGGCGTGGCGCGCGCGGATCTCGGCGTAGTCCGCATCGTTGGCGACGACGAAGGCGCTGCGCAGCTCGGGGCTGATCAGCGACTGCACGACGCCGACCGCACGCGAGGCGTCTTTCACCCACACCGTCGGCGAGGCGTAGTGCGGCGCGATCTTCAGCGCGGTATGCGCGCGCGAGGTCGTCGCGCCGCCGATCAGCAACGGCGTCTCGAAGCCCTGGCGCTTCATCTCGCGCGCGACGTGGCTCATCTCCTCGAGCGACGGCGTGATCAGGCCCGACAGGCCGATGACGTCCGCCTGCACCTCGCGCGCCTTGTCGAGGATGGTCTGTGTGGGGACCATGACGCCGAGGTCGACGACCTCGAAGTTGTTGCAGGCCAGCACCACGCCGACAATGTTCTTGCCGATGTCGTGCACGTCACCCTTGACCGTCGCCATCAGCACGCGGCCGTTGTTCTTGCCGACGTCGCCGGTGCGCAGTTTCTCGGCCTCGATGTAGGGCAGCAGGTAGGCGACGGCCTTCTTCATGACGCGCGCGGACTTGACCACCTGCGGCAGGAACATCTTGCCCGCGCCGAAGAGGTCGCCGACGACGTTCATGCCGGCCATCAGCGGGCCTTCGATGACCTCCAGCGGCCGCGTGAATGCCTGTCGTGCCTCCTCGGTGTCCTCGACCACGTACTGGTCGATGCCGTGCACCAGCGCATGGGTGAGCCGCTGCTGCACCGGCGCCTCGCGCCAGGCGGTGTTCTCGACGCGGGCTGCGCCCTTCCTGCCCTTGTAGCGTTCGGCCAGATCGAGCAGGCGTTCGGTGGCATCGCTGCGGCGGTTGAGCACCACGTCCTCGACGCACTCGCGCAGCTCGGGGTCGAGATCGTCGACGATCGGCATCGCGCCGGCGTTGACGATGCCGAAGTCCATCCCGGCGCGGATCGCGTGGAACAGGAACACCGCGTGGATCGCCTGGCGCACGACCTCGTTGCCGCGGAACGAGAACGAGACGTTGGACACGCCGCCCGAGACGTGGCAATGCGGCAGCGTGGCGCGGATTTCGCGTGTGGCCTCGATGAAATCGACCGCGTAGTTGTCGTGCTCGAGAATGCCGGTGGCGATGGCGAAGATGTTGGGATCGAAGATGATGTCCTCGGGCGGAAACCCGACGACCTCGGTCAGCAGCCGGTAGGCGCGGGTGCAGATCTCGACCTTGCGGTCCTTGGTATCGGCCTGGCCGACTTCGTCGAAGGCCATGACCACGACCGCGGCGCCGTAGCGCAGCACCTTGCGCGCCTGTTCGAGGAACGCGGCTTCACCTTCCTTGAGCGAGATCGAATTGACCACGCCCTTGCCCTGCAGGCACTTGAGCCCGGCCTCGATGACGCTCCACTTCGACGAATCGACCATCACCGGAATGCGCGCGATGTCGGGCTCGGCCGCGATCAGGTTGAGGAAGGTCGTCATCGCGTGCTCGGAATCGAGCATGCCCTCGTCCATGTTGACGTCGAGGATCTGCGCGCCCCCTTCGACCTGCTGGCGCGCGACCTCGACCGCCTCCGGGTAGCGGTTCTCCTTGATCAGCTTGCGGAACGCCGCCGAGCCGGTGACGTTGGTGCGCTCGCCGACATTGATGAAGAGCAGTTCCGGCGTGACGACCAGCGGTTCGAGGCCGGAGAGGCGCATATGCCGCGGACGGCTCATGCGGCGGCCTCCGATGTGACGGGCGGTCGCCGGGGCGCGACATCGGCGACCGCCACGGCGATGGCACGGATGTGGTCGGGCGAGGTGCCGCAGCAGCCGCCGACGATATTCAGCAGGCCTGCGGTCGCGAACTCGTGCAGTACCTCGGCCATGTCCGCCGGCGTCTCGTCGTAGCCACCGAAGGCATTGGGCAGACCGGCATTCGGGTGACAGGACACACAGGTCTGCGCGATCTGCGAGAGCGTCTCGACATGCGGCCGCAGGTCCTTCGCACCGAGCGCGCAGTTGAGCCCGACCGCGTGCGGACGCGCGTGCTGCAACGAGTACCAGAAGGCTTCTGCGGTCTGGCCCGACAGCGTCCGGCCGGAAGCGTCGGTGATCGTGCCGGAGATCATCACGGGCAGCCGGCCGCCGCGCTCGTCGAACACGGTCTCGACCGCGTACAGCGCGGCCTTGGCGTTGAGCGTGTCGAACACGGTCTCGACCATCAGGATGTCGGCGCCGCCGTCGATGAGCCCGTGCGCGGCGTCGCGATAGATCGCGACGAGTTCGTCGAAGGTCACCGCGCGATAGCCGGGGTCGTTGACGTCGGGACTGATCGACGCGGTGCGGCTGGTCGGGCCGAGGATGCCCGCGACGAAGCGCGGCCGATCCGGCGTCTGCGCCTGCGCGGCATCGCAGGCCGCGCGTGCCAGCGCCGCGCCCTCGCGGTTGAGCTCGTGGACGAGGTGCTGCAGGTGGTAGTCGGCCAGCGACACGGCCGTCGAGTTGAAGGTGTTGGTCTCGACGATGTCCGCGCCGGCGGCGAGATAGTCGGCGTGGATGCCCTGGATGATGTCGGGGCGGGTGAGAGTGAGCAGGTCGTTGTTGCCGCGCTGGTCGTGGCCCTCGCAGCCGCAGCCGGCGCCGTGCGCGTGGCCGTCCGCCGCATGGAGGGCGTCGTAGCCCTCGGCGAAACGATCCCCGCGGTAGTCGGCTTCGGTGAGTGCGTACCGCTGGATCATCGTGCCCATCGCGCCGTCGAGCACGAGGATGCGGCGCGCGAGCGCGGCGTCGAGGGCCGCGACCCGTTCGGGATGCAGCCAGCTCATTCCGGCTTCCGCGCGATGATCGAGATCACCTGGAAGTGCGGCGGCCGTTTCTCGCGCGTGACGGTCTCGGCGCTGTGGATCTCCAGTCCCGCCTTGGTGACGAACCGGCGCAGTTCCTTGTCAGGAAAGCCGAGGTTCGCGTGGCCGTAGGCCTGGACGACGGCCTCGTGCCCGTGGCGGTCGAGGCTCGACAGCAGCAGACGGCCTCCGGGCCGCAGCACGCGCGCGGCTTCGGTGACGGCCTGCGCGGGTTTGCTGGCGTAGGTGAGCGCATGCATCAGCACCACCAGATCGAAGCTGGCGTCCTCGAAGGGCAGGGCGTGCATGTCGCCTTCGCGCACGTCCACGTTGGCGAAGCGCTTGAGCCGCTCGGTCGAGGCGGCGACGACGCGTCGGCTGGCGTCGAGACAGATGTAGCGGTGTGCATGGGGCGCGAGCAGCTCGGCCAGCACGCCGTCGCCCGATGCGATGTCGAGCACGTCGCCGGTTTCGAGCAAGGGCAGCGCCGATCGGGCCAGCGCTTCCCAGGTGCGCCCGGGCGAGTAGTGCCGTTCCATGTCGCCGGCGACGGTGTCGGCCCAGTTCTGGTCGGCGGCGCGCATCGCCAGCACGCCGGGCACACGCTCGGCATCCTGGCGCAGCAGGGGGTCATCGCTGCCGGTGCTGAGCGCCTGCCACAGGGCCCGTTGCGCGGGATCGAGCGCGGCATCGTCGAACCGGTAATAGGCCGACACGCCGGCGCGCCGGTCGCGGACCAGATTGGCGTCCTTGAGACGGGCCAGATGGGTGGACACCCGAGGCTGGGCGAGCCGGGTGATCGATGACAGTTCGGCCACGGTAAGCTCTTCGACCTCGAGCAGCGCCAGCAGGCGCACGCGCGTGGGATCGGCAAGGGTCTTGAGTCGCGCCGACCAGGCTTCGAGGTCCATCCATATCTCCGTATCGCGATACAGAGATGATTGTCCGCGCCGCGCGTGTCGATGGTCAAGGCGCGCGATCGGTCTTCCGACGTTTGCGAGAGGCGCAAGAGTCGGCTCGTCGGCGTTCAAGCCGCGTTTATGCTGCGTCGCGCCATGCGGCGGACGCCAGAGATGCAATGGAGGTCGCTACAATTGCCGCCTTGTCTACGTGAGGAGTGCGGGCGCCGTGGAGTTCGGTTTCAGCGAAGAGCAGTTGATGATCCAGGACATTGCGCGCCGGATCGCCCAGGAGAAGATCGCCCCCAGCGCCGAGCATTTCGACCGCAGCGGCGAGTTTCCGCTCGAGAACATGCGCCTGCTTGGCGAGAACGGCCTAATGGGCATCGAGGTGTCCGACGACTACGGCGGCGCCGGCATGGACCCCATTTCGTACGTGCTGGCGATGATCGAGGTGGCCGCAGCCGATGCAGCGCATTCGACCATCATGTCGGTCAACAACTCGCTGTTCTGCAACGGCATCCTGACCCACGGCACCGAAGCGCAGAAGCAGCAATACGTGCGCGCGATCGCCGAGGGCCGAGAGATCGGCGCCTTCGCGCTGACCGAGCCGCAGTCGGGGTCCGACGCCACGGCCATGAAGTGCCGCGCGGTCAAGCAGGCCGATGGCAGCTACGTGATCAACGGCAAGAAGAGCTGGATCACCTCGGGCCCGGTGGCCAAGTATTTCGTTCTGTTCGCGATGACCGATCCGGACAAGGGCGCGCGCGGCATCACCGCATTCCTCGTCGACGGCACGCGTGACGGCTTCCATCGCGGCAAGACCGAACCCAAGCTCGGCATCCGCGCATCGGCCACCTGCGAGATCGAGTTCGCCGACTACGTCGCACAGGCCGACGAGGTGCTGGGCGAGGAAGGCCAGGGCTTCAAGATCGCGATGGGCGTGCTCGACGCCGGCCGCATCGGCATCGCGTCGCAGGCCATCGGCATCGCACGCGCCGCCTACGAGGCCACCCTGGCCTATGTGAAGGAGCGCAAGGCCTTCGGCGCGCCGATCGGCACGTTCCAGATGACCCAGGCGAAGATCGCCGACATGAAGTGCAAGCTGGATGCGGCACTGTTGCTGACCCTGCGCGCGGCCTGGCTCAAGGGCGAGGGCAAGCGCTTCAGCAACGAGGCCGCGATCGCCAAGCTCACCGCGTCCGAGGCGGCGATGTGGATCACCCATCAGGCGCTGCAGATCCACGGCGGCATGGGGTACTCGAAGGAAATGCCGATCGAGCGCTATTTCCGCGACGCCAAGATCACCGAGATCTACGAGGGCACCTCGGAGATCCAGCGCCTGGTCATCGCCCGCAACGAGACCGGGTTGCGCTGAGTCCGGCCATGGCGAGCGTCGCATGCCCTGCAGCGCGCGTCCGTCATCCGCGTGGACGGCACGGCTGCGCTGCCGGGTCGGTCGTCCCCGACGTCGCCCCGCGCGGCGGCGTCGTCCGTTTTCCATTTCCCGTCGGCCCGCGTGAGAACGCGGGCCTCATTGCATCGGACCTTCTGTCGTCATGAGCACACCCCGCAAACCAGGCACGAAATCCCCGTCCGCTCCGAAACCGGTCGCATCCAAGGCGGCGCCGGCCAAGTCCGCCGCGCCGTCGGCGCGCAAGCCCGCCACACAGGTGCGCGTGCGGACGCTGGGCCTGCTGGACCCGATCTTCGACGCGGTGCGCAGGCGTGCCGGCCGTGCGGCGCACAAGGATGCCAGCGCGTTCGCACAGGCGTTCTACCGGCGCATGACGGAGGAGGAGATCCACCTGCACAGCGCCGAGGGCTGGGCCGCGCTGGCGGCGGATCTGTTCGAGTTCGCAGCGCGGCGCAAGCCCGGCACCGCGAACGTGCGTCTGTTCAACCCGGCCGCGAAGACCCACGGCTGGGAGTCGCCGCACACCGTGTTGCAGATCGTCAACGACGATATGCCGTTCCTGGTCGATTCGGTGACCATGGCCTTGGCCGAGCAGGGCGTGGGCGTGCACGTGCTGGGCCATCCGGTGGTGCAGATCGCGCGTGATCGCAGCGGCCGGCTGTCCGGCGTGGGCGAGGGCGAAACCGAGTCGGTCATGCACCTGGAGATCGACCGGCAGACGCCGGAGGACAACGCACGCATCGAGGCCACGGTGCGCAAGGTGCTCGACGACGTGCGCGTCATCGTGGCCGACTGGGCGCCGATGCGCGAGCGCATGCAGCAGATCGCCGCGGATTTCGAGCGCCGGCCGATGCCGCTCGGCGACGCCAGCCGGCGCGAGGCCCAGGCCTTCCTGGAATGGGCCGCCACCGACCACTTCACGTTCTTCGGCTATCGCGAATACAGCGTGCGCCGGCAGGGGCGCAGCGAAGTGCTGGAAGCGGTGCCGGAGAGCGGCCTCGGATTGCTCCGCGCGCCGGCGTCGACGAGATCGCGTCCGGTCGCCGAGCTCGGCGCCGACGCGCTGCGGCGCGCCGGCGAGGTCGACGCCCTGATCCTGACCAAGACCAGTGCGCGGTCCACCGTGCACCGGCCCGGATACATGGACTACATCGGCGTGCTTCGCTACGACGCCAAGGGCAATGTGATCGGCGAACAGCGTTTTCTCGGCCTGTACACCTCCAGCGCGTACACCCGGCGGCCGTGGGACATTCCGCTGGTGCGCGAGCGCTTCGAGTACGTGATGAACGCATCCGGCCTCAAGCCCACCGGCCACAGCGGCAAGGCGCTCCGCCACCTGCTGGAGACCCTGCCGCGCGACGAACTCTTCCAGTCGACCGCCGACGAGCTGTTCCGTCTCGGCACCGGCATCCTCGGGCTGCAGGAGCGCGTGCGCAGCAGGCTGTTCCTGCGCAAGGACCGCTACGGGCGTTTCTATTCGGTTCTGGTCTACATTCCGCGCGACCGGTTCAACACCGACGTCCGCCGACGCATCGAGCAGTTGCTGCGCGAGGTGATGCACGCCGATCACGTGGACGCCAGCGTGGTCCTCGGCGAATCGCCGCTCGCCCAGTTGCACCTGATCGTGCGTCCGCGGGCCGACGCCCAGGTCGAGATCGATGGCGAGGCGCTGGAGCAGGCGCTCCAGGCGATCGTGCGGAACTGGCAGGACAACCTGCGCGACGAACTGGTGGCGCGTCACGGCGAAGGCGAGGGCCTGCGCCTGGCCGGCCGGATCGGGCGTGCGCTGTCGCCGGCCTACATCGAGCTCGCCTCGCCCCAGGCCGCCGCCACCGATGTCGAGAAGCTGGCCGCCCTTGAATCCTCGGACGCCCTGCAGCTGAGTTTCTACATGCAGCCGGCGCCGGTGGGCAGCGGCGACGTACTGCATCTCAAGCTCTACCGCCGCGACACGCACATTCCGCTGTCGGACGTGTTGCCGGTGATGGAGAACCTCGGTCTGCGCGTGATCGCCGAGCATCCGACCCGGATCGAGGTCGACGGCACGCCGATGTTCATCCAGGACTTCTACGTCGAGGCGATGGCCGGCGCGATCGATGTCGAGGCCCGGGCCGCCGCCTTCACCGAGGCGTTCGCCCGGGTGTGGGCGGGCGATGCCGAGAACGACGGCTTCAACCGCCTGATCCTCGGCGCGGATCTCACCTGGCGCCAGGTCGCCGTGCTGCGCGGTTACTGCAAGTACCTGCTGCAGGTGGGCGTGCCGTTTTCCCAGGCCTACGTCGAGGACACACTGGGCCGCTATCCGCTGCTCGCGCGGCTTCTGGTCGAGGTCTTCGAGGCACGGTTCGACCCGGCGACGGGCCGCGAATCGCGTGCCCAGATCGAGGCGGGCACCGAGGCCTTCGCCGCCCAGCTGCAGGCACTCTCGGGCGGCGACGAGGCCACCCGTGGCGCGCTGCAGCCGGTGCTGGATGCGCGCGGGGGTGACCGCTCGACGCAGTACGACGCTGCGCGGGCCGCGCTCAAGGGGCTGCTGGACCGTGTCTCCAGCCTGGACGAGGACCGCATCCTGCGCAGCTATCTCGGCGTGATCGACGCGACCCTGCGCACCAGCTATTACCAGCGCGCGCGCAGCGGCGGGCTGCTCGAGACGATCAGCTTCAAGTTCGATTCCGCCCGCGTGCCCGACCTGCCCAAGCCGCGTCCGTACCGCGAGATCTTCGTCTACGGGCCGCGTGTGGAAGGCATCCATCTGCGCTTCGGCCCGGTCGCGCGTGGCGGGCTGCGGTGGTCGGACCGCCGCGAGGACTTCCGCACCGAAGTGCTGGGCCTGGTCAAGGCGCAGATGGTCAAGAACACCGTGATCGTGCCGGTCGGCTCGAAGGGCGGCTTCATCGTCAAGCGCCCGCCCGCGGGCGGGGACCGCGATGCGCAGTTCGCCGAGGGCGTGGCCTGCTACACCTTGTTCATCAACGGCCTGCTGGAGATCACCGACAACATCGTCGACGGCAAGATCGTGCCGCCGCGCGACGTGGTGCGCCACGACGACAACGACCCCTACCTGGTGGTCGCCGCCGACAAGGGCACCGCGACGTTCTCCGACACCGCCAACGGCATCGCCCGCGAGCACGGCTTCTGGCTCGACGACGCCTTCGCGTCGGGCGGATCGGTGGGCTACGACCACAAGGGCATGGGCATCACCGCGCGCGGCGCATGGGAGTCGGTCAAGCGCCACTTCCGTGCGATGGGTCGCAATTCGCAGACGCAGGACTTCACCTGCGTCGGGGTTGGCGACATGTCCGGCGACGTGTTCGGCAATGGCATGCTGCTGTCGGAGCACATCCGCCTGGTCGCGGCGTTCGACCACCGTCACATCTTCATCGATCCGGCCCCCGACGCCGCGCGCTCGTTCAAGGAGCGCCAGCGCATGTTCGCGCTGCCGCGTTCGAGCTGGGAGGACTACGACACCGCGCTGATCGCCCGTGGCGGCGGCGTGTGGCCGCGCAGCGCGAAATCGATTCCGGTGTCGGCCGAGGCGCGCGAGGCCCTGGGCATCGAGGGAGACGCGACCGCGATGACGCCCAACGAGCTGATGTCGGCGATCCTCCGCGCGCCGGTCGACCTGCTCTGGAACGGCGGCATCGGCACCTACGTCAAGGCATCCTCGGAACAGCACAGCGACGTCGGCGATCGCGCCAACAATGCCCTGCGTGTCGACGGCCGCGACCTGCGCTGCAAGGTGGTGGGCGAGGGCGGCAACCTCGGCATGACCCAGCTGGGCCGCATCGAGGCCGCGCAGCACGGAGTCCTGCTCAACACCGATTTCATCGACAACTCGGCGGGCGTCGACACCTCGGACCACGAGGTCAACATCAAGATCCTGCTCAACGACGTGATGCAGTCGAAGAAGCTCACGCTGGCCGCGCGCAACACCCTGCTGGCCTCGATGACGGATGAGGTGGCCGAGCTGGTGCTGTGGGACAACTACCGCCAGAACCAGGCGCTGAGCCTGATGGAACGGATGAGCGTGTCGCGGCTCGGCTCCAAGCGGCACTTCATCCGCACCCTCGAGGCGCAGGGTCTGCTCGACCGGCAGATCGAGTTCCTGCCCTCGGACGCCGAGATGTCCGAGCGCAAGGCCAAGGGCCAGGGCCTCACCCGGCCGGAGCTGGCGGTGCTGCTGTCCTATTCCAAGCTGGTCGCGTTCGACCAGATGCTCGATTCCGACATCCCCGAGGATCCCTACCTGTCGCGCGAGCTGCAGCGCTATTTCCCCAGGCCGCTGCAGAAGAAGTACGCCGCCGTGATGGAGCGCCACCGGCTGAAGCGCGAGATCATCGCCACCGCGGTCACCAACCAGATGATCAACCGCATGGGCGCGACCTTCCTGATGCGCATGCAGGAGGACAGCGGGCGCACGCCGGGCGAGATCGCCAAGGCGTTCACGATCAGCCGCGAGACCATCGATGCGCGCACGCTGTGGAATCGCATCGACGCACTGGACGGCCAGGTGCCCGAGGCGGTCCAGGTCGACGCCCTGCAGGTGATCTGGAACCTGCAGCGCGCCTTCACGCGCTGGTTGCTGGCACGTCCCGGCGCGATCCCGGACATCACCACTGCGGTCGATCGCTACCACGACGGCTTCCATGCGATCCGCAACGGGCGGCAGATCATCGCCGACACCCAGCGCGTCGCCCACGACGCCGCGCTCCAGGACTGGCTCGACAAGGGGGTGCCGTCGGATCTCGCCGAGCAGCTGGCTGCGCTGCCGTATCTCGAGGCCGCCTGCGACATCATCGAGGTCGCGAGCGAGCGCAGGCAGAAACCCGTCGAGGTCGCGCGTCTGCACTTCCGTCTGGGCGAGGCGCTCAACCTGCCGTGGCTCACCGAGCAGATCGACCGGCTCGAGGTGGACGGGCGCTGGCATGCGGTCGCACGCGGCGTGTTGCGCGAGGAACTGGGCGCGCAACACCGGGCGCTGGTCGGCCAGGTCCTTGCGATGCCGGGATCGGGCCCCGAGGCCAAGGTGCAGGCGTGGCTGCAGCGCGACGATTCAACGCTGCGCTTCACGCTCGCCATGCTGGCGGAGCTGGCGGCGCAGAAGGCGCTGGACTACCCCACCGCATCGGTGGCGGTGCAGCGCGTCTCCCAGCTGGTCCAGCGCAGCTGATCGGGAGGCCTCGCATGCGCACCGGTCCGTCTCCCGCGGCGGCCGGTGCGTACGCTCCGCACGCCGGCTTCATCCGCGGTGCCGCGTCCCGGTCCGCGGCTGCGCGACTGCCTCGTGCACGCCGCGCCTGCGCACGGCTGCGCTAAGCTTCGGGCCGTTTCCGCCTGCCGGCCTGCCGATGACCGCTTCGCCCCGGATCGCCTTCGTCGCCAGCCAGATCGACGAGGCGCAGCGCGCCCTGGCCCTGCTGTGCGACCGGCACGGCCAGTGCGAGCCGGCCGAGGCCGACGTGCTGGTCCCGCTCGGCGGTGACGGATTCATGCTGCAGACGCTGCACCGGCACGCCCACCTCGGCAAGCCGGTGTACGGCATGAAGCTCGGCACGGTGGGGTTTCTGATGAACCAGCATCGGGGCGACGATCTGCTCTCGCGATTGCTGCGCGCCGAGCCGGCGGTGCTGCGTCCGCTGGAGATGTCGGCCGAAACCGAGTCGGGCACGACGGTCGCATCGCTGGCCTACAACGAGGTCTCGCTGCTGCGCCAGACCCGCCAGGCCGCGCACGTGCGGATCGATCTCAACGGCACAACGCGTCTCGAGGAACTGGTGGCCGACGGCGTGATCCTGTCGACAGCGGCCGGCAGCACCGCCTACAACTTCTCGGCGCATGGGCCGATCCTGCCGCTCGGCGCCGGGGTGGTCGCGCTCACTCCGATCGCGCCGTTCCGCCCGCGGCGCTGGCGTGGTGCCATCCTGCGTGCGGAGACCGAAGTGTGTTTCCGCGTGCTCGATCCCTACAAGCGTCCGGTCAGTGTCACCGCCGACTCCCACGAAGTGCGCGACGTGGTCGAGGTGCGCATCCACGAATCGCGCGAGCACACGGTGACCTTGTTGTTCGACCCCGAGCACAATCTCGAGGAACGCATTCTCAGCGAGCAGTTCGTGGTCTGAGCGGGCTCAGTCCTCCAACGGGGCACCGTCGCCGGCGGCGACCGCGAACGGACGCACCCGGCGCACCAGCGTGAGCAGGGTGCGGCCCGGTTCCTCGATCGGTGCGAAGTGCGCGGAGTGTTCGAACCACGCCGCATGCGCGGCGGGCGCGTCGACGGCGGCGAGCCAGTCGGCCACGGGTTGCGACGGGGTGGTGTAGTCGTGCCGGCCCAGCAGCATCACCACAGGCGCTCCGACCCGGCGCACGCCGCGGAAATCCACGGTGTCCCATTGCGCGAGGATCCGGTCCAAGGTCAGCGCGCTGCCCGCGGCGATGGCCCGGTGGTCCTCCGGGGTGTACTCCGGCGACAGACGCTGCGCGCGGAAGTAATAGTCCGAATCCGGGCGGTAGGCGCTGTGCCCGCCGTAACGGATCACCCACTTGCGCTGCGCATCGATGCGCCCGCCGCGCAGGTCCGTCCCGGGATAAGGCGCCAGGGTTTCGAGTTCGCGCACGGCCCCGGCATTCCCGTCGGCGCGTGCCGCCTCCAGCGCATAGGCGTAACCGAGCGCCTCGTCGGTCCACGGGTGGATGATCTGTCCGATGCCGACATAGGCATGCAGCCGTTCGGGCGCCTCGACGAGCACACGCATCCCGATCACCGTGCCCCAGCTGTGCCCCACGAGGACGACCTTGCGTTTGCCGTAGGTCGCACGCAGCCAGTCGACGAGTTCGATCGCATCGGACACGTAGCGGTCGATGGTGAGGGTCGGTGCGACTGCGGCAGGGTCGTTGGCGCGCATCGTGCGCCCGGCGGCGCGCTGGTCCCACTGCACCACGGTGAAGAAATCCTCCCACGGCGTCTGGAAGGTCCACGCGGCCGGCATCATCGGGGCCGCCGGACCCCCGTGCAGGTACAGCAGCACCGGGTTGGACCGGTCCCGCCCGCGGACGCTGATCACCTGGTCGATCCCGCCGAGGCGCACGACGTGGCGCTCCTGTATCCCCGACGGCGTCACGATGCGCTGCCATTCCCCGACGATGGCGCGGGCCTCCGCGTCGGCGTCGGGACGCGGCGGCGGCCTCGCCCCCGCACAGACGGGCACGAGCAGCAGAGCGGAGACGAACAGCCAGAGGAGTCGGGCCATGACAGGCTCCTGGTGCGGATGCTCGTCCACCGTGCCGACGGTATCGGGCCACGCCAAGTGTCGTTGGTCAGGGAGCGGGGCACGGATCGCGCATAATTCAGGAGTCGCCCTTCCGCCGGCCACCGTCATCACGCCGGTGACGCGGTGCCGTGGAGGGCCGCTCCCACCGACCCGCGATCCGCCATGCCCGATCTGTCCGTCCCCACGCTCACCGTCGCGATCTCCTCGCGCGCCCTCTTCGATCTCGAAGACAGCCATGCGCTGTTCGAAGCCGAAGGCATCGACGCCTACGCCGAGCACCAGCGTGCGCACGAGGACGACATCCTCGAACCGGGGATCGCGTTCCCGCTGGTGCGCAAGCTGCTGGCGCTGAACGTCGACGCCGCACCGGAAGCGCCGCACGTCGAGGTGATCCTGCTCTCGCGCAACTCCGCCGACACGGGCCTCAGGATCTTCAACTCGATCCAGCACCACAACCTGGCCATCAGCCGCGCGACGTTCACCTCCGGCGAGCCGACCTGGCCCTACATCAAGCCCTTCGGCACGCAGCTGTTCCTGTCCGCGAATCCGGATTCGGTGCGCCGCGCACTCGAGAACGACATCGCGGCGGCGACCATCATTCCTGCACGTGCGGCGGCGCACCGGTCCGACCAGTTGCGCATCGCCTTCGACGGCGACGCGGTGATCTTCGGCGACGAGGGCGAGCGGGTGTCGCAGGAAGGCGGCATCGAGGCCTTCCACAGGCACGAGCGCGAACGCGCACGCGAGGAAATGACCGGGGGCCCGTTCCGCGGCTTTCTCGCGGCCCTGCACGACCTGCAGGCCGCGTATCCGCCGGGCAAGGACGCGCCGATCCGCACCGCGCTGGTCACCGCGCGTTCCGCCCCGGCGCACGAGCGCGTGATCCGGACGCTGCGTGCCTGGGGCGTGCGTCTGGACGAGGCGCTGTTCCTCGGCGGGCGTCCGAAGGGACCGTTCCTCGATGCGTTCGGGGCCGACATCTTCTTCGACGATTCCCAGCACAACATCGACTCGGCCCGTTCCCACGTGGCTGCCGGCCACGTGCCGCACGGCTGGTCGAACCGCTGACCGCATGACCGACGTGCGCGACAAGACGGCGCCCGGGCGCTGGTGGCAGGGCCTGATCGCACGGCTGCGCGGCCGTTCCGGCGGCATGCGCCGGCCGTATGTCCGCAGGCACGACGGCTTCGTCTCGCTGCAGTTCGTGCGCAGACAAACGCAGAGCCGCATGGTCGAAGGCGACCCGGGTCGCCTGCTGGTCGGCTACACGCGCACCATGTTCGCGGCGCTGCTCTGGCAGCCCGCGCCGCAGGTGCTGGGCCTGGTCGGGCTCGGCGGCGGCTCGCAGGTGAAGTTCGCGTACGCGCACATGGCCGGCATCCGGATCGAGGTGGTCGAGAACAATCCGCACGTGGTGGCGCTGCGCGACGAATTCCGGGTGCCCGCCGACGACGCGCGCCTGTCGGTGCGGCTCGATGACGGCGCGCGCTTCGTCGCCGCGCGCGCAGGCGCGTTCGACGTCCTTCTGGTCGACGGGTACGACGAGCACGGCATCCCGGCCGAGCTGTCCACGCAACAGTTCTACGACGACTGCCGCGATGCGCTCGCCGAGGGCGGGGTGATGGCCTGCAATCTCTACGTGCGCGATCCGCAGCTGCACATCGATCGGCTGCAACGCGCCTTCGGGGCCCGGCACGTGCTCATCGTCGACGAACCGAAGATGAGCAACCGGGTCGCATTCGCGTGGCGCGGTGCGCTGCCGGCGCTCGAAGCCGAGGCCCTGTGTGACCGCATACCGGCGGACCTGCGCGCGCTGCTGTCGGACGTGCTGCCGCGCATCGCCGCCCGCCTGGTGCGCCACCGCACGCTCGACCGCGCGGACTGAGCGCTCGTTTCCATCGCGTCCGCGCAATTGGCGGCAGCGCGTTTGCGTCCCCGACCGAAGGCCGGCACAGTCCGGTCTCACGTGACCGGGGAACATTCCAATGCAACGCTGGATCATCGCTCTTGCCTGCGCAGTGCTGCTCGCCACCGGCGCATCCGCTGCCGCCGGTGGCATGACGCTCGAACAGATCGCGCAGACCCGCGTCGTCACCCAGGCCCAGGTGAGCCCGGACGGCGAGCAGGTCGCCTATGTACTCGCCGTGCCACGCACGCTCGGGGTGGATCCGGACGGTCCCGCGCGCAACGAGCTGCATGTCGTGGACGGGGCGGGCCGGAGCCGCGCCTTCATCACCGGCGCCGTGGACGTGGGCGCGCCGCGCTGGTCGCCGGACGGGCGCGGTATCGCCTATTTGGCCAAGCGGGAAGGCGACGACACCCGGCGCCTGTACACCATTCCGCTGCACGGAGGCGAATCGACGCTTGCCGCCCGGCTGCGCGTCGACATCAGCGCTTTCGATCTCTCGCCGGACGGCCGCCAGGTCGCCCTGCTCGCGGCGCAGCGCGAAAGCGACGCGCGCAAGGCGCTGCGCGAGAAGGGGTTCACCCAGAAGGTCTATGAAGAGGACTGGCGTCCGGTGGAGCTGTGGATCGCCGATGTCGGTGGCGGCGAACCGCGCCGGGTCGAGTTCGAGGGCAGCGTGCAGTCGGTGCGCTGGAGCCCGTCGGGCGACCGCCTCGCGCTGGTGGTCACGCCGCGGCAGCTGACCGACGACACCATGGTCGAGGCACGGGTGCGCATCGTCTCGACATCCGGCCGCGTGCTCGGCCGCGTCGACAATCCGGGCAAGCTCGGTGAGATCGCCTGGAGCCCGGACGGCGCGCACCTGGCGATCATCTCGGCGGCCGACGAGAACGACCCCCGCGAGGGCCGCCTGACCGTCGTCGGCCGTGACGGCGGTGCGCAACGCGACCTGCTGCCGGGCCTGGAGGGCCACGTCTGGAACGTGGCCTGGCGCGATCCGGCGACGCTGGTGTTCCTGAGCCAGGAAGGCGTGCACAGTCGCCTGGCCGAGATCACCGTCGACGGCAGCGGACAGCGCACCCTGCTCGCGGCAGGCGGTCCCGTGCACATGGGTCTGAGCGTATCGGCGAGCGGTGCGATCGCTCTCGTCGGCAGCGCGCCGGAGCATCCATCCGAAGCCTTCCTGCTGCCGCCGGGCGCCAACGCCGCGCGCCGGCTGACCGACAGCAATCCCTGGCTCAAGGACGTGCGCCTGGCCCGGCAGGAGATCGTGCGTTACACCGCGCGCGACGGACTCGAGCTGGAAGGGCTCCTGGTGCATCCACTCGAGCGCCGGGGCACCAACCGGGTGCCGCTGATCCTGGTGGCGCACGGCGGTCCCGAGGCGCACTACTCCAATGCGTGGCTGACCTCGTACGCGCAACCGGCGCAGGTGGCTGCAGCGCAGGGCTTTGCTTCGTTCTTCCCCAACTACCGGTCGAGCACCGGGCGCGGGCTGGCGTTCTCCAAGCTGGGGCAGGGCCGTCCCGGCATGGAGGAGTTCGACGACCTGGTCGACGGCGTCGACCATCTGATCGAGACCGGCCTGGTCGACCGCGACCGGGTGGGCATCACCGGTGGCTCCTACGGCGGCTACGCCAGCGCCTGGGGGGCGACGTACTACAGCGAGCGCTTCGCGGCCTCGGTGATGTTCGTCGGCATCTCGGACCAGGCGAGCCTGGTCACGACGGGCGACATACCGCGCGAGCAGCATCTGGTGCACATGCGCAGCTGGCCCTGGGACAACCCGGAGATGTACCGGCAGACCAGTCCGATCACCCATGCGCAGAAATCGCGCACGCCCACGCTGATCCTGCACGGCGAGGCCGATCCGCGCGTACCGGTGATGCAGTCGTACATGCTCTACCGCTATCTGCAGCTGGCAGGGCAGGCGCCGGTGCGCCTGGTGCTGTATCCGGGCGAGGGCCACGGCAACACCCGCGGTGCATCGCGCTACGACTACTCGCTGCGCCTGATGCAGTGGATGCGCCACTACCTCACGGGCCGGGGCGGTGAACCGCCTGCCTACGAGATCGACTACATGCTGCCGGCAGCGCCGGTTCCGGTGCGCTGAGGCGGCCGCGCCGACAGCCACGCGACGAGCCGCTCCGTCGAATCGGGGCGGCTCGTTCCGTTTTCCTGCCAGTGTGTGCGACGGCGGCGTCGTGACTGCTCCCGCCAGGGTGCAGCGTCGACGCGGACGCGCGGTGGAATTCACATCCTCGTCGCCTGCGCATCACGCCTTCTTGCCCGTCCGGACGTTAGTTTTCTCCGCATCGCTCCACGCAACCGATGCCCAGGCATCGACCGCAACGACGATGTGCACCGCCACCGGCGCCACCGGTTCGCGGCTGCCCCCACCCCTTTCCGGAGAATCATGCAGATGAGCAACAAGACCGCCAGCACCCTCAACGACCTGATTTCGATTGCCCGCGACGGCAAGGATTTCTACGAGGAAGCCGCGCAGAAGGTCGGCGATGCCGAGCTGCGCACCCTGTTCGCGCGCATCGCGACCAACAAGGCCCAGATCGTCAACGAGCTGAGCGCCGCAGTGCAGGCCGCCGGTGGCACGCCGGAGACCTCGGGCACGATGGTCGGCAGCATGCAGCAGATGTACGGCAAGCTGCGCGCCGCCCTCGGCGATACCGAGTACGGCTACGTCGCCGAACTCGAGGAGTCCGAAGACCGTCTGCTGGAAGCCTTCGACGAAGCCTCGCGCGATTCCGACACCCCGCCTGCCGCGCGCGACGTCGTCGTGCGCCTGCTGCCTGAAGTGCGCTCGTGCCACGACGTGATGCGCGCACGCAAGCTCGCGATGAAGAACGCGCACTGAGTCTTCGTCTTCGCAGGCCGGCCGGCTGCCCGGCGGCCCGCTGATCGACGTGCACCAAGCCCCGGCCTTGCCGGGGCTTTTTGTTGCGATCCGGCCCGCCGGCGTGCGCGAGTCGATCGCTCCACGACTACGGACCTGGCGACTTCCGCGCCACGGGCCGGATGCGGGGATCTCCGTACATGTCCGGCGACGCGTGCGAGGACCACGCAAGGCAGACACGCTGAGGGGCCGATGCGTCGTGCGACCGCGGCATTCCCGCCATCCCCGATCGAGGAAGTCCGCGGCGTACCGCCCGGTTCGAACCGCGGCGCTGGCTCTGCCCTGCTACGCGACTCGCAGCCGTGTCAGTTCAGCCCGAGGCACCGTGCGATCTCTCGCAGGGACGATGTGGCGTTGGTGGACCGACGTCGATGGCATGCGCCGCGTGGTCGGGCCGCATGATGCGGGTAGCGCGGCGTAGACTCGCAGTCCCCGTCGGCGGAGAAGCGCATGAACCTGTGGGTGCTGGCCGGTATCGTGCTGGCTGTCGTGGTCGGAATGGCCTTGCCGCTGCAGGCGCTGCTCAATGCCCGGCTGGGTGCGATGACAGCGGGGCCCGTGTTCGCATCGTTCGGGTCGTTTGCCGTGGGGTCGCTGGCGCTGGGCCTCGTGCTCGTCGCCACGCGCGCGCCATGGCCACCCGCGCGCGAACTTCTTGCGCTGCCGACCTGGGTGTGGCTCGGTGGCCTGATCGGGGCCGTGTTCGTGTTCTGCGGCACGCTGCTGGTCCCGAGGCTCGGCGCGGCGGCGCTGATCTGCCTGATCGTTTTCGGGCAGATGGCCGGTTCGTTGCTGATCGACCACCTGGGCATTCTCACGTCGCCCCGGCCGGTGGATGCGATGCGCATCTGCGGCGCGCTGCTGGTCTGCGTCGGCGCCCTGCTGGTGGTCCGGCCATGGACCGCGTGATGCACGGACCCGGTGCCTCGCATGCGTCAATGGCGCTGCCGGAGGGGCTGCACGATGCGCTCGTGGCGGCTTACGAGGTGCCGCCACGCGCCTACCATTCGATGACGCACATCGCCTCCCTGCTGCAGCTGTTCGACGAGGTGGCCGCGGGCGCCGGTTGGCACCAGCCGCGCGAGGTCCACCTCGCGATCCTGTTCCACGATGCCGTCTACGACGCGCGCCGGGACGACAACGAAGCGCGCTCCGCCGATCTCGCCGCGGCATCCATCGTGCACTGGCTTCCCGACGCGGGTATCGATGTTCCGCGGGTCGTCGAGCTGATCAGGCTCACCGCCGCGCACGGACGGCATACCGCCAGCGATTTCGGCCAGGACGCCGCAGGAGACGACACACGCCGGTTCCTGGATTGCGACATGGCCATCCTCGGCGCCGATGCCGATACCTTCGACGCCTACGACCGTGGCATCGCCTCAGAGTACCGGCATGTCCCCCGCTGGCTGTATGCGCTCAACCGTCGCCGGTTCCTCAAGGGCCTGCTCGCACGCGAGCGGATCTTCCTCGACGATGGATTCCACGCCCGCTTCGACGCAGCGGCCCGTCACAACCTGCGGCGCGCGATCACCGTCAAACGCTGACCCGCCACCCGCTGCAGGGCCGGTATCATCGGCGCATGGCGAAACTGCTCCTCAACCTGCGCTACGTGCCCGACGACGAGGCCGCCGACGTCTGCGCATTCCTCGACGAGGCCGGCATCCCCTGGTACCAGACGCGCCCGAGTCCGTTCGGCATTTCATCGGGTGGGATCTGGTTGCGCGACAACGACGATCTGCCGCGGGCGAAGGCCCTGATGGCCGCGTACCAGGCCCGGCGGCAGGACCGGGCGCGCGCGGCGCAGGCGCAGGCGGAACGAGACGGCACGGCCGAGACCTTTGCCGACATCGTGCGCGCGGATCCGAAACGCGTGGTGCTGATCGTCATCGCGATCGTGTTCCTGATCGGCCTGATGGCGGTGCCGGGGTACATGCTGTCGCGATGACGGCCGGGTCACGCCGCGACCACGGATGCGGCGCGAGTCTGAGGGTCCACCGCGCCACGTCCCCGGCACGCACGCAGACCTTTCGGAATCGCCAGCCATGACGACCCCGCCCGACCGCACGCCTCCAGCGCCCAAAAGTACCCTGTGGACACGTCCGAACCCGAAGCCGCGGACCGCCCGCACTGCCCTGAGCGAGGCGCAGAAGGCGCGGGCGCGGCAGCGTGCCGACGAGGCCGGGCGCCGGTATCCCAATCTCGTCGACAACATGTGGGCCAGCCGACATCTCGCGAAGGACGGCTCGATCAAGGCCTGAGTGGACTCCCGTGGTGTCCCGCTGCGCCCTGCAGCCAGCGTGAACCGTCGCACGCGCAGGGTCCGCTCACGCGTCGGGGACGGCTGCGGCCCCTGCGGCGCACCCGGGCTGCCTGACAGGCCGCAGCCCCAAGGAGCCGGGCAGCGGCCATGACGATTGGCACGGCATGCAGCGGCCGACCGTTGTTAAGGTCGGGGGTCGTCCTGTCACCGTCCGGAGATTCCATGCGCCGACCCCCCGTCCTGCAGCCGTGGCTGCGCAGGCTGCCGCTCGCCGTCGTCTGTGCCCTTGCGGTCTCGTCCGCGTGGGCGCAGCGCGACATCCGCTTCGACGCGCCCCAGGTGCCCGCCGGCGGCACGCTGGTGCTGGCGGTTCCCGACGTCGGCGAACGCGGTGCGCGCTCGGGCGTGTTCGCACAGATCGATACCGCCAGCCAGGGCGCGCTGACCCGGGCGGCCGAGGTCGCGGGGTTCCGCGGCAGGCTCGACAGCCAGCTCGATCTGCCGGGCATCGCCGGTTTCGATCGCGTCCTGCTGGTCGGCGCCGGCTCGGGCACCGCGGACGCACGCCGGCTCGAGGACGTCGGTGGGCACATCGGCCGCTTCGCCGCGCGCAGCAAGGCGCCGCAGATCGATGTGGTCTGGGACGGCGCCGAGCCCGGCGCCGCAGCCCACCTGGCGTTCGGCGCGGCGCTCGGGCAGTACCGCTTCGATACCTACCGCACCACCCAGACGCCGGACGAGGCCGCCGGCACCGGAACCCTGGTCGTGCGCAGTCCGGAAGGCGCCGCCGCTGCGCGCCGCTGGGACGGCGACTGGAAGGCCGTCGCGGATGCGGTCAGATTCGCGCGCGACCTGGTGACCGAGCCCGCCAATGCCGTGTATCCGGAGACGTTCGTCGAACGCACGCGCGCCGCGTTCGCGGGCAAGCCCAACGTGAGCATCGAGGTGCTCGACGTTCCGGCGATGGAGCGGCTCGGCATGGGGAGCATTCTCGCGGTCGGGCAGGGCAGTGCACGCCCGCCGCGACTGATGGTGGTGCGCTACAACGGCGGCGCCCGTGGCGAGGCCCCGGTGGCCTTCGTCGGCAAGGGAATCACGTTCGACAGCGGCGGCATCTCGATCAAGCCGAGCGAGAACATGTGGCGCATGAAGTACGACATGGCCGGCGCTGCGAGCGCCACCGGCGCCGTGCTGGCGCTGGCGGGGCGTGGCGCCCCGGTCAATGCCGTCGCGGTGGCCGCGCTGGCCGAGAACATGCCGTCGGGCACGGCCGTGCGCCCCGGAGACGTGATCCGCACCGCGGCCGGCAGGACCTACGAGATCATGAGCACCGATGCCGAAGGCAGGATGGTGCTGGTCGATGCGCTGTGGTACGTGCAGCGCCAGGACAATCCACGGGTGATCGTCGACATCGCGACCCTGACCGGCGCGATCGTCACCGCGCTCGGCAACGACTATGCCGGCCTCTTCACGCGTGACGAGACGCTGGCCGCGCAGCTCGCGCAGGCGGGCGAGGCCGCTGGCGAACCCGTCTGGCGCATGCCGATGCATCCGGGCTACGGAAAGATGCTCGAATCACCGATCGCCGACATGCGCAATGGCGGCGGCCGGCCCGGCTCGGGCACCGCCGCGCACTTCATCGGCGAATGGATCGATGCCGGACGCGTCTGGGCCCACGTCGACATCGCGGGCATGGCCTGGCGCGACGGCAACGAACTGTCCACGGTGCCGACGGGGGCGTCCGGTTACGGGGTACGCCTGCTCGACCGGTTCGTACGCGACAATTTCGAGCGCTGATCGCGTCGGACGCTCGCGGCTGCGCCTCGGGGCGGTCCGGGCGACGGGCGCGCCGTGGCCGCACAGGTGTCGCGGGGAAGCCACGGCCGGCGGCCCCGCTACAATCGCGGCATGATCGACAACCTCGCCGCCTATCACTTCGTCGCCCTCGAGGACCCCGCCGCGGTGGCGGGCTGGCTGCGCACTGGCGCCGAGGCCGGTGGCCTGCGCGGGACCGTGCTGGTCGCGCCCGAGGGCATCAATCTGTTCTTGGCCGGGCCGGTGGCCGGAGTCGATGCCCTGCTCGCGAGCCTGCGTGCGGATGCCCGCTTCGCCGACCTGCAGGTCAAGCGCAGCCGCAGCAGCGTCGTGCCGTTCGCGCGACTCAAGGTCAAGCTGAAACCCGAGATCATCAGCTTCCGCAAGGCCGATGCGATGCCGCTCGCCGCTCCGGCGCGCGCACCCGGTGTCGCCCCGACCGATCTTGCGCGCTGGATCGCGCAGGGCCATGACGATGGCGGGCGTCGACTGGTGCTGCTCGACACGCGCAATCGGGAGGAGGTGGGCTACGGCACCTTCGAGGGCGCGTTGACCCTGCCGATCGACAACTTCACCGAACTGCCGGATGCACTGGCGTCCCACCGGTCGACGCTGCGCGACGCGACCGTGGTGAGCTTCTGCACCGGTGGCATCCGGTGCGAGAAGGCCGCCCTGTGGATGCGCGCCGACGGCATGGACAACGTCCTGCAGCTCGATGGCGGCATCCTCGGCTACTTCGAACAGGTCGGCGGCTTCGGCTACGAAGGCCGTTGTTTCGTGTTCGACGCACGCGTCGCACTGGATCCGGATCTGCGGCCGCTGCACGACGACGTGGAGGCCGCATGAGCTGGCTGGGCTTCGTGCTGGTGATCCTGGGGATCTGGCTCGCGTTTAAGGTCGCGGGCGTCGTGCTGCGCCTGATCGTGACCCTGTTGATCCTGGTCGCGGCCTACTGGTGGCTGGCGCCGATCTTCGGCTGGCCGACGCTCGGCGAGGTGTTCTACGTGATGGGCCCCGACGTCAGCGTGCCGGACCTCTCACTCCCGGATCTGCCGCTCCCCTAGGCGGGCTGCACGCGTCACCGTGCCGGCCGGAGCGGATCCGCTGCCGCCGCTCAGCCGAACTCGCGCGAAGGCAGGACGTAGCGCCGCTCGGGCCGGCCGACGAGGTCGAGAAAGGTGTTGAACACCGCGTCGGCCCGCGCCTGCATCGGAGCGATCCACTGGCGGGTGGCGGCGCGGACGGCCTCGGCATCGTGAGGCAGTCCGGAGCCGGCCAGTTCGTCGCGGTAGGCCGGGGTGGCCAGCCAGCGCTCGATCAGCGGCGCGTCCATTTCGAGATGGAACTGGAAGCCGTAGGCGTTGTCGCCGTAGCGGAACGCCTGTTGTTCGCAACCGTCGGTGCGCGCCAGGTGCACGGCGCTCGATGGCACTTCGAAATGGCGGCCGTGCCACTGGAACACCGGGGTCGAAGCGCCCAGCGGCGCGAGCACCGGATCCCGCAGGCCGTGCGCGGTGGCATGCAGCGGGTACCAGCCGATCTCGGGACGCGCGATCCGGCGCACCGGCGCGCCGAGCACATGGGCGAGCAGCTGCGCGCCGAGGCAGATGCCGAGTACCGGTCGGCCGAGCGCGAGCATGCGTTCGATCGCGCGCAGCTCCGTCGTCAGGTGCGGACGCGCGTCGCGGTCCTCGACATTCATCGGGCCGCCGAGAACGATCAGGCCGCGATACCGGTCCACGCTGGGCTGTGCGTCGGGCTCGCGTTCGAAATTGACGAAGCGGATGCGGTGTCCGCGCCGGCGGATCAGCGGATCGAGCGTGCCCAGCGGCTCGGCGGCGACATGCTGGAAGACGAGGATGCGGGCCATGGGGTGATTCTAGACAGAGCACCGGCGGGCACCGCGCCGCACACGCAGCGACGCGCCATTCCGGCATGCGCCGGAGTTCCCTCCAGGCGGATCCACGGCCCGGCAGCCCGTCCGGTGCCGGTGGATGCCGCGGGCCGATCGGCGCCAGCGCCCGCCACCACGGAGCGCCAGGCGCAACATGTCCATATGCCGGCGCGCGCCGGATCGACGCCCGACGTCGACGGCCGGCGCCGACTGGGACCGCTTATCGCGGATCGCGACGCGGGGGCCCCTTGCGCGGCCCGCCCGGCTTGAAGCCACCCGGCTTGTGGCCGCCCGGCTTCGCGCCGAAGGGACGCTTGGCGCGGGGCGGCGCGGCGGTCATGTCGGCGTCTTCGGCGCGGCGGATGCGGATCGGCTGGCCGCCGACACGCACCTTCTTCAGGTGTTCGAGCAGCTCGCGCGGCATGCCTTCCGGCAGGTCGACCAGGCTGTAGTCGTCGCGGATGTCGATGCGGCCGATGAACCTGCTTTCGAGATCGGCCTCGTTGGCGATCGCGCCGACGATGTTGCCCGGCTGCACGCCGTGCACGTAGCCGACCTCGATGCGGAAGGTCTCCATGCCGACGTCGGCATCGCGCGGCGCGGATTCCGCGCGCGGGGGACGGGGCTCACGCGGCTCGCGCGCGGCACGCGAGGCCTCGCGCCCGCCCGGGCGCTCGGTGTACTCACGCTCGAACGCAGGCTTCTCGGGCTTGCGCGGCGGCTCGAGCAGCAGCGGTGTCTCACCCTGGACCACCTTGGCGAGCGCCGCCGCGATCTCGGCCGCTGGCACGTTGTGCTCACGCTCGTAGCGTTCGATCAGGTCGCGGAACATGCCCAGCTCGCTGCTGCCCAGCGCGGTGGTGATCTTCTCGAGGAACTTCGACACGCGGGCTTCATTGACCGTCTCGACGCTCGGCAGCTGCATCTGCTCGATCTTCTGCCGTGTCGCGCGCTCGATCGCGCCGAGCATGCCGCGCTCGCGCGGGGCGACGAACAGGATCGCCTCGCCGCTGCGCCCCGCACGGCCGGTGCGGCCGATGCGGTGCACGTAGCTTTCGGTGTCGTAAGGAATGTCGTAGTTCAGCACGTGGCTGATGCGGTCCACGTCCAAGCCGCGTGCGGCGACGTCGGTCGCCACCAGCACGTCGAGACGACCGTCCTTGAGGTTCTGGATCGCACGCTCGCGCTGCTTCTGGTCGAGATCGCCATTGATGGCGGCGGCCGACAGGCCGCGCGCCGAGAGCTTCTGCGCCAGTTCCTCGGTCGCCAGCTTGGTACGCGCGAAGATGATCATCGCGTCGAAGGGCTCGGCCTCGAGAATGCGGGTCAATGCGTCGAGCTTGTTGACGCCGCTGACCATCCAGTAGCGCTGGCGGATGTTGGCCGCGGTCGTCGTCGTCGACTTGATCGCGATCTCGACCGGCTCCTTGAGATAGGTCTGCGCGATGCGGCGGATCTGCTGCGGCATCGTCGCCGAGAACAACGCGACCTGGCGCGACTCGGGGGTCTTCTTCAGCACCGCCTCGACGTCGTCGATGAAACCCATGCGCAGCATCTCGTCGGCTTCGTCGAGCACCAGGGCGCGCAGCTCCGAAAGATCCAGCGAGCCGCGCTCGAGATGGTCGATCACCCGGCCCGGCGTGCCGACGATCACCTGCACGCCGCGCTTGAGCGCGCTCAGCTGCTGGGCGTAACCCTGGCCGCCGTAGATCGGCAGCACGTGGAAACCGGGCATGTGCGAGGCGTATTTCTGGAACGCCTCGGCGACCTGGATCGCGAGTTCACGGGTCGGCGCCAGCACCAGCGCCTGCGGCTTGCGCGCGGCGGGATCGATGCGCGCGAGCACCGGCAGCGCGAACGCAGCGGTCTTGCCCGTGCCCGTCTGGGCTTGGCCCAGCACGTCGCGCCCGGCGAGCAGCGGTGGAATGGTGGCGGCCTGGATCGGCGAGGGCGATTCGTAGCCCACGTCGCCCAATGCGCGCAGCAGGGTCTCGGGCAGCGCGAGATCGGTGAACTTGAGGCTCTCGGCAGGCGTGATGGGCGACTCGGCGCTCATGATGCGGTCTCTCGTAGCGCCGGCACAGGCCGGTCGGGGAACCGCATAGTCTAATCCAAGCCAATGTTGCACTGCGGCATCGGGCCCGGACCGCGCCGCGGTCGATAGGACCGATTCACGTTGGCGGGGCACGCCGGCGCGCACCATGGCGCGTGCTGCGCAAGCTCACGATGCCCGCGCCGGCGCATCCGGGCCATGCTGCCGTCTCGAATCCCACCGCCGGACCTCCGATGATCAAGGTGCACCATCTCAACAATTCGCGGTCACAGCGCGTGCTGTGGCTTCTGGAAGAACTGGGACAGCCCTACGAGGTGGTGCGCTACGAGCGCGACCCGAAGACGATGCTCGCGCCTCGCGCATTGCGCGAGGTGCATCCGCTGGGCAAATCGCCGGTCGTGGAGCTCGACGGCCTCACCCTGGTCGAGTCCGGCGCGATCATCGAAGCGCTCACCGAGCGCTTCGACAGCGCCAATGCCATCTCGCCCGCCCCGTCGGACGCGGGGGAGCGCCTGCGCTACCGCACCTGGCTGCACTACGCCGAAGGGTCGCTGATGCCGCCACTGCTGCTGGCGCTGGTCTTCGGCCGGATGCGCACCGCGCCCATGCCGTTCTTCGTCCGCCCGGTCGCGCAGGGCATTGCACGCAAGGCCATGGACGGCTTCGTCGGCCCGCAGCTGGCCACCCATCTGGGCTTCGTCGAGGCGGAGCTCGCCGCGCGCCCATGGTTCGCCGGCCAGCGCTTCACCGCTGCCGACATCCAGATGAGCTTCCCGATGGAGGCCGCCGTGGCGCGTGCCGGGGACCGGGTCGGCCCCAACATCCGCAGCTTCGTCGAACGCGTCCGGGCCCGCCCGGCCTATCGGCGCGCGCTCGAGGCGGGCGGCCCCTACGCCCTGGGACATTGACCATGGAGGCATCTCCGCTGCCGCAGATCGAACTCGCACACGGACTGTCGTTCGACAACCGCGTCGTGCGCGAACTTCCGGGCGATGCCGAGTCGGGTCCGCGGCGACGTCAGGTTGAAGGGGCGTTGTGGTCGCCGGTGCAACCGACGCCGGTCTCCGCCCCGCGCGTGCTCGCCCATTCGGCCGAAATGGCGACGGCGCTCGGCTTCGATACGGACACGATCGGTTCGGACGCCTTCGCCCGTGTCTTCGGCGGCAATGCACTCGCTGCCGGGATGCAGGCCTGGGCCGGCAACTACGGGGGCCACCAGTTCGGACACTGGGCCGGACAGCTGGGGGACGGGCGTGCGATCTCGCTGGGCGAAGGCGTGGCGGCGGACGGCCGGCGCTGGGAACTGCAGCTCAAGGGCGCAGGTCCGACCCCGTATTCGCGCACCGCCGACGGGCGTGCGGTGTTGCGCTCGTCGATCCGCGAGTTCGTCTGCAGCGAGGCGATGCACCACCTCGGTATTCCGACGACGCGGGCGTTGTCGCTGGTGGGTACCGGTGAGGCCGTGGTCCGCGACATGTTCTATGACGGTCGGCCGGCGCCCGAACCCGGCGCGATCGTCTGCCGCGTGGCGCCTTCGTTCATCCGGTTCGGGCACTTCGAACTTCCCTACGCGCGAGGCGACGTGGCGCTGCTCCGGCGCCTGGCCGACTTCACCATCGCACGGGACTTTCCGCATCTGGGCGGCAGCGGCGAGAGCCGCTATGCCGACTGGTTCGCCGAGGTCTGCGGGCGGACCGCGGCGATGATCGCAGGATGGATGCGCGTGGGTTTCGTGCACGGCGTGATGAACACCGACAACATGTCGATCCTCGGCCTCACCATCGACTACGGCCCCTACGGCTGGATCGACGGCTACGATCCGGACTGGACGCCCAACACCACCGATGCGCAGGGCCGGCGCTACCGCTTCGGCTGGCAGCCGCGCATCGCGCACTGGAACCTCGGTCGCCTCGCCCAGGCCCTGTCGCCGCTGTTCGACGACGTCGCGCCGCTGCAGGCGGGCCTCGACGCGTATGTCGACGCGTACGCGCTGGCCGAGCGCGACACGACCGCCGCGAAGCTCGGTCTGGGCGCGGCAGGTGACGACGATGCGGCGCTGATGCGACGGCTGCAGGCGCTGATGCAGGCCGCCGAGATCGACATGACCCTGTTCTTCCGCGGTCTGGCGGATCTGGATCCGGCGGCGCCGTCGCTGGAAGTGGTCGCGGACGCGTTCTACGATGACGGCCGCCGCGACGCCGAAGCCGAGGCCCTGCATGCCTGGCTGGGCGACTATGCGGCGCGGATCGAGGCCGACGGCTCGGATGCGGCCACACGGCGCGCGCGTATGCATGCCGTCAATCCGCTCTACGTCCCGCGCAACTATCTGGCCCAGCAGGCAATCGACGCGGCGCATGCGGGCGACGTCTCGGCCATTGCCGAACTGCTCGAGGTCATGCGGCGGCCCTACGAGGTGCAGCCGGGGCGGGAACGCCATGCGGCGCGCCGCCCCGACTGGGCACGAAGCCGGGCCGGCTGTTCGATGCTGTCCTGCAGTTCCTGAGCCGGGCCGCCCGGCACGTGCGACCTATGGGTCGCGATAGCCGGCGGCCTGCAGTTCGAACAGTTCGGCGTAGCGCCCGCGTTGCGCCATGAGTTCGGCGTGGGTGCCGCTGGCCTCGATGCGCCCGCGTTCCAGCACGAGGATGCGGTCGGCCATGCGCACGCTGGAGAAGCGGTGCGAGATCAGCACCGCGGTGCGCCGTTCGGAGAGCTCCTTGAAACGGCGGAACACCTCGAACTCGCTGCGTGCATCGAGCGCCGCGGTCGGTTCGTCGAGGATCATCACCTGGGCGTCGCGCATGTAGGCCCGTGCGATCGCGATCTTCTGCCATTGCCCGCCCGACAGGTCCACACCGGTACGGAAGCGTCGCCCGATCACCTGGTCGTAGCCGCCCGGAAGGTCGTCGATGATCGCATCGGCCATGGCCCGCCGCGCGGCGTCGGCGATACGCGCGCGGTCGGCCATCGCGTCCATGCGCCCGACGCCGATGTTCTCGCCGGCGGTGAGGTGGTAGCGCACGAAGTCCTGGAAGATCACCCCGATGTTGGCGCGCAGCGCGTCGAGGTCGTACTCGCGCAGGTCGCGGCCGTCGAGCAGGATGCGGCCCTCGTCGGGGTCGTACAGCCGGGCCAGCAGCTTGACCAGGGTGGTCTTGCCGGCGCCGTTCTCGCCGACCAGCGCCAGCACCTCGCCCGCGCGCAGCTCGAAATCCAGATGACGCACCGCCCAGGTTCCGGCCGACGGATAGCGGAAGCCGACGTTCTCGAACACGAAGCCCTGGCGGATCGGCTGCGGAAACGCGGCCGGCGCGGCCGGCGAGGCGATCTCCGGCGCGATGCGGAAGAACGAGAAGAGATCGTCGAGATACAGCGCCTGGCCGGCCACCTGGGAAAACCCGACCAGCAGGCCTTCAAGCAGCTGGCGCAGGCGACGAAAACTGCCTGCGAGAAACGTGAGGTCGCCGATGCTGAAATCGCCGCGCACGGTCCGCCAGGCGATATAGGCGTAGGCGATGTAATAGCCCAGGGTGCCGAGTGCGGCCAGCAGCGTGCCCCAGAGCGCCCGGCGTCTGGCCAAGGCGCGATTGGCGACGTAGAACCCGTCTGCGAGCGTGCGGTAGCGGTCGATCAGGAACCGGTGCAGGCCGAAGATCTTCACCTCCTTCGCCGTCTCCACGCTGGCGCCGGTCTGACGCACGTATTCCAGCTGCCGGCGTTCCGATGTCCACTGGTAGTTGAGGGCGTAGCCCAGCGCATTGAAGTGCGCCTCGCCGACGAAGGCCGGCACCAGCGCGACCGCCAGCAGCAGGATCAGCCATGGCGCATAGACCACCAGACCCACGGCGAAGGTCGCCACGGTGATCGCATCCTGCACCTGGCCGAACAGCTGGCCCATCAGGTTGGCCCGGCCCATGGTCTGGCGGCGGGCCCGGTCGAGGCGGTCCTGGACCTCGGCGTCCTCGAAATCCTCGAGGTCCAGGGTGGCGGCGTGTTCCATCAGGCGCACGCTGGTGGCGTTGGTGAACAGCTCCGAGAGCAGGCCGTCGGCGTAGCTCACGAGCCGGCCGAGCAGGTCGGAGCCGATCGCCAGCGCGAATTCCAGAACCAGCAGCCAGGCCAGCGTGTCGAGCAGTCCGCTGCGCCAGGTGGCGGCCAGATCGTCGAACGCCAGCCCCAGGCCGACCAGGCGGATCGCCTCGTCGATGATCAGCTTGCCCACGTAGAGCATCGCCACCGGCAGGAATGCGCGGACCAGTCGCAGGCCGAGGCTGAGCAGGGTCAGGCCCGGACTGGCCTGCCAGATCATGCCGAGGAAGGGCCTGAGATTGCGCATCGCATCCAGGCGGGCACGGAAGCTCGGCCGTGCGGATGCGGAAGTCGGGGCTGGCGTCATCCGCGGATTGTGCGCGAAGTGGCCGGCGCCTCGCGTCGCCTGCGTCGGCCGGGAGCAGCGCCGGCGATCAATCGTGTGTCGGGCCGGCCATCAGTCGAGCGGCGCGGGCCGCGCCAGTGCATAGCCCTGGGCGTAATCGACCCCGATCTCGCGCAGCCGCGTCACGATGCCGTCGTCCTCGGCGAACTCGGCGATCGTGCGCAGGCCCATGACGTGGCCAATGTGATTGATCGCCTCCACCATGGCCTGATCGATCGGGTCGATCAGGAGATCGCGGACGAAGCCGCCGTCGATCTTGAGGAAATCGATCGGCAGGTGCTTGAGATAGGCGAAGGACGACATGCCGCTGCCGAAATCGTCGAGCGCGAAGGCGCAGCCCATGGTCTTGAGGTCGGCCATCAGCGCGGACGCCTGGGCCAGGTTTCCGACCGCTGCGGTCTCGGTAACCTCGAAGCAGATCCGCGCCGGGTCGACACCGGTGCTGGTGAAGACGTCGCGCACATAGGCGCCCATCGTCTCGTCGGCCAGCGACGCACCCGACAGGTTGATCGCATACACCCGGTCGCCGGGCTCGTCCGGCCGGGCGAGGCGGGCCAGGACGGTGCGGATCACCCAGCGGTCGAGGGTCGGCATCAGGCCGTAGCGCTCGGCGGCCGGGATGAACGCCATCGGCATCACCAGTGCGCCGTCGATGTCGCGCAGTCGCAGCAGCACCTCGCAATGCAGCACGCTGCCGTCGTGCAGTGAGTAGATCGGTTGCGCGTGCAGCTGCAGCCGGTCGTCCTCCAGTGCCCGGTTGAGCCGTCCGATCCATTCCATCTCACCGTAGCGGCGGGCCATGGCCTCGTCCTGCGGACGGTAGGTGTGGACCCGGTTGCGGCCCTGGTCCTTCGCCACGTAGCAGGCCGCATCCGCGGTGCTCAGCAGCTCGATCGGGGTCATGCTGGCGTCGTTGAAATCGACCTGGCCGATGCTCACCGCCACGGGGAAGCGCTTGCCCTGCCAGCCGAAGCTGAGGTCGGAGGCCGCGCGGCGCAGCGCGTCAGCGGTCGCGCGTGAGACCTCCGGCGCGCTGTTCTCCAGCAGCACACCGAATTCGTCGCCGCCCAGCCGCGCGAGCACGTCGTCCTTGCGCAGCACGGTGCGCAGCATCGTCGACACCTGGCGCAGCAGTTCGTCGCCGGCCGTATGACCGCATGTATCGTTCACCACCTTGAACTGGTCGAGGTCCAGGTAGAGCAGCGAATACGGCGCGCCGCGCTTGCTCGCCCCACGCAGCGCGGCGCGCAGGCGGCGATCGAATTCGATCCGGTTGACCAGTCCCGTGAGTGGATCGTGGCGCGCCTGATAGCTGAGTTCGGCAGCCATCCGCCGGGACGGCGACACGTCGCGGAACGCGATCACCACGCCGGCCGCCTGCGCGCCGCCATCGATCAGCGGGGCCAGGGACCCCTCGACCGAAAACACCTCGCCGTCGCGCCGGACGAGCAGGGCGTGCTCACCCAGCTGCAGTGGGACACCGGCGCGGACTGCGCTCGAGACCAGATCCAGCACCGTGCCTGCGCGGTCTTCCTCCGCCAGCTGCAGGACCTGGCTGCAGTTGCGGCCGAGCGCTTCTTCGTGCGCCCAGCCGGTCAGCTGTTCCGCCGCGGCGTTGAGAAAGGTGATCGTGCCTGCGAGGTCGACGCTGACGACACCGTCGGCGATCGAGCGCAAGGTGGTCTGTGCGCGTTTCCGCTCGTCCGACAGGGCCTGCTCGGCGCGCTTGCGCGGACTGATGTCGCGGAAGAAGCCGACGAAGAGGCGGCGTCCCTCGATCTCGATGTCGGCGAACGAGATGTCCACCGGAACGTCACTGCCGTCCGCGCGAACCGCGACGATCTCGGTCGCGCGCCAGTCCAGGGTGCGCACGCCGCTCTCCAGATAGCGCTGCATGCCGCGGCGGTGCGCCTCGCGGTGATGGTCGTGCTGCAGGATCTCGAGATTCCGGCCGACCAGGTCGTCGGGCAGGTAGCCCAGTACCTGCCGGACCGCCGGGTTGGCGGCCACGATGGTGCTGTCGGTCTCGAGGATCAGAACCGCGTCGGTCGTGGTTTCCCACATCGTGCCGTAGAGCTGCTCGACCTGCTTTCGGAGCGGGCGGAACTGGGATGGCGACGGCAGTGGTGCGGTCATCGAGTGTCGCCCTGGCTGGCCCGATCGCGGGTCGATCCCTGACGCCGGCGGCACCGTGAAGGCCCGCTGGGAGCCAGGTGCAGCGGCGGCTGAGGTTACACTATCGGCCCCGAATCCAAGCCCTTGAGCGCCGTGACCCAGATCCGCCAGGACGACCTGATCCAGTCCGTCGCCGACGCGCTGCAGTACATCAGCTACTACCACCCGGTCGACTACATCCGGAATCTCGCCGCCGCCTACGAGCGCGAGGCCTCGCCGGCCGCGAAGGACGCGATCGCGCAGATCCTGATCAATTCGCGCATGTGCGCCGAGGGTCACCGGCCGATCTGCCAGGACACCGGCATCGTCACCGTGTTCCTCGAAGTCGGCATGTCGGTGCGCTGGGACGACGCGACGATGTCGGTCGAGGACATGGTCAACGAAGGCATCCGTCGGGCCTACAACCATCCCGACAACAAGCTGCGCGCCTCGGTGCTCGCCGATCCCGCAGGCAAGCGCATCAATACCAAGGACAACACGCCGGGCGTGGTCAACGTCAGGATCGTGCCGGGCAATACGGTCGATGTGATCGTCGCGGCCAAGGGCGGCGGCTCGGAAGCGAAGTCGAAGTTCGCGATGCTCAACCCGTCTGATTCGATCGTTGACTGGGTGCTCAGGACCGTGCCGACGATGGGCGCCGGCTGGTGCCCGCCCGGCATGCTCGGCATCGGCATCGGCGGCACCGCCGAGAAGGCGATGCTGCTGGCCAAGGAGTCGCTGATGGAGCCGATCGACATCGTCGACCTCAAGGCGCGCGGGGCGTCGAACCGAGCGGAGGAACTGCGGCTGGAACTGTTCGACAAGGTCAATGCGCTCGGCATCGGCGCGCAGGGCCTGGGTGGCCTGACCACGGTGCTCGACATCAAGGTCAAGGATTTCCCGACCCACGCGGCCAACCTGCCGGTCGCGCTGATCCCCAACTGCGCGGCCACGCGCCACGCGCATTTCACGTTGGATGGCAGCGGTCCGGTGATGCTCGATCCGCCGTCGCTCGCCGACTGGCCGGAGCTGACCTACAACCCGACCGGCGCGCGCCGCGTCGACCTCGACACGATCACCCCGGACGAGGTCACGACCTTCAAGCCGGGCGAGGTGCTGCTGCTGAGCGGAAAACTGCTGACCGGCCGCGACGCCGCGCACAAGCGCATGGTCGAGATGCTCGACCGCGGCGAGACGTTGCCGGTCGATCTCAAGGGCCGTTTCATCTACTACGTCGGCCCGGTCGATCCGGTGCGCGACGAAGTCGTCGGCCCCGCGGGCCCGACCACCGCGACGCGCATGGACAAGTTCACCGACCAGATCCTCGAACAGACCGGCCTGCTGGGCATGGTCGGCAAGGCCGAGCGTGGCCCGGCCGCGATCGAGGCGATCAGGAAGCACCGGTCGGTGTATCTGATGGCGGTCGGCGGCTCGGCGTATCTGGTGTCGAAGGCGATCAAGGCGGCGAAGGTGCTCGCGTTCGAGGATCTCGGCATGGAAGCGATCTACGAGTTCGAAGTGCAGGACATGCCGGTGACCGTCGCCGTCGATTCGGCCGGCACCTCGGTGCACGAGACCGGGCCGCGCGAATGGAAGGCCCGCATCGGCGGCATTCCGGTGGTCGAGGTCGCCTGACGCGTCCGTCGTGCCGGCCGAGCGCCGGTACGGTAGTTTTTGCTGCTTCGATGGAGTCGGTCCATGTCCGTTGTGCTCTACGGTGCGCGCAGCACCGCGTCGATGGTGGTGCACTGGCTGTTGATCGAACTCGGCGTGGAGCACGAGGTTCGCGAGCTCGATTTCGAGCTGCAGGCGCAGAAGGCGCCGGACTATCTCGCGATCAATCCGGCAGGACGCGTGCCGACCCTGCTGATCGACGGTCAGGTCCTGACCGAATCGGCCGCCATCGCGATGCATCTGGCCGACCTGCATCCACAGGCCGGCCTGGCGCCGCCGCCCGGGACAGCGGCGCGCGGTGACTACTACCGCTGGATGTGCATCTGTGTCTACACGCTGATGCCGCCGTACCGGGCCTGGTTCTATCCGCACGAGCCGGCCGGCGAGGTCAATGCGGACCTGGTGATGGCGCGCGCCCGGGTACAGCTCGAGACGGCCTGGCAACAGATCGCCGACCACCTGCAGGCGCACGGCCCCTATCTGCTCGGTGCGCACGTGTCGGCGGCGGATTTCGTGCTGACGATGCTGATGCGCTGGTCGCGCGCGATGCCGAGGCCGAGCGACAGCTGGCCGGCGCTCGCGGCGCACGCGCGCCTGATGAAGACACGTCCGTCGTTCGCCGAGGTCTACCGGCGCGAAGGCATCACGGACTGGGCCTGAAGGACGTCCGGCGCGCCGCCAGCTGCCGAACGGGGCCGGCGACAGTACGGGAGGGCGCCCCGTGGCGCGCCGGTCGGGGTTCTGCAGCGGGCAGGGCGGTTCGGAAGGGTGTGGACCGCAGCCCAGGCAGCCCGGCCGGTGCCGATCGCCCGCTGCATCGATGTAGCGAGGCATTGTTCGACGCTGGACGCCACGCTGACCCGTGCACGCACCCGGCATGCGGCGTCGGCGTAAGCCTGCATGTGGCGCGAGCCGCTCCACAGGGTCAGATGGGGCGGGCGAGATGGCATGGCGTTTTCGATTCGCCCAGCGACCGTGCCTGGCGCTCCGGCCCGGCGCATCGAATCCTGCGTGGACGACCACGGGTCGCGTCGGCCTTCATGCGTCGTCGGGTCGGATCCCGGCGTGCGCCAAATCCCGGCAGCGCTCAACCGGGTGCTTGAGGCGCGGGGGTGTAGTCGGCGGCTGCGGGGGCGCCGTCCGCGGGGCAAGGCGCACGGAAATCGCGCCGCTGCAGTCGGCCATCCACGATTTCGATGACGGCCGCGCCGGCTTCGGCCCCGGCCACCACGCCGCAGGGGATGGACAACGCGCTCGCGAAGCGGTCGACCCTCCGCGCTGCGCCGCCGGCGAGCGACACCGCGTCGAGCGCTGCGAACGCTTCACCCATCTGGGTGCCATCGGTCCGCAGCAGCAGGTCGTCGAGGCCGTCACCGTCAATGTCGGCGATCGCGGGAATGGTGAGATAGGGCACCTCCATCGGCAGGCGCGCATGGACCGTGTCGCCGCGGGTGACCAGCAGCAGGGCCGGAGTCGCGCCAGGTTGCGCGGCGCGTGCGCCGCGGGGCAGCACCAGCCACGCCTGCTGCGGCGCGTCCGCGGTGAACCGGCCCTCTCGATGATCGGCCACCACGGCGCCGGCCGGGACGCCCTGAGGGAACGCGAGCGCCAGGACGCGGGACTGCTCGACCTCGGGGACCCCGACGGGATCGGTCACGGGCTGCCGGAAGTCGACGAGGACACGGCGCGCAGGCGCGGCGAGCGAGCCGGCAGAGGCGGCCGGCGGTTGCGAAGCCGGATTCGGGTCGATATCGACCGCGCCCCCCGGGCGAGCACCGCCATCAATGGACCCGGCATCCTGCGCGCACGCCACCAGGCCCGCGAGCGCCGCGGCGCCCAGCAGCATCCCTGACCAGCGGTGCGCGCGCGACATCATCCGGCGTTCAACCGCAGCCCGGTCCGTGCCAACCGGCCGTCGGCGTCGAAGTCGATGTACCAGCTCGCCGGGTCGTGAGCGCCGTGGATGACGCAAAACCCGGTGGCGAGGGGGCCGCCGGCGCGAAGCTGTGCGTGCAGTGCGTCGCGCAGTGCGCCTGCGGGCAGGGCCTGCAGCCTTGCGGCAACCTCGTCGCGTGTGTCGCCCCAGCGCAGGCCGAGCGGCAGGACCGCATCCCCCGCCTCTCCGGCACGCGCCTCGATGCGGATCAGTCCCTGCTGGTCGGCGAGGTAGGCCACGCCATCGCTATCGCGCAGCTCGCAATCGACCACGCCCCCCGCGGGCTGCACGATGCAGCCGGGCAGGCGCTGCAGCGTGGCCGGCAGCTGCTCGACCGGTGTCTCGAGCGCATAGCGCCCGAGGCGCAGCACGCCCGAGGTGTCGCGCCACGGGCAGTCGGCGCGATCGGCAGCCGAGGCCTCCACGCGGTCTCCGGTCCCTGCGGAGTCCACCCCCAAGGTCGACGTCGACGCTGCAGCGACCGGCGGGGCCGAAGGCGCTGCGCAGGCCGAGAGCAGGACTACGATCGCGAAGGGAGCGAGCTTCATCACCGCAGCGTAGCGCCGGCGGCCCGAAACGGCGTCAACGCGGACGGCACCCGGCTCAGGGCCGCGACAGGTAGCCGGCGAACGGATCCACCGCGCGTGAATCAAGCGGCGCGCCGTTGGAGTTCGGGCGCACCTCGAAGTGCAGATGGGCATCGCCGGTCGACGGGGTGTTGCCGGTGCGGCCCAGCGTGCCCACCTGGGTACTGGTCGTCACGTCCTGACCAACCCGCACGCCGATTGTGTCGAGATGCGCATACACCGTCTGCAGGCGCGTGGTCGGGTCGTACACGATCACCGTGTTGCCGTAGCCGCTCATCTGGCCGGCGAAGATGACCTCGCCGTTGCTGTACGACTCCACCCGGGCGCCGACGGGGCCGTTGATGTCCACGCCCATGTGCGTCCGTCCGCCCGCGCGCGCGGTACCGAACTCGCCTTCACCCTCGCCGGGCTTGTCCGCCCGGTTGATGGTGAACTGGCCCGGCACCGGCCAGCGGTCCCCGGCACCGGCGCGTTGCAGCGCCTGGAACGTCGTCGGGCCGAGGATGCCCGTCGCCTGCACGCCGTTGTCGGCCTGGAAGTCCCGCAGTGCGGCTTCGGTCCGCGTTCCGAAGTTTCCGTTCTCCGCGGCCGCGTCGGCCGCGGTCATGTGCTCGAGGGCGACCAGCCGCTCGTGCAGACCCTGAATCACGGAGGCGTTCGCATTCCGCTCGACGCCGACGCCGCCGAGTACCGCGTCCATCGCTGCCCGTGTATCCGGCCCGTAGTCGCCGTCGACGCGCAGCCCCGCTGCGGACTGGAAACTGCGCACGGCGCCTTCGGTGGCGGGGCCGAAGATGCCGCTGCCGGCGGTCGCGGTCGACGCGTCGAGCACGCCGAGCCTGACAAGGGCCGTCTGCACGGCAGCCACGCCGTCGCCGGTCGCACCACGCTGCAGGATCCCCGCGGGCAATGCGCCGGCCGAGCCGGCGGGCGGCGCCGGCGTCGCCCCGTCGTCCGGTTGCACGGCCCGCGCGAACGCAGCGCGCGTGTCGGGCCCGTAGATACCGTCAGCGGCGATGCCCGCGTTGCGCTGGAAGGCGGTGAGCGCAGCCTCGGTCGCCGGACCGAAAGTGCCACGCCCGGCTGCCGCGGTTCCGGCGTCGAGCAAGCCGAGTCCCACCAGGGCATCCTGCACCGCGGCGACCTGCGCACCGCTGTCGCCGCGGCGGAAAACGCCCTGCGGCAACGCGCCATTGCCATCCGGCGCCGTGGGCGGCGCAGGCTGCGAGGTCGGCGGCGCCGCGTCCAGGCCGAACAGGCTGCGTCCGGTCGCGTCGTCGAGCAGCCCGGTCGGCGGCAAGCCGTTGGCGGCCTGGAACGCGCGGATGGCGCCCGACGTGTTCGGGCCGAACTCGGCGTCGACGAATCCCGCACGCTGCGCCTGAGGCACCGCATCGACATCGAGCAGCCGTTGCTGCACCGCGCCCACGCCGCCGTACAGGCGCGAGGCCACCGCCTGGGTGGCCTCGCCGGAGGTGATGCGGCCGTCGCGGTTGAAATCGAGACCGGCGTTCTGCGTGTACTCGATATTGCCACGCACGAAATCACGCCCGGCCGGGGTGCGCAGCGTCGCATCCGGATCCGGCGTGGCGCGTCCCGACAGCACCGAGGTGTAGACGCCCTCGAGCGTGCCGAGCCGACCTTCGTATTGGGCGAAGTACTGCTCGACCACGTCGAGCTGCTGCACCGGGCTCATGCGCGCCAGGGCCTCGACGCTGGTGCCCAGCGCGCGCGCGGTCGCGGGAATGAACTGGATCAGTCCGGTGGCGTTCGACACGGGGTTGACCGTGGATGCGCTGAAGGCGCCGCCGGTCTCGAAGCTCATCACGGCCATCAGATGCTCGGGCCGCGCGCCGATCCGCGCGGCGATCTCCTCGACCTTCGCGATGAATTCGGGGGTGACGTTGGCATTGCCGCGTACGCCCTGGATCGACTGGTAATCGAAGCCGGTCGGCGCATCCGCGCCGTCGGGTGTCGCCGCCCGGGCGGCGGCGGGCATGGACAGGTTGTCGCCCGGATAGACCATGTCCGGATTGGCGATGCCGTTGGCCTCCGCCAGCAACCGCGGGTCCACGCCCAGCAGGGCGGCCACGTCGCCGAGCGTCTGCCCGGATTGCACGGTGTAGCGTGCGCAGGCACCGGCGCCGCTGTCCCAGGGCGCGAAGGCGTGGCGGTCGGTCGTCGCGGGGGTACGCAGGTCGACGGCGGATGACATGGCGTTCTCCGGAGCGTGGATTGCGGGCGTGTGCGTATTCTCGCGTCGCCGGCGCACGGATACAGGTAGGGCGTGCCCTAGCGTGGCCCCATGCGGGCGACTGCCTGCGGGAATCCGGCGCCATCGTCCTGCGTACCGGCCTGCGATTGCGCAGTCGCGCCGCCCACGTTGCCCCCGAGCCGTCCTGGCGGCCGGACGGGCAGAGCGGCGACCGTCCGCGGCGGCCCGGCCCGCCTGGACCGCGATCGCCGGCACGCCGACCGATCGTCGGACCGGCCCTGGCTTGGTGTGCCTGCCGTCGGTCGCGCATGACGACCCACGGGATTGCGCCGTCCGATACTGGAGCCACGTCGACGCCGGTTCGCCGATTGGGGCCGGCCGGGAGGCCTCGCGGACCGATGCGCCCGCGGCCAACGGCCTGTTGGCCGGAGCATCCGGCCACGTCCTCCCACCCGCGTTTCGAGCCCGTCTCCCGCCGCATTGCTGTCCCAGGCGAGCAGCGATGACAGTGCCGACGACGACGCAGGCGCGAATGCACGCACCGCGCCATCGGCCCGCACGCGGCCATCCGGTGTCACCTGCCCGACGGCGTCACCCGCGGCAGCGCGCAGACCCGATGTCTGCGGCGGCGATGGTGTCTAGAACCACTCCAGCAGTGAGATGCCCAGACCCACGTAGGTCGCCTTGTGGTTGTAGTCGATCAGGCTTTCGCCGTAACCGTCGAATATCTGCACATGACCACGGAAGTTGCGGTGGATCGGAAAGCCCCAGTCGAACTGCAGCGCGCCTCGCGAGCGATCGCCGCCGCGCAGGGTATGGCGGGCCATCAGCGAGAACTCGTGCTCGCCGCGCACATGGGTGAGAGTCGCATCGCCACGCCCCATGTAATCCTCCATATCCGGATTGTCGTCGTCGTTGCCGTCCGACAGACGGATCCACGGGCGCACCATCAGCGCCCAGTCCTCGCGATCGAAGCCCACGTTGAAGATGACCCGGTTCCAGCTGCGCGACAGCGGATCGCCGCGTCCGTTGGACTGGTGGTTGATCCCCACGCCCGCCATCCGGCCGCTCCAGCCGCCGGGCAGCCGGTAGCCGGTGCGGAACGCCATCAGCACTTCCGGCTCGTAATTGGTCTCCCGGAACGGCCGCGACTCGTCGGTGCTGTAGACCTGCCAACGCGAGCTCTGGGTGTAACCCATCCAGATGTCGCCGTTGCTGCCGAACAGGTTTTCCACCGCCTTGGTCTTGAAGCTGATCTGGAACTTCGCCTCCAGGTGGTCCAGTGCCTGCGGCACCTGCACCACGTTGTCGGGATTGGGCGAGGTCGGTGCGCGGTTCACATCCGAGGTCCAGAACGCAGGCAACAGATAGACGGGCTTGTACGCGCGCAGGTTGAAGATGCCGAGCTTGGAATCCTTGGCGAGTTCCCAGCGGCTGTCGAGCAGGGAACCCTGGCCGGCATTGGCGATCGCATCGGCCAGGCGCGAGGTACCGTCGTGCGCGTACAGGTTGCGGCCGCCGCGTGGCGTGTCGGCCATCGCGTCGGCGCGCACCGCAGGGTTGTCCAGCAGGGCCCGGGCCTGCGCGGCCTCGGTGTCCGCCGCGGCCGACGTGCGCGCCTGACGGCCCAGCGCGGCGTCGTAACAGGCGAGACGCTGGGCATCGGTTTCGACCGCCACGCAGGCCTCGACGCTGGCGGGAGCGGACGGCGCCGGCTGCGCCAGAGCGAATGACGATGCGCCGGCAAGGGCGACGGACAGGGAGGCGCGGGTCAATCTCATGCGGTGGTGTCCTTGGGGTTGAGCAGGTTCTGCTCGCTGGTGAGTGCCTCGGCGACCTGCGGGTCGATATCACGGTTCACGGAGGTATCCACGCCGAGACTGGTGGCCGGCTCGACTTCGATAGCCGGCTCCGCTGCTCCGGCGGCGTCGGCGCGCCCCAGCAGCACATGGCTCGTGTTGCGGGGAGTTTCGATGCCCGCTCGCCAGAACGCGCCTTTGACGAGGCGGATCGCCTCGCTCCGCGTCTTGCCCAGATCGCTCGTGCGCTGATCGATCCAGCCGAAGAAGCGCAAGGTGATTCCCGACGGCGTCGCCTCGACCACGGTCCAGGACGGCGCCGGGGTGTCGAGGACACCGTCGATGCCTGCGATCTCGGCCAGCGCGAGGGTCTGTGCGCGCCGGATCGACTGGCTCTGGTCGATCTGGAAACTGAAATCGAAACGCCGGGTCGGGTTGCTGGTGAAGTTGAGCAGCACCGCCTTGAACACCAGCGCGTTCGGCAGGCGCAGCTCGTTGCCGTCCATCGTCACCAGCACCATGTCGCGCGCGCTGAGCGCGGCCACCCGGCCTTCGTGGTTGTCGATGCGTACCGTGTCGCCCGGCGCGAACGGGCGCCGGAGGCTCAGCAGCACGCCGGCGATGTAATTCTCGGCGATGTCCTTGAAGGCGAAGCCCAGGGCGAGCCCGAGTACGCCGGCCGAACCCAGCAGAGCACCGACCAGCGCGGTCGCGTTGAGCAGGTCGAGGGCCACGAGGACGCCAGCGATGAGGATCACCGCCCGCACGACGCGCCTGATCAGCCCGTCGAGATACGGATTGCGCGTGCGCAGCCGCAGCCAGTGCAGCCGGTTCGAGACGAAGCGCGCCACCTGCGCCGCGACGAGCACGATGACGACGGCCGCCAGAAGCAGCGGCAGGCTGGCGATCAGCCGGCCGATGCGTGCATACGCTTCCTCGTAGACCGCGTCGAAACGGCCGAGGACGTCCACGTCCGGAACGACCACCGCATCGGGCGCAACCGCGGGGGAGGCGAGTACATCTGCCGGGGTCATGCACAGGAGCAGGCACAGCAGGACGAGGATCCGGGCCATGGCGGTCAGAGATCCCGCCGATACGGGATGAGCGGATGCGCGGGTGTCAGACGGTGCGGGCATCCGGACATTGTCGCGTCAGAACCACCACGCGAATGCGAAGAGCCCGAGCATCAGCACGGCGAGCGAGAGCTTGAGCGCGACCCCCAGCGCGATGCCGACCCACGTACCGAAGCCGACCCGCGTGGCCTGACCGAGTCCGGCCGGACGCAGGTCGCGCCGGCTGACGAGTTCGCCGGCCACCGCGCCCACGAACGGACCCGCGAACAGGCCGGGAATCCCGAAGAACAGGCCGACGACCGTACCGATGACGGCACCGAGCAGCGCGAGGCGACTCGCGCCGACCCGTTTTGCGCCGAGGGCGGTCGCCCAGAAATCGATCAGGAACGAGGCTGCCGTGATCAGGCCGAGCGTGACCAGCACCGCTGCACCCACGCGCTCGAAGCCGCCTGCCCAGGCGGCCAGAAGCATGCCTGAAAACAGCAGTGGGAGGCCTGGCAACGCCGGGAGCACGACACCCGCGATTCCGATCAGCATCAGAAGCGCCGCGAGCACGTAGAACAGCCCGGTCAGCTCCATGCGGATGTCGCCGGATCAGCGTTCGGGGTCGGCGTTTGGCGCCCTGTTTCACTCGATTGCATTTTCATATTTGCCGGGGTACTTTGCAGACGCTGTGTTTGTCAAGGTCACCGTGATTCGTGACCCTGCGTGAGTAGGTTCGTGTTGGCTCGTCCCACCGGTCCGCTGCATCGTCGCACCCGTGTTCTCCTTGCAACCAGCCGCCTGACAGGCGTTTCATCGATCGAAACATCGGACAGTTCCAGGGAGAGAGAGCAACATGCCTCGTGAATCAGGTATCGTGAAGTGGTTCAATGACGCCAAGGGGTTTGGCTTCATCAGTCGCGAAAGCGGCGAAGACGTCTTCGTGCATTTCCGCGCTATCCAGGGCACCGGCTTCAAGAGCCTGCAGGAAGGGCAGAAGGTCGAGTTCGAAGTGGTCCAGGGCCAGAAGGGCCTGCAGGCGGATGCGGTCACTCCGCTCTGATCCCACATCGCCCCAAATTGAAAACCCGGCCTCGCGGCCGGGTTTTTTTATGATCCGGATTCGATCCGTGGCATCGATCAATAGACGTAAGCGCGACCGTTCTGCACCCGGACGTAGGCGCCTTCCTGGATGCCACCCAGATCGCTCTGGGTGACGACCGTGGTCCGTCCGTCCTGCATGCGCACGTGGACGTTGTACTGGCCACCACCCTCGACACGATTCTGGATCGCATTGCCCGCGACCGCGCCGCCCACGGCGCCGGCGCCGATCGCGACATTGCGCCGCCCCTCGCTGTCGGTGTTCCGGCGTGCGAGCTCTTTCGCCGCGACGGCGCCGACGACGCCGCCGATCAGCGGCCCGGCGATGTTGGGGTTCGTATTGCCACCGATCGCCTCGATCCGCGTGACGGTGCCACAGTCGTAGCAGTTGGCCGGACGATTGCCGTAGCCGCCGCCGTAGCCGCTGTTGCCGTAGCCCGAGCCGCCCGGCGACGTGGCGCAGCCGGCGAGTGCGAGCGACGCGGCGACGAGGGCAGTTCCGATCAGACGCTGTTTCATGGGTGTTTCCTCCACTGCGTACGCAGCATTGCGGGTCTGGAAGCACGGGCAGCTGCCCGACGTGGCCACGCTAGGGAAGCGCGTGTGAATGGCGCAGCAATTCCACCGGTCCGCGCGCCGTCTCTCATGTGCGATGCAGTCGGGATTCAGTCGCCGCGATGCTGCGACGCAACAGGCAGTCAGTAGAAGCGTACGTCGCGATGGCAGGCGGTGCAGGCGTCGTCGATCCTGCGCAGCGCGTCCCCGAGCGCCTCGCAGCTTGCGGGCGGGGCGGAGAGCATCGCCTCGACATCCGTACGCAACGCGTCGCCATGGCTGCCGAACGCCGGGTGGTCGCGCAGCGCCGGAAACGCCGGATCCAGATCGTCGGCCAGCGCACGCAGTGTGCGCAACCGCGGGGCGATGTCCGACGTTGTGCACGTGCCCGCGCGTACGAGAGCGTCGAGTTGGGCGGACTGCGCTTCGAACAGGCGCATCACTGCGTGGGGGTAATGGACCTGCCAGTCCTTGCGGGCCTCGATCGCGCGCAACGCCGCGACCAGAAGGAACGCGCCCGCGACGAGACCGACGACCAGCACCACGGCATAGCGCGCGGCGGCGGAAGCAGCAGGTGGGGGCTGCGACATCGGCGAGGTCCGCTGGCGGAAGGGCCGCGACCTTAGCACGCCGATGTCGCGCGCCCGGAAGACCGGGCGTGCGGCCGACGGGTAGAATTCGACGCATGAACGAAGACGCGCGCGCCCGGTTTTCCGGCATCGACCGGCTGTATGGACAGGGCACGGTGGCGCGACTCCTCGGGTGCCATGTCGCCATCGTCGGCCTCGGCGGTGTGGGCTCGTGGGTAGCCGAAGCGCTCGCGCGCAGCGGCGTCGGCATGCTCACCCTGATCGATGCCGACGATCTCTGTGTGTCCAATACCAATCGCCAGTTGCCGGCACTCGAAGGCCAATACGGACGCAGCAAGGTGCGGGTGATGGCCGAGCGTTGTCGCGCGATCCATCCCGGGATGACGGCGCATGCGATCGAGGCCTTCGTGACCCCCGCCAATCTCGACGAGATGCTGGGGCGCGGATACGACCTGGTGATCGATGCCTGCGACAGTTTCCGCAGCAAGGTCGAGCTGATCGCCTGGTGCCGTCGTCGGAAGCTGCCGGTGCTCACGGTCGGCGCTGCGGGGGGGCGGGTCGATCCGACGCTGGTGCGCGTGCGCGATCTCTCGCGCACCGAGCACGACGCGATGCTGGCGCTGATCCGCAAGAAGCTGCGCGCGGAGTTCAACTTCCCGAAAGGGCCCAAGCGCTATTTCAGCGTGCCCGCGGTGTATTCGCTGGAGAACGTCCGCTACCCGCAAGCCGACGGAAGCGTCTGCGGCCTGCGCCCCCAACTGGGGCCCGACGCAGCCTTGAATCTGGACTGCGGCGGCGGGCTCGGCGCCGCGACCCACATCACCGGTGCGTTCGCGTTCGCGGCTGTCGGCAAGGCGCTGGACCTGTTGCTCAAGCCTCCGCGTGCGGCGGAGTGAGGTCGTCGCGAGTGGTGACGTGCGAAGCCGCGTCAGGGCAGGGGCAGGCCGAACAGGCGGGCGGCGTTCGCCGTGGTCCGGTTCGCGACCTCGCGGATGCTTTCACCGCGCAGGCCTGCGACCACTTCACAGACCCGCCTGATCCGCGCGGGTTCGTTGCGCTGCCCGCGGTGCGCGCTGTCGGGCTGGTCCGGAGCATCGGTCTCGAGCAGCAGCTGCTCGGGCGGGAGTGCGGCCACCACACGGTGCAGGCGTCGCGCCCGCTCGTAGGTGACCGGCCCGCCGATGCCGATATGGAATCCGAGGGTCCATAACTGGGCGGCCTGTTCCGGACTTCCTGAAAAACTGTGCACGACGCCGCGGATGCCGGTGTGGCGGCGAAGTGCGGCGATCACGGCGTCCACCGCGCGACGGGCGTGCACGATCACCGGCAGGTCGTGAGCGCGTGCCAGCGCCAGCTGGCGATCGAAGTACATCGCCTGGAGATCGCGGTCCAGGCCATCGATGAAGTAGTCCAGACCGCATTCGCCCACGGCCACCGGGCGATCGGCATGCAGGCGTGCTTCGAGGTGTTCGAGGTCTTCGGGTACGTGCGCGTCGAGGAATACCGGATGCAGGCCCCAGGCGGGGTGCAGGTCGAGGTGTCCGGCGCAGACCGCGCCGAGCCGGTCCCACCCCGCGCGGTCGATCGCGGGCACGATCTGGTGGATCACGCCGGCCTGACGTGCGCGCGCATGCACGGCGTCGCGATCGTCGTCGAATGCATCGACGTCGAAATGGCAATGGCTGTCGATCAGGGCGCCCATGCGCCGCGCCCCCGAGCGGTCAGCGGCGACGCGCCTGGCCGTCGATCGGGTCGCGGCCTGCACCGCGCGGGCTTCGGGCAGGTGCCGGGTCACGCTTGCGCTTGGCCAGCATCACGGTGGCCAGACCGAGCAGGATCTCGTCGACCAGGATGATCGGATCGGGAATCAGCAGATTGATCCCGAACAGGGTGGCGATCACCACGAACATCCGGGGATAGCTCAATCGCGACAGCCAGGCGACCAGCGGAGCGGAGAACGGACTGGGCATCGGTGCCTCGGCGCAGGGGGTGCGTCAACGCTAGCACGCGTGGATGCATGGACGCTGGACGTCGCTTTCGTTCACCGCTGCGTCAGTCTGTCGACCGAATCTGCGGCCTCCATTCAGCTTGAAACTGTTGCAATCGCTTCGACGCACGACTGGCCACCGAGGCCGAAGGAGACCCCGATGAAAGGCAATACTCTCGCGATCGCATTGGCGTCGCTGCTGGTGGGCGGCGTGGCCGTTGGGGCCTATCACAACAGCCGGGATGCGGTGCCGCGCGCGGATCAGCCGACGTCAGCGGCCGCATCGACCGTCGACGCCGCCACCGGTGAGGTGGTCGACGCGCCGCGTGATGCGCTCGAATACGCGGACGTGCTCACGGTCCGCCCGGTGACGGAGTCGGGGCAGATCTTCGCGACGGTGCTGGGCACCGAGCCGGTGCGCGAAACCATGACCACCACCTCTCCGCGCGAGGTCTGCCAGGACGTCGTCGTGCAGGAGCGGCTGCCCGAACGCGACGGCAACGTCGGCGGCACGGTGGCGGGTGCGCTGATCGGCGGTCTGGTCGGCAACCAGGTCGGGGGTGGCAATGGACGCAAGGTGGCGACCGTCGCCGGCGCTGCGACCGGCGGGTACGTGGGCAACCGGATCGACCGCAATCATGTCGGCGGCCGGGTGGTGGAGCGCGTCGACCGACAGTGCCGCACCGTGCAGGATTCGGCGCAGTCCTCGCGCGTGGTCGCCTACAACGTGACCTATCGCAATCCCGACGGCACCACCGGCTCGATGCGCACCGACAGCAAGCCCGGCAACCGAATCCTGCTCGGGGACGAGGAGAAGACCATCGGTTACGACGTCACGTACCGCTACGACGGCAGTGAGCGCACGATCCGCATGGACGAGGCCCCGGGCGAACGTCTGCCGGTGGTGAACGGCCGGATCATGACCGCCGCCGTGGATGTCGCCGAGCGCGGTTGAGACTGCGCGCTTCCGGGAGACCTGGAACGGGCCGGCATCAGCCGGCCCGTTTTTGTTGCGCCGCCCCAACGGACGAGGGGACGCCTGGCTAGAATGCAGGTCTCTCTGTCGGTCGAGCGCCCATGGCCCTGCATCCCTACGATCTCTACGACGTGCGCGCGCTGCTCAGCGAGGAGGAGCGTGCGGTGCAGGATGCAGTCGCACGGTTCACCGATGAGCGCGTGCTGCCGATCATCGGCGACTGCTTCGATGCCGGACGCTTTCCATCCGAGCTCGTTCCGGAGATGGCTGCGCTCGGCCTGCTCGGCGCGACCCTCCCCGAGGCGTACGGGTGCGCCGGTCTCAACTCCGTCAGTTACGGGCTGATCTGCCAGGAGCTTGAGCGTGGCGATTCCGGCCTGCGCAGCTTCGCCAGCGTGCAGTCGTCGCTGTGCATGTATCCGATCCATGCCTACGGCGACGAAGCCCAGCGGCGGCGTTGGTTGCCGCAGATGGCTGCCGGCGAGGTGATCGGTTGCTTCGGCCTGACCGAGGCGCACGGCGGTTCGGATCCCGCCAACATGAAGACCCACGCCCGCCGCGATGGCGACGACTGGGTGATCAACGGCGCCAAGATGTGGATCACCAACGGCAATCTGGCCCATGTGGCCATCGTCTGGGCGCAGACCGACGACGGGATCCAGGGGTTTCTGGTGGAGCGCGGATTCCGCGGCTTCAGCGCACAGGAGATCAAGCACAAGATGAGCCTGCGCGCGTCGGTCACCAGCGCACTCTATTTCGACGACGTGCGCGTACCCGACGCCAACCGGCTGCCGAACGTGAAAGGCCTCAAGGGCCCCCTGGGTTGTCTCAACCAGGCGCGCTACGGCATCACCTGGGGCCCGATCGGGGCCGCGATCGCCTGTCTCGACGAGGCGCTGCGGTATTCGAAGGAGCGCGTCCTCTTCGAACGCCCGGTGGCCGCGACCCAGAGCGCGCAGATCAAGCTGGCAGACTGGGCCCGCCGCATCACCACCGCGCAGCTGCTGTCGCTGCAGCTCGGCCGGCTCAAGGACGCCGGCACGATGCAGCCCACCCAGGTGTCGCTCGCGAAATGGAACAACTGCCGCATGGCCATCGACATCGCACGCGAGGCCCGGGATCTGCTCGGCGGCGCGGGCATCACCACCGAACATTGCCCGATCCGCCACGCGCTCAATCTGGAATCGGTGATCACCTACGAGGGCACCGAAACCGTGCATCAGCTCGTCGTGGGGCGCGAGCTCACCGGTATCAATGCGTTCTGAGCGCTCGGTGCGAACGCCGCCATCGGGCAAACCCATCAGGACGCGGCTCGCGTGCCGGCCCGCAGCGCACCTGCGCACCGGTCGCGCCCGACTCGGCACGCGGACGAGCCGGGCCGGTCCGCAGGAGCATGGGTCTTGACCTTTCCTGTACTGACGACCGCGCGCCTCACGCTGCGCGTGCCGCGGATCGAGGATTTCGAGCGTTACGCCGAGGTGATCGGCGACCCCGTCGCTGCGCGCCACATCGGCGGGCATCTGCCGCGTGCGGGGGCATGGCGGCGCTTCCTGCAGATGCCGGGCGCGTGGCTCGTGCAGGGATTCGCGATGTTCTCGGTGATCGATACCGCGACCGGACGCTGGCTCGGCCAGTCCGGGCCCTGGCGTCCGGAGGGCTGGCCCGGGAACGAGATCGGCTTCGTGTTCCACCCCGACGCCTGGGGGCGCGGCTACGCCCGGGAAGCGACGGCAGCGGCGATGGACTGGGCGTTCGACCACCTCGGTTGGGATGCGGTGATCCACTGCATCGAGCCGGGAAACGTCGCCTCGCAACGGCTCGCGCAGCGGCTCGGATCGATCAACACCGGGCCGGGACGCCTGCCGCCGCCTTCGGATGGAGTCGCCGTGGACATCTGGCGGCAGAGCGCGGCGCAATGGCGCGCGCGGCGCGGCGGCGACGCGGCGTGATCGCGCGGCCGCTCTCGCCACTGGGCCCGACGCTGGAAACGCCACGGCTCTGGCTGCGCCCTCCGTCGGTCGAAGACTTCGAGGCGTGGGCAGCATTTCTTGGCGACGCCGAGGCCGCACGCCACATCGGCGGCACACAGCCGCGTGCGACTGCGTGGCGTTCGCTTGCGACGATGGTCGGAGCCTGGCATCTGAACGGCTCGGCGATGTTCTCGCTGATCGACAAACGCAGCGGACGATGGCTGGGGCGTGTGGGCCCCTGGCGGCCCGAGGGCTGGCCCGGCACGGAAGTCGGCTGGGGCGTGGTGCGCGACGCCTGGGGACATGGATACGCCCACGAGGCGGCCACCGTGACGATCGACTGGGCCTTCGACGTCCTGGGCTGGTCGGAGGTGATCCACACCATCGATCCGGACAACGTGGCCTCCAAGGGCGTCGCACGCAAGCTCGGCTCGTGTCGCCTGCGCATGGGCCGCCTGCCCGAGCCGTATCACGAACTGCCCGTCGAGATCTGGGGGCAATCGCGCGCCGAGTGGAACGCGGCGCGGGCCCGGCGGCAGCGGATACCGTGATCACTGTCTACGGGTACCGCGCGTCGGGCAACTGCCACAAGGTCCGCCTGCTGCTCGACCAGCTGGGCCGGCCCCACCGGTGGGTGGACGTGGACAGCCCGGCCGGTGCGACGCGAAGCCCGGCGTTCCTCGCGCTCAACCCCAACGGCAAGGTGCCAGTGCTGCAGCGCGAGGACGGTGCCGTGCTGGTGGAATCCAACGCGATGCTCGTCTGGCTCGCCGAAGGCACGGCGTTCCTGCCCGACGACGCATGGGCGCGTGCCCAGGCCTTCTCGTGGTTGTTCTTCGAGCAGTACAGTCACGACCCCGACGTGGCGGTGGCGCGTTTCATCCGCGGCTGGACCGCGCTGGACGACGCGCGCAGATCCACCCTGCCGGGCCTGCAGGCCCGCGGCCACGTCGCCCTGCAGCTCATGGACGGGCATCTGAGGACCAGCCCCTGGTTCACCGGCGCCCGGTACGGCATCGCCGACATCGCCTTGAGCGCCTACACCGCGGTGGCAGAGGAGGGCGGCTACGACCTGACGCCGTATCCGGCCCTGCGCGACTGGCTGGCCCGGGTCGAAGCGACGCCGGCCTATCACGCCATGCCCGCGCCGCCGGCCGAGGTGGTCGCACGTTTCGCCCACGCCTGCCGATCTTCCGACGACTGACGGACGAGCCCATGACCTTCCAGCGCGTTCCCGATCCGATTCCCGCCCGCATGCGCGGACTCAACCGCGCCGAGATCTGCGACGTCAATTTCCAGGAGTTCGTCCGGGACTGGTCGGGCACGTCGTGCCGCACGCCACCGCAGGATGACTCGGCGATCCTGGCCGACAGCGCGCTGGGGGTCTCCGCTTTCCGCGAGCTGTTCGAATCGCAGCTGATCAGTCGCCATCTGGACCTGATGGCGCGCGTGCTCCGGGTCCAGAACAAGGTCTTTTACACGATCGGTTCGAGCGGCCACGAAGGCAACGCCCTGGTCGGGCGCCTCACCCGGCACACGGATCCGGCCTTTCTTCACTATCGCAGCGGTGCATTCATGGCCGAGCGGTCCCGCAAGGTGCCCGGCCTGGACCCCGTGCTCGATTCCGCGTTGTCGCTGGCTGCCAGCCGGGACGATCCGGCCAGCGGTGGGCGGCACAAGGTGTGGGGAAGCAAGCCACTGTGGGTATTGCCCCAGACGTCCACCATCGCCTCGCATCTTCCCAAGGCGCTCGGCACGGCCATGGCGATCGGGCACGCACGGCGGATCGGGCACGTGCTGCCGGTGCCGGACGACAGCATCGTCGTCTGTTCGTTCGGCGACGCATCGAGCAACCACGCCACCGCGCAGACCGCGTTCAACGCGGCGGCCTGGGCCAGCTACCAGGGCTTGCCCGCGCCGGTGCTGTTCGTGTGCGAGGACAACGGCATCGGCATTTCAGTGCGCACCCCGGAAGGCTGGGTGGCGCGCAACTTCTCGCAGCGGGCGGGGCTCGATTACTTCGCGGCCGACGGCCTCGACCTCGCTGCCGGCTTCGGCGACGTGCAGCGCGCGGTCGAGCATTGCCGCCGCACGCGCCGGCCCACCTTCCTGCACCTGCGCACGACCCGTCTGATGGGCCACGCCGGCACGGATTTCGAGATCGAGTGGCGCGCGCTGGATGAACTGTGCGCGGCGGAGGCGAGCGATCCGCTGCTGCGCTCGGCCTCGATCGCGCTTGAATCGGGGGTGATGTCCGCGCCGGCCATTCTCGAGCTGTACGCCGCGCTCCGCGCCCGGTGTTTCGCAGCCGCCGAAGCCGCCGACCGGCGGCCGCGGCTGACCTCACTCGAGGCGATCATCGCGCCGCTGGCGCCGTATTCGCCGTCGGCGGTGCGTGACGAGGCGATCCGCTGCATTCCGCCGGTCGAGCGCGCGGCGGCATTCGGCGGCGAGGACCGACTGCCCGAGCATCAACCCCCGCGGCACCTGGCGATCCAGCTCAACCAGTGTCTGCACGACCTGCTGCTCAAATACCCGGAGGCGCTGCTGTTCGGCGAGGACGTGGCCCAGAAGGGCGGTGTCTACACGGTCACCAAGGGGCTGCAGAAGGCCCTGGGCGGACGCCGGGTATTCAATACCCTGCTCGACGAAACGATGATCCTGGGCATGGCGCAGGGCTACGCCAACATGGGCCTGCTGCCGTTGCCGGAAATCCAGTACCTGGCGTATTTCCACAATGCCTGCGACCAGATCCGCGGCGAAGCGGCGAGCCTGCAGTTCTTCAGCAACGGCCAGTACCGCAATCCGATGGTCGTGCGCGTGGCGTCGCTGGGCTACCAGCGCGGGTTCGGTGGCCACTTCCACAACGACAATTCGGTGACCGCGCTGCGCGACATTCCCGGCCTCGTCGTCGGTTGCCCGTCGCGCGGCGACGACGCGGTGACCATGCTGCGCACGTTGATGGCGCTGGCCAGGGTCGACGGTCGGGTCTGCATGTGCCTGGAGCCGATCGCCCTGTACATGACCAAGGATCTGTATCCCGGCGACGGTGCCTGGCTCACCGCGTATCCGCCGCCGGACGAGGCGATGCCGCTCGGCGAGCCGCGGGTCTACGATGCCGAGGCTTCTGACCTGCTGATCATCACCTTCGGCAACGGCGTGCCCATGAGCCTGCGCGCGGCCCGCGAGATCCAGGCCGAACACGGCTGGTCGGTCCGTGTGCTCGACCTGCGCTGGCTGCTGCCGCTCAACGAGACCGAGATCGCGCGACATGCCGCCGCGTGCGCGCGGGTCGTCGTGGTCGACGAGGGACGGCGCAGCGCAGGCGTGGGGGAAGGGATCGTGACCGCGATCGTCGAGGCCGGGCTGGGCGCCCGGCCCCTGCGGCGCGTCGTCGGCGCGGATACCTACACGCCGCTGGCGGGCGCAGCGCTGCTGGTCATCCCGTGCGAGTCCGATATCGTCGATGCCGCCCGGGCACTGGTCTAGACGGTCCCGGGCTCCCGCTACCGCATCAGTCGGCGAACCGCACTCGCACCTCGACCCGGCGGTTCGGCGCGAGACACTCGATCAGTGCCTGTCCACGGACATCGGGACAGTCCGCTAACGGTTCGACGTGGCCGCGGCCGACGGCAGTGATCCGGTCCGCGGGAACACCGCGTGCGACGAGATAGTCACGCACCGATTCGGCCCGGCGCGTCGACAGCCGCAGGTTGGCCTGGGCCGCGCCGACGCGGTCGCTGTGGCCGATCACATGGACCACCTCGAGCGGGCGGCCCGAGGTCAGGGTGGCGGCCAGCGCGTCCAGCGCGGCCCGGCCCCCTGCGCTGATGGCCGAGAGATCGCTTGCACCGAAAGCGAACATTCCGTCGGCATCGAGCCGCTCGACGAAGGCGCGGGGCGGGGGCGGTGCGGCCGGCATCGGCTCGGAGGCGGGGGGGGCACTCGCGCAGGCGGCGAGCAGCAGCGGAAGCAGGGCAGCGGCGCGGGCCGCAGGCGACGCGATCGGATTCACGGCAATTCCCCTCGGTGCGGTTCATACGCGACCGCCCATCCCGACCTTCAGGAAGACGGCCTGTGCCGGGCGGCTGACGGCGCCCGTCGCGCCGAGCTTAACAGCGCAATGTTGCAGACGCGGCGCAGCCGGCTCAGCGCGCCAGGCCGTCCGACAGGGGCACCGCGACGACCGGCGAAGCGCCGACCGACAGCGGCAGATCGGGTCGCTCGAGCGGCAGCACCGCCAACTGGACCTCGGACGCGACGCTGACCAGCCGACCGATCGTCTGCCCGTCCTGCGCGACGTCGTCCCCGGCCGACGCAGCGGCGGCGCCGTGCAAGGCGACGAGACCACGGCGCGCCTGGCCGAGGAAGTGGGTACGCGCGACGATTTCCTGACCCGGATAGCAGCCCTTGCGCACACTGAAGGCGCGCAGGCGGTCGAGCGAAAGCTGTTGCGGCGTCCAGGTCCCGGCCTGGTCCGTCGGCAGGCGCGGCAGACCGAAGCCGAGATCGACGCTGCGCCAGCGCGCGAGCTGTTCGCTGTCCACGACCGGCGCGGCCGCCGCGGGTCCCATGCAAAGGATGCGCGGATGCGCAGCCGCGCCGAGGTCGAGCTGCACGGCCTCGCCATCGATGCGGGCAACATGGCCGCCCCCGTCCGACGGCATCGACCAGGTACCGCTCGCCACCAGTCCAGTCGCCGCGGCGAGCTCGACCTTGCTGCGGAAGATGAAGCGTTGCAGCGCTGCGACGAATGCGACGGGATCCGCATCGAGCAACACCACGTAGAAGGAATCGGTATCACAGCGAACGAGAGCGAACAGCGCGATCACCCGGCCTTTCGGCGTCAGCCATCCGCTCCAGTGCCACGCGCCGGGCACGAGTGCATCGACATCGTTCATGAACTGGGCCTGGGCGAACGCCCGGGCATCGCGGCCCCGCAGCGTCACCACGTGGATGTCGGGCAGCAGGAACGGGAAGGTGGGTGCAGTGCGCGGCTTGTCTGACATGGTGCCTGGAACTAGACTTGAACGGATGACCAGCCCGGACATCATAGGCGACGCGGCGGACCTGCCGCCGTCGGACACGGATCCGGCGCCGGCGACCACCCCGGTTCCCGAACCTGCTCCCGAAATCGGGGGGCGGGACGGTCCCGATCCCACGCGCTACGGCGACTGGGAAAAGAACGGGCGCTGCATCGATTTCTGATCCCTCGCGCGGCGAGCGGATCCGCACCACCGGCCACGCGGCGCACACACGCCGCCAGCGAGGAGACCTGCATCACGATGGCACACCGTAACCGTCCCCTGTCACCGTTCATGCTGGGCACGCTGTATCGCCTTCAGATGACTTCGGTGCTGTCCCTGATGCATCGCGTGACCGGCATCGTCGCGTCCGTGGGTGCGTTCGGCCTGGCGTGGTGGCTGTTGGCCGTGGCCGAGGGCGGGGAGGCGTACGCGACGGCCTCGGCCTACCTGGGCTCCACGCTCGGCATGGTCGCGCTGGCCGCGTTCACCTTCTCGCTGGTCTACCACCTGCTCAACGGCATCCGGCATCTGATGTGGGACGCGGGCTGGGGCTTCGAACTTCCCGAGGTCTACCGGTCCGGCTATGTGGTGATCGTGCTGAGCGTCGTGCTCACTGCCGCGATCTGGTTCGTGGCGCTGCGGGGTGCCGCATGAGCGACGTCAAGACACCGGCCGAGACGGCGCGGCCGAAGGACTACCGCACGCCGGTCGCGCGTGCGCGCGGACTGGGGTCGGGCAAATCGGGCACGGAGCATTTCTGGTGGCTGCGGGTGACGTCCGTGGCCCTGATCCCGCTGTTCGCGTGGTTCGTGGGGACGCTGGTTTCGCTCGCCGGCGCGGATCTCGCCACCGTGCAGGCGGTCCTCGGCCGGCCGTTTAACGCGATCGCGTTCGCACTGTTCGTCGTGACCACGTTCTGGCACGCCAAGCTCGGTCTGCAGGTCGTGATCGAGGACTACATCCACCAGCGTTCGCTGGAGATCACCCTGCACCTGCTCGTCATCTTCGCGTGCGCCGTCGGCGCGCTCGCATCGCTTTACGCCATTGCGCGCATCGCGCTGCTCGGCTGAGACCCCCATGACCAACGCTTACAAGATCACCGAACACACCTACGACATGATCGTCGTCGGCGCCGGCGGCGCCGGCCTGCGCGCGACCTTCGGTCTGGCCCACAAGGGCCTGCAGACCGCGTGCCTGACCAAGGTGTTCCCGACCCGCTCGCACACCGTGGCGGCCCAGGGCGGTATTTCCGCCGCACTCGCCAACATGGGCGAGGACGACTGGCGCTTCCACTTCTACGACACGATCAAGGGCTCCGACTGGCTGGGCGACCAGGACGCCATCCAGTACATGTGCCGCGAGGCGATCCCCGCGATCATCGAACTGGAGCATCAGGGCGTGCCGTTCTCGCGCACCGAGGAAGGCAAGATCTACCAGCGCCCGTTCGGCGGCATGACCACGCATTACGGCAAGGGCATCGCCCAGCGCACCTGCGCCGCGGCCGACCGCACGGGTCACGCGATCCTGCACACGCTGTACCAGCAGTCGCTCAAGCACGATGCGCGCTTCTTCATCGAGTACTTCGCGCTCGACCTGATCATGGACGAGGACGGCGCCTGCCGCGGCGTGCTCGCACTCGACATGGCCGAAGGTTCGCTGCACCTGTTCCGTGCCCAGGGCGTGGTGCTGGCGACCGGCGGCTACGGCCGTGCGTACTTCTCGGCGACCTCCGCCCACACCTGTACCGGCGACGGTGGCGGCATGGCGCTGCGCGCGGGCCTCGGCCTGCAGGACATGGAGTTCGTGCAGTTCCACCCGACCGGCATCTACGGCGCGGGCTGCCTGATCACCGAAGGCGTGCGCGGCGAAGGCGGCATCCTGCGCAATGCCAACGGCGAGCGCTTCATGGAGCGCTACGCACCCAACGCGAAGGACCTCGCCTCGCGTGACGTCGTCTCGCGCTCGATGACGATGGAGATCCGCGAGGGCCGCGGCGTCGGCGAGCACAAGGACCACATCCATCTGGACCTGACCCATCTCGATCCGAAGGAGATCCACGAGAAGCTTCCCGGCATCGCCGAGAGCGCGAAGATCTTCGCCGGCGTCGACGTCGAGAAGCAGCCGATTCCGGTGCTGCCGACGGTGCACTACAACATGGGCGGTATTCCGACCAACTACCACGGCGAGGTCGTCCAGCTGAAGGACGGCAATCCGGATGCGGTCGTTCCCGGCCTGTACGCGATCGGCGAGGCGGCCTGCGTGTCGGTGCACGGTGCCAACCGGCTCGGTTCGAACTCGCTGCTCGACCTGGTGGTGTTCGGTCGCGCGGTGGCCAACCGCTGTGCCGAGACGATCAAGCCCAGCGCGCGGCACAAGCCGCTGGCCAAGGACGCCTGCGACAAGGCGCTGGCCAACCTCGATGCGCTGCGCCACGCCAGTGGCGGTACGCCGACGTCGGTGATCCGCGACAACATGCAGCGCACGATGCAGAACGACGCCGCGGTGTTCCGCACCAGCAAGACGCTGGCCGAGGGCGTGGAGAAGATCCGCGAGATCCATGCCTCGTTCGCCGACGTCAAGGTCAGCGACCGGTCCATGGTCTGGAACTCGGATCTGGTCGAGACCCTGGAACTGCAGAACCTGCTCGGACAGGCCCTGGTCACCATCGTATCCGCCGAGAACCGCAAGGAATCGCGCGGTGCCCACGCGCACGAGGATTTCCCGGATCGCGACGACGACAACTGGCACAAGCACACCCTGTGCTGGCTGGACGAGGCCGGCAACACGCGCATCGATTACCGTCCGGTGCACATGTACACGCTGGACGACGAGGTCGAAGCCGTGCCGCCCAAGGCACGCGTCTACTGATCCGTGGGCATGGTGCAGCTCATGCGTCGCCCGGCAGGCACCGCCGCGATCGACACATCCGTGCTGCATCCCGCGCATTTGCTCGTCCCGAGTCCCACCCGGCAGCCAGCTCCATCGCCCGCCGCCATCGAGAATTAGAACGTGGCCGAATTTAGTCTCCCGAAGAACTCCAAGGTGCAGAAGGGCCGTCATTTCCCGGCCACCGGCGCAACGCGCACGCGCACCTTCAAGGTTTACCGCTGGAACCCGGACGATGGGCGTACGCCCTCGACCGATACCTACGAGGTCGATCTGGACAAGTGCGGGCCGATGGTTCTCGACGCGTTGATCAAGATCAAGAACGAGATCGACCCGACGCTGACGTTCCGCCGTTCCTGCCGCGAAGGCATCTGCGGTTCGTGCGCGATGAACATCGACGGCACGAACACGCTGGCATGCACCCGCGCGATCGAGGACTGCAAGAAGGACGAGGTCCCGATCTATCCGCTGCCGCACATGCAGGTGGTGAAGGACCTGGTCCCCGACCTCACCCACTTCTATGCGCAGTACGCCTCGATCCAGCCGTGGATCCGCACCCAGAGTGCGGCGCCGCCGGACCGCGAGCGCCTGCAGTCGAAGGAGGATCGAGCAAAGCTCGACGGTCTGTACGAGTGCATCCTGTGCGCCTGCTGTTCGACGAGCTGCCCGAGCTACTGGTGGAACGGCGACCGCTACCTCGGCCCGGCGATCCTGCTCCAGGCCTACCGCTGGATCATCGACAGCCGAGACGAAGACACCGGTCAGCGCCTCGACGAACTCGAGGATCCGTTCAAGCTCTATCGCTGCCACACGATCATGAACTGCACCCGGACCTGCCCGAAGGGGCTCAATCCGGCCAAGGCGATCGGTCAGATCAAGCAGCTGATGCTCGCCCGGCGCGGCTGAGTCCACCGCCTATCGATGCGGGGCCGGGCTCGGTCGAGCGCAATCCCATGCGGTCCTGTCGTGCTGCCGCAGCCGAACGTGGGATGAGGCGGCGCCGACACGCGCACGCTCGCATGCGAGGGCGTGTTTTTCGCGAGGCCTGACACATGACCGACCGCGACACACCGCTTTCCGATACCGCCGAGCTGCGTCGGCTGCGCTGGCGTGCCCGGCGCGGCATGCGCGAGCTCGACCAGCTGTTCGAGCGCTGGCTCGACCAGCGATGGTCGCAATCGCCCGAAGCTGGCCGCGCGGTTTTCCGACGGTTGCTGGACTGCGAGGACGATAGGCTGTGGAAGTGGTTTCTCGGTCAGGAGCGTCCCGGCGATGTTGAACTCGATGCCCTCGTCGCCGAGATCCGGTCCCTCCCGCACGATCCATGACGCCGCGCCGGTCCGCATTGCGTGGACGCCCTCGCGACTGTTGCTCGGTGCGCTGGCCGGGCTGACCGTCGCCGCCTGCGTCTCGATCCTGCTGTCCGAAGCCCCATTGCCGGCAGCGGCCGTCGGGGTGCTTGCAGTGCTCGCGTGGAGCATGCGGTTGCTGCTCACCGAACGCAGGCGCAAGGCCTGCGACGTGGTGGTGGACGGGCAGGGCCGGGTCTTCGTCGACGGCGAGCGGGTGGATGACCCACACCTGCACTGGCGTGGTCCGCTGGTCCGGCTCGACTGCCGCCAGGGCGGGCGCGCACGCATGCTGATGTGGTGGCCCGACACCCTGCCAGCGGCCCGACGACGTGAACTGCGTCTGGCGTCGGCGGCGCTGGTCACGCCACGCACGCGGGATTCGATGGCACCATAGCCGCTGCCCGGCGGGCCCGACGGCGGTTGCAGCGCCGGATGTGGCCCCGTCCCGACCACCGGATCTCCATGCTCAGACCTATTCCCGCTGCCATCGGCCTGCGCTATCTGCGCGCGAAACGGCGCAACGGTTTCATCTCCTTCATCTCCCTGGCCTCGATCCTCGGCATCGCCATCGGCGTCACCGTGCTGATCACCACGCTCGCGGTGATGAGCGGTTTCCAGAAGGAGATCCGCGACCGCATGCTCGGCATGGTCGCGCACGCGACGATCAGCGCCGACGGCGACAAGCTGGCGAACTGGCAGCGAGCGGTCGACGTCGCGCGCGAGGATGCGCGCGTCGCGGGGGCCGCGCCCTATGTCGACACCCAGGCCCTGTTGCGCGGTCGCCGCAACGAGCCGGCCGCGGTGCGCGCGATCGTGCCCGAGGACGAGGCGCAGGTGTCCGACTTGTCGACCTCGATGGTCGTCGGCAAGCTCGAGGACCTGCAACCCGGCACCTTCAACATCGTGCTGGGTCGCGAACTCGCGCTGTGGCTCGGCGTCGGCGTCGGCGACAGCGTCATCGTCACCACCGATTTCCAGGTCACGCCGATGGGCGCGGTGCCGCAGCTCAAGCGCTTCACCGTCAGCGGCATCTTCGAGGCCGGGTATCAGGATTTCGACCGGCGCCTGGCGGTGGTCAACCTCAGCGATGCGCAGCGCCTGCTGCGCATCGGCGATGGCGTCACCGGCGTGCGCCTGAAACTGCACGACATGGACCGCGCGCAGCAGGTCACGCGCGATCTCGTCGGCCGGCTCGGCGGCGTGTACCGCGTGAGCGACTGGAGCATCGAGAACGCCAACATGTTCCGCGCGCTCAAGCTCGAAAAAACGATGATCGGCATCCTGCTGTCGCTGATCATCGTCATGGGCTCGTTCAACCTCGTCGCCTCGCAGGTGAGCCTGGTGACCGACAAGCAGGCCGACATCGCGATCCTGCGCACGCTCGGACTGACGCCCGGCGGCGTGATGCAGGTGTTCATGGTGCAGGGCACGATGATCGGGGTGATCGGCACGATTCTCGGCATCACCGGCGGGCTGCTGCTGACCTTCAATCTCGAACACATCCTGCGCGCGATCGAGAGCACCTTCGGTGTCGTGCTGATGCCCGAGGACGTCTATTACGTGACCGGCCTGCCGATCGACCTGCAGGTCAGCGACGTGGTGATGATCGCCAGCGTCGCGCTGGTGATGGCCTTCGTCGCGACCATCTATCCGGCGCTGCGCGCGGCGCGCACGGCCCCGGCGGAGGCACTGCGCTATGAATGACGCGACGAGTGCCGCACCGACGGCTGCGCCCGATACCGTCGTGCTGGCGGCCGAAGGCCTGGGCAAGACCTATGCCGAAGGCACGTTGAACACGCCGGTGTTCGACGGTCTGGACTTCGCGGTGCGCGCCGGCGAAACGGTCGCGATTCTCGGCGCGTCCGGCGCCGGCAAGAGCACGCTGCTGCATCTGCTCGGCGGGCTGGACACACCGACCGCGGGCGAAGTGTTCGTCTCCGGCCAGAAGATGAGCGCCCTGTCGAACGCGGCGCGCGGCACGCTGCGCAACCGGTCCCTCGGCTTCGTCTACCAGTTCCATCACCTGCTGCCGGAGTTCACCGCGCTCGAGAACGTCATGTTGCCGGCGCTGCTCAACGGCGCCAGCGATGCCGATGCGACCAGGCGTTCACGCGATCTGCTCGAGGCCGTCGGCCTCGGCCATCGCCTGGCCCACAAGCCGGGGGAGCTGTCGGGCGGCGAGCGCCAGCGCGCTGCGGTGGCACGTGCGCTGGTCAACAAGCCGGCCTGCGTGCTCGGCGACGAACCGACCGGAAACCTCGACGAACGTACGGCGGCGACGGTGTTCGAGCTGATGCTCGAACTCAACCGTGCCCAGCACACCAGCCTGGTACTGGTGACCCACGACCGGCGCCTGGCGCGCAAGCTCGACCGGGTCATGGAACTGCACCAGGGCAAGCTGCGAGAGGTCGCGCGGGACGACGTCTGAGGTTGCGGTCCGCGGGCTGCGCCTCGCCCGCGATGGCGCCGCGCGCGGGCTATTCGCTCGGCTTGGCGGCTTCGGACGGCCGCTGCGACGCGGCCCGGCGTGACAACACCGCCTCGCGGTGCGCGATGTAGCCATTGGCGCCGAACACGATCGCCGCGCCGATCGCCGTCCACACGTCGATGACCTCGCCGAAGAGCCACCAGCCGAACAGCACCACGATCGGCAGCTGCACGAAACTGATCGGCTGCAGGGCCGAAACCTCACCCAGACGCAGCGCGCGTGTCCATAGCCACTGGCCCAGCGTGCCGAGCACGCCGGTGGCGACGAGCCACGCCCAGACCACCGGGCCCGGCCAGATCCAGTCGAACAGCGCCGGCACCAGCGACAACGGCACCCAGAGCAGGTAGGTGTAGAAGACGATCGTGTCGGGCGGGTCGAGCCTGGACAGCTGCTTCATCTGGATCGCCACCAGTGCCGCGAGCAGGGCGCCGAGCACCGGGATCAGCATCGCCGCGGAGAACGACACGCCGGGCCGCAGGATCACCAGCACGCCGATGAAGCCGGCCACCACCGCCGCCCAGCGACGCGCGCGCACCACCTCGCCCAGCCACATCACCGCGGCGATCGTCGCGAACAGCGGCGTGGCATAGGACAGCGAGATCGCCTGCGACAGCGGCAGATGGCCGATCGCCCAGAACGCGCACAGCATCGAGCCCAGTCCGACGACGGTGCGGCTGACGTAGCGGCCGAGATTGCGGGTGCGCGGCAGGCCTCGGCCGCTGCGCAGCAGGATCGGCAGCAGGGCGAGCAGTCCGAAGAAATTGCGGAAGAACGCGACCTCGGTCGTGGGGATGGTCGCCGAGGCGTAACGGATCGCGATCGCCATCAACGCGAATGCGGAGGTACTGCCCAGCATCAGCAGCGCGGCCCGCCCCTGCAGGGTCGCCGGTCGCCAGCGGAGCAGGGCGCGTGGGCTCACCACGTGGCCCCGACGATCCTCGGTTCCGGCTCCAGCGCGATGCCGAAACGCAAGTGCACGGAACCGGCGATGCGTCGCGCGAGCGCGAGCAGTTCGGCGCCGCTCGCCCCGCCGTGATTGACCAGAACCAGCGCGTGGCCCTCGGCGACGCCGGCATCGCCGTCGCGCTTGCCCTTCCAGCCGCACTGGTCGATCAACCACGCGGCCGACAGCTTGCGCAGGCCGTCCCCGGCAGCGAACACCGGGATGCCCGCATGCGCGGCGACCAGCGCGGCGGCCTGCGACGCCGGCACGACGGGATTCTTGAAGAAGCTGCCGGCATTGCCGACCACCGCGGGGTCGGGCAGCTTGCTGCGACGGATGTCGATGACCGCTTCGGCCACGTCGATCGGCCGCGGCGTGTCGATACCGCGCGCGGCGAGCGTATCGCGCAGGCCCGCGTAGTCGACGACCGGCTGGGCGAAGCGGTGCAGCGAGAACTCGACCGCAGTGACGATCCAGCGATCGGGCTGCTGTTTGAAGACGCTGTCGCGATACCCGAAACGGCAGGCGTCGGCATCGAGCCGGACGAGGCGTCGCAGGTCCTGATCGAAGGCCTCCACCGCGACCACGCATTCGCCGACCTCGACGCCGTACGCACCGATGTTCTGGATGGGCGCGGCGCCGACGGTGCCGGGAATGAGCGCGAGGTTCTCGAAGCCGCCGAGGTCCTGGGCCAGCGTCCACAGCACGAAGCCGTGCCAGTCGGCGCCCGCGGCCGCGCGCACCACGACCCGCTCACCGTCGTCGGACAGCACCTCGCGGCGCGTATCCACGATCGACAATGCATCGCCGGCATCGCCCGCGAACAGCAGGTTGCTGCCGCCGCCGATCGGCAGGGGCCGGGCGCCGTCGCCGAGTGCCGCGAGCGCGTCGGGCAGTGCGGCGATGTCCACCAGCTCGACCAGTCGACGCGCGGACGCGGCCACGCCGAAGGTGTTGCGGGCGCGGAGATCGGCCCGCTGCAGCACGCGGAAGGGTGCGGACATCGACGTCAGAGATTGGGCACGTTGCCGCGGCTGGGGGCCTCGCGGCGCCTGCGGATCGCCTCGACGCAGTCGGCGATGAGTGCCGGGCCGCGATAGATCAGCCCCGAGTAGAGCTGCACCAGCGACGCCCCGGCCGCGACCTTCTTCACCGCATCGGCGCCGGAGAGGATGCCGCCGACACCGATCAGCGGAATGGTGTCCGGCAGCCGGGTACGCAGCATGCGCAGCACCGTCGTCGACTTGTTCATCAGTGGCTCGCCCGACAGCCCGCCCGACTGGTTGGCATGGCGCGCGGCCTGCAGATTGATCCGCGACACCGTGGTGTTGGTGGCGATCACGCCGTCGACGTGCAGGTCGGAGAGCACCCGCGCAGCGGCCTCGATGTCGTCGTCGCTGAGGTCGGGTGCCACTTTCACCAGCACCGGCACGCGGCGCCCATGCTGCGCGGCGAGGCGCTCCTGCGCGTCGCGCAGTGTTCCGATCAGCCGGCGCAGGGCCTGTTCTTCCTGCAACTCGCGCAGGCCCGCCGTGTTGGGCGAGGAGATGTTCACGGTGACGTAGTCGGCCACCGGATAGACGCGTTCGAGACAGGCGAGGTAATCGTCCGCCGCGTCGTCGTTGGGCGTGTCCTTGTTCTTGCCGATGTTGATGCCGAGGATGCCGTCGCGCTTCGCGCGCCCCACGTTCTCGAGCAGCGCCTCGACGCCGCGGTTGTTGAAGCCGAGCCGGTTGATCAGGGCGCGATGGCGCGGCAGCCGGAACATGCGCGGCCTAGGATTGCCGTCCTGCGCGCGCGGGGTGACCGTGCCGATCTCGATCGAGCCGAAGCCCAGCGCGAACAGCGCATCGATGTGCGCGCCGTTCTTGTCCAGCCCGGCCGCCAGGCCGACGGGATTGGGAAACCGCAGGCCGAACGCCTCGACGGGCAGGGGCGCCGGCGCCTTGGCGATCAGCGGCACGAGCCCTGCGCGATGGGCGGCGTCCAGTGAAGCGAGGGCGAGGCCGTGCGCGCGCTCGGCATCCAGTCTGAACAGGAGCGGGCGGGCGACGCCGTACACGGTCAGGACGTGGCCGCGATCATGGCGAACAGGCCGCCGAAAAAGAGCACCGCGATCAGAAGCGCGAGCAGTGCGAGCCCGATCGCCGCGTAGCCCAAGACCAGGCCGGCCACGGCGAGTCCGTCGCCTTCATAGCGTTCGGGCGCGCGACGGATCTCGCCGCGCGCGAGATGCCCGGTGACGATCGCGACGATGCTGCCCACCAGCGGCAGCAGAGACCATCCCAGCAGGCCGAACACGAGGCTGATGATCGCCATCGAGCTGGTCTGGCGGAACGGCAGGGGCGCGGGTGTGGTCATGGACGGAGGGCTCGATGGGGGCCGAACGCGCATCGCGGGCGGTCGACGCCGCCGGAACGCGGGACGAACGGGCAGACGGGACTACGCGGCACCATCGGCGGCGGCCAGGAACAGGGCGGGGAGGCGTCGATTATTCCAGAAGCGCCCGCGCGATGGGAGCGTGCACGCGGACGGCGGTATCACGTGATGCCGCCGTCGGTGCCGCGGTCACAGATCGAACTTGATGCCTTGGGCCAGCGGCAGCGCGTCGGAGTAGTTGATGGTGTTGGTCTGACGCCGCATGTAGGCGCGCCACGCATCCGAGCCCGACTCGCGGCCGCCGCCGGTTTCCTTCTCGCCGCCGAACGCGCCACCGATCTCGGCGCCCGAGGTGCCGATGTTGACGTTGGCGATGCCGCAGTCCGAACCCCAGGCCGACAGAAACTGCTCGGACGCGCGCAGGTCGGTGGTGAACAGCGACGACGACAGGCCCTGCGGCACGGCGTTCTGCATCTCGATCGCGTCTTCCAGATCGCTGTACTTCATGACGTAGAGGATCGGCGCGAAGGTCTCGGTCTGCACGACCTCGGCGTCGTTGGTCAGGCCGCTGACCAGCGCCGGCAGCACGAAGTTGCCCTTGCGCTCGGTGAGTGCGCGGCCACCGCTCTCGATCGTGCCGCCGCTGGCCTTGGCCTTCTCGATCGCGTCCAGGTACGCCTGCACGCCCTCGCGGCTGTTGAGCGGACCCATCAGGTTGGCGGCGTCGGTGGGATCGCCGATCTTCGTTTCGACCTGGGCGTAGGCGGTCTTGAGCTTGGCCAGCACGTCATCAAAGATCGATTCGTGCACGAACAGGCGGCGGGTCGTCGTGCAGCGCTGGCCGGCGGTGCCGACGGCGCCGAACACGATCGCCGGGATCGCCAGCTTCAGGTCGGCAGTGGGGTCGACGATGATCGCGTTGTTGCCGCCCAGTTCCAGCAGCGAGCGGCCCATGCGCCTGGCGACGCACTCGCCGACGTGGCGGCCGACCCTGGTCGAACCGGTGAAGCTGACCAGGGCGATGCGCCTGTCGTCGACGAAGGCCTGGGCGAGATCGCTGCCGGCGTCGTTGAACAGGAAGAAGATGTCCGGGAAGCCGGCCTTGTTCAGCGCCTCGTTGCAGATCTTCATCGACGCGATCGCCGACAGCGGCGTCTTCGGCGACGGCTTCCAGATCGTGATGTTGCCGCAAATGGCGGCGATGAAGCTGTTCCAGGCCCAGACCGCCACCGGGAAGTTGAACGCGCTGATCACGCCGACGAGGCCCAGCGGATGCCACTGCTCGTACATACGGTGGCCGGGACGCTCGGAGTGCATGGTCAGGCCGTAGAGCTGGCGCGACAGGCCGACGGCGAACTCGCCGATGTCGATCATCTCCTGTACTTCGCCGTCGCCTTCCGGCTTGGACTTGCCCATTTCCAGCGCGACCAGCGATCCCAGCGCGTCCTTGTGCGTGCGCAGCGCGTCGGCGCACAGGCGCACGGCTTCACCGCGGCGCGGTGCAGGCGTCTTGCGCCAGATCTTGAAGGCCGCCTGGGCGCGCTCGACGATCCGCTCGTAGTCGGCCTGCGAGCTGGCCTGCACGCGGGCGAGCACCTCGCCGTCGGTCGGATTGACCGGCTCGAGGACGCCGGCATCGCCGGTCGTCGACCACTCGCCGTTGCCGAGATACGTGCCCGATTCGGTGGCGGACAGGCCGAGCGCGGTGAGGACGGAATGGGGCATGGACGGAACTCCTGTTGAGCGCATGCGGCCGAAGCGGGATCGGCGGCCTGCGGGGAAGCGGCGCGACGCGGCGCGGCACACGGGCCGGCAATGGCGGTCGCGGATGGTGACCCCGGCCCGATTCGAACGGGCGACCTGTCCCTTAGGAGGGGACCGCTCTATCCAGCTGAGCTACGGGGCCGAACCCGGCGATTTTCGCATGCGGCGCGGGCGAATCCCAAACCCCGGATGCCGGTCAGTGGAAATCGCGCGAGGCCAACGGCATTCCGCCGAGAAGATGGCTGAGATCGTGCAGATCGCCGGCGATCAGGTGGGCCACGCCGTCCACGCGCTCCCAGCGTCCGCGCACGCCGAGCAGTTTCGATTCGAGCAGGGCGCGTCGCCGGCGCATCGCCAGGCGGGCCCAGACGATGACGTTGATCATGCCGGTCTCGTCTTCCAGGGTGACGAAGATCGTGCCCTTGGCCGTCGCCGGGCGCTGGCGCTGGGTGACCAGGCCGGCGACATGCGCGCCGCTGCCGTGTGGCCGGGCCTGGAGTTCGCGCAGGCCGAGAATGCGCTGCCGGGCCATCTGCGGGCGCAACAGGGCCATCGGATGCGGGCCCAGGCTCAGGCCCAGCGCGCGATAGTCCGACAGGATCTCCTCGCCGGTGGCCGGGGCGGGCAGGGCGATCGTGGCTTCCGCCGGACTGCCGGGCAGCAGCGGGCGGCGTTGCTCGATGCCGGCGACGGCCCAGCGCGCGGCGTTGCGATGCCCGGCCAGACCGCGCAGCGCGTCGGCTTCGGCCAGCACCTGGCGGGCCTTGGCGTCGAGACCCGCGCGGAGGCACAGGTCGGCCAGATCGGTGAACGGGCGCTGCGCACGTGCGGCGATGATGCGCCGGGCCGCGTCTTCCGACAGCCCGGCCACCAGGCGCAGGCCGAGGCGGATCACGGGCTGTTCGCCCGGATCGGCGTCGCTGCGCCAGTGCCGGCCGCCGTGCAGGGTGCAGTCGTGGTCGCTGTGCAGCACGTCGACCGGCAGCACCTCGACCGGCGCCCGCTCTGCACTGCCGCGGCGCACGTCCTGCACGATCTGGCTCGGCGAGTAGAAGCCCATCGGCTGCGCGTTGAGCAGGCCGCAGGCGAATGCGGCCGGTTCGTGGCGCTTGAGCCAGCAGCTGGCGTAGACCAGCTTGGCGAACGAGGCCGCGTGGCTCTGCGGAAAACCGTAGGAGCCGAAGCCCTTGATCTGCTCGAAGATCTGGTCGATGAACGCCGGCGCGTAGCCCTTGGCGGCCATCAGCTCACGGATGCGCACGCGGTGCGGCTCCATGTCGCCGCCCTGGCGCCAGGCGGCCATCGAGCGCCGCAACTGGTCGGCCTGGTCGGCGGTGTAGCCGGCGTGGATCACCAGTTCCATCACCTGCTCCTGGAACAGCGGCACGCCGAGCGTGGGCCCGAGGATGTCCTCGACGCCGGCCGAGGGATAGGTCGGGGTTTCCTTGCCCTGCCGGCGGCGCAGGTAGGGATGCACCATGTCGCCCTGGATCGGGCCCGGGCGCACGATCGCGACCTCGATCACCAGGTCGTAGAAGGTGGCCGGCTTGAGCCGCGGCAGCATCGCCATCTGCGCGCGTGATTCGATCTGGAACACGCCGACGGTGTCGGCGATCTGGATCATGGCGTACGTCTCGGCGTCTTCGCCGGGGATTGTCGCGATCTCGTAGTCACGCCCGCGCTGCCCGCGCACCAGGTCGAGCGTCTTGCGGATGCAGGTCAACATGCCGAGCGCGAGGCAGTCGACCTTGAGCATGCGCATGGTTTCCAGATCGTCCTTGTCCCACTGGATGATCGTGCGGTCGGCCATCGCCGCGTTCTCGACCGGCACCACGGTGGACAGCGGCGCATCGCAGATCACGAAGCCGCCGACGTGCTGCGACAGGTGCCGCGGATGGTCGCGCAGCAGCTCGGTGACCAGCAGCACCTTCGAGATCAGCGGGTTGTCGAGATCGAAGCCGGCCTCGGCGATGCGCTGCTCCATCGGGGTGTCGCCGTTGCCCCAGCCGTAGCAGTTGGCCAGCAGCGCGATCTGGTCGGGCGGCAGGCCGAAGGCCTTGGCGACGTCGCGCACCGCGCTCTTGCCTCGATAGGCGATCACCGTGGCCGCCAGCGCGGCGCGTTCGCGGCCGTACTTGGCGTAGACGTACTGCAGCACTTCCTCGCGGCGTTCGTGCTCGAAATCGACGTCGATGTCGGGCGGCTCGTTGCGCTCCTTCGACAGGAAGCGCGCCATCAGCAGCCGCGTCTCCACCGGATTGACCGCGGTGATGCCGAGCGCGTAGCACACCGCCGAATTGGCGGACGAGCCGCGGCCCTGGCACAGGATGCCCCTGGAGCGGGCGAAGGCCACGATGTCGGCGACGGTCAGGAAGAAGGCCTCGTAGCCGAGGCCTTCGATCAGCGCGAGCTCCTCGTCGATCGTGGCGGCGATCGCCGCCGGCGTGCCTTTCGGCCACCGCACCTGCATGCCGGCCTCGGTCAGTGCCCGCAGATGGGTCGCAGGCGTCCGCCCCGCCGGCACGAGCTCCACCGGATAGCGGTAGTCGATGTCGCGGCCGAGATCGAAGGTGCAGCGCCGGGCCACCGCGACGGTTTCCTCGAGCAGCGCGCGCGGGTGGATGTTGCCCAGCGCGCGACGGCTGCGCAGGTGGCGCTCGCCGTTGCGGAACAGATGCGCGCCGCAGTCGGCCAGCGGCGTGCCGTGGCGGATCGCGGTCAGGGTGTCCTGCAGCAGGCGATCCCGGCGGCGGGCCATGTGCACGTCGCCGCTGGCCAGTGCCGGCATCTCCAGCTGCCTCGCCAGGGCGAGAAGACGATGCAGGCGCGCGGCGTCGTCGTCCTCGCGGTGCAGTTCGACGGCAAGGCGCGCCCGCTCGCCGAAGACCGTGCGCAGCCATGTGCCTTCGGCCGCATCGGGCAGGCTGCCCGGGAGCCACAGGGCGAACACGCCGGCGGTATCGTCGAAACGGGTTTCGACATCGGCCCGGTCCAGCCGGTAGTCGCCCTTGCCTGCGGCGCGGCGACCGGTGGTGATCAGTTCGCACAGCCGGGTATAGCCGGCGAAGGTCTCGACCAGCAGTACGAACCGGGTGCCGTCGACCAGGGTGAACTCGCTGCCGACGACCAGCGGCACACCGGTCGCGCGCGAGGCTTCGAGCGCACGCACGATGCCGGCCAGCGAACACTCGTCGGTGATCGCCAGCGCCGCATAGCCGCATTGCGCGGCGCGGGTGAACAATGCCTCGGCGCTCGAAGCCCCGCGCAGGAACGAGAAGTCCGACAGGCAATGCAGTTCGGCATAGGCGGGCAGCGTGTCGTCGCGTGCCTCGTGCACGACGTCGTCGTTGGCGGCCGCGCGCAGGCGCGAGGCCACCGTCCACGCACGCGGCGGTCGGCCGCCCGGCGTTTCGCGGTCGACGCCGTCGACAGCCTCATCCCAGCTCATGCGCCCCGCCGGCCAGCATGACCGCAGGCCGGGCACGGCACGCGTCGCCCTTTCCCGGAGCGGTGGACCGCCGCGGTGCAGGGACGCGCGTCCCCGAGCCGGTCGGGGCGCGTCATGCGAACCACCCGTGCAGCATCCAGCCGGCATGTTCTCCCGGCGGCACGAAGGCCCAGGCGCGCTGGCCGCGCGAGGTCTCGACCACGTAGTAATCGCGCCGTGCGTCGTCGCCGTCCCACCAGCCGCTTTCCAGCCGCTCCGGACCCGACACGATGCGCAGCCGTGGATCGCGCAGCGGCACCGGCTGCGGCAGCAGCCAGGCCGGACGCGCCGGGCGTGGCGGGGCCGGGCGCGCGGGCTGGGCCGTGTCGCCGAACACGCGGGTCCAGGCGCGCTCGGGCCTGGGGTCGTCGGCCGCCGCCACGCGGTAGACCGCCTCGTCGCCGAGGCGCGCCCGAAGTCGTTCGCGCAGCTGCGGCCAGGGCAGGGCCTGCTGCGGCCGCGGATCGAACAGGTCGCGCGTGGCCGGCACGAAGGGCGGCAACTGGTGGGCGACCAGGCCCATCGCCACCACCGGTGCATCGAGGCTGGCACGCTCCAGCCGGCTGCGCGCCAGCTCGAACAGCATCGCCGGTTCGCGCTCCGCGGCCAGCAGGCCCACCTCGACGTCGGTGCGTGCGTGCTCGTGCTCCAGCCGCAGCACGAAGCGCTGCACCCCGCCGTCGCGGATCGACAGATAGGTGCACAGATCGTTGATCAGCCGGCGCAGGGGAAACAGCAGGGCGGTGTGGCTTTCGACCTCGTAGCCCAGTTCGAGGCGTGCATCGAAATGGTCCGGCGGCGCATAGCATTCGAGCGGGTCGTCGAGATCGCCGTAGAGGCGGTCGACGTGATCGAGCAGGGGCGCGCCGAAGCGCCGGCGCAGGCCGTCGCGCGGCAGTGCCCGCAATGCGGCCAGGGTGCGCACGCCCATGCGGTGCAGGCGTTCGCCGGTATCGCCGGGCAGGGCGGCACGGCGCACCGGCACGGTGCCGAGCAACGGCTGCAGGGCGGTGGCACTGGTCACCGCGAAGCCGTCGCGCAACCCGGCCAGTACGCGCGCGGCACGCGGGGTGGGCGCCAGGGCGATGCGATGGCGGAAGCCCAGCACGTCGAGCTCCTCGCGCAGGCGGGCCTCGAAGCGTGGCCAGGGGCCGAACAGACGGAAACTCGCCCGCGCTTCGAGCACGATCGCCCGCGGCCATTGCCGGCTGACCAGCGAACTGTGGCGATACGCCCAGGCGGCCAGGAAGCGCTGCCAGCGCGCTTCCTCCTGCGGGTCGTAATCCACCGTGCGAACGTCGGCCAGCAGCGCATGCGCGGCCGACAGGCGCATGCCGGCCTTCAGTCCCGCCGCGGCGGCGGCCGGATTCACCGTATGCAGGCTGCGCAGTTGCGCCGGACCCTCGACCAGCGCCAATGGCGCGAGTGGATCAGGCAGGCGCCGCAGGACGGCGTCGAGTGCCAGCTGTGGCACGAGGATGCAGGCCCAGAGCATCGTGCCGTCTCAACAGTGGACTGCGCGCAGGACGCATCGGCGCCGAGTCGTACGGCGATTCGATGCGACAGCAAGAAGGCGGGTGCGGAGCGCTCCCGATTCATGCCGGGTCTCCGGGCCCGGCCGACGGCAGGGTCGGTGACGGACGGCCGTCCATGCGGAGCAGCCGGCCATCAGTGCGTCAACCGGATCGCTGCGGCAGGCGGCTGCGCGCCGCGGCATTTGCGCACGTGCCAGGCCGCCGCCTCGGGCTGGAACTCCAGCCGCAACGCCGCCGGCGAGGCATTGACCGCATGCCGCCGGTCGCGCAGCGCGAATGCGCAACTGCCGCCGCTGTCGGCGGCCACCTGCAACCTTCGCAGGGCCCGGTCGTCGGCGCTGGACGGCCAGCCGATCACGGCCGCGCAGGCCGCGCTGCGCAGGCACTGCTCGAACGCCCACAGCGCATCGCGCGGCGGGGCCTCGACGATGTCGAGGCACATCAGGTCCAGCCCGCCGGCCTGCCAGGCCGGGGCGTAGGGCAGGTAGGGCGGGGCGACCAGGACCACGCGCTCGCCCGCTGCGGTCATGCGCGCCAGCGTCGGCATCAGCAATGCGAGTTCGCCGACGCCGTCAGCCGGCAGCAGCAGCTCGGTCAGCGCGCCACGCGGCCAGCCCCGCTCGGGCAGCACCGCATCCAGCGCGGCATGTCCGGTCGGCTCGCCGGTCGCCATCGTCGGCGTGCCGCGGCCGGCATGCCAGACGGTGCGCGCGGCCAGCAGGGCATCGAGCGGTTGCGCTTCGGCCATGTCAGCCCTGCCGCACCAGGCCGCAGAACAGGCCCTCGATGGCGAAGTCGGCACCGACCGGCACCCGGATCGGCGCATAGGCGCGATTGCGCGGCAGCAGGCGCAGGCCTTCGGGAGCGAGGGCCAGCCGTTTGATCGTGAGTTCCCCGTCCAGCCGGGCGACCACCGTCTGCCCGTCGCGGGCGTCGGCGCTGCGGTGCACGCCGACCAGGTCGCCATCGAGAATGCCGTCGTCGATCATCGAATCGCCTTCGACCCGCAACAGGTAATCGGGACGCAGGGCGAACAGGCCGCGGTCCAGCCACAGCTGCCGGTCCAGGCCGATGTCGGCACCGATCGGCACGCCCGCGGCCACCCGGCCCAGCACCGGCAGCATCAGCAGGTCCGGGCGTGCTGCGCCCCCGCCGGGCAGGCGCAGGCCGCGCTTCTCGTGCGGGCGCGTCTCCAGCAGGCCGGCGTCGGTGAGCGCGCGCACGTGCTTCTGCGCGGCATTGCGCGAAGCGAAGCCGAACTGCGCCGCAATCTCGGCCAGGCTGGGCGGACGCCCGGCCGCGAGCCGCTGTCGGATGAAGGCGAGCACGGCGGCGCGCTGGGGAGGCAGGGTATCCATGGTGTACATTTGTACACCTTCGCCGGTGTGCTGGCGAGCCCGACGCCCCGTCATGCACGCGGCCTCGTGCGGCCCGGGGCTGAATGCAATGCACGGCCTGCACGTCGGATATGGGACAACAACGCGCCCATCGCCGTGCCGCGCCCGCTTGCCGCGGTGTCCGGGTGCGGCTGCCCGGACACCGGATGCCATGACCCCTCAGAACGATCTTGCCCGCTTCACCCGCCAAGCCCTGATCGTGATCGGCCTGGTCACGGTTCTCATCTTGGTGTGGGCACTGCTGCCAGTGCTGATGCTGGTGTTCGGGGCAATCGTCTTCGCCGCGATGCTGCTGTCGCTGGCCCATCTGCTGCAGCGCCTGGTTCCGGTGTCGGACGGCATCGCGCTGGCCGTGGTGCTGGTCCTGCTGTCAACGAGTCTCGGCTTGATGCTCTGGCTCTTCGGCTCCCAGGTCTCGAGCGAGCTGGCCACGCTGGTGGAAACCCTTCCTCCTGCATACGAGCAGTTCAACGACTGGGTGGAAGACACCACGATCGGCAGATTGCTTGCCGAACAGACCGGCATCCTGCGCAACAACGTCGGACGTATCGCGACCAGCGCCGGTGCCATTGCGATGACCCTTTCTGGGGGGGTGATGAACCTCCTGCTCGTGTTCATCGGTGCGATCTACATCGCTGCGCAACCGGGCCTCTATCGTGCTGGCATGTTGCAGCTGGTCCCCCGATCCGTTCGCACGGTTTTCGCGGACGCCCTGGACGCCAGTGCGCGTGCACTGCGCCTGTGGCTCGGAGGCCAGCTGATCGCGATGGCGGCGGTGGCTGTGCTCACCGGCCTCGGCCTGTGGCTGCTGGGCGTACCGGCCGCGTTCGCGCTGGCCCTGATCGCGTTCCTGTTCGATTTCGTGCCGATCATCGGGCCCATCGCGGCGGCGATTCCGGGCATCCTGCTCGGCTTCACGGTCAGCCCGCGCATCGGTGTGGCCACCGCCGTGCTGTATCTGGTGATCCAGCAACTGGAGAGCAACCTGCTGCAGCCGTTGATCCAGCAGCGCGCGGTGGAACTGCCGCCGGCCCTGCTGCTGTTCTCGCTGCTGGTCTTCGGCGGGCTGCAGGGGTTCACCGGCCTGCTGCTGGCGGCCCCGCTCACCGTGGTGCTGTACGTGCTGGTCAAGCGCCTGTACGTGCGCGAGATGCTGGATACCCCGACGGTGATCCCGGGGGAATCCTCGCCCCAATCGACCGATGCCGCGCCGCGCTGACACGCGTCCCGCCCGGTGCTTCCAAAGAAAAACCCCGGAAAGCCTGCGCTTTCCGGGGTCTCCTGTTTCGTGGTGGAGCGGAGGGGGATCGAACCCCTGACCTCCACGATGCGAACGTGGCGCTCTCCCAGCTGAGCTACCGCCCCACGAAGCGTTGCATCATACAGAGGCCGTCGACGTGTCGCCAGTCTCCCGGAGCACCGGCGCGAGCACCGCTTCCAGCTGGACGCGCCGCCAGCCGGACAATGCGCCGGGCCAGTCCGCGCCTTCGATCAGGGCTTCGAGCCACTTGCGCGATGCCAAGACCCCATCGGGCAGGCCGAGTTCGGCGCTGCGCGTGGCGACCGCCTGCTGCAGCCGCTTGAGCCGCTTGCGGTCGGGTTCCTCGCCGCTCGACAGCGGCGCCTCGGCCTCGTCCGGCAGGGCGGTGGTCAAGGCCTGCCAAATCACTGCCGCGAGCTTGCGCGGTGCCTTGGGATGCGTGTCCAGCCGCTGCTGCAGGGCGCCCGGATCGGCCGGCGGATCGCGCGCGAGCAGGGTGGCCAGCTCGTTGTCCAGGATCCAGCTGCGCGGTTTGTCCTGGGCGCGCGCGTACTGTTCGCGCCAGCGCAACAGCCGCAACAGCCGGCGCTGCGCATCGGCATCGAGGAACTGTCCGGCGCGCCCGCCCAGCTGGGGCCAGCGCTCGCCCTCCATGTTGCCGGCGGTGGCCACCAGGCGGGCGCAGTCCTCGCGCAACCACGGCTCGCGCTCCAGACCGTCGATCCGCGTCGACAATGCGTCGTGCAGTGCGAACAGGTGCTCGACGTCGTCGGCGGCGTACTCCAGCTGGGTGGCCGACAGCGGTCGACGCAACCAGTCCGAGCGCGTCTCGCCCTTCGCCAGGGCAATGCCGAGCAGCTCCTGGACCAGACGCTGGTAGCCCATGCCACCCCCCACGCCAGCCAGCGCCGCGGCGATCTGGGTATCGAACAGCGGCTCGGGCACCGCGTTGCAGGTATGGGCGAAGGCGACCAGGTCCTCGCTGGCGCTGTGCATGATCTTGACGATACCCGGGTCCGCCAGCAGCGGTCGCAGGGCCTCGGCCATGCCCGGCACCAGCGGATCCACCAGCAGCACGTCGATTCCGCCCTCGCGCTCGATGGCGATCTGCACCAGCGCCAGCTGCGGCCAGTAGGTGCGTTCGCGGATGAATTCGGTATCGAGCCCGATACGGGCGGGAGCGGCCGGAAGCCGGGCGCGGAGACTGGCCGGATCGTCGATCCAGCACGCATTGGAAGAAGCCATGCGCGACAGCCTAGCCGCGCCGGTGGACGGCGGCAATCGCGGGCCCCGCACATCGCCGTGGCAGGAGGGATGGCTTAATCTCGTTCGATGCCTTCACAGGAGCCCGGTTTGCGCGGACCCCTCGTCGTCCTGCTCTGCTGCATGGTCGCGCTGGGCGCCTGCCGGCGCGAGGCGCCGCAGACCGGGCCGGTCGATCCGTCCGGCGATGGCCAGGTGACCATCTCCGGCGACGACCTGGTGATCGCGGACCTCAACTGGACCCCTCCACCGGTACGGATCGAAGAAGGTGCCGAGGGCGACGCGCGCGCGCGCGCGGCCGAGGCCCTCGGCGACGACGATCTGCATGCCACACCGGCGTCGGCGATTCCTTTGTATCTGGCGCTCTCGGCGATTTCCGGCGAGGAGCGCGCCGCGGCAGCCGGCCTGCGGCGGGCGCGGATCCGTCTGCTGGCGCTCGGCACGATGGCACTGGACGAGGCGGACACCGGCGATTCGATCGCCGGCCTGCGCGCGGCGCACGAGTTCGCGGCGGTCGCCCGGTTCCTGGCCGCGGACGATCCCGACGTGCTGACCTACCTGCAGCGCGTGGATGAAAGCGATCGTCTGTGGGAACTCAACCGCGCCGCCGAACGCGCGCTGGACGCGGGCGAGCTGGGCGAGGACGGCGGCGGCGCGCTGGCCGGTTTCCGGCAGGCGGCGGCGCTGCGTCCCGGCCAGCCCCGTGCGATGCAGGGCCTGGCCGCAGTGGAAAGCGCACTGATCCGGCGGGCCGAGGTCGCCGGCAGCGAAGGCGATTTCCAGACCGCAGCCCGCTGGCTGGCGCATGCCGCAGAGGTCCGTCCCGGCATGCAGACCGTGGTCGATGCCCGGCAACGCATCCAGCGCATGCGGGCCACGCGCATCCAGCGGCTGCGCGACGAGGGCGTGGCGGCGCTTCCGAAGATCAATGGCGTCGCCCAGGCGCGTCAGCGCCTGGCGGAGATCCTCACCATCGCCGAGCCGGGCGATCCGGTCGCGCGCGATCTGCGCCAGCGGATCGACCGCGCCGTGCACTACGGCGATTTCCGCCCGGGCCAGGTGTTCACCGATGCACTCGAGGGCGGCGCGCGTGGTCCGCAGATGGTCGTGCTGCCGCATGGCGGCTTCATGATGGGCGCATTGCCCGGGGATGCGGACGCCGAGGACAACGAGCGGCCCCGGCACGCCGTGCGTTTCGAGCGCGGCTTCGCCATGGGCGTACGCGAGATCACGGTCGGCGAGTTCCGCAGGTTCGTCGAGACGACGGGCTACCAGTCGCGCGCGGTGCGGCGCGGGTTCTCGATGGCCTACGACGAGCGGACCGGCAACTTCCTCCGCCGCAGCAACGTGGACTGGCGCTCCGACTACGCGGGCGCGCCGGCGGCCGACACCCTGCCGGTGCTGCACGTCAGCGCCCGCGACGCGCAGGCCTATGCCGACTGGCTGTCCGCGCAGAGCGGCCGCCGCTACCGGCTTCCAAGCGAGGCCGAGTTCGAATACGCATTCCGCAACGGCACCAGCGAGCGCTATCCCTGGGGCGAGGGTACGCCGCCGCAGGGCAGCGGCAACATGACCGGGGCCCTGGACCGCTCGCCGTCGGGGCGGCGCTGGGGCAACGCCTTCGCCGGCTACGGCGACGGCCATTGGGGGCCGGCGCCGGTGGGCAGCTTCCGGCCCAATCCCTGGGGTGTGCACGACCTGGAAGGCAACGTCAGCGAGTGGATGGGCGACTGCTGGCATGCAACCTACCGGCGTGCGCCCGCAGACGGCTCGGCATGGATCAATCCCGGCTGCCGCGACCAGGTGATCCGCGGCGGCTCCTGGGCCAGTTCGCCCGCGCAGACCCGGGCCAGCTGGCGGGCGTTGGCACAGGTCGACACGACCAATGCCAGAATCGGGTTCCGGGTCGTCCGCGACCTCTAAGTCGTCCGCCGGCCACCGGCATCGGAGCATGCAATGAGACAGGATCCTTTCGGCCGTGGCGACCGGCGCACGCCGGGGCGGGCGCCTCGGCGCGGCATCAATCTGCGCTTCGTCATCCTGCTGCTGTTCGCCGGATACGGCGCCTATTACTACATGTCCAACCGGTCCACCGATCCGGTGACCGGCGAGACCGTGCTGATCGATCGCGGGTTGGGCGTGGAGGATGAAAAGGCCCTGGGCCTGCAGGCCTACCAGCAGATCCTCGGGCAGGAGCGGCCGGTGCCGCAGGACGCGCCGGTGGCCCGCGACGTGCGCGCGATCGCCGACCGGCTGATCGCCAAGGTGGCGGTGGTGGAGGCCGAACTCGCGCGCGAGAACGGCCTTGAGCCCACGCGGTTTTCGGAGACCTTCGAATGGGAGGTCAATGTCATCGATTCCGACCAGGCCAACGCCTTCTGTCTGCCCGGCGGCAAGATGGCCGTCTACACGGGCTTGGTGCCGGTGGCGCAGAACGAGGACGCCATGGCGGTGGTGATGGGGCACGAGATCGCCCACGCCCTGCTGCGGCATGGTGCGCAGCGCATGGCCCAGCAGCGCCTGACCCAGGTCGGCCAGATGGCCGGCGCGATGAGCGGCATGGATCCGCAGCAGCAGCAGATGGTGATGGCGGCGATGGGCTACGGCTATCTGTTGCCCTATGCGCGCAAGCACGAGACCGAGGCGGACGTGGTCGGTCTGATGCTGGCCGCCGCCGCGTGTTTCGACCCGCGCGAGGCGGTGCCGCTGTGGGAACGCATGTCGGCCGCGAGCGGCGGCGAGGCGCCGCCGGAGTTCTCGTCCACGCATCCCAATCCGGGCACCCGCATCCAGAACCTGCAGAGCCTGATGCCCAAGGCACTGGAGTATCGCGCCAAGTTCTGCGAGGACGCCGGGCGGGTCGCGCTGGCACCATGATCCCCGAGACGGGGCGAGCGCCGGCCGAGGGCCGGCTCAGAAGCTCATGAACAAGCCGCCGTTGACCGGCAGGTTGGCGCCGGTGATGTAGCCGGCATCGTCGGCGACCAGGAAGGCCACGGTCCGTGCGATGTCGTCCGGAACGCCGGTGCGGCCGACCGGGATCGTGGCCACGATGTCGGCACGGACCGCGTCCGGCATCGCCTGTACCAGCGGTGTGTCGATGTAGCCCGGCGCGATCGAGTTCACGGTCACGCCCTTGCGCGCGACCTCGCGTGCGAGGGCCATGGTGAAGCCGTGCATGCCGGCCTTGGCCGCAGCGTAGTTGGTCTGGCCGAACTGCCCGGTCTGGCCATTGACCGAGCTGATGTTGACGATGCGCCCGAAGCCGCGCCCGACCATGCCCTCGACCGCGTGCCGGCAGAGATTGAACACGCTGTCGAGATTCACCCGGATCACGTCGTCCCATTGCGCGCGCTGCATCTTGCGCAGAGTGCCGTCGCGAGTGATGCCAGCGGCATTGACCAGAATGTCCAGCGCGCCGTGGCGGGCCTGCACATCCTGCACCACGGCCGCGCAGGCGTCGTAGTCACCGACATCCAGCGCCACGGTCTCGACCGGTTGTCCCTGCATGGCGACCCCGAACGCCTCGGCGCGCGCGGCGTCGTGAACGAGGTCGGCGGCGATCACCCTGCAGCCCTGGCGTGCGAGCTGCAGGCAGATCGCGCTGCCGATACCGCCGATGCCGCCCGTGACGAGGGCGACCCGTGGAGATGGGGGCATGGTGGGCGTGTCCGGATCGGGAGAGGGCGGCGTCGCACGTCACCGTGCGTGGACGGGGTGCAACGCCGTACGCGGCGGCGCGCGCTCAGCGGCCGCGCTTGTCGCCTGGACCGGGCGTCTTGATGCTGCCGAGCATGGTCTTCTGGAGGTCCTTCCACATTTCCAGATTGCGCTCGGTGAGCTGGTTCATCATGGTCCAGGGCGTCTGCCCGATCAGACCACCGATCTGCTGACGGAACTGCTGCTGCTGGTCGAGGAACACCTGCATCGAGCGTTCCAGATAGCTGCCCATGAAACCCTGCATCGAATCGCCGTAGAAGCGGATGATCTGGCTCAGCAACTGGGTCGACAGCACGGGCTCGCCGTCGGACTCGTGTTCGGCGATGATCTGCAGCAGCACCGAGCGGGTCAGGTCCTCACCGCTCTTGGCATCGCGCACCTCGAACGTCTCGCCGTCGACGATCAACTGGCGGACATCCTCGATGGTGATGTAGCTCGAAATCTCCGTGTCGTAGAGCCGACGGTTCGGGTACTTCTTGATGATGCGCATTGCACTCATGAAGCCAACACTCTGGACATTGGTGCCGCGCAGCATGGCCCAGCCCCGGTAGTCGTGCAACTGCAACAAAGTGCTGAATGGGCAGGACCGGCCGCGCACCGCGACGTTCGCGGACGGCGGGCGCCGCCGCAGCCGCCACGGTGCGCGGCCCAGGCTCACCAGCCCATGTGGTGGCCGCCGTTGATGTCGAGGTTGGACCCGGTGATCCACGACGCTTCGTCCGCCACGAGGAAATTCACCGCGTACGCGATTTCCTCGGGCCGCCCGAGACGGCCGGTCGGAATGTCGGCGGCGATCTTGGCGCGCACTTCTTCGGGCACCGCCATCACCATGTCGGTGGCCACGTAGCCCGGCGACACCGTATTGACGGTGATCCCGAGTTTGGCGTTCTCGCGCGCCAGCGAAATGGTGAAACCGTGCATGCCCGCCTTGGCGGCGGCGTAGTTCGCCTGCCCGTACTGGCCCTTGAGCCCGTTGATCGAGCTGATCTGGATGATCCGTCCCCACTTGCGCTCGCGCATGCCTTCGATGACGGGACGGGTGACGTTGTAGACCGAATTGAGATTGGTGTTGATGACGTCGTGCCACTGCGCCGGCTGCATTTTGTGAAAGGTGCCGTCGCGGGTGATGCCGGCGTTGTTGATCAGGATGTCGACCGGACCGAGCTGCGCCTCGATGTCGCGGACCATGCGTTCGGCTTCGACGTGATCCGACACATCGCCCGACGCGATCGCGATGTCGTAGCCCTCGTCCTTGAGCTGGTTCTGCCAGGCGCGGGCCTTGTCCTCGTTGCGGTAATTGGTGGCCACGCGGTAGCCGTTGTCCGCCAGCCGCCGCACGATCGCCGTGCCGATCCCACCCGTTCCACCGGTCACCAGTGCGACGCGTGCGTTCATTCGATCCTCCTTTTGGCGCATGGCCGCCGTGGCGATGCTCGCCCCAGTCTAGACAAGCTCGATGACCGCATCATGGTGCAACGCACAAGCGATGATCGCGTGCGGGGATGCGCGCAGGCTCGAATGCTGCACACGCGGCTTCTAGAAACGCATGCACCTCGGAGATCGGCGGTAGCGTCACCTGGCCCAGTTGCGCCCAGGCGGCGGCCAGTGCAGCAAGTGGCCGCGCCGGGTCGACCGGCAGCGCCGCGTGTGACTTCGACAGCTTGCGTCCGGCTTCGTCCAGCAGCAGCGGCAGGTGCGCGTAACGCGGTGTCGGCAGGCCGAGGCTGCGTTGCAGCAGGATCTGCCGCGGTGTCGAATCGAGCAGGTCCGCGCCGCGCACGACGTCGGTGACGCCCTGGTCCGCGTCGTCGACGACGACCGCGAGCTGGTACGCCCAGAGTCCGTCGGCGCGCCTGAGGACGAAGTCCCCGACCTCCCGGTCGACGGCCTGCTCGACGCGTCCACGCACCCGGTCGTCGAAGGCCACGTGGCAGCCGTCGGGTACACGGAAGCGCACCGCGGGATCCGGTCGCACGCGTCCGGCCACGCAGCGACCGCGATGCCGGCCGCCGCTCGCTGCGAGGTCCGCGCGGCTGCAATGGCAGACGAAGGCGTGGCCGGCCGCCAGCAGGCGCTCCAGCGCCGCGCGATACAGTGCGTCCCGCGAGCTCTGGCGCACGAGCGCGCCGTCCCACTGCAGGCCGCAGGCTTCGAGCATCGCCAGCTGCGCCGCTGCGGCGCCCGGCGCCTCGCGCACCCGGTCCACGTCCTCGATCCGCACCCGCCACAGCCCGCCATCGCGACGCGCCATCAGCCAGCTGCCGAGCGCCGCCATCAGTGAGCCCGCGTGGAGCGGTCCGGTGGGCGAGGGCGCGAAGCGCCCGCAGGGCAGGGTGTCGTGCGTCTGCTGCGGATCGCTCGACGCGGCGCCCGTCAGCATGCGCCGGGCCGCCACGATACCCGCGCGTGCCCGGCAGCTGTCTGTCCGGTGAATCCAGACCGCGTTCCGCATCGCGCGTGAGACGCGCGGAATTGAAATCGCATGCCTCTGCTCGCAGATCGGAGGGGCGCGCGTGTTCCGCCTTGCGCGCAGGCACTGCGACCGACGGACTGCACATGATCAAGCGTTACGCCCTGCTCATCGCCACCAATCTCGCCGTGCTGGCACTTGTCAGCATCGTCATGGCCGTGCTCGGTGTGAGTCCCGCCACCTACGGCGGACTTCTGGTGTTCGCCGCGCTGCTGGGCTTCGGCGGCGCGTTCTTCTCGCTGGCCATCTCGAAGTGGTCCGCCAAGCGCTTCACCCGCGCCCAGGTGATCACGGCGCCGCGCAACGACACCGAGCGCTGGCTGCTCGCCACGGTGCAGCGACAGGCGCAGATGGCCGGCATCCGGATGCCCGAGGTGGCGGTATACGACGCTCCGGAGATCAACGCCTTCGCCACCGGCGCGCGGCGCGACGCGTCGCTCGTCGCGGTATCGAGGGGACTGCTGCGCGGGATGACCCGCGACGAGGCCGAAGCCGTGCTCGCGCACGAAGTCGCGCACGTGGCCAATGGCGACATGGTCACGATGACCCTGATGCAGGGCGTGTTGAACACGTTCGTGATCTTTCTGGCCCGCGTGGTCGGCCGTGTCGTCGACGGCTACCTCAGCGGCGGTCGCGACAACGGAGGTGGCGGGATCGGCTACTTCGCCGTGGTGTTCGTGCTGGACATGATCTTCGGCCTGTTCGCCTCGATGATCGCGATGTGGTTCTCGCGGCATCGCGAATTCCGTGCCGACGAGGGCGGCGCCCGCCTCGCGGGTCGCGAGAAGATGATCGCCGCACTTCAGCGGCTGGGCCAGACCTACGGCCACAGCACCCTGCCCAAGCAGGTCGCGGCCTTCGGCATCAGCGGTGGCGTGGGTGGCGGGCTGCGCCGTCTGATGATGAGCCACCCGCCGCTCGAGGAGCGGATCCGGGCCCTGCGCGAGGCGCCTGTCGACGACCGCGCTGTCCGCCAGGGGTTCCTCGCCTGAGAGGCCTGCCGGCGCCTGAAACGCCCGCCGCATGGCGGGCGTCTTCGCCACGAAGTCGCGGGCCTGGAGCCCCGACACGATGCGCGGCCTGCGCCCGGGCTCACTCGAAGTCGTAGTTCATCACCGGGCCGGCAGGGGCGAGGAAGTTGCCCTGCACGTAGTCGATATCGGCGCCGAACAGGATCGACATGCTGGCCGCATCCTGCACGAACTCGGCGATCGTACGGATGCCGATCTGGCGGGCCCGGCGCGCGATCTCGGCGATGCGCTCCTGGTTCTCGGCATTGCCGGCCAGGTCGTCGGTGAAGCTGCGGTCGAGCTTGAGCAGGTGCGGCTGCAGGTGGGTCAACAGCTGGAACGAGTCCAGGCCGACGCCGAACTGCTCCAGCGCGAAGCGGCAGTCGAAGCGGCCGATGCGCTCGGCGAAGGCCTGCGTCGCCTTGAGGTGGGTGAAGACCTTCGACTCGGGCAACTGCAGTACCAGATACTCGCCCGGCACCTGGTGGGCGGCCAGCTGTTCGCCGATGAAGGCCGGCAGGGCATCGCCGTCCAGCGACGCCTGGCTGATCTTGACCATCAGCGTCGTCGGCCGGTGTTCGCGCAGACGTTGGCCGATGGCGGCGATCGCGCGGCCCACGACATACCGGTCGATCTCGGCGAGCATGCCGTTGTCTTCCGCGATCTGCAGAAACGTGCCCGGCGCGATCAGCTCCCCGTCGCCGCCGTCCAGGCGCAGCAGGATTTCGTACACTGCGGCGGTGTCGCCCTGCAGGTTGATCACCGGCTGGTAGTGGAGCAGGAAGCCGTCTTCGTCCAGGGCGCCGCGCAGGCGGGTCACCCAGGCCTGGATGCGCTCCTCCTCGACCCGGTCGGTCGCACTGGGGTCGAAGATCTCGCTGCGGTTGCCGCCGGTGCCCGACGCCGATTCCAGCGCGCGGGTCGCCCGCGCCAGGACCTGGCCGACATTGGCGATCTTCTCGCCCACCTGCACGCCGCCGACGCTGACGGTGATGACGCTGGACCGGTCGTCGATTTCGAACACATGTGCGGCGAAGCCTTCGCGGATGCGTTCGGCCGCCGCGGCGGTGGCGTGGTAGTCGTGGCCCGGCAGCAGCACCGCCAGGGTATGGCCGGCGTAACGCGCAGCGGTGGTGCCGTCGCCGAGCATCGACTGCAGGCGCGAGGCGGCAGCGGCCAGCAGGTCGTCGGCGTGGTCCAGGCCGATGTCGGCCAGTAGCTGGTGGTGGTGATCGGGCTCGATCATCAGGAAGCCGTACTGCCGGTCGGCCTGCGCGGCCCCGTCCACGGCATCTTCCAGCGCCCGCAGGAAGGCCGGCCGGTTGAGCAGGTTGGTCACCTGGTCGCGGTGCCGCAGCTCCTCGAGCTCGAGGGCGAGATCGGGATCGATCAGTTCGCGGCGGCGGAACACCACCTGCAGGCAGGGTTCGCCCTCGTACTGCGCGGTGGTGAACTCCATCGCCGCGGGAAACGCATTGCCATCGATGTCGCGCGCCTCGATCTCGTGCCGCGGCGGCGGCGGCTCGCCCTTGGCCAGCGACTTGAGCAGCGCCTTGAAGGACTCGACGTGTTGCGGCGCCACCATGTCCAACAGCGAGATGCCTTCGATGTCCTCGAACTGCTCGTAGCCGAACATCTCCAGGTACGCCGCATTGGCGCGGATGTGCATGCCTTCGTGGATGTAGGCGATGGGATCGCGCGAGGAGTCGATCAGCGCATCGCAGCGGCGTTCGGTCTCGCGCACGCGTGCCTCGAGCCGGCGCAGGTTGCGGCGGGCGTCGCGGTCGGTCCACGCCTCGCGCACGCTGGTGAGCAGCTGCTGCGGGGCATGGCGCAGGGCGACCGTACGCGCGCCGGCCAGGATGGACTCGACGTAGGCCGCCTCGTCCAGCGCATCGACGAGCGCGATGACGGGCAGGTCGCGACCGGTTTCGGCCACCCGCTGCATGACCTGGGCAAAGGGGACCAGGGTCGCATTGCGCGCCGCGAGCACGAGGTCGATGGTCTGGTTCGCGGCCAGCCTGCCGAGCTCCTCGTCCGATTCGGGCCGGGAGGGGCGCACGGCGATGCCGGCGTTGCGCAGCCCGGAGACGATGGCTTCCGCGTCTTCGACCCGGTCGTCGACGATCATCAGGCGCAGGGCGGAGTCGGCTTCGGTCGACATCAAGGGCTCCAATCAGAGACCGGCGTTATGCCACGGGGGGCGGAATCCGTCCATCGTCCATGGCCTGCAGCGGGCGCTTGGAGCGGTCGCCGGCGACCTCGCGCACGAGACGCGGCACCAGATATCCCGACTGCCGCGCGACCAGCTCGGCATGCAATGCCAGTGCCCGTGCGTCGTCCACCTCGAAATGCGCCGCGCCGGCGACCCGGTCGAGCTGGTGGAGGTAGTAGGGCAGCACGCCGGCCTCGAGCGAGCGCTCCGACAGTGCCTGCAGCGCCTCGAGCGAATCGTTGATCCCGCGCAGCAGCACCGCCTGGTTGAGCAGTACCGCGCCGGCGGCGCGCAGCCGGCGCATCGCGTTGTCCACCGACGCGTCGAACTCGCGGGCGTGATTGGCGTGGACCACCACCACGACCGGCCAGGGCAGGGCGGCCAGCCACTCGCACAGTTCCACGTCGACCCGTTCCGGCAGCACGATCGGCAGCCGGGTGTGGATGCGCAGCCGGCGGACATGTGGAATCGTGCGCAGCGCCGCGGTCAATTCGGCGAGCTTCGGTGTCGCGAGCGAGAACGGATCGCCGCCCGACAGCAGGACCTCGTCGATCGACGGGTCGCGCCGGATCACCTCGAGCGCCCCGGTCCACGCGCCGGCCGCGGCGGTCTCCTCGGCATACGGAAAATGGCGGCGGAAGCAGTAGCGGCAATGCACCGCGCAGCTGCCGGTCGCCACCAGCAGGGCGCGGCCGCGGTATTTGTGGATCACCCCGTGGCCGGCCTTGGCCGCAGCATCGCCGACCGCGTCCAGCGTGAACCCGGGTACGGGCCGCAGCTCGGCGTCGAGCGGCAGGACCTGGCGCAGCAGCGGGTCGTGAGGATCGCCGTGGCGCATCCGGGCGATGAAGCCGCGCGGGACACGCAGCGGGAACTGGGCCGCGGCGACGGGCGAGAGGTCCGGGATGGCGTCCTCCAGACCCAGGATCGCCACGAGCTCGGTCGGGTCGCGGACGGCATCGCGCCACAGTTGCTGCCAGCGGCGTGGCTGCATGGGCGCGGAGGCTGCGGGTATCATGTGCGATTGGATCCGTAGAGCCGTCCGCGCACGCCGCGGCCGGTAAACCCCGTAGTGTAGCCGCCGGCGGCGCCGGCCAGCAGGAGCAGATGATGGCCAGTTATGGCATGAACGACGTCAAGAACGGCCAGAAGATCCTGGTCAACAACGATCCCTGCGTCATCACCGACACCGAATACGTCAAGCCGGGCAAGGGCCAGGCGTTCACACGCATCAAGTACCGCAACATCAAGACGGGCCGCGTGGTCGAGCTGACCATGAAGGCGACCGACTCGCTGGAGGTGGCGGATGTCATGGACACCGACATGCAGTACCTCTACAGCGACGGCGAGTACTGGCACTTCATGAATCCTGAATCCTTCGAGCAGGTCCAGGCCGAGAAGTCCGGCATGGGCGGCGCGGAGAAGTGGCTCAAGGGCGAGGAGCAGTGCGTGGTGACGTTGTGGAACGGGACGCCGATCATGGTGCAGCCGCCGAACTTCGTCGAACTCAAGATCACCGAGACCGATCCGGGCGTGCGTGGCGACACCTCGGGTGGCGGCGGCAAGCCGGCGACGCTCGAGACCGGCGCCGTGGTGCGCGTGCCGCTGTTCGTGGGTCAGGACGAGATCGTCAAGGTGGACACCCGCTCGGGCGAGTACGTCAGCCGGGTGAAGTGAGCATGGTTCGCGTGCGCCGGTGGCTGGGGGCGGGGGCGCTCGCGCTCCTGTCGACGGCGATCGGCGCACATGCAGCGAAGCCGGTCCCGCCCCGCGATGCCTGCCCGTTGCAGACGATCTACGCGTTGGGCACCGGAGGACTGCTGCCCACCGGCCACGACGCGCCGATCGTCGCGCAGGCCTGTCGGGTGTGGCCTTACGACGAATCGCTCGCGCTGGCGGCGGTCGCCTACGCGCCGCCCGGCCAGACTGCGATCGGCGAGCGCGCGCTTCGCCTGGTGATCGCGATGCTCGATGCGCAGTCCTCCGACGTGTTGGCGGTGCACGAGCGCGAGATCGGCGAGGACGCGGCGTTCGCGCTGCTGGAAGGCGGGGTCCTGCTGGATACCGCCCGTTACGACCTCGCCCAAGGCACGCGTGCCTTCGGCGTGGTGCTGCGCAGTTCGGCGCCGGGGCCGAGTTGCCCCGACGGCCGGTTCAACGACGAGCTGACGCTGTACGTGCGGGAGGGCCGCGCGCTGCGGCCCGTCTTCGCTTCGCACATGGACTTCTGGACCCGGGTGCGGGGCGAACCCTGCAGTTGGGCGCGAGGCCAGCATCTGGTGACCGAGGAAGCAGCGTTCACCATCGGCGTCGAGCGCGGCAGGCGCCACGGCTTCGCCGACCTGCGCGTGACCGCCGACGTGGCACGGATCGAAACCACCGACGGCGACGAGGACCGGCTGGTGCGTCGCCGCGCCAGCCGGATCGTGCGTTACGACGGCACGCGCTACGACGTGGACGCGCTGGAGAACGGGTTTTTCTGGACCCAGGCCCCCGAGGACGAATGAACATGCACGACGCGAGCCCGCAATCCATCGACCTGCTGATCGAGGCCGCGCACGTGGTGCCGGTCGAACCGCACGCAGTGGTGCTCGACGACCACGCGGTCGCAGTGCATCGCGGCGAGATCGTCGCCGTCCTGCCGATCGCCGAGGCGCGCCAGCGGTTCGCACCGCAGGAGACGGTGTCACGCCTGCAGTCCGCGGTGCTGCCGGGCCTGGTCAACGCGCACACCCACAACCCAATGACGCTGTTGCGCGGCATCGCCGACGACCTGCCACTGAAGGTCTGGCTGCAGGAGCACATCTGGCCCATCGAGGGGGCGGTGATCGGACCGGCGTTCGTCGCCGACGGCATCACCCTGGCGCTGGCCGAGATGCTGCGCGGCGGCACCACCTGCGTCAACGAGAACTATTTTTTCCCGGACGTGCAGGCGGCGGTCTACAAACAGCACGGCTTCCGCGCGCGCATCGGGCTTCCGGTCATCGATTTCCCCACTGCGTGGGCAGCCGGCGACGACGAGTACTTCGACAAGGCTGGCGCGGTGCACGACCAGTGGCGCGACGATCCGCTGATCGCGATGGCCTTCGCGCCGCATGCGCCCTACACGGTCAACGATGCCAACTTCGAGCGCGTGCGCATGCTGGCCGACCAGCTCGACCTGCCGGTGCACCTGCACCTGCACGAGACGGCCCAGGAGGTTCAGCAGTCGATCGACGAGCACGGCCAACGACCGATCGCCCGCCTGGACCGCCTGGGCCTGGTCAACGACCGCCTGATCGCCGTGCACATGACCCAGCTCACCGAGGGCGAGATCCACCTGTGCGCCGAACGTGGGGTCAGCGTGGTGCATTGTCCTGAATCGAACCTCAAGCTGGCGTCGGGCTTCTGCCCGGCCTGCGCCCTGGCCCGCGCCGGGGTGACCGTGGCGATCGGCACCGACGGCGTCGCCAGCAACAACGATCTCGACATGTTCGGCGAGACCCGTACGGCGGCGCTGCTGGCCAAGGCGGTGGCCAACGACGCGGCGGGCTTCGACGCGTTCACCGCCCTGCGCGCGGCGACGCTGGGCGGCGCGAAGGCGATCGGCTTCGACCATCTGGTCGGCTCGCTGACGCCCGGCAAGCAGGCCGATCTGATCGTGGTCGACCTGTCGCCGGTGGAAACCCAGCCGTTGCACCACGTCGTCTCCCAGCTGATCTACGCCACCGGCCGCCACCAGGTCAGCGACGTCTGGATCGCGGGCCAGCGCAAGCTGCGCGACCGGCAACTGGTGGACTTGGATCTCGACGCGATCGGCGCCAACGCCCGCCAGTGGCGCGAGCGCATCTCCCATATCCGCACCGGTGTCTGACTGATGACCACCCCCCACGGCTCCGCACCACGCGACAACTTCCACCAGGCCGAACTCGACAAGTTCGGCGCGCTGGCCAACCGCTGGTGGGACACGGACGGCCCGCAGAAGGCGCTGCACGCACTCAACCCGGTGCGCCTCGAGTATGTGGCCCATCGCGTCCAGCTCGATGGCACCGCCGTCCTCGACGTCGGCTGCGGCGGTGGGCTGCTGAGCGAGGCGATGGCCCGGCGCGGCGCGAAGGTGACGGCCATCGACCTGGCCGAGGACCTGGTCAAGGTGGCTCGCCTGCATGGCCTCGAAAGCGGCGTGCGGGTCGATTACCGCGTGCAGTCGGTGGAGGCGCTGGCCGCCGAGCGCCCGGCCAGCTTCGACGTGGTCACCTGCATGGAGATGCTGGAGCACGTGCCGGATCCGGCCGCGATCCTCGAGGCCTGTGCCGTGCTGCTCAGACCGGGTGGCCAGCTCGTCGTCTCCACCCTCAACCGCACGCCGGCCGCCTTCGCCCTGGCGATCGTCGGTGCGGAGTACGTGGCACGCCTGCTGCCACGCGGGACACACCAGTACGCCGCCTTCATCAAGCCGTCCGAGCTCGCCGGCTGGTTGCGTGCGGCCGGTCTGCAGCTCGAGGACGTCAGCGGCCTGATGTACGAACCGTGGCGCAATGGCGCACGCCTGGTCTCGCGCACCGACGTGAACTACCTGGCTTGGGCGCGGAAGCCGGCATGAGGGACGCGGACCGGTTTCCGGCCGTCGCGCTGTTCGACCTCGACGGCACCCTGCTCGACAGCGCGCCCGACATGCTGGCCACCGTCAACCGGATGCTCGAGGTACGGGGTCGCGCCCCCCTCGCGCTCGACCGGATCCGGCCGGTGGTGTCGCGCGGCGCGCGTGCGATGGCATCGGTCGCATTTCCCGAACTGGACACCGACGGCATCGTCGCGCTGGTCCCCGAGTTTCTCGCGGTCTACGGCGAGGAGCTGGGGCGCCATGGCGCGCCGTTCGAGGGCGTGGAACCGATGCTGGCCGCACTGGAGCGAGCCGGTACGCGCTGGGGGATCGTGACCAACAAGCCCGAGGGGCTGGCGCGGCGCATCCTGCCCCAGCTCGGCTGGCAGGACCGCTGCGCGGTGCTCGTGGGCGGTGACACGCTGGCGGAGCGCAAGCCGCACCCGCTGCCGCTGCTGCACGCGGCCGTAATCCTCGAGGTGGCGCCGGAGGCCTGCGCGTACGTCGGCGACGACGCGCGCGACATCGTCGCCGCACGCGCGGCGGGCATGGCGTCGATCGTGGCCCTGTGGGGCTACCGGCTCGAAGACGACGATCCGGTGGCGTGGCTGGGCGACGTGATGCACGCGCATCCCGGCGACCTCGCGCAGCCGTCCGCCTGGCCGGTGTCCGCATGACCGCCGCCATGACGGACGAACCCGATTTCATCGACAAGTGGCGACGCCGCTGGCCGGAATGGCGGGTCGGCCTGGTCTTTGTCGCGGCCGAGATGCGACCGCGTGCCGAGGCCTGGTTCGCACTGCTCGACGAGGTCTACGACGCAGCCTGGGGCGGCGCGGATCCCACCCCCGGCCTGGCCAAGCTTGCCTGGTGGCAGGAAGAACTGCAGGGCTGGGCGCGCGGTGCGCGGCGGCATCCACTAGCGGCCGTTCTGCAACGGGTGGACGCCCCGTGGCAGACCCTCGCCCTCGCGTTGCGGCTGCTGCCCGCGACGCGAACGCCGAGCGGAGATCATGCCGGCGACACGGCGGCGCTGCGCGATCTCTCGCTCGCGATCGATGCCTGCGAAGCACGACTGTTTCTGGGTGGCGCGGCGGCCGAGGCGCGCGGCGTCGCGCCTGCGACGGTCCTCGGTGCGCGGGCCTGGGCGCAGGCGGACCCCACGCTCGCCGCGGCCTGCCTCGTTGAATGGCCTACGCACGACCTCGGCACCCGGCCGCGCCGCATCGCCAATGCGATCCAGGGCGAACGCCTGCGCGCGCTGCGCCGCACCGGCCAGGCCGGGCCCGCGCCGGGCCTGGCCGTGCTCCGGGCGACCTGGCGCGCGGCGCGCGGCCGCTGAGCGTCACACCGCCGGGAAACGCTCCGTTGCGGGGCCGTGCGTACCCGAGCCGGTAGACTTGCGGGCCTTCGCGACCGGTCCGGCCGGTCCCACCGCCTTTTCGCGAGCCGTCCCTTGAGCATTTCCGTGCGACCCGATTCCCTTCCCGACGTCGCCGGCGACCAGGCCCAGTCGGCGCGTCTCCTCGACTGGGTGGGCATGGCGCGCATCGCGCTGCCGCTGCGCATCGAGACCGGCGACGGCGACGCGATGACCGTCGCCGCATCGGCCGACGTCGGCGTCAATCTGGTCGACCCGGACGCGCGCGGCATCCACATGTCGCGCCTCTACCTGCATCTGCAGGACGCGCTGTCGAGCGAGATCCTCGGACGCGATTCGCTGCGGCGCGTGCTGCAGGACTGCATCGACTCCCAGCGCGGTCTGGCGGACCGGGTGCAACTCACGCTGCGCTACGACCAGTTGCTGCGGCGTCCGGCCTTGGCCAGCGCACACAGTGGCTGGAAAGCCTACCCGGTGGAGATCGATGCGGTGCTCGGTCCAGCCGGACTGTCGCTGACACTCGCGCTGTCCGTGGAGTACTCCAGTACGTGCCCGGCATCGGCGGCCCTGTCGCGTCAGCTCAACGCCGCCCGGTTCGTCGCAGAATTCCCGGGTGATCCGGCGGATACCAGCGCCGTGCACGACTGGCTCGCGGCGCCGCGCGGCCTGGCCGCCACGCCGCACGCCCAGCGCAGTCGCGCGGACGTGCGCCTTTCGCTGCACGAGGGCGTCGAGGCGTTTCCGGTGCTGGCGATCGTCGACGCACTCGAGCACGCGCTCGGCACGCCGGTGCAGACCGCGGTCAAGCGCGAGGACGAACAGGCGTTCGCTGCACTCAATGCCGAAAACCTGATGTTCTGCGAGGATGCCGCGCGCCGGGTCGCCTCGGTGCTCGCCGCCGATCCGCGCGTCACGCGCTTCGATGCCACCGTCTCGCATTTCGAGAGCCTGCACGCGCACGACGCGGTGGCGCGGGTGCGCGGCTGAGCGATCTCGCGTCGATCTGCCGGCTTGCGCGGCGATCCGGCGCGATGCGGCGAACACTCATGAAAAAGGGGAGCAGCCGAGGCTGCTCCCCTTTTTCGTTTGCCCTGTCGCCGATCAGAACTGCACGGAGAACCGGGCGATCGCGCCGTGGTCGCGCACGTCGTCCGACAGCACGCCCGAGTAGCCCACCTCGAAGAGGCTGTTGGCCGAAGTCCGGGCGGCGAAGCCCAGCTCCACCAACGTCGCTTCGTCCGTGATCGCGGGACTGCGCACGGTGAACACCTCGCCGCCGCTCCAGGCGGCCTGCGTGCTACGGATCTGGTCGCCGCCGGCGTAGCGATAGCCCAGGTTGCCGCGCAGGCTCAGCCACGACTGGTCCTGCTGCGAGCCGCGCAGGGCCACATCGAACCGCAAGCCGGCCGTGGTCAGATCGACGCGTTCGCTCGACGCGCCCAGCGCGAGCGCCGCGGCCCCGCCGTCCTCGACCGCCGCATCGGTATCCAGTTCCACGTGGGCGTACTGGAGATACGGCTCGAACGACCAGGCACCGGCATTGGAGCGATATCCCGCTTCGATGAAGGCCTGCCATGCATCGGCGTCGTAGCGCGCGCGCGTCACGTCGGTGAGACCGGGGAAGGCCACCCGGCGCTCGAGGTCGAGCTCGTGCCAGGTATAACTGTAGCCGGCACGCACGCCGAAGCCGCCGAAGTCGGTGCTCGCGTAGAGGCCTGCATGACGGCTGTCGGTCTCGCCCTTGGAGCCGCGCTGGCGCACGTCGAAGTCGGTGCGTCCGGTTCCGCCGAACACACCCAGGCGCCAGGTGCCGAAGGTGTGATCGACACCGACCAGTGCGGCATTGCCGTTCGATTGCACGCGTGCCGCGTTGCCGTCGCCTTCGATGCGGCCGCCGTGACGCTGGAGCTCGACCCAGGCCCCGGTGGCCGCGTCCTCCTCGCGCTGCGCGGTAAAGGCGTCCTGACCGAGTCCTGCACGCGCGAGCGTGGCATTGCGGACCATGCGACCGCTGTCGACCAGGATCGCCTGCGCGCTCGCGTGCGCCTCGCCGGACAGGCTGTCGAAGGCCTGACGCGCCTGTTCGGGCGCGAGCTGGGTCAGTGCGACCGGCAGGCCCTGGTTGAAGGCGAGTGCGTCGGCGGCGGCGGCAGCGGCCTGCTGGTTGGCAGTGCCCGCGGCGGATGCCAGGGACGCGCCGCGGGCGACGGCCACGCTCAGGCCATTGGCACCATAGATCAGCGACAGGGCCAGGAACGGGGAAAGCGCGCTGCTGTCGAGCGCATCGAACTGTCCTGTCAGGCCGCCTTGCGCGGTGATGAGGCTGTACCGCTGGCCGAGCAGGTAGGTGCCAGGCAACGAGATCGCACGCAGGGTGCCGCCCTCGATCGAGGCGCTACCAATCACACGCAGCAGGTCCGACGTCGACGGCGGCTGCAGTTCCGCCTCGAAGACCGAGCCGGCCACCTGCACGTAGTTGCCGTCGACCGTCAGTGTGCCGATCGAATTGCCCGGTGCAATGGTGCCGGCGACCCGGGTATCGGCGACTGTGCCGCTGCCGCCGAGCGTGCCGGCAGCGCCGACACGGGTCTGGGCACCGCTGACGGTGCCGTTGACCACGGCGAGGCCGTTCACGACCTCGAGCGTGCTTCCACGCAATGCGCCATTGATCAGCAGCGCGCCGCCGTCCACACGGACGTCGCTGCTCAGCGCGTTGTCGCCATCGAGTTCGAGCAGGCCCGAGCGGACCGTCGCACCGCCGAAGCTGTTGTCTCCCGAGAGCCGCAACCAGCCCGCCCCCGACTTCGTCAGTCGGCCAGGGCCGCCGATGTCGTTGGTCCAGTCGTCCCACGCGCCGCCTTCCCAGACCTTCCGTCCGCCGGCGACCGTGTCCATCACCACGTCGGTGTCGACGCGCAGCAGGCCGGGTCCTTCGATCGCCGCCTTGAGGTTGAGCAGGCCCCAGCCGTAGATCTCGTCGACGCCCGGGGCGCCGATGTCGGTGGCAGTGGTGAGCATGACGTCCCGCACCTGCGCGCCGGTCAGATAGGGGAAGCGCTCGAGCAACAGCGCCAGTGCACCGGTGACATGGGGCGCGGCCATGGACGTGCCGGAGTAATCCGCATAGGCGAACTCCGCCGAGAAATCTCCATACTCGAACCGCAGGTTACCGTCGTCGTCGATCACCCAGTCGGCCACGATCTCTTCATCGCCGCCGTAGACCGTCGACGTGATGTTCGAGCCCGGCGCGGCGATACACCACTCGGCGCTGACACCGCACTTCATCGAGCGGTTGCTGAGCTGGAGTTGCTCGTTGAGATTGACCACGCTGACCCAGTACTGCTCGATCCCGGGAAAAAGCATCGGCAACGTCGCCGGCGCGCTGGCATGCGGACTGGTCGCGGGCGAGACGTTGACGGTGCTGTTGCCGGCGGCCACCACCTGGAGCAGGCCCGTGTCACGCGACGCGGCGGCCATCTCCTCGAAGGTCGCCGCGATGCCGGCATTGGCCATCAAGGCGTTGTGGTAGAGCGCGACTTCTCCGGGCGTATAGGCCTGGTAGGTGTAGCCCCAGCTGTGGTTCATCGCACGGACGCCGTGATCGGCCGCCTGCTGATACATCTGCGCGAACGCGTTGCTGTCGGCCGACGTGGTGAACGTGAGGCAGTCGTTGTACTGGATGCAGGGCAGGTCGACGATGGCCAGGCTGTCGTTGAACAGTCGTGCCGAACTGAGGGTGGCGCCGAACGCGACACCGTGCATGCCGCTGCCGTCACGGTTGGCCGCCATTGTGCCGGCGACATGGGTGCCGTGGCTGCCGTAAGAGAAAAAGGTGTTGCCCCACAGGTAGTTGTTGGCGGGGTTGGGGAAATACTGCTGCAGTGCCGGATCGTAGTACTCCGCATCGATGGAGACCTTGTCACCCTCGGAGTAGAAGCAGGCAGTGGGGCCGGCAAGTACGGTGCTGTCGGTGCACAGCGTGCCATCGGCGAGCAGCTCGGCCATGGTGATCGCGCGGTGGTCCTTCCCCACGAACTCCTCGTGGTCGAGCCCGGCGCCGGAATCGAGCAGGCCAAGGCGCACGCCCGTGCCGGTCAATCTGCGCGCATAGGCGTGGTGCGCGTTGATGACCTCCAGGCCCCAGTCGGCCTGGAACTCTTCGGTGATCCAGGCCTCGGCGGAATGCGGGGTTGCGGGAACGTCGGAAGCGCCGGGCGCGATGCCGGCCGTGCCGGCCGCCGCCATTCCCGTGCCAAGCGGCGTGCGTTGCCACACGCGGCTGAACACCAATGGCGTGTCCGCGGTCTGCGAGGTTTTAGCAGGTGCGGCGCGGAACGCGGTCGCGACGATCCGCTCGATGTCGGGGTCACGTGATGCTGCGTCGAGCGGTGCGTCAACTGCCAGCGTAGCGGCGCTGAACGCCAATCCTGTAATGCCCACGGCAATCGCCGCAGCGATCCGGGTACGGCGCGGGACACGCCCCCGATGGAGGTGGGCTGACATAGGGGAGTTACAACTGTTCATTCGCAATCCTGGGCAAGTGGTCACGCACACCCGAGTCATTCAGGTGGCGGTCACGCACTTTGCCTCAACGCGTCCGGTTTCGCGTGCGCGTGTTGTCACATTTCTATGCGCTCGACTGGACGGGCAGTTCCTGCCCCGGTGTTTCTATACAAGCGCGCATCTCGGTAGTTCGAAGCGGGGTCGGAGTATTCGCAGCTTTCAGCGCACCCTCACCTGGAACGGAAGCGTGCGTCCATCAGGTCGTGTTATCCGGATGCGTACATCGCCCGGCGTCGCCGGTGCCACCAGCTCGACGCTCCCAGAGGAAGGGACGCGGAGGGTCGTGGCGCCGAGGCCGACCTGTGAACCCGCAGGTGCCTGCACACGAATCGTGCCACCAACCCGCACGTCGCGCGTGACCTGCACCGTAGTGTCCAAGACCGGCATACCGGAGCCATGTATCGGTGGCGGGGTGTAATGAACAAGGTGTTCGGTGCGGCCCCGGTCGGAGATCACGTCTGTCAACACAATGTCTCCCTCGGTCGTCCTGCAGCCCGAGAGGGCGATCGCGATCAATGTGATAGCCAATACATTCAAGACACGCGTTGCCATCATGTGTTCACTGCATCAGCATGGACGGCAGGCGCGTATCCGCCGAGCGTCGGTACCCGTGTTCCGGACACGCGGTGTCGGCATGGCGCCTCACCTCAACGTGCAGCGTCCAGCACTAGTTGCGGATCGATCCGCACGTCGAGCCAGTTCATGCCCCAGTGCAGATGCGGGCCGGTGGCGCGCCCGGTCGCGCCGACGGCGCCGATGACCTGGCCCTGTTCGATGCGGTCGCCGACCTTGGCGTCGACGCGCGAGAGGTGCAGGAAGTTCGAACTGACGCCGTGGCCGTGATCCAGCAGCAGGGTGCCGCCGGTGAGGTAGAGGTCGGGCGCGGCGAAGGTGACGATGCCGGCGGCAGGCGCCTTGACCGGTGTGCCGGTGGGCGCGGCGATGTCCATGCCCGAATGCGGCGAACCGGGCTGGCCGTTGTACGAACGCGCGCGGCCGAAGCGCCCGCTGATGCGACCCTCGACGGGACGGATGAAGCCGTTGCCGAAATCGACGCGCGCGTCGTCGCGAACGCGGGCTGCGGTCACCTGTGCCTGTTCGCGACGGATCCGTTCGGCGATCGCCGGCGGCGGATTGACCGTGGCCGGCGGCACGCCGTTGACGCGTTCCACCGGCCAGTCACGGGGTGTGATCGCGATCGACGCCGTGTTCCGGCTGCCGTCCGCGCGCGTGACCTGCAACTGCACGGGCCCGGCCTCGTCGCGCCCGACGCCGATCACGACGGTGCCGTAGTCGCTGACGCGGACCGCGCGGTCGCGATAGACGACCCGGGCACCCGCCGGCACCTTGCCGATGACCAGGCTGCCCTGCTGCACCTGCGCCGGAAAGCGCACGTCACCCGCGTCCTGCGCCACCAGCGGCGCGGCCCATGCGAGCAGCGAGACGAGCGTCAACAGGAACGCGAAGGGGTGGCGGCGTGGGGTCATGCGGTGGGCCCGGCAGGAGGAGAGAGAAAAACAGCCGGGAACGCGACGTTCCCGGGAATAAACTGGATGTCGCGCCGACGACTCACCGCGCGAATGCCAGACGCTCGCCCGCAGGCGTACCGACGAGTCGCGTGCCGTCCCACGCCAGGCGACCGTTGACCCAGGTCGAGGCGATGCGCGAGCGGAACGTCGTGCCTTCGAACGGCGACCAGCCGCACTTCGACAGCACCTGCTCGCGGCTCACGGTGAACGGCGTGTCCTCGACCATCACCAGATCGGCGAAATAGCCTTCGCGCAGGAAGCCGCGTTCGGCGACGTCGAACAGCTGCGCCGGCGCGTGCGCGAACTTCTGCACCACCCGGGTGATGTCGAAGTGGCCCTCGTGCACGCATTCCAGCGCCGCGGTGAGCGCGAATTGCACCAGCGGCAGGCCGCTCGGCGCGCGCGTGTATGGGTTGTTCTTTTCCTCGAGGGTATGCGGCGCGTGGTCGGTCGCCAGCACGTCGATGACGTCGTCGTGCAGCGCTTTGAGCAGAGCGGCGCGGTCACTCTCGTCCTTGATCGCCGGGTTGCACTTGATCAGATGGCCGAGGCGCGCGTAGTCGGGCCGGGCGAAGCGCAGGAAGTGGATGCAGGTCTCGGCGGTGATGCGCTTGCGCAGGCGGCCCTGCGCATCGACCAGCGGGCCGGCTTCGAACAACGCCAGTTCGTCGGCTGTCGAGATGTGCAGCACGTGCAGGCGCGTGTCGTGCTTGCGGGCCAGCGACAGCGCGAGCTGCGTCGACTTCATGCAGGCCTCGCGCGAGCGGATGTCCGGATGGCATTCGGCGGGAATGTCGTCACCGTACTTCGCCACGTATTCGCGCTGGATCGCGTCGATCGTCGGCGTGTCCTCGCAGTGGGTGATGATCGGCACCGGGGTCTCGCGGAAGATGCCGTCGAGGGTGTCCGGATTGTCGACCAGCATGTTGCCGGTCGAGGCGCCCATGAACACCTTGACGCCCGGCGTGGTCAGCGGATCGATCCGGCGCACGTGGTCGAGGTTGTCGTTGCTCGCGCCCATGTAGAAGCCGTAGTTCGCGCGCGCGCGGCCCTTCGCGCGGTCGTACTTGTCCTGCAGCACCTCGGCGCTCAGCGTTGGCGGGCTGGTGTTGGGCATGTCCATGAAGCTGGTCAGGCCGCCGGCGACCGCGGCGCCGGACTCGGTCGCCATGTCGGCCTTGTATTCCATGCCCGGTTCGCGGAAGTGCACCTGGTCGTCGATCATGCCGGGCAGCAGCCAGCGGCCGGCGGCGTCGACGATGTCCGGATTGCCGCGCGCCGGCAGGTCGGCACCGATCTCGGCGATGCGGCCATCGGCGCCGATGCGCAGGTCGGCGTCGGTCACGCGGCCTTCGTTGACCAGTCGGGCGTTGCGGATCAGGGTCTCGGTCATGGCTTCGGGTCCAGTTTCGGCATCGGCACGGGGTCGTGCCCGCCGGGATTCAGGGGATGGCAGCGGGCGATGCGCCGCAGCGCCAGCCAGCCGCCGCGCAGCACGCCGAAGCGCGCGATGGCAACCAGTGCGTAGCTCGAGCAGCTCGGATGGAAGCGGCAGCGGGGGCCGAGCAGGGGGCTGATGAAGCGCTTGTAGCCGCGCAGCAGGGCGATGAGGAAACGCTCGATCACGGCAGGTGGGCAGAGGCGATGAATACAGGGGCGAACATGGTTGCCGCTGCAGGGTTTGCAGGGTATAACACCCCGCTTCCCCGTCCAAGGGAATGACAAGGATCGCAGCACGTGGCAGTCAAGAAACCCGTGAAGAAGGCCGTCAAGAAGGCCGCCAAGCCCGCCGCGAAGGCACCTGCCACGTCTGCGGCCAAGAAGGCGTCTGCAGCCAAGAAGGCCGCTCCCGCAAAGAAAGCCGTCAAGCCGGCTGCCGCGAAAACCGCGTCAAAACCCGTCGCCAAGAGCAAGCCCGCGCCTGCCAAGAAGACCCCGCCCGCCAAGGCACCGGCGAAGAAGGCTGCGCCCGCCACGCGTGCACCGGCCAAGGCGCCGACGCCTGCCAAGACATCGGGTAAGCCGGCGAAGCCGGCGGCCGCCATCAAGACACCCGCCAAGGGCGCCGCCAATCCGACTCCGGTGAGCTCCGCCGGCAAGCCGCCGGCCAAGAAGGCTGCACCGACGAAGTCGGTCAGCGACAAGTCGGTGACCGTCGAGGCGCCACAGGCCGGGAAGGCGGCGCCTGCAAAACCCGCTGCTGCCAAAGCGGCATCCGTTCCCAACACACGTCCGCGTCCCGCCGGCAAGGTGGCTGTCGCAGGCGTTGCGCGCCAGACAGAACCGGCGCCCAAAACGAAGGTGAAAGTAGTGCAGTACAAGACCGACGAAGAAACAGGTCGTCCACTCCTGCCGGCCGGCTACAAGCCCAGTGCCGACGAGGAGTACATGAGTCCGTTGCAGCTCGAGTATTTCCGCCAGCGCCTGCTCAAGTGGCGCGCGGATCTGGTCGAGGAATCCAAGCAGACCATCGAAAACCTCAAGGACGAAGTGCGCGACGTCGGCGACGAAGCCGAGCGCGCGACCCGCGAAACCGAGAACTCGCTCGAACTGCGCACCCGCGACCGCTACCGCAAGCTCATCGGCAAGATCGACAGCACGCTCAAGCGCGTGGACTCGGGCGAGTACGGCTACAGCGTGGATTCGGGCGAGGAGATCGGGCTCGACCGTCTCGAGGCTCGCCTCACCGCCGAGCGCACGATCGATGAGCAGGAGCGGTGGGAGCATCTGCAGAAGCAGATGGGCGACTGACCCGCCCGGTCCGGGTGCGATGCGTCCGGATCGCGCTGCCGTACCGCTCCCAGAAGCCCGCCGCTGGCGGGCTTTTCCGTTGCAGGATGCAGACTGCGTGCGTCAGCGCGTGTGCCGGCTGGCGGCCGGTGCGCTCTGCAGTTCGCGCAGGTCGAGGCGCCGCAGAGCAGGCAGCGTCCTCGCGGTCACCGCGACCACGCCCAGGGTCATGAAGCCGCCGACCACCACCGCCGGCACCAGACCGAGCAGCCGCGCCATCGATCCCATGTAGAACGCGCCGATCTCGTTCGAGGAGCCGACGAACAGACCGTTGATGGAGGACACCCGTCCGCGCATATGGTCGGGCGTCGCCAGCTGCATGATCGTCGAGCGCATCACCACCGACACCCCGTCGCAGATGCCCGACAGCAACAGGAAGAACGCCGACAGCCAGAACACCGTCGACAGGCCGAAGCCGATCATGCACAGCCCGAACCCGGCCACCGCGGCCAGCAGCACGCGTCCCGCATTCCGCTGGATCGGATTGCGGGCCAGCCAGATTCCGATCGCCACCGCGCCCAGGGCCGGTGCGCCGCGCAGGATGCCGAGACCCTCCGGCCCGTAAGCGAGGATGTCGTGGATGAAGGCCGGTGCCAGCGAGATCGCGCCACCGAACAGCACTGCGAACATGTCCAGGGCCAGTGCGCCCAGGAGGATGCGGTGGCCGAACACGAAACGTCCGCCCTCGGCGATGCTGGCGAAGACCGGCTCGCGCTGAAGCGGGCGGGGCGGCTCGGTCACCTCCATGCGCGCGAGCAGCACGATCACCAGCAAGGCCAGGCCGGCGGCGATCGCGAACACCGCGGGAATCCCGATCGGCTTGATCAGCGCTCCGCCGATCGCCGGCCCGAGCACGAGCGCGCTCTGGAACACGATGCTGCCCAGGCTCGCCCCGCGCACGTACTGTGCGCGCGGCAGCACGCGGGCGAACAGGGCGTTGTAGACCGGACCGAGGAATGCGCGGACCATGCCGGTCAGCGCAATGGGCAGGTAGACGAGCCAGATGCTGCCGGGCATCACCTCGAGCACGATCAGCGCGAGCAGCACGGGTGTGACCGCCAGTCCGGCGGCCGCGGCCATGCCCAGGCGACGACGTGGGAGGTGATCGACCAGATACCCCGCGAACGGCGCGACGCAGAAGTAGGGCAGCACTTCGGCCAGACCGACCAGCCCGAGCATCCACGGGTCGCCTGTGACCGCATACATGTGCCACCCCACCGTCACCGCGACGATCTGGTAGGACAGGATGGTGCAGATGCGATAGCCGAGCAGCGCCCGGAAACTGCGATTGCGCAGCGGCGCCGCGCGACTGGTGTCGTCGTCCGTGTCCGCCGTCCCGGTAGGCGCGGGCGGGGTCACGCTGCGGCGCGCTGTGCCTGGGCCTTGATGAAGGCCAGCAACGCCGCCAGGCCGTTGCTGCGTGTGGGTGAAAGGTGCTTGGCCAGGCCGATATCGCCGATGTAGCTGGCGTCGGTGTCGAGGATCGCGTGTGCACTGCGTCCGGAATACACCCGCAGCGCGAGGTAGATCAGTCCGGAGACGATCGCCGAATCGCTGGCGGCCATGAAGTCCAGCCGCTCGGCATCACCCGACGGCACGATCCAGACCATGGACTGGCAGCCGTGCAGGCGATGCGTTTCGGTCTTCAGGGCATCGGGAAACGGCGGCAGCTTGCGGCCGAGATCGATGAGGTACTGGTAGCGCTCGGACCAGTCGCTGAAGAATGCGAATTCCTCGGCGATCGCGCCTTGCGCGTCCTCGGGGGTGGGCTCGATGGGAAAAATCGGATCGGTCACGGGATTCGGGGACAGGGACGGCCGGTGGCGCGGCCGGGGCGGGCATTCTGACCCAAAGCCGTGTGCGCGGCGTGGCAGCGCCCTCGAGACTGCAGCGACGTGGGCATATCCGCCGGATTCCGGGCGCGAGCGGCAATGGTCGCCAGGAACGCGGCGCTGCTCCATGCTGTCCATCCCGCACGGCATCCTCCAACAGGAGACGCGATGGCCAACGCCATTGTCTGGTTCCGCAACGATCTGCGCCTGGACGACAATCCCGCCCTGCACGCTGCGCTCGACGCCGGCCTGGCGCCCGTGTGCGTGTACATCCACGCGCCGGACGAGGCGGGCGACTGGGCACCGGGCGCGGCATCCAATGCCTGGCGTCACCGTGCGCTCGCCGCGCTCGATGCCTCGCTGCGCCGTCGCGGATCACGCCTGCGCCTGTTCCATGGGCCGACGTTGCCCACCCTGCGGACGCTGGTGGAAACCTGCGAGGCCGAGGCGGTGTTCTGGAACCGGCGTTACGAGCCTGCCATCGAACAACGCGACGCCCGGATCAAGCGCGCCCTGCGCGAGGACGGAATCCGCGCGGAGAGCCACAACGGTGCATTGCTGTTCGAGCCCTGGGAGATCAGTACCGGGCAGGACGGCCCGTACAAGGTCTTCACCCCGTTCTGGCGCAAGGCGCTCACCCAGTGGCGCCTGCAGACCCCGTGGACCGCACCCGGTGCGCTGCCGGAGGTGGACGACGGCCCTGCCGGCGTGGCGTTGCAGGATCTCCGTCTCGCGGCGGTACCGGACTGGGACAGCGGCTTCTGGGCCCGTTGGACACCCGGCGAGGCCGGCGCGCACGAGGCGCTCGAGGTGTTCACCGATGGCGCGTTACGGGGTTACCGGGACGGTCGCGACCGGCCCGACCAGGCCGGCACCTCGCGGTTGTCGCCGCACCTGCATTTCGGCGAAATCGCCCCATGGCGCGTCGTGACCGCGCTCGACGAAGTGAAGCGGGCGGGCACTGCAGCCGACATCGACGCCTACGTGCGCGAGCTGGGCTGGCGCGAGTTCGCGCATCATCTGTTGCATCATTTTCCGGAGACGCCGAACAAGGACTTCAATCCGCGTTTCGCGGGATTCTCCTGGGCGCGTCGGGATCCGCGCCGCATCGAAGCCTGGCGTGAGGGCCGTACGGGCGTGCCGATCGTGGACGCCGGTATGCGTGAGATGTGGGAGACCGGCTGGATGCACAACCGTGTGCGCATGATCGTCGGCAGCTGGCTGTGCAAGCACATGCGCCTGCACTGGCGCGAAGGCGCCCGCTGGTTCTGGGACACCCTGGTCGACGCGGACCTCGCCAACAACACGCTGGGCTGGCAGTGGATCGCCGGCACCGGTGCGGATGCCGCACCGTACTTCCGCATCTTCAATCCGGTGACCCAGGCCGAGAAGTTCGATCCGAAAGGCGAGTACATCGCGCGCTGGGTACCCGAACTCGCCGCGCTGCCGGTGCCGCTGCGCTTCGCGCCGTGGCGCGATCCCGCCCGGCTCGCCGCCGCCGCGCCCGGGTATCCGCCCGAGCCCGTCGTATCCCTCGAAGCCGGGCGCGACGCAGCGCTCCAGGCCTATCGAGGCATCCGGGGAGCCTGATCCGCGCGCTGGCAACGCATCCTGGAAAGGCAGCTTGTGTAGAGCTCGAAGGGGGTTTGAACCCTGATGCGTTCACTCGAACCAAGCTGGACGAAGCGCCCACTGACGTGATGGCGGTCCCGCTGAACAGGCACCGTCCAGCGGGCGGCGCCGTCACTCTCCATGCATTCTGGACGGGTTAACGTCGGCGCCGTTCGCCAAGTGGACCCCGCGTCCGCTCCCGTTCCTCCCAGGAGATTGTCCATGCGCATACTGACCACCGCAGGTCTCACCACTGCAATTGCCGGCGCCCTGTTGCTGAGCAGTTGCGCCACCTACACCGGCCAGACCAATGCGCCGGACGATCCGAACCGCACCCGCAACAACGCGATGATCGGTGCCGGTATCGGCGCGGTCGCCGGCCTGCTGAGCGGCGGTGACGCCACCGAGCGGCGTCAGCGCGCGCTGGTAGGTGCGGGTGTCGGCGGCCTTGCCGGCGGCGCCGTGGGTGCCTATCAGGACCGCCAGGAAGCGGAGCTGCGTCGCCAGACGCAGGGCACCGGCATCGAGGTCAACCGCGATGGCGACGTCATCAAGCTCAATCTTCCCGACGGCGTGACCTTCGACTTCGGCCGCGCGGATCTCAAGCCGCAGTTCTATCCGGCGCTCAACAACGTCGCGCGCACCCTGGCCCAGTACGACCAGACGATCGTCGAGATCGCCGGCCATACGGACAGCGTCGGCAGCGATGCGGTCAACCAGCGTCTGTCCCAGCAGCGTGCCGAATCGGTGGGCAACTACCTGATCGGCCAGGGCCTGCTGCGTCAGCGTTTCGAGATCGTCGGGTTCGGCAAGACCCGTCCGATCGCCGACAACAGCACGGAGCAGGGCCGCGCGCTCAACCGCCGCGTCGAGATCCGTGTGATCCCGCTGCAGTCGTAATCCGCCAGACCATGCTGCACTCGAAAGCCCCGGCAGTGCCGGGGCTCTTTTATTGCAGGAGCACGTCCGGGCGCCGGGCGATTTCGGGCCAACTCTCGCGCGCGTCAGCGCTTGGAGTGAGCGCTGCCGGATGCGCCGGGCGCGGCGATGAAAAACGCCCCGGCACTGCCGGGGCGTTTACGTTTCACCCGACCCGGCCGCGCGTCATGGCCTCATTTGCGCGGTGCGTTCGAGTCGGAGCTGGTACGCGTGGAAGTCACAACGCCTCGATCACGCCCGCCGCGCCCATGCCGGTGCCGATGCACATCGTCACCAGGCCGTAGCGCTTCTTGCGACGGCGCATGCCATGAACGATCGTCGCGGTGCGGATCGCACCGGTCGCGCCCAGCGGATGGCCCAGCGCGATCGCGCCGCCCAGCGGGTTCACCTTGTCCGGATCCAGCCCGCTGTCGCGGATCACCGCCAGCGCCTGCGCGGCGAAGGCTTCGTTGAGCTCGATCCAGTCAATGTCGTCGAGCGTCAACCCGGCCTGTGCCAGCGCCTTCGGGATCGCCGCGATCGGACCGATGCCCATCACTTCCGGGCGCACGCCGGCAACAGCGAAGCTGACGAAGCGTGCCAGCGGCTTGAGACCAAAGTCCTGCACCGCGCGCTCCGAAGCCAGCAGGATGCCGGCCGCGCCGTCACTCATCTGCGAGCTGTTGCCCGCCGTCACCGAGCCGCCGAACTGGCCATTGCGGAAGACGGGGCGCAGCTTGGCGAGACCTTCGATCGACGAATCCTGGCGTGGGCCTTCGTCGGTATCGACCAGCAGCTTGCGCAGCTGCACGGTGTTGCCGGCGAGGTCGGGCTGGTGAGAGTGGATTTCGTAGGGCGTGATCTCATCCTTGAACTCGCCGGCCTGGATCGCGGCGATCGCCTTCTGATGCGAGGCGAGGGCGAACGCGTCCTGGTCCTCGCGCGAGACCTTCCACTCCTCGGCGACCTTCTCGGCGGTGATACCCATGCCGTAGGCGATCGCGACGTGGTCGTCCTTGAACACGCTCGGGGACAGCGCGACCTTGTTGCCCATCATCGGCACCATCGACATCGACTCGGTGCCGCCGGCGAGCATCAGGTCGGCGTTGCCGAGGCGGATCTCGTTGGCCGCCAGCGCGACCGCCTGCAGGCCGGACGAGCAGAAGCGGTTGATGGTCTGCGCGGCGACGGTATCGGGCAGGCCGGCCAGCAGAACGCCGATGCGCGCGACGTTCATGCCTTGTTCGCCCTCGGGCATCGCGCAGCCGATCACGGCGTCGTCGATGCGGCCCGTGTCGATGCCCGGTGCCTGCGCGACGACGGCTTTCAGCACGTGCGCCAGCATGTCGTCGGGACGGGTGTTGCGGAATACGCCCTTCGGCGCCTTGCCCACCGGGGTGCGGGTGGCGGCGACGATGTAGGCGTCCTGGATCTGCTTGGTCATTGGAAAAACTCCGGAATTCGATGTCGAGGTTCGGGATGCGGAGCGCGCGCCGCCCGCAGGCGGCGCCCGGACCTCAGTTCCTGAGCGGCTTGCCGGTCTTGAGCATGTGCCCGATGCGCGCCTGGGTCTTCTCCTGCTGGGCCAGCTCGACGAAGTGCTTGCGCTCCAGGCGGATCAGCCAGTCCTCGTCGACGACCGCATTGCGGTCCACGTCGCCGCCGCACAGCACGGTCGCGATGCGCTCGGCGATCTCGTAGTCGTACTCGCTGACGAAACGGCCCTCGAGCATGTTGACCAGCAGCATCTTGAACGTGGCGATGCCCACATCACCCGCAACGCGGATCGCGCGTGCCGGTAGCGGCGGGCGGTAGCCGGCTTCGGCCAGCGCCGAGGCCTGCTGGCGCGCCACGTGCAGCAGCTCGTGGGCGTGGAAGGTCACGATGTCGTCACTGCGCAGCAGGCCGAGTTCCTTGGCGTTGACCGCCGAGTTCGACACCTTGGCCATCGCGCTGGTCTCGAAGGTCTTCTTCAGCTCGGCGAACACGTCGCCGCCGGGGCCTGCGGCTTCCGACGCGCGTACCGCCAGCTCCTTCAGGCCGCCACCGGCCGGCAGCAGGCCGACGCCGGCCTCGACCAGGCCGATGTAGCTCTCGAGATGCGCGACGGTGCGCGCGCTGTGCATCTGGAATTCGCAGCCACCGCCGAGCGCCAGACCGCGCACCGCCGCGACCACGGGCACCAGCGAATACTTGATGCGCTGGCTGGTCTTCTGGAAGTTCTCGACCATCGCCTCGAACGCGTCGACCTTCCCAGCCTGCAGCAGGCCCAGCGCGCCGGCGAGATCGGCGCCCGCGGAGAACGGCTCCTTCGGCTGCCAGATCACCACACCCTTGAACTTTTTCTCGGCGATGCCGATCGCTTCCTGGATGCCGTCGAGCACGTGGTCGGAGACCGTGTGCATCTTGGTCTTGAAGCTGATCACGCCGATGTCGTCGCCGTCGGTCCACAGACGGATGCCGTCGTTCTCGTACACCGTCTCGCCCTGTTCGAAACGCTCGCCGAGCAGCGGATCGGGGAAGCGCTGGCGGCGGTAGACCGGCAGTGCCGAGCGCGGGAGTTTGGCGTCCTTCGCCGGGCTGTAGCTGCCCTCGGCCCCGTGCACGCCCTCGCGGCCGTCGAACACCCAGTCGGGCAGGGGCGCGCCGCTCATGGTCTTGCCGGCGACGATGTCCTCGGCGATCCAGTCGGCCACCTGCTTCCAGCCCGCGGCCTGCCACAGTTCGAACGGACCCTGCTGCCAGCCGTAGCCCCAGCGGATCGCCAGATCCACGTCGCGCGCGGTCTCGGCGATGTCCTCCAGATGCACGGCGCTGTAGTGGAACAGGTCGCGCAGGATCGCCCAGACGAACTGCGCCTGGGGGTGTTCGCTGGCGCGCAGCTGGGCCATACGCTCGGCCGGATCCTTCAGCTTGAGGATCGCCACGACCTCGTCGGCGGCCTTGCGGTCGGCCGCGCGGTAATCCTGCTTCTCCAGATCCAGGACCAGGATGTCCTTGCCCGCCTTGCGGAAGATGCCGGCGCCGGTCTTCTGGCCCAGTGCGCCTTTCTCGATGAGCGCAGTCAGCCACTTGGGCGAGGCGAAGTATTCGTGCCACGGATCCTCGGGCAGGGTGTCGGCCATCGTCTTGATGACGTGCGACATCGTGTCCAGACCGACGACGTCGGAGGTGCGGTAGGTCGCCGACTTCGGACGGCCGAGCAGGGGGCCGGTCAGCGCATCCACCTCGTCGAAGCCGAGTCCCGACTCCTGGGTGTGATGGATCGTCGACAGGATCGAGAACACGCCGATCCGGTTGCCGATGAAGTTCGGGGTGTCCTTGGCGTAGACCACGCCCTTGCCGAGCTGGGTGGTCAGGAAGGTTTCGAGTCCCTCGAGCACCGACTGGTCGGTGGTCTTGGCCGGGATCAGTTCGGCCAGATGCATGTAGCGCGGCGGGTTGAAGAAATGCACGCCGCAGAACCGATGGCGCAGTTCTTCGGGAAGAACATCGGCCAAGGCATTGATTCCCAAGCCTGATGTATTGCTGGCGAGCACTGCGTGCGCCGGCACATGGGGGGCGATCTTGCGATAGAGGTCCTGCTTCCAGTCCATCCGCTCGGCGATCGCCTCGATGATCAGGTCGCACTGCTCCAGCAAGTGCAGGCCTGTATCGTAATTGGCGGGCACGATCGCCTCGGCCAGGCCCTTGCCGGCGAGCGGAGCGGGGCTCAGCTTGGCCAGGCTCGCCAATGCCTTGAGAACGACCCCGTCGGGGTTGCCGTCCTTCGCGGGCAGATCGAACAACACCGTGTCGATGCCGGCATTGGTCAGGTGCGCGGCAATCTGCGCACCCATGACGCCAGCCCCCAGCACCGCTGCGCGCCGTACAAGCAGTTTCTCAGACATTTGCTCCATCCCTTTGTTACGAAACGAAATCCGGCGCTCGGCCGGAGCTGATCAAGCCCGAAACCCGGCAGCAGCGAACCGGATCAGTTCATCTGCGATCCGGGTCCGGTGGGCATGTTCGGTGGTGCCCGGGGGGCGTTTGATGAGTCCGAAATCGGCCATCGCATAGGTCAGGGCGCCGGCAAGAAAGTCCAGGCGCCCATAGAGCTCGGCCTTCCCGAGCGCCGGAAGGCAGGTCGCGAGTGCCGCGGCGAATTCACGGGGCACGTGGCCGTACTGGTCGGAGAGAAACTTGCGCAGCGCATCGTTCTTCTCGACATACGCACGGGCGATGACCCGGACGAAGGCGCCGCTGCCTGCCCGGCCTCCGGCCATGTCCAGCGCCGGTTCCACGAAGGCCGCGATGATCGGCTCGATCTCGCCCGGATGCTCGGCCAGGGCACGCTTGAGCTGGGCGGAACGCTGCGCGCTCATCTGGTCCATGCGCCGGCGGAAGACCTCGTTGACCAGGTTTTCCTTGCTGCCGAAGTGATAGTTGACCGCGGCGATGTTGACGTCGGCACGGCTGGTCACCTGGCGCAGGGAGGTCCCTGCAAAGCCGTGGGCGGCGAAGAGCTCTTCCGCCGCGCCCAGAATCTTGTCCTTGGTGGAGAACTGTACGGTCGCCATTCGCCCGCCTGTAATCAAACGCTTGTTTGATGCTAGGGCCATTCCGGCTGACGCGTCAATGACCCGCCGGGCGTCCAGGCCTGCGTAGATGCGCGCGATACGTTAGAATCTTCGCAGCCATGTTGGCTAAACCCGCGTCCCGTCGCGGGTTTTTCCATGTAGACTCGGTCGTTCCGGCGTGGACGACCCTACCCAGACCCGGAGAACACCTGATGGCGCTCGAGCGCACCCTGTCCATCGTCAAGCCCGATGCCGTTGCCAAGAACGTGATCGGCGAGATCTACACCCGCTTCGAGAAGGCGGGCCTGAAGATCGTGGCCGCCAAGTACAAGCAGCTGACCCGCGAGGAGGCCGAGGGCTTCTACGCCGTCCACCGCGAACGTCCGTTCTTCAACGCGCTGGTCGAGTTCATGACCTCCGGTCCGGTGATGATCCAGGCGCTCGAGGGCGAGAACGCCGTCGCCGCGCACCGCGACCTGCTGGGTGCCACCAACCCGAAGGACGCCGCGCCGGGCACGATCCGCGCCGATTTCGCCGACTCCATCGATGCCAATGCCGCCCATGGGTCGGATTCGGTCGAGAACGCACAGACCGAAATCGCCTATTTCTTCAAGAACGACGAAGTCGTTTCCCGCTGAGTAATGCCACCGTGACCGAGGTCGTGAACGACGTCCGCGTCGACAAGCAGAACCTGCTCGACCTCGATCGCGAGGGCCTGGAGCGCTTCTTCGCCGAGACCCTCGGCGAGAAGCGTTTCCGCGCCCATCAGGTGATGAAGTGGATTCATCACCGGCATGTCACCGACTTCGACGAGATGACCGATCTGGGCAAGGCGCTGCGCGCCAAGCTCGAGGCGCATGCCGAAGTCCGCGTGCCGCAGATCCAGTTCGAGAAACCCTCCACCGACGGCACCCACAAGTGGCTGCTCGCGATGGACGGCAAGAACGCGATCGAGACCGTGTACATCCCCGACAAGGGGCGCGGGACGCTGTGCGTGTCGTCCCAGGTGGGGTGCGCGCTGAACTGCCAGTTCTGCTCCACCGCCACCCAGGGGTTCAACCGCAACCTGTCCACGGCCGAGATCATCGGCCAGGTCTGGGTCGCGGCGAAGCACCTGGGCAACGTGCCGCACAAGCAGCGCCGCCTGACCAATGTCGTAATGATGGGCATGGGCGAGCCGCTGATGAATTTCGACAACGTCGTGCGCGCCATGAGCGTGATGCGCGACGATCTCGGCTACGGCCTCGCCAACAAGCGGGTGACGCTGTCGACGGCCGGCATGGTGCCGATGATCGACAGACTGGCCGAAGTCAGCGACGTGTCGCTGGCGGTGTCCCTGCACGCGGCGAACGACGCGCTTCGCACCGAGCTGGTGCCGCTGAACAAAAAATACCCGATCGCCGAGCTGATGGAGGCCTGCGCGCGCTATGCCCAGCGCAAGCGCGGCGAGTCGATCACCTTCGAATACACGCTCATGAAGGACGTCAACGACCAGCCCGTGCACGCGCGTGAACTGGCCAGGCTGATGCGCGAGTTCGACAACCGCCTGCAGATGAAGGACGCGGCGAAGGTCAATCTGATTCCCTTCAATCCGTTCCCGGGCACGCGCTTCGCGCGGCCGGACGATACGGCGATCCGCCGCTTCCAGAAGCTGCTCAACGAATCCGGCCGCATCGCCCCGGTCCGGCGCACCCGCGGCGACGACATCGACGCCGCCTGCGGCCAGCTCAAGGGCCAGGTGGCCGACCGCACCCGGCGTCAGGCCGAGCATCTGAAGCGGCTGGCCGGAGACGGTGCCGATGCACTGGCGTGAGGCTGCCGCCGTATGGATGGCCGTGGCGGCACTCGCAGGGTGCAAGCCGACGGGCAAGAGCAATCTGCGGGTCGATCCCCCGTCCTACACCACACGCGGCACGCCCGAGGCCCGACGCACCGACGAGGCCCGCCAGCAGCTGGCGCTCGCCACGCGCGAACTGGGCACCGGCAACGACGCCGCCGCGGAACGCTTCGCGCGCCAGGCCTTGAAGGCCGATGCCACGGTGGCGGACGCGAACACCATCCTGGCCATGGTCGCGGAACGCCGCGGCCGGCGCGAACAGGCGGGCGCCTTCTATAGGGCTGCCGCCGAGCATGCTCCGGATCGCGGCGCTTACCTCAACAACTACGGTGCGTGGCTGTGCACCGGTGGGCGGGCGGCCGAATCGCTGGCGTACTTCGACGGCGCGATGCGCGATCCGCGTTACGGCGATCCCGCGGGCGCACTCGCCAACGCCGGCGCCTGCGCACTGGATGCAGGTCAACCGGGACGTGCCGAGGCGGATCTGCGCGCGGCACTGGCGATCGATCCCGAGAGCCCGGTCGCTCTCGACGCCATGGCCCGGTTGTTGCATCAGCAGGAGCGGCACTTCGAGGCGCGCGCGTTTTCGCAAAGACATCTTGCCGTCGCCCCGGCAAGTGCGGCAGCATTGCAACTGGCAGCACGTATCGAACAGGGGCTCGGGGACACCACATCCGCCGAGCGGTACCTGCAACGCCTTCGTACGGATTTTCCGTCCTCGTCGCCGCTACAGCCCAGGGAAGCCACTTCACCATGAGTTCTTCGAGCCAGACCGTGCCAGCGTCTTCGCCTGGGGTCGGCGAGCGCCTGCGCGCGACGCGCGAGCAGGCCGGACTGAGTGTGGCGGACGTGGCGGGGCGCCTGCGGATGCAGGTGCGGGTGGTCGAGGCGCTGGAGGCGGAGAACTGGAACCGGCTCGGCGCCCAGGTGTTCGTGCGCGGACAGCTGCGCAGCTATCTGCGCCTGCTCAAGCTTCCCGAGGTGCTGGCCGACAGCGTGCCCGACGCCACGCTCGTGCATGCGCCCGAGCTGACACCGCGCACCTATACGCCGCCGATGCAGCGGCTGCTGGACAAGACCATGGGCCGTGCGGTCTATGTGGTGATCACCGCGCTGATCGTCGTACCGGTCTGGGTGGCCACGCGGACCCACGTTGGCGGTCCGGGTGAGGTCACGGCATCGCTCGGGTTGTCGGACGAGCCGGGCGAGGTCGCGGGCACGCGGGCGAACGGCCCCACGCCGGTGACGGCCTCGCTGTCCGGAATTCCCAAGCGCTCGCCCGCGCCGGCCGCGGCCGAGGAGCTGCAGGTCGCTGCGATCGCGGCGGATCAGCTGACCTTGCGTTTCAGCGGCGACAGCTGGGTCGAGGTCAACAGCCGGGATGGCCGTGAGCTCGAGCGTGCGGTGCTGCGTGCGGGCCAGGAGCGGCAGTTCGCGGTGGGCGAGATCGGCCGCGTCGTGCTCGGCAATGCCAATGCCGTCGAAGTCCTGCGCGGCGACGATGTTCAGGATCTGTCCGGCTTCCAACGGGCCAGCGTCGCGAGGTTTACGGTATCCTCCGACGGCGTTCTCGCGCCGCTCTCCGAGTAGCCGCGACGCCCCGGGCCCGTCCCGGTCGCCCGGCGGTCGACACCGCCGGCGTTTCTTTTCACCCGTTGTGACCCGCCCCCGAGGGCGGGCGTAGAGACCATATGGCGATTGACGAGTTGCTGGACGAGCGCGAACAGGGGGAGCGGGTCAAGGCCTGGCTTCGCGACAACAGTCTGGGGCTGATCGGTGGCCTGATCCTCGGCGGAGCGCTGATCTTCGGTTGGCAGTACTGGAAGCAGCGCGTGCAGACGCAGGCGATGCAGCAGCACGCGGCCTACCAGGCGGCGGTGCTCGACATTGCCGGCGGCGACATCGAGAAGGCCCGCCAGCAGGTCGCGAGTCTGCCCGACGGCAGCTACGGCGAGCTCGCTGCGCTGCAGCTGGCCAAGGCGCAGCTCGATGCGGGCGATCGCGATGCCGCCATCGCCACGCTGCAGGGCGTGGGTCGGACCGAGCCGGGCCTGGCTGCCGTGGTCGAGCAGCGCCTCGCTCGGCTGCTGATCGATGCCGAGCGGAGCGAGGAAGCGCTGGCATTGCTGTCGGATGCCTCGGATTCCGTCGCGCTCGAAGCGCGCGGCGATGCCCATTTCGCGCTGCAACAGCTCGACCGGGCACGCGAGGACTACACCGCCGCACTGCGCGGCCTGGACAGCGCCGCGCCGCAGCGCGGACTGCTCGAACTCAAGCTTTCCGAAGTCGGCGGCACGCCGGACGAACCCGAGGTTGAATCCTGATGATCCAGCAGACCGCGCCTGTCGTGGCTTCCCCCGTCCAGTCGCGTGTCCTGCGCTATGCCGCGATCGCTCTGTGCGTCGTCGCGGTGTCCGGTTGCACGACGGTGCGCGGCTGGTTCGGCAACAGCGAGAAGGCCCAGGCCAAGGCGCTCAGCGAGCCGGCGCGCCTGACCGACATCACCCCGACGCTCACCGTGAACCGGATCTGGTCGGTGAATGCCGGCAAGGGCGAGGACCGTCTCGGGATCCGCCAGTCGCCCGCCGTGGCCGATGGCCGCGTGTACACGGCCGCGGTACGCGGCGGCGTGCGCGCCTTCGATCTGCAGTCCGGCGCGTCGGTCTGGCAGCACGCCTCGGACCTGCGCCTGAGCGGTGGGCCAGGCGTCGGCGATGGCCTGGTGGTCGTGGGCTCGCTCGACGGCGAGGTGGTGGCGCTCGACGCCGCCACCGGTGCGGAGCGCTGGACCGCCAAGGTCACCAATGAAGTCATCGCCGCCCCGACGATCGGGCAGGGCGTGGTGCTGGTCCGCTCCAACGACGGTCGGGTGACCGCGTTCGATGCCGCGAACGGCCAGCGCCGCTGGTTCTGGGTCCGCGAGCTGCCTTCGCTGACGGTGCGCGGCAACGATGCGCCGGCGCTCGGGCCGGGCTTCGTGTTCATCGGCAACGACGACGGCACCATTGCAGCGCTCGCGCTCGCCGACGGCCGCCCGCTGTGGGAGCAGGCCGTGGCCCAGCCCGACGGCCGTACCGAGCTCGAGCGCATGGCGGATGTGGACGGCACGCCGGTGCTCGACGATGCGGTGCTGTTCGCCAGCAGCTACAAGCAGAGGACGATGGCGCTGGAAGGACCGAGCGGCCGTCCGCTGTGGGTCAGCGAGCACGGCGGCGCGAACCGTCCGGCCGTGGGCGCGCAGCGCGTGGTGGTCAGCGATGCCGCCGGCATCGTGTGGGGCCTCGACAAGTACAGCGGCACGGCGGCCTGGCAGCAGCCGGCGCTCGCCCGACGCAACCTCAGCGGCGCCGCGATCCACGGCGAGCACGCGGTGGTGGGCGACCTCGACGGCTATCTGCACTGGATGCGACTCGACGACGGCGCCTTCGCCGCGCGTCAGCGCGCCGGCCGGGCCGCCATCCGCGGCGCCCTCGTGGTGGTCGACGATGTGCTCGTGGTGCAGAACACCGACGGCAACGTCACCGCCTGGCGCGTCGCGCAGTAATTCCCCGCGCCGGCTTCAGGCCGCGGCGCGACCGTCGCTGGTGCGACACTGTGGCCCCGGGTAGTCTCGCTGCCCGGGGTCTCGCGCGTCTGGGCCGTTCAGCGGCCGCGCTGCCCATTCTTCACTTCTTCCGGATCTGCCCATGCTTCCGCTCGTCGCCCTCGTGGGCCGCCCCAACGTCGGCAAGTCGACGCTGTTCAATGCGCTGACCCGTACCCGGGATGCCCTCGTCCACGACGAACCGGGCGTGACGCGCGACCGCCACTACGGCATCTGCCGTCTCGGCCCGCGGCCCTTCGCCCTGGTCGACACCGGCGGCATCGCCGGCGAGAACGTGCACCTGGAGGCCAGCGGCCTGGCCGGTCCGACCGCGAAACAGTCGCGGGCAGCGGCCTCCGAGGCCGATCTGGTGCTGTTCGTGGTCGACGGCCGCGAAGGGGCTTCGGCGCTCGACGACGAGATCCTGCGCTGGCTGCGCAAGATCGACAAGCCGACCTACCTGGTCATCAACAAGACCGACGGCCTGGACGCGCGCGGCGCGATCGCGGAGTTCTCCCGCTACGGCTTCGCCGATGCGCTGGCGGTGTCGTCGGCGCACCGGCACGGCATCGACGAGCTGGTCGACGAGGTGCTGGAGAAGCTGCCCGAGACCGGTCAGACCGAGCAGCTCGACAGCGATCCGGAGCGCGTGCGCGTCACGTTCGTGGGCCGTCCGAACGTCGGCAAGTCGACCCTGGTCAACCGGATCCTCGGCGAGGAGCGGATGATCGCCTCCGAGGTCGCGGGCACCACGCGCGACTCGATCGAGGTGGATCTCGAGCGCGACGGGCGCAAGTACCGGCTGGTCGACACCGCCGGCATCCGCCGCAAGTCGAAGGTGGACGAAGCGGTGGAGACGTTCTCCATCATCAAGACCCTGCAGGCGATCGAGCATTCGCAGGTGTCGGTGGTGATGATCGACGCCAGCGAGGGCGTGACCGACCAGGACGCCAGCGTGCTCGGCGCGGTGCTCGATTCGGGCCGTGCGCTCGTCGTCGCGGTCAACAAGTGGGACGGCCTCACCGACTACCAGCGCGAGCAGACCGAGGCGCTGCTGTCGCGCAAGCTCGCCTTCGTGCCCTGGGCCGAAGCGGTGCGCATCAGCGCCAAGCACGGCTCGGGCCTGCGCGAGCTGTTCCGCGCGATCCACCAGGCCCACGCCTCGGCCAACTACAAGTTCAACACCGCCGATGTGACCCGCGCGCTCGAGATCGCCTACGAGACCAATCCGCCGCCGGTCGTGCGCGGCCATGCGCCCAAGCTGCGCTTCGCGCACCCGGGCGGCGAGAATCCGCCGACGATCGTGGTCCACGGCAACCGGCTGCGCACGCTGCCCGAGAGCTACAAGCGCTATCTCGAGAACTTCTTCCGCAAGCGCTTCAAGCTGGTCGGCACGCCGGTGCGGTTCGTCTTCAAGGAAGGCGAGAATCCGTACAAGGACAAGAAGAACGTGCTCACCGACCGCCAGCTGGCCAAGAAGAAGCGGCTGATCCGCCACGTCAAGCGCAAGTGAGCGCGGCGCCCGTCGCCGCGACGATCACGCTCGGCATCCTCGCGGGTGGGCGCGCTTCGCGGCTCGGCGGCCGTGACAAGGCCTGGCTGGAGCACGGCGGCGTCGCCCAGGTGATGCGGATCCAGCGTGCCTTCGCACCCCAGGCCGCCTGTGCGCTGGTGAGCGCCAACCGTGCGCTCGAGCGTTATGCGGCGCACGGGCTCGCCACCGTGCAGGACCGGGTGGCCGATGCCGGGCCCTTGTCGGCGCTGGATGCGCTGGCTGCTGCGACGACCACGCCCTGGCTGGCCACCGTGCCGGTCGACCTGCTGCAGGCCGACCCGCGCGTGGTGCCGATGCTGGCCCTGCTGGGCGGGGCGAACGGTGCCTATGCGATCGACGACGACGGCATCCAGCCGCTGGTGGCGCTGTGGCCGGTCGAAGCGCTGCGCATCGGGGCCGCCGCCGCGTTGGCACGTGGCGAGTACGCGGTCAGGGCGCTGCAGCAGGGGCTCGGGATGCAGGGCGTCCGGATCGACGGTGTACGCTTCGGCAACCTCAACACCCCCGACGACCTGATCGATGCCGGTATCGCCGACGCCTGAGTTCCAGCCCGAGTTTCCCTACCGCATCGCGTTCGACGCCGCCTGCGCGATCGTCGATGCCGTGGCGGGCGAGCGACGCCTCGGCACCCAGCCTCTGGCGCTGTCGCGGGCGCACGGGCACGTACTCGCGCAGGACGTCGTCGCCTCGATGCCGCAGCCGCCGTTCGACAATTCGGCCATGGACGGCTTCGCCCTGCGCCATGCCGACCTGGTCGATGGCGAGACCACGCTGCGCCTGGTCGGCGAGCAGTTCGCCGGTCCGGCCGGTGGCCTGGCGGTGGAGGCGGGGGAGTGCCTGCGCATCACCACCGGCGCGCCGCTGCCGCCCGGCGCCGACACCGTGGTGATGAAGGAGAACGTCTCGATCGAAGGCGAGCGTATTCGCGTGCGCATCGCGCCGCGGCCGGGACAACACGTCCGGCGCGCAGGCGAGGACACGCGCGCCGGCGACCGGCTGTTGTGCGCCGGCGACGTGCTCAGCCCATCGAGGATCGCGCTGGCGGCGTCCCAGGGGCTGGCCCAGCTCGAGGTCGCGCGGCGCCCCACGGTTGCCGTCTTCGCCACCGGCGACGAGCTGGTCGAACCCGGCATGGCCCTGCAGCCCGGGCAGATCTACAACTCCAACCGCGAGCAGCTGATGGGCCTGCTGCGGGCCGAAGGCCTGGAGCCGGTGGCGTTCCCCACACTGCCGGACGATCCGGCGCGGATCACCTCGGCATTGCGGCATGCCGGCGAGGCCTTCGATCTGGTGGTGACCTGCGGTGGCGTCTCGGCCGGCGAGAAGGATCACCTGCCCGCGCTGCTGCAGGCGCGGGGCCGGGTGCGCCTGTGGAAGGTGATGATGAAGCCGGGCATGCCGGTGCTGCTGGCCGAAGGCGACACGCTCGGGCCGGCGCTGTTCCTGTGCCTGCCGGGCAATCCGGTCTCGGTGCTGGCGACATGGCTCGCGCTCGGCCGCCGGCTGGTGGACGGGATGCAGGGGCGAGGCCCCCGGCCTGCACGACGCGCCCGGCTTGCTGCCGCGTGGACCAAAAACCACGAGCGGCTGGAATTCCTGCGCGGGCGCTGGACGCTCGACGCGGACGGCATCTCGCGGGTGGAACCCAATCCCGCGGACGGTTCGCACCGCATGCAGGCCGCGGCCGATTCCGACGTGCTGATCGTGCTCGAGGCCGGGGCGCGCGACTACGCCGAAGGCGATGTGGTCGGGATCGTGCCGTACTGAACCGGCGCACCGCGCGTCGCGGGCGGCGGGCGCCGCGCGGGGCGATAATGCGGCCATGAGCATCAGCGAGATCTCCCCCGGTGAAGCCCTGCGCCGCGTACGCGGTGGCGTGCGCCTGATCGACGTCCGCGAGGCGCACGAGCGCGCCACCGGCATGGCCGATGGCGCCCAGGGCGTCGACCGCGCGTCGCTGGAAGCCGCCCCCCAAGACCATGCGCCGGACACGCGCGCGCCGCTGCTGCTGATCTGCCAGACCGGGCGCCGCTCGCTGCTGGCGGCCGAAGCCCTGCACGCGGCAGGCTATGCCGAGGTCGTCTCGGTGGCCGGCGGCACCACGCGCTGGCAATCGGAAGGTCTGCCGATGACCGCACCCGACGCGGACGTGGATCTCGATTTCCACGAGCGCTATTCGCGCCATCTGCGCCTGCCGGAAGTGGGCGTGGACGGCCAGCGCCGTCTCGCGGCCGCGACCGTGCTGGTGGTCGGCGCCGGAGGCCTCGGCTCGCCGGCGGCGTTCTATCTCGCGGCCGCCGGCGTGGGCACCCTGCGCATCGCCGACGACGACGTCGTCGATCGCAGCAACCTGCAGCGGCAGATCCTCCATGCCGAAGACAGGATCGGCATGCCCAAGGTGGACTCCGCCGCGGCCACCCTGTCGGCGATGAACCCGCGCACGCGCATCGAACCGGTGGCCGAGCGCGTGAGCGCGGCCAACATCGATCGGCTGCTCGACGGCGTGGACGTGGTGCTCGACGGCGCCGACAACTTTCCGGTGCGCTATCTGCTCAACGATGCCTGCGTGCTGCACGGCGTGCCGCTGGTCTACGGCGCGGTGCATCGCTTCGAAGGCCAGGTCAGCGTGTTCGACGCCGGCCGCGCACGGGGTGCCAGGCCCTGCTATCGCTGCCTGTTTCCCGAGCCGCCGCCGCCCGAGGCCGCGCCCAACTGTTCGGAGGTCGGCGTGCTCGGCGTATTGCCCGGTGTGATCGGGCTGTTGCAGGCCACCGAGGTGCTCAAGCTGCTGCTCGGGATCGGCGATGCCCTGGCCGGGCGGCTGCTGCAGTTCGACGCGCTGCGCATGCAGTTCCGGCAGACGAGGCTGGCCGCGGATCCGGCGTGTCCGGTCTGCGCACCCGGGCGGGCGTTTCCGGGCTACATCGATTACGCCGCCTTCTGCGCCGCGGGCTGAGCCGCCGCGCCCGCCTCTTCACGGCCGCCTCGTGCACGATGGCGCGGCGATCCCCCGCGCTGGAGTCCTGTCGAATGCGTCGTTTCTGCATGCGTCTGTCGTGCCTGCTGGTCCTGCTCGCGCCGCTGGTCGGCTGGGCGTCCGATCCGTGTCCTCTGTTGCGCGCCCAGGTCGACGCCGCCGATCCGGCAACCCGGCTGGCCGCGGCCGCCTGCGAGGAACACCTGCGCTGGCACCGTCCGTTCATCGACGAGCGTGGGCGCTATGCAGGCTCGACGGTGCGCGAGGCCGAGACTGCACTGCTGACCAGCGGCGAGCAGGCCTGGCGCCGCGTGGCCGGCTACTGGCAGGGCGCCGGACTGCTGCCGCGCCTGCAGCATCGCCCGGGCGCAGGCGACTGCACGTCGGCGCCGTTCGCAACCGGGCCGCTGGCCGCCTGCCGCGCCTTCCTGATCGACGTGCCGTGGTCGGCCGCGTTCGTGTCCTGGGCCGCGCGCCGGGCGCAACTTCCCGGCTTCAATGCATCGGCCAGCCACGTCGACTACGTGCGCGACGCCTACCGCAGCCCCGAGTCGAGCGCCTACCGCGTGCTCGATCCCGCGGCTGCACGGCCGGCGCGCGGCGACATGCTCTGCTACGTGCGCGCGGCGAATCGCGTGTTCGGCTTCAACGGTCTGGCGGCGCTGCTGAGCAGCGACGAGGGCGGCCTGGGCATGCACTGCGACATCGTGGTCGCGGCCGCGGACGATGGCGTCGATCGCGCGCATCTGGTGGGCGGCAATGTGCTCGACGGCGTCACCATGCGCATGCTGCCGCTCGGGCCGGGCGGGCGGTTCGCCGCGCTGTCGATGCGCGCCGCCGAGGATCCGGCCTGTGCGCCGGAGACGCCGCAGGGCTGCGATGCGAACCGCCAGGACTGGGCGGTGCTGCTGCAGCTCAGGCCGGCGGCGGAGCTCGCGCGGCTGGCACCGTCGCCGCCGCTGGAAACCGCAATGCCGCGCGTGCTGCCCGAGGCCGGCGTGCCGGCGCAGTCGCGGCCGATGTGCTGCGTGGAGTGCACCGCGGGCGACGGCCTGCCGCGCTGCCCGTGATCCCATGTCGACCGTCGGCGGTACCGGCCACCGGGCCACCGACGTCGCCCTGACGCATGTTCAGTCGAGAAAGCCGCCCAGCGCGTCCGCATAGCCCGGCGTCTGCTGGATGTCGTTGTGTCCGGCCCCGGGAAACACGACGCGCAATGGGGGGCGGGGCAGGGCATCGGCCAGCCGATCGGCGTGTTCCGGCGGCACGATGGTGTCGCGGCCTGCGCGCAGCACGAGCACCTCGCCCTGGAACGCGGCCAGATCTTCTGCAGGCCGCAGCCGTTCGCGCAGCAGCAGACGCACCGGCAGCCACGGGTAGTGGCCGGCCGCCACATCGCCGAGATCCGCGAACGGCGTGATCAGGGCCAGGCGGGCCACCGGACGGTGCGCGGCGACATGGCTGGCGATGCCGCTGCCCACGCTGCGGCCGATGACGTCGACATCGCTGCGTCCGGCGGCCACCGCGTCGTACAGCGCCAGTGCGTCCGCCTTCAACTGCGCCGCGGTGGGCGCGCCGTCGCTGGCGCCGTAGCCGCGATAGGCCAGCAGATGCACCCGGTGTCCGGGAAACCAGCGTGCGAATTCGGCGCGGTTGGCCTCGACGCGCTCGGCATTGCCGCCGAAATACAGCAGCGGCCGGCCGTCCTCCGGACCGATGCGCCAGCCGCGCAGCACCACATCGCCGCGCGCGAGCTCGAAGTCCGTGGCATCGGCGGCCACCCGGGTGAACTGCGGCGCGTACAGCAGATGCCGTTGCCCGAGCAGCATCGCCACGCACAGCGCGGCATAGGCGAATGCGGCGAGAGCCAGCGCGACCGCCAGGATCCGCATGTCAGCGCGGCGGATGTGCGCGCTGCGCGGCCTCGAATGCCGCCACCTGCTCGGGCGTGGCGTCGCGCTGGTGCTCGGCTTTCCACTGCGCGAAGGGCTGGCCGTAGACCACCGTGCGTGCTGCGTCCTTGTCCAGATCCGCGCCTTCGGCCGAGGCGGCGTCGCGGTACCAGTCGGCCAGGCAGTTGCGGCAGAACCCGGCGAGGATCATCAGGTCGATGTTCTGCACATCGGGCCGCGCGACGAGCAGGTGCTCGCGCAGGCGCCGGAACACGGCCGCCTCCACGCGGGTGCGGGCGTCATCGGACAGCGTGGCCAGGGGCTCGGTGGGGGAAGTGGGCATGGCGGTGCGCTCGCAGGGCGGCGGGACAGCATCGGCATCGCGGCCGCTGCCTGCAAGCCGGGCCCCGGATCGGGGACAATGGCGGGCTCCCGCCTGCACGCCGATCGCCCATGACCGCCGCCACCGCCCGCATCCTCGACGGCAAGCGCATTGCCGACACCCTGCTCGATGCGCTGCGGGTGCGCGTGGACGCGCGTGTGGCCGGCGGCGGCACGCGGCCGGGGCTCGCCGTGGTGTTGGTCGGCAGCGATCCGGCGTCGCAGTCCTATGTGCGCAACAAGCGCCGCGCGGCGGAGAAGGTGGGCATCCAGGCCTTCGATTTCGATCTGCCCGTGGGCACCACCGAGCCGGAACTGATCGCGCTGATCGACCGCCTCAACGCCGACCCCGCCGTGCACGGCATCCTCGTCCAGCTGCCGCTGCCCGGCATTCCCGATGCCACCCGGCTGATCGAACGCATCGACCCGCGCAAGGACGTGGACGGCTTCCACCCCACCAACGTCGGCCATCTGGCCCTGCGCCAGTTCGGCCTGCGCCCGTGCACGCCGCGCGGCGTGACCACGCTGCTGGCCTACACCGACCGGCCGGTGCGCGGGCAGAGCGCGACCATCGTCGGCGTCAGCAACCATGTCGGCCGCCCGATGGCGCTGGAACTGATGATCGCCGGCTGCACCGTCACCACCTGCCATCGCTTCACGCCGCACGAGGTGTTGCGCCGCCATGTCGGCGAGGCGGACATCCTGGTGGTCGCCGTGGGCCGCCCGTCGCTGATTCCAGGCGAATGGGTCAAGCCAGGCGCGGTGGTCATCGACGTCGGCATCAACCGGCTGGACGACGGCCGGCTGGTGGGCGACGTGGGCTATGCCGAGGCCGCGCGCCGGGCCAGCTGGATCACCCCGGTGCCCGGCGGCGTGGGGCCCATGACCGTCGCCACACTGATGCAGAACACCATCGAGGCAGCCGAGGCAGCCGGGCGGGCCTGATGCGCGGACTGTCGACGGCGCGTCTGCAGGGCGCCATGCGGGGCCCGCAAACGCGATAGAATGGCGCGCTTCTCCTCCCCGGCACCCCGCATGCTGCGCATCCAGGCCGAAGCACTCACGTACGACGACGTCTCGCTCGTTCCCGCCCATTCGACGATCCTGCCCAAGGACGTCCGCCTCGCCACCCGGTTCACCCGCGACCTGCGCCTGAACCTGCCGATCGTCTCGGCCGCGATGGACACCGTGACCGAAGCCCGCCTCGCCATCGCGATGGCCCAGCTCGGCGGCATCGGCATCCTGCACAAGAACCTCAGCGTCGAGCGCCAGGCCGCGGAAGTGGCGCGGGTGAAGAACTTCGAGGCCGGCGTGATCCGCGAGCCCTTCACCGTGGGCCCGGACACCACCATCGGTGAGGTCCTGCGCCTGACCCGCGCGCGCAACATCTCGGGCGTGCCGGTGGTCGACGGCGGCCGGCTGGTGGGCATCGTCACCGGGCGCGACATGCGCTTCGAGACCAAGCTCGACGATCCGGTGCGCAACGTGATGACCAAGCAGGACCGGCTGGTCACGGTGCGCGAAGGCGCCAGCGACACCGAAGTGCTGGCCCTGCTGCACAAGCACCGCATCGAGAAGGTGCTGGTGGTCAACGACGAGTTCGCGCTGCGCGGCCTGATCACCGTCAAGGACATCCAGAAGGCGCACGACAATCCCAACGCCGCCAAGGATGCCGACGAGCAGCTGCTGGTCGGCGCTGCCGTGGGTGTGGGCGGCGACACCGAAGCGCGCGTCGAGGCGCTGGTGGCCGCAGGCGTGGACGTGATCATCGTCGACACCGCGCACGGCCACTCGCAGGGCGTGCTCGACCGGGTGAACTGGCTCAAGAAGACCTACCCGCAGGTGCAGGTGGTGGGCGGCAACATCGTCACCGGCGACGCGGCCAAGGCGCTGGAAGACGCCGGCGCGGATGCAGTGAAGGTGGGCGTGGGCCCGGGTTCCATCTGCACCACGCGCGTCGTCGCCGGCGTGGGTGTGCCGCAGATCACCGCAATCGACATGGTGGCCGAAGCGCTGCAGGACCGCATTCCGCTGATCGCCGACGGCGGCATCCGCTATTCGGGCGACATCGGCAAGGCACTGGTTGCCGGCGCCTCGACGGTGATGATCGGCGGCCTGTTCGCCGGCACCGAAGAAGCCCCGGGCGAGGTCGAACTGTTCCAGGGCCGCAGCTACAAGAGCTACCGCGGCATGGGCTCGCTGGGCGCGATGGAGCAGGGCAGCAAGGACCGGTATTTCCAGGACTCGTCGGATGCCGACAAGCTGGTGCCCGAGGGCATCGAGGGCCGCGTGCCCTACCGCGGCCCGCTCGCCAGCATCATCCACCAGCTCGCCGGCGGCCTGCGCGCGACCATGGGCTACGTGGGCTGCGCGACGATCGAGGACATGCGCACCAATCCGAAGTTCGTGAAGATCACCGGCGCCGGCCAGCGCGAGAGCCACGTGCACGATGTGACCATCACCAAGCAGCCGCCGAACTACCAGGCGGGCTGAGGCTGCGGCGCCACGCACCGATCGGGATTCGCGAAAGCGGATCCCGTTTCGTATCCGGCCCCCGCGCACCGTTTTACCTGCATGCCCGGCGCGCCGTGCGCCATTCCACATCCAGACAAGCCCACGCCGATGACCGACCTGCACAGCGACAAGATCCTCATCCTCGACTTCGGCGCGCAGTACACGCAGCTGATCGCCCGCCGCATCCGCGAGCTGGGCGTCTACTGCGAAATCTGGGCCTGGGACCACGATCCGGCCGAGATCGCCGCGTTCGCGCCCAAGGGCATCATCCTGTCGGGCGGCCCGGAATCGACCACCGAACACGGATCCCCGCGCGCACCGCAAGACGTGTTCGACGCCGGCCTGCCGCTGCTGGGCATCTGCTACGGCATGCAGACGATGGCCAAGCAGCTGGGCGGCGAGACCGAAGCCGCCGACGCGCGCGAGTACGGCCATGCCGAAGTCGCCATCGTCGCCAAGGACAACCTATTCGAAGGCCTCAGCGATCACGCAGGCAGCCAGCGTCTCGACGTGTGGATGAGCCACGGCGACCACGTGTCCGAGGCGCCGCCCGAGTTCACCGTCACCGCCAGCACCGACCGCGTGCCGGTGGCTGCGTTCGCGAACGAGGCCAAGCGCTGGTACGGCGTGCAGTTCCATCCCGAAGTCACGCACACCAAGCAGGGCCAGGCGCTGCTGCGCCGCTTCGTCGTCGACATCTGCGGCTGCGCCACGCTGTGGACCGCGGCCAACATCATCGAGGACCAGATCGCGCGCGTGCGCGAGCAGGTGGGCAGCGACGAGGTGATCCTCGGCCTGTCGGGCGGCGTGGATTCGTCCGTCGTCGCCGCGCTGCTGCACAAGGCGATCGGCGACCAGCTGACCTGCGTGTTCGTCGACACCGGCCTGCTGCGGCTGGGCGAGGGCGACCAGGTCATGACGACCTTTGCAGCCGCCTCCACTGCACATGGTCTCGGCGTACGCGTGATCCGCGTTGACGCGCGCGAGCGCTACTTCAGCGCGCTCGCAGGCGTGAGCGATCCGGAAGCCAAGCGCAAGATCATCGGCAACCTGTTCGTCGAGATCTTCGACGAGGAGTCCAACAAGCTCAGCAACGCCAAGTGGCTGGCGCAGGGCACCATCTATCCCGACGTCATCGAGTCGGCCGGCAGCAAGACCGGCAAGGCCCACGTCATCAAGAGCCACCACAACGTCGGCGGCCTGCCCGAGCATATGAAGATGGGCCTGGTCGAACCGCTGCGCGAGCTGTTCAAGGACGAAGTGCGCAGGCTCGGCGTCGAACTCGGCCTGCCGCGCGAGATGGTCTACCGCCATCCGTTCCCGGGCCCGGGCCTGGGCGTGCGCATCCTTGGCGAGGTCAAGGCCGAGTACGCCGACATCCTGGCCAAGGCCGACCACATCTTCATCGAAGAACTGCGCCGCGCCGATCTCTACGACAAGACCAGTCAGGCCTTCGCCGTGTTCCTGCCGGTCAAGTCCGTCGGCGTCGTCGGCGACGCCCGCGCCTACGAATGGGTGATCTCGCTGCGCGCCGTGGAGACCATCGACTTCATGACCGCCCACTGGGCGCACCTGCCGTACGACTTCCTCGGCCGCGTCTCGAACCGGATCATCAATGAGGTTCGCGGCGTCTCGCGCGTGGTGTACGACATCAGCGGAAAGCCGCCGGCGACGATTGAGTGGGAGTGAGGCTGCATCCGCGGTACTGACCGATCAAGAGAGAAGCCCGCCGCGTGCGGGCTTTTCTTTGACATGTCCAACGTGGCGACGTTTGCGTGGCCGCTGAATGTTCGGGCTTAGGCCCCCAAGCCAGGGCAACGCATCGAGATCGACGCACTCGACTGAACACGACTTGGAAGCTCTAACTCCATCGGCCGGACGACTATTATGGGCTTCGGTATCAAGCAGCTCGGCAGTCCAGGGGAGGACGCATGGCCAATATCAGCAGGCGCCGCACGGGTGAACTGACACGTGCGCTATTCCATATCCTCAACGCCCAGCCGGAAGGCATGCGTGCGTCGGATGCGCTGACCGCGCTTGAGAAGCAGGTCGTGCTCACCGAGTACGAGGCTGGCGACTACGAAACCGGCGGTCGACGTTTCGATAAAATCGTGCGCTTCAGCACTGTCGCGCCGGTCAAGGCCGGCTGGCTGGTCAAGGACAAAGGCATCTGGACCCTTACGCCAGAGGGCGAAGCGGCGCTGGATGCTTACCCCGATCCGGAGCAATTCATCCGGGCGGTCGGCCAGCTGTACAAGAAATGGAAGAGCGCCCAACCCGTCGCCAACGAAATCGACGATCCCGAAGGCGAGCTCACCGAGGAATCGGCCAGCATCACGCTGGAAGAAGCCGAAGAAATGGCATGGGCGGAGATCGAAGCGTACCTCGCCGCGATGCCGCCGTATGACTTCCAGGAACTTGTGGCATCGCTGCTGCGGGCAATGGGCTATTACGTCGCCTGGGTCGCACCGCCGGGCAAGGACGGTGGCACCGACATCATTGCCTACAACGATCCCCTCGGTACCCGGCCGCCGCGCATCAAGGTGCAGGTCAAGCGCAACGCCAGTTCCGCGCGGACCGATGTCATGGGTCTTCGAAGCTTCATGGCGGTGCTGGGCGAGGATGACGTCGGTCTGTTCGTCGCCCTGTCGGGCTTCACTAAGGACGCCGACTATGAAGCTCGGCAGCCGCATCGGCGCATCACCCTGATCGACGCGCCCAAGCTGCTAGAGCTATGGACGGCGCACTACGCACAGCTCGACGACAGTGCGCGTGCGCGGCTGCCACTACAACCAGTTTGGTTTTTGGCGAGTGGCGATTAGAAACAACATTAGTAACTAAAATTATACAAATAGGTCATATCGATTATGAAGTCTTATGAGCAGAAGTTTTTTAATGACCTGGAGAAGAAACTCTGGACCGCGGCCGACAAGCTGCGCTCCAACCTCGATGCCTCCGTGTACAAGCACGTCGTGCTCGGTCTGATCTTCCTCAAGTACGTTTCCGATGCCTTCGAGGAGCGCCAGCGTGAACTGCGCGAACAGTTCACCAACTCGGACCATGATTACTACATGGACCCGGACGAATACGGCGGCGTGGGCACGCAAGAGTACGAGGAAAACATCGCCGCCGAACTGGAAGTGCGCGACTACTACACCGAGAAGAACGTGTTCTGGGTGCCGATAGAGGCTCGCTGGCAAATCCTGCGCGACTGTGCACAACTGCCTCCCAAGGCGGCGCTGCCGTGGAGCAAGCCCGGCAAGGATGTGCCGGAAGAAATGCGCTCGGTCGGCTGGCTGATCGATAATGCCATGGAAGCCGTCGAGCGCGAGAACGCACGTCTGAAGAACGTGCTCAACAAGGACTTCGCCCGCGTGCAGCTCGATTCCAGCAAATTGGCCGGGCTGATCAGCCACTTCTCGGATACCGACTTCAGCGCCAAAGAGTACATGGGCCAGCCGCTGGACCTGAAATCCAAGGACATCCTCGGCCACGTCTACGAATACTTCCTCGGCCAGTTCGCCCTGGCCGAAGGCAAGAAGGGCGGCCAGTACTACACACCCAAGAGCATCGTCACTCTGATCGTGGAAATGCTCCAGCCGTTCAAAGGGCGCGTATACGACCCCGCGATGGGTTCAGGCGGCTTCTTCGTGCAAAGCGAAGAGTTCATCGAACAGCACGGCGGCAAGGCCACCAATGGCAAGAGCGGGCAGATCAGTGTCTACGGACAGGAGAGCAACCCCACCACTTGGCGGCTGGCTGCCATGAACATGGCCATTCGCGGCATCGACTTCAATTTTGGCGGCGGTCCGGCCGACACCTTACTCAACGACCTGCACCCGGACCTGCGCGCCGACTTCGTCATGGCCAACCCACCCTTCAACATGAAGGAATGGTGGAACGAAAAGATGGCCAACGACCTCCGCTGGATCGCCGGCACACCTCCGCAGGGCAACGCCAACTTCGCCTGGTTGCAACACATGCTCTGGCACCTTGCACCCAGCGGCAGCTTGGCGCTGCTGCTGGCCAACGGCTCCATGAGTTCCAACACCAACAACGAGGGAGAAATCCGCAAGCGGCTGGTCGAGGACGACTACGTCGAGTGCATGGTTGCGCTGCCTGGCCAACTGTTCACCAACACCCAGATCCCCGCCTGCATCTGGTTTCTGACCCGCGACAAGCAGAACGGCTTCGCGCTGGACAAAAAGAAGCGTGATCGGCGCGGCGAATTCCTGTTTATCGACGCCCGACAGTTGGGCTATATGAAGGACCGTGTGCTGCGCGACTTTACCCTGAACGACATCAAGAAAATCGCAGATACCTTCCATGCTTGGCAGCAGGGCGAGGGGTACGAGGATTTGCCCGGCCTCTGCAAATCCGCCTCACTGGAAGAAGTGCGCAAGCATGAGCATGTGTTAGCGCCAGGGCGCTATGTGGGCGCGGCCGAGCAGGAAGACGATGGCGAACCCTTTGCCGAAAAGATGCAGCGCCTGACCGCGCAACTGATGGAACAGTTCGCGGAGAGTGCGCAGCTGGAAACAGAAATCAAAAAGAACTTGGCGGGACTGGGATATGGCATCTAAGTCGCTGGAGCAACTAATGCTCTACGCCATCGGTGGAGGATGGGGAGATGAGCAGCCCGGAGCGGGGAAAGAATGCGTTGCGGTGATTCGCGGAACAGACATCCCAAAGTTGAGGATCGGCGATCACTCTTCTGTGCCGTTTCGCTATGAGTCTGAGTCGAAGGTCAGGAGTCGACTCCTACGAGTCGGGGATATTGTCATTGAAGTATCAGGTGGCAGCGCGGCAAGCGGCCAACATACAGGAAGAGCTCTTCTTGTAACTGGCGAGATTTTGCAGAGTCTGGGAGGCAAGGTCATTCCCGCAAGTTTTTGCCGTTTGTTGAGGCTTGACTCAAAGCAGGTTGATCCTGGTTTTATCGTCCTGCAAATTGAATCGCTTCACCAGTCCGGAGAAATAGCTGAATTTGAGAATCAATCGACTGGCATTGCAAATTTCCAGTTCAACCGATTCGTCGAAGAAGCGCATCCGATAATAAAAGAACTTGATTCACAGGAAACTATTGCTGAGTACATCTCCTCCTTTGATCGGCTGACCGCTCTTAACCGCCGCATCGACCAAACCCTCGAAGCCATCGCGCAAGCCATCTTCAAGTCCTGGTTTGTCGATTTCGACCCGGTCAGGGCCAAGATCGCGGCCATCGAACAAGGTCAGGAGCCGCTACGCGCGGCCATGCGTGCCATCAGCGGCAAGACCGACGCCGAACTCGACCAAATGCCCCGCGAGCAGCACGACCAACTGGCCGCCGCCGCCGCCCTGTTTCCGGATGCAATGGAGGAGTCGGAGTTGGGGGAGATTCCGAAAGGGTGGGAGGCCTCGACGATTGGCGAAATGGTGGAGATCGCCGGTGGTGCCACACCCGATACCAAAAATGAGTCCTACTGGAACCCACCAGAGCACTTCTGGACCTCTCCCAAAGACTTGTCTGGGGCGCAATCTCCAGTTCTATTAACGACAGAAAGAAGGATCAGCAGCGCAGGCTTGTCGCGCATTGGTTCTGGTTTGCTTCCCAAGGGAACGCTGCTGATGTCTTCGCGCGCCCCTATCGGATACTTGGCAATCACGCAAATACCGGTTGCGATCAATCAGGGGTACATCGCAATTCTGCCTGGCGGAAAATTGCCGCCTTTGTATTTTCTCATGTGGTGCCAAAAAAATATGGATCAAATCAAAGGTCAAGCGAATGGTTCTACCTTTATGGAAATCAGTAAGAAAGCATTTCGCCCCATGCCGGTGATCTATCCCGGATCGGATTTGACTGATAGCTTTGTTAAAGCCGTGACCCCTTTGTTTGAACAACTCGTTGCGAGAGTTAAAGAATCTTCCCGGCTAGCAGAAATACGCAATGCATTTCTTCCCAGGCTCCTTTATGGCGAATTGATTGTTCCTTCTGATCCCAGTGATGAGGAAAGTCAATGACTCAGCAAGAGAGCAGCTTCCCCGATAAGCAGCGAATTGATTATTTTAATAAAATTCCAGTCTGGGATAATGGAAATAAATACTTTGAAGTTATGGCTGACGAGCGTAGCGGCCGCATCCCTGTAACTCGATTAGAATCTTGGCGGGACTATACGGAATTACTGGAGAATTCTTTCTTTAATCGACCCGCAACGCAATTGATTTTTCGGGGTCAACGACGCTCTGACTGGAATTTGATGCCGACTTTAGGTCGTTTATCAGAAAATGGTATCGTAACTGAAAATCTGGCAGCAACTCAGCTTGAGCGATTCAAACGCGCGATTCGAGGTCGACTTAGCGATAACAGCCTCTTAGAAGAAGATGACGAGCTTTGGTCTATTGGCCAGCATCACGGCTTGATGACTCCTTTGCTTGACTGGACCTATTCCCCCTATGTCGCTTTGTTTTTCGCATTTGCCAAGCCTGACAGCAAAGATGAAGAAGAGAACCCGTATCGTGTCGTCTACGTGCTCAACAAGAGTTTTATTCTGGAGCATCAGGACGAGACAGGCATTCGGCTTTGGGAGCCACGCAAGGACAGTTACGGGAGGTTGGTTAATCAGGCTGGGCTGTTCACTTTCTCTCCGTACGACGCCACGATAGAAAACAAGCTGGCGAATGTCTTAGCGGACGATGAGGCTTTTGACGATGAGGAGTTGCGCTCCGCATCGGAGGAAGATCAGCCAGACTTACTGGCTCGATATATTTGCAAGATTTATGTACGTAATGAAGGTCGTGAAGCTTGCTTGCGCCACCTTCGGCGGATGAACGTGCACCATGCCAGTCTCTTTCCGGATCTGATCGGCGCATCTGATTATTGCAATATCACAACGGCCGAAGCGGAAGAGGAAGCTAGTCTTGCGCGAGCTGTAGAGCGTGAGCGCTTGACTTCCACTCAAGTTGATCAAGTGCTCCCTGTCCCAGCTGTTGATGTTGTGGAGGCTCCCATTATTGATACGGAGCAGACTTCATTCAACATTGATGCCATCTTGCGTGCGCACCCTGACGCGCAGCAAGTGGAACCAGGACGTATCGCTTTGATTGCTAGCGAGCTGTCCCACGATATTTCCAAACACCAAGTTGTGGATTGGGACAAGCGCGAAGACGCTCAGGCTCGAATGCGCAACGTTATCCGAGTCACGTTGCGGAAGAACGGCTATCCATCGCAACTACGCGACGAGGTGGTCGAACAAATCATGGATGCGGTGAAGCAGCAGGTAGCGGAGGGGAAATGATTACTGAACAACAACTCGAAGACCTCTGCATTGTATGGTTCGGGAGTCTCGGTTGGACGTACACACAGGGCCCTGATATTGCGCCCGACGGAGACCAACCTGCTCGCTCCGACTATCGTCAGGCCGTATTGCGCGAACGCTTGTTGGTCGCGCTCCTCCGCATCAACCCGCGCATCCCCGCTGCGGCGCTAGAGCAGGCGGCACACGAGCTTCTGACGGTCAGCGAGCCGTTGCTGATTGCACGAAACCGTCATGTGCATCGACTGCTGCTGGCTGGCATTCCGGTCGAGTTCTCCATAGGCGACGAAAAGCGCACCGACCTAGTCAACCTGATCGACTTCGCCAACCCACGCAACAACGACTTCGTGTTGGTCAGCCAGTTCACCGTTGCCGGCACCAAGCAGCCGCGCCGTCCGGATTTGGTGGCTTTCGTCAACGGCCTGCCGCTGGCGGTGATCGAGCTGAAGAACCCAGCCAACGAGCAGACCGACAGCTGGGATGCCTTCAACCAGATCCAGACCTACAAGGAAGAGATCGGCGACCTGTTCAACACCAATGTGGCGGTGGTGGTCAGCGACGGTTTCACGGCGCGGTTGGGGTCGCTTACGGCTAATCAGGAGCGCATGCAGCCCTGGCGGGCAATCGCTAATGAAAACGACCGACCGCTGCTGGAGTTCGAACTAGAGACGCTGGTGCGCGGGTTCTTCGCACCTACGCTGTTTCTCGATTACGTGCGCCACTTCGTGCTGTTCGAACAGGATGCCGACCACATCGTCAAGAAGATCGCGGGCTACCACCAGTTCCATGCGGTGCGCGAGGCGGTGAAGGCCACGGTGATCGCCGCCAGCAGTCCGAACAAAGGCGTGCTGGAAGTGCAGGAGCCGCGTGCCACCTATGGCAAGGAAGTGCGGCCCGGCAGCCGCAAGGCTGGCGTGGTGTGGCATACGCAAGGCTCGGGCAAGAGCATCACCATGGCCTGCTACGCGGGCAAGCTGTTGCAGCAGCCGGAGATGAAAAACCCCACGCTGCTGGTGGTGACCGACCGCAACGATCTGGACGGGCAGTTGTTTGGCACGTTCTGCGCCGCCGAAGACCTGCTGCGGCAGACGCCGGTGCAGGCTGGCAGCCGCGAGGAACTGCGCGAGATGCTGGCTTCGCGCGAGGCTGGCGGCATCATCTTCACCACGGTGCAGAAGTTTGCCCTGTTGGACGATGAGAAACAGCACCCGCTGCTGTCGGATCGCAGCAATATCGTGGTGATTTCCGACGAGGCGCACCGCAGCCAGTACGGCATGAAAGGGCGACTGGATACCAAGACCGGCAAGTACGTATTTGGCTACGCCAAGCACATGCGCGACGCGCTGGCCAACGCCACCTTCATTGGTTTCACCGGCACCCCCATCGCCCTGGAAGACAAAGACACGAGGGCGGTGTTCGGCGATTACGTCAGCATCTACGACATTCAGGACGCGGTGGACGATGGCGCCACGGTACCGATATTCTACGAAAGCCGCCTGGCCAAGCTGGACGTGAACCAGGCCGAGATCGACGCACTCAATGCCCAAGTAGATGAGGTCATCGAGGACGAGGAAGACATCACTGCCCGCGAGAAGACCAAGAGCGACTGGGCTGCGCTGACCAAGCTGGTCGGCGCGCAGCCGCGTTTGGAACAGGTGGCTGCCGACTTGGTGCAGCACTTCGAGACGCGCACGGCCACGCTGGAAGGTAAGGCGATGATCGTGTGCATGAGCCGTGACATTTGCGCCGAGCTGTACAACGCCACCGTCGCCCTGCGCCCGGACTGGCACGATGCCGACCCGGAGAAGGGCGCAATCAAGGTAGTGATGACCGGCTCGGCAGCGGACAAGCCCTTGCTGCAGCCGCACCTATACAGCCAGCAGGTGAAGAAACGCCTGGAAAAGCGCTTCAAAGACCCGGCAGACCCGTTGAAGCTGGTGATCGTGCGCGACATGTGGCTGACTGGCTTCGACGCGCCCTGCTGCCACACCATGTATGTAGACAAGCCCATGAAGGGCCACAACCTGATGCAGGCCATTGCCCGCGTCAACCGGGTGTTCCGCAACAAGCCCGGTGGATTGGTGGTGGATTACATCGGCATTGCCAACGAACTGAAAGCGGCGCTCAAGACCTACACCGAATCCAAGGGCAAGGGCGACCCTGCGCACAACGCGGCCGAGGCTCTAGCTGTGCTGCTGGAGAAGCTGGACATCTTGCACGGGCTAATGCATGGCTTCGACTACAGCGGGTTTGAAACCAAAGCGATGCAGCTGCTGGTGCCGGTGGCCAACCATATCCTGGGCTTGAAGGACGGCAAGCAGCGTTTTCTCGACGCAATGCTGTCCGTGAGCAAGGCGTTTTCCCTGTGCAGCACGCTTGATGAAGCGGCCACCCTGCGCACCGAGATTGCCTTCTTTGCCGCCGTCAAGGCTGCTATCGTCAAGTTCACCACGGTGGACCGCAAACGTTCAGACGCGGACAAAAACAGCGCGCTTAAGCAGATTCTGGACAACGCAATCGTGGCCGATGGCGTGGCGGACATCTTCGCTCTGGCGGGCCTGGACAGGCCCAACATCGGCCTGCTGTCGGACGAATTCTTGGAAGATGTGCGCAGCATGCCGGCTCGCAACTTGGCGGTGGAGTTGCTGGAAAAGCTGCTGCGCGACGAGATCAAGGCCCGCGCGCGAAACAATGTTGTGCAGGAGAAGAAGTACGGTGACCGCCTGCTGGAAGCACTGCGCAAGTACCACAACCGTGCGATAGAGACGGCGCAGGTAATCGAAGAGTTGATCCAGATGGCCAAGGACTTTCAGGCTGCGCTGGAGCGTGAAGCGGCGCTAGGACTGAATCCGGACGAGATCGCCTTTTACGATGCGCTGGCTAACAATGAAAGCGCGGTGCGGGAACTAGGTGACGACACTCTCAAGAAGATCGCCGTCGAGATCACCGAAAAGCTTCGCAGCAGCACGACGGTAGATTGGCGGGTACGAGAGAGTGTGCGCGCCAAGCTACGAATTCTGGTGCGGCGTACGTTACAACGTTGGAAGTATCCGCCTGACAAACAATCTGATGCTGTGGAGCTAGTTTTGAAGCAGGCTGAAACACTCTCCGAGGTATGGTCGAAGTAGTTTTGCAATTCTCACAGAGCACCGATTTTACCTGGCGAAATAAGGTGAGCTTAGGTTCTCGAGAGTAAATCTGACGGGCTGACGGCACATGCCCTTACAGCTATTGTTTTGTGCGCCAGTCTACGATGTGGTCGTTGTCACGGCCATTTCACCTATCAACACTGTGGGGACGAGGGCTAGAATCCTCACCAAAGCGCCGACGACCAAAGCCCCGCTAGCGGGGCTTTGTTTTAACGAGGGATTGGCGTCCCGAATCTAGACGAGCAAAAGCGCTGATCGGTTACGATGCCCAGCGCTTTACAGGGTTCAGCAATTTTCGGACCTGGCTGCCAGCCATGGCGGATGGTGCGCGGGGCCTTTGGGCCGCCGGCCCTAGATCCGGTACGCCAACCCGCACCGTCCGCCACCTAGTTCAACGAGGCGGCTTGTTCGCCACTAGGAGACTGCCATGCCGCATGCTGGCTCAAGCGCCTCTCTTATGCCTGTGGATCGCGAAGTGCATTTCGCGTTCGGGGAACATTTTTTTTTTGTGCCTCCGCTTCGGTCATTGTGGCCGAACGGTGCCTCCCTGCGGCCTTCGCGATGGCGCTGCACGCAAAGTACATGCCGACTTCCCCATCCCGCGCGGTGACCGGGTAGGGCATATCCGTTGTGCGACATCATTCAAGGCGGAGAGGGAGTTCCGCTTTTGCCGAGGGCATTGAGCGAGATCTCGCGATTTTCACTCATTAACGGGTTGCATCGTCGCCATGGCAAGTCGAATGCTCCGAAGACTTCGTGTCGAAGATGCTGCCACTTTGCTGCGGCGAGTAAGGAGCTGCTACCGAATGCGCTGCCGAGCCGTGTCAGAAGCTATCGGTTCCAGGTTCATTTCCGAATCGTCAACGCCGCTCGGTCAACGCGCCAGATAGAACTCCACGGGCACGACGACTGTCTCGATGCCGCCCGCCCCAGGCTCGGGCGGGGGCGGGACCGGCGACGCGCGCCGCACCGTCTCCAGCGCTTCAGTGTCGAGCAGTGCGTTCCCACTGCTTCTGGCAACGACGGGGCCGGACACTTGGCCGAGCGGATCGACCTCGAAGCGCACATAGCTGACGCCCTGTTCGTTGCGCCGCTCGGCCAGACGGGGATAGCGGCGGTGCCGCTTGAGGTGCGCCAACAGCGCGCCGTGCCAGCTTTCAACTGATGCCTGACGATCGCCCGACATGTCGCGAGGGGCGGCCATGGTCTCGTGCACACGCGCGTCGACGCTGGGTGGGGCCGTGGCCTCGGCCGCATCGCGTGCCGGTTCGCGTGAGGCCGTCGCTGACGCCGGCTGTTGCGCCCGGTCGGTGACGGCTGGGTTGTCCAGAGCCACACGTTCGACCAGTGGCGTGGGTGCAGGAGGTGTTTCGGCAGGCTCCGGGCTCGGGGCGGGCGCAGGGCGCGGCTCGGACTGGGCTTGCACCGGGCCAGGCGCCAGGTCGCGCGGTGGGGCAGGCGGCGCGTGTGGCGCGGGCGCGAGTTCGACGAGCAGCGCATCCATGGCGGTCTCCGCTGCCGTGGGGCTGGCCTGGTGCACAGCCAGCGAGGCAGCGAGCACCAGCCCGTGCAGTGCGAGCGCGGCGAGGAAGTACCGCGTCCATTGCGGGCGGCCACGTGTGCCCGGGTTCATCCGGGCGGACGCTCCACCCCGACCAGGGCGACCTTCGTATAGCCCGCGTCGCGCAGGGCGTTCATCGTTTCCATCAGTTCGCCGTAGGCGACGCTGCGGTCGGCGCGCAGGAACAGCCTTTCGTCGCGATCGCCGCCGGTCAATGCATTGAGCGTGGGGCCGATGGCCGCGCGCGCCACGGGCTGTTCGTTGACCGAGATGCGCAGGTCGGCCTGTACGGTGATGAACAGCGGCTCGCGTTCTCGGGGCTGTGGTGGTGCGGCATTCGCCGGCAGTTCGACGGGCAGGTCCACGGTGGCCAGCGGCGCGGCCACCATGAAGATGATCAGCAGCACCAGCATCACGTCGATGAAGGGCGTGACATTGATCTCGTGCAGCGCGTCGAGGTCGTCCGCGTCGTCGGCGGCGGTCCGGATGGCCATGTCAGCGGTCCTGTGCGGCGCGATCGAGATCACGCGATACCAGTTGCTGAAGCGCGGCGGAGAGATCGCCCATGGCGCCGCGCACGCTGGCCAACACGCGGGCGAAATGGTTGTAGACGATGACGGCCGGAATGGCCGCCACCAGGCCCAGTGCGGTCGCCAGCAGCGCTTCCGCGATGCCGGGCGCCACCACCGCCAGATTGGTGGTGCCCGATTCCGCGATCCCGACGAAGCTGTTCATGATGCCCCACACGGTGCCGAACAAGCCGATGAAGGGCGCGGTGGCACCGATCGTCGCGAGCACGCCCATGCCGGTGCGGAGCTCACGGACATGCGCCAGCTCCAGTCGCTCCAGCCGCGACTGGACCCGCTCGCGAATGCCCGCGTGCGACTCGATGCCGGCGGAGAGCTGGAGCTCGTGGCGCGCCGCATCGAAGAGATCGCGCGCGATGCCGTGCGGCATCGACGGTGTGTCGGCCAGATCCAGCAGTCGCTGCGATTGCCCGGCGTCCTTGCCCGCGTCGACCAGGGCGCGGCGCACGCGCGCCAGCTCGCGCGATTTGGCCAGCATGACCGTCCACGTCAACACCGAGGCCAGCAGCAGGATGACCATGACCGCCTTCACCACGAGGTCGGCCTGCAGGAACATGGCCCAGGGGGTCAGGCCGTGCGCGGTGAGGGTGGCGGCTGATGTCATGACGGATCGATCGTGTGCGGGAAGGAATTGCCGAAGGGCGGTTTCGTGCGTCGCGCCTCCGGACGGCAGACCATCCGGAGGCGCAGGTTCAGTGACCGCGCGTCAGAAGCGATAGCCGAGTTCGAGCTGGAAATGGCGGCCCAGTTCGAATTCCTCGTAGCCGCCTGCCCAGTCGTCCATGTGTGTCGCGACGTTGCGACGGTTGAGCACGTTGGTGACGTCGAGGTTCGCGAACAGTGTTTCCTGCTTCACACCGATGGTGTTCTGCCAGGCAAAACGCAGATCCCAGGTCATCGTGGTACCGAAGTCGCGCGGCGCATAGATGCTGATCTGTCTGCCGTCAAATTCCGTGGTTGCGCCAGTGTCACGCGCGGCGGTGTAGTCGCCCCGCCAGCTCAGGAAGCTGCCCACTGTGAGGTTCAGGGCGGGAATCATGGTCTGCGTCACAATGCGCGCCGTCCATGGGCGCGCGAAGTTCTCCACAGGTCGTTCGTTGTAACGGATCACCTGGCCCCTGTACTCGATGAGGAAGTTGTCGCCGAAACGCGCACCTTCAGGATCGACGTGGGAGCGATAGACGTCCGTCCAGTTCGCGATGAACCGCGCATTTGTGTTGGTGCCGCCAAGCTCGAACGTTTGTAACGGCTGTACCGCCAGCGACACGCTGTCGGTATCGCTGTGGCCGATGTTCTCGTAGGCGTAGTGGAAGGTCTGGCGGACGGTGGGGTCGGCGACCGGGCCGCCACGGCGGACAGTGACGACCTGGTCTCGGCCCTTGCGCTTCACGTATTTGAGGTCGAACGCCGTGTCCCAGGCGATCTGGCGGAAGCCCAAGGTCCACTCGTCGTCATAGGGCACGTCGAGGTTGTTGAGCACGGTCGAGTTGAGGGCGGCCGGAATCGGATCCCGCCAAACCAGGTCCGGTCCGCGCGACATGGTGTACTCGAGCGATTCACGGCCCACGCGCAACGCGCGATCAAAGATATTGCGGCCGTAGTAGCGGTTGATGCCGGCAGTCAGCTGGCTCCCGCCGTCCTCGGCGAAGTCGTACTCGAATGCGACGCGCGGCGCCACCGTCGTGGTGTCGGTGTAGTCGTCGCCATCAACGCGCAGGCCCGCCCGGATGCGGGCGCGTCCGAGGCGCATGTCGTCTTCAGCCCAGAGGGTCCACGCGTTCTGCTCGACATCGAAGCGCCCGGCTTCGTAAAGCCAGACCTGATTTGCGTATTGCCCATCGCCCGGTCGGAAACCGGCCGCGGCCGCAATTCTCCACCCAGGAAAGGTGACCGGAGAGGTCGAGCAATGCCGGGTATCAGCAATTCCATTGGCATCGATACAGGTGCGCGTGGGCCGCAGCGCACCGATGCCGTGGTCGGTGAACTGCTGTTTACGCTGATAGAACGCCTTGGTTTGCGACAGGCCCATACCGACCGCAAAACGGTGCGCGCCGCCGAACATGTCGACCGGCGCCCATTCGAACTTGCCCTGATAACCGACGCTCTCCTGCTCCTGGTGCAGATCGCCGAACGTGCCGTACAGCGCGAGCCCACCCGGAGTCGGCTGACCCCAGCTGATCTCTGGCGAATGCCACCAGCGGGCAAACCAGCCCGGGCCACCGGTGCGCGAATGCTCCAGCGACGACCAGTTGAGCTTGTGTGTCTGCACCACACGATCGCCTTCGAACATCGCGGTGACGCCGACGTTGCTGCCGCCTTCCTCCATGACGAACTCGCCGTCGAGCGCATTGCGGTTGAAGTACTCGCCCTGTTGCGGCTCATGAGTGACTACCGCTTCGAGCATGAATCGGTCGGTCGGCGCCCACACGCCCTTGACGAAGTAATTGTCGATCCGGCGGAACACGTTGGTGAACGTCGGCAGCGTGGCGCCGGCATCCTCCATCGACTGGTTGAGCCTTCGCTGGTTGTAGATATCGGAGTGCTTGCGGGTAAAGCTGCCCAGCAAGCCGAAGGTATCGGTGAGATGGCCTTCAAGGTTTACGCGCCACGTGGTGGTATCGAACTCCGGCTGGTTGCGCACATAGCCGTCGGCAATGGCCGGCGTGTTGAAGAACTCGCTCTTCTTCCAGTCGTCAAGGTGATACTGGGCCCATGCACTGCGTGTATGAGTTGTCGAAAGACTGCCGTGCAGCTCCTGGCTGGGTATCCGGGTGATCGCATCCACCACGCCGCCGTTGAAGCCGCCGTACTCGGCTGGCACATTGCTGTCGTACACGTCGACACGTTCGACCAGGCTGACATCCAACGCGATGCCCTGGCTGGAGTTGCCGTGCAGTTCGGTTGATGAAGAATTGACAGACTGGAACTGACGGTTGGCGGGGTTAATGTCGTTGTTGACCGACATGCCATCGATCGTGAACAGGTTCTGCCAGAACGCGGCGCCATGAATGCTGATGTCTGCGGGCTTCAGATCGCCTGGCCGGTTGCTGGTACTCGCCCCACCATCAAGCTGGACCGCGGGGTTGAGCCTCAAGAGGCTTGTGATCTGGCCATGGCTGGCGGGAATGGACTGCAGGTCGCGCTGGTCATATGCGGTCCTGCCCTGGAAGCTCGGGTTGTCGCCACCGACGCCTTCGACAGACAGCGGGGCGGTCACAGAGCCGGCAGCAACGCCGTCGATCTGTGTCGGGACCAGACGATAGCGTCCGTCCGCCCCCGCGACGGCGCGCCAGCCGGTACCGCGCAGCAGTCGGGAGAGCGCGACATCGCTGTCGAACGACCCTCGAACGGCAGACGAGCGACCTTGCAGATCCGCTGGCGTCGCGACCTGACGCCCGGACTGGCGGCTGTACATCTCGAGCGCGACACCCAGCGGGTGCTCGCCGATGTCGAAGGGGCGCACGTCCGGGGTCGTCTGCTGGGCGAGCACCAGAGAGGGCAGCGCGGCGGAAAGCGAAGTTGCGATCGCGCTCGCGAGCAGCAAGGTCCGCGCTCGGCGGCGGGGGCTGTAGGACATGGGAACTCCAGGATGGGGCGTGTCATACGAACCGGGCGCGTGCGCGCCCGGTTCCAGGTGGGGTGGGGTCGGGCTAGAGCGCGGCGGCGGAGGGGTCGCAGTGGTCGTCGCTGGGACAGAACCAGTCGCGCACCAGGGCCGCCGCGCCCGGCTTGCCCTCGCCGATGTACTGCGCGCGGCGCGCCTTGTAGGCGCCGAGAATGCGGGCTGCCCGCGCCTTCAGCGCACCGTCGGCTGCGGTCTCGTCGGCGCCCTTCGCGACTGCGTAGGTGAACTGGCCCGTGTCGCGCTGGAACGTGGGAATGGCGCGGAAATCGCGCACGACGAATGTGCCCGTGACGTCTTGCGACGTGGCCGCTGTGGCGAAGAAATGCACCGCGTCGTCGGGATAGCCGAACAGATAGCCGTAGCCGGCGAACCGCGTCGCGTCGCGGGAGTACTCGATGGTGTTGACGATCTCCACCGGGCTGGTGGAGGCGGTGAATCCCCAGCGGGAGAAGAACGGCGCCTTGTCGACCATCAACCGGCGCACGCTCGGAAGCGCGAACACCACCGCATGGAGCGTACGTTCGCCGCCTCGCGCGTTCGCGTAATGCACCAGGTCCGCGTGGATCTGTCCGCCGCAGCGCCAGGTGGCGAGGATGGTGCGTACGTCCTCGATCTCCTGGAGCGCGGCAATGCGCGCCTGCACTGCGCGCGCGGTCTCGAGATCGGTGCGGGCGGTCGCATCGAGGCGCGAGAGGTCGGCATCGGCATGGTCGTCGAGGACGCGTTGCGCCTGCTCGGCCGCCATGTCCGGAGCGCTCATCGCGACCTGGGCACCGAAGAATCCCGCGCTCATCGGCTTGAGGCCCGTGGCCAGCGTGTAGAGATGCTCGCTGTCCAGCGCGTCCAGAAGCAGCGCTTCGGATCTGGCCTGCAGCGCGGGCGACAGCGTGCCCGCATCGAAGCACGCGGATTTCTGCGTCGGCTGTGCAGACGTCGGGCCGGATACAAGCAGAGCGAGCAATGCGAGCACGAGAAGCAGCCGGGACGTCGGTCCGGCGGACGCGGCAGGAAGCATCGGGTTACCTGGGGAATGGGGGGGGGCGGCGCTGCAGGCGCTTCGGAACTCGGCTGCCTGGCGCTGATCGCGGTCGTTCCAGCGATTGAACGCTATGTTATGACATAACATATCAGTCGGCTAGTGGTTCGGCGGATTCAGGACGCGTCCGTTGCGTCTCCCCACCGTTCTGCGCCGGCAGGCGGAAGCTGAGTTCACACCGGACTCCGCGCTCCAACAGATCGTTCTGATGCTGTCCGCGGCCCTGCACCCTGTAGGGGTTATGGTGACGCTCCGCGGTTGCTGCACCGCGCTCGCGTGAGCGTCGGACGGATAGCCGCTCACCTCCCAACGGGAACCTGACGATGAGCCGAAATGCATTGGTGGTAGGCGCCAGCGGCATCGTAGGCAGTGCGACGGCAGATCTGCTGCTGTCCGAAGGCTGGACCGTCTACGGATTGTCCCGGCGCCCCGGCCCGATGGCAGGCGTTCGTCCGGTCTCGGCCGACCTGCAGAATCGTGCATCGACTGCTGCGGCGCTTGCGGATATCCGGCCCGATGCGGTGTTCGTCACCACGTGGCTGCGTCAGAACACCGAGGCCGAGAACATCCGCGTCAACGGTGCGATGGTCCGCAACCTGCTCGATGGGCTTCGGCCGGGCGGGAGCACGCGGCATGTCGCGCTGGTGACCGGGCTCAAGCACTACCTCGGGCCGTTCGAGGCCTATGGACAGGGCACGCTGCCGCAGACACCGTTTCGCGAGGAGCAGGGCCGGCTCGATGTCGAGAACTTCTATTACGCCCAGGAGGACGAAGTGTTCGCCGCGGCTGGACGCGACGGGTTCTCGTGGAGCGTGCATCGACCGCACACGGTCATCGGCATGGCCGTGGGCAATGCGATGAACATGGGGACGACGCTGGCCGCCTTCGCGACGCTCTGCCGGGAGACCGGACGCCCGTTCCGTTTTCCGGGCTCGGCAGTGCAGTGGAACGGGCTTACCGACATGACGGATGCAGGTCTGCTGGCCCGCCACCTGCTGTGGGCGGCAACGACACCCGACGCCCGGAACGAAGCCTTCAACGTCGTCAATGGCGATGTGTTTCGTTGGCAGTGGATGTGGAGCCGAATTGCGACCTGGTTCGGGTTGGAGCCGGCGCCCTTCGACGGCGTCGTGCGTCCGCTGCAGGACCAGATGGCGGGCGACGCAGCCCTGTGGCGAAAGATCGCGGAACGCGAAGGCCTGGCGGAACCTCATCTGGATCGCATCTCGTCACCCTGGCACACCGATGCCGACCTGGGCCGGCCGATCGAGGTCGTGACCGATATGGGCAAGAGTCGACGGCTCGGCTTCACCGCTTATCAGCCAACCGAAGACGCCTTCCATGCGCTGTTCGCGAAATTGCGGGCGGCGCGGCTAATCCCGTGAGTCGACGAACGTGATGTGAGATGCAGCGTGGTCCGAGGGGTCGGCAGTAGGGAATAACAGTTCCCGGTTCACTTTCTGCCCGCCGCCATCCCGACTCGCTATAGCGGTGTGAGGTTCGGTTCCTTCTCGTCACTCGCGACGACAACAGCCGGCGTTGCGGGCCGTCTGATTTTGGCTTGAGGCCTTTGCTCAGACCAAACGCGACAACCACCCGTGCCGGTCCGGCGCGCGGCCGTACTGGATGTCGAGCAGGTCCCTGCGGATCGCCATGGTCACCTCGCCCGGCGGCGCGTCCGCATCGCCCACGCTGAAATCGTGGCCCTTGAGCACGCCGATCGGCGAGATGCTGGCGGCGGTGCCGCAGGCGAAGACCTCGGCGATCTCGCCCGAGCGCACGCCTTCGATCCACTCGCCGATCTCGACGCGGCGTTCGGTCACGGTGTGGCCGCGGTCGCGCAGCAGCTGGATCACGCTGTCGCGGGTGATGCCTTCGAGGATGCTGCCGGTGAGTGCGGGCGTGATCACGCCGCCGTCCTTCTGCACCAGGAACACGTTCATGCCGCCCAGTTCTTCGACGTAGGTGTTCGTTTCCGCATCGAGGAACAGCACCTGGGCGCAGTCGTTGGCGACGGCCTCGCGCTGCGGCAGCAGCGAGGCGGCGTAGTTGCCGCCGCACTTGGCCGAACCGGTACCGCCGCGCCCGGCGCGGGCGTAGTCCCGCGAGAGCCAGATCGACACCGGCTTGATGCCGCCCTTGAAGTAGGCGCCCGCGGGGCTCGCGATCACGTAGTAGGCCACGCGACGCGCCGGGCGCACGCCGAGGAAATCCTCGTTGGCGATCATGAAGGGCCGGATGTACAGGCTGGATTCGCCGCCGCCCGGCACCCAGTCCTGGTCGGTGCGCACCAGCTGGCGGATCGATTCGACGAACAGGTCCACCGGCAGTTCCGGCAGTGCCATGCGGCGCGCGGAATGCTGCATGCGCCGGCCGTTGGCGTCGGGACGGAAGGTCCAGATGGAGCCGTCGGCATGACGGAAGGCCTTCATGCCTTCGAAAATCTCCTGCCCGTAATGCAGCACGGCAGCGGCCGGCGAGAACGTCAGCGGGCCGAAGGGGCGGACGTGCGCATCGTGCCAGCCCGCGTCGACGGTCCAGTCGATGGCCACCATGTGGTCGGTGAAGTGGGTGCCGAAGCCGGGATCGGCGAGGATCGCTTCGCGGTCGGCCTGCTGGCGCGCCTGCGGCGAGGGGACGATGCGGAACGTGTGGATCGGCTCGGTGGTCATGCGGCGCGGCTCGGATGTGGACGGCGTGGACGCTGCGCGGCGCGGCCGTATGCACGGCGACGCCCGCGTCGAATGGAGGTGGATGGTACCGGCGATGCCGTCCAGCGTCGCCTGCCGCCCGCGTGACGTGCGCCGCAGGCGCGTCCAGCCGCGACGTCAGCGGATCGCGCTGCAGAACGCCCGACGTGCAGGCGTGGGGGGATGATGCGGTCCAGGCCTGGGCCGGGCAGCGAGCTGGCGCGAGGTGACGCTCAGACGGCGTGCCGCGAAGACCGCCAGCGGCCCGTCTCGAGGCGCGCGACGCGCTGCGGTCATCGTGTGCATCATGGTGACCTCTTTCGACCAGCCACGCGGCCCGAGCATGGCGCCTCCACGCAATCGCGAATTCGCAGGCAACAAGTCCTATCTGCCGAGCAAGCCCTGCGCGGTCTGTGGCCGCACGATGACCTGGCGCCGGGCGTGGGCCAAGACCTGGGACGCGGTGCGCTACTGCTCCGAGCGCTGCCGTCGCAACAGGGGCGCGGTCGGGGCGGCCGGCGCCGCACGCGATGACTGAGGGCGCGGTCCGCCATCTGGTCGTCGTGCTCGGCGACCAGCTCGACCCGTTGGGGGCCGCCTTCGACGGCTGCGATCCGGCGCGCGATGCGATCTGGATGGCGGAGGTCGCCGAGGAATCCACCCACGTCTGGTCGACGAAGATGCGCACCGCGCTGTTCCTGAGTGCGATGCGGCACTTCGCACAGGAACGGCGTGCGGACGGGTGGACGGTGCATTACCGGGCACTCGACGATGCGGACAATCGCGGCGCGCTGGGCGCGGAACTGGTCGCGGCGCTCACGCATCTCCAGCCGCAGACCGTCCGGCTGACCGCACCCGGTGACTGGCGCGTGCTGCAGGCGCTTCGGGATGCCGCGACGGCAGCGGGGGTGCCCCTGGAGATCGAACCGGACCGGCACTTCTACAGCGACGTGCGCGCGTTCGCGGCCTGGGCGCGCATGCAGCCGGAGTTGCGGCTGGAGAACTTCTACCGCCATCTGCGTCGCCAGCACCGCGTGCTGATGGACGGCGAAGCGCCTGTGGGCGGTCGCTGGAACTTCGACACCGAGAACCGCGCGCCGTTCGACGTGCAGGGGCCGGGGGCGATTCCGCCACCGCCGCAGGTGGAACCGGATGCGATCACGCGCGAGGTGCTCGAACTGGTGCGTACGCGTTTCGCCGACCATCCCGGCGGGCTGGACCACTTCGCCTGGCCGGTCACCCGGGCGCAGGCGCTGCATGCGCTGGCGCGCTTCGTCGACGAGCGCCTGCCGGCCTTCGGCCGCTGGCAGGATGCGCTGTGGCCCGAGGCGCCGTGGCTGTGGCACTCGCAGCTCGCGTCTGCGTTGAACCTCAAGCTGCTGCGCCCGCGCGAGGTGGTCGACGCCGTGGAGGCCGCGTGGCGCGCGGGACGCGTGCCGCTGGCGGCGGCGGAGGGCTACATCCGCCAGATCCTCGGCTGGCGCGAATACGTGCGCGGGGTCTACTGGACGCGGATGCCGCGCTACGCGGAGTCGAATGCGTTGCAGGCCACCGGCGATCTGCCCGGCTTCTACTGGACCGGCGATGCGCCGATGCCGTGTCTGGCCGACGCGCTGCGCCAGACGCTCGACCTCGGTTACGCCCACCATATCCAGCGGCTGATGGTCATCGGCCTGTACGCGCAGCTGCTGGGCGTGGCGCCGGCGCAGGTGCACCGCTGGTTCCTGGCCGTGTACGTGGATGCGGTGGAGTGGGTGGAGATGCCCAACGTGCTCGGCATGAGCCAGTACGCCGACGGCGGCCTGATGTCGAGCAAGCCCTACATCGCCAGCGGGCGCTACATCGAGCGCATGAGCGCGGGCAGCTATTGTCGGCGGTGTCCGTTCGATCCCGGGCTGCGCACCGGGCCGCAGGCCTGTCCGTACACGCGCCTGTACTGGGATTTCATGCTGCGCCACCAAGCGCTGCTGGACGCCAACCCGCGCACGCGGAGGCAGGTGCGTGCGCTGGAACGCCTGGATGCGGCCGAGCGCGCGACGATCCGGCAGGAGGCGGAACAGTGGCGCGCCGGGCCCTGGCACCGCCGCGTCGCACCCGAGGCGCCGGCGTGACGTCGTCGGTCTGCGGTACAGTCGCCGCGGGCGGCGGCGTGGTGTCGCGCGCCACGGCCTGCGGACCTTCTCGATGCCCCGGATTCTCGGTATCTCCGGCAGCCTGCGCGCTGCGTCGTACAACACCGGCCTGCTGCGCGCGGCGCAGGAGACGGCGGGCGAGGGCGTGACGATCGATGTGGCCACGCTGCACGGCATCCCGCTCTACGACGGCGACGTGGAAGCGCGCGACGGGAGTCCTGAGGCCGTCGAGGCGCTGAAGGCGCGGGTGCTCGGCAGCGACGGCCTGCTGCTGGTCACGCCCGAGTACAACAACGGCATCCCGGGCGTGTTCAAGAACGCGATCGACTGGCTGTCGCGTCCCGGCAGCGGCATTCCCGCGCTGTTCGGCGACCGGCCCGTCGCGGTCATCGGCGCATCACCGGGCGGCTTCGGCACGATCCTCGCGCAGAACGCCTGGCTGCCGGTGCTGCGCACGCTGGGCTGCCGGCACTGGGCCGGCGGTCGCCTGCTGGTCTCGCGCGCCGGGCAGGCCTTCGATGCCGACGGCACGCTGCAGGATGAAAAGGTCCGCGGGCAGCTGGCGGCGTTCGTGGCCGCGTATGCCGCGGACATCCGGGCGTCGCGCTGAGCCGTCATGTCGTCGTTGCCGATCGCGCCGCCGTCGCCGGACATCGAACGTGCCTGGATGCAACGTGCGCTGGCGCTGGCCGAGCGCGCGATGCGCGAGGACGACGAGATACCGGTCGGCGCGCTGGTGGTCGATGCGTCGGGCACCGTGATCGGCGAGGGCTGGAACCGCAACATCGCCGAGCACGATCCGAGTGCGCACGCCGAGATCGTGGCGATGCGTCATGCGGGGCGCGTGCTCGGCAACCATCGGCTGGTCGGCTGCACGCTGGTGGTGACGCTGGAGCCGTGCGCGATGTGCGCGATGGCGATGGTGCATGCGCGGATCGCCCGTGTCGTGTTCGGTGCGCACGACCCCAAGACCGGTGCGGCGGGCAGTGTGTTCGACCTGCTCGGCGATCCGCGGCACAACCATCGGGTCGAGGTCAGCGGCGGTGTGCTCGCCGAGCTCGCCGGGCCGATGCTGACCAATTATTTTCGACGCAAGCGCGGCCTGCCGCCGCGCTGACGTTCGCCTAGATCAGCGGGCTGCGCCGGTTGGCGCGACGGTGCGCGTCGTCCATTTCCTCGTTGACCGCGCGCACCGCCATCGAGGCCTCGCGTGCCAGCAGCAGGCTGGACGCGAACAGCGCCAGCACGCCCAGAGCGGCCAGCAGGGTGGGTGCGGCGCCGAAGCGGTGATCCAGGACCGCGTCGCCGGCGACGGTCAGGCTGGTACCGACGAAGCAGCTGATCGCCACGTACAGCAGCTGGCTGCCACGCAGGATGATCCGGCTGCGCCGACGCTGCAGCGCGATGCGGTCTTCGAGGATGCGCCGATCGTCGGGCTCGTGCCCCTCGTCGTCGGCGAGCTCGCGCAGCAGCGCGCGGGTGCGGTCGATCACCCGTGCCAGGCGTGCATTGGCCGAGGCCAGCAGCGCGGCCGTGGCGGTCAGGAAGAAGGCGGGCGCGAGCATCGCGGTGAGGATGGTGTAGTGGGTCATGGCGGGACTTGCGAGCATCTGTGAAGGGAGCACGGCGGACCAGGCGTCGGGAGCGGCTGGGCTATCATGCGCCGTCATTTCCACGAACGCGAACGACCATGACCGATACGCTCGACGATGGCAGGCTGATCTGGATCGACCTGGAGATGACCGGGCTCGACACCGACCACGACCAGATCCTCGAGATCGCGACGGTGGTGACCGACGCCCAGCTCAACGTCGTGGCCGAAGGCCCGGAACTGGCGATCGCGCATGCGCTCGACACGCTGGAAGCGATGGACGACTGGAACCGCAGCCAGCACACACGCTCGGGCTTGTGGCGGCGTTCGCTGGAGGAGGGCGTCGGCCTTGCCGAGGCGGAGGCGCGGACGTTGGAGTTCCTGGCGAAGTGGGTGGCGCCGAAGCGCTCGCCGATGTGCGGCAATTCCATCTGCCAGGATCGTCGCTTCCTGCACCGGCAGATGCCCGCACTCGAAAAGTTCTTCCACTACCGCAACCTGGACGTTTCGACGCTGAAGGAACTCGCGCGCCGCTGGGCGCCGCAGGTGCTCGGTGGATTCACCAAGCACGCGGCGCATACGGCGCTCAGCGACGTCCGCGATTCGATCGACGAACTGCGCCATTACCGCCGTTCGATGGGGCCGCTGTCCGGCCTCTGAGCCGCGACGCTCAGGCGGCGGCGTCGTTCGACGCCGCGGGTGCCGTGCGGGGCGCGGCGGACAGGGAGGCGCGCTGGCCGTCGCCGTCGTAGAGATAGAGATGCGTGTCGCGCTGCGGATAGGGGATGTTGATTCTGGCGGCATCGAACGCGGTCTTGATCCGCTCCAGCAGTGTGGTCTTGGTGCCGAACCAGTCCGACGCCTTGACGAAGCAGCGGATGCCGAGATTCACCGCATTGTCGCCGAGCTCGTACACGACCACATCGGCGCCGGGTTCCTCGAGCACGCGCGGGTCGCTCCGGACCTGGTCTAGCGCCACCTTGCGTGCCAGATCGATGTCGTCGCCGTAGCCGATGCCGATCACGAGTTCGACCCGGCGGATGCCCTGGATCGTGAGATTGGTGATCACCGACGTGGTGATGAGATTGTTGGGAATGGTGTGCAGCTGTTTGTCAGGCCCTTCGATCACACTCTGGAAGATGCGCACCTCGCGCACCGTGCCGGTCTGGCCCGCTGCGGTGATCACATCGCCCACCTTGAACGGACGCAGGGTGACCAGCATCACCCCGGCCGCGATATTGGACAGTGAATCCTTCAGCGCCAGGCCGATCGCGAGACCCGCCGTGCCGATCACCGCGAGCAGAGGCGCGGTCTGCACGCCGAGCGTACCGAGCGCGGCCACCACGACAATTACGACCGCGGCGATGTAGGCGACGTTGCGCAGGAAATTGCCGAGCATCGGATCGAAGCCGAACCGGCTCAGCGCCGGCGGCACCATCGCGGTGAGCCTGCGCGACAGCCACAGGCCCACCAGCAGCACTGCGGCGGCCTTGAGCAGCGTGGGGCCCCACAGCACCAGCAGCTGGTTCCAGTGCACGTTTCCGAGTTCAAACACGTGAGACCCTCCTGAGCGCCACGACGCGTGCGCGAAAAACACGAAGCCCCGCCGGAGCGGGGCTTCGGAGACGCGTCAGCTTCGCCGACGCGACATTAAGCGCACGTCATCTCAGGATGCGGACGCGGCCTTCGACTTCGCGAGACGCAGCCAGGTGTCGACCACCGTGTCGGGATTGAGCGAGACCGACTCGATGCCCTCGTCCATCAGCCACTGCGCGAGATCGGGATGGTCCGACGGGCCCTGGCCACAGATGCCGACGTACTTGCCCTTGGCGCGCGCGGCCTTGATCGCCATCGACAACAGCTTCTTCACCGCCGGGTCGCGTTCGTCGAACAGATGCGCGACCACCGACGAATCCCGGTCCAGACCGAGCGTGAGCTGGGTGAGATCGTTGGAGCCGATCGAGAAGCCGTCGAAGATCTCGAGAAATTCATCTGCCATCAACGCGTTGGACGGCACCTCGCACATCATGATGATCTTCAGGCCGGCTTCGCCCTGCTTGAGGCCATTGGCCTCGAGCACCTCGACCACCTTGCGGCCCTCGTCCAGCGTGCGCACGAACGGGATCATGACCCAGAGATTGTCGAGGCCCATTTCGTTGCGGACCTTGAGCACCGCCTTGCACTCCAGCGCGAACGCGTCGGAGAACGACGGATCGACATAGCGGCTGGCGCCGCGGAAGCCGATCATCGGGTTCTCTTCTTCGGGCTCGTAGCGCGCGCCGCCGATGAGGTTGGCGTACTCGTTGGACTTGAAGTCCGACAGGCGCACGATCACCGGATGCGGCGCGACCGACGCGGTGAGGGTGGCGATGCCCTCGGCCAGACGGTCGACGTAGAAGCTCACCGGGTCGGCGTAGCCGCGGGTCTTCTCGTCGATCTTCGCCTTGATCGCCGCATCCTGCTTCGCGTATTCCAGCAAGGCGTTGGGATGCACGCCGATATGCGCGGCGATGATCATCTCCAGGCGCGCCAGGCCGATACCGGCATTGGGCAGCTGGCCGAAGTCGAAGGCGCGCTCGGGGTTGGCGACGTTCATCATGATCTTGAGCGGCGCTTCGGGCATCGACGACAGATCGGTGGTGATGCGCTCGAACTCGAGGATGCCGTCGTAGATGTAGCCGGTATCGCCCTCCGAGCAGCTCACGGTGACGTCCTTGCCGTCCTCGATCAGGTCGAGCGCATTGCCGGTGCCCACGACCGCCGGCACACCCAGCTCGCGCGCGATGATCGCGGCATGGCAGGTGCGGCCGCCGCGGTTGGTGACGATGGCCGACGCACGCTTCATCACCGGCTCCCAGTCGGGGTCGGTCATGTCGGCGACCAGCACGTCGCCGGGCTGCACGCGGTTCATGTCGTCGAGCGAACGCACCACGCGTGCGACGCCGGCGCCGATCTTCTGGCCGATCGCGCGGCCTTCGGCCACCACGTCGCCACGGGCGCCGAGGTGGAAGCGCTCCATCTGCGTGGCCTTCGCGCGCGACTTCACCGTTTCCGGGCGCGCCTGCACCACGAACAGCTTGCCGCTCACGCCGTCCTTGGCCCATTCGATATCCATCGGACGGCCGTAATGCGATTCGATCGTGAGCGCCTGGCGCGCGAGCTCGTGCACGTCCTCGTCGCTGATCGAGAAGGTGTTGCGCTGCGCTTCGGGCGTGTCCTCGGTGCGCACGCGTTCGCCGGGCACGTCCGAATAGACCATGCGCAGCTGCTTGCTGCCGATCGAGCGACGCAGGATCGCCGGCTTGCCGGCCTTGAGCGTCGGCTTGTAGACGTAGAACTCGTCCGGATTCACGGCGCCCTGGACCACCATCTCGCCCAGACCGAAGCTCGAGGTGATGAAGACCACGTCGCGGAAACCGGACTCGGTGTCGAGCGTGAACAACACGCCCGAGGCGCCGACGTCCGAGCGGACCATCAGCTGCACGCCGGCCGACAGGAACACGTCCTCGTGCTTGAAGCCGTGGTGCACGCGGTAGGCGATGGCGCGATCGTTGTACAGCGAGGCGAATACTTCCTTGACCTTGACCACCACATCCTCGTCGCCGGTGACGTTGAGGAAGGTTTCCTGCTGGCCGGCGAACGACGCGTCGGGCAGGTCTTCGGCGGTGGCCGACGAGCGCACTGCGACCGCGATGTCACCGCCGCCGTTTTCCGACGCGAGCGTCTGGTAGGCGGTGCGGATGTCGGCATCCAGGTCCGGCTGCAGCGGCGCCTCGATCACCCAGCTGCGGATCTCGCGTCCGGCGGCGGTCAACGCGCCGACGTCCTCCACGTCGAGCATGGCGAGCCGGTCGAAGATGCGCTGGTGCAGGTTGTTGTGCGCGATGAACGCCTTGAATGCATCGGCCGTGGTGGCGAACCCGCCGGGGACCGAAACGCCGAGCTTGGCGAGGTTGCCAATCATTTCGCCGAGGGACGAATTCTTGCCGCCGACCTGGGCCAGATCGGTCAGGCGAAGGTCGTGCAGCCACAGGATGTTCGCGCTCAAGTGAGACTCCGTGTCGCGTGGATCGTGGGGAGTGACCGGGCAGGCCCGGTGTGGAACGGGTATTTTAGCCTTCCGGGCGCAAAGGGCGCTCACGCCGCTCGCCGGAGTCCGCATGTCCGCCACGCGTCCCGTGTTCTACGTCTCCGATGGCACCGGTATCACTGCCGAGACCATCGGCCACAGCCTGCTCACCCAGTTCAGTGGAACGCAGTTCAGCACCAACCGCATTCCGTTCGTCGACAGCGTCGAGCGCGCGCGCGAGGTGGCCGCGCTGATCCGCGCGCGCGGCGAGGCGATGGGCGTGCGACCCATCGTGGTCAGCTCCTGCGTGGACCAGGATCTCGCCCAGGCGCTGGGCGAGAGCGGGGCGCTGGTGCTGGACGTGTTCGCTCCCTTCATCGAACCACTTGAGCGCGAACTGCTGGAGTCACGCGAATCCCGGGTCGGGCGCGCGCACGGGATGGTGGATTTCGATACCTACCACCGCCGCATCAATGCGATGAACTTCGCGCTGACCCACGACGACGGCATGTCCGTGAACTACGACGAGGCCGACGTCGTGCTGGTGGCGGTGTCGCGCGCGGGCAAGACGCCCACCTGCATCTACCTCGCCCTGCACCACGGGGTGCGCGCCGCGAACTATCCGCTCACCGAGGAAGACCTCGAGCACGACCGGCTGCCGCCCCGGCTGCGCGCGCACCGCGCCAAGCTCTACGGCCTGACGATCGACCCGGTCCGCCTGGCGCAGATCCGCCAGGAACGCCGCCCGAACTCGCGCTACGCCAAGCTCGAAACCTGCCGGCACGAGGTCGCTGCGGCCGAGGCGTTGTTCCGCGCTGAGCGCATTCCGCTGCTCAGCACCACCCATACCTCGATCGAGGAAATCTCGAGCAAGGTGATGTCCACGCTGGGTATCGAACGGGTGATGTACTGAATCGCGCGCATCCTCGCAGGCGCTGGTGAAGTGCAGCCGGATTCACTGCGCCGCGTGTAGCATCCAGGCATGCAGAACGTCATCAATCGCCGTCCCCGCCTGCCCGCACTGGGCCGTTTCGGCTGGTTGATGGCGCTGTACGCCGAGAACCACACCCGCCTGACCCAGCTCTTCGAGCCGGCCGGCCTCGAGCCAGGCAGCTACCTGTCGGCACCGCCGGGCGTACTCGCCGTGCGACTGGAGGTCCTGGCCCGCCACGCCTATACCAGCGAGCTCAGGCTGAGTTACACGATGGTGGATCCGGCCACCGGCGAGCCCGATCCGTCGGCGTATCTTCGTCTGTACCGGGATGCGGGGCAGGTGGAGGCCACGCATTGTTATGTCGGCCGTCGATGGCAGGACGTGATCGGCATGTTTCCGCCGCCGGCGGAAGTGGTCGACCACCGCATGCGCATGAACACCTTTCTCGGCAAGTGGCTGCAGTACCTGCGCGACCAGGGCCACGGGGTTGCAAGTCTGCAGCGAAATCCGGATGATGCGCGGCTCGATCGCGACGAGGCCGGCGCCACCGGCTGACACGTTCCACGGAACGGACGGCGCGAGCGGGGAACGCAGAAGCGGTGTTGACGTTGTTGCAGGCCGACACTACACTTTCGCGCTCCCGATCGTGGGGCCATAGCTCAGCTGGGAGAGCGCCTGCATGGCATGCAGGAGGTCGGCGGTTCGATCCCGCCTGGCTCCACCACAATTTGTCTGTCGATCAAAGGCCGATCGTCAGAATGATGCAGGTTTCTGCGTCCCCATCGTCTAGAGGCCTAGGACACCACCCTTTCACGGTGGACACCGGGGTTCGAATCCCCGTGGGGACGCCACTTTTCGAGCACGACGGACAACTCGCGAGAGGTGTCCGTTTTTGCTTGCGCGGGTTGGTGGCTGTCGCGTGCCCCGGACCGCATGTCCTGCACGCCCACCGCGCTTCCTGCAGGCCGGCTCGTGCGTCCGTATGCGTTCAAGGCGGGCCCGCGCTTTCGTAGACGCGGCATCGGACCTTTGCTGCACGGCCTGACCGTACTGCGCATGATTCGCCGGAACGCGCCCGCATCCGCCGCATCGCACGGGGCGTGCGATGACTGCGTCCGGCGGTCCGCCGCGAGCGGCCTGCCTGCGACCGTGGGGCACGCCTCTGCATGCGTCGCGGTCGCGCCGGTTGCGGTTCCTTTGCTGCGACGTCCTCGAGGTGTGTGCTTCCCGGCGACCGATGCAGTGCGCCCGACGGACGTGGCGGTCCGCAGCACCGGGACTCGGGGCCGGTGCGTGGGTGGCACGCGTGTGGGGTCAGACCGGCAGGGGCGCCTGCTCCCGACGCCTTGACTGCAGGCGCCACTGCGCCGGCGACATGCCGAAGCGCGCGTGGAAGGCACGCTGGAACTGCCGCTCCGACTCGAAGCCCAGGTCGTAGAGCAGCCAGGTGATGCTTCGATCGGGTTCGTCGCGGAGGCGGCGACGGGCGGCCAGCAGCCGGCGTTCCCGGATGTAGCGGGAAACCCCGCCCAATGGCTGGAACATGCGGTAGAGCGTCGGCCGGGAGACGTGGAAGGCCGCCTGCAACAGCGTGCAGCCCAGGCCCGGGTCTTCGAGGCGGTCGTCGATGCAGCGCAGAATGCGGGCGACCCGGGGGTCCCCTTCGATCGCCTCGCGCACCGGGCCCGCCACCGCACCGTCCGAGCCCGGATATCCGATCAGTTCCATGTCGTACTCCCCCTGAGTCCTTGCCCTTGGCGGTTCCACCGCCTTTGCTGGAGCAATGCGCAGAAGAGCGACGAATCCCATCACGCGTGCTTCACGATCCGCGTGATCGGCGGTTGAGATGAAATGTCGGGTGGGCCCGGGCCCACGTTCCTAATCTCCGCTGCGCTGGTCGGGCTGCATCGCCCGGCCGTTCGCGGGACACGGGGATGCGGGCCGGCTCGCCGGTACCGGCAGACATGTGGAGAGCGGGGTGTCGGGGGTGCTGCTGACGCGGCGCTTCCCGGCGATCGATGCGGATGCCGGGAAGAGGGGGCCGTCCTGCGCTGACGGCTCGGACGCTGCCCCGGCCGGACAGGGCCCACGGAGACCAGCCATGGCGAACAGCCAGAAATTCATCGCGCGCAACCGCGCGCCACGCGTTCAGATCGAGTACGACGTCGAGGTCTACGGCGCGCAGAAGAAGGTGCAGATCCCGTTCGTGATGGGCGTGCTTTCCGACCTGTCCGGCGCCAACGCCGCCGAGTTGCCGCCGGTCGAGGACCGCAAGGCGCTCGCCATCGATGTCGACAACTTCGACAGCCGGCTGCAGTCGATGAAGCCGCGCGTGGTGGCGAAGGTGCCCAACACCCTGACCGGCGAGGGCGAGCTGTCGGTGGACATCACGTTCGAGAGCATGGACGACTTTTCGCCCGCGGCCGTGGCGCGCAAGGTCGCGCCACTGGCCAAGCTGCTGGAGGCGCGTACCCAGCTCGCCAACCTCGACACCTACATGGACGGCAAGGCCGGCGCCGAGAGCCTGATCGCCCAGGCGATCCGCGACCCCGCGCTGCTGCAGGCGCTGACCTCCGCGGCGAAGCCCGCCGACGACCAGTAAGGAACGACGACCATGTCCACCGAACAGCTTGCCGTTGCCCCGGAAGCGCAGACCCTGGAAGCGGGCGAGTTCGCCGCGCTTCTGGGCAAGGAATTCAAGCCCAAGAGCGAACGCGCCCGAGAAGAGGTCGAATCGGCGGTGCGCACGCTCGCCGAGCAGGTGCTCAGCCGCACCGACATCGTCTCCGACGACGTGTCGCAGACGATCAAGTCTTACATCGCCGAGATCGACCGCAAGCTCAGCGAACAATTGAACTTGGTGATGCACGCGCCCGAGTTCCAGCAGCTGGAAAGCGCCTGGCGTGGCCTGCACTATCTGGTCAACAACACCGAGACCGACCAGCAACTCAAGATCCGCGTGCTCAACGTGAGCAAGAAGGACCTCGGCAAGGTCCTCAAGCGCTACAAGGGCACCGCCTGGGACCAGAGTCCGGTCTTCAAGAAGGTCTACGAGGAGGAATACGGCCAGCTCGGGGGCGAACCCTACGGCTGTCTCGTCGGCGACTACCAGTTCGACCACAGTCCACCGGACGTGGAACTGCTGCGCGGCATCGGCCAGGTCTCGGCCGCCTCGCATGCGCCCTTCATCGCCGCCGCCGGCCCCGGCCTGCTCGGCATGGAGAGCTGGAACGAGCTGTCGAACCCGCGCGATCTCGCGAAGATCCAGTCCACGCCCGACTACGCCGCGTGGCGCAGCCTGCGTGAGTCGGACGACGCGCGCTACCTCGCACTGGCGATGCCGCGCACGCTCGCGCGTCTGCCCTACGGCGCCAAGACCGATCCGGTGGAGGAATTCGACTTCGAGGAGGACGCCACCGGCGCCGATTCGAGCAAGTACACCTGGCAGAACGCGGCCTATGCGATGGCGGTGAACATCAACCGCTCCTTCAAGGAGTACGGCTGGTGCTCGCGCATCCGGGGTGTCGAATCCGGCGGCGCCGTGCAGAACCTGCCGACGCACACCTTCCCGACCGACGACGGCGGCGTGGACATGAAGTGTCCGACCGAGATCGCGATCACCGATCGCCGCTCGGCCGAGCTCGACCGTCTCGGCCTGATGCCGCTGGTGCATCGCAAGAATTCCGACATGGCCGCCTTCATCAGCGCGCAGTCGCTCAACAAGCCGGAGGAGTTCGACGACCCGGATGCGACCGCGAATGCGGCACTGGCCGCGCGGCTGCCCTACATGTTCGCCTGCAGCCGCTTCGCGCATTACCTCAAGTGCATCGTGCGCGACAAGATCGGCTCGTTCTCGAGCCGGGACCAGGTCCAGAACTGGTTGCAGAACTGGATTCTGCAGTACGTCGACGGCGACCCGGCCAATTCCAGCGAAGACGCCAAGGCCCGCAAGCCGCTGGCCGCCGCGGAGGTCGTGGTCGAAGAGGTCGAAGGCGCGCCCGGTTACTACACCTCCAAGTTCTACCTCAAGCCGCACTACCAGCTCGAGGGCCTGACGGTCTCGCTACGACTCGTCTCCCGCCTGCCGTCCGAGGCCAAGGGCTGACTCCGGGCTGATCCAACCGCGTGCGGCCCGGCCGCACATCCACACCTGAGGCGGGCCGAGTCCGCACACCATCGAAAGGAGCGTCGCCGTGGCATTCGACATGCACATCAAGTTCGGCAAGGGCAAGGTCACGATCGGCGGATCGTCCGACCACAAGAAGCACAAAGACGAGATTCCGGTCCTGGCCTGGTCGTGGGGGCTGTCGAATTCGGCGGATCTGCACAGCTCCAGCGTGGGTGCCGGCGGCAAGGCGCACGTCCAGGACATGTCGCTGACCAAATACGTCGACTCGTCCTCGCACGCACTTCTGCAGGCGGCCGCCACCGGCGCCCGTATCGAGGAAGCGTGGCTCTACGTCACCAATGCCACCGGCGAGCAGACCGACTACGTGACCATCCACCTGAGCAACGGCGTCATGGTCACCTCGGTGTCCACCGGCGGTTCGGGCGGTGAGGACCGTCTGACCGAAAACGTGACCCTGCACTTCGGCAAGTTCAAGTACGGCTTCCAGCCCCAGAAGCCCGACGGCTCGTCCGACGGCGCGGTCAAGGAGTTCACCTACGACATCCAGGCCGTCGCGGCGGCCTGACGGAGCAGGCGATGACGGCCTCCGTCGACACCGCGGCATTCCGCCTCGCGCCCTCGCCGGCGGAGCAGCTGCTGCGCGATGGGCAGCCCGAGGCGGCGCTGCAGGCCCTGGTCGCACAGGTGCGCCAGGCGCCCGCCGATGCGTCGGCCCGGCTGTTCCTGTGCCAGCTGTTCGCGGCCTGTGGCCAGTGGACACGTGCGCGCGACCAGCTCGATGTCGCAATGCGGCTCGACTCCGGCAACGCACTGCTGTGCGCGACGTGGCAGGCACTGATCGATGCCGAAGCGGCCCGGACCGCGGTCTTCGCCGGCGAAGCGCTGCCCACGGTGATCGGCGCGCCCGCCGACTGGCTGGCCGCCGTGCTCGAAGCCCTGCGTCTGGATGGCCGTGGCGAGCACGCGGCGGCGGCGGCGCTGCGGAGCCATGCGTTCGAGGCCGCGCCCGCCGTGTCGGGCCAGATCGACGGGCAGGCGTTCGCCTGGCTCGCCGATGCGGATCCGCGTTTCGGGCCGTGCCTCGAGCTCGTGTTGCAGGGTGGCTACGGGTGGGTACCGTTCGAGCGCATCGCACGCCTCGCGTTCGACGCACCCGCAAGCCTCGCCGACACGCTGTGGGCACCGGTGGAGGTGACCTGGCGCAATGGAGGTCAGGCGCACGGCTATGTTCCCGTGCGCTACCCGGGAAGCGAGCACCTCGACGAGCCGGGGCTGCGGCTGGGACGTGCCACTGGCTGGACGGCGCTCGCGGATGACACCTGGGCGGGGCAGGGCCAGCGCATGTTCACCACCGACGCCGGCGACCACCCTTTGCTCGAGATACGTGTCGTCACGTTCGACGCAGCGGACGCAGGCTGACCGGCCGTGGCCGAACTCATGCCGCAGGAGCGTCTGCAGCCTTCGCTGCTGGACCGTCTCACCGACGATGCCCCCGCACGCACCGACGAGAGCCGCGAGGCGCGCGTGATCTCGGCCCAGCGCCTGCGCGAGTGCGTGATCCGCGACCTGTCCTGGCTGCTCAATTGCACCCATCGCGGCGTCGGGCTGCTGCCGGACGCCGCGCCCCGGGTCGCGGACTCGGTGCTCAACTACGGCGTGCCGGACTTCACCGGCGTGGCCCGCAGCGGGCTGGATGCATCCCGGCTCGAGCGCGAGCTGCGCACTGCGATCCTCGCGTTCGAACCGCGGCTGATCGCCGACACCCTGCGGGTGCAGGTGCGCGTGGACGGTGGGCGCATGGATGGACGCGCACTGGTGTTCGACATCCAGTCCGAGATGTGGGCCCAGCCGATCCCGCTGAATCTCTACCTCAAGACGGAGGTGGACCTGGAGACCGGACGCATCGATGTGTCCGAGGCCTGGGGCTGAGCGTATGGACCCGCGCCTGTTGAGCTACTACAACCGAGAGCTCGGCTTCGTGCGCGAGATGGGCGCAGAGTTCGCGCGCGAGTATCCGAAGATCGCCGGCCGGCTCGGCCTCGACGGCTTCGAGTGCGCGGATCCCTACGTCGAGCGGTTGCTCGAAGGATTCGCCTTCCTGGCCGCGCGCGTGCAGCTGAAACTGGATGCGCAGTATCCGGTGTTCACCCAGCATCTGATGGAGATGCTGTATCCGCAGTACCTGCGGCCGATTCCGTCGATGGCCGTCGTGCAGCTGCATCCCGATCCCAAGGCCGCCACGCTGGCCACCGGACACGCCGTGCCGCGTGGGACCGCGTTGCGCGCCATCCCGGGTGCCGACATGCGGACCGCCTGCGAGTTCCGGACCGCGCACGCGACCACGCTCTGGCCGCTGGAACTGGCGGGCGTGACCTACTTCGAAACCCCTGCGGCATTGGCCGCGGCCGGCATCGTCGCGCCCGAGGGTGCCGACGTGCGGGGCGGACTGCGGCTCTCGCTGCGCACGACCGGCGGAATCGACCTGGCCACATTGCCGATCGGCGCGCTGCCGGTGTTCCTCGCCGGAAACGACGAGCGCCCCAAGCGTCTCTACGAACATCTCTTCGCCGATGCGGAGGCCGTGCTGGTGCGCGGCGAAGGCGCGCAGGCGCCGGTGCAGGTCTGGCTCGGTTCCGATTCGATCCGGCCGCGCGGGTTCGACGACGACGATGCGCTGCTGCCGGTCGATGGCCGCAGCTTCAGTGGCTTCCGTCTGCTGCAGGAGTACTTCGCCTGCCCGGAACGGTTTCTCTTCGCCGAGTTCGACGGCCTCAAGCCCGCGCTGCAGCGCATGCGCGGGCAGGCGTTCGAGATCGTCGTGCTCATGCGTCGCAGCGTGCCGGTGCTCGCGCGCGGACTCGACACGAGCCACCTCCGCCTCTTCTGCACCCCTGCGATCAATCTGTTCCCGCGGACCGGTGACCGCATCCATCTGCGCCCGGAAAGCACCGAATACCACGTGGTCGCCGACCGCGTACGGCCGATGGACTTCGAAGTGTTCGGGGTAACGCGCGTCGAGGGCTTCGGCGACCGTCAGGAGCCCGAGGTCCGCTTCCATCCGTTCTACGGCGGCGATACCCGCACCTGGCATGCGCGCGAAGGCGCGTACTACACGCTGCGCCGCGAGCCCCGGCTTCTCTCGGGACGCCAGCGGCGGCAGGGCGCACGATCGAGCTACGTGGGCAGCGAGGTGTTCCTGTCGCTGGTGGACGCGGGCGAACGCGCGCTCGACACGCCGCTGCGCCAGGTCGGGCTGCAGCTTCTGTGCGGAAACCGCGACCTGCCGCTGCACATGCCGGTCGGCAAGAGCGCGACCGACTTCCAGCTCGACGCCGGCGTTCCCGTCGCGCAGGCGCGCTGCGTCGCCGGGCCCACCCGGCCGCGACCCGCGATGGCGGGCGGCGAGACCGCCTGGCGCCTGCTCAGCCACCTGCAGTTCGACTATCTCTCGCTGTTCGAAGGCGATCCCGCCTCGGGCGCTGCCGCACTGCGTGAGCTGCTGTCGCTCTATTGCGACCCGAACGACGCGGCGGCACTGCGCCAGGTGGAGGGCGTGAAGTCGATCGCATCGAGGACCATCGTGCGGCGCCTGCCCGTGCCCGGCCCGATCACCTTCGGTCGAGGGCTGGAGATCACCCTGACCTGCGACGACGGTGCGTTCGAAGGCACCGGGGCCTACCTGATCGGCGCGGTGCTCCAGCATTTCTTCGCGCGCTACGCGTCGATCAACGGCTTCACCGAAACCGTGCTGCGCACGCTGGAGCGCCAGCACGTGGCGCGCTGGCCGGCGCGGCCCGGTCTGCGGCAGGTCGCATGACCCGCCCGCCGCCACGCGTGGGCGCCGCGTTGGCTTCGCCGCCTGACGGGGCGGGAGCGGTCGCAGCTGCCGGATCGGACGCGGCCCTCGTCCAGAACCCGCACGGCTTCGAGCTGTTCGCGGCATTGCGGCTGCTCGAGCGTGCACATCCCGGGCGCCCCGGCCTGGGGCTCTCATCCAGACCGGCCGAGGACGCGGTGCGTCTGCGCCAGCCCCCATCGCTGGCATTCGCCGCCGGCGACGTCTCGACCTACACCCCCGGCACCGCCGACGCCCCGGCGGTCCTCGACACGCCGGTGCTCGGCCTGTTCGGCCCGAACGGTGCGTTGCCCCTGCACCTGACGGAATACGCGATCGAGCGGGCGCAGAACGCGCGCGACACGACGTTCGCCGCGTTCGCCGACGTGTTCCACCATCGCATCCTGTCGCTGTTCTATCGCGCCTGGGCCGACGCCCAGCCCGCCATACAGGCCGAGCGCTGCGGCGACGACCGGTTCTCGCGTCAGCTCGGGGCCCTGGCCGGGCTGCGCCCGATGCGCGCCGGCGACGATCCGGTCGTCGGTCACGCGTTGCGGCACGTCGCGGGACGCCTGCTGTCGCAGGTGCGCAACCCCGAAGGATTGCGCGACCTGCTGCAGCTGGCCTTCGACGTGCCGGTGGACATCGTCGGATTCATCGCCGAATGGATGTCCCTTCCGGACGAGTCGCGGCTGCGCCTCGGTCGCAGGCATGTGTCGGGTCTCGGCACGACCGCGGTGATCGGTGCCCACGTACGCGGCGCGCAGCACCGTTTCCGGGTGCGCCTCGGCCCCCTGGATGCGGCGCGCTTCCGGGCCTTCCTGCCGGGAGGAGCCGCACTGGACGAGCTGGGATCGCTGGTCCGCGGTTACGTCGGCGACGGACAGGCCTGGGACGTCCAGCTGGTGCTCCGCGCCGGCGACGTCCCCGCGATGCGCCTGGGTCTGGCGGGCCGCCTGGGCCTGGACAGCTGGCTCGGGCGCCGGGCCTGGGACCTCGAAGACGCCGGCGACGTGATCGTGCGCCCGCGTCCACACACACGACACTAGGAGACCGCCATGGCCGAGATCAGCCGCAGCGCGCTGTTCGGGAAGCTCAACCCCACCACGTACCGCGCGATCGAAAGCGCAACCGTGTTCTGCAAGCTGCGCGGGAATCCCTACGTGGAACTCGTGCACTGGGTCCACCAGTTGCTGCAGCTCGACGACTCGGACCTGCATCGCATCGTCCGTCATTTCGGTGTGGAGCCGTCGAGACTCGCGCGGGACGTCACCGCTGCGCTCGACCGGCTGCCGCGTGGCGCCACCGCGATCTCCGATCTGTCTTCCACCGTCGAGGAGGCCGTCGAGCGCGCGTGGGTGTTCGCGACGCTGATGTTCGGCGAGGCGCAGGTGCGCAGCGGATATCTCGTCGTCGGCGCATTGCGCACGCCGCAGCTGCGCAATGCGCTGCAGGCGATCTCGCCGGAGTTCGGCAAGCTGAAGCCCGAGGCGCTGTCCGACGGATTCGATGCGATCGTCGGCGATTCTCCGGAGACCGGCCAGCGCGCGAGTGACGGATTCGACATCGGCGGCGTGCCGGGCGAGGCCAGCGGCGCGATCGCACCGGCGGCGATGGGCAAGCAGGAGGCCTTGAAGAAATTCACCACCGACCTGACCGAGCAGGCGCGAAGCGGCAAGCTCGACCCGATCATCGGTCGTGACGACGAGATCCGCCAGGTCGTCGACATCCTGATGCGCCGCCGCCAGAACAACCCGATCCTCATCGGCGAGGCCGGCGTGGGCAAGACCGCGGTCGTCGAGGGCTTCGCCCAGCGGATCGCCCGTGGCGACGTGCCGCCGGCGCTGAAGGACGTGGAACTGCGCACGCTCGACGTCGGCCTGCTGCAGGCCGGCGCCAGCATGAAGGGCGAGTTCGAGCAGCGTCTGCGCGCGGTGATCGACGAGGTCCAGGCCAGCCCGAGACCGATCATCCTGTTCGTCGACGAAACCCACACCCTGGTCGGCGCCGGGGGGGCGGCGGGCACGGGAGACGCGGCCAACCTGCTCAAGCCCGCGCTCGCGCGCGGCACGCTGCGCACCATCGGCGCCACCACCTTCGCCGAATACAAGAAACACATCGAGAAGGACCCGGCGCTGACGCGGCGCTTCCAGTCGATCCAGGTGGACGAGCCGGACGAGGCCAAGGCCGTGCTGATGATGCGTGGCGTCGCGAGCACGATGGAAGCGCACCACAAGGTGCAGATTCTCGACGAGGCGCTGGAGGCTGCGGTCAAGCTCAGCCATCGCTACATCCCGGCCCGGCAATTGCCGGACAAGTCGGTGAGCCTGCTCGACACCGCCTGCGCACGTGTCGCCGTGAGCCTGCATGCGGTGCCCGCCGAGGTCGACGACTGCCGGCGACGGATCGAGTCGCTGCAGACCGAACTCGCGATCATCGCGCGCGAACAGGCGATCGGTATTCCGGTGGTCGAACGCGAAACGGCTTGCCGTGATGCGCTCGAGGGCGAAACCGCGCGGCTGGAGGTCCTGCAGGCACGCTGGGAGGCGGAGCGTCGCCTGGTGGACGAACTGCTGGCACTGCGCAGCCGGCTGCGCAGTGGGGCCTCGCCGGTCGAACGTACCGGCAGCGAACTCGAAGCCGCTGCGAATGCGGAAGCGGAGGAACAGGCGCCGCAGCCGGACGCGGACGAGCGCGAAGAACTGCTGGAGCGCCTGCGCAAGGTGCAGGGAGAGCTCGCCTCGCTGCAGGGCGAGACGCCGTTGATCCTCCCGACCGTGGACTACCAGTCGGTCGCGGCCGTGGTGGGCGACTGGACCGGCATCCCCGTCGGGCGCATGGCGCGCAACGAGATCGAGACCGTGCTGCGCCTGCCCGAGCTGCTCGCGCAGCGCGTGATCGGCCAGGACCACGCGATGGAGATGATCGCCAAGCGCATCCAGACCAGCCGCGCCGGCATCGACAACCCGTCCAAGCCGATCGGCGTCTTCATGCTCGCCGGCACCTCGGGCGTGGGCAAAACCGAGACCGCGCTCGCGCTGGCCGAGGCGCTCTACGGCGGCGAGCAGAACCTCATCACCATCAACATGAGCGAGTACCAGGAGGCGCACACCGTGTCCTCGCTCAAGGGCGCGCCCCCGGGCTACGTCGGCTACGGCGAGGGCGGCGTGCTGACCGAGGCGGTGCGCCGCAAGCCGTATTCCGTGGTGCTGCTCGACGAAGTCGAGAAGGCCCACCCCGACGTGCACGAGCTGTTCTTCCAGGTGTTCGACAAGGGCGTCATGGAGGACGGCGAGGGTCGCAGCATCGACTTCCGCAACACGCTCATCCTGCTCACCACCAACGCCGGCACCGACCTCATCGCAAGCCTCTGCAAGGACCCGGAGCTGATGCCCGACCCCGAGGGCATGGCCAAGGCGCTGCGCGATCCGCTGCTCAAGATCTTCCCGCCGGCGCTGCTCGGGCGCCTGGTGACGATCCCCTACTACCCGCTGTCCGACGACATGCTCGGCAAGATCGTCCGCCTGCAGCTGAACCGCATCAAGAAGCGCGTGGAAGCTCGCTACAAGATCCCGTTCGACTACGACGACGCTGTCGTGCAGCTGGTGGTGAGCCGCTGCACCGAGAGCGAATCGGGCGGCCGCATGATCGACGCGATCCTGACCAACACGATGCTGCCGGAGATCAGCCGGGAGTTCCTGACGCGGATGATGGAAGGCAAGCCGATCGAGCGGGTGACGGTAAGCACGGCGGGCGGCAACTTCAGCTACACGTTCTGAGCAACCATCATGGACGCCACGCAATTCGAACGCGCCAAGGTGCTCGTCCCGTCGCTGGCCACCGCCGACGTGACGGTGTTCAAGGCCGGCCTGCTCCAGGACAACTTCACTTGGGGCGCCTCGGCCGCCATTGAATGGTGGACCTGCGACTTCAAGCAGCGCGGCGATCTCCAGAAGCTCGTCGCGGCCGGGGCCAAGCAAGCCGACTGTAAGACGCTGCTCTCGCGCCTGTGCAACGCTCTGTCGGTCGGTGACTGCAAAGCCGCGATCGGACAGTTTACGACCGGCGAATTCAATCGTAGCGGCTGGCTGCAGTACTTCTTCAACGAAGCGGCCGGCGCTGTGGGCTCCAAGCCCCACACCGACCCCGACCGTCGCCTGGTCGTTGACATCGGCAACTCGTTCTTCTTCAAGAACGGGGGCGATATCGAGCAGAAGTACGCCTACGACACCGTCGACGCGAAGGTCTTCAAACAGCTGCTCTACGTGCTGCTGACGATCGGGTTCGACCGCGTTCCGGCCACCAAGGAGCACATCCTCGCGGGTGACTCGTCGAACGCGCTGATCATGAGCCACATGCTCTGGGCAGGCAACGACGACGAAGACGCCCCCAAGTCGCCCGGCGGGATCGCTATCAAGCGCATTCCGATCCGGTACAAGTGGCGTTGCGACAGCCGGCAGTACAGCGACGTCGTCGCAGCCAACGGCTTTGTGACCAAGTCCAACAGCGAGGGCTATGCACGCTTGAAGTCGCTGCGCGAAGACTGGCATCCGTTCAGTGATGAAGGCCCGCGCAGCTACATGTGGTTCCGCAAGGGGCAGACCGACAACTGCCTCTACAACGTGGTGAGCGTTGGCACCGGTGACTGGCAGGGCTTCGTCGTCTATCCGAAGATCGATCTATCTGGCGGGGCGGTGAACAAGCTGAGCGGCTACCTCGGCACGCGCAAGGTCAACTGCAAGAGCGTGAAGACCAGCACTGTCGTGCAGCTCGACCTGCCGGTTTCGGAGACCTACCTGTACTTGTTCCTGCAGATCGGGCCGGTGTTCGACACCGGCGCGGCGCAGGGCAGCAACGCGTACCCCGAGGTTGGCATGGCGAGCATCCCATTGAAGAATATCTTCGGTGCGCTGCGTTTCGTCCGTTACCACCTGGGCCCCGAGGCCTCGGTGAAGGACGATGCCGGCATGATCGTGTTCTGCGACAAGTCTAAGACGCACGAGAACAGCGACGACGCTCACTCGATCCGGGCCAGTTGCGGTCGCGAAGTGTACGGCGCCACGGCTATCCAGTTCGAGACCGTCAAGAACGCGCCACCGTTGCAGGTCAAGTGGGCCGCCACGGGCTACACCAAGCAACCGGCGAACACGCCGTTCGACTTCAACGGTGACAAGTACATCGTCCTGCTGCCGCTGACGGCCTGAACACCCGCCCCCGACGACCACCCTCCACCGTCCATACCGCACTTCCTGCCCGGGAGAATTCCAACATGGGTCAGGTTCACTTTGGAAAACGGGATCGGTGGAACAGTGGAGTCAGCGCAACTTTTCAGGCCTTCTTGCTTCGTAAATTACTCTGATCGCATTGGTCCTGACAGCGCTGCGATTAATGTTCGGCGGAATAAATTGGAGGAATTATGGCGCGGATTGGTAAGCCAAAAAAGGCCCAGAAGAAAAAATTTCAGATTAAATTCGATAACAATCGATTCGAAATAGTAGGTCGCTCGCCGTTTGGCTCCCGAGCAACAAAAATTGCGGTCAATCAGAACAAGGCGAAGGGGCATGTCGAGGACCGGCGTCACATTCTACATTATGACGAGGTGCTTAAACCGGCAATCGAGCGAGTGGTGGGCAAGCTGTTCATTGACCATGGCAGAAGCGTAAGCGCTGTTGCCAGGATTGTGCGGAGGCGAATGGAGGCTTCTGGAATAAAACGGCTTCCCAAGAACGATAACAAATTGATCGAGCGCTTTGTCACCGAGATAAACAGTGCCCCGGATAATTTGGTTCCTGATCGCGCCGATACTAACAAGGCTATCGAGGTGGTTCGGGGGTACGTAAGGAAGTACATAAAGCAGCTATCCACTGAAGCTTTTAGTGACGATTGCAGGGGAGATAATAGATCGCGAATGGATGCATACAAGAAAATGGCTGGCAATATCTTCATTCAGGATTCGTCTGGAGGCGATATCACGGCCGAGCGCAACCGTATACATGGGGAGATTGCCAAAATGGTGGACGGCTGCGAAGCGCCTGCTCAGCTCTGGTGTCTACTCCATGAAATTATGCATTCTGTAACTTTCGATTTCTCGCCAAAGATTGTAAGAGATAATACTGTCAAGGCGCTTGAATGGCAGCGCGAGATGCTGCTGGTTGAAGATGGCCCAGGCGAGCAGCAACTCGACGTACTGATGAAAATCATATAGCGAAGCAGCGGGCTGCCCCTATTTCGGTCTTGAGAACTGCAGCGGCACAACGCGCCGGCAAGTTGTGTCTGATCGGACTTTAAAAGGGCGGCGCGATCAGTTCTTGCGTTCCACGGCTTGCGATGTCAGATCCGGGCTGTAATTTTTGCCTGGGGAGCGGTAGCGTACGAGCCTGGATTACTGGGCTTATAGGTTCGGGCAGGAAGCAAAAGCAGCGTCGTGGTTAGTTCAGCATGTCCTGCACATCAAATCCGACGCGCAGCTCGAAATTTTTGGGGTAAGCGCCTGTTCGCCTAGTTCATTGACAGGGCGCTCTTGGCGAGCGGCCTAGGCAGATGAGCGCAGTTTGAAGGCAACTGGGTGCATGTGTGCTCGCAACCTGCGCCCGCTGAGACAGAACGCCGGGTGCCAGCTTCCCTTGCGCCCCACCATCCCGCGCCTCCGGCGCATTCCGCCGGTTGGACATGCGCCGGCACGATGCACGGCGCCACATCGTGCATCCGCGTCCCGCAGGAGGTCGGGCGGGGATGGATCGGGATCGGGGAGCGGGCAATGGGCATCGTGGTGCTGTGGGCGGAGCAAGACCACAAGAAGCGGGCGGAGGAGCTGGCCAAGACCTACGACGCGCAGACCTTCGACATCACCAGTACGCAGCCGGTCGCGGTGCCGGGGGCCGAGACGCTGGTGTTCTGGGGGCACGGCGATGCCTACAAGTTCTGCTCGATGGACGCCGACGGCTTCCTCGACACGGTGGTCGCGTGGCGCAAGCAGAACAGGAAGGTGCGCAACGTGGAGATGATCTCCTGCAACCTGCGCCACCGCATGGGCACCCAGCCAGACTCCTACACCATGAAGGTGCTCTCCAAACTCAAGCGCAAGCACGCCGACATCCGGCTCAAGGCGCTGCCGCTGGCGTATTCCCGCATGGGCGTTGCATGCGAGAACTCCATCCTCAAGTGGCAGCCCGCGTCCAAGACCTGGGCCTACGTCGGGACGCCCGGCAAGAGCGATGCCTACATGTGGGCGGTGTGCAAGATGCTTGAGGACCAGATGCCGCCGCGCGGCACCCACGACGGCTACGTGCGCGCCCACGGGCGGCTGGTCAACCTGCGTTTCGCCGAGACGCACAAGTTCGGCAGGGACGACCTGGGCAGCATCGTCATGGAGCCCTGCATGCCGAACCACATGCTGTGCGTGGCCAACAACGCCTACTTCCGCACCGGCTCCATCGGCACCCTGCGCAGCGCGTTGGTCGACCTGAAATAGCACGCGCCGACTCGCTGATCTCCGGCGCCTGGCCAGGCCGATCCTGACGCCTGTGGAGTCCCGGTTGCTGACTGCGCGGCGATCGTTCCCGGACGGGCACGTCCCGGAAAGGTGCCGCTGGTGGCCGAGCCCGCGGTGAACGCGGCGGCACGTCGGGCGGAATTCCGCGTCACCGTTGCACCGGAACCCGAGATATGGAACCGGGACGCACGAGGGCCCGGAAGTACGCTCACGTGACCGCATCCTCTGGCATCATCGGCGCGCGATATCGGGTTGGGGAGCCGCCAGTGCGCGCAGAGGATGGCCGGCCCGCTGCAACGGGGCGGAGCCGTCAGGGAAGGCGCGCAGTGCAGGCGAGGGGACGAGGATGAACGACCGGACCGCCCGCTATCTGCGGGCCAAAGAGATCGTGGCCACGGCCGACGGGCTGCCGCCGGAGGACCGCGCCGCGTTCGTGGCGCGAGAATGCAGCGGAGACGCGGCGCTGCTGGCGGAAGTGGCCTGGATGCGCAAGGCGCTCGCGTCGGAAACCACCTTGCCTACGATACGATGGGAGCCGGAGGAACCACTCGAGCTGGACGGCGAACAGCTGTCGGGGCCGTCGGAGCGCGATTACCGCGTGGTGCGGCGCATCGGTCACGGCGGAATGGGCGTCGTGTACCTGGCCGAGCGCTGTCAGGACGGCTTCGTCCAGCGGGTCGCGCTGAAACTCCTCCGGCGCGCGGTCGGCGACAGTCGGCCGATGCTCGAGCGCTTCCAGCGGGAGCGCGCGTTGCTGGCGCGTCTGGAACATCCGGGCATCGCGCGGCTCGTCGACGGCGGGCTGTTGGCCGACGGACAGCCGTTCCTCGCGATCGAGTACGTCGAGGGCGAGCACATCGACCGCTGGTGTCGCGAGCATTCCCCGGATCTGCGTCAGCGTCTGGAGTTGTTCCTGCAGGTCTGCGCCGCGGTCGAATACGCCCATCGGCACCTGGTGATCCACCGCGACCTCAAGCCCGGCAACATCCTCGTGACCCCCGACGGGCGGACGAAGCTGCTGGACTTCGGAATCGCCAGGCTGCTCGACACCGGGGACGGCACGCCGGTCGAGGCCACCGAATTCGGACAGCACGCCCTGACGGTGGCCTACGCCAGCCCCGAGCAGATCACCCAGAAACCCCTGTCGGTGGCGACCGACATCTATTCGCTCGGCGTGGTCCTCTACCAGCTGGTGTGCGGCCAGCAGCCGTTCGGACACCACGGCTCGTCGTTCGACGCCTCCCGCGCCATCGTCGCCGGCGAGGTGATCCCGCCCAGCCGGCAGGCGAAGGGAAGCGGGGGGCTCGCCCGCATTCCGGCCGATATCGATGCCATCGTCCTGAAGTCCATGCGCCGCGAGACCGACGCCCGCTATGTCTCGGTCTCGGCGTTGGCCGCCGATGTCGTGCGTTTCCTGCAGCGACGCCCGATCGACGCCCGGCGCAGCCATGTGGGGTATCGCGCCCGGCGGTTCGTGTCGCGCAACCGCTGGCCGCTGGCTGCCGGCGGCGTGATCGCGCTGACGCTGACCGCCGGTATCACGGTGTCGCTGGCGGCACTGTCCAGCGCCCGTGGGCAGCAGCATCTCGCCGAGCAGCGGCAGCAGCAGCTCGAGCGCATCACCGCGTTCCAGCAGGACATGCTCGAGAGCGTGGACATCGACGCGATGGGGCATGCGATGTGGCAAGCGCAGCGCGACGCCATCGTGGCCGCCGCCAGCGGCAACGGGCCCGACCCCGGTGCGGTGCAACGCCTGGACGACGCGCTGGCGCGGGTGCCCGCAACCGACATCGCGCGCGAGGCGCTGGACCGCTTCGTCGTCATGCATGCGCTCGCCCGGGTGGAGGACGATTTCGCCGACACTCCGCAGCTCGCGGCCGACATGCGGCATTCGATGGCGCGCGTGCTTCTGGGCATCGGCCAGTACGGGTCGGCCATCACCGAGCTCGAGCGTGTTCTCGAGAAGCGCACACGGGTTCTGCCGCCGGGTGATCCCCGGATCGTATCGGTGCTCGTGGACCTGGGCGCAGCCCGGCTGCAGGCCGGCGACATCGTCGGGGCGAACCGCAGCTACACGATGGCGGCGGAGGGTCTCCCGGGTCTGGACGCGGACGACGCCTTGCGCCTGGCGGTCGAGGCCGGCGCGGCGCGCACACTGGCGGCACGGGGCGAGCTCCAGGCGGCACTGGAGCGGCAGAGTGGTCTGATCCGACGCTGGTCGACGGTACTCGACCCGCACGACGCCGCGCTGCTCGAGCTGCGCCGCGACGAGGTCCAGACACTGTCCAGGCTCGGACGTCGGGAGGAGGCGCGGGAACGCATGGCGGCGCTGCTGCCGCATTACGAGGCCAGTGTCGGTGCCGGCGACCGCAAGACGCTGACCGCCCGTCTGACGTTCGCCGAGCTCACGAACACGCTCAACGAGTACGAGGAATCCCAGCGCCAGGCGCATGCGGTGGTGCTGGAACGCGAGCGCCGGCTCGGGCGCGACCATCCCGATACGCTGATGGCGCTCGCGCTGGAAGGCGCGAACCGCGTCCGGCTCGCACAGGCCGAGCCTGCGTTCTCGCAGACCGAGCGCTTCATGCGCGAGCTGCTGGCGAGGCAGGTGCGCGTCCTGGGCGCGGACCATCCGCAGACGCTCGCCAGCCAGAGCGATCTGGTGCGCCTGCTCGGCAAGCAGGCCGATCCGGACAAGACGCGCCAGGCGCTGCAGCTGCATACCGAGGTGTGGCGGGCCCGACAGCGCCTCCTCGGGCCGGACCATCTGGACACCATCTTCTCGCTCGGTGGCCTGGCGAACCTGCAGCGCAAGCTGGGACGAAACGAGGAAGCGATCGCGACCGCGCAGGAAACGTTGCGGCGCTTCGAGCGGACCGTCCCCGATCATCGCCTCGTGTCCGCCACGTGGGAATTGATCGGCGCGGCGCAGTACTCGGCCGGTCGCCTGCGGCTTGCACGCGACGCCTACGCCCGGTCGCTCGCACAGCGCGACGCGATGAACGGGCCGCTCGATGCGCATACGATCGAAAGTGCGTCCGGGCTCTACGCCACGCTGTTCGCGCTGGGGGACGAGGCCGGCATGGCGCGGGTACGCTCGCGGCATCTCGACCCGGTCCTCCAGCTCGACGTCGCGACACTCAACGCCAGCATGCTCGGCATCCGCGAAACGGCGCGACGCGCCCTGCAGGGACAGAATGACGACTGACCGCACCGGAGAAGCCCGCCACGTCGCCGAGATGCGGGGCGGGGCGGCCGACGACGACGTCACGACGTGGCTGCATGCGGCAGCGGCAGGCGATGCGCACGCGATGGAGCAGGTCATGCGCCAGATGTACGCCGCGTTGCGCCAGGTCGCGCGCCAGCAACTCGGCGGCGAGTACCAGCCCAGGACGCTCAGCGCCACGGAACTCGTGAGCGAGGGCTTCCTTCGGCTGTTCGGCGGGGCGTCGATGCCGAAGATCGAGGACCGGCGGCACCTGCTCGGGATGTCGGCCCGGGTCATGCGCCAGGTCCTCATCGATGCCGCCCGCCGGCGCAACGCGAGCAAGCGGCCCGCGGCCGAGGACCGGATCGCGCTGACGGAGATCGTGGACTCGCTGGGCGGGGGCGCCGAGCCCGAGGAGCTGGGCCGCGTGCTCGACGAACTTGATGCCATCGATCCGCGCCAGGCGCGCATCGTGGAACTGAAGTTCTTCGTCGGGCTCACCGAGGAGGAGATCGCCGCGCTGCTCGAGCTCTCGACGGCCACCGTGCAGCGCGAATGGCGCATCGCCAGGGCCTGGCTGCGCCGCGAGCTCGGCTGAAGGGGCCACGCTCGGCACGCGACGATCCGGCCGGGGTCGCCGGACTTCCGACGGGGCGGAATCTCGCGTCGGCGCGCACGTCGAGGCGCGCCGGACGCCCGCGGCGCGAGGATGCGCCGGGTTCTGAGACGAATCGTCGGGCGACGGCGCGAGGTCCTCGCGACCATCCGGGTCGGTCCCGTCGAGTTCGCCAGCATGTTGCCTGCCGCCCGCCTCACCGACATGCATGCCTGTCCGATGGTCACCGGCGTGGTGCCGCACGTCGGCGGCCCGATCCTCGCGCCCGGTGCGCCGACCGTGCTGGTCGGCAACCTGCCCGCGGCACGCGTGGGCGACAGCTGCGTCTGCGTGGGGCCGCCCGACACCATCGTCGTCGGGGTGCCGAACATTCTGATCATGGGCCAGCCGGCCGCCCGCCTGACCTCGGCCACGGCCCACGGCGGCGTGATCGTCGCCGGCCTGCCGACGGTGCTCTACGGATGAACGCCTCGGCTGCGCACATCGCCGCCCATGCCCCCGCGGACGTCGCGCAACGCCTGCAACGCGCACTCGAGTCCCATCGCGCGCAGGACGCCGCCGCTGCCGAGGCGGACTATCTCGAGGTGCTCGCGATGGATGCCGGGCAGCCGGACGCGCTGCATTTCCTCGGCGTCCTGCGTCACCAGCAAGGCGACAGCGAGGCCGCCATCGGCCTGATCGGCCAGGCCCTGCAGCGGGCGCCACGGCACGCCGACATCCACAACAACCTCGGCAACATCCACAAGGAGCGCGGCGACGCGGTGGCGGCGGAAGGCTGTTATCGCCGTGCGCTCGTCCTGCAGCCCGCCCATGTGCACGCACTGGGCAACCTGGCGGTGGCGCTGGAACTGCAGGGACGCCTCGACGACGCCTTCAATGCCTACGGGTTGCTGATCAGCGCGGCGCCCGGGTACGCGCACGGCTTCCATCTGCTCGGACTGTTCCTGCGCGACCACGCCAGGGAGCCCGCGCATGCGCAGCAGGCCGTCGCCTGCCTGCGCCGCGCCTTCGAACTCGACCCGGGCAACCTGCGCGCCTTGGCGGCGCTGGGCAGCGTGCTCTACATGCTCGGCGAACATGACCAGGCGCGCCGGGTCTATGCCGACTGGCTGGCCCGCGATCCGGAGTCCGCGCTGGCCCGGCACATGCTGGCCGCGTGCGGGGGCGCGCCCATTCCCGATCGCGCGGGCGACACCTACGTGCGCCAGCTGTTCGACGCATTCGCCTCCAGCTTCGACGAGCAGCTGTTGCACAACCTCGACTATCGCGCACCGCAGCTGCTGTGCACGGCGCTGGGCCACGCCCTGCAGGGCCGCACGGATCTCGACGTGCTCGACGCGGGATGCGGCACCGGCCTCTGCGCGCCGCTGCTGCGGCCCTGGGCGCGACGCCTCGAAGGCGTCGATCTCTCGCCCGGCATGTTGGCCCAGGCGCGACGGCGCGGCGGCTATGACGCCCTCGTCGAAGCCGAGCTCACCGCGCATCTCGAAGTCTCGCCCGGTGCGTTCGACCTGGTGGCATCGGCCGACACGCTGGTCTATTTCGGCGATCTGCACCGGGTCTGCGCGGCTGCGTTCGCAGCGCTTCGGGCCGGCGGCCGCTTCGGTTTCTCGGTCGAGGCACACGACGAGGTGCTGTTCGATCTCGGGCCCAGCGGACGCTACCGGCACGGACGCGCGCATGTGGCGGCGGCGCTCATGACGGCTGGCTTCACCGACATCGACATCCAGTCCCAGGCGCTGCGCAACGAGAGCGGGGCGCCGGTGCAGGGCTGGGTCGTCACTGCGCGCCGCGCCGGCTGAGGGCACATACACCCCGTGGCTCGCGATACGCGCAATTTCGTCCTCTTGTCCGACCACGGCGACACCTTGCGGCTGGTGTCGATGCGGGGCAGCGAGCGGCTCGGCGCGCTCTTCGACTTTCGGCTGCGTGTCGCGTCGCGCGATCCCAAGCTCGATCTGGTGGCGATGCTGGGCACGCCGATGCGGGTGCACATGGCCATGCCCGACGGCTTCGAGCGCTGGTTCCACGGCATCGTCGTCGAGGCTGCGCAGGACGGGTTCACGGTCATCGACGACGTGCGCCATGCGCTCTACGCGCTGGTCCTCGCGCCGAAGCCCTGGCTGCTGACCCAGCGCAGCCACAGCCGCGTGTTCGCCAATCGGGATGCGGTGGACATCGTACGCAAGGTCCTCGCGGACATCGGCTATTCGGACGTGCGCACCAGTACCACGGGCCGGTTGCCGGTGCGGGAAACCTGCGTCCAGTACCGCGAGGACGATTTCGCGTTCATCAGCCGGCTGATGGAGCAGGAAGGCCTGTACTACTGGTTCGAGCACGAGGACCAGCGTCATGTGATGGTGCTGGCAGACGGCATCGGGGCCCACGCCGGATTGCGCAGCGGCCGCGCGGTGGGCTGGATCGACGGTGCGCTACAGCGCGACCGCGCCGCCACCGGCGTCGCCGAATGGCGCCCGGCGCATGCGGTGCACGCGACCGCGGCACGTCTGACCGACTTCGATCCCCTGCAGCCGCGTGCGTCGCTCGAAGGTCGCGGCGATGCGGTGGCGGCGTCGGGGCTGCACGGGGTGGACGCGCTGGAGCTGTTCGACTTCGCAGGCGCGCAGACCAGTGCCGGCGAGCACCGGCGCCTGGCGCAAGTCCAACTGGAAGCGCGCAGCGCCGCGCGAGCCCGCTACACGGCCTGCAGCGACGTTTACGGCATCGCGGCCGGCGCCCTGTTCGATCTTCGGGGCTCCCCGGGCCGCCGGTTCGACCAGGGCTATCTGGTCACCGCCGCGCAATACGAGCTCACCGTTGCCGGCCCCGCATCCGGAGACGAGGCCGGAACGCCGCCGTGGACCTGCACGTTCGAAGCGATCGACAGCCGCCTCCCGTTCCGCAGTCCGCAGACGACGCCGCGCCCGCTGATCGCAGGATTGCAGACCGCGACCGTCTGCGATGCCGGCGGGGCGGGAGAGGACGAGGCCATCGTGGTCGACCAGCACGGCCGGGTGCACGTGAAGTTCCATTGGGCGGCCAGCGCGAAAGGCGACGAGCGCGACCAGGTGCAGTCCTGCCCGGTCCGCGTGGCATCCCCGTGGGCCGGCAAACAGTGGGGCATGGTGCATATACCGCGGGTCGGCCAGGAAGTCGTGGTGAGTTTCCTCGAAGGCGATCCGGACCGGCCGCTGATCGTGGGCAGCGTCTACAACGGCGACCACGCGCCGCCGTATCCGCTGCCCGCCGAGAAGACCCGCAGTGGCATCCGCAGCCGCAGCGAAAGCGGCGGCGCGGCGGACTTCAACGAGATCCGCTTCGAGGACAAGAAGGGCAGCGAGGAGCTGTTCTTCCACGCCCAGAAGGATCTGCGCGAGGAAGTGGAGAACGACCATCACGTGCTGATCGAGCACGACCAGATCGGCGAGGTCAGGAACGACCAGACCGGCAAGGTGGGCCGTGACCGTGCGCACAAGGTCGGCAACGACGATGCGCTGGAGGTCGGGAACAACGGCACGACCCGAATCGGCAGCAAGTTCAAGCTCGACGCCGGCAGCGAGATCGAACTGGTCACCGGCCAGTCGAGCATCGTCATGAAGAGCAACGGCGACATCCGGATCAAGGGTATGAACATCGTCATCGAGGGCCAGCAGTCGATCGCGGCGGAAGGCGGCGTGCAGGTCAAGATCAAGGCGGGGGCGACGATGGAGGTCAAGGCCGGCGCGACGATGACCCTCAAGTCCGACGCGATGCTCACCGCCGAGGGCGGCGCCACGGCGACGGTCAAGGCACCGGTGCTGAACCTGCAGGGTCAGGGACTGGCGCAGCTCTCGGCGCCGCTGATCAAGATCGGATGAGGCCGACCGTGGACGATCCAGTGGCCCAGGCCTGCATCGAGATGGGTGTCGAGGACCGGGCGCGTGCGCTGCTCGCTCCCGGGCTGTCCGCGCAGGAGGCGGTGCAGGTCCTGCTGGATGCCCACCAGGTGCAGGCCGCGCTGCAGTTGCTGGCGCGTCTGCTGCCCAAGCGCTACGTGGTGGCCTGGTTGTGCCAGTGCGCGCGGGGCGAGGCGCTGGGCGACGACGACCGCGCCGGCGCGGCCCTGGCCGAACAGTGGGTCAGGGACCCGATCGAGCACAACCGCCGCATCGCCTACGAATTCGCGAGTGCCGACGGCTACTGCACGCTGGGCGGCTGGCTCGCCGCGGCCGCCGGCTGGTCGGGCGGAAGCCTCGCGCCCGCCGCGCAGGAGACGCCCGTGCCGCCGCCGCCGTTCCTGACCGCACGCGCGGCGACGGCGGCCGTCAACCTGCTCGCGGCGATCGAGCCCGACCGCCTCGACACGCGTCGCATCGCCTTCGCGCAACGCGCTCTGGTGTTGCTGGCCGACCACGCGGGTGCCAGTGCGCCCCGCACCGACTCTACGAGGACCCCGACGTGAACGAGCGCAGCCTGACCCTCAAGATCGTCGGCGCGCAGCCACCGGCCGGCGTGCGCGCCATGCATGTGTTCCGGGCGTCCGGCGGCAGTATCGGCCGCGCGGACGACTGCGACTGGGTCCTCGCGGCGCCCGGCATCTCGCGCGTGCATGCGGTCGTTCGCTATGTCCACGGGCTGTACTTCCTGGAGGACCGCAGCACCAACGGCATGCTGCGCAACGGCGCGCCGCTGTCGCGCGGTGAGCCGGTCACGCTCGACGACGGGGACAGGCTGCAGATGGACAGCTTCGAGCTGGCCGTCGGTCTTGCCGTCGATGCAGCGGCGGCCGGACCATCGCCCCTGGATGTCGCAGCCGATGAAGACCGCACCATCGTCGTGCCGGCCGCGGCGGCCGCAGGCACCACGTCGGCGGCGGCGTCCGTGCACTTCGGCCGCGAGGACGACGACTGGGATTTCGGCCTCGGGCCCGCGACGCCGGAACCGCACGCGCGCGTCGTGCCGGCGACCGCGCCCTCGCACATGCACGCGCCCGCCGGCGACGGGCTCGACGCCCTTCTCGCAGGCTTCGGTGGCGCGGCACCTCCGCCCGAACTCGATCCGCTGCGCCTGTTCGACCCGGTGCCGGCGCCGCCACCTGCGGCCGGCGGCCACTGGAACCACTCGGACGCAGCGAGCGCGCATTTCCAACCGCCACGCGGGGCAAACGGCGCGGGCGTGCAACTGCCGGAGACCTGGGACCTCACCCAGGGCGACTTCGCGCCCCGTCCTTCGCCCGCCAGCCCGCCGGCGGGTCCTGCCGCCGGCGACGATGTCGACGCGATCCTGCGGATCGTGGTCGACGGCGTCATGGAGACGCTGCGCGCACGCGCGGAGATCAAGAACACGTTCCGGCTGCCGGTGACGATCATCCAGCGCAGCGAGAACAATCCACTGAAGTTCGCGGCCACCCCGGACGAGGCGATGCGGCGCCTGTTCGAGCGCGACAGCGCGTTTCTCGGCGGATCCGACGCATTCGAGGACGCGTTCGACGACATCCGCTGCCACCAGATGGCCATGTTGGCCGGGATGCGCGCCGCCTTCGAATCGCTGCTGGCGCATTTCAGCCCGGAGCGGGTGGAACGGGAGGTCGATGCGGGCGGACGCGGCCTCTTCGGTGGCAAGGCCCGCTACTGGGAGCGGTATCGCGACGACTTCGGACGTGCCGCCAAGGACCCGGACACCGCGTTCCGCATGCTGTTCGGTGACGAGTTCGCCCGCGCCTACGAGGCGCAGCTTGCGCGCCTGAAGAGCGCGCGCAGGCGGAACGCCCGCTAGGCGCCGGTCGGCGGGCGACGGCCGCCCGGAGTGGCGCCCGGCTCCACGTGCCGGCGGGCCCGACGTGCCGGATGCCGTGCGCGGCACTGAGACGGAATGTCGGGCTGCCGCGGTCCTCCGCGGCGAGGATTCGGCTCAGCCTGGCGTACGACGCGCCACGGTTCCATCCAGCGGATGGCGCAGGGGATGCCGGCGGTGCCGGCGATCGCGCTTCCGCGTGAGCGAGCACGCAGCGACGATGACGCAGAACAACAAGATCGTCTGGAGCGAAGGCCTGTTCCTGCGCCCGCAGCACCTGCAACAGCAGGAGCGTTACCTCGAGCGCTGCATCGAACTGCGTGCCGGAAGCCTGCGTGGTCAGGGCTGGGGCTTCACCGAACTGGAGCTCGAACCCGACCTGCTGGCGGTCGGGCGCATCGGCCTGCGGCGCGCGCGCGGTGTGTTTCCGGACGGGACGCCGTTCTCGATGCCGGACGACGACCCCCTGCCGGCGCCGTTCGAAGTTGATACCGGCAGCCACGACGACACCGTGTTCCTGACCGTACCGCTGCGCTCGGCCTCGCAGCCCGACAGTGCCTGGCCCGACGCGCCCGCCGACCGACTGGTGCGCTTCCGCGTCCGTGAGACCGACGCGATCGATGCCTCCGGCAGCATCGACGGCAGCGTCGTGATCGAGGTCGGCGGCCTGGCGACGCGGCTGCTTCCGGGCTCCCGGCCCCTGGACGGTCTGGCGCGGATTCCACTCGCCCGTGTGGTCGAATGCCGCGCGGACAACCGCGTGGTGCTGGACGAGGGGTTCGTGCCGACCACGCTCGACGTGCGCGCCGCGCCGCGCCTGGCGACGTTCCTGGTCGAGCTGCTCGGCCTGCTGCACCAGCGCGGCGAAGCGCTCGCCGGACGCGTGTCGGCGACCGATCGCGGCGGTGCAGCCGAGATCGCCGACTTTCTTCTGCTGCAGGCGGTGAACCGGTGGCAGCCGGTGGTCGCCCACTGGAGCGAAGCCGCGACTCCCCATCCGGAAACCCTGTTTGCCGCGCTGGTGTCGATGGCGGGCGAGTTGGCCACGTTCACCGCGCCGGGCAAACGTCCGCCGGCGTTTCCGCCGTATCGGCACGAGGACCAGCGCGCAGCGTTCGAACCCGTCGTCGCGTCGTTGCGCGGCAGCCTCAGTGCGGTGCTCGAACAGACGGCGACGCCGATCCCGATCCAGCAACGCAAGTTCGGCGTCTGGGTTGCGGTCGCCGGCGATCCCGGCCTGTTCGACTCGGCCGCCTTCGTGCTCGCCGCACGTGCCGATCAGCCGGCGGAGGCGCTGCGTCGTCATCTGCCCGCCACCGCCAAGATCGGCCCGGTCGAGAAGATCCGCGACCTGGTCAATCTCCAGCTGCCCGGCGTGGGCCTGGCCCCGATGCCGGTCGCGCCCCGGCAGATCCCCTACCACGCGGGCCACGTGTACTTCGAACTCGACCGTCAGTCGCCGCTCTGGCGCGAGCTGCGGGGGGCGGGCGGTCTGGCGCTCCACTTCGGCACCGGCACACCGGGCCTGGAGCTGCAGCTCTGGGCGATCAGGGGATAGCGTATGCGCAGCCGGCCACAGGACATCCTCGAGGACGCGACGATCGTCAGGCCGGGCAGCGCGGACCGCCTGCCGCTGCCCGGGGCGGGGGAGGCGATGGCGGGGCCGCCCGCGCCGGAAGAGATCAGCGCCTTTCTCGGTCGCGGACGCAATCCGCTGCTCCACGCCGCCAGTCCACTGCTGCTGCTTGCGGTGCAACTGCGGCACAGCGCCAATGCCGGCGACGCCGAGGCGCTGCGCGCGCAGGTGCAGACCCAGGTGCGCCGCTTCGAATCCCGGCTCGCTGAGGGCGGGGTGGGCACGCAGACGATCACCGCAGCGCGCTACGTGCTGTGCGCGACGCTCGACGAGGCGGTGCTCAACTCGCCGTGGGGCGAGCGCAGCGGCTGGGCCAGCCGGACGCTGCTGGTGACCTTCCATGGCGAGTCCTACGGCGGGGCCCGCTTCTTCCAGCTGCTCGACCAGCTGCTGCAGGACGTGCCCCGGCACATCGAACTGCTCGAGCTCATGTACGCCTGCCTCGCGCTGGGGTTCTCGGGGCGCTTCCAGATCGAAGCAGGAGGCCGCGCGCGTCTGGCCGACATCCAGGACGATCTGCAGCGTCGCATCCGCGCCCAGCGCGGCGCCTTGCCCGATGCACTCTCGCCGAACTGGCGCGGGCTCGACCAGCGCGGCAGTCCGCTGGCGCGCCGGCTCGCGCCGTGGCTGGTGGCGGGCGCCTGCTTCGCCGTCGTGCTCGGCGTGTACGGCTGGTTCCACGTGCGTCTCAACGAGCTGGCGGCACCGATCGGCGCCGAGGCTGCGCGGATCGGCCTGGCCTCGGTCGCGCCGCCGGGCGACGCCCCGCGCCCGCCGCCGACGCTCACGCTCGCGCAACTGCTTTCGAGCGAGAAGCGCGCCGGGCTGTTGGAGGTCGACCAGCGTGCGGACGGCCAGGCCTGGGTGCGGTTGTCGGCGGGCGCGATGTTCGCCTCCGGCGGCGACGAACTCGACGGCGATGCGCGGGCGCTGGTGTCCCGCGTCGGCGCGGCGCTCGAACAGCTCCCCGGGCGCGTGCTGGTCGTCGGCCACACCGACGACCAGCCGTTGCGCTCGCTGCGTTTCAAGGACAACTACGCGCTGTCGACCGCGCGCGCCCAGGCGGTCGCCGAGGTCGTCGGGGGGTCGCTGACCGACCCGGGCCGCATCGAGGTCGTCGGTGCGGGCGCCTCGCAGCCGCTCCTGCAGCCGGCGTCGCGGCCGGAACACCGCGCCCGCAACCGGCGCGTCGACATCCTCTACCAGCCGGGGAACTGAGCGATGGGCAAGCTGCTTCTTTTCCTGCGCTCGGGCGCCGGCCTCTGGGTGATCGCGGTGCTCGTGCTGAGTGCACTGGTCTGGATCGGCGGGCCGTGGGTGGCGGTGGCCGGACGCATGCCGCTGGCGACCGGGTTCGCACGCGCGCTCGCGATCGCGTTGCTGCTGCTGGCCTGGGCCACGGTGGTCGGCGTGCGCCGGGTCCGCGAGCGTCGTCGCGCGCAGGCGATGGGCGCCGCGCTCTCCGCCTCGACGGCCGGTGACGACGATCGCGAGAGCAGCAGCGCGGCCGAGCGGGCCCAGCTCGAGGCCCGCTTCCGCGACGCGGTGAAGCTGCTTCGCACCCGCGGCGGTCGGCGCAGTCTCTACGCGCTGCCTTGGTACGTGGTGATCGGGCCGCCCGGCTCGGGCAAGAGCACCCTGATCCGCAACTCGGGGCTCGAGTTTCCGCTCGCGGGCCGCTTCGGCAAGGACGCGCTGCGCGGCGTGGGCGGAACGCGCAACTGCGACTGGTGGTTCACCGGCGACGCGGTCTTCCTGGACACCGCGGGTCGCTACACCACCCAGGATTCCGACGCCGAATCCGACGCCGACGGATGGGGCGGCTTCCTGCGTCTGCTGCGGCGGTTCCGCAGGGAGCGGCCGCTCGACGGCGTGCTGGTCACGATGAGCATGTCCGACCTGCTGCTGCTCGACGAGCGCGAGCGCGACGCCCACGCCCAGGCCGTGCGTCACCGCCTCGACGAGCTGCAGGACCAGCTGAAGATCCGCCTGCCGGTGTATCTGGTGTTCACCAAGTGCGATCTCGTCGCGGGCTTTTCCGAGTTCTTCGACGATCTCGACCCCGCGCAGCGTGCGCAGGTCTGGGGCATGACCTTCCCTGCGGAGAAGACCCTCGACGGCAGCGCGGTGCGCGGCTTCGCACAGGCCTTCAACGCCCTGGTCGAGCGCCTCGACGGGCGGCTGGTCGAGCGCCTGCACAACGAGCGCGACCGCAGCCGGCGTGCGGCGATCCTGTCGTTTCCGCAGCAGTTCGCCGCCTTCGGCGACATCGCGCGCGAGTTCGCCGATGCGGTGTTCGCCGGCAGCGCCTACGGGGCCGCCCCGTTGCTGCGGGGCGTGTACATGACCTCGGGCACCCAGGAAGGCACGCCGATCGACCGGATGATGGGCGCGGTCGCGCGCACGTTCGGTGTCGACGCGGGACGGGTCCACGCGCCGGGCTTGCAGCGACGCACCTTCTTCGTCGAGCGCCTGCTTCGCGAGGTGGTGTTCGCCGAGTCCGGTTTCGCCACCGGGCTGGCCGGCAGCGGGCGGCGACGCCTCGGCGCCTCGTTGGCGATGGCCGCCTGCCTGGTGTGCACGGTCGGCCTGGTCCTCGCGATGACGGTCAGCCACGCGCGCAACACGCGCTATCTCGCCGACGTGCAGGCAGCGCTCGACGCGCGGCCGCTGGTCGCCGACCTCGAGACCGCGGAGACCGCCCCGCAGTACTTCGCGCTCGCGCTGCAGCGTCTCGAAGCGTTGCGCCCGGTGGTCGACACGGCGACGGCGCACGACGAGCGCGTGCCGTGGTCCATGCGCGCCGGCCTGTACCAGGGCGGCGCGGTGGGTGGCCAGTTGCACGACGCCTACCTGCGCGAGCTCAACGCGACCTTGCTGCCGGGGCTCGGCGCGCAGTTCCGGCGCGGCCTGGCCGGCAACGCGGACGATCTGCAGGCGCTGTACTACTACCTCAAGGGCTACCTGATGCTCGGTCAGCCCGGGCGCGCGGACGCAGCCGAGCTCGCCTCGCTGGCCTCGATCGAGTGGCGACGGCTGTTCCCGCGTGATCCGGTGCTGCAGACGGCGCTGGCCGGCCATTTCGATGCGCTGCTCGCGCAGCCCGGCGCACTGCGAGCCTTGCCGCTGGACCAGGGTCGGGTCGAACAGGCACGCACCACGTTGCGCGCGGCCGATCTCTCTGCGCTCGTCTACAGCAGTCTGCGGCTGGCGCTCGAGGACCGCAGCGACGACACCCTGCGGCTCGATCAGGCGCTGGGTCTGGGAGGCGAGGCGTTCCGCCGTCGCAGCGGGGCGTCGATGTCGGCGCCGTGGCCGGCGCTGTATACCCAGCCGGTCTTCGCCCGCCAGGTGGCGGGAGGCATCGAGGACGAGGTCGACCGGTTCCTGGCCGACGATTGGGTGCTCGACACCGGCGCCGGGGACACGCTGTCGCGCGCCCGGGCGGTGCAGCAGGTCCAGGCGCTTTACGAGCAGGACTATCTCCGCGCCTGGGACACGCTGCTTGCCGACCTGGAGCTCGTGCCGGCATCGGACCTGCAGCAGGCCAGCGCGCTCGCTGCGCGTCTGGCGGCGCCCGGCTCGCCGTTGCGGCTGCTGCTGGCACGGGTGCGCGAGCACACCACCGACATGCAGCGCCTGCCCGCACCGGAGGCGACGTCGGAGGCCTCGGCCGCTGCCGCCGTGGAGGCCGGCGTGGCCGCCACGGCGGCCGGCCAGGCCGGTGCGGCGCGTGCCCGTGCACTGGAGGCAGTGCTCGGACGGGATCCCGCCGGGGATGCCCCTGCAGCCGGCGCGGCGATCGAGACCCACTTCGCGCCGCTCAACACGCTCACCGAGGGCGCGGCCGGCAGCACACCGCTCGATCGCGCCCTGCTCACCGTCGACGAGCTCGCCAAGGCGCTGCTGACCCCGCCGGCCGGAACCGCGCCGGGCCAGCCACCGGCGCAGTTGTCGCTGGTGCGCCAGGTCGTCGCGCAGCTGCCGGCGCCGGTCGACCGGTGGCTCGCGGCGCTGACCGGCGACAGTGCCGAGCTGCTGGCCGCCGGGCAACGCGATGCGCTCGCCGGCCAGGCACGCGAGGCCATCGGCCAGGATTGCGGCAATTTCACCCGGGGCCGCTACCCCTTCGATCTCGCCGCCGAGGCCGAGATTCCCTTGCAGGATTTCGGCGAACTGTTCGGGCCGGGCGGTCGCTTCGATCGCCTCTTCCGTGAGTCGCTCGCCGCGCGCATCGACACGAGCGGGACGGTCTGGCGCTGGCGCGACGCCCCCGGACTGGCTGCCGGACCGCCGGGATTGCCTGCGCGCATGCAGGCCGCCGATCACATCCGCCGCGCGTACTTCCGCGGCGGTGTGCTTCCGGAGGTCCGCTTCACCCTGCGCCAGGCCCGGCTCGAGGGCCCCGTCGCCCGGATCGAGATCGACGTCGACGGCCAGCCCTTCGCCTCGTCGGCGGGCGAAGAGGCCGCCAGGCCGATGACCTGGCCCGGGCCCACGCCCGGCCAGGCGTCGCTGACCGCTTTCGACGTCGCCGGTGCGCGCCTGGGCCGGATCAGCCGGCAGGGCGACTGGGCGCTGTTCCGGCTGCTCCAGGCCGAGTCGCTGAGCCGCAGTTCCGACACCGACTACGTGGCGCGTTGGTCGATCGGCGGGGGCCGCGTCGAGCTGCCGCTGCGCGCGGCCAGTCTGCGCAATCCGTTTCTCGACAATGCGCTGCAGGCGTTCAACTGCGGGGATCTGGCATGAACGCGCCCGGCTATTTCGGCAAGCTGCCCGGTGCCGGCGATTTCGTGCAGCGGCGCCTGCCTCCTGCGTTCGTCGACGCGTGGGACCGGGCGTTTTCCCACGCCGTCGCGGGCACCCGCGACCGCTACGGCGACGCGTGGCAGGTCGCGTGGCGACATGCCGCCACCTGGCGTTTCCTGCTCTCGCCCGGGATTGCCGGACAGGCGGCGTGGGCGGGCGTGATGCTGCCCGGGTGCGACCGGGTGGGCCGCTGCTTTCCGATGGTGGTGGCGGCCGCGCTGCCGGCGGGCATCGGCGCGCCGGGTGTCCTCGCGGAGGATGGACACTGGTTCGAACTCGTCGCCGGGGTCGCCGAAGCCGCGCAACGGGATCCCGCGGTCGACGCCGTGCAGTTCGATGCGGCGGTCGCGGGCCTCGTGCCCCCGGACGACCCGGACGAACCGACCGTTCCCACCCCGCCACCGGGGTTCGATCCGGCGCGGCGCGGCTATTGGCTGTCGCTGCCGGGGCACGGCGTGCGCATGCCTTCGGCGCTGTGGCACCGGCTGGCCGCGGCGGGCTGCGCACTCTGGTGGGCGCCGGGCAGGCAAGGGGCGGCGGGCAGTCTCCGCGTGGATCGCGGCCTGCCCGATACCGCCACCTTCGCGCAGCTGCTCGGCATCCTCCCGCAGGCGGGTGCGGCGTGATGGGCGCTTCCGCACGACGTTCGAGCGGGCGGACCGATCCGGGCAAGGTCCGACGCTGCAACGAGGATGCGATTCTCCTGCGCGACGACGCCGGGCTCTGGGTCGTGGCCGACGGCCTCGGCGGTCACAGCGCCGGCGACTACGCCAGCGGCCTGATCGTCGAACGGCTGGCGGCGCTGCACCGACCGGACGACCTCTGCGATTTCATCGACGCCATCGAGGACGTGCTCGAGGACGTCAACGCCGAACTCATGCGTGTGGCGGAATCGCGGGGTGGCGATCTGATCGGCTCGACCGTCGTGGTGCTGGTCGACGACGGGGACGTGGTCCTGTGCGGCTGGGTCGGGGACAGCCGCGGCTACTGCTTCGACCGTCGGAGACTGCGCCAGATCACCCTGGACCACGTCCACGGCGCACGCGACGACGTGACCCGCTTCGCCGGCGCCCAGCCGCAGGCGCCGGCAGGGGCGCTCACGCGTGCCGTCGGGGCGCAACCGCAGCTGTTCGTCGACTGGACGATCGCCGACAGCGCGGAGGGTGCGACCTTCGTGTTGTGCAGCGACGGGATCAACAAGGAAATCGGCGACGAGGAACTGAATCTCGAGTGCAGACGCGCCCGGGACCCGCAGGCGCTGGTGCGAAGGCTGTTCGAACTCGCGCTGGGCCGGGCCGCGCGCGACAACGTCTCCGCCATCGCGGTGCAGCTGGGGGAGGTGCGATGAAAGGAGACGGATACGACGTGGTTGAACTGATGACGGCCCTGCGGCGGGGCGAAGTCGACCTGGGCGCGGTGCTGCAGGCCCTGTCGGCGCGTGGGGTGCTGCCGGCTGCCGAGTACGAAGCGGGTGTGGAGACCCTGTCGCGCTTCCGCCAGGAACTCGACGAGACCACGCTCGTGCAGTTGCGCGAGCGGCTGGATGCGATGCGGCCGACGGCGTCCGGGGAGGCGCCTTCCGACGCGGACGCGACGATCGTGATGCCGCTCGCGCGGCGCGCGCCTCCGGCGGACGCCGCCGGTGAGGCGGCTGACGACGCGACCCGTGTCGCGCCGCGCGCGCCGGCGCCACGTCGCAGCGCGGAATCGGCCACGGGCACCGGGACGGGCAGCGCGACGGGCACCGCAGGCACGGAGGCCGGCTGGGCCGGGATCGCCGACGCCGCGATCGGCGAGGTCGCCAGCGTCGGCATGCTGCTCAAGGGACGCTTCCTGCTCGAGCGCGAGCTGGGCCGGGGCGGCATGGGCGTGGTCTATCTCGCGCGCGACGAGCGCAAGGTCGAAGCGCAGGACCGCGATCCCTATGTCGCGGTCAAGGTGCTCAACGACGAATTCAGGCGGCACCCCGACTCGCTCGTGGCCCTGCAGCGCGAGGCGAGACGTTCGCAACGCCTCGCACACGACAACATCGTGCGCGTCTACGACTTCGACAAGGCCGGGACCATCGTCTACATGACGATGGAGTACATCGACGGCTCGGACCTGCGGACGCTGATCCGCGAGCGTGCCTTCGACGGCATGCCACTGGCCCGCGCGCGGCCCCTCATCGAGGGCATGTGCTGGGCGCTCAAGCGCGCCCACGCCGCCGGGATCGTCCACTCGGACTTCAAGCCCGGCAACGTGATGGTCACGCGCGAGGGAATACCGAAGGTCTTCGACTTCGGGATCGCGCGTGCCGGCAAGGCCGGCGTCGGCGCCAGCGGCGAGGTCACCGTATTCGATGCCGCCACGCTCGGCGCGCTGACTCCCGCGTACGCCAGCCTGGAAATGATCCAGGGGGCCGATCCCACCCCCACCGACGATATCTACGCCCTGGGGTGCGTGTGCTTCGAACTGCTGACCGGGCGCCATCCCTTCGACAAGGTCAGTGCCGAGGTCGCTCTGCGCGAAGGACGCGTGCCTCCGAAGGTGCCCGGCCTGACCGCGCGCCAGTACCGCGCCCTGTGCCGCGCGGTCGCCTTCCGCGCCGGCGAGCGCACGCCCCGCGTCGAGGACCTGCTCGAGGGCCTGCGCGAGGTGCCGGCGCGCGAACGCCTCATGCCGCTCGTCGGCTACGGAACCGCAGCCGCGATCCTGATCGGTGGCGCGGGCTTCGGCGCCTCGTACTGGCTGCACCAGCGGCAGCTCGCGGCGGTGATCGCAGGATTCTCCGAGGCCGACGGCGCCTTTACCGACGAGACCGCCGCGATGCGTGCCCTCGCAGGCCTGGCGGCAGCCGATCGCGACGCGCTGGTGCTGGCCGAGAACACCCGCATCGAAGCCTTCCTGCTCCGGCGCCTCGATGCGCTGTGGAATCCGTCCGAGGGACGCTACGACTACGCACAGGCGCAACAGGTGTTCGCGTTGCGCAACGACCTGCGCCTGTTCTCGCCGGCGCTCGACGAACGCGCCCGCGCCATCGCCGTCGAGCGCGATGCCCTGCTCAACCAGCTGGATACGGAGCTGGGCACGCATATCGCGGCCGGACGCCTGTTCGACGCCGAGGGCGGCGCCGCCGGCACGATGGAGCGCATCCGCGCGATCGATCCGGCGAGCGCGCTGCTGCGCCATCCCGGCCTGGAGCTGGCCTACGCAGATGCGGTCACGAATGCCGCGCGGGCGGGGCGCCTCGACGAAGCGGTCGAGTCCATGCGCCGGGCGGAAACGGTCTTTCCCGGATCGCTGCGTCTGCAGCTGGCGGGCGTCACCCTGGACGCGGCGCTCGAGCGGCATGCAGGCGGCGCTGACGCGGTGGCCCGGCCACGTGACGCGGACGCTGCGCGCCTGTTGCTGGCGGAGCGCATCGCCCAGCCGGCGACCGACGCGCGGTGGCGCGCCGATGTGGCGGCGGCGCTCTCCGTGCTGGACGAGGCGCCCGGGCTTCCCGGCGATGCCGGGTTGCGCGCCGGACTGACGCGGGCGATCGCCCACCGGGCCGCGTCCGCGACCGAACCCCTGGACGTGGCGCGCGCGGCGGAACTGGTGCGCTTCGGCCTCTCGATGGCGCCCGACGATGCGGCGCTGCGCCGTCAGGACGCACGCCTCGGAGGGCTGCAGCAATCGCTCGAGCAGCGCCTGTCGCGCGAAGCGGCGACAGCCGAGGCCGCGGCCAGGGCCGAGTCGCTGCGTCGTGCGGCAGCCGCCGGGGACCTGGCGAAATCGCGCGAAACGCTGCAGCAACTGCGCAAAGTGGCGCCCGACGACGCCTTCACCCGGGCCGCGGGGCCCGCCCTGGTCGCCGAGGCCCACCTGGCGGCCGCCACCCGCGCTGCGGACACGGGCGACGTTGCACGGGCGGCGGCGATTGCCCGCGCTGGCGCCGATCTGCTCGGCGAGCGTTCCGATCTGCGTGCCGCCCGGGCGCGGTATGCACTGGCCGTGGATGTCGAAGCAGCGACGCGCACCCCGCCGGATGCGGCGGCACACGCCGCGCTGCTCGCACGGCTCGACGAGATCCTGCGCCGCGACGCGAGCGGGCTGGCCACACTGGAAGCGCAGCTGCGCGAGCGCGGCACGCTGCCCGAGGGCGGGTTCGCCGCGAGACTCCGCGCACTCGCGCCAGAGTTGCAGCCCTCGTCCGGTGCGCCGGTCGCGCCGCGTGCGCGGCCCGGACGCAGTGGCAGCACTGACGCCGCGCAAGCAGCGGGCAGCGCGGCCACTGCGCTGGTCGATCCGGAGGACGTGCTGCCGCCGGTACCCGATGGTCCGGATCCGTGCGGACGTCCGGGCCTCGAGGGGCGGGGGCGGTTCTGCTTCGATGCGATCGGCGACGGCCGCGGACCCACCTTCGTCGTGGTGCCGGGCCTCGACGGCGCAGCGCCGTATGCGTTGTCACGTTCGGAGATCACGGTCGGCGAGTTCAACGCCTACTGCACGGCGACCGGGCGCTGTCGTCCCTTGCCCTCGGCGACTGCGGCCGCCGCCGCACTGCCGGCGACCGGCGTCACGCTCGCCCAGGCGCGCGGGTATGCCCGCTGGCTGATCCATGCCACGGGCGGTTGGCGCTACCGTCTCCCCACGGAGGCCGAGTGGCGCCATGCCGCCCGCGCCGGCGCGGGCTGGCGCCAGGCGCCCGACAGCAATTGCGTTCCGCCCACGGCCGATGCGGGCAGCGCGGGTGGCCCGGTATCGGCGCGAGGACGCGCCGCCAACCCCTGGGGCCTGATCAACATGAGCGGCAATGTCTGGGAATGGACGGAGTCGGGGGGGAGCGTCGCCGTGCACGGCGGCGGCTTCGGCAGCCTGTGGTCGGAGTGCACGGTGGATGCGCGGCGGGCCGACTCCGGCGCGGCCCAGGCGGACGTCGGCTTCCGGCTGGTGCGGGAGCTGAAATGAGCGACTGGGAACGCGACGCGAACAAGGCGCTGCAGGCGCTCGGCGAGGCCTGGCAGCAGGGCGGCATCAGCCGCGAGACCTATCGCGCGCGACGGCGGCGCCTGATCGCCGCGTTGCGCGAACGCCGCGACGAGACTGAGCGTCGCGCGGTAGGATCGCCCGCGCCCGCGGACGCGCCGCCGCCGCACGGGGAAGCCGGGCCGATGGCCGTGCCCGGCGGCGGCATGCGGCGCGGGTCGGTGATTCATGCGCGCGGCGCCACGATCGTCGCGGTGTCCGTCGCGATCGCGCTTGCGCTGGCGGCGTGGATGGTGTGGTCGATGGAGCAGGGGAATGTCTGAAGTCACAGGGAAGCCGGCGCGCGCGCGCATGTTGCGTACCGCGCGCGCGGGTGCCTGCGCGATGGCGCTGTCGGTCTCGGCCTCCGGTCTCGCACAGGACGGGGCACCCCCGGCCGGCTGGCAGCCGGGGGATCAGGAACGCGCGTTGCGCGCGCGTCCTGCGGAGACCGCGCCGCCGCTGTCCGTCGTGCCGCCGCTCCGCGAACGCGGCAGCGCGCAGACGGGCATGCTGGAAATCCGTGGATTCCGGATCACCGGTGTCGGCGAGCACCCGACCCGGGGCATCACACCCGCGTCGATGCAGGCGCTGCTCGATGCCTACTACGCGGAGGTCTCCGGCGGGGCGGACCGGGTGACGCTGGACTTCGACCGCATCGCCGATGCCGCGTTGCCGGTGACCGCCGCCTACCGCGCGGCCGGCTACGTCGTGTCGGCCGCGTATCTGCCGGCGCAGTCGGTCGGCGCGGACGGGATCGTCGAGATCGCCGTGCTCGAAGGGCGCCTCGGCCGGGTGATCGTCGAGGGAAACGAGCGCGTGCGTGCAACGGCCGTGGCCGCACCGGCGCGGCGCCTGACCGGACGCATCCTGCATCGCGACGAAGTGGAGGCGGCGCTGCTCGCGATGCGGGACCTGCCCGGCATCGCCACCGCTGCGGTCCTGCAGCCCGGTGCGGAGACGGGCGAGACCGATCTGCTGGTCACGGTGACCGAGGAACCGCGGCCGTACTCGATCTCGATCGGCGCCAGCAATCACGGGACCGAGCTCACCGGCCGCAACCGCGTGCAGCTGGGCGTGGCCTGGCGAAACGCATTGGGCGTGGGCGATGTCGTCAGTCTCGGCTATGCGCGGGGCTATGCCCCGGCGCAGAGCGATTTCGCCTCGTTCGCTTGGACCGTGCCGGTGCCCGCCCTCGATGGCGTCTCGCTCGTCGCCGCTTACAGCCGCAGCGAGATGGAAGTGCGGCGTGGGCCTTTCGCGCAGCTCAATCTCACCGGCCCCACCGCCGTCGCGCAGCTCGGCGCGGACTGGCGGTTCGTGAGCCGGCCCACCCTGCAGATGCAGGGCAGCGCACGCTACGTGCGCGAGCGCTCGCAGTTGCAGGTCTTCGGCGGGATGCAGCTCTCGGATCAGGCTTTCGACGTCGTCGATCTCGGCTACGTCCTGCGCCATATCGATCGCCGCGCGCGCGGCGTCAACCTGGTGCAGGCCAACCTGCGCCATGCCGTCGACGACCGCTCCGCCGCCGGCCCCGATTCGATCACGCCCGCACGCAGCAGCGATTTCACCCTGCTGCGCCTGTCGCTCGCGCGCATGCAGTATCTGACGCAGTCCCAGCGCCTGTTCGCGCGCGTGTACGGCCAGTACACCGACGACGTGCTGGTGCCGATGGAGCAGATCGCGCTGGGCGGGCCGGACAGCATCCGTTCGCTGCCCGTGTCCGATGCGCTCGGCGACCGGGGCTACCAGGCCACGCTCGAGTACCAGGTCGACGCACCGGGATTCGGCGCGGTCGCGTCCCCGTTCGGCGGACGTCCCTGGCGCGATCTGCTGCAGTTCGAACTCTTCGCCGACCACGGCCGGGTGACCGCGTCGCCCGGCAGCCTGTCGCCGGCCGAGGGCCGCACCTACAACGGCGCCGGCGCCGGCCTCCTGTTCCGCCTGCCGCACGTCCACAACTTGGAGCTGCGCATCGCCGGCGCGGTGCCGGTGGGCGGACGGTTCGATGCGTCCGATGGCGACGATGTCCGGGTCTGGGCCCGGTTCGGCATGACGTTCTGAGAGGGCACCACGATGAATCGCATTTTCCGCCTCGTCTTCAACCACGCGCTCGGCCAGGTGCAGGTGGTGTCCGAACTCGCGCGCCGGGCCGGGCCTGCGGTGCGCGGCATGCGCGCGGCGCCGCAGCGGACGCGAATGCTGCTGGCGCTGATGCTGCTGCCGGCCGGCGCATGGGGCCAGCTGCCTGTCGGCACGCTGCCCACCGATGGCGTCCCGACGGGCGGTTCGGCGACCTTCGATTCAACGGTGCCCGGGGTGCTCACCATCGTCCAGAGCGGCCGGACCGTCATCGAGTGGGAAGCCTTCAGCATCGGCGAGCAGGCGCGGGTGAACTTCGACCAGACCGCCGGCAGCATCGCGCTCAACCGGGTCACGGGTAGCACGGCGTCGCAGATCCTGGGCACGCTGGACGCATCGGCCGGGATCTTCCTGATCAATCCGCGCGGCATCCTGTTCGGCGCCGGGGCATCGGTCAACGTCGGCAGTCTGCTGGCAACGACACTGGAGCCCGGGCCCGAGTTTCCGGGCGACCAGCGCGATGCGCTGACGCGGTTCGTCGACGGCGACGGCCAGCTCAACCTGGTCTCCGTCGGCGCGCCGGGCTTGGTCATCAACCAGGGCGCGCTGACGACCCGGGCGAGCGGCGGCTCCATCAGCCTGGTCGGCGGAAGCGTGCGCAACGAGGCGGGCGCCCGCATCGTGGCCGACCGGGGACAGGTGAATCTCGTCGGCGCCGGCGCGGCGGATGTCTCGCTGAGCGCTGCCCATGAGGTCGTGCCGAGGGCGACGACAGGTCCGGCGGACGGCGTCACCATCCTGGTCGACAACGCCGGTCGTGTGCAGGCCGACGGTGGCGGGATCGCGATGATCGGCACACCGGGGCTGGCCCAGGTCGGGATCGCCGTGAATACGAGCGGCATCGTATCGGCCACCACGCTCGACGGGATCGCCGGTAGGGTCGACATGCGCGGTGGCGATGCCGATCTCGTGGTGGGCGGCGAGGTCGTCGCCGCCGGCACACTCGGCCTCGTCTCCCACCGCGCCGTTCACCTGACCGGCGACATCAGTGCCGGGACGCTGACGGCGACCGGCGCGGACATCACCCAGAGCGGAGGCGCCGGCAGCCGGGTCCGCAGCAGCGAGACGCGCCTTACGGCCGACAGCGCCGGCCAGAACGGCGACATCGCACTGGACAGCCGCGGCAACGTGTTCGGTGGCAGCACCTTCTTTCATGGGCGCAACGTCAGCCTGGCGGGAAGCGGCGATTTCGAGATCGGCGGCGGCAATGGTGTCGGTCTCGATGCGCTGCGCGCGAGCGGCAGCCTCTCGCTCGACATGCACGGCGTCATCGCGCAGCGCGACGGAGTACGGGTCGACGGCACCGCCAGCATCGTGACCGACGGCCGGGCCATCACCCTCGATCACGGCGGAAACGCATTCAACGGCCGTGTCGACCTCGCTGGCGGCGCCGTGCAGCTGGCAAACGCGGGTGCACTGATGCTCGGCGACGTCGCCGCGACGTCGCTCGCGGTCACGGCGAACGGCGCGGTCTCGCAGAGCCTGGGCACGGCCATCGACGTCAGCGGCGCCACCGCCATCGATGCGAATGGCGCGGCCATCACGCTCGCCAACGCGGGCAACGATTTCCGCGACACCGTGGCCCTGCGCGGCGGCGTCACGCGTATCCGTGACGGCAACGCGCTCACGCTGGGCACGCTGTCGACCGGCGCGTTGACGGTGGAGGCCGGCGGCGCGCTCGATCTGGGGCAGGGCAGCGTGGGCCTGCTCGTGGCCACGAGCGGGGGTCCGATCACCCAGAGCGGCAATCTCGTCTTCGGCGCCGCCAACCAGACCAGCCTGCTCGACGCCGGAGGCACGGGCGCGATCACGCTCGACCGCTTGGGCAACGTGGCCAACGGGCGCGTCAGCGTCACGGGCGGCGACGTCGTCATGCGCAGCGCGACCGGCCTGGTCCTCGACGATGTCAGCACGGCCGGTCTGAATGTATCCGCCAGCGGCGGGGTTTCGCTGGGACGCGGCCAGATCACCGGAAACCTGACGGCGACGACGTCGGGTGTGGTGATCCAGGGCGGCGCGCTGGCGGTAACGGGGACCACGTCGATCGACGCGAACGCGGGTGGCATCACCCTCGCCAACCCGGGCAATGCGTTCGGGGGCGCGGTGTCCTTGCGCGGCGGCACGACCACGATCCAGGCCGGCGGGACGCTGCGCCTGGCCTCGGCCGCCACGACGTCACTGGCCGCGACGGCGGGTGCGATCCAGCTCGGCGGCAGCTTCACCTCGAGTGGGCCGCAGACCTTCACCGGACCGGTCCGCCTGGTCGGCGATACCGTGCTCAACGGCACAAGCCTCAGCCTGTCGGGCGCTCTCGACGGTGCGTACGCCCTGACTGCCGCAACATCCGGCAATGCGAGCTTCGGAGGTGCAGTCGGCGCGGTCGACCGTCTGCGTGCGTTCTCGGTCGACGCGAGGAGCCTGTCCACTGCGTCCACGGTCTCGGTCGACGGTCCGCTGTCGATGTCGGTGGTGTCCGGGGGCATCAACCAGGGCGGCGCCTTCACCATCGCTGGTCCGGCGGCGTTCAGCGCCGGCGCGGGAACGATCGCACTCGACCGGTCGGACAACGACTTCGGCGGGCGGGTCGATCTGGCTGGATCGGTCGTCCGCCTCCGCGACGCGAATGCGCTGGTTCTGGGCGCGGTGACCGCCGGCACCCTGTCGGCACGGTCGGGCCTGACGCTGTCGCAGCAGGGCGCGATCGACGTGACCGGTGATGCGTCGTTCATCGCGGACACGCCCGGCGACCTGCAGTTGGCCCGCGACGACAACCGGTTCGGGGGCACCGTCTCGCTGGCCGGACGCAACGTGGCGATCGCATCGGCGGATCGCCTCCGACTGGGCGCGGTCGCGGCCGAATCCCTGGTCGCCGCGGCACCGCGCATCGAGCTGCCCGCGTCATTGCAGACCAGCGGCCAGCAGGTGTACCGGGGTGACTCGATCCTCGTCGCCGACACCGCGCTCACCAGCCTGTCCGGCGACATCCGCTTCGACGGTGCCCTGGACGGCGCCCACGCCCTGAGGGTCGACGCGGCCGATACGCTGGTGCTCGGGGGCGCGGCGGGCGGCAACACGGCGCTCGCGTCGCTCGACGCCCGCGCTTCCGGCCTCACCCGCCTGGGCGGCGACGTGACCGCGACCGGGGACATCCGGGTCTCGGATCTCGAAGTGGCAGCGGCGGACAGCACCGTGCGCAGCACGGCCGGTGGAATCCGCGTGGACGGGGCAACGGAGGCAGGCGGGCCGGGGCAGGGCGCGCTGGATCTGCGCGCAGCCGATGCGGTGGTCCTGGTCGGGGACGTCGGTGCAGGCACCGCGTTGAGTCGCCTGGCAATCGACGGTGCCAGCGTGGACACGGCAGGTATCCGGGTCGACGACACCCTGTCCGTGCGCAGTTCCACCGGCCTCGCCCAGCGCGGCGACTACCGCGCGGGAGGCGATGCCACGTTCGAGTCGGCGGGGGACATCGTGCTCGACCGTGACGGCAACCGCTTCGGCGGCCAGGTGGCGTTGCGGGGGCGTGACGTCACCTTGCATACCGGGGGCGCGGTGTCGCTGGGGGCGGTCCAGGCAGACGCCCTGGCGGTGCGCAGCGGGGCGACGATCACCCAGGGCGCGGGGCTCGACATCGGTGGGGACCTTCTTCTCCAGGCAGCCGACGACATCGCGCTGCGCGCCGCGGACAACCGCTTCGGTGGCGATGTCCGGGCGACGGCGGGTGGCGACCTCGCGCTGCGGAGTGCCGGCACGCTGCATGCGGTTGCGATCACCGCCGGCACCGATGCCGATGTGTCGCTGCGTGCGGACGCGCTGGACCTCCAGACCGCGATCGACACGGGGCAGGGCGGCCTGACGCTGGTTGCCGATGCCGACACCCTGGTGATCACGAACGCCCTGCGTGGCAGCACGGTCGAACTCGAGGGCCGCAGCGGCGTCGTCCTCGCCGCGGATGTCGTCGGGCGCGACGCGCTCGCCGTGTCGAGCGCAGCGGGGACCATCCTGCAGACCGGCGGCACGGTCGCTGGCGGCACCACGGCGCTCGACGCCGCCGGCGACGTGATTCTCGGATCGGCAGGCAACGACTTCACCGGCACCGTCTCGGTGCGCGGGCGGGACGTGAGGCTGCGTGATGCCAACAGCCTGGTGCTCGGCCGGGTCGAGGCCCGAAGCCTCGACATCGAGGCGGCCACGATCGCACTCGGCGGCGCCATTGCCACCAGCGGCGGTCAGCGCTGGCGAGGCGATGTGACACTGGCGGGTGAGGTCTCGCTCGAGAGCGCTGCCGGCGACCTGCTGTTCGATGGCAGGGTCGATTCGGCGAGTGACGCCACGGGTGCACTGGCGGCGCGGGCCGCCGCCGGTGACGTGCGTTTCCGCGGTCCCGTCGGCGGGCTCCGGGCACTCGAGGCGCTGACGGTGGCGGGCGGGGCGGTCACGCTCGAGGGCGCGCTGGCGGTGCGCGATCGTCTGTCGATCACGGCGGCGCAGGGCGGCATCGCCCAGGCCGCCGCATTCGACGTGGGAGGCGATGCACGGTTCGTCGCCGGTTCGGGCGACATCCGGCTGGATCGAGCCGGCAACGATTTCCGGGGTGCGGTCGAGCTGGAGGGCGCCTCGGTTTCCATCGCCGACACGAACGCCCTGCGACTCGGCGCCGTCGAGGCCGCTGCGCTGGCTGTGTCGGCGGGCGACGGTCTGAGCTTCGAGGGGCAGGTCGGGGTCGACGGTGCACTGACCGCGACGGCGGGCGGCGACATCGTGCAGACGGCCGCCGGCACCATCGCGGCGCAGGACGCACGTTTCGTCGCCGGCGGCGACATCGATCTGGCGGCCGCCGGCAATGCGTTTGCCGGAACGGTGGATCTCGAGGGAGAACGCATCGTCCTCGCCGATGCGGATACGCTCTGGCTCGGTGCGGTCGACGCTTCGTCGCTGGACGTGCGGGCCGGGGACGCGCTCGCGTTCTCCGGGACCACGCGTGTGGCCGGACGCCTCGATGCGCGCGCGGGTGGTGCCGTCGGCCAGACGGGCGCCGGCGCGCTGATCGTCGGCGGCGGTGCCGCATTCGAGGCCGGCGGAAACATCGATCTGGCCGGGGCCGGCAACGTGTTCGGTGGCCCGGTCGATCTGGCGGGCGGGGCGGTCGCGATCTCGGGCGGGCAGACACTGGCTCTCGGCCGGACGGATGTCGGCGCGCTGGTGGCGAGCGGTGCCGGGGCACTGGTCTTCAGCGCGAGCGCACGGATCGAGGGGGCGCTGACGGCCACCTCGGGCGGCGGGATCACGCAGGGCGCCGGCGCGGACCTGGGCGTCGGCGGCGACAGCGTGTTCACCGCGGGCGGCGCGATCGATCTGCGCGCCGTGGACAACGATTTCGTCGGTGCCGTGTCGCTGGCGGGCACCGGTGTCGCGATCGCCGATGCGAACGCCTTGCGTCTGGGTACGGTGGACGCGGCGAGCCTGGACGTCGTCGCGCACGACGGCGTGCACTTCGGCACGGCAACCCGCGTCGCGGGCCCGCTCGCCGTGGAGGCGGGCACCGGCGCGATCGAGCAGGACGGGGCGCTCACCGTCGCCGGGACCAGCCGCTTTTCGACAGGTGGCGACATCAGTCTGGACAACCCCGCGAACCGGTTCGGCGGTCGCGTCGCCCTCGCCGGTGATTCGATCCGGATCGCGGCGGTCGATACCCTGGCGCTCGGTACGATCGATGCCGGCAGCCTGCGGGTGCTGGCCGGCAGGATCGCCTTGCGCGGCGACGTCGCCACGGACGATGACCAGGTGTTCGAAGGCGATGTACTGATCGATGGGGACACGTCGTTGTCCGCGGGTGGCGATGTGCGTGTCTCGGGCGCGACGACGGGCCCGGGTGCACTGGCAGTCGCAGCGGTGGGGAATGCGGCATTCGAAGGTGCCGTCGGCCTCACGGAGCTGTCGATCGACGCCGGCCGGGTGACGTTCGGTTCCACGGTGGCGACCGCCGATGCGCTGTCGATCAACGCGGCGGCGGGCGGCATCACGCAGGCGGCAGGCTTTTCGGTCGGCGGCGCGGCGCGCTTCGATGCGAACGGCGCTGAGATCACGCTCAACCGCGACGACAACGATTTTGCCGGCACGGTCGAACTGCGTGGCGGCGCCGTGTCGATCGCCGACGCGAATGCCCTCACCCTGGGATCCGTGGACGCGGCCACCCTCGACGTGCGCAGCCGGGGCGCGCTCGCACTGGGGCCGGCTGCGATCACGGGGACGTTCGATGCCGACAGCGGTGGATTCGCGATCACACAGACCGGTGCGCTGGCGGTCGCCGGCGCGACGACCCTCCGGGGCGGCGACATCACGCTCGCCGATCCGGACAACGACTTCGGTGGCACCGTGTCGCTCCAGGGCGGTGCCGTCCGGATCCGCGACGCGGGCACGCTCGCGCTCGGCGTCGTGCGCGCCGGCGCATTCGACGCCCAGAGCCGGAGGGGAATGGAGCTTGGTGACGTGCGCATCGAGCGTGAGCTGATCGCCCGCAGCGGCGACGGAATCGGGCAGCTCGCGGCACTCCGTGTCGGAGGTTCGGCGATCCTCGACGGCGGCAGCGGCGACATCCGGCTCGACGATGCCGGCAACGATTTCGCCGCGCCTGTCGATGTCGCGGGACGCGCAATCTCCCTGCGCGACGCCAACGACCTCGTCCTGGCGCGGCTGGCGAGCGGTACAGATCGCGACGTGCAGCTGGTCGCCGGCGGTGCACTGAGCCTGCCTGCACAGACGCTCGATACCGGCACGGGCGCGCTGCGGGTGTCCGCGCTTGGTGGTGTCCTGGCGACACGCGGCGCGCTTTCAGGCGGTGATGTCGACCTGCAGGGCGCCGGCGGAATCACCTTGGGCCACGACGTGGACAGTCGCGGCCAGCTGACCCTGCGCAGCGGGGGCGACCTCACCCAGACCGGCGGCCGCATCGCCGCGGGCACGCTGACCGGCGTGGTGGCCGGCAAGGCACGCATGGAAGGCGCGAATGCGATCGGCAGGCTCGGTGCGTTCTCCGCCACCGGCGTCCATCTTGCCAATACGCAGGCGCTGACCCTTGCGGGGCCGCTCGCGGCGGGCGCGACGCTGCACCTGCGCGTGGCCGGGGATCTCGCCATCGACGCGCCCGTGTCGGCCGAGGCGCTGCGTCTGGAGGCGGACGGCGGCATCACCCAGTCGATCGACGGCCGCCTGATCGCGGGTCAGCTGAGCGGTCGGGCGGGCGGGGCGGTCGATCTCGGGAATGCGACACGCGTGGTCGACAACCAGGTCGACCGGATCGGCGATTTCGCCGCGCGCGGGGGATTCAATATGACCAACGGACGCACGCTGACCCTGGGCGCGTTCAACGGCAGTCGCTTCACGATCGATGCGGGGACGTCCGATTTTTTCCTGTCTGTCGACGGCGACCTGCTCCAGGACGGGACCGACTGGCTCTACAACGGCCGCGGCACCTGGGCTGCGACGGGCGCCATCGGACGCTCCGCGTCCCCGATCTATGTCACCGGACTCTCGATGCAGACCGTGTCCGCGATCGGAAGCCCTCCGGCGTACTTCTACGCGCTTCGTCCCGACGGCTCGCTGCTGCCGATCGGCGGCGCCGCGGCGGTCAACGTGCCGACCTCGGTCTGGGCCGGACGCGCGCAGGCATCGAGCAACCGCCAGGTGGCCTACGTGGACGTGGGTGCCGACGCTTCCAACTATCGCGCCTACGGCATCGTCGGGGCGGGCATCCGCCTGCCCGACGACCAGGCACCCGAGTGCGATCCCGACTTTCCCAGTGACGAGTGCGCCGACGCGGCGCAGTGATGCCCAGCCGGCCGGAGACGAGCATGCACCTTGAGACCGACATCGCGGCATGGACGACAGCGCTGGACGCCGACGCCCCGTCCGGCCCGGACCTGGAGTACGACGCCGAGTTCATGGCGCTGGAGCGGGCGGTCGCGCCGCGCGGCGAGCGGATCGTGGGCGACGCGGGGGAGGGGGAGGGTCCCGACTGGGACCGTCTCGTTCCGTCGGCGATCGTCCTGCTCGAGCGCAGTCGCGACCTGCGGCTCGCGGTCGTGCTGTGCAGCGGATGGCTCGCCCAGAGCGGCCTGCCCGGATGGCGCGATGGCTTGGCGCTGGTCCACGGTCTGCTCGCCGACCTGTGGGACAGCGTGCATCCACAGCTCGACGCCGAGGACGACAACGATCCGACCGCGCGGGTCAACGCCCTGATGCCGCTGGCGGATCCGTTCGGCCTGCTCGGCCGTCTGCGCACGACGCCGTTCGTCCGGTCGCCCCGTCTGGGTGCGTTCTCGCTCCGGGATCTCCGCCTGGCCACGGGCTCGCTCAAGCCCACGGACCCCGACGCGGAGGTCGCCAGCATGTCCGAGCTGGAAGCCTGCTGCCTCGACTGCCCGGAACCGGTGCTGGCGGCGAGCGTCGAGGCCGTCCACGAGGCGCTGGCCCATGCGCGTGCGATCGACGCGTTGCTGGGTGAGCGCCTGTCGACGCAGGCGCCGGAACTGCGCCCGCTGCTGACCGACCTGTTCGAACTCGACAGGTTCCTCCAGGCCCAGTGGACCGCGCGCACCGGTGCAGCCGGACACGACGAGCTCGAGACGGGAACATCCGACGGCGCCGGGTCGGCCCCTGGAGCCGGTGCGAGCGGGACGAACGCCGGCATCGGCGGGCCCGGTGACGTGGTCCGCCGCATCGACGAACTGTGCGAGTACTACGCAAGGCATGAACCATCGAGTCCCGTTCCGATCCTCCTGCGACGTGCGCAGCGGCTGGTCGGCAGGAGCTTCGAGGACCTGCTGCGCGATCTGGCACCGGGCGGTCTGCAGGAGATCCAGCTGTTCGTGGGCACCAGCGAGAACAGCTAATCCACCGAGACTGACATTACATAATATACATTATGCGAAAAGCTGGTACTTCTCTTGGTGTTGCGTCCGAGGCCGCTCCTGACCGCTTTTGACTGCAACACGTCCAACACCGATGGTACAAATGACGGTGTGTTCTGAGAGGAACTGCTGTGCTTCGACAGCTTGTGGATTCGGTGGTGCCAGGGCCCCTTCGTGGCGTCGTGCTCGTCGATGACGTTCAGAGGCTGCCGCGCTATTGGGCCAGCGTCTGGGCTTTCATGGCCAACCATGATCTAGCTGCATCCAGCCAAGTCAAAAAGCTTCGGCATATCGAGAGTCTGTACCGACATGCGGACCGGCTCTTTGGGGCGCATGCGCTAGATGAAGCATTGGGCACTTTGAACGACCCGGCGCTCGCCGAGATCCTAGAGTCCTGGTTCATCTCGATACGAAACCAGCCTGCTGTGGGACCGGCCGACGAGTCGCGCTGGCGGACTGGGCTCGAGTTTGTTGTCTCGATTGTTTCTTGGCTGTCCAAGTCAACCCTTCCAACTGAACGCCTCAGACAGATCGAAGCACGATTGCATCGCTTGTCTAATCTCTATGGGCAGTTACACATACGTCGAAGCAGGCACACGAGCCAAGTTCGTTCTTTGCCTGCAAACGTTGTCCAGGCTCTATACGAAATCCTGGACCCCTGCTCTGCCGCCAATCCGTTCAGACGCACGCATACTCGTTGGCTCGCCTTCGTGGCTTTTTTGTTGATGCTCCATCAAGGTCTTCGACGAGGTGAGCTGCTACTCCTTTCCGCGGACGTAATCAAAAGCGGCTTTGACGAGAGACAGCAACGATCCCGTTTTGGTTAAACGTTAGAGAGAATCAATACTCTGACGAATATGACGATCCGAGGCACTCCAAGCCGAGCATCAAGTCGGCGAGCTCCGTCCGCCAATTGCCGGTGAGTGATGCGATCGCTGGGATGATCCAGACCTACGTCGAGAACTATCGAGGCAGACCAGAGCACGCATTCCTGCTTAACACACAGCAGAACAGCCCGTTGTCGACCGAATCCTTGACAAAGATGTTCGTCAAGATTTCGGACTGCCTGCCTTCCCGTGTTCGCCAAGAACTGATTGACAGAAGCGGAAGGCGAACTGTTACCCCGCATGACCTCCGCCACACTTGCGCCGTGGTGCGGCTCAACCAGCTGCTGCAGCAAGGAGATTCGATGGATGAAGCTCTACAGAAGTTGCGAGCCTTCTTCGGCTGGTCGAGGGAGTCACAGATGCCAGTTCGATATGCCCGAGCGGTTTTCGAGGACCGTCTGGCCGCGATCTGGGATAGTGCCCTGGATGAAAGGGTAGCTGTCCTCAGGGCGATTCCAGTCTGAAGTCTTGCAACGGGAGGCGCTAGATGGACAAGCAACTGAATCTTTTTCTCAGACTAGATGAGGACGTGCTGCGCGAAAGTTCAGGACTACTTCGATGCCGAAGCCGACAAGCTGGCGAAGGCATGGTTGGTGAAGCACGGGCCGCAGATCAAGGCGCTCAGCGACGACCGCCGAGAGTCATACCGGCAGATCGTCGAGATGAGCACAGAGCCGCAGGACGTGGAACTGGTCAAGCCGGAGGCCCGCTTTGAAGCGACCAAGGTGAGGGAGAACGACCAGGTGACCGTGCTCCGGACTTGGAAGCAGCATCTGCTTTGCGACGATGCCGGCGACTATCCGTCAGAACTGAAGGGTTGGGAGCGTGCGGTTGTAGAGGCCGAATGCAAGGGCAAGGGCTTTACCTTCTGGTATCGCAACCCAGGGCAACCCGGGCAGTCGTCGCTGGGCATCGCTTACATCGATGGCGACCAATACAAGATCGTCCGCCCTGACTTCGTTTTCTTCGCCGAGCAGGACGGGAATTTCGTAGTTGACCTTGTTGACCCGCACGGCCTGCACTTGGCTGACGCGGTGCCCAAGCTAAAGGGGTTGGCCGTGTACGCCGAAACGCACGCCATGGCATATCGGCGCATCGAATCCGTCGCCGAAGTGAAAGGCAAGCTGAGAGCCTTGGACTTGAAAAATGACCAGGTGCGCAAGGCCGTTGCAGCCACAACAGACGCCGTAGGCCTCTTAAGTCTCTTTAGCGGTTCGTTGGCGGTGGACTACTAAATGTGGGGACTATTAGCGGGCGTCGCTAAATACTTGCAGACGCAGAAACGGCGGTTTGAGGGTAATCGCCAATGACGGAGCTTCAGGCAGCAGAGATGCTGCTGGCCGCGGGGCGGCTGGACGACAACGACATCATGGCGTTGGCCGAGCATCTGAAGACTAGCCACAAGGAGGGGGAATGGCATCCGCACGACAAGACTTTGAACGCTACGTGCAATGGCTCTATCAGCCGGACAAACAGGTGTCCGAAGACGTACGGCGCCTTGCAGCCCTAGCATTAGGAAACTTCGATCAACTGGCGGGCACCTCCCGTCAACGCAACCAGCGATCTACCTACCTAGTCGGACTACTCCGTCGGGATCTTGCAACTACAGTCGCCGCAGCACCAGCTGTAGCTGCGGAAGCCAATGCCGCCACTTGGCCCTGGGCCAAGCTCAGGCACCTGACGATAGGCCCGTTCCGAGGCTTTCGCGTTGCTGAACCGTTCGATCTGTCGAAGCAAGTAATCCTCTTCTACGGTCCCAACGGCAGTGGCAAGACTAGCTTGTGCGAAGGGCTGGAGTATGCCCTCCTCGGCGACGTCGAAGAGGCTGGCAACAAGCGCATTTCCGCACGGACCTATCTTGCCAATGTCCATGACGGGCGATTCGAGCCACCAGTCCTGAAGGCTACAGATCAACAAGGACGAGAAGTCGATGTTGTTGCTAGTCTCGACACCTATCGCTTCTGCTTCATCGAGAAGAATCGGATCGATTCGTTCTCAAGGATCGCGGCACGGCCCAACGCCCAACGCGCAGAACTGATTGCCACCCTTTTCGGCATGGATCAGTTCAATGAGTTCGTCAGCCACTTCAACGAATCGATCGACGGGCAGCTTGTCTTGGGCAGCGAGCGGCAGGACGCGTTGGCTGCACGCCGCGATGCGTTGACTACAGATCGTGCAATTGTCGAGGGCGAGGCAGCATCTCAGCAGGGGCTTTCCGACGAGGAAGGAGCTTTGGCTAGAGACTACGCAGCCGAAACTACCTACGAAGCCCTCAAAAACCTAACAGGTACTGCCGAAGCTCCAGGTCGGCTGCAGGAACTTGATGGCATTTTAGAAGCGGTTCCACCAAACCTGCTTGGCGTAACCCGCCGAGGTGTTCTAGGCGCGCTTGAAAAGGCTCAACAGTGTGGCGCTGAACTAGACGCGGTCATTGGCGCACTTCGCGCTAAAAGTGACCAAGTCTCTTTCAAAGCACTGTATGACTCCGTACTCGCTCTTCAAAATGTTGTCGGTGATCGCTGCCCTGCATGCGATACACCCCTCAACGGGCAGTCACACGTCGCGACAGACCCGTATCAGAAGGCAGCTGAGGGCCTGAGCCGACTCGAAGAGCTGGCTGCCCTACAAGACCAACAGCAGACCGCAGAGACTGCGCTCGGGCAAGTGTCTCGCGAGCTACGCCAAGTTTTTGCTCAGATTGCCGCTTACCTCACTGGCCAAGCCGAGGAGGTCACCGCGACAGGTCGTTGGGTGACACAGTTGCCAGGCGACCCAGCGGGCCGTTGGTGGTCAGCCATTTACCCGCAAGTGGCCTCCGCCGAGGCAGAAGTTCCATCACTAGACGACATCCTTGCAGTCATCGACCGCATGGAGGCACAAGACGATGCGTCACGTCAGGCGCACCAAGATCGGCAACCACATGTTGCCGAACGTCGGCGACTCAGCGAGTTTCAGCTGCGGGTTCAAGCTCAGGACCTGAGGCGACAGCAACTGAACGACACCATCGAAGCCTCAAAAAACCGCATCAAAGCATTTGACGAGACAAATGCTGAGCTAATTGCCCAAGCAGAGCAAGAGAAGTTAGATATAGCGCGAGACACTCGCTACAAGGCGGCTTATGACCGATTCCTTGAAGAGTTAAGGGCATATAGGGATCAGCTTCCAGAGCAATTGATGGCCGGTCTCAACGACGCCGCCAAGGACCTCTACAATGCGTTTAATCGCAATGATCGAAATGAGGACAAGCTTTCTGCGCTGCATCTTCCATTGACTGGTGATGGAAAGATTGAAATCAGCTTTCGCGGTAATCCTGAAGCTCGCGTCGATGCACTGCATGTGCTTAGCGAAGGCCATGTGCGCTGCCTCGGATTGGCTATCCTCATGGCCAAGGCGAAAAGCATCGGGTGCCCGGTCATCATCTTCGATGACGCAATCAATGCGATCGACCATGAGCATCGAGGCGGCATTCGCGAGGCCATATTTGAAAGCGATGATTTCTCACAAACTCAGTTGATAGTCACCTGCCACAGCAATGAATTCATAAAGGACATCCAGCAACATCTCCCTGTCCAGCGCCGAGGTTCCTGTCAGGTTTACCTGTTTCGTCACCACGACGGAAACTACCAACCTAGAGTGACAGGCAACGTTCCTATTGCGAATTACATCGCCAAGGCCCGAGCGGCACGAGACGTGCTGAATGATAGAGATGCCTTGGCGGCATCACGCCAAGCTCTCGAAATGCTTTCAGAAAAGACTTGGCGCTGGCTAGGAAGCCATGATCAAGGCCTGCTGAATCTCCTGCTTGCCGGCGTCGGAGCTGAGCCAAGTCTTCGCAACCTTTGCGAAGCATTGGTAAAGAAGTTGCGCGACGCGCAGACCTTCAACCACGTCAACAAGGATCCACTATTGACTGCTTACGGTCGAATTCTTGGAATTCCAGTCACTAACCTCGTGTGGGCTAATCTCAACAAGGGCACCCATGAGGAGGCCGAACGTGATGATTTTGACAGTGAGCTAGTAGAGACAGTCGTCCAAACGCTAGAAGAACTTGATCAACTTGATTTACGACCTGGTCGCTAGTCGGTCAAGGCCTAAGCCGCTAGGGAGCTGGAGGTGACGCAACACAGCGCGAAACATTAGCGTTGAAACGGGATCGCGACCTCCTCCCCGCGTCAGGCCCGTCCAGAACTGGAAAATTCGGCAGGCGGCTAAAGAAGAAAAGCCCCGCACTTGCGGGGCTTCGTTTATGGCTATATCAATTAAGAGCTTTCTCGCACAGCCCTTGCTTTCATTCTCTTGACGATGGAAGCAACAACTGCGGCAACGCCGCCGAGCAGTAACGCATACGACGAATATCCTAATACACTCGATAAGTTAGAGAACTTAGAGACACAATTCCCTTCACAACCTGGAGTCACCGACAGCCATCCGTAATAAATGGCGGACGTGATTGCTAGAGCGCCAAGCATCAACAAGACAACGCCTAAAAGAAGCGTGCGGCCGGGACTCATCTTCTTGCTCCTAACACTCATGGTTTCGGTGAAAAGTGTGAGCCCAGCGGGCCGCGACTACGCAAAGTATTTGGCACCGACGGCCCATCTTGCGGACCATACCGACACTGCGCAATAACGGCGTTAGAAAAGCTCTGGCACTGATTCATTATGCTCCATGTGCCAGTTGGTTGACCCGGGTTGATTTTGCTGTCTACGCATGCCTCGTCAACGTTCTGTTGAAGAACGCATGTTGACCCCGGCAGCGCCGATTGCCCAGCATGAGATTTGGTTTCTGTAGCACTGTAGGGAACGTCGGCACAGCCTTGACCAGGAACCGGACATTCCCCACCCATTCCTGCTTCGGTAGTCGATGTCTTGACCCACATATGCCTCAAATAAGGCCGCATGGACATTGGCACCCAGTTAACGTTCACAGGTCTTGAGCACAGATACACGGCCAAGCCCAAGTGATCGGCGTACATCAAAGGATTGGCTTCGACGTAAGCGTAAGTGCTAATCCCGCCATATAAGCCGATCGGATCACTCTGCACATATCGCCCAACAATTGGGTCGTAATCCCGGAAGTAGTTGTAATTAATCCCCGTTGCCGCATCGTATCGTTGGCCTGGAAAGCGCAGATCAAACACGAATTCGGTGCTGTTGCCGTCCGGGTCCTGATGCGGCGGACTGTTGCCGAAAGCTTCGCTGGTGATATCCCAGGTCCATGTGGCGACATTGCGCACTGGATCGATCACGGCTCTTGGCGTGCCGAGGTGATCCGGTTGGATGTAGAGCAGACGGTCTGCGACAGCTTGCGCCAGCAAGCCAACCGGCAGATCGTCCAGCCAGATTGCCTGCTGCTTGAGCGCGCCCGCAACGTCGTAGTCGCCCAGCCATCGGCCCGCTTCGTCGTAGACCGTTGTGATGTCGTCCGCGCCGAGATAACTGCGGACGCGTTCGCCCTTACCGTTGTAGACGTAGTGCCGTGTTGGACTGCCGCCCTGCGCGACGGTCCCAAGCCGGTTGGCAGCGGTATAGATGAAGGTTCGGCCCATGCCATCTGTCAGCGTATTGCCGGCAGCATCGTACGTACGCGGGACTCCGGCGACCGCCGCCAGCCTGTGGCTGTCGGCCGGATAGCTGTAGGCTTGGTTGCCACCTGCATTCGCGAAACTTGTCCGATTGCCCGTTGCATCGTAGGTGTACTGCTCGATCGGGGCCTGGGCATCTCCGTCGCGGAACGCGATTAGACGGCCCAATGCGTCGTAATCGAAGCGCGCGCGAGGCGGTTCGGCCAGATCGGCGGTGCGCAGCTGCGTCAGGCGACCGACCGGGTCGTAGTTGTAGCCCAGATCCAGACCGCCGGTGCCGGCGTCATGGATCGTCTGCGGCCGATAGTCGAGGTCGTAGCTGCGTAGCAGACTGCGACCGTTGCCATAGGTCCAGCCTGTGACTGGACCAAAAGGCGCATGCGTGACGCCGGTCAGCAACACCTCCCGTGTTCCGCCGGGAGCCGTCACACCGACCTCGGTGATCTGGTTTTGCGCATCGCGCACATAATCGGTCACCGTGCCATCGGGATAGGTCAGTGCGCTCAGCCGTCCGCCTGCGGTGTAGGCATAGCCCACGCTGAAGGTCTGGCCGTTGGTCACCTGCACCTTGCGCACAAGGTCGCCAAAACGGTCGTAACAGTATTGGGTACTGCCGCTGGCATCGATTAGCGCGCCGAGTCGACCAACGGCATAGGTCTCCCCTGCCTGACAACCCGGCTGGGCGATATCGTAGACGTAGCTCACGTTCAAGTCCGCCGCGCCGGGGTACGCGATGCCAGTCAGGCGGTTCAGGCCGTCATAGCTGTGCTGGGCAGCCTGCCCGCGTGCATCCACTTGGGCGGTGCGGTTACCGGCGCTGTCATAGCTGAAGGTCGTGGTGCCGGTGTCTGTGCTTACGAGCTGCAACAGCTGCCCCAAGTCGCTGTATGTGTACTCGGTCGCCAGGCCCTTGGGATCAACGATCCGCGTGACCTGGTCAAGCGCGTTGTACTCGAACGTGGTGAATGCTTCGATGCCGTCCACATCCTGCAGCGTCTGCACCAGGCGGTTCAACAGATCGTACGAATTCGACGTGACTTGTCCCGAGGCATCGGTGAGAGCAGTGACGTTGCCGTTGGCATCGTATGAGAAGTCGGTTGGATTCGCTGAGGCGTCGGCGACAGTGACCTCGCGATCGAGCTGATCGTAAAGACGGGAGAGTGTCCTTCGCAAGATGCCGCTGGAGTCGGATGTGTCCTCTGCCAACCGGTTGCCGGAGGAATCCAGCGTGTAGTCGATCGCATTGCCGGCACTGTCGCTAATCGCAATCAGCCGCTGCGCGGCGTCGTAGTTGTGATCAGTCCACGCGCCATCTGGCTGTGTGACCCGACGAATCTGGCCGCTCGGCCAATAATCAAAACGGAAAATTCGATCATCACTCTCAAGCGAGTCATCGGTACCTCGAACTTTGCGCGCGGTCAGCCAGCCGCGCGCGTGGTACTCCAGATCGGTGACCGTTCCATTTTGATCACGTATGGATAGCGGGCGGCCGGCCCCGTCGTAACGCAACGTCTCGGTAACGTGACCCAGCGCATTGGTAATCTTCCAGAGATCGCCCCTGCGGTACTCGCAAGTTGTCCCGGATTCGCAATCGGCGGCATCTGCCATGCGGTAGCTGAAGAGCGTCACGTCCGCGACATCCGTCCGAGGCCCATCGATCGAAGTCAGCAAGCCAACGAAAGGACAGGCTCCGGCTCCGACATCTGCTTGTTCGCAGTAGCCGCGTGATTGAACTTGGTTCGTCATAGCGGCTGGATTGTGCACGCTCTCCGCAGTCACCTGCCCCCGCGCGTTATAGGACCACGTCGTCATCTGCTGCAGCTGTCCTGGCGTCGAACCGCCGCCGCCGTACTGATACACGCGCCTAGTCAGCGGTTGATTCTCCGTATTGCGCTCGAACAAAGTCCGGCGCTCTTGCAGAGTGCCTACTGCTTCGTGGATCTCCGACACATAGAGCGGATGATGAACGAAGTTAGTAATGCTGCCCCGCTTATCCGTTCGCGAGGCTATGCGCCCTTGAGTGTCCAGCACAAATGAGGTGGCACCAGAACTGTCATCCATTTCAGTGACGCGACGGTACAAACTCGAGTCAACAGAGAATGTTCGAACTTCTCCGCCAGCGGTTGTCAATGCGGCTGTGGATGGCGAAGTGTAGTCAACCTGAACTCCGTCAACATAGCCTGCAGACGTATGCAATTGGCTCGATATGACTCGTCCATATGTGTCATATCCAAAACTCGCATACCGCACACCGTCCTCTGCGGTAATACCTGTCAAGTGATTCTTAAACAGAGGGTCGACCCAATCCGGCTCTGCATAGTGGTAACGCCGAATGGCGCCTCCGCCGTAATCAACCGCGGCCAGATTCGAATCGGCATCATAGGTGTAACGTACGCTCGCGCCATCGGGCTTGACAAGCTCGACCAGCCTTCCTCCCTGATAAACAAATGAGACGGCACGCCCATTCTTGTCGGTCAGCTTGGAGATCAGATCGTCAGTGTAACTGACGGTGACATCGTCTTCGGGTCGCTGGGGGTTTTCGACTGCAACAAGCCGCCCTTGGGTATCAAAACTTTTGACATCACCGCTCGGAAGATAAAGCTTGTATCGCACCGTTCCGGTTGGAATGCGACGTATGATGGTGTCTCGCGAATTCTGTCCGACGACCACGTTCGAACTCGCCGGAGGCGCGATGAAGTTCTCGAAGGTGCCGTCGCTACTCCAATAAGGGAAATAGGTAGTTTTGTTCTCTACACGGTCGAGATAGGAATGCGACCAACCAACTGCGAACTTCGTCCCGTGCTGGATCTGATTGATGGAATGGTAGTGGCGCGAGAAGGGCCGGCCCGCAAAGTAAAAGTCCACCTCGTCACGCGATTTGTCACCAGTTGTCGGGTGACAAGGATTTGGACTGGCTTTGCAGCTTGCCACTTGCCGCATGGGGCCCGTGATCAGGCCGGACTGCGATGTATTCGCAGCACAAATTGCTGCAGAAGGAAGTGACTGTTCAGTAACGAACACACTTCTTGGTGAAAATCCAGCAGGGCACTGCGCCAAATATCGCTTTCGAACTGAGAACGCCACAGAGCCTGCCGTAGCGTTGCACTTCCAAGATCCGCGATAGCCTCGGCTCTCGAAGACAACGACGGCAAGTCCAGAACCTGCCGAGCGAACATATCCCCGCTCAGGATAATCACTCGTGACACTTGGATCAGTGACCGTGCAGGCATCGGTAGGCTTCGACAGGCTTTTCTCGATGCTTTCGACAACCCTTTCAACAAGGTTTTGCTCATTCGCGCACCAGCTTGATTGACCGGGAGCCAGGTCACATCCAAAGGCACCATTTCCAAAGACGCCTGCCACCGCGTCAAACTGGGCGTCACTAATTGTTTCAGCAGGCTGGTTTGGGACTCTATAGCCGAACCTCGTTGCGCCTGTGGTCCTGTTTTCCACAGAAGCCGAGGTCTGAAGTAGAAATTGCCCGGCGTCCAGGAACTTGGGATCGAGTCTCATCAACGACTCGGCAGCAGCTTTTGTCTGGAAGCAAGCTGCTCCGTAACAATAGCTATCAGCCGGGGGAGCCTGCGCTTCAGCGCTTTGTGTCGCAATGCACATGGTCGCGAGCGTGATGCCGAGCAGCACTCGTACAAACTGATAGCGCATGACTTCTTCCTTGAAGAACGCGTTAGGCTGATCGAAACTCGTGACAGCTGCGACGCTAAGAATCTGCGATGGCCCCGCCAACGAAGCGCAACGGAAAGCGACCAAAACCGCAGGAAAAATCGCTAAAGACTTTCATCTCGGCGCCAAGCTGCAATCAACGCGCCGAGACGATGCATCTCTACAGCCGCATCCTCTTTCTTTTAAGCCTCTAGCTTAGAGTTGTCAACAAAATTGAACTGCAGCCATCGAGTTGTGAAGCGTCCTGGTTCTCCGGCTCATTCCGAAGTAGAGGTCGTGGGTGAGTGCGAAGACAACTGTCGTCGTAGGCGGGCCGCTAGACATCCTGGCGAAACGCTTCTGGCGATGAGTCCTAAGCCATCGGCGATGGCTGTTGCGCTAGACGTCCCCTGCCTCGCAACGCCCCCGACCCAACTGACAACGCAACACCAAATTTGATGCAAACATCCTTAGCCCTACGCAATCCAATAGTTTTCGCTACGCAACACCTAATATATATACCAAGATCGCGAAGTCTCGGCACGCATTAGACGTGACGTTGCGCGTCACTTTGCGAGGTTGGCCTTCCGGTCCCGCTAATATTCAGCCCGTAGAACAGGATTTGACCCTGTGCGTCTGAATCGATGATGACGTCCTCATGCTCATCAGATAGATCAGCTGCGTTGAACTGATAGGTATCAAAGCCCTCGCCACCTTCGAGCTTGTCACTACCAAGACCGCCCCTGAAGACATCATCACCGGCGCCACCCGATAGTCTGGGTCGCAGCCAAACTTTTCGACATAAGATCTGCCGCTCCGGCACTCATACGATAAGCGCGCGCGTGCACCTGAACCATCGCTTCGTAATCAACCTGACCATTCTTGATGATCATGTCCCGCTCGGCAAAAACGGTAGACACAAAATTAAAAAGGAATATCTCAGCTATCTTTCCCGCCACAGCGACAAGCTGCTCGTCAGACAGATTCATTTGCAGGAACCCGCCTTCCTGCTGCGACTCAGTCGATGTAGCGCTGGCTCCATCCGGTTCGTTGAGCGACATAATTTAGTTCCTTTAATTATTAAATAAGGCCCGGGAGGCCGTCGTACTCAACCAACTTTGGTGGGGCCTGATGGGTGGCTCCACCACTGTGCGTAGCCGGTAAAAAGCTGCCCACGACCCTGCGGCGACCCGCGTAGAAGAAGGTGCGCAAAGGTACATTTAGATTCGAAAGATCAATAAGTTACTAGTAGCCACTGGTGAGTGCGCTGCCCAGCTATTGGTATGGGTACTGCATCATCGAGTGCCCCGCCCATCCACTAGGCGCGCACACGATGCACAAGCGTGTACATCGGTTTACGACCCATCAAGGCGCGTACGCATCGGTGAATCAAGTAGCTCTGGAGGTCTACGAACGATCGGAAGTACCTCTGATCGCCGTCTGTAGCGCAAGGCGGCCGAGACGCCGCTGAGCGTATCGGCTCCGATCGCCGAGAGCCTTGACCGCTGTCCCGACTCAACGACTTCGAGTCGTCTCGGATAAGCGCTCACCAAATTGGCTGGATGACGCCGCGCCGATCCTCCTGACGAGCCGAACTCCCGGGCGCGTCGGCAACTAGTGCTGATGCGGTGTCATATCTTTTCTGCCGGGGCCGTTCCAGCGACCCGGCTGCTCGCCCACCGGACAAACCGTCATGTACTGGCGAAACGAATTTGTATCGTCGCTCGACCAGGTCTTTCCGTAGGGGTTGACGGGCTGACAATGCGGGAGCACGACGAAGGCGCCGGTATAGGGAGGCACTGGCATCCAACAGCGCAGCGGCGCCTGTCGGATGTCCTGCCCCTGCTCGCAGAAGAGAAAAGGATCGCTGTCGCGATAGGTCAGAACGCGATCCAGGTCCTGCGCGTTGACGCCGACACTTCCGAGCAGCAGCGCAGAGAGAGTGAGAGGAATTCCAGGCTTCATACACTTCCTTTGTAGAGCACATGGGACGACGGATGCGATGCCAGTGGATCAGCATTGCGCTGATGCACCTGGCGGCTTGGGATGTGACCGTGGCGCCGGTATCGCCAACTAGATCCTGACCTGACCTGACCTGACCTGGCGGGCCCGGCCATGGCCTGATTCCCCGACTGCTCGATCGAGGTTGCCCAGAATGCTGCCGGGCATGCACGAGCGCGAGAACCCGCCCGTCGCGATTGGCCGCTGGATGGACGCGTAACCGCCGCCGCCCTGCCGATGGGCGGGATACATATCGAGTCCGTCCGGACGCTCGGCACCGGACAGGAACAGGTGCCCCGTTTCCACGGAGCGATTGGGGACCTGGGCGTGGTTGCGCGCGTAGCGCGTTGCGGCCGCGCGGTGTTTGCAGCGGTATCGACCTCACGGCCTGTCGAGCTGGGCTCGGACGCCGTGCTCGGCGCGAACTCGAAGGCCCTTCGCGCCGCTCGTGCGGCGGTGGGCGTCGGCGGTGAACCAACCGCCTGTTTCGATACGCCCGAAACGCACGGAATGATCGCGCGAACACTACGTTCAGCGGCCTCGCGTCCGGTGATCCGGAGAACCGCGGCTCTGCCATCTGGATCGGCCATCATTGGCTCCTCAGGTGAAGTGCGGCCGCGACAGGCCGCAGGACGTCAACCGGACTCAATCCATGAGTCACTGCAGAGTAGTCGACGCGAACACGGCATTGCGCCTGGTTGCGCTCCGTATTCGCGTCGGGTCGAAGACTAACGCATCTTCCGCACCGGCTGCACGCGTTCGCCCAGGCCCGGAGACCGCGTTTCCCGTCAGACCGAGCGGCTGCCGTGTGCGGTCAAGGCGGGGCTCCCTCTTGCTCACGGCGCATGTCAGCACATCGCCTTTACAGGCAGAAGAACTGTGGATGCCCGCTGCGATCCGCGGTTGTGCCAGCATAGATCCGCGTACGAGCGGCGTCCGCGGCCTGCCCTTCCGATCGACACCGACATTGTGTTGGAAGACGTGGTCATGCCGCTGATGAACAGTCGAGTGGAAGCCCCAAGCGGCGAGGCTTCGAGGCTGATCAAACTGATCAGATTCTCCGACAGAACCGTTGGTGACGATCTGAGGCCACGCGGTCTGCCCTGACCGCTCCGCTTCGAGCTCAACCTGGCCGTGCCCCATGTCCTCGCTCCATCGTCATGCCATGGACGAGCGGGCCTTCGGAGCCTGCCGAGCGCGACGTACGTCTCGGAAACACCGTCCGCCGCCCTGCTCGAACGGGTAGCCGATCCAGTACCGATGACGTCGCCGCCGCTATCTGCAAGTTACGGGACGGTCGCCGTCGGGCTGATAGGCAGCGGAGACAGCCGACCCGGGCTTGCCGCGTCGCCTCTTGTAGCGCAGGCCTGTTCTGCTGGGCACCATTTGCTGCGCCAGCGGCTGCGCTTCGGGGTCCGCCCGGGGCTGCCCGGCCCGGCCCGTAGGCGAAGACTGGCGGTCCTGCGTTACGGCGGAGGCGCTCGAATGCCCACTCTTCGCCGCCTCCGGAAAACGCGGAACGTCGTCCTGCAGCGCGGAGCCTTCATTCCTTGCGCCCCGCTCATCGGGTGAGAAAACGGACGCCCGTCGGGTATCCCTTCCCTGCTGCGACGGCTCTTCTTCCGGCCCTGCAAACGCGCCGGCTGGAAGCGGAGCCGAAGCGCACCCGTGTCATCGCGAATGCGTCCCCCGGGCCACGGGGGATCACGGTGACGCCGACGCGCCGCGTCTCATATCACGTTCGATAGCGTTCGATGCAACGATCGTTCTACGCCGCGCACGCGTGCCGTCGAGTCGCTCAGAACCGAGCGCTCAGGTTCGCCGTGCCGCACACTGTGGAGACGGTCGCCATGGCAAACCTGGCGCCAATCCGTGCAGCAGTCATCGCTTGAACGGATTCCGCGTCTGCGCAACCGACAGCGATCGCCCCGCACAGCATCGCCAGCGAGCACCGTCTGATCGGATCTGCCGTCTCTGTCAGGCACGGTCGCGCGGCGACGGCCTTGCGCCGTCACCTCCGGGGCCGATTCCTTGCGGTCTGCAGCGCAACCCAGCTCGACGCAGCGCCGAACGTTTCCCACGTCACGGTCTCGTCAGCATTGTGCAAGCCGCCGCGGCGGCGGCCGCACCCGGCGACCTCGGGTCGGCCCCAGCTGGCCGGTCATACGCTCGGCCGGCTAGCGTGCCGGATGTTCAGGACGATGTTGGAGCCCTCGATGACCGGTACCCACCGCGCCGTGCAATCGCCCATCGATGCGGGTATCAGGCGCATCACGCCGGAGTCCTGGCGAATGCTTGCGCTCGCGGCGACGGGCCTACTCGTCGCCTCGAATCTGGCCTGGTGGTCGACGACGCGGTCCGGCGCCGAGCAGCGTGGTAGCCCACCGGCCGCGGCGTCGACGCTTCCGGCTCCGGAGCGGGTGATCTACGAATACGGGCCGACCCCCCTGGCGGCCGAAGTCCCTACCCCCGTGGACCAGACCCCGACACCGCTGCGACCGGGTGAGCGCTGCGCCGGTGGCCAGATCATCCGACGGCTCCCCAACGGCTGGGAAGGCGTGGGACGCCCCTGCACGCCCTGAGCGCGATCTGCGCGTGCAGGCCGGCGGGCTATCGTGGCGGCCGATGGTTGCAGGCGGCCGAGACGCGGTCGTTGAGGCGGCGCAAGTCCTCGTAGCGGCGCTTCAATCCAAGACGTGCGAGCGCGGTCTCGCGGCCGGCACGCGCTGCGAGGCATCGTGCGTGCGGATCCGGCGCGTTCGCTGCCCTGCGATGCGGCGCATTCCGATGCGACACGTCGGACGAGCTGGCACGACGCGGTCCCGGCTGTGCGGTCGGGCGCGCATCGCGTGACTGCTCCCCGTGCGCACTTCGAGTCGTCTGGAATGCCGCCACCTCCCAATGCTGGAGTGTCGCACCCGCGGCGCACGGCATTGACTGGTAGGCATGGCGACCCTGCCCCTCATCACACTTGTAGATCGCCTCCTGGGCCGGGCTTGGCAGCCACGGCAGGAGCAACAGCCCGCCTGCGATGTATCGACGCATGACCGCCCCGGATCGTGATCCGCTCTCGAGTCTGACGCGGTCACTGCGGGGGGCAATCGGCCGGCCGGCCTTTCAGGCCATCGGAATCGCAGCCGCCGGGATGTCGGACGAACACGGGGTCAGTCGGCGCCGGTTCCGCGCGCACGGTCCAGCGCCTCGGCACGGGCGGCACGGATCCGATCGAGCTTGTCCTTGAGCTTGAGCTCCAGTCCCCGTTCGACCGGTTCGTAGTACACCCGCTCGCCCATCGCATCGGGAAACCCGCTCTGGTCGAGCGCGATGCCGCCTTCGGCATCGTGGTCGTACTGGTAGCCGCTTCCGTAACCGAGTTCCTTCATCAGCGTCGTAGGCGCGTTGCGGATGTGGAGCGGCACATCCTGCGTGCCGAATTCGCGCACGTCGCGCTTCGCCTGCTTGAAGGCCACGTAACCGGCGTTCGACTTCGCGGTGCTGGCCAGGTAGATCACCAGCTGGGCCAGGGCGAGCTCGCCCTCGGGACTGCCGAGTCGATCGAAGGTCTCCCAGGCATCGATGGACATCTGCAAGGCGCGCGGATCGGCCAGGCCGACATCCTCGACCGCCATGCGCGTCATCCGCCGCGCGAGATAGCCGGGATCGCAGCCGCCGTCGAGCATCCGCGTCAGCCAGTACAGGGCGGCGTCCGGATTGGAGCTGCGAACGCACTTGTGCAGAGCCGAGATCTGGTCGTAGAACTGTTCGCCGCCCTTGTCGAACCGGCGCGTGCGGTCGGCGAGCACCTGCTCGATGGTACTGGCGGTGACGTCGCCGCCCTCGCCCGCCAGCTCGGCGGCGATCTCCAGCAGCGTCAAAGCGCGGCGCACGTCGCCGTCGGCGGCGACCGCGATCAACCGCAGCAGGTCGTCCGCGATCCGCAATCCGCGATCACCGAGCCCGCGCTCGGTATCGGACAGGGCCCGATGCAGTGATTCCAGGATGTCGTCGGGCGACACCGATTCGAGCACGTGCACCCGGCAACGCGACAGCAACGCGGAGTTGAGCTCGAAGGACGGATTCTCGGTGGTCGCACCGACGAAGACGATCGTGCCGCGTTCGATGTGCGGCAGAAACGCGTCCTGCTGGGTCTTGTTGAAGCGGTGTACCTCGTCGACGAACAGCACCGTGCGGCGCCCGCCATCGAAGCGGTGCGCGGCCTCGGCCAGCACCTGGCGGACTTCGGGCAGGCCGGACAGCACCGCCGAGATCGCCTTGAATTCCGCATCGGCGTAATGCGCGAGCAGCAGCGCCAGCGTGGTCTTGCCGCAGCCCGGCGGGCCCCACAACACCATCGAATGGATCTTGCCGGCCTCCACGGCCGTGCGCAGCGCGGTCCCCTCGGCGACCAGACGGCGCTGGCCCACCATCTCGTCGAGCCTGGCGGGGCGCATGCGCTCGGCCAGCGGACGCATCGCGCTGCGGTCGACCTGCAGCAGGTCGCCGGTGTCGGCGCGGGAGGGTCGGAGATTACGGGTTCCGGGCACGCGTTAACCTGTGGGGACTGGAGTGCGAGGGACTGCGACATGCCGATATTGCGCCACGGGAACGTGATCACAAGCGCGACGCGCCCCCTCGCGCGGTCGGTCCTCGGGATCGTGCTCTGCGCACTGTCCGCGACCGCCGCCGCCGACTGGCGGCGGGATGCGGTCGACACGCTGACGCGGGAATCGGAGGGGCACCGCCTGGTCGTGCTCGGCGAGATGCACGGCACGCGCGAGCTCCCGCTGCTGGCCGGTGATCTGCTCGAACGCTGGAGCGCCGCATCGCCGGTGCTGCTGGCGCTGGAGATCCCAACGCGCGAACACGAGGCCCTGCGTGCCGCCGTGGCCAGCGGCGGCACCGATGCGACGATCGAAGCGCTGCGACGACGCGCCTGGTGGCAGGTGCCGCCAGCCGAGAACGACGGACGTCGAAGCGAGGATGTCTTGGCGCTGGTCCGCCGCGTCGGCCGACTCCAGGCATCGGGGCGCGACGTCGCGCTCCTGCCCTTCGATCCGCGCGACATCCGCTGCTACCAGCGCGGCGACTGCGAGGCAGCGATGGCCCACGTGCTGCAGCGGGCGCATGACGCGCTCCCGCATGGCCGGATCGTGGTCGTCACCGGCAACGTGCACGCGATGCGCGCGCGGCCACCGGGTGCACCGGAGAGGTTTCCCGAGCAACCGATGACCGCGCTGCTGCAGGATCTGTCGCCCTACTCGGTGAACGTCACGTCCGCGCGCGGCGCGTTCTGGGCCTGCGGCGAGACATGCGGGACGGTCGATGTCGCGCCATCACGCCACGGCGGACGCGAAAGGCAGGGCTCCCCGTTCGATTACCGGCTCGTGCTGCCGATGTTCACGCCGATCCGGCAGGTCGGGCAGCCAGCGCGCTGACTTGGCTCGTCACCACGGCGGACGCTGGAATCCGCTTCGCCGGTGGGGCTCCGAACCCCAGCGTGACCGGACATGCATCTGATAGGCGGCGCCGGGGCGACGGTCGATCTGGATCAGCGCGCTGAAAAACGCCTCGCGCGCTGTCCACACCAAGGCCGGTGCGGCGTCATTCCTCGCCGACGACGTCCACACCGGCCGGCGGTGTATAGCGGAAGGTATCGCGCGCGAAGGTCGGATTGCGCGTCCAGCCGCTGAAGCCGATGGTCGTGCGCTGGCCCAGCGTGTCGTGGATCTCCATGCGGCTCAGCGCGCCGTCGGCCGCGAACCCGAGCCGCGCGCGTTCGAAGGCAGCGTTATCGCTGCGCTTGGGTCGCAACTGCAGCCAGTTCAGGCCCGCGGAAGACCCGGCGGGCTCGACGTTGAAATCGCGGTCCAGCTTGGCCGGATCGATCAGCGCGGCGAGTGGACTGTCCTGCTCCTGGCTGCCCTGCGATCGCCGGGTCACCTGCTGCAGGTCCGGATCGTAGACCCAGACGGTGCGACCGTCGGCCACGATGAGCTGCGGATACGGTTTCACGTATTCCCAGCGGAACAAACGGGGCGCCGATAGCGCCAACGTGCCGCTCGAGGTCTCCTTGACCCGGCCGTTGCCGTCGGTGACCTGCTGGGTGAACTGCCCTTCCAGTCCTTTCAGACCGCGGGTGAACTGGTCCAGCTGGGCGCGTGCATCGTTGGCATGCGCCACGCCGGCGATGACCAGCACGGCGGCGGTGGCGAACCAGCGTGAGTGACGGATCAGTGCGCGCATGCTGCAGGCCTCGGAGTGCGTTGTGTTGAGCGGAGTGTGCGAATCGGTTGCTGAATGCGCCGGTGACACTGCAGCGCGATGCCGCAATCGTGCATCCGCGATTCAGCGCGGGATGTCGATCAGCGCGGCGGCGGCGGCGGCGCGAGTACGCTGCGATCGCCGTTGTGCTCGGGCGGGCTGACCACACCGGCCGCTTCCATGGCTTCGACCAGGCGCGCAGCGCGGTTGTAACCGATCTTCAGCCGGCGCTGGACCCCTGAGATCGAGGCGCGCCGTGTCTCGGTGACGATCTTCACCGCCTCGTCGTACAGCGGATCGCTCTCGTCGCCGCCACTGCTGCTGGCCTCCGGCAGGCCGGTTGCGCCGACGACCGTGCCGTCCCCCATGGTCTGCACTTCGTCGAGCACGCCTTCGATGTACTCGGCCTTGCCGCTCTGCTTGAGGTGTTCGACGACGCGGTGGACTTCCTCGTCGGACACGAACGCGCCGTGCACGCGCTCGGGCATCGCCGTGCCCGGCGGCAGGTACAGCATGTCGCCGTGGCCCAGCAGCGTTTCGGCGCCGGACTGGTCGAGGATGGTGCGCGAATCGATCTTGGAACTGACCTGGAAGGCGATGCGGGTCGGGATGTTGGCCTTGATCAGGCCCGTGATCACGTCCACCGATGGACGCTGCGTGGCCAGGATCAGATGGATGCCCGCCGCGCGCGCCTTCTGCGCCAGACGCGCGATGAGTTCTTCGACCTTCTTGCCGACGATCATCATCATGTCGGCGAATTCGTCGATGAAGATGACGATGTAGGGCAGCGGCTCGAGCAGCTCGGCGACGTCGCTGGTCTCCGGATTGGGACGGAACAGGGGATCCGACAGCGGTTGCCCCGCGTCCTGAGCGTCCTTCACCTTCTTGTTGAAGCCCGCGAGGTTGCGCACCCCCACCGCGCTCATCAGCTTGTAGCGGCGCTCCATCTCGGCCACGCACCAGCGCAGGCCGTTGGCGGCCTCCTTCATGTCGGTGACCACCGGCGCCAGCAGATGCGGGATGCCCTCGTAGACGCTGAGCTCCAGCATCTTCGGGTCGATCATCAGCATGCGGAGGTCTTTCGGGCTCGCCTTGAACAGCAGGCTCAGCACCATCGCGTTGACGGCGACCGATTTGCCCGAGCCGGTGGTGCCGGCCACCAGCAGATGCGGCATGCGCGCAAGATCCGCCACCACCGACTGGCCGCTGATCCCCTTGCCGAGCGCCAGCGTGAGCGGGCTGGCCGACTTGTCGTACTCCTTCGAGCGCAGCAGCTCGGAGAGATAGATCATCTCGCGGCGTACGTTGGGGATCTCGATGCCGATCACCGACTTGCCCGGGATCACGTCCACCACACGGACGGATTTCACCGACAGGCCGCGTGCGATGTCCTTGTCCAGCGAACTGATCTGGCTGACCTTCACCCCGGGCGCAGGCTCCATCTCGAAGCGCGTGATCACCGGACCCGGCTGGGCCTCCTTCACTTCCACGTCGATGCGGAAGTCCTTGAGCTTGAACTCGATCTGCCGGGACAGCGTTTCGAGGGTTTCCTCGTCGTAGCCGTTCGGCTGCGGCTTGGGATCGTCGAGCAGCGACAGCGGGGGCAGGTCGGAACCGTTGGCGCCCACGCCGTGGAACATCGGAATCTGCTGCTCGCGCTTGGCGCGTTCGCTCTTCTCCACCACCGGCGCGGCCGCCGGCGGTTCGATCTTCACCGGCGCCCGCTTGGCGCGCAGTTCGGTCTCGATCTTGCGCGCCTCGGTGCGCTCCTCGCGGTGCTCGCGCGCCTCCTTCCACTCGCTGGCCTGCTTGCTGCCGCGTCGGAACATCACCGGCATGCGCAGGACCCAGCCGCCGATGCGGTCCATCACCGCGAACCAGGACAGGCCGGTCGCCAGCGTGACCGAGACCAGGAACAGTGCGAGCAGGAACAGGTTGCCACCCACCGGCCCGACGCCGCCGTAGAGCGAGTTGCCCACCAGCCGGCCGAGGATGCCCCCCCCGCCTGCCGACAGGTTTTCCACCGCGGGCAGACGCAGATAGAGCAGTCCGGTCGACGCGACCAGGAAGCCGACGATGCCGACCAGCCGCAGGGCGGGGCCGAAATCCGTATGACGCTCGGGATCACGCTCGATGCCGAACAGCGCGATCCAGGCCACTGCACCGAGGATCACCGGCAGCAGATAGGCCACGTATCCGCAGAGGTGCAGCAGCACGTCGGCGATCCACGCGCCCACCGGCCCGCCGACGTTCCTGAGCGGCGCAGTGACGCTGCCGGCGTTGGTCCAGCCCGGATCGGTGTGCGAGTAGGTGAACAGGCACGCCAGCAGATACAGCAGGAACGGCGCGATCACGATCAGCGCGATGTCGCGTACGAGACGCTGGCGCCGCGGATTCGGCACAGCCGCGGACGCCGGTGGACCGGCATCCTTGCTGGGACTGCGCACGCGCTTGGCGCGCTCTGTGAGCGGACGTGCCACCGTGGGTTTTTACCTGAAGAAGTGGGCCCAGGTGTTTGATCTTACGTCAAAGTTTCATGTCCTGCAGCGCGGGATGCACCAGCCGGCCACCTTCGACGTTGATCCCGCGCACCAGCGCAGGATTGTCACGCCACTGACCGGACGCCAGCTTGTTGACCCACGGCAGGATCGCTGCGCAGATCGCCTGGGACGAGGTCTGCGGAACGGCGCCCGGCATGTTGGTCACGCAGAAGTGGGTCACGCCCTCCTCCACATAGGTCGGCTCCTTCCAGGTGGTCGGACGCGAGCTCTCGAAACAGCCGCCCTGGTCGATGGAGATGTCGACGAGCACGCTGCCGTCTTCCATCGACTTCATCATCTCGCGCGTCACCACGTGCGGTGCGACCGCGCCAGTGACCAGGACCGCGCCGACCACCAGGTCGGCCGAGGCCACCTCGCGCGCCACCACTTCGTCGTAGGGGTACAGGGCGGTGACGTTGTTGCCGAGCCGCATCATCTGCTCCATGCGGTCCTGGCGCTTCTCGAACACCACCACGTTGGAACCGCCGGCCGCCGCCAGCGCCGCCGATGCTCCACCCGCGTAGCCGGCACCGAACACCACCACCTTGCCGCGCTCGGTCGACGGCAGGCCGCCGAGCAGCTTGCCCTTCCCGCCCAGCGGCTGGTGCAGGTAATGCGTGCCGACCTGCACCGCGATCTTGCCGGCGATCACCGACATCGGCGCCAGCAAGGGCAGCTCGCCGTTGTCGAGCTCGACCGTCTCGAAGGCCACGCCGGTGAGGCCGATGTCGAGCAGGCGCCTGGTCAGTTCGGGCAGCGGCGCGAGATGCAGGTAGCAGAACAGCAGGTGGTCCTTGCGCAGCAGCGCAAGGTCGCCTTCGATCGGTTCCTTGACCTTGACGATCAGCTCGCCCTTCTCGTACACCGCGGCGGCGTCCGGAGCGATGTTGACGCCCAGGCGCGTATAGGCCTCGTCGCTGAAACCGGACTTCAGGCCCGCGCCCTGCTGCACCCATACCTCATGGCCGCGGTTGACCAGATCACCCGCAGCAGCGGGGACGAGGGCCACGCGGCCTTCGAGGGTCTTGGTCTCGCTGGGGATACCGATACGCATGTCGCAGACTCCTGCACAAAAAACGCCGCTTTCGGCGGCGTGTCGCGGATGGATTGTTCCGTTCGGCTGACGCGACCGAACCTTGTTTTGCGTGGGGCGCACCGCCAAGCTATGGGTCACGTCAGGCCGCAGTGCCGATAGCCCGCGAGTATACATGAGCGTCTCGAATACCAGCCCCCGTCACATCCGTCTGCTGATCCTCGGTTCCGGCCCCGCCGGGTGGACCGCGGCCGTCTACGCGGCCCGCGCGAACCTCAAGCCGGTCGTGATCACCGGCATGCAGATGGGCGGTCAGCTGATGACCACGACCGAGGTCGACAACTGGCCGGGCGACCCCCACGGACTGATGGGTCCGGACCTGATGGCGCGCATGCAGGCGCATGCCGAGCGCTTCGACACCGAAACCATCTTCGACCACATCCACACCGCCGACCTGTCCCAGCGCCCGTTCCGCCTCAAGGGCGACAGCGGCGAGTACACCGCCGACGCGATCATCATCGCCACCGGCGCGACCGCGAAGTACCTGGGGCTGCCCTCGGAAGAGGCGTTCAAGGGCCGTGGCGTGTCCGCCTGCGCCACCTGCGACGGCTTCTTCTACAAGGACCAGGACGTGGCCGTGGTGGGCGGCGGCAACACCGCGGTCGAGGAAGCGCTGTACCTGTCGAACATCGCCAAGACGGTCTACCTGGTCCATCGCCGCGACACGCTGCGCGCCGAGAAGATCATGCAGGACAAGCTCAACGCGAAGATCCAGGCCGGCAAGATCGTCCCGGTGTGGCACCACACCGTCGACGAGGTCCTGGGCAACGAGGCCGGCGTCACGGGTCTGCGCCTGCGTTCAGTGCAGGACGACAGCACGCGGGAAATCGCGGTGCACGGCTTCTTCGTCGCGATCGGCCATACACCGAACACCACCCTGTTCGAAGGCCAGCTGGCGATGAACAACGGCTACCTCGAGATCCGCTCCGGAATCGACGGCAATGCGACCTCGACCAATGTGCCCGGCGTCTTCGCCGCCGGCGACGTGACCGATCAGCACTACCGTCAGGCGATCACCTCGGCCGGCTTCGGCTGCATGGCCGCGCTGGACGCCGAGCGCTTCCTCGACCAGCAGGGCTGAGCGCGGCGGAGCGCCGGCGAGGCCCACCGTGGACACGGTCCGACTCGCCGGCGCGCTGCTCCATGCGAGCTGGCTCATGGTGCCGCTCGTCGCGTGGCTGCTCTGGCGCCTGCGCAAGCCGCGGTTGCGTGGACTCGCTGCAGCGGCCCTGTGTCTTGCCCTTGTTCTCGTCTGGGCCCGCTTCATCGAGCCGCGGATCATCCGCGTCCAGGAGACGGTGCTGTCCGGTACCGGTATCGACGCACGGATCGCGCTGGTCAGCGACCTGCACCTGGGGGTGTACAAGGATGCACGTTTCCTGTCCCGCCTGGTCGACCGGCTGGACGCACTGGAGGTGGATGCCATCGCCATCGCCGGCGATTTCACGTTCGCACCTGGACATGCATCGCTGGATGCGATGTTCGCTCCGCTCGCGCGGCTCGACTCGCCCGTGTATGCGGTGCTCGGCAATCACGACCAGCAGGCGCCCGGCCCCGACATCGACGCGGCGCTCCGGGCCGCGCTCGCGCGCCATGGCGTGCGGATCATCGAAGGACAGATCATGGACGCGGGAGGCTACCGCTGGGCGGGGCTCGGTGATCGCTGGGCGCAGCGCGATGACGCGAGCTTCCTGCGCGCTGCACCGGCCGGCACGCCTACGCTGGTCCTCGCGCACAATCCCGACAGCGCCACGGACCTGACCCCCGCAGACGCCCGGCTGGTCCTGGCCGGGCATACCCACGGCGGACAGATCCGGATTCCGGTCCTGTACCGGTACGTGATTCCCAGCGCCCATGGCTTCGACCGTGGCGAGGCCTCGGTGGTGGGACGCGACGGACGCCCGGTGCGGGTGTTCACCACCGCAGGCGTCGGCGAGACCGGCCTTCCGCTCCGTCTGTTCAACCCGCCTACCATCGACCTGCTCGAGTTGCGTCCCTGATGCCGCCGGTCCCCGACATCCGCATTCTGGACTCGCTTGCGGCTCTGCCCGTCTCCGCTTGGGACGCCTTGCACGATGGCGCCAATCCGTTCGTGTCCCATGCGTTTCTGGACGGCCTCGAGACCCACGGCTGTCTTCGCGAGGACTGGGGATGGACGCCGCACCATCTCACCCTCTGGCAGGGGGCGCAGCTGGTCGCGGCCGCGCCGGGCTATCTGAAGACCAACTCGCATGGCGAGTTCGTGTTCGACCATGCCTGGGCACATGCGTACGCTCGCCACGGCCGCGACTATTTCCCGAAATGGTTGTGCGCTGTGCCCTACTCGCCGGTGACCGGGCCGCGCCTTCTGGCCCTCGATCCCACAGCGCGCTCAGCGCTGATTGCCGCGCTGCCTGCGCATACGGTCGATACCGATCTGTCGTCGGTCCACGTCAACTTCCACACCGAGGCCGAAGACGCGGCGTTCGATCCGGAATGGCTGCCACGTATCGACGTGCAGTACCACTGGCGCAATCCGGGCGACTGGTCGACATTCGACGATTACCTCGGTGCGATGGACCACAAGCACCGCAAGAACATCCGGCAGGAGCGGGCCAAGGTCGCACGCGCCGGGGTGACGTTCCGGGTGCTGCACGGCGACGAGGCGAGCGACCAGGACCTCGCGACGATGTTCCGCTTCTACCAGCAGACCTTCGCCGAGTACGGCAATTCGCCGGCGCTGACCATGGCGTTCCTGCGCCACCTCGCCCGGACCATGCCGCGCCAGCTGGTCCTGGTGCTCGCCGACCATGGTGGCGTCGCGATCGCGGGCGCCTTGTGCCTGCGCGGTCGCGACACGCTCTACGGCCGGTACTGGGGCTCGACCGTCGCCCTGCCCGGCCTGCACTTCGAGACCTGCTATTACCAGGGCATCGACTATTGCCTCCGCGAAGGTCTGCACGGCTTCGAGCCCGGCGCCCAGGGCGAACACAAGCTGGCCCGGGGATTTCTGCCCACCCGGGTCCGCAGTCGCCACTGGGTGGCCGACCCGATGTTCCGCGAGGCGCTGCGCGACTGGTGCGCCCAGGAGGCACGGGCCATCGACGGGTACGCCGTCGCGCTGGGCGGCAGAGGGCCCTTCCGCGGCGCCGCCGCCTCGTGAGCCCGGATCTGCCGCGCCTCGGCGCATCACCCGAGGCGCCCTTCCCGCCTGCCGCCTCGGCCTTGCGCAAGCCCGATGGCCTGCTCGCGTTCGGCGGCGACCTCTCGGTCGCGCGCCTGTGCAATGCCTACCGGCACGGCATCTTTCCGTGGTACTCGGAGGGGCAACCGATCCTGTGGTGGTCGCCGGATCCGCGCCTGGTGTTCGAAACCGCGGCATTCGCGCTCCCCGGGCGTTTCCGTCGACAGTTGCGCCGCAGTCCCTGGACCGTGCGCGCCGACACGGCGTTCGACGCCGTCGTGGCTGCGTGTGCTTCCGTGCCCCGCCCTGGCCAGGCGGGCACCTGGATCACGCCCGCAATGCGCGCGGCCTACGGCCGGCTGCATGCGGCCGGCGTCGCGCACAGTGTCGAAGTCTTCGACGGTACGCAGCTGGTGGGCGGAATTTACGGCGTGACCATCGGAAGGATGTTCTACGGCGAGAGCATGTTCAGTGCGGTGTCCGGCGGGTCCAAGATCGCACTGGCGGCGCTGGCGCGTCAGCTGCATGACTGGGAAATGCCGCTGCTCGACGCCCAGGTCGGCAATCCGCACCTCATCAGCCTGGGCGCGGTGTACTGGCCGCGCGCGCGGTTCATCGATGCGATTGCCGGCCTCGTCTCCGCCCCGGCACTGGCGCCCACCGACTGGTCCGGCGCGTTCGGCGAACGCCCCGCCTCGTGGTATGCAGGACGCAATGCGCCGGGCATTCACGTCTGAGCAGGACGCGGTTTTACTTCCGAAGCTGCCACGTGCGAGAATGCTCCGCTTTGCTGGCGCGCCCTGCGCCGCTCCCACAGACAACGGACATTCCAGACGAATGGCGAAAGACGACGTCATCGAATTCGAAGGCACGGTCTCCGAGACGCTCCCGAACACCATGTTCCGGGTCAAGCTCGAGAACGGCCACGAAATCATTGCGCATATCTCCGGACGGATGCGCAAGAACTACATCCGCATCCTGACCGGCGACCGGGTCAAGGTGGAGATGACGCCCTACGACCTGAGCAAGGGTCGGATCACCTACCGCATGAAGTAATCGCCGGCGCTCGATGGCCTGCGTGGACGGAAGGCAGCCTCTGGGCTGCCTTCTTGCATTTCGGGCCGGCGACGGACCGGCGCAGGCAAACCGCCCACGTCTCGAGTCCCGAGGTTCGCGCCTTCGTTCGATTCCGGCCGCTCCCGCAGAGCGTCGGCGTCGTGAGGCTGCAGCCAGAGGCCGATTGACGCTGTTACGGGGCGCACCGCCCATTCTGGATCCGTCGCCCGGCCCACTTGCTCGGCAGGCCATCCACGGCATGGGGCCGACCTGCGTCAGGAAAACCGGCCGGATGATGTGGCGGCCCTGCCTTGTCCAGGTCCAGCCCCGGGCCACCAGGTTCCAGTCGGCAATGTCGCTCGGTGACCTGCCGCCACAGGTTCAACGTGCCCCCTCGCAGGCACAGGCCGCTGCCGCGCCGGTCCCTACCAGTTTCCGTGTCCGCGACCGCGCTCGACGGCGCAACCCCACAACTGTCGTATCCGGATACGAGAAAGGCGCCTTGCGGCGCCTTCCTCGTTCCGCGAATCCGCCGGGTCATTCCACCGTCGCGGTCAGCAGTTTTTCCGGCTCGGCGAAGGTCTCGACGGTGAGCTCGCCGTCCTCCACGTCCACGACCACCCGCCCGCCGCCGGCGAGCTTGCCGAACAAGAGCTCGTCGGCCAGACGACGCTTGATGCGGTCCTGGATCACGCGTGCCATCGGGCGTGCGCCCATCTGCGGATCGAACCCGTGCTGCGCCAGCCAGTCGCGCGCGGCCGGAGATGCACTGAGCGCGACATTCTTGTCGTGCAGCTGGCTCTCCAGCTCGATCATGAACTTGTCCACGACACGCAGGATATGGTCGAAGCCGAGCGACTGGAACTGCACCACCGCGTCGAGCCGGTTGCGGAACTCGGGCGAAAACGCCTTGCGGATCACTTCCATCGCATCGCTGCTGTGGTCCTGGCGCATGAACCCGATGGAGCGCCGCGACGCGAGCGTGGCACCGGCATTGGTCGTCATCACCAGGATCACGTTGCGGAAGTTCGCCTCGCGGCCGTTGGTGTCGGTGAGCACGCCGCGATCCATCACCTGCAACAGGATGTTGAAGATGTCCGGATGCGCCTTCTCGACCTCGTCGAGCAGCAGCACGCAGTGTGGCGTCTTGACGACCTTCTCGGTCAGCAGGCCGCCCTGGTCGAAACCGACGTAGCCCGGAGGCGCACCGATCAACCGGCTGATGGAGTGCGCCTCCATGTATTCCGACATGTCGAAACGGACCAGTTCGATGCCGAGTTGCAGCGCGAGCTGCCGCGTGACCTCGGTCTTGCCCACGCCCGTCGGGCCAGCGAACAGGAAGTTGCCGATCGGCTTGTCCGGATTGCCGAGCCCCGAGCGCGCCAGCTTGATCGCCGAGGTGAGGGTCTCGATGGCCGGGTCCTGGCCGAAGATCACCATCTTCAGGTTGCGCTCGAGATGCTCCAGCACGTCCTTGTCGGTCGCGCTGACCTGCTTGGCCGGAATGCGCGCCATCTTGGCCACGATCGTCTCGACCTCCTCGACATCGATCAGCGCCTTGCGCACGCCCTCGGGGAGCAGGCGCTGACGTGCGCCCGCTTCGTCGATGACGTCGATGGCCTTGTCCGGCAGCAGGCGGTCGGCGATGTGCTTGACCGACAGGTCGACCGCCGCCTGCAGCGCCTCGTCGGCGTAGGTGACGTCGTGGTGTGCCTCGTAGCGTGGCTTGAGGCCCTGCAGGATCTGGAAGGTCTCGCTGACGGTGGGCTCGACGATGTCGATCTTCTGGAAGCGCCGCGCCAGTGCGCGGTCCTTTTCGAAAATCCCACGGTATTCCTGGAAGGTGGTCGAGCCGATGCAACGCAGCTCGCCCGAGGACAATGCGGGCTTGATCAGGTTCGACGCATCCATCGTGCCGCCCGACGCCGAGCCGGCACCGATGATGGTGTGGATCTCGTCGATGAACAGGATCGCGCCCGGATGCTTGCGGATGGCGGCGAGCACGGCCTTGAGGCGCTTCTCGAAATCGCCTCGATACTTGGTTCCGGCCACGAGCGCACCGAGGTCGAGCGAGTAGATCGTCGCGCCGTTGAGCACCTCCGGCACTTCGCCATCGACGATACGCTTGGCCAGGCCCTCCGCGATGGCGGTCTTGCCGACGCCCGCCTCGCCGACGTACAGCGGATTGTTCTTGCGGCGGCGGCACAGCACCTGGATCGTGCGCTCCACTTCCTCCGCGCGGCCCACGAGCGGATCGATCCGCCCGTCGCGCGCCGCGGCGTTGAGGTCGCTCGCGTACTCGGCCAGCGCATCACCCTTCGCATCGCTGTCGCCTTCACGAGCGGCACCCGCGTCCTCGTGGCTGCTCTCCGGCTCGTCACCGCCGGTCTTGGCGATGCCGTGGGACAGGTAATTGACCACGTCCAGCCGGCTGACATCCTGCTGGTTGAGGTAGTAGACCGCGTGCGAGTCCTTTTCGCCGAAGATCGCCACCAGAACGTTCGCCCCGGTGACCTCCTTCTTGCCGGAGGACTGGACGTGATAGACCGCCCGTTGCAGCACACGCTGGAAACCCAAGGTGGGCTGGGTGTCACGGGTATCGTCGTCCGCGAGTTTGGTGACCGAAGTCAGGATGGCCTGTTCCAGATCACTGCGCAGACGGACGAAGTCGGCGCCGGTGGCCTTGAGGACCGATTCGGCCGAGGGATTTTCGAGCAGGGCAAGCAGCAGGTGCTCGACGGTCATGTACTCGTCGCGGGCCTCGCGGGCGCGCTTGTAGCACTGGCCGATGGTGAACTCGAGATCTTTACTGAACATGGGGCGGATGCCTCCGGATGCGCTGCAACCCTGGATGGGGTCCCGGACCCGGTATTTCCATCCCCGTCCCCGGGACCTGTTTAGGCCTTTTCCATCGTGCAGAGCAAGGGGTGAAGGTTGAGTCGTGCGTATTCGTTCACTTGTGCCACCTTCGACTCCGCCACCTCGCGGCTGTAGACCCCGCAGACACCGCGGCCGCGGGTGTGGACGTGCAGCATGACCTGGGTGGCCCGCTCGATGTCCAGCGCGAAAAACCGGATCAGCACCTCGACCACGAAATCCATCGGGGTGTAGTCGTCATTGAGCAGAAGCACCGAATACAGCGGCGGCGGCGCCACCTCCGGCCTGCTGGTCGCGACGGCGGTGCTGTGGTCGTGCTCGTGTTCGTGCTTGCGGCTCATGCGGCAATTATAAGGGCCGCTCCGCCAGCGCGCGGATGGACGCGCCCGGGGGGTGGGGTCAGAATCGCGTTCCATCCTGCCCGCGGGCGTACGCATGTCTCTTTCCAGCCGCTCCGCCCTCGCACTCGTCCTGGTCATGGTCGCGGCAGGCGCGTGCGCGACGACTGCGGTCGCGGAGAACCGCGCGAGCCCGGCAACGGCGACAGGACCAGCGGCCGGTGACGCCACCCTGGCCGCGCGCCTGGACACGCGCGAGGTGCGTTACGAACGCGATCCCGACGGCGACTACAGGGTGGTGTTCGCGTGGCAGCAGGAAGGCCGCTCGCAGGTCGCGTTCGTGTCGGGACGCGCGCACGTCTTCGGCGACAGCGCGGTGCGCGAGGTCTTCTCGCCCGCGGCGCGGGTGCCTGCTGGCGGGTTCGGGGCGGAGCGCAGCGACATGCTGCTGCGCGACAGCCAGAGCAATGTGCTCGGCGCCTGGGAGGTCGCCGGCGACGTGCTGTTCTATGTGATCAAGCTGCACGACGACGCCGATGGCGCGCGCCTCGAGCAGGCGCTGGAGGCGGCCGCCCAGCTCGCCGACGACATGGAGCTGCGGTTGACGGGCGAGGACAGGCTGTGAGCCTGCGCAGCGGCCGGTTCTGGCAACCGGATGTCACCGTCGCCACCGTGGTGATCCGCGACGGCCGTGTGCTGTGTGTCGAGGAGCGGGTCGAGGGTCGGCTGGTCCTGAACCAGCCGGCCGGTCATCTCGAGCCGGATGAATCCCTGGTGGACGCCGCGGTGCGCGAGACGCTCGAAGAGACGGGCTGGACGGTCGAGCTCACGGGATTCGTGGGCGCCTACCAGTGGACCGCCCCGCCGCGACCGGGCGAGGACAGCGGACGCCAGTACCTGCGTTTCGCATTCGTCGCCCGGCCGCTGTCCCACGACGAAACGCGGGATCTCGACGAAGGCATCGAGCGGGCCCTGTGGCTTTCGCCCTCGGAACTGCGTGCCCTGGACGACCGGCACCGCAGCCCGCTGGTATGGACGGTGGTGGCGGACTGCCTGGCCGGCCAGCGCGTGCCGCTGGCCCTGCTCCAGCAGGTGCGATGAGCACACCGGATGTCATGGTGGGGCTCTCGGGCGGCGTCGACTCGTCCGTCGCGGCCCTGCTGCTGCGCGACGCGGGCGTACCGCTGGCGGGACTCTTCATGCAGAACTGGGCCGACGACGGAAGCGGCGACTGCCGTGCCGAGGACGACCGCCGTGACGCCGTGGCCGTCGCCGGCAGGCTCGGCGTCCCGATCCACTTCCGGGATTTTTCCCGCGAGTACTGGGACGGGGTGTTCGCGCATTTCATCGACGAGTACGCCGCCGGGCGGACGCCCAACCCGGACGTGCTGTGCAATCGCGAGATCAAGTTCAAGTATTTCCTGGATGCGGCACACGCGCTCGGCGCGTCGCGCATCGCGACCGGGCATTACGCCCGGATCGACCGGGCCGGGGGGCGTTGGCGGCTGCTGCGCGCGCAGGACACGGGCAAGGACCAGAGCTATTTCCTGCACCAGCTCGGCCAGGCGCAGCTCGCCGCAACGCTGTTTCCGCTGGGCGACCTGCCCAAGTCCGAGGTACGCGAACGCGCGCGCGCGGCCGGGCTGCAGACCGCCGAGAAGAAGGACTCCACCGGCATCTGCTTCATCGGCGAGCGCGATTTCCGCACGTTCCTCTCGCGCTATGTGCCCGCCCGCGAAGGCGAGATCCGCACGCCCGACGGGCGCGTGGTGGGCCGTCATCCGGGCGTGTTCTATTTCACCCTCGGCCAGCGCGAGGGCCTGCAGCTCGGCGGCGTGCGGGGCTTCGCGGCGGCGCCCTGGTACGTGGTGGACAAGCGGGTGGAGGACAACGTGCTGGTGGTGGACCAGGCCCGCGACAGCCGCTGGCTGATGTCGCGCACCACCTGGACCGCCGCCGCGCACTGGATTGCAGGCGCGCCACCGGCGCCGCGTTTCGAGGCGCTGGCGCAGACCCGCTACCGTCAGACCGCCGAGCCCGCCAGCGTCGAAGTCCGGGATGACGGCAGCCTGCGTGTCGCCTTCGTACGGCCGCAGCGGGCGGTGACGCCGGGCCAGTCGCTGGTGCTTTACCTGGGCGAGGAATGCCTCGGCGGCGCGGTGATCGAGCGCTGCGACGCGCCTTGCGATCCCGGCGCGGCGGGCGGCTGAACCGCGCGCACGGATCGGCACGCGGTCAGCGGGTAAACTCCGCACATGAGCAATCCGATCGACGACCGGGTCCTGGCGCTGGCCGCGCTGGCCCAGGCCCTTCAGCAGGTTCGCACCACCGCCGAGTCCGGCCAGTCGCGCAGCGACGCCGCCGGAACGGTCATCGCCAGTGTGTTCCGCATCGACGCCGATTCCGTGGCCGACGTCTATGGCGGCGTGCCACGCCTGCATCCGGGGCTGCGCCTGCTGCGCGACATCCTGACCCGGCAGCAGTCCGACGACGGCGTCGCCAAACTGGCGATGTCCGTGCTGCGCCTCGAACGCCGCTTTTCCGACGAGCCGGACGTCATCGATGCGGTGGCCGACGGTGTGCGGCGCATCGCGCCCCGAGCCGAGGCCGAAGGCGCCACCCACCCGGACGTCCTCAACGCCCTGGGCGGCCTGTACGCCGAGACGATCAGCCAGCTGCGTCCGCGGGTGATGGTCCAGGGGGCCCCGCACTACCTCGGCCAGGCCAGCGTGGTCGCCGAGATCCGCGCCCTGCTCCTGGCCGCGGTCCGCGCGGCGGTCCTGTGGCGGCAGCTCGGTGGCAGCCAGTGGGAGCTGCTGCTCGGTCGCAGCCGGATGCTCGAGGCGATCGGGCGCATGGTGCCCTGAGCGCTGCCGGCGACCCGAGGGGCTAAAGGCCCGCCCAGGGGTGCCGATACCGGGGACGTGAGAAATCCCCTGAGAGCGCCCATGTACGCACGCATCCTGATCCGCCTCGCCGCGCCACTCGCGCTGACCCTGCTGTTGCCGCTGGCGTTCGTCTTCGATTGGGCCGCGCCGGTGCGCTGGGCGATCCTGATCACCATGACCGCCAGCTGGCTCGGCATCGCCTTCTGGCTGGTCCGTCGCGAGGTCCGCCCGACGGCCGAGCACAGCCGGGCGATGAAGGAGCAGGACGAACTGCTGGGCGAGCTGCGCCAGTTCGTCGGCGCCGAGATCGAGGGCTCGCGAGTCGAGGTGGAACGTGCCCGTGAGCTGATCCGCCAGGCGGTCAGCGGCCTCGGCAGCAGTTTCGATGCGATGAACCGCAAGTCGCGCCAGCAGGCCCAGGCGATGAGCCGCCTGCTCGACCGTGCGGGTGACCAGGACGGCATGGGCGGCGCGGATGTTGCCCGTTTCGCCCAGCACGCCAGCCAGCGGATGGAACAGCTGGTCGAGGCGCTGGAGCAGGTCAGCGGCCAGAGCGGCGTGACCGTGACCCACATCGACGAGATGGCCGGCCACCTCGACGGCATCTTCGCCTTGCTCGAAGACGTGAAGTCGATCGCCGACCAGACCAACCTGCTCGCCCTCAACGCGGCGATCGAGGCGGCCCGCGCGGGCGAGGCCGGCCGCGGCTTCGCCGTGGTCGCCGACGAGGTGCGCAATCTCTCCGAACGCTCCACCGCGTTCAACGAGCAGATCCGCAAGCTGGCGCATTCGTCGAAGGAATCGATCGCCAAGGTCCGCGACACCGTCTCGGGCATGGCGTCGCGCGATCTCGACCGCTCGCGGGAAGCGCGCGCCGAAGCGGCCGGCATGCTCGAGCAGGTCGCGACCATCAACCGTTCGCTGGGCGACGGCATGCGCGAGATCTCCGAATGCGGGCGTTCGATCGACGCCAGCGTGACCGAGGCGGTGCGCGCGCTGCAGTTCGAGGACATCGCCACCCAGGCCCTGGGCGGTGTGCACACGCATCTGGAGCGCCTCAATGCGATCAACCGCGAGGCGATCGAGCTGCAGGACCTGCTGCGTCGCAACGGCGGGGTCTTCGACGAGGAGCTCACCAAGGCGCTGCAGCGGATCGGCCAGAGGCTGCGCGAGCTGCGCACGACCTGGGAACGCCCGCCGCACAAGCCCGTGACGCAGGATTCCATGGGCGCCGGCACCGTCGAACTCTTCTGATCGAAGACGCGTGGATCACCCCGCCTCCCCGGACATCGACCCGCACGCCCCGGCTTCCGCCGGGGCATGCGCGTTGGTGCCGCCCGATGCCGGCAACGTGCGCCGGATCGGTGGCGACCTGCTCGACCAGCTGGAACTCGCCGGTCGCAGGGAGCTGCAGGCCCTGCTGGACGCAGTCGCGCCGGACGGCGCCCACGCGGCACCGCTGGACCCGGTCGAATCGGTGATCGCCTGGGACCTGGCGGCCGGCTTCTGAGCGATCGCGCCGCGGTTCGCTTGATCGGGACACGCGTCAGAAACCCAACATCGGGGCGGCATCGAGCCGGTTTTCCCGCGCGCCTTATGTGCGGTGCAGAACGCGGCCTTGCAGACGGGCTGCAGTACGGAACGCGTGCAGGCAGGTTTCCGATACGCAGGGGCGGATGCGCTGGCGCCCGCCGGCGCGTGCGGTCTGCTCGCGGCGGCCGCAGAGATGCAGTTTGAGCGAACGGCACGCCCGGTCTTGATCCGACACGCCGCATGCGCGTGGAAGCGGCGGCAGTCTTGTGTCCGCGGATGACGGAGGCGGGTTCGACACCAGGAAGGGCGTGCGCAGCAAGGGCCGCGGCGGATGTCGAGGTTCGGGTGCGCCTTTCGCGAGGCCACGGCTCCCTGCTGCAGCGGGGGGTGCTTCCATTACTTGAGCCAGGGCACCGTGCGGGGATACCGCGTCCACCTCGGAACGTGGCCTTGCGCGATCCCCTGCCCCGCCCAAGCTCGTACGCTTGAACCTGACGGTCGCAAGGCGCTACGCGCCCGCTGTGCCGGAATCGTGTCCAGCACCCCCGCGCGCGGCAGTCATTTCAAAGCCCGGCCGATGCCGGGTTGATGCAGGCCCGTCTGAACCGTCCGGCCACGCGAACTCGGGCAGGAGAATCCACGCGTGAGCGCGCCGGCCAGCGTCGCGACCGGACCGCACGAGGACGCGGCGCGCTGGATCCAGACCGGATTCCATGCAGCCGTGGCTCGCCGACGTCGCTGAACGCGGTCTCGCCGCCGACCGGCCGATGTGCACGCCGGGGCGCGGCGCGACACATCAGGCCCGCGCCATCATGAGCTCGATACCATCTGCGGAAGGCGCAGGCCGCGCACGGTCGATGGAGACGGCGCGGGAAAGCAATCATTCGGCGTCGCGGCGTCGCGGCGTCCGGACGCCCGTCGTCAAAGGCAGGCTGCGCGGCCCCGCTCCGTACGTCAGTCGGTTGCGCTCGCGACCCGTCCACGCGTCGGACCACGCGGTCGGAAATAGGGCAGGTTCGACGATGCTCGCTGCGGGCCGCCGGTGCATCCGGTGGCGCACGCGGGTCGCCGATCAGATCACCGCGAAACGCGGCTCCACGGTGTCCGGGATCAGGGCGCGTGTCTGCAGCCAGCGGACCATCTCGCGCGGCGGCAGCGGCCGAGAGTAGAGATACCCCTGCACCTCGTCGCAGCCGTAGTCGCGCAGCAGGCGCTCGTCCTCGCCGGACTCGACGCCTTCCGCGAGCACCTGCATGCGCAGTGCCTTGCCCAGATGGATGATCGCGCGCGTGACCGCAACCGCGCGCCCGGTGCTGTCGGACCCGGCGAGCCCGGCGATGAAGCTGCGATCGATCTTGAGCCGGCCCACCGGAAACCGGCTGAGATAGCTGAGGCTCGAGAAGCCGGTACCGAAATCATCCACCGCCAGGGCCACGCCCGCGCTCTGCAGGGCGCCGAAGCACTCCCACAACGCGTCGGTATCGAGCAGCAGGGCGGATTCGGTGATTTCCAGTTCCAACCCGGCGGCCGGCCAGCCGGCGTCCGAGCAGGCCGCGAGCACGCGCTGGGTGAAGCCGGGGTCCCGGAGCTGCACCGCCGAGACGTTCACCGACATGCGCCCGAAGCGCAGTCCAGCCGCGTACCAGGCAGCAGCCTGACGGCAGGCTTCGCGCAGCACCCACTCGCCGATCGCGACGATGTCGCCGGTCGCCTCGGCGATCTCGATGAATTCGTCGGGCGCGCACGGCCCCAGCTCCGGGTGATGCCAGCGCAGCAGCGCCTCGATACCGCAGACCCCATGCCCGTCGAGTGCGATCAGGGGCTGGTAGGCCAGCGAGAATTCCTCGTGTTCCAGTGCGCCGCGCAGCGCATGCTCGATCTCCAGACGCCTGCGCGCGCGCAGCCATGCATCGGGGCTGTAGAACTCGATGTGGTTGCGCCCATGCTGGCGGGCGCCGTGCAGGGCCACGCCGGCGGCGCGCAGCAGTTCGTCGAAGCCGACGCCCGGCGGGCGCACCGCGATGCCGGCGCTCACGCCGAAGCGCAGCACCTCGCCCGCGGCCGGAACCGGATCGGACAGCCCGCTGACGATGCGCTGCGCGGTGCCGGCGACATCCTGGCGGCCCGCCCCCTGCTGCAGCAGTACGACGAACTCGTCGGCACCGATGCGTCCGAACAGATCGCCCGCGTCGACCAGCATGTGCAGGCGCGCCGCCACGGCCTTGAGCACCAGGTCGCCCGCCGCGTGGCCGTGGGCCTCGTTGATGCCGCCGAAGCCCGAGATGTCGAGCAGCAGCAGCGCCTGGTACAGCGAGCCTCCCTCGGCGAGCGCGGCATCGACGTCCTGGCGCAGCCGGGTGCGGTTGGGCAGGCCGGTCAGCGCGTCGTAATGAGCGAGGCGTTCGATGCGCTCGCTCGCGGCGCGTTCTCCCGAGATGTCGCGGAACAGCACCAGGTAACGCGGCGGCATGCCCGGGTCGCGGGCGAAATCGACCACGGCCTGGGTCCAGATCTGCTGCCCGTCCGGCCGGTAGAAACACAGTTCGATCGATTCGGCCGGCGCGCCCGCCGCTACCCGGCTCATCGCCGACTGCAGGGCTTCGCGCGACTCGATGGTGTAGTGCCGCAGCAGGTCCTCGAGTGGCAGGGACTGCCCCTCCCGCCCGTGCAGACCGGCGCATTCGCCGGTCCAGTGCAGGGTGCGGGTGTCGGCATCGATTTCGCAGCCGCCGATGCGTCCGAGTTCGGCGACGCGTCTGAGCAAGGCGCCACGGCGTCGCGACTCGGCGTCGGCCTGGCGCTGGCGGGTGACGTCCTGGATCTGCGCGAGCACGGCTTGCGGCCTGCCATCGGCCGCGCATTGCGCCGACGCCCAGATCTGCAGCACGTGATCGTCCGTGGCGCCCCGCAGGGTGAGTTCGAAATGCGCGGCTTCAGTGCGTTCGCGCAGCTCGCGCCAGGCGCGTCGCACCGTCGGAAAATCCGCGCGACGGCAGCGACCGAGCCAGGCCCGCACGGAGGCCGCATCGGCGATGCCGAGCAACGCGCGAAGATCCGGCGCACAGTTCACCTGGTCACGCGCGATGGCCCACTGCCAGCTGCCCATGCCGGCCAGCCGCTGGGTGTCCTCCACCAGGCCGCGCTGCTCGCGCAGGGTCTGCTCGAGGCGTTTCTGCTGGTCGATGCAGGTCAGGGTGCCGGCCACCCGGGAGGCCCGGCCCTGGGCATCGCGGGCCGTGACCCGGCCGCTGTCGCGCACCCAGCGCCAGTCCCCGTCGCCCCGCTCGCAGCGGTACTCGGCGAGATACTGGCTGCTCTCGCCCTCCAGATACGCGTGCAGGGCCTCGCGCATCGGCGCGCGGTCGTCGGGATGGATCCGCTGCTCGACGGTGGCGAACGGAACGGGTGCGTCGCGCCCGGTCATGCCGACCCACTCGATCCAGGCACCCGAGCCGCGCATCTGGTCGTGGCGCAGGTCCCAGACCCACAGGGCATGGCCGCCGGACTCCGCCGCTTCCAGCCAGTCGTCGAGGTCTTCGGACAGGCGGATGCTCAGCGAGAACGCCATCGGCGTGCCGGAATCGATACGCACGGTCTTGAGCACACCGCGCAGCGGCATGCCCGTATCGGGCAGCTCGCACGGAAGCTCGTCGATCCCGTCGAGCAGGCGCGAATACAGCCCGGCGAGCGACGTCGCATGCCGCTCCACCAACTGGTCCAGGCCACGCCTGCGCGCGGCCGGATTGGCCGCGATGCAGCGTCCCCCTCGATCGAGCAGCAGCACGCCATCCGAGACGGGATGGTCGAGAAGGCTGGAGATGAGGCCCGATTCCATTGCGCTGCTGTTGCTCCGTGGTGTGCGTGCCCAGCTCCGGCGAGGCGGACGGGGTCCCGAGTGATAGCGGCGCATCCGGCCCGAAGTTGAGTCGGGCCGCAGTCGTAGGGGTAGACTGCGGCCACGTGCATGGAAGGAGATCCGCCGGGATGGCGTCCGGACCCACCACTGCAACCGGTGCCGCGCATCGGGATCGCCCCCGCCCGGGGCGGCTGCGCGCGGGATTGCGGTGGCAGGTGCCCCTGCTCCATTTCACGCTGGGCATCGTCTGGCTGGTCGGCGCAGCCCTCGCGGCCCGGACCGCGGGCACGACGACCCCCGGCTGGGAGGCACTGGTCCTCCTGGTCCTGCTGACCACCGCGATCGCGACAGGCTGGACCTGGGCGCGCACGCGCCGCGCGCCGACGCCGGAACGTGCACAAGGGCTTGCCGCCGAACATGTTCCGGCACTCCGCGGCGAGGATCTGCGCGAACTGATGCGTCGCCTGCCCGACGGGGTGCTGTTGCTGGTGGACGGCCGGATCGCGCAATCGAACCCCGCGGCCGATGCGATGTTCGGTCAGCCTGCCGACGCCCTTGCCGGGGAGGACGCCGTCCATCTGGTGGACGCGGCGTGCGCGGACGCCTTCGAACGCTGGCTCCGGGCGCCCGCCGTCGAGTCGGACGCATTGCCGTCGACGCTGTGCATGCGCCGCCGCGACGGCGCATCGTTCACCGCCGCGCTGGCCAGCGCGGAAATCTCCCACGGGGCACGGCCGGCGGTCCTGCTGATCGTCCGCGACCTGAGCGATGCCGAACGCATGCGCGACGAGCTGGCCGCCGGCAATCGCGAACTGCAGGCGCTGGCCGCGCGGGTCTTCACCCTGCAGGAGGACGAGCGCCGGGCGATCTCGCGTGAACTTCACGACGACATCGGCCAGTCGGTGACCGCGATGAAGATGGCCGCGAGCGCCGCGCTCGACGAGGACGACGCCCAGCAGCGCCGCGACGACCTCGAGGACATCCTGGTGCTGGCGGACGCGACGCTGGAGCGTCTGCGCGACATCTCGATCCTGCTGCGTCCGCCCCAGCTGGATGCGCTCGGTCTCGAGGCGGCATTGCGCTGGCATGCCGAGCGGCTGCTGCGCGGCGCCGGGCTGGTCCCTGCCCTGCAGATCGATGCACTGCCGCGGCGGCCGGACGCGGCGGTCGAGCAGGCCTGCTTCCGGATCGCGCAGGAAGCGCTCACCAACATCATGCGGCACGCCCGCGCGCGCCACGTGGCGCTGCGCCTGCGCGACCTCGGTGACAGTCTCGGTCTGTGCGTCGAGGACGACGGTGCCGGCTTCGCGCCGGGGGCCGCGCGCGGTCTGGGCCTGGTGATCATGCGTGAACGCGCCCACGTCATCGGCGGACACCTGGATATCGTCTCCACTCCCGGCACGGGCACGCGCATCGAGGCCTGGCTGCCCTACGTCGAGGCGCCGGCGTCACCGCCGGAGAGCGGTCCCGGTCGCTAGAATCGGTCGATGCACATGCCCGATGCCGTTCCCCCCGCTCCGATACCGCGCCTCGGTGCCGCCCATCCCGAACTCGCCGCGCTGATCCGCGACGCGGCCGGCTACGGCACGCCGCTGATGCTGCTGCACGTGGACATCGATCACTTCGCATCGGTCAACCAGAACATGGGCGTCGATGTGGGCGATGCGGCCCTCGAGGCCGTGGGGCACCGGCTGCAGGACCGGCTCGCGGGCCGGGGCAAGGTCTGGCGCCACGGCAGCGACGAGTTCATCGTCGCCGTCGCGCAATCCGGGGCGGATGCACAGGTCGCGCAGGCGCTGGCCGGCGAGCTGATCGCGGAGATCGAGCGTCCGCTCGAGGTGCTGCCCTATACGCTGTTCCTGGAGGCGAAGATCGGGGTCAGCCTGTGCCCGCATCACGGCGACGAGCCCTCGCTGCTGCTGCAGCTGGCCGAGACCGCCGTGCGGCGGGCCTCGCATGCTGCGGACGATCCGGTGCAGCTGCATACCACCGAAATCCATGACCGGGCGCAGAGCGAGAGCACGATCGCGCGCCAGATCGTCGACGCGCTGCCCAATGGCGAGTTCCGCCTGCGCTACCAGCCCAAGATCAGCGCACGCGACGGCCGGGTGATCGGCATGGAAGCCCTGGTGCGCTGGCAGTCGCCGGTGCTGGGCCTGCTGCTGCCCGAGCGCTTCCTGCCGACCGCCGAGCGCATCGGCGTGATCCTGCAGATCGGCGACTGGATGCTCGACCGGGTCGTCGCCCAGGTGCGTGCCTGGCGCGACCAGGGCTTCGACGATTTCTTCGTCGCCACCAACGTCACCACCCAGCAGCTGCTGCAGCCCGACTTCGTCGATCGTCTGCTCGGGCGGATGCAGCAGGCGGGCCTGCCGATGGCATCGATCGTGCTCGAGCTCAACGAGCGCGTGCTCACCCACAACAGCACCGATGTGGTCTATCGCACCGTGTCTGCGCTGCGCCATGAAGGGATCGGCGTCACCCTGGACAACTTCGGCACCGGCGATGCGAGCCTCGGCGCGCTGGTGCGCTACCCGGCGGACATCCTGAAGATCGACCGCAGCTTCATCAGCGCCGCCCCGGCCGGCAGCCGGGAGACCGCGATCGTGCGCGCCCTGATCGCGATGGGTCACCAGCTCGGCATGAAGGTGATCGCCAACGGCGTCGAGACAGAGGCCCAGCTGGGCTTCCTGCGCCGGGCCGACTGCGACTATTTCCAGGGCTACCTGTTCGGCGAGCCGATGAGTGCCGAGGCTGCCGGCCAGGCCCTGCGGCGGCGTTACCTGCGTCCCGAGCTGTTCACCGCGACCCAGTCCGACCGCACGCTGCTGCTGGTGGACGACGAACAGAACGTGTTGCGGTCACTGGTGCGGCTGTTCCGCCGCGACGGTTACCGCATCCTGGCCGCCGGCAACGTGCGCGACGCCTTCGGCCTGCTGGCGACCAACGAGGTCCAGGTGATCCTCTCCGACCAGCGCATGTCCGAGATGGACGGCACCGAGTTTCTCGGACGGGTGAAGATGCTCTATCCCGACACCATCCGCCTCGTGCTCTCGGGCTATACCGACCTCGCCACCGTGACCGATGCGATCAACCGCGGCGCGATCTACCGGTTCCTGACCAAGCCCTGGGACGACAACAAGCTGCGCGAGCACATCCGCCAGGCGTTCCGCACCTACGAGGCGCAGCGCGGGCGGGAATCCACCGACTGATTCAGGCGTCGCCGCCCGGCTGCGGCTGACGCACCGGGAGGATCACCCGGAACCGGCTCCCGGTCTGCGGTGTGCTCTCCACCTCGATGCGACCGTGGTGCTTGGCCACGATGCCGTAGGAGATCGACAAGCCGAGCCCGGTGCCCTTGCCGACGGGTTTTGTGGTGAAGAAGGGGTCGAAGATGCGCTGCATCGCTTCGGCCGGGATGCCGCCGCCGGTGTCGGCGATTTCCACCCACACCTGGCCCGGCTCGTGGCCGGTACGCACCGAAATCACACCTTCCTCGTCGATCGCCTGGCCGGCGTTGAGCAGCAGGTTCATGAAGACCTGGTTCAACTCGGACTGCAGGCACTCGATCATCGGCAGCGTGCCGTACTCCTTCTCGAGGGTGGCCTTGTAGCGCAGCTCGTTCCAGACGATGTTGATGGTGGAGTCGAGCCCCGCGTGCAGGTCGGCCAGGCGCCAGGCGTGCTCGCGATCGGAGCGGGAGAAGTCGCGCAGGTCGCGGACGATCGCGGTCACCCGCTCGATGCCCTGGCGCGATTCGGTCAGCAGCTGCGGCAGGTCGCGGCTGATGAAGTCGACGTCGAGGCGTTCGCGCGTGTCGTCGATCTCGGTGCGCATCGAATGCGGATCGTGCGCGCGCATCGCGCGCTCGTACACGTCGATCAGCGCGAACAGGTTGCCGACGTACTCCTGTAGGCTGCCGAGATTGGAGTGCACGTAGCCGATCGGATTGTTGATCTCGTGTGCCACGCCCGCGGCGAGCTGGCCGATCGAAGCCAGCTTCTCCGATTGCAGCAGTTGCTCCTGGGCCGCATTGAAGCGGACGTTGAGCTCCTCGTGGCGCAGCTGCAGTTCCTGGTCGTCCTCGCTGCGCGTGGCACCGCCGTCGCGCAGCAGCAGCAGGAACCGCCCCGCGTCCGCGCCGAGCCAGTGCAGACGGGCCTCCAGCGTATGCCCGGACAGGAACGCGATGCTGTCCGACCAGCAGCCGTGGGCGCGGGCGTCGTGCAGCGCCTGCATCGGCACCAGGTGCTCGAGCCTGCCGTGGGTCTCGGCCCAGCGCGGCTGGGCGCGCAGCAGCGCCTCCGCGGCGGGATTGGCGTACATCAGCCGGCCGTCGGGCTCGTGCAGGCAGACCCCTTCCTCGACGCAGGACAGGGCCATTGCGGCGAGAGGCGCGGGTGGCGCGGAAAGCGGCGAAAGCGGAGTCACGGCGGCGGTCCGGGAGCGTGGACCCATGATTCTAAGCCGTCGCGGTCAGGCGACCGCCAGCTCGCGCGGGCGGCGGGTGGTCTCGGTGCGGCCGCTGGCGTCGTAGGCGGGCGCGCTCTCCATCCGCCCCAGATGGCGCAGGGCCCAGTTGACCTCGCGGCGACGGCGCGCCAGCAGCGCACCGTTGGCCCGGTTGAGTTCGGCCAGTTCGGCCAGCGGGCCGACGAGATCGCCGCTGGGAAAGGCCTCGAGCTCGCGCAGCGCCACGATCTTGTCCCGCGTGGAGCGCATCAGCGCGTCCACGTCGTGGCCGATCAAGGCTTCGCGCTCGTCCGAGAGCGCGGTAGCGAGACGGTCCAGGCTGGCCTGCGGGTCAGACATCAGCCGGCCAGCCGGGCGTCCAGATCGAGCATGCGTGAGGCGATCGCCTCGGCATCGACCTTGTAGCTGCCGGACGCAATCGACTCGCGCAGGGCGTTCACCTTGGCCTCGTCGAACGCCGGCTTGGTGGCGAGATCGCGCTGCAGGGCCTGCAGGCCGGTGGCTTCGCCGGTCAGGCGCAGGCTGTCGGCCGGGGCCGCAGCCTCGACCGCCTTGTCGCGGGGTTCGCCGGCGCGGCCGACCTGGCCCGTGCCGACCGCGCCCAGGGCGCGGCTGCTGACGGGGGCGGCGGTTCCTTCGATCCTGTTGGTCATGTCGGAGCTCCTGACACGCGGGTCTTCTGTGGGGTCATGGCCGGTATCGGCCAGGCTTCGGGAAGCTTGAGGGCCATCGTGAACAAGATGCTCAACGACCGACCCGCACGTTGCCGGCATCGTCGACCGTGCCCTGCACCACCCGCCGCGAACTCAGGTTCTCGACGCTGATGCGCTCACGGGCGCCGGCATCGGCCAACGCTCGCCCCGCCATCCGCACCTCGATACCGTCCTGGCCCGAGATCAGGGCGATGGTATCGCCCCGCCGCACCAGGCGCGGTGCCACCAGATCGCCTGCCGTCAACACGCTGCCGGCGACCAGGGTGCGCCGTGCACTGCGGCCGATCGCATCGGCGGGATCGGCGATCGCCGCGCCCGCGATCCGTGCGGCGTCTCGCTGCTGGGTCATGAAGCTATCGGCCGTGATCGGCTCGCCTGCAGCCACACTGCGCGCGAGCACGAGGACGGTCTGGTGACGGCGCATGCGCACCGGCACGAACAGGCGCCAACCGTCCGGACAGGCCACCTCCACGGTGGCCGCGCCGGAGCGGCGCGCCTGCAGCGGCTGCGCGCAGCGTGGCATGCGCAGGGCCGGATCCAGGCTCGCGTCGGCCTCCTCGCCGGTGTCGGCGACCGACAGCGCCGCCGCACGGATGGACTCCACCGGCTGAAAGCCCGTGGCCCCCGCCGATGCGGTGGCGACCACCAGCAACGCACCGCCCGCGAGGCGGCGCGCCAGCTGGCGCCAGGAACTGGAAATGCGCGTCGGGATGGGCATGGAGCGGTCCGGCAAACGGGATGCGGGCAGCGATGCAAATCCCGTGCCGCGGAGATCCGGGCGGCATCGGTCTCGCCTGGACGTCGCCGCCGCCGCAGGACGACGCGCGCCCGGGACCTGTGCCACGTCGGTGCCCGGGGCGCCTGGCGACCATGCGCGCGGCGCCGCATGCCGTCCGGCTGTCGCCTCCGGGCTCAAGTGGGCGAGGCAGGCGCCGATACCGGGACCATGTCGCAGGATCTGCTCGACCGCATCGACCAACGCACCCGCCTCGCCGGCCACAACCGGCTGGCGCTCCTGCTGTTCCGTCTCGGGGGGCGCCAGGTTTTTGGCGTCAACGTCTTCAAGGTGCAGGAGGTGCTGCGTCGGCCGCAGCTGTTCCAGGTGCCCGGACTGCCGATGCAGTTCGCCGGCGTGGCCGACGTGCGCGGGCGCAGCGTTCCGGTGCTGGACCTGGGCCTGGCCATCGGCCACCCCGAGCGCAGCCCCGATGCGATGCCCGGCTATCTGGTCGTGACCGAGTTCAACCGGTCGGTCCAGGGATTTCTGGTCAGCGAGGTCGAACGCATCGTCAACATCGCGGTCGAGGACATCCTGCCGCCGCCGGATCTCGGCGCCGAGAGCGGCTATCTGACGGCCGTGACCCGCTTCCAGGGCGAGCTGATCCAGGTGATCGACGTCGAAAGCGTGCTGGCCGACATCTCGCAGGCACGGATGGATGCCGACCTGTCGCCCGAATACGCGCTGCCGGACGGCGCGCCGCCGATGCAGGTGCTGGTGGTCGACGACTCGCGCGTGGCCCGCCAGCAGATCCGCAGTGTACTCGACCAGCTGGGGGTCGGCGTGACCCTGCTGTCGGACGGCCGCCAGGCCCTCGATCATCTGCTGCAGCTGCACGCCGCCGGCGAGCCGCCGTCGCAGCGCTATGCGATGGTGGTGTCGGACATCGAGATGCCGGCGATGGACGGCTATACGCTGACGACGGAAATCCGTCGGCATCCGGGACTGGCCGACCTGTTCGTCCTGCTGCACACCTCGCTGTCGGGCGTGTTCAACAACTCGATGGTGCAGAGCGTGGGCGCCGACGCCTTCGTCGCCAAGTACAGTCCCCACGATCTGGCCGACGAGGTGCTTCGCCGCCTGAGCGAAGTCGCCGAGGCCGCCGGCGGGCAGCTGGCGCACGCCTGACGCCGCGACGCGATCGGGTGCGGCCGCCGCCCACGCCGCTGAATTCCATCGCCGCATGACCGCGTGACCGCATCCGGAGTGCCCGGCGAGGCCCGGGCTTGATCGTCGCCCACGACTGACCGTGGCGTGCGCGGAGTCGGACGGGGCTCCCGGCCGCTCCGGGTCGAGGATCAACGGTCTGCACCGTCGCGTGCACGCCCCTTGCAAGGCGGTGGCACCGGCATCGCGCCGCGGCTCCGACGGTTCTGGCACGCCGCTTGCACCGCCTTCCGCACAGGTCTGGCGGAGGCGCCGATGTCCAATCCCATCTCGTCCTATCTCGGGCTGCAGGCCGACGCCCTGCCGTTGCGCGAGCAGCGCATGAAGCTGATCGCCAGCAACCTGGCCAATGCCGACACGCCCGGCTACCAGGCGCGCGATCTCGACTTCAACGCCGCGCTGGCCAATGCCGCGCGGGTGCGCGAGGCCGGCCCCGTTGCGGCGACGCGGGAGCGCGGCAACCACATTCCGCTGCCGGGCGCCGATTCCCTGCAGCCGTTCGAGGTCGCGCGCATCGCCAGCCAGGCGACCCTCGACGGCAATACCGTCGATCCGGACGCCGAACGGGCCGCCTACGGTCGTGCCGCGCTCGAATACCGCGCCTCACTGAGCTTCCTCGAGTCGCGCGTGCGCACCCTCCTGACCGCCATCACAGGCCAGTAAGCCATGAGCAATCTTCCGATCTTCGACGTCGCGGGTTCCGCGCTGCACGCCCAGTCGGTACGCCTGAGCACGCTCGCCAGCAACCTGGCCAATGCCGATTCAGTCGCCGGCTCGCCGGAGCAGGTCTACCGGCCACTGGAACCCGTGTTCCGGGCCACTGCGCATCGCAGTGATCCCGCTCTCACCAATGTGCAGATCGCGGGCATCGTCGAGCGCGACACCCCGCCGATCCAGCGCTACGAGCCCGGCCATCCGCTGGCCGACGAGCAGGGCTACGTCTACGCACCCGACGTCGATCCGGTCTCGCAGATGGTCAACATGATCTCCGCCTCGCGCAGCTACCAGGCGGGCGTGGAAATGCTCAACACCGCCAAGGAACTGGCGATGGCCACCCTCAGCATGGGCCGCTGAGCCCACCGCCCCGCCACGTGAGCCCCATCCGATGAGCAGCATCGCCAACGACATCACCAGCAGCCTCGGTCTCGCCGGCGCGCCGAAGGCCGCCGACAAGAAGGCCGAATCGCTCGGCCAGGCGGACTTTCTCCGCCTGATGACCGAGCAGCTCAAACATCAGGATCCGCTCAAGCCGATGGAGAACAGCGCGTTTCTCGGCCAGCTGGCCCAGTTCTCTACCGTCCAGGGCATCCAGGGCCTCAACGCCACCGTCAACGGCTTTGCCGGCTCGATGGCGACCGACCAGCTGCTGCGCGGCGCCACGATGGTCGGACGCGACGTGCTGCTGCCCTCCTCCCGCGTCGCACTGCCCGCCTCGGGCGATGCCGGCGGCATCGTGGCCGCACCGGGTGCCGGCATGGTGACCTTCGAGGTGACCGACGCCAACGGGCTGCCGGTGCGCCAGTTCACGGTGCCGGCGAAGGCCGCCGGCGAGGTGGCGTTCGCCTGGGACGGCACCAACACGGCCGGCGAGAAGCTGCCGCCAGGCGCCTATGGCATCTCCGCCCGGCACGTCACCGAAACCGGCACCACCACCAGCCTGACCACCTATGTGCGCGGGAAGGTGGAAAGCGTCTCGGTGGGGTCCGACGGCCTCTACCTCGACCTCGAAGGCCTGGGGACCGCGCCGCTCAGCCATGTGCTGCGCGTCGGTTGAGCCGGCTTTCCCGTTCTTTCCCGAATCCTTTTCCGCGCACGACCTCACGGAGTCCGCCATGAGCTTCAACACCTCGCTGTCCGGCATCAACGCAGCCAACGCCAATCTCAACGTCACCGCGAACAACATCGCCAACGTCAACACGACCGGCTTCAAGGAGTCGCGGGCGGAGTTCGCCGACCTGTTCTCCAACAGCTCCTACGGCCTGGCGCGCAATGCGATCGGCTCGGGCGTGAAGCTCAGCAACGTCGCCCAGCAGTTCTCCCAAGGCAACATCGATCCCACCGGGCGCAGCCTGGACATGGCCATCGACGGCGAGGGCTTCTTCACCCTCAACAAGAACGGCGCACGCGTGTACAGCCGCGCCGGCAACTTCCAGACCGACGCCCAGGGGTTCGTGGGCACGCCGGAAGGCGCCCGCCTGCAGGTCTACCCGCCGCGCACCAACGGCGACGGCTTCGATGTCGGCCGCGTCGGCGACCTGCAGCTGCTGACCACCGACAGCCCGCCGCGGCCCAGCAGCCGGGTCAACCTGATGTTCACCCTGCCCGGCAACGCGCAGCCGCCGGCGCTGGCGACCTTCGATCCCGCCGAGCCCAACAGCTACAACGCCTCCACCGGCGGCATTACGGTGTTCGACTCGCTCGGCGTCGGCCACGTGCAGACCTCGTACCTGGTCAAGACCGCCAATCCCAACGAGTGGCAGGTGCACAACTACGTCGACGGCGCCAGCGTCGGCGCCCCGGTGACGCTGCAGTTCTCCGACAGCGGCGCCCTGCTCGCCCCGGCCGACGGCCGCATCGCGCTGGATCCGTTCACCCCCGCCAACGGCGCGGGCGTGCTCAACCTGGGTCTGGACCTCACCGGGTCCACCCAGTACGGCGAGCGCTTCCAGCTGCGTGACACGCGTCAGGACGGCTACGCGGCGGGCAAGCTCAACGAGATCAGCATCTCCTCCGAGGGCGTGGTGTTCGCGCGCTACTCCAACGGCGCCGACACCGCGCTGGGCCAGATCGCGCTGACCACCTTCGTCAACCCGCAGGGCCTGCAGCCGCAAGGCAACAATGTCTGGGCCGAGACCTACAGCTCCGGCGCGGGGCGCACGGGTGCGCCCGACAGTTCGGATTTCGGCCAGATCCAGGCCGGCGCGCTGGAATCCTCGACCGTCGACCTGACCGAGCAGCTGGTCAACATGATCGTCGCCCAGCGCAACTTCCAGGCCAACGCGCAGATGATCTCGACCCAGGACCAGGTCACGCAGACGGTCATCAACATTCGCTGAGCCGTGGCGGGTGATTCGTGATCCGTGACGGGAGACGCGGCGGCCCGAGCGGTCGCCGTGATCCACCTGCAGCCGGTCGCGCGCGCCTGCCCCCTCGAATCACCGCCCACCAATCACGAACGACCGCCCTATGGACAAAGCCCTCTACGTCGCGATGACCGGCGCCCGCGCCACGCTCCAGGCGCAGGGCACGGTTTCGCACAACCTCGCGAATGCCGATACGGCGGGCTTCAAGGCGGCGCTGGCCAACACCATGTCCTACCGCATCCCGGGGGGCACGCACGCGTCGCGGATCGACGCGATGCACGTGGACCAGGGCTTCAACAGCCGCGTCGGCGCACAACGCGTCACCGGCAATCCGCTGGACGTGTCGATGCGTCCGGACCGGTGGCTGGCGGTGCAGGCGCCGGACGGCGGCGAGGCCTACACGCGCGCCGGAAACCTGTCGCTGACCCCCAACGGTCAACTGGTGACGGCGGGCGGACACCCGCTGGTCGACGAGAACGGCCAGCCGTTCGCACTGCCGCCGCACCAGGCGCTGGACATCGGCCATGACGGAACGGTGTCCATCGTGCCGCTGGGCGAAGGGCCGCAGACGATGGCCGTGATCGGCCGCCTGCGCGTGGTCGAAGCCACGCCCGAGCGGCTCGCGCGCGGCCTCGACGGCCTGATGCGCAATACCGATCCCCAGCAGGCCTTCGCCCAGGCGCCGGGCGAGGTCATGGCGACCGGCACGCTGGAAACCAGCAACGTCGACGCCGCCGGCGCGCTCGTGCAGATGATCCAGCTGCAGCGCCAGTTCGAAATGCAGGTCAAGCTCATCCAGCGGGGCGACGACAACGCCCAGTCGGCGAACAGCCTGCTGCGCCTGGGCGGCTGAGCCGGCCGCCGGCGCCGGAATGCCGGCGCCCGCACGCACGCGCGCGACGGCTGCACGCATCCGCGCACGACCGGGCGCACCCACGCACCTGTCCGCCCGAACCCGCATTGCCGGCTCCGTCGCCCCCGCGCCCGGAACGACCGGTCCTGTCGCCGTGTGCGCACGCTCGGCCCGGCCGTCCCGGTCCTCGCTCTGGCTGCGCCGGTTGGACGGTTCCGTCGCCCGGAGCGCGCCCCGCGACGCGGTTTCGCCCCGGCCGACGTCCGGCGGCACGCCCGTCGGCGTCCTCGCCCGACCGGACGTGCCCGCCGGAATCCCGCCGGAATCCCGCCTACCGGCCCGTTCCGGAATCGTGGCACACCGATTGCATCTCCCAGGACGACGGCGCCGGGTGCGCCCGGACCGAGGACCGACCGATGAACCAGGCGCTGTGGGTGGCCAAGACCGGACTGGATGCGCAGCAGACGCGCATGTCGGTGGTCTCCAACAATCTCGCCAACACCAATACCACCGGCTTCAAGCGCGACCGCGCCAACTTCGAGGACCTGCTGTACCAGCAGGTGCGCCAGCCCGGCGGCTCGAGTTCGGCGCAGACCCAGCTGCCGACCGGCCTGCAGCTCGGTACCGGCGTGCGGGTGGTGTCGACCTCCAAGGATTTCCAGCAGGGCAATCCCCAGCAGACCGGCCGGGCGCTCGACGTGATGGTCAATGGCCGCGGCTTCTTCGAGGTGCTGATGCCCGACGGTACGTCGGCCTACACCCGCGACGGCAGTTTCCAGATCAACGCCCAGGGCGAACTGGTCACCAGCAGCGGCTTTCCGGTGCAGCCCGGCATCCAGGTGCCCGAGGGCGCGCAGGCGGTGACGATCGGCAAGGACGGCACGGTCAGCGTGCAGGTCGCCGGCGAGGCGCAGGCGCTGGAGATCGGCTCGCTGACCGTCACCGACTTCATCAACCCGGCGGGCCTGCAGGCCCGCGGCGAGAACCTCTACCTCGAGACCACGGCCTCCGGCCCCGCCCAGAGCGGCACCCCCGGCCTCAACGGCCTGGGCATGCTGGAACAGGGCGCGCTGGAAGGCAGCAACGTCAACGTGGTCGAGGAGCTGGTGAGCATGATCGAGACCCAGCGCGCCTACGAAATGAATGCCAAGGCCATCTCGACGACCGATTCGATGCTGGGCTACCTCAACAACAACGTCTGAGCACTGCGATGACCCGTCCCGTCCGCTCCGTCCCGACCCTCGTCGCGATCGCATTGCCTGCCCTCCTGGCCGGCTGCGTCGCCGCGGGCGATGTCCGCCCCTACCCCGCGATGGCACCGATCCAGCCCGTCGTCGCCCTGCCCGCGCAGGCCTCGCCCGGTGCGATCTACCAGGGCGGTGGCAGCAGCGGCATGTCGCTGTTCGCCGACCGCCGCGCGCGCGATGTCGGCGACCTGCTGACCATCCAGCTGGTCGAGAACACCACCGCGCAGACCAACGCCAGCACCCAGATGGGCAAGGAGAGCAGCATCGACATCGGCGTGCCGCGGGTGTTCGGCGCTCCGGTGACCATCGGTGGCCGCGACGTGCTCAGCGCGTCGGCCAGCGGCAGCCGCGACTTCGACGCCAGCGGCAGCAGTGCGCAGAGCAACCGGCTGCAGGGCAGCGTCACGGTGACCGTGGTCCAGCGCCTGCCCAACGGCAACCTGGTGGTGGAAGGCAGCAAGCAGATCCGTCTCAACCAGGGCAACGAGCTGGTCCAGGTGCAGGGCATCGTGCGGCCGGCGGACATCGGTCCCGACAACACCGTGATCTCGAGCCGGGTGGGCGATGCGCGCATCGTCTACGGCGGCCGGGGCGCGATCGCGCAATCCAACGCGATGGGCTGGCTCGGCCGGTTCTTCCATTCGCGCCTGTATCCCTACTGAGCCTCCACCGGACTCCGCCCATGCGCCGTCTCACCCTGCTCCGCCTGCTGCCGGTCGCCGCCCTGGCGATCGCCGCCCTGGCCACGCCCGCCCTCGCCCAGGAACGCATCAAGGACCTCGCCTCGGTCGGCGGCGTGCGCGGCAATGCGCTGGTCGGCTACGGCCTCGTCGTCGGCCTCGACGGCAGTGGCGACCGCACCAGCCAGGCGCCCTTCACCGTGCAGAGCCTGCGCAACATGCTCAACGAGCTGGGCGTGACCGTGCCGGCCAACGTGAACCCGCAGGTCAAGAACGTGGCGGCCGTGGCGATCCACGCCGAGCTGCCGCCGTTCGCCAAGCCCGGACAGACCATCGACATCACCGTCTCGTCGATCGCCAACGCCGTGTCGCTGCGTGGCGGCACCCTGCTGATGGCCCCCCTGAAGGGGGCCGACGGGCAGGTCTACGCGGTGGCCCAGGGCAGCCTCGTGGTCGGCGGCTTCGGCGCCCAGGGCCGGGACGGCTCGCGTGTGTCGGTCAACGTGCCGAGCGTCGGCCGGATTCCCAATGGCGCCATGGTCGAGCGCGAGGTCGCCGGCGGCTTCGGCGACAGCGGCGAGCTCACGCTGAACCTCAATCGCGCCGACTTCAGCACGATCTCGAGCATGGTCAGCGCGCTCGACGCGCGCTTCGGCCCCGGCACCGCGCGCGCCGTCGACGGTGTCACGGTGGCCGTGCGCGCGCCCTACGACCCCGGCGCACGCATCGGCTTCCTGGCCGAAGTGGAAAACGTGCAGGTCTCGCCGGGCACCGCGCCGGCCAAGGTCATCGTCAATTCGCGCACCGGCACCGTGGTCATGGGCGCCCAGGTGCGGGTGCTGCCGGCGGCGATCGCCCACGGTTCGCTCAGCGTGACCATCACCGAGAATCTCGACGTGAGCCAGCCGGAGGCCTTCGGCCGCGGCGCGTCGGTGGTCACGCCGCGCTCGGACGTCTCGGTGGACCAGGGCGGCAGCCGGATGTTCAAGTTCGCCGGCGGCTCGTCGCTGGACGAGATCGTGCGCGCGGTCAACGCCGTGGGCGCGGCGCCGGGCGATCTGATCGCGATTCTCGAAGCGCTGAAGCAGGCCGGTGCGCTGCGCGCGGAGCTCGAGGTCATCTGACATGCGCATCGCCGCCGCCCCGATCGAGCTCAACCCCGCCCAGCGCCCCGATGCCGCGCGCATCGACAAGGCCGCGCGCGAGTTCGAAGGCGTGTTCGCGCAGATGCTGATCAAGAGCATGCGCGACGCCAGCTTCGGCGATGCGCTGTTTCCCGGCGAGAACCAGCTCTATCGCGATCTGTACGACCAGCGCCTGGCGAAATCGATGACCGACGGCGAGGGCCTCGGCCTGGCCAAGGTCATCGCACGCCAGCTGGGCGGTGGCGCCACCGAAGGCCCGGACCTCGACCCGCGCCTCACGCCACCGATGGCGTTGCCCGAAGCCGTCGAGATGACGGGTGGCGCGGGGATGAGCGCCCTGCCCGAAGCCCTCGGCGCGCAGACGCTGGACCTGATCGCCGGGCGGCCGATGTCCCAGGGCGGCACGGGCGAGATGGGCACCCGTTCGCCGATGGACGGCTTCATCGACGGCCTGGTCAGCCGGGCGCGACCGCTGGCCGATGCCGCGACCGGTATCGCACGCACGGCCGCAAGTGCGGCGATCCAGGCACCGGCCGCGCTCGAACAGGCCTCGCGCGCCGCGGCGGACAGTTTCGCCCCCCGCTCGCCGGAGCGCTTCGTCGCGTCCATCTGGTCGCATGCACAGGCGGCGGCGCGCGAACTGGGTGTCGACGCGAAGGCCCTGGTGGCCCAGGCCGCGCTCGAGACCGGCTGGGGCCGGCGCACCATCTCGCGCGGCGACGGCAGCACCGCGAACAATCTGTTCGGCATCAAGGCCACCGGCTGGAAAGGCGAGCGCGCCACCGTCAACACCCACGAGTACACCAACGGCGTGCGCCACACCGAGCGCGCCGACTTCCGCGCCTACGCCTCGCCGGCCGAGAGCTTCGCCGACTACGTGCGCCTGCTGAAGCAGAACCCCCGCTACCGCCAGGCGCTGGAGTCGGGCGGCGACGTGCGCCGCTTCGCCACTGCCCTGCAGCAGGCCGGCTATGCCACCGACCCGCGCTATGCCGACAAGCTCAGCGCGATCGCCAACGGGCCCACCCTGGGTCGTGCGCTGTCGACGATCGCCCAGTACGCGAGCGCGGCAGCGCCGCAGCGCGCACCGGCCGCACCGCCCGTGAACACCGTCGCCGAGGCCGCCGAACGCGCGGCCCAGGCCCTCCTCCGTCGCTGAGTGCGCGCATGGCCAATATCCTCTCCACCGGTACCAGCGCGCTGATCGCCTTCCAGCGGGCGCTGTCGACGGTCAGCCACAACGTCGCCAACATCAACACGCCGGGCTACAGCCGGCAGCGTGTCGATTTCGAAGCCCGTTCGCCGCAGTTCACCGGCGCCGGTTACGTCGGCCGCGGCACCCAGATCGTCGACGTGCGCCGGGTGGCCGACGATCTGGCCAATGCGCGGCTGATCGACAGCAGCGGCGAGCTGGCACGGCTCGAGCAGCTCGCCTCGCTGTCGGGTCGCGTGGACCGGCTGATGTCCGAATCGACCACCGGCATCGCCGGCGTGTGGTCCAACTTCTTCGATTCGGTGAGCGCGCTGTCATCGAGCGCCTCGGCGCCCGCCGAGCGCCAGAACATGCTCGGCCAGGCCAATGCGATGACCGGCCGTTTCCAGCAGTTGCAGGGCCAGTTCGACCGCCTCTCGGGCGAGGTCGATGCCGGCCTCGCCGCCAGCGCGGCCGAAGTGAACCGGCTGTCGAGCGAGATCGCCCAGCTCAACGGACGCATCGGGAATGCGCAGACCGCGCCGCCCGATCTTCTCGACCGGCGCGAGCGGATGATCCGCGACCTGGTCGGGCTGACCGGCGGCAGCGCCGTGCAGCAGGACGGCGGCGCCATGAACGTGTTCTCGGCCGGCGGCCAGGCCCTCGTCGTCGGCATCCAGGCCTCGACGCTAACCACGGTCGCCGATCCCTACCGTCCGGAGCGCCGCCAGCTCGCCCTGCAGACCCAGGGGCAGACCGTGCGCATCGACGAGCGGGTGATGGGCGGCAAGATCGGCGGCCTGCTCGAATTCCGCGACCAGGTGCTTGCGCCGACCGAGTCGGAGCTGGGCCGGGTCGCGCTCGCACTCGGCACCACTTTCAATGCCGGCCACGCGGCCGGCATGGACCAGTACGGCGACATGGGTGGCCCCTTCTTCAACCTCGCGCCGCCCGGGGTGAACCCGCATTCCGGCAATGCCGGCACGGCCACGATGTCGGCCGCGGTGGCCGATCTGGCCGCGGTCGACGGCCGCAACGTGGTGCTGCAGTTCCGCAGCGGCGCCTGGACCGCGGCCGATGCCGCGACCGGCGTCGCCGTGCCGCTGACCGGCACCGGGGCGTCCGGCGATCCGCTGCGCGTGGGTGGCCTGGCGGTGAACGTCTCGGGCGCGGCGCAGGAAGGCGACCGCTTCCTGCTCCAGCCGACGGCGCAGGCCGCGCGCGGACTGTCCGTCGCGATCACCGATCCGGGGCGGATCGCCGCTGCCACCCCGGTCCAGGTCAAGGCCACGCTCGGCAATCTCGGCAGTGCGCGACCCGGCAGCGTGCGTGTGGTGGATGCAGCCGATCCTGCCCTGCGTGCGCCGTCCACGGTGGAGTTCCTCGACGGCGACCAGTACATGGTCGACGGCGACGGGCCGTTCCCCTACACCCCCGGCATGACCATCAGTGCCAACGGCTGGTCGTTCGTGCTCGACGGTATCCCCTCGGCCGGCGACAGCTTCAGCATGGGGCCGACCGGCTCCGGGTCCAGCGACAACGGCAATGCCGCGCTGCTCGCGGGCTTCGACGACCGGGCGGCGCTCAACGGCGGTTCGCTCACCCTCAACGGTGCGATCCAGGGCCTGACCACGGCGGTCGGCTCGGCCGCACGCCAGGCCGGGTACGCCGCCGAGGCCCAGGCCGCCCTGCACGCCCAGGCCGAGGCGGCACGCGAGAGCATCTCCGGCGTGAACCTCGACGAAGAGGCCGCGAACATGCTGCGACTGCAGCAGGCCTACCAGGCCGCAGCGCAGATCATCTCCACCGCCGACACCCTGTTCCAGTCGCTGCTCGGAGCCGTCCGCCGATGACCAACCGCATCTCCACCGGCATGCTCTACCAGCAGTCGATCTCGACGCTGCAGGCCAAGCAGGCCTCGCTCGCGCGCATCAACAACGAGCTCACGACCGGCAAGAAGCTGCTCACGGCGAAGGACGATCCGGTCGGCGCCGGTGCCGCGGTGGGTCTGGATCGCGCCGTCGCCGAGCTGGAGCGCTTCGGTGCCAATGCCAACGCGGTCAGCCATCGGCTCGGCATGCAGGAGGCCGCGCTCACCCAGGCGGGCGGCGTGATGGGCCGGATCACCGAGCTCACGGTACGTGCCAACAGCGCCTCGCTGTCCAACGAGGACCGCAAGGCGATCGCCACCGAGATCACCAGCCTGCGTGCGAACCTGATCGACATCGCCAACAGCCCGGACGGCGCCGGGCGCTATCTGTTCGGCGGCACGCAGGACGGCACGGCCCCATTCGCGCGAGTGGCCGGCGGGGTGAGCTATGCAGGCGACCAGACGCGTCGCCAGGTCGAGGTCGCACCGCAGCTGTTCGTCGCCGACACCATGCCCGGCAGCGAGGTGTTCCTGCGCGTGCGTACCGGGGACGGCCGGCTCGACGCGGCTGCGGACCCGGCGAACACCGGCACCGGTCTCGTCGGCAGCTTCGGCGTGGCCGATTCCGGGCAATGGGACGGCGGCCGATACAGGATCACGTTCGGCGCCGGCGGGGCCTACGACGTTCTCGACGACGCGGGTGTGAGCATCGGCAGCGGGGTGCATGCCAGCGGCGACGCGATCACCGTCAACGGTGCACGTGTGGTCATCGGCGGGGCACCGGCCGACGGCGACGTCTTCACCCTCGCCCCCGCCGGCACGCGCGACATGTTCGCGACGATCGATCGCCTGATCGGCGCACTCAACATGCAGCCGACCACCGACGCGCAACGTGCAGCGCAGCAGAACGCGCTGCAGGGCGCGATGCGCGACATCGCCACCGCGCAGGACCACCTGATCGATGTGCGCGCCAACGGCGGCGCGCAGCTCGGTGCGCTCGACAATGCGGCCGCGCTGCGCGATTCGCAGTCGCTGACCCTCGAGAGCACGCTTTCCGGACTGCGCGATCTGGACTACGCCGAGGCGATCAGCCGGTTCAACCTCGAGAAGGTCGCGGTCGAAGCCGCGCAGCTGAGCTTCGTGCAGATGCAGCGTCTGTCGCTGTTCGACCTGCTGCGCTGAGCCCCGCGCCCGGACCGACGCACGCGCAATGCGTCGATTCCAAGGCATTCGATGCATCGGAGCACATCGGCGCATTTCCCGGCCGCCTCGGGCAGCCGCATCGACGCGCATCCTACCTTCACGCACGGACACGCTCGCAAGGCGCGTGCTCTGACTGCACGGCGTCCGCGCGCGACGCACGTGCGATGCCCGGCCGCAATGCCGGCATATCCCGCCGCGTCGACGCGACCCGATCCGGCCCGCTGACAGTCCGCGCGTCGCCCCCGACGTTCGACGCACGAAACGCGAGCGTCGACGCGCTGTCGTGCGCTGCGTGCGCGGCGCACGTGCCGATACAGTCCGACACGGCGCAGACATGCAGACGCGCAGACGGCGAGTACATCCATCCGTGTGGCCGCATCGGCGTCTGATCGATCACTCGCGTATCGGCAGACGCATCAACGCAAGGTGAGTCGCGAAGGGCGGACTGCAGACACACGCCGCCTGCGCGCTCAACCCCCGCCGCATGCTGCCGTTAATGCATTCGGTCCGGAGACGGACTGCGAATCGCCGGCAATACAGCATTAAAGCTTGACGACGAGACGCCGTTATTGGTTACAGCAGAGGACAGGGCCGCAACAACGGCAACTCCCTGCGGAGCCACCGGCCAGGCCCTGTTCCCGCGCCGGATTCCCCATACCAGGAGACCTGCATCATGTCCGTCATCAACACCAACACCATCTCGCTCAACGCCCAGCGCAACCTGGCCACCAACTCGGCCAGCCTGTCGACCTCGATCCAGCGCCTGTCCTCGGGCCAGCGCATCAACAGCGCCAAGGACGACGCCGCCGGCCTCGCGATCTCCGAGCGTTTCACCACGCAGATCCGCGGCATGAACCAGGCTGCCCGCAATGCCAACGACGGCATCTCGCTGGCGCAGACCGCTGAAGGCGCCCTGGGCGAGATCGGCAACAACCTGCAGCGCATCCGTGAGCTGGCCGTCCAGTCGCGCAACGCCACGAACTCCTCTTCCGACCGCGAAGCGCTCAACGCCGAAGTCACCCAGCTGAAGGCCGAGATCCAGCGCGTTTCGGAGCAGACCGAGTTCAACGGCACAAAGCTGCTCGACGGGCGCTTCTCTGCCCAGGCCTTCCAGGTCGGCGCGAACCAGGGCCAGACGATCACCGTCGACTCGATCGCCAACGCCAACACCGCTGCCCTGGGCACGTGGACCGCGCCGACGACCAACGTTGCGACCGGCACGGGTGCCGCGCTGACCGACCGCACCGGTGGTGCGACCTTCGCCCAGATCGGTACGGGCGACCTGGTCATCAACGGCACGAACGTTCTGCTGGCGGCTTCCAGTGCTGACGAAACCGCTGCCAACCAGGCGGGCCGCGTGGTGGCCGCGATCAACAGCGCGAATATCACCGGTGTCACGGCTGCGCTGAACGACGACGGTGACGGGGTCGTGCTCTCCTCCTCGGCCGACATCGAGATCGTGGCCACCGCGGCGGGTACCGCGTCGAGCGGCGTCGCCAACGGCAACGTCACCGCGGCGCAGGTCGTCGGCGGCGCACAGACCGGCTTCGCCAACGAAGACGTGACCACGGCCGCCAACGCGGACCGGATGATCCTGGCGATGGACGCGGCGCTGAAGGCGGTCAACTCCTCGCGCGCAGACCTCGGTGCGGTGCAGAACCGCTTCAGCTCGGTCGTCGCCAACCTGCAGACCTCCTCGGAGAACCTGTCGGCCTCGCGCAGCCGGATCATGGACACCGACTTCGCCAAGGAGACCGCCGAGCTGTCGCGTTCGCAGGTCCTGCAGCAGGCCGGCACGGCGATGCTGGCCCAGGCCAACCAGCTGCCGCAGAACGTGCTCAGCCTGCTGCGCTGAGTCCTGCGCAGCATCCGGGAGCGCCCTGCGCGTTCCCGGCGCTTCGAAGCCCCCGGTCCTGCCGGGGGTTTTTTTTTGGGGCGCACTGTGCATCAGGCGCGCCCCGGACATTGCTGAGACAGTGCTCGGCTCGTTCCAGGCCGTCTGGAGCGCGCGATAGCAGCCGCGTCCGAGCCGGCCCGCGTCGGTCACGCGCCCCCCAAGCCGCTCGCCCCGGCACATATCTTGCAGCCTCAAGAACCACGGCGTCGTGCCGTTAAACGAGGAGCCGCCGTGCGCGGCACGCCGGGCGGTTCCCGGTCAGGAGACGACAGATGGCGGATTATTCATTCGGGTACGGCGGCATCGGATCGGGCCTCGACATCAGCACGATCGTCAATCAGCTGGTCGCCGCCGACCGCGCGCCGCAGAACAAGCGGCTCAATACTCTGGAGTCGGGAACCAAGTTCAAGTTGTCGGGTGTCGGCAGCGTGTCCTCCGCCTTCAATGCACTCAAGACCGCACTCGACGGCCTGCAGAAGGTCGATGCCCTCGGCGCCCGGACCGTCAGCTCGACCATGCTCTCGCTGGGCAATGGCGCCCCGGTCACCGGCACGGCCGATGCCGTGCTCACACCCACCGCCGGACGCAATACGCCGGTCGGCAGTTACCAGGTCGACGTCCACGCGCTGGCGACGGCGCACAAACTGCTCGGCGCCGGCAACGCGGTCGGCACGACCTTCGGCGTCGGCACGCTGCGCGTCGCCATCGGCGGGGATTCGATCGATGTCGCGGTCAAGGCCGGTGCGACGCTCGCAGACATCCGTGGCGCCATCAACGACGCCGCAGGCAAGTACGGCCTGCAGGCCGCGGTGCTGACCTCGGACGCGGGCCAGCATCTCTCGCTCGGCAGCGCCAAGACCGGAGCGGCCAATGCCATCAGCATCGCGGTTGTCGAGGGCGGCGCCGACCTGCAGGCCCTGGTCGAAGGACTCGCGGAACAGTCGCCAGCAGCCGATGCGCGGGTGTCGATCGACGGCCTGCTGACCACGTCGGCCACCAATACCATCACCGACGCGGTGCCCGGCATGAGCCTGGCACTGCGGCAGACCGGCGTCAGCCGGGTCGAGGTCAAGACCGACCCCGCCGGCAGCCGCGCCGCGGTCGACGGCTTCGTCAAGGCCTACAACGCCGCGCTCAAGGCGATCGGCAGTGCCACCAGCTACAACGCGGAAACCAAGACGCCTTCCTCGCTCACGGGCGATGCGCAGATGCGCGGCGCGGCGTCCCAGCTGCGCAACGTGATGAACGACCTGCTCGGCGGCCTCGCCGAACAGGGGCTCGACGCCAAGACCCTGGGTCTGCAGACGCAGGGCTTCCCGAATCCCGACGGCAGCCTGGTGCTGGATGCCGGCAAGTTCAACGAGGCGATGGCTGCCAACCCGGCGAAAGTCATCGCGGCGCTCACCGATGAATCCGGCCTGGCGGCGAAGCTCAACGACGTGGTCAAGAACTACGTCGGTCCCGACGGCGCGTTCACCCTGCGCGACAAGGGCCTCAATGCCCAGCTCAAAGACATCGGCCGCCAGCGCGAGGCCCTGGACACGCGCATGGACGCGGCCGCCAAGCGTTACCGCACCCAGTTCGTCGCGCTCGATTCGCTGATGGCGCAGATGACCTCGACCAGTACCGCGCTGGCGCAGCAGCTCGCCGCGCTCTCGGCGCAGACCAGCAATCGCTAGGAGTTCCCACGATGATCCCCCGCCACTACGCCCAGGAGTACCGCCAGAGCCAGCTCGAAGGCGCGGTCATGGACGCCGATCCGCACAAGCTCGTCGCACTGCTGCTCTCGGGCGCGTGCGAACGCATCCGACTGGCGGAAGCCTGTATCGAGCGCGGCGACCAGGCGCGCAAGGGCAAGGCCATCGGGGAGGCCTGCGCCATCGTCGGGCATCTCGGCGGCTCGCTGGACCACGAGGCCGGCGGCGAGATCGCGGCTAACCTGGCGTCGCTGTACGACTACGTGCTCCGGCGCCTGACCGAAGGCAATCTCCACAACGACCCCGACGCGCTGCGCGAGTCGCTCGAGCTGCTCGGCGAGATTGATGCGGCCTGGACCGCGATCCGTCCGGCCTGCGTGGCGGCGGAGAGCGTCGGAGCGCACGCGTGAGCGACGCAGGGCAGCCGGCGCTCGAAGCCCAGCTGTCGGCACTCGGCAGCGCGGTCGAGGCGGGCGAGCTGGCGGAAGCCGCCGAGCGGATGGCCGAATACGACGCCTCGCTGCGCCGCTACATCGAGCGCACCGCGCCGGATACCCCCGTCGACGGGCTGCGCGCGCTGCTGCGGATGCAGAACGAGGTGCTGCTGCAGATGCGCGGCAAACAGCAGGCCATCGGCGAGGCGCTGCGTCAGGCGTATCGTCAGGGCAACGCCTCGCGCGCCTACACCAGTGCGGAGACAACGCCATGACCACGGCGCCACCCGTGAACGAAGATCCCGCCGACGCGCTGCTGTTCGGCGACAGTCTCGACTGCTCGCTGGTCCTGCCGGTGCACGTGGCACGGTCCGATGGCCCGGGCCGGCAGACCCAGGCCGTGACCCTGCTCCATGGCCTCGCCCAGATCGAGGACCTGCGCAAGGAGGAAGGCGTCGAGGAGCACGGCGACCTGCCGCTGCTCGCCCAGCGCATGGACGCCAAGCTGGACCTGATCCTCGCCCTGGTCGGGCGCCTGGCGATGCGCGCCGACGGCCTGCCCGAACGTCCGCTACGCTGGTCGGCCGCGGGGCTGCGCGTCGATCTCGAGTCCGCCGTGGCACTCGAGCCCGAGGCGGGCGTGCTGGTGCGCCTGCAGCCGGCGGAGTGGATTCCCGATCACCTCGAGCTGCCCGCACGGGTGATCGCGCGCCAGCCGATCGACGGCGGGACACGGCTGTGGCTCGCGTTCGTGGGGCTGCGTGCCGACCTCGTCGAGGCGCTGGACCGGCACCTGTTCCGGCTGCATCGGCGCGAGGTCGCCGAGCAGCGCCGGCGCTGAGCGCGGGCGGCTGGCGTATCCTTGGGTCCACCGGGTCCGCCCGGCCTGCCGGAGCGAGCTGCTGGTGCGAGTGCTGATCGTCGACGACCACACCCTGGTGCGGGCCGGCCTGGCCCGTCTGCTGCAGGGCTTCGCCGGTGTCGACGTCTGCGCCGAGGCCAGCCGGGCCGACGAGGCGCTCGACCTCGCCCTGATCCACCGGCCCGACCTCGTGCTGATGGACCTCTCGCTCCCCGGACGCAGCGGCATCGAGGCGATGGCGTCGATCCATGCCGAACTCCCGGCCACGCGCGTGCTGATCATGTCGATGCACGACGACGCGCAGCACGTGCGCAGCGCACTGGAACGCGGCGCCGCGGGCTTCGTGGTCAAGGACGCCGCGCCCCTGGAGCTCGAACTCGCCCTGCGGACCGCGATCGGCGGCGAGGTGTTCCTGAGCCCGCGGCTGTCTTCGAAGATGATGGCGCCGCTCTTCGGACGGGCCAAGACCACCGGCGTCGACGCGTTGTCGAACCGCCAGCGGCAGATTCTCGACATGATCGGACGCGGCCTGAGCAGCAAGGAGATCGGGGTCGCGCTCGACATCAGCGTCAAGACGGTGGAAACCCACCGCGCCCGGATGATGGAAGTGCTGGGCTGCCGGCGGGCGAACGAACTGGTCCTGCTGGCTGCACGACAGGGGCGCAGCGGGCCCTGAGGGGCGCCGACAGAAAACCGCCGCAGCCGGCGGGGCACGGGTGTCGGGGAAACCCCGACAGCGGTCGGGCACGCCCCGGCGATCGTGGGAAACGCCCCGATAGCGGATCCGTCGCGACGGCTTCACGATTCTTTCACCGGCGCGGGGCGCGCCGTGACGGAATCCGGGCACGCCATGAAAGCCAGCCACACCACCTCGATGCAGCTCGGCCAGCACCTGCAGATGACACCGCAGCTGCTGCAGTCCATCCGCCTGCTGCAGCTCGACGGGCTGCAGCTCGAGCTGGAGATCCGCCGCATCCTCGAGCAGAACCCGCTGCTCGAGCTCGACGAGGAAACACCTGCAAGCCCGATGCCGGAACGCAGCGAGGCGGCCTCCGACGTCGCCGCGTTCGACGAGCTGCCGGAATCCTCCATGTGGGACGTGCGCGGCGCCAGCTGGAGCGGCGACGACGAGGACGGCTTGCAACGCATCGCGGCCGGGGAATCCAGCGATCCGCACCTCCGTATCCTGCAGCGCCTCGCCGTCACGATGTCGGCCGACGACCTGGCCGTGGCCGGCTTCTGGCTTGAGCACTGCGACGATGCCGGTTACCTGGCCGCGCCCTACGACAGCCTGCTCGAGACCGCGTCGCAGCGCTTCGCGCGCAGCGCGGCCGCGGTGGAGGCGGTGCGCCAGGCAATGCTGGCCGGGGACCCGGCCGGCGTCGCCGCCCGCGATCTGCGCGAGTGCCTGCTCGCCCAGCTCGACGCGCTGGCGGGCCGCGTGCCCGCGCGCCGTCTCGCACGCCGCGTCATCGACGAGGCCCTGGTTCTGCTGGGCGCCCACGACATCGCCGGCGTCGCCCGCCAGCTGGAATGCGAGGAGGCCGACGTCCACGAGGCCGTGCGCCTGATCCTGTCGCTGGATCCGCGTCCTGCCGAAGCCGGGGCTCCGGTCGAGAGCACCGCGGTCGTTCCCGACGTGGTGGTCTGGCACGCCGATGCCGGCTGGCGCGTGGCATTGAATCCGGCCGCCGCGCCGAGGGTCTCCATCAACGCCGGTTACGAGCGTGCCCTCGCCGACGGCGAGACCAGCGCGCCGATGCGCGAGATGCTGCAGGAGGCGCGCTGGTTCACCCGTGGCCTGTCGATGCGCTACGACACCCTGCTGCGCACGGCCCGGGTCATCGTCGAGCGCCAGGCGGCCTTTCTGGAACGCGGCGAAGAGGCCATGGCCCCGCTGACCCTCAAGGACGTGGCCGACGCCATCGGCATGCACGAGTCCACCGTGTCGCGCATCACCACCGGCAAGTTCCTGCAGACCCCGCGCGGCACGATCGAGATGAAGCGGTTCTTCGCCGTGCGGCTGGACGGCGCCAATGTCTCCGGCGCGGCGGTGCGGGCGATGGTGCGCCGGCTGATCGAGGCCGAGCCCGCCCAGCGTCCCCTGGCCGACGACGCGATCGCGGCCCTGCTCGCCCGCCAGGGCGTGCACATCGCCCGGCGCACCGTCGCCAAGTACCGCGAACAACTCGACATCGCCCCGGCGCGCGCGCGCCGTCGCGGCGCCCGCCCCACCCTGCTCGCCCGTGCGGGCTGAGGACACCGGAATGCAGACGATCCACGTACTCCTGGTCGACGACCACGAAGGCTTCATCAACGCCGCGCAGCGTCATTTCCGCAAGGTCGACTGGCTGAAGGTCGTCGGCACGGCCGGCAATGGTCTGGAAGCGATCGCCCAGTCCGAGACGCTGCGTCCCGACGTGGTGCTGATGGACCTGGCGATGCCGGAAATGGGCGGCCTGCAGGCCACGCGCCTGATCAAGGCCCAGGACGCGCCGCCCTACATCGTCATCGCGAGCCATTTCGACGATGCCGAGCACCGCGAGCACGCCACCCGCGCCGGCGCCGACAACTTCGTCAGCAAGCTGTCCTACATCCAGGACGTCATGCAGATCCTCGAATCGGTGCACGCGGATGTCCCGCGAGATGGAGCCGTGTCATGAGCGAATCCCGCATCCTGGTCATCGACAGCAACGAAGGCCGCGCCGAGCGCCTGTGTACGCTGCTGGAATTCATGGACCTGCGTCCGCGCTGGGTGTCCGAGCCCGGTGAGGTCTCGGCCGCGCGCAACCGGCCCAGCGACTGGATGGCCGTGCTGGTGGGCACGATCGACGACGCCGCGGCCGCGCAGGCCTTCTTCGGCTGGCTCGGCCAGGCGGCGGTGCCCCCGCCGGTGCTGCTGCTCGACGGCGAGCCGGCGACGTTCGCGGCCGCCCACGGACTGCACGAGGCCGGCGTCTGGGCGCTGGAGTCACCGCTGCGCCATGCCCAGCTCGAGAACCTGCTGCGCATGGCCAGCCTCAAGCGGCTCGATGCCGAGGCACTGGCCAAGGCCGATCCCGGCGGCGGCCCGACCGGCACCAGTGCCGCGGTGCAGACCCTGCGCCGGATGATCGACCAGGTGGCCCCGTTCGACACCACCGTGCTGATCCTCGGCGAGTCGGGCTCCGGCAAGGAGGTCGCCGCGCGCGCAATCCACCAGCGCTCGGCGCGGCGCGACGGCCCGTTCGTCGCGATCAACTGCGGGGCGATCCCGGCCGAGCTGCTGGAGAGCGAGCTCTTCGGTCACGAGAAAGGCGCCTTCACCGGCGCGCTGTCGGCGCGCAAGGGCCGCTTCGAGATGGCCGAGGGCGGCACGCTGCTGCTCGACGAGATCGGCGACATGAGCCTGCCGATGCAGGTCAAGCTGCTGCGCGTGCTGCAGGAGCGCTGCTTCGAGCGCGTCGGCGGCAACCAGAGCATCAAGTGCGACGTGCGCGTGATCGCCGCGACCCACCGCAACCTCGAGGCGCGCATCGGCGACGGCCAGTTCCGCGAGGACCTGTTCTACCGCCTCAATGTGTTTCCGATCGACATGCCGTCGCTGCGCGAGCGCCGCGACGATCTGCCCGATCTCGTCCGCACCATCGCCGGTCAGCTGGGGCGCAACGGCCGCGGCGAGATCCGCTTCGCTGCCGACACGCTCGATGCGCTGGCCGGCTACGCCTGGCCGGGCAACGTGCGCGAGCTCAGCAATCTGGTGGAACGCCTCGCCGTGCTCAACCCGGGCGGGCTGGTCCGCGTGCAGGACCTGCCGCAGCGCTACCGTGAACACCTGCTCGCCGATCTGCCGCCGCTGGTCGCCGATGCGCCGTCCGCGCCCCCGGCCCTGCCGGCTGCGGTGCAGGCCGCCTCGACGCCCGCCGTCGCCGTCGCCGCCGATGACGCCGCGCATCTGCCGGAAGACGGCATGGACCTGCGCGACCACATGGCGCGGATCGAGCTGGGCCTGATCCGTGAAGCGCTGGAACGCAGCGAGGGCGTGGTGGCCCACGCCGCGCAGCTGCTCGGTCTGCGCCGGACCACGCTCGCGGAGAAGCTCCGCAAGTACGGCATCGAGCGCGAACTGGCGGCCTGAGCCCTACCGCCTGCCCTGTGCCGGGCGCCCACCATGCGGCCCTGCCATGCATCGCGCGGCGGGCGGCGGGCGGCGGCATGGGAATCGCGCAGACGGCCATCGGCAGCTCCGCAGGGTGCCGTCGCCCTGGACGTGAGGCGGGATCGCGCATCGGCCCGCCTGCGCGCCGGACCCGCCCCGGAGGGGGTCTTCGCGGCCAGTGGCTGGCAGGCGTCAAGGGGCCGTCGCCCCGCTCCGTCCGCTGCGGCACGCGTCTTGCATCACCGCTGACAGGTTTCCGTCCCCGGACGTTCCGTATGAGCCACTCCGTCAACTCGATCCTCTCGCAGATCCGCAGCTACCAGGGCCAGGTGGCCCAGTCGCGGCCGATGCCGGCCGCCGAGGCGCCGCGCAGCGACGCGATCGCGGTGAACGGCGGGATCGGTGGCATGCAGGGCGTCGGGGCGCCGACGGGCGCGTCGGCGCCGAGCTTCGGCGCGACCCTGCGCAATGCGCTGGAAGGCGTCAACGGCGCGCAGCAGAAATCCGGCGCGCTGGTGCGAGCGTTCGAGCTGGGCGAGCCCGGCGCGGATCTGGCCAAGGTGATGGTGGCCTCGCAGCAGTCGCAGGTGGCCTTCCGCGCCACCGTGGAAGTGCGCAACCGACTGGTGCAGGCGTACCAGGACGTCATGAACATGCCGCTGTGATGCGGCCAGGACAGGAATAAGCGAAGACCATGGCGATCACGCTGTCCAAGGAAGCCCTCAACACCGATGCGGCCAGTCGCAAGGCGGTCGATGTCCTCGATCGCCTGGAGAAGATGCAGCTCGCCGGTCGCCTGGCGAAGATGGTGCTGCTGGCGGCCGCCATCGCGGTCGGCCTGATCGTGTTCTTCTGGGCGCAGAAACCGGGTTACGTGCCGCTCTACGCGGGGCTCGACGCCAAGGCCACCGCGGAGGCGACCGACCTGCTGCGTGCAGCGCAGATCCCGTTCAAGATCGACCAGAGCTCCGGTGCGATCGCGGTGCCCGAGGCCAACGTGCACGACGCGCGCCTCAAGCTCGCAGGCTCGGGTCTGGGCGAATCCGGGCGCATCGGTTTCGAGCTGATGGAACGCGATCCGGGCTTCGGCGTCAGCCAGTTCGTCGAGAACGCGCGCTACCAGCACGCGCTCGAGACCGAGCTGGTGCGCACCATCGCCGCACTGCGGCCGGTGCGCGACGCGCGGGTGCACCTGGCGATTCCCAAGCCCTCGGCCTTCACCCGGCAGCGCGAGGCCGCGAGTGCCTCGGTCGTTCTGGAACTGCGCGGCGGCTCGACCCTGGAGCGTGGCCAGGTCGACGCGATCGTGCATCTGGTGGCCTCGAGCATCCCCGACCTGGCCCCCGACCGGGTCACCGTGGTCGACCAGAACGGCCGCATGCTCAGCAACGATGCGCAGGATCCGGCGGCCGCGCTCAGCGCGATCCAGTTCGAGCAGGTGCGTCGCCAGGAAACCTCGTTCAACCAGCGCATCCGCGAACTGCTCGAGCCGATGGCGGGCGCCGGCCGGGTCAACGCCGAAGTCACCGTCGACATGGATTTCTCGGTCAGCGAGGAGGCCCGCGAGCTGTACAACGCCGAGCCGCCCAAGCTGCGCAGTGAGCAGCTCAGCGAGTCGGCCAGCCGAGAAGCCGGCGCCCAGGGCGTGCCCGGCGCCACCCCCAATCTGCCCGACACCGCGATCAACCCCGCGCCGCTCGACGCCCAGGTGGCCGCGGCCACCGGAGCCGGCGGCGCCGGTGACACCTCGCGCAGTTCCACCCGCAATTACGAGCTCGACCGTACCCTCAGCCACACCCGGCAGCCGCCGGGCCGGATCCGCAGGGTCAGCGCCGCGGTGCTGGTCGACCACGTGCCGCGCGCCGGTGCGGACGGCACGACCACGACGCAACCGCTCACCGCCGCCGAACTGCAGCGGATCGAGGCTCTGGTGCGCCAGGCGGTCGGCTTCGACGAGGCCCGCGGCGACACGGTCTCGGTGATGAACGCCCCGTTCGTGCGCGAGCAGTCCGACGGCTTCGATGCACCGCCGTGGTGGCAGCAGCCGATGCTGCGCGACATCGCCCGCCTGGCGCTGGGCGCTCTGGTGGTGCTCGCCCTGCTGTTCGGTGTGGTGCGCCCGGCCGTGCGCCAGATCGCCGGTCCGTCCAAGGCCCCGACGCCGAAGACCCCGGCCACGGCCGAGGTGACCCTGCTCGACGAGCCGCTGCCGGCGCTGGCCGAAGACACCGCGCACATCAATGCGTTGTCCGACGCCCGTGCGCCGATCGCACTGCCGTCGGATGCCTACGAGGACCGCCTGCGCACCGCGCGCGAGGCGGTGAAGACGGATTCCAAGCGCGTCGCGCAAGTGGTCAAGGGATGGTTGGACGATGAAGCGGCCGCATGATCTCAACGCCCTGACGGGCGTCCAGCGCGCAGCCGTGTTGCTGCTCTCGCTCGGCGAAGTGGACGCCGCCGAGGTGCTCAAGCACATGGACGCCAAGGAGGTGCAGAAGCTGGGCCTGGCCATGGCGACGATGGGCGCGGTCAGCCGCGAGCAGGTCGCGCACGTGATGGAGGACTTCTCCGGCGCGCTCGACCGGCAGACCTCGCTCGGCGTCGGCGCCGACGACTACATCCGTGCGGTGCTGGTGCAGGCGCTGGGCGCCGACAAGGCCGGCGGTGTGATCGACCGCATCCTGCTCGGCCGCAACACCACCGGCCTCGATACGCTGAAGTGGATGGATCCCCGCGCGATCGCCGATCTCGTGCGTCACGAGCATCCGCAGATCATCGCGATCGTGCTGTCGCATCTCGATCCCGACCAGGCGGCCGATGCGCTGAAGCTGCTGCCCGAGCGCACCCGCGCCGACGTGCTGCTGCGCATCGCCACGCTCGACGGCATTCCGCCCAATGCGCTCAACGAGCTCAACGAGATCATGGAGCGCCAGTTCGCCGGCAACCAGAACCTCAAGTCCTCGGCCGTGGGCGGCATCAAGGTGGCCGCCAACATCCTCAACTTCATGGACACCGGTCCGGACCAGAGCCTGCTCGCGGCGATCCGCAAGGTCGACGAGGTGCTCGGCCAGCGGATCCAGGACCTCATGTTCGTGTTCGACGATCTCAACGAACTCGACGACCGCGAGCTGCAGTCGGTGCTGCGCGAAGTGTCGGGCGAGCGTCTGGGCATCGCGCTGCGCGGGGCCGATCCCAAGGTGCGCGACAAGATCACCCGCAACATGTCGCAGCGCGCCGCCGAGATCCTCCTCGAGGACATGGAGGCGCGCGGGCCGGTGCGGCTGTCGGATGTGGAGGCCGCCCAGAAGGAGATCCTCACCCTGGTCCGCCGCCTGGCCGATGAGGGCACGATCTCGCTCGGCGGCGGCACCGCGGAGGCGCTGGTATGAGCAGCGCCGTGCGCTGGTTGGCCCCCGACCTCGAGCCGCCGCCCGTCGCCCGGGAAGAGGAGCCGGTCGAGATTCCGCATCCGCCGTCGCTGGAGGAGATCCAGCAGATCCGCGACGACGCCCAACGCGAAGGCTACGAGGACGGGCTGGCCCAGGGCCGGGCCGAAGGTCTGGCCCAGGCCCAGGGCGAGATGCGCCGCCTGACGGCGCAGATCGAGGGCATCCTCGACAACTTCTCGCGGCCGCTGGTGCGTCTGGAGAACGAGGTCGTCGCCGCGCTCGGCGATCTCGCAGTGCGCGTTGCCGGGGGTCTGGTCGGCCACGCCTACGAGGCCGAGCCGGAACTGCTGGCCGGACTGGTGAGCGAGGCTGTGGACGCGGCCGGCGGCATGGCCCGCGAGGTCGAGGTGCGCCTGCATCCCGACGACATCGCGGCGCTGTCGCCCATCCTCACGCTCGCCCCGGCCACGCGCCTGGTGGCCGATCCGGCGCTGGCCCGTGGCGACCTGCGCGTGCACGCCGAGACCGTCCGCATCGACGGCAGCCTGGACGCCCGTCTGCGCGGTGTGCTGGACACGGTGCTCCGCCGTGCGGGAACACGCACGTGAGCCCCGTCGCCCTGCCCTTCGCCGATCCGGCCGACTGGCTGACCGCACGCAACCTGCGCCTGGCCACCCGTCTCGACGCGACCGGTCCCGATCCCGCGGCCGGACGCGGCCTCGTGCGCGAAGGCATTCTGCGTCGTGCCGTGGGCCTCACCCTGGAAGCCGTGGGCTGCGAGGCACCGATGGGCGCCACCTGCAAGGTGGAGGTCGACGGCGGCTGGGTCGAGGCCGAGGTGGTCGGCTTCGCCGGCGACCGGACCTCGCTGATGCCCAGCGCCGAGACCCACGGCCTGCTGCCGAATGCGCGTGTGGTGCCGGTGCTGCGCCGCGGCGGCGTCGAGGTCGGCGAAGGCCTGCTCGGCCGCGTCATCGATTCGGACGGCGTGCCGCTCGACGGCAAGGGGCCGATCCGCGCCGAGGGCAGCGTCGGCATGGCCGGCGTCTCGATCAATCCGCTGGCGCGCGAACCCATCATCCAGCCGCTGGATGTCGGCGTGCGCGCGATCAATGCCCTGCTGCCGATCGGCCGCGGCCAGCGCGTGGGCCTGTTCGCGGGCTCCGGCGTCGGCAAGTCGACCCTGCTCGGCATGATGACCCGCTTCACCGCGGCCGACGTCATCGTCGTCGGCCTGATCGGCGAGCGTGGCCGCGAAGTGCGCGATTTCGTCGAGAGCACGCTCGGCGAGGAGGGCCTGCGCCGCGCGGTCGTCGTCGCCGCGCCGGCCGACCGGCCGCCGCTGGCCCGCCTGCACGGTGCCTATCGCGCCACGGCCATCGCCGAATGGTTCCGCGACCAGGGCCTCAACGTGCTGCTGCTGATGGATTCGCTGACCCGCTTCGCCCAGGCCCAGCGCGAGATCGGCCTGTCGGTCGGCGAGCCGCCGACCACCCGCGGCTATCCGCCGAGCGTGTTCGCGAAATTGCCGGCACTGGTCGAGCGCGCCGGCAACGGCGCCGCCGGTCGCGGTTCGATCACCGCCTTCTACACCGTGCTCACCGAGGGCGACGATCCGCAGGATCCGATCGCCGATGCCGCGCGCGCGATCCTCGACGGCCACATCCTGCTCTCGCGGCGGATCGCAGATGCGGGCCTCTATCCGGCGATCGACGTCGAATCCTCGGTCAGCCGCGTGGTCACCGAGATCGCCGACGACACCTGGCGCCTGCGCATCCGCTCGCTCAAGCGGCTGATCTCGGCCTACACCGCCAACCGCGACCTGATCGCCATCGGCGCCTACCAGCGCGGCGCCGATCCGGCGGTCGACGAGGCCCTGGCGCGCTGGCCGGAGATCGTCGAATTCCTGGGCCAGGACATCGCCCACGCCGCCGACCTCAATCACAGCCGTGAGGCGCTCGAGCGCCTGTTGCATCCCGAGGACTCCACCGCATGAAGCAATCCCGCCGCCTCGACCCGCTGCTCAACCGCGCCCAGGAGAGCGAAGACGCCGCCGCACGGGTACTGGCCGAGCGCCAGAGCATGTTGGCCCAGCACGAGGCCCAGCTCGACGAGCTGCGCCGCTACGCGGACGAGTACGGCCAGAGCCAGCTCGCCGCGACCAGCCCGGCCCAGCTGGCCAACCGGCGCGCCTTCCTCGACCGCCTGCAGTCGGCGGTGGAGCAGCAGTCGCGCGCGGTCGACAACAGCCGGCAGACGGTCGAGGTCGAACGCGGCCGACTGCTCTTGGCGAGCCGCGACAAACAGGTGCTCGAGCAGCTGGCCGCCAGCTACCGGGCCCAGGAGCGCCAGGTCGACGAGCGCCGCTCGCAACGCGAGCTCGACGATCTCGGCGCGCGCCGGGCGCGCATCGCGCAGTTGGCGGCCGCCGATGGAGCGGACGCATGACGCCTGCCATCGGCACGCCCGCACTTCCGCCCGCCGCGATGCCCGCGTCAGGACGGGGACCTGCAGCCGCGCCCGACGGCGGGGGAGGCTCGAACGCGTTCGCCAAGGCATTGCAGCGTCGCCAGACCGTGGATGCGGCGCAGGCGGGGCCGAAGTCCGCATCGGTGGAGACACCGGCGGCGTCCGATCCGGCGCTCGACGCGGCTGCCGCCGCCGGAGCCGCGGCCCCGGTCGTCGCCACCGCGGAGCCCGCCGAGCCCGCGCTGGTCGACGTCCAGCAGGCCCTGCCCGGTTGGCCGCCGGCCGGACTCGCCGGCCTGCTCGGGTTCGCCGACGACGCTGCGCCGCTCGAGACGCCGCCGGCACCGACGCCGGTGCCGGTGCCGGTGTCGATATCCGTTCCCGGCCCGGTTCCCTCGCCAGGCCAGCCGCCGGCAGGC
>NZ_JACCJZ010000015.1 GCF_013425765.1 Luteimonas deserti
CCGCACGACGTCCCGTCGCCGAGCCCGCGGAGCTATGGGTGCCGATTTTCGCCGAGGCATTCGCCCCCCCGGCCGGCTGATGCCGATGGCGCGGGGGTTTGCGGAAAGGTTCAGCGCTGGAGCACGCGGGCGCCCGCGCCGGTCCCACCGGTGGATCGCGTGCCCGGTACCGCCTGCCGGACGGCATCGCTACGGCGGCGCGAGGTCCGCATGCCCACGCCGTCGATCCTTCCGCAGCGCCGCCGCATATCGGCGACGACGGCGCCTGTCGACGCCCCCGCTACAGCCGGCGGACGTGGGCGCGGCGCCGGTTGAACGGCGGCCGCCCGCGCCAGTGCTGGATCAGCAGCCAGCCAAACAGCATGCCGCCCAGATGCGCGAAATGGGCCACGCCCGAGCGCGTACCGGTGATGCCGAGCACCAGCTCGACCAGACCGTAGACGATCACGAGCGTGCGCGCGCGCATCGGAATGGGGGGGAACAGCAACATGATCCGCTGGTTCGGGAACAGCAGGCCGTAGGCCAGCAACAGGCCGAACACCCCGCCCGACGCGCCCAGGGTGGGATACGGAAACGCGCCCTGCGCGAGCGACCACGTCACGACCACGAGCTGGCACAGGCCCGCGCCGACCACGCAGACCAGGTAATAGGTGACGAAGCGCTTCGTGCCCCAGGTGTACTCGAGCTGCGAGCCGAACATGACCAGGGCCAGCATGTTGAACACGAGGTGGGCGAGATTGCGCGGGTCGTGCATGAACCCGTAGGTCACCAGCTGCCAGGGCTGGAAACCGAGCCCGCCGGCGTCCGCGCCGCCCCAGGGCCAAAGCATCATCGGCGCGAGGATGCCACCCGCGGCCAGCTGCACCAGGAAGACGGCGACATTGATGGCCAGAATCGTTTTGACGGCCTGCGGCAACCTGGGAAACATCCGGACTCCTCGTTGGTGCCGAGCATGATACCGGGCACATCCGGCCGGGATGTCGCCACCGCGTCATCGCCGCGGCGTCGGTCCCCAGAGCGCGGCATCCAGCGCATCGCCGTCCGCACTGCGCGGCATGCGCACGCGGCCGTTGGTCACCGTCACCCCCTCGCTTCGCAGGCGGCGCACCTGTTCGTCGTGACCCGGCGTGCCCCGCGGAATGGCGATGACGCCGTCGCTGCGCACGACACGGTGCCAGGGAAGCGTCGTGTCGGTACTGACACCGAGCACCCTCGCCACCAGGCGGGCCCGGCCGGGCAGACCGGCGCGGCGCGCGATGTGTCCGTAGCCGGCCACCTGTCCGGCTGGCACCGCGCGGATCGCGGCGAGTATGCGCAGCGTGGCCGCGTCGGCCGTGCCGCTCTTCATCGTGGACCCGGGAACGCCGAGCTGCGACCGCGCCGGACCGCTGCGCTCACGCCGGCAGCGCCTTGACGAGCGCCATGCCGGCCACCAGCGCACCGACACAGACGACCACGCTTGCGAGCACGTACAGCAGGGCCAGACCGGCCTGGCCGCGCTCGTAGAGCAGGACGGTCTCGAGCGAAAACGCGGAGAAGGTGGTGAAGCCGCCGAGCAGACCCGTGGTGAGGAACAGGCGCAGCGGCGACGACAGCTCGCCCCGTGCGCCGAACCAGGCGACCGCGGCGCCCATCACCAGTGCGCCGACGACATTGACCGCGAGCGTGCCGTACGGAAACTGCGTGCCGAGCGCGCGCACCGCGATCACTCCGGCACCATGACGCAGCACGGCGCCGAGGCCACCACCGAGGAAGACGAGCAGGAACGGATGCATGCGGGCAGCGTGGCGGGCCGGAGGTGACTCCGATCATACCCACGCGCGCGAGCGGCCAAGAGCCGCGCCGCACCCAGGGCGCAGTGCGGCCGCGTCGAAACGCGCGCCGCGCGATCCCGGCGGCGCCTCAGTCGCGCGCCGAGCGCAGCCAGGTCTGTGCATCGCCCGCGTGCTCGGGTGCGAAGCCACGGATCTCCAGCCCCGGCAGCAGGGCGCCTTCGAGTTCACCCACCCGCCGCACCCACGCCGCATCGGCGACGACCGCGATGCGATCGAAGCGGCGCACCGTGCGCAGCAACAGCGGCAGGCGCGAGAGCTCGACCGCCAGTGCGCCGAGGCTCGGCAGGTCCATGTCGTGGATCCGGTAGAGCATCACACCGTGCTCGATGCCCTCGGAGCGGGCGACGAACAGGTCGAGCAGCGCCACCATCGCATCCCGGTCCAGCCGGCCTCCGATCTCGAGATCGAGCCGGTCGGGGTCCACCCGGATCACGTTGTGCATCGCCGCCTCCTCGCGAAAAGAGGCGCAGTCTGTGGCGGCGGCCGTCGACGCGGAGCGAACGCCGGACCGGGCGTTCCGCGCCCGCGGCATTGCGCGGGACGCGGACAGCTCAGACCCAGCCGGCCTGCTGGAATGCGCGGAAGAGCATGTAGGCGATGCCGCCCGACATCGGAATGGTCAGGATCCAGGCCCAGATCATCTTGTTGACCACCGACCACTTGATCGCGTTGAGGCGCTTCGCCGTGCCCACGCCCATGATGGCCGAGGAGATGTTGTGCGTGGTCGACACCGGAATGCCCAGCGACGAGGCGGCCAGGATCACCGAGGCGGCGCTGGTTTCGGCAGCGAAGCCGTGGATCGGGTGCAGTTTGACCAGCTTGTGGCCCAGCGTCTTGATGATCCGCCAGCCGCCCGCAGCGGTACCGGCGGCCATGACCACGGCGCAGGTGATCTTGATCCACAGGTCGATGTCGCCCTCGGCCAGCGCGGCGTCGGAGGGATGCAGGAAAGCCAGCCAGCCCGGCAGGTTGTCGAGCGTGCCGACGCTCTGCGCGCTGACCAGGGTCAGCGCGACGATGCCCATGGTCTTCTGCGCATCGTTCATGCCGTGCGCGAAGCCCATGCCGGCGGCCGAGACGATCTGGCTCTTGCCGAAGAACGCATTGACCCAGCGCGGCCGCGCGATGCGCGCGAGCACGCCGCCGCTGCGCGCCATCATCGAGATCGCGAAGAACAGCACGCCCATCATCAGGAAGCCGGCGGCGAACCCGAGCACGGGCGAACTGACCATGGGAATGATCACTTTCCACAGCACGCCGGCGCTCTGCCACAGCGGCTCGGTGGGCACCGACCAGATCACCACGTTGAAATCGTTCGTGGCCGCGGCGAGCGCAGCACCGATGAGGCCGCCGATCAGGGCGTGGGACGAGGACGACGGCAGGCCGAACCACCAGGTGATGAGGTTCCAGACGATCCCGCCGAGCAGCGCGCACAGGATCAGCTGGGAGCCGACGTCGACGACGCCGGCATCGATCAGACCGGACGAGATGGTCTTGGCCACCGCCGTGCCCATCAGCGCGCCGATCAGGTTCATCGAGGCCGCCAGGCCCACCGCCTGCATCGGCGAGAGCACCTTGGTCGCCACCACGGTCGCGATCGAATTGGCGGTGTCGTGGAAACCGTTGATGTATTCGAACACCAGCGCGGTCGCGACCACGATCAGCACGAGGGTCAGCATGGGGCGCGGCCGTCAGGAATTCTTGAGCACGATTTCGTAGGCGACCACCCCGGCCTCGCGGCAGCGGTCGATCGCCTTCTCGAGGATCTCGAAGAATTCCTTGAGCAGGAACATCTGCAGCGGATCGAGCTTGCCCGAATAGATGTCGCGGTAGAGCTCGAGCATCAGCCGGTCGGCCTCGTTCTCCAGCGCGCGCAGCTGGTCGTTGAGCGCCTTCATCGGCTCGAGCTTCATGCTGCGCAGGGTCCTGACCATCTGCACCACGACCGCCGACGCCTGCTCCAGCATCGCCGCGCGGGGCGCGAAGTCGATGTGCTCCAGATGCTGGGTGGCCAGCGAATAGCGGTCGGCGAACTTCTCGATCTGCTTCGGGATCTTGTACAGCGCCGAGCCCAGCGCCTCGATGTCCTCGCGCTCGATCGGCGTGATGAAGCTGTCGACCAGCGCCTGGCTGATCTTCTCGGACGTTTCGCGCTCACGCATGCGGGCGAGCTTGAACGCATCGAGCGCAGGCTGGCGGTCGGCCTCGCGCAGCATGGTGTGCAGGGCGCGGGCACTGTCGTGGGCCGCGACCGCAGCCTCCTCGAGCAGCGTGTAGAACTGGTTGCCTTGCCCGAACATGGTTTGCAGGGAGAACATGCCGCCGCCTTCGATCCGCGCGCCACGGGACGTGGACGCCTGCGCGGCGCGGATTATGACGGTTGTGTGACAGTTCCGGCCAGCGGGGTGGGCGCCCGGCCGTCACGGGGCCACCTGTTATAGTCCCGGCCGCGCCTCCCTGCGCTGTTCATCTTTCAATGGACGACGACTCTAGACCGCCCCCTGTGCCTCCCTGCGACCCGGATTCCCTCGGCCCGAAGGTCCGTCATGCCCCGCCCGCCCGCGTGATGCGCAACGGCCGCGCTGCCCCGCACAGGACCCGCTCCGATGTTTGAGCTCGGACTGATCGTCCTGGCCCTGATCGCGTGCAATGCGTTCTTTGCATTGTCGGAGATGTCGGTCGTCACCTCGCGCAAGCCACGCCTCAAGCAACGCGCCGGAAACCACCGCGGCGCACGCGTGGCGCTGGATCTGGCCGAGCATCCGGAGCGCTTCCTCTCCACCGTGCAGGTCGGCATCACCCTGATCGGCATCCTCACCGGCATGTACGGCGGCGACGCGATCGCGAGCTCGCTCGGTGCCTGGCTCGACCGCACGGTGCCGCCGCTGCAGGCCACGATGCCGGCGCTGTCGATCAGCTGGGGAGCGGTGCTGGGCAAGGTGCTGGCCATCGGGCTGATCACCTACCTGACCATCGTGCTCGGCGAACTGCTGCCCAAGCGACTGGCCCTGCTCGCCCCCGAGCGTGTCGCCTCCTTCGTGGCCCTGCCCATGCACGGTCTGTCGCGGCTGGCGACGCCGGTCGTCTGGCTGCTAAGCGCCTCGGTGCGGGTGTTGCTGCGGCTGTTGCGCCTGGACAAGACCGAAGCGGCGCAGGTGACCGAAGAAGAGATCCGCATGCTGGTCAGCGAGAGCCACGAGCAGGGCGTCATCGACACCGACGAGCGCAACATGGTCAATCGCGTGCTGACCCTGGGCGATCGCGAGGCCGAGAGCCTGATGACGCCGCGCACGCGCATCACCTGGCTCGACATGGGCGCGGGCTTCGAGGACAACCTCGAACGCATGCGCGCGACGCCGTATTCGCGCTATCCGGTCTTCCGCGGCAGCGATGCCGACGTGGTCGGCGTGCTGGAGATCAAGTCGCTGATCGATCGGCTCGAGGAACGCGAGTTCGACCTCTTCAAGTACCTGCGCGAGCCGCTGTTCGTCTCGGAATCCACCCCGGCCATGAAGCTGCTGGAGATCCTGCGCGAGAACCAGCAGTCGCTGGCGCTGGTGGTGGACGAGTACGGCGACATCACCGGCATGGTGACCGTCAACGACGTCATGGAAGCGGTCATCGGCCGCACCCAGAGCAGCGGCGTGGATGCATCGCCCCTGGTCGTGACGCGCGAGGACGGTTCGCTGCTGGTCGACGGCAGCCTCGGCGTCGACCCGCTGCGCGAGCTGCTCGGCGGCGGTGTGCTTCCCGGCGAGGACGAGCACATCTTCCACACCGCGGCAGGCATGGTCATCGCGCAGTTCGGGCGCATTCCGAACGTGGGCGAATACGTGGACTGGAACGGCTGGCGGCTGGAGATCGTCGATCTCGACGGCCCGCGCGTCGACAAGCTGCTGCTGCAACGCCTGCCGGGCGACGAGGCCGCGCCCGATGGCGCCTGAGCCGGGCGCATCCAGCTTCGATCGGGGCGAGGCCGGGACGCGTGATCTGCTGGCGGCGATGTCGCTCGGCGATCCGGAGGACCAGCTGCGGCTGCGCGATCTGCTCGCCGGTCTCGGCAAGCGGGTCTTCGGCATGATGCTCTTCGTCGCCACCCTGCCGGCCTTCATTCCCGTGCCCGGCGTCGGCGGCGCGGTGGGCGGTCCGCTGGTGGTGCTGGTCGGCGTGCAGCTGCTGCTCGGCATGCGCAAGCCCTGGCTGCCGCGCATGCTCGCCGAGCGCGGCCCGCACCGGCGTTCGGTGCAGCGCTTCGAACAGCTCCTGGCGCCGTGGTTCCGTCGGCTGGAGCGGGTGAGCCGGCCGCGGATGCCCGGCCTGCTGGACCATCGCGCGGCGACCATGTTCACCGGCCTGCTGCTGGTCCTGCTGGGTGTGCTGCTGGCGCTGCCCATCCCCTTCACCAACTACGTCTTCGGCCTGCTGCTGCTGGCCTTCGCACTCGGCCTGCTGGAGCGTGACGGCGCGCTGATGCTCGGCGCCTGGCTGGTGGGCATCATTGCGATCGCCGTGTTCGGCGTGCTCAGCGGCGCGCTGGCCACCGCCGCGACGGAGTGGCTCGGCCGGTTGTTCTGACCGCGTCCGCGGGCGGCGTCGCGGGCATCTGAGTCAGCGCAGCAGGTCCTCGAACGCGCGCGGCGCGAGCGGGTGGCCCAGCCAGTAGCCCTGGCCGAGATCGCAGCCGCGTTCGCGCAGGATGTCGAACTGACCCTCGGTCTCCACGCCCTCCGCCACGACCGTGATGCCGATGGAATGCCCCATCGAGATGATCGCCGAGGTCAGTGCGAGGTCGTCGGGATCGCGGAGCATGTCGGCGATGAAGCTGCGGTCGATCTTGACGCCGTCCACCGGCACCCGGCGCAGATGGCTCAATCCCGAGAATCCGGTACCGAAATCGTCGAGCCAGATCTTCACCCCCAGCGCACGGAGCCCCCCCAGCAGCTCGCCGACGCGCAGTTCGTCGCCGATCACCGCGGTCTCTGTGAGCTCGATGTGCAGCTGGCGGGCGTCGAGCCCGGTCGCGGCCAGCGCCCGCCGGACCTCGTCCGCGAAGCCTGCGCTGCGCAGCTGGCGCGGCGAGACGTTGACCGAGACGAACAGGCCCGCCGCCGCCGGCAAGGCCTGCTGCCACGCCCGGGCCTGACGGCAGGCCGCTTCCAGTACTAGCGGGCCGATCGTGTCGATCAGCCCGCTCTGCTCGGCCACGTCGATGAACACCGATGGCGCCACTGCGCCGAGGACGGGGTGTTGCCAGCGCAGCAGGGCCTCGACGCCCGTCAGCCGGTTGTCCTCCATCCGGAAGACCGGCTGGTAGACCAGGTCGAGCTCGCCGCGCGCCCATGCGCCGCGCAGCTCGTGCTCGAGGTGCATCCGGCGCTCCACCGCCTGGTCCATCGCCAGGCTGTAGAAGCGATAGCCGTGCTTGCCGTCGAGCTTGGCCTGGTACATCGCGATGTCGCCGTTCTTCAGCAGCGTGCCGGCGGTCGCCGCGTCTTCGGGAAACAGGGTGATCCCGATCGAGATCCCCAGGAACACCTCGCGCCCGCCCACGTCGATCGGCCGGGACACATCCTCGACCAGGCGCTCGGCGAGGTTGCGCGCGACCGCACGCAGGTCCGCCTCGCTGCCGCCCGGCACCTGCAACAGCACCACGAACTCGTCGCCGCCGAAGCGGGCCAGCAGCGCATCGGACACGCCCTGCGCTTCCACCGCGGCGGCGATGCGCGTGGCGAACTGGACGAGTGCGAGGTCGCCGACGTCGTGGCCGAGGGTGTCGTTGACCCGCTTGAAATCGTCGACATCGGCGAACAGCAGGGCCAGGCGGCCCGACGCGCCCTGCATTTCGAGCAGCCGCTGGTCGAGCGATTCGCGCAGTGCCAGGCGGTTGGCCAGCCCGGTCAAGGCATCGGTATAGGCCATCCGGCGGATGTCGCGATCGTGCCGGGCGATGCTGTCGCGCATGCGCGCGAACGCGCGCACCAGATCGCCCACTTCGTCTTCGCGCACGTCCACCGTCACCGTGGCGGCATAGTTGCCGGCCTCGATGTGCTGGGCGGCCGCCGCGAGCTGGCGCACGGGACGGATCAGACGGCGCTGCAGCACCACCGCCAGCACAACCCCGGTGACCACCAGCACCAGCAGCACGAGGGCGACCGTCCACAGATCACGCCGTGCGATCCGGTCGAGCTGCTGGCGCATGGTGGTGGCCATCGCGCGCTCGTCGGCCATCGCCGAGTCCATTGAATAGCCCACGCGCACGCCGCCCAGGCGCTGGTCGCCCATGCGGATCGGCATCGAGATATCCAGCCGTCGCCCGTCGTTCTGCACATGCCGCGTGACGCTGTCGATGGCTTCGTCGGCGAACGGTCCCTCCATGCGCCGGCCGAAGGCCGCGATGTCCTGGCTGCCGTCGTGGACGATGTTGCCGTCCGGGTCGTAGACGACCACGTAGGCGACGTCGGGCTGCTGCAGCACGTTGCCGGCCGCGCTGCCGATCGCGTCGAGGTCGAAGTAGTACAGCGGGTTGACCAGGGCCTCGGCCAGCTGGGTGGTGATCCCCTCGCCGCGCGCGAGCAGGCGCTGCGAGGCGAGCGCATGCATCGAATCCCGGCTCAGCTGCAGGATGTCGCCGTGGGTGCGCTCCTGCTGGCGCAACAGGATCCCGGCGCCGACCAGGGCACTGACCAGCATGCCGGCGGCGATGACGACGAACCCGGCCTGCAGGCCACCGCGCAGCCTCACTCGACCTCCGCCGCCACGCGCAGCGCACCGGCGCGCAGCCGGTCGAGCTCGCCGCGCGTGCGCGGGTCCACCGGGAGGAAGGCCGTGGTTCCGAAGAAGGACGCCAATGCGTTGGCTGCCGCCGGATCGGTCCCCGCCTCGAGCAGGACCTCGCGCAGCCGCGCGGCCACCCGGGGCGGCAGGTCGCCGCGGACCAGTTCCAGCGCACGCGGAAATTCCGGGCTGCGCGCGAAGATCGCCATGTCGCGCTTGAAGGATGCCGGCACGCGGCGCGGATTGTCCCAGTCGATGTTGCTCAGCACCCCGACATCGACCAGCCGTTTGTGCACCCACGAGGCCGTGTTGACCTCGGCGCGCGCGAACAGATAGCCCACCGATGCCGGCTCGGCCGCGTCGTGCGGCGACAGCAGGATGTCCAGCGACAGTCCCCGTTCGAGCAGTTGCGCAGCGGGCACGATGTAGGCGCTTGTCGACTGCCGGTTCTGGAAGGCCACGCTGCGTCCGCGCAGGTCGTCGAGGCTGCTGATTCCGCTGTCGCGCCGCGCGAAATAGATCGTGTGATAGCGGCTCACCCCGCTGCGCTCGGTGAGCAGCATGGGCCGTGCACCGCCGCGTGCCTCGAGCAGCATCGCACTGCCCGCCGTCTCGGTGACCCAGTCCACGCGCCCGCGGCGCAGGTAGCTCTGCATCTGATGGGTGTCGCGCGCCATCAGCACGCGGCCTTCGGTGATGCCCACGTCGCCCATGCGGGCGACGACGTAGTCGAGCAGCGGCTTGAGCTGGCCGTAGTGGGCCTTGGGATCGTCGCTCACCCGTCCGAGCACCAGGACGTGCGAGCCGGGGGTCGACCATGCGGGCGACGCCACGACGGATGCGACCAGCACGAACCCGAGAAGGAGCCAGCGGCAGGACGTGCGGAGGGTCAAGGCGGATCCACGATGGCCGGTCCCGCGGAAGCCTAGCCGAAAGCGCTGTGCCGCAACAGGCCGGACGGGCGCCTAATCCTCGGGCTTGCGGGCCAACCCGGCCATGCGCTGCGCATCGGCCAGCACGCCCCGCAGCAACCTCACTTCCTGCCGGTCGAGCCCGGTGCGTACGAACAAACGCCGCAGCTTGCGCATCGCCGAATCGGGGGTGCGTCCCTTGTGGAAGTCGATGGCATCGAGCGTATCGGCCAGTTGCGCGAAGAACCCCTCGAGTTCGGCGTGCGGGGCCGCGTCGGGCTGCACGGCAACCGCGGCCGGCGCGGCGCCGGCTTCGCCCAGCAGCGCCATCCGCACTTCGTAGGCCAGCACCTGCACGGCGGCCGCGAGATTCAGCGAACTGTAATCGGGATTCGCCGGGATATGCACCGCGGCATGGCAGAGCTGCAGTTCCGCATTCTCCAGGCCAGTGCGCTCGCGACCGAAGACCAGCGCGACTTCGCCCCCCGCGTCGGCATCGGCCCGCACCGCCGCGGCTGCAGCGCGCGGGCCGAGCTCGCGCAGCTGCACGCGACGGCTGCGCGCGGTACAACCGAGCACCAGGCGGCAATCGGACAGGGCCTCGGCCAGGGTGTCGTGGACCACGGCCGCGGCGAGCACGTCCTCCGCGCCGGCGGCCATCATGTCGGCCTCGTTGTGCGGGTACTTCTGCGGGGCCACCAGCACCAGACGCGACAGTCCCATGGTCTTGAGCGCGCGTGCGGCCGAGCCGATGTTGCCCGGATGCTGCGTGCCCACCAGCACCACGCGGATACGCGCCGCGGCCTGCTGCGGTGAAGTGGATGCGGCGTCGGACACGGTGTGCTCGGGGTTCAGGGGCGCTTGCATGGGGCGAATGGTAAACTGCGCGCCCGGCCCCGCGCCGGCACCGCTCTTTCTCCCCTCGAATGCCGTCCGCGCCCGGAGCCCTCCGCGATGCTTCAACCTGCTGTCAACATCATGGTCAAGGCGGCGCGCGCCGGCGGTGGCGTCCTGCTGCGCAACATGCACAAGCTCGATGCGCTCAACGTCGTGGAGAAGGCGCGGCACGATTACGCGAGCGAGGTCGACGGCCTGGCGGAAGAGGCGATCGTCAAGGAACTGCGTCGTGCCTATCCCGAATATGCGGTGCTCGGTGAGGAAGGCGGGGCCAAGCCCGGTCGCGGCGGCCAGAGCCGCTACACCTGGGTGATCGATCCCCTCGACGGCACCAGCAACTATCTGCGCGGCCTGCCCCACTGGTGCGTGTCGATCGCGCTGGTCGAGGGCGGCGAGCCGCTGCACGGCGTGATCTTCGATCCGCTGCGCAATGAACTCTTCACCGCCACGCGGGGCGCCGGCGCCCAGCTCAACGAACGTCGCATCCGGGTGTCCGAGCGTCGCGAACTGACCGGTGCGATGCTCTCCACGGGCTTCGCGCCGCGCGAGCGCAAGCGCGTCGGCGCGCAGCTGCGTGCGGTCGAGGCCCTGCTCGATTCGGCCGAGGACGTGCGTCGCAGCGGTTCCGCCGCGCTGGATCTCGCCTACGTCGCCGCGGCCCGCACGGACGGCTACTTCGAGGCCGGCGTGCATCCCTGGGACATCGCCGCGGGCATGCTGCTGGTCCGCGAGGCCGGTGGTCGCATCAGCGACTTCAAGGGCGCGACCCTCGGCCCGATGAATGTCGCCTTCGCCGGTGGACGCCAGGTGGTCGCGGGCAATGTGCATATCGTCGCGCCGCTGCAGAAGACGCTCGTCGATTCGGGCTACGCGAAGGAGTTCTGAGCGCCGCAGGCCCGCTTGCCCGAAGGCCGCGCGGAAGCGCGGCCTTTTTTTCGGGCGGCGGAAGGACCGCGTCGTCGTCGGGCGCCGGGCATTGCGCGGCATGGGCGGATGTGTCGCCCCGGCGCACACGCATGGTGGGCCCGGCCGACCGGAGCGGACCTGACCGACGGAGGTCGACGGCCACCGGCCCGCGTGCCGCACAGGCGCATCGCGTCCTGTGCGTCCCGACAAAAAGAAGCCGCGCGACGCGCGGCTTCTTCCGAGGTACAGCCGGCTTCGCCGCTCAGGGACGACGCGCGAGCGCTTCCTCGTCGCGGGCCTTGGGCAGCAGGTCCTGCTTGGTCACCCGCAGCATGCCGTAGGTCAGCAGCGGACAGGCGATCAGGATCGACGACAGCGTGGCCACCACCGCACCCAGCATCTGGGTCAGGGCCAGCCCCTCCAGCGAGCCACCGCCGTAGAGGAACAGCGCGAACACCGACAGGAAGAACACCAGCGAGGTGATGATCGTGCGCGACAGCGTCTGGTTGATCGAGCGGTTGAAGACTTCCAGCGGATCTGCGCGCATGCCGCGGAAATTCTCGCGGACGCGATCGAACACCACGATGGTGTCGTTGATCGAGAAGCCCATCACCGACAGCAGGCCGGCGAGCACCGTGAGATCGAACTCGCGCCCGGTCATCGCGAACAGGCCGGCCACCACCAGCACGTCGAACATCGTGGTGATGCTGGCCACCACCGCGAATTTCCACTCGAAGCGGAAGCTGATGTAGCACAGGAAGCCGACCAGCACGAAGATCGCCGCGTAGATGGCGTTCTGGCGCAGGTCCCCGCTGACCTGGGAGCCGATCGACTCGGTGCCGAGCACCTGCGCCGGATTGTCGGGTGTCGAAGCCGCTTCGACCACATGCCGCGACAGCTCGGCGTTGTCGTTGACGTGGGCGATGTCCTCGGCCGCGCGCACCCGGATCAGCAGATCGTTGCCGCTGCCGAAGGTCTGCACCTGCGCGTTCTGGACCTCGGCGGCCTGCAGGCGCTCGCGCACCTCGTCCACGCTCACCGGCTGCGCGAACCGCACATTCACCGCGGTGCCGCCGGTGAAGTCGAGCGCGAAATTGAAGCCCTTGACGCCGATCACGGCGAGCGCGCCGAAGAAGGCCAGCGCGGCGATCGTGATGAAGATGTGCCGGAACCGCATGAAATCGATGCGGGTGTCGGCGGGGATGAGGGTCAGCGGGAAAATGGTCATAGGGGTTCTCCCGTCAGATCGCCAGGGACTTGAGCTTCTTGCGCGGCCCGTAGACCAGGGTCACCAGCGCGCGCGAGACGACGATCGCGGTGAACATCGAGGCGATGATGCCGATCACCAGGGTGACCGCGAAACCCTGCAGCGGACCGGTGCCGAACGCGTACAGGGCGGTGCCCGCGATGATGCCCGTGAGATTGGAGTCGAAGATGGTGTCCGACGCCTTCTCGTAGCCGGTCACGATCGCCGCCTTGGGCGGCATGCCGGCGCGCAGCTCCTCGCGGATGCGCTCGTTGATCAGCACGTTGGCGTCGACGGACAGGCCGATCGACAGCGCCAGGCCGGCGAAACCGGGCAAGGACATCGTGGCACCGAAGAGCGACATCACCGCGACCACGATCAGCAGGTTCAGGATCAGCGCCAGACAGGTGACGATGCCGAACATGCGGTAATACAACATGAAGAACACCAGGGTGAACATGAAGGCGTAGACCACCGCAGTGATGCCGCGCTCCACGTTCTCCGCGCCCAGGCTCGGTCCGACCACGCGCTCCTCGACGAAATCCATCGGCGCGGCCAGTGCACCGGCCTTGAGCTGGCGGGCGAGATCGTTGGCTTCCTCGCGCGAGAGGCCCGTGGTCTGGAACTCGCGACCGAACACGCCGCGGATCGTCGAAGAGCTGATCACGCGCTCCACGCTGCGCGCCGAGCGCACCTCCTGCCCGTCGACGATGCGCACCGTCGGAATGCGCTCGACGTACACGATGCCCAGGCGCTGGCCGACGTTCTGCAGCGTGTGATCGAGCATGCGCTTGCCGCCGGCGCTGTTGAGCGTGATGCCGACGGCCGGAGTGCCGGTCTGCGAATCGGTCTGCGGATTGGCATTGATCAGCTGGTCGCCCGAGACCAGGATGCGCCGCGACAGCAGCAGCGGCTGCCCGGCCTCGTTGTAGAAGATGCGCGAATCGGCCGGGATGCTGCCCGAGGCGACCGCCGCCGCGGCCTGGTTCTCGTCACCGGTGACGGCGCGGAACTCCAGCGTCGCGGTGGCGCCGATCAGCCGCTTGGCCTCGGCGGTGTCCTGCAGGCCGGGCAGCTGGATCACCAGGCGGTCGTCGCCCTGGCGCTGCAGCACCGGTTCGGACACGCCGATGGCGTTGATGCGATTGGAGATCACGGTGCGGTTCTGCTCGACCGCGTCGGTCGCGATGCGGGTGATCTCGCCCTGCGACAGGCGCACGGTGAGACGGTTGCCGTCGGCGAGGATCTGCGGGCCGCTCCCGCCCATGGCCTGGCCCGAGGCACTGGCCAGGCTGGTGGCGATCTCGCTGCGCGCGCGGTTGACGTCGGCGCCTTCGACCAGCACCACGCCGATGCTGTTGTCGTTGCGACGCTCCACACTCGAATAGCCGATGCGGGCATCGCGCAGGACGGTCCGGATACCGTCCGCATAGCCTTCCACGCGCTTCTGCAGCGCGGCCTCCTGGTCCACCTGCATGACGAAATGCACGCCGCCCTGCAGGTCGAGACCCAGCGACATCGGCTTGGCGCCGAGGTTGGCCAGCCATTCCGGCACCGTGGACGCCAGGTTGAGCGCCACCGAGTAGTTCTCGCCCAGCGCGCCGCGCAGCGCGTCGGAGGCGCGCGTCTGGGTGTCGGAATCGGGCAGCCGGACCAGCAGGTGGTCCTCGTCGATCTCGGTCGCCAGCGGCGTCACGCCCGCCTGCCGCAGCAGGCCGTCGACCTTCTGGCGCAGGGCGGCGTCGATCCGCGCCTCGCTGGTGCTGGCGGTGATCTGCACCGAGGGATTCTTCTGGTAGGCGTTGGGCAGCGCGTACAGCGCCGCCACCACCAGCACCACCAGGATCAGGACGTACTTCCAGCGCGGGAATTCAAGCATTGCGGATACCGCCTAGCGGACTATGTGTGAGCGTCCCCGCGCCCGCCGGCGGCATCCGCCCGGAGCGGAGGCCACGACATCGGAGTGGACCGGACAGTGCGCGACCGGCCCGGGCGTGGCCCGGGCTCCGGTGCGTCACACCGACTTGAGGGTGCCCTTGGGCAGGACGTTGCCGATGGCGCCCTTCTGCACGCGGATCTCCACGCGATCTGCGACCTCGACGGTGATGAAGCTCTCGCCCATCGACCGCACCGTGCCGGCGATGCCGCCGTTGGTGATGACCTCGTCGCCCACCGACAGCTTCTCGAGCATCGCGCGGTGTTCCTTGGTGCGCTTCATCTGCGGGCGGATCATCAGGAAATACATGATCGCGATCAGGATGATCGGGAAGGCCAGCGTCGACAGCAGGCTCGGCGCCTGGGGGGCCCCGGCGGCGGCGTGGGCGGGAGCGATCAGGAGGTCCAGCAGGTTCATCGTGGCATCCGTGGGTCGAGAGCAGACAGCAGGCGATTATGCCACGGCCGGCCGCCGGCGCAGGCCGGAGCCGCGCGGCGGCCGGAGCGGGGGCGGCGCAGGGTCAGTGCGCGTTCCCCGTGCTCCGGGCGCGGTAGAAGGACTCGCGGAACGCGCCGAAGGTTCCCGCGGCGATGGCCTCGCGCATGCCGGCCATGAGGGTCTGGTAGTGCCAGAGATTGTGCAGGGTGCCCAGCATCGGCCCGAGCATCTCGCCGCAGCGGTCGAGATGGCGCAGGTAGGCGCGGGTGTAGCCACCGGCGCAGGCCTCGCAGCCGCAGCCCGCCTCGATCGGCCGCAGATCCTTCTCGTATCGGGCGTTGCGGATGCGGATCACCCCGGTCGAGGTGAAGAAGTGACCGTTGCGCGCGTTCCGGGTGGGCATCACGCAGTCGAACATGTCGACCCCGCGGGCGACCGCCTCGACCAGATCTTCCGGACGCCCGACGCCCATCAGGTAGCGCGGACGGTCCTGCGGCAGCTGCGGCACGGTGTGCTCGAGCATCGCGTTGCGCTCGTCCTCGGTCTCGCCGACCGCCAGGCCGCCGATCGCGTAGCCGTCGAAGCCGATGGCCTTGAGGCCGTCTGCCGAGCGCGTGCGCAGGTCGTGGTGCACGCCGCCCTGGACGATGCCGAACAGCGCGGCGTCGTTGCCGGCGTGTGCGCGCCTGGAACGCTCGGCCCAGCGCAGCGACAGTTCCATCGAGCGTTCGATGACACGCGGGTCGACCGGTTTGCCTTCGATCTGCACCGGCGGACATTCGTCGAAGATCATCACGATGTCCGAGTCCAGCACCTTCTGGATGCGCATGCTCTCCTCCGGCCCCAGGAACACCCGGGAACCGTCGGTCGGTGCCGCGAAGGTCACGCCCTCTTCGGTGATCTTGCGCTTGTGCGCCAGCGAGAAGACCTGGAATCCGCCGGAATCGGTGAGGATCGGCTTGTCCCAGCGCGCGAAGCCGTGCAGGCCGCCGTGCGCCTCGATCACCTCGAGGCCCGGCCGCAGGTACAGATGGAAGGTATTGCCGAGGATGATCTCGGCGCCCAGCGCACGGATCTGGTGCGGCAGAACACCCTTGACCGTGCCGTAGGTGCCCACGGGCATGAACGCCGGGGTCTCGATGCTGCCGCGTGGAAAGGTGATCCGCCCGCGCCGCGCGGCACCGTCGCTGCCGAGCAGCTGGAAGGACATTCTGGACATCGCGCTAGTATGACCGACCCTCCGCACGCCCCGCTGCGGCGAGACGCGCCGATGCTGCGTTTCCGATGGCTGTCGCTGCTCCTGTGCGCCCTCGCCTCGGCGGCCGGCGCAGCCGGAAGCGACGCCGCCGCCTGCCGCGCCTGGCTGCAGGTCCCCGTGCCGGCCGCGGACATGGGGGCTGCGTCCCAGGCCTGCAGCGCCCGGGCGCTGTACTACGGGGCGGACGGGCTACGCGGCGATCCCGTGGCCGCGCGTCACTGCGCCTACCGCGAGCGCGGCTTCGAGCGGCGGACGGTCTCCCCGGACGTGCTGTTCGGAGGCAGCGGTGTGCTGATGATGGTGTATGCCAACGGCGAGGGCGTGCCGCGCGACCCCGCCCTCGCCCGCCGCTTCGCCTGCGAGTACGGCGGCGCGCCGGCCGAGCTGCGCGGCCGCCTGGCGCATCTGCAGACCATGGCCGATGCCGGGACCGGCAGGCTGGACATCTGCGACGACATCACCAGCGGCATGATGTCCGGCTTCTGCGCCAGCCGTGACGCCGGCTTCGCCCACGTCGTCCGGGACCGCCACTGGCGGGCCCTGAGCTCGGGCTGGACACCAGCGCAGCACGCGGCCTGGCGGTCCCTGCGCGCCGCCGCGGACGCCTATTTCGCGCATGCGAGCGAGGACGAGGTCGACCTCGGCGGCAGCGCGCGAGGCGCCTTCGTGGTGCACGCGCGGAAGGCCCTGGAGACCGCCCTGCTCGAGGACGTGGGCGCGTTCGAGCGCGGCGCGCGGCCCACGCAGACCGCGGCCGGTCTGCCGGCACTGGACCGTGAACTCAATGCGGTCTATCGGCGGACGCGTGCCGACCTGCAGGCCGCCGCCGCAGCGAGCGAGTACAGCCCGTTCGGGACCGTCGACGCGGACGGCGTGCGCCGGACACAGCGTGCATGGCTGCGCTATCGCGAGGCCTGGGTGGTCTTCGCCGCGACACGCTGGCCGCACGCGGCGGCAGATGCCTGGCGTGCCTGGCTCACCCACGCGCGCATCGGCGCACTCGGCGCGATCACCGGGGACCCGTGAGCCGCGTGCGTCGTGGTGCGGTTACGCGCCGTGACAGCAGGACGCGGTGGGCCGTCCTTCTTCCACGACCCGTCACTTCACAGGGAGCACGCCGCTGCCCCACGCGCATCCTGCGCTCAGCGCGCCGCTCCGACCGCCCGGTCCGCGGCCTCTGCGCTCCACAAGAGCATGGCATCGCCATAGGAGAAGAACCGGTAGCGCGCGCGCACCGCATGCTCGTAGGCAGCGAGAATGCGTTCGCGGCCGGCGAAGGCCGAGACCAGCATCAGCAGGGTCGATTCGGGAAGATGGAAGTTGGTCACCATCGCGTCGACGCTGCGGATCCGGTAGCCGGGAAAGATGAAGATGCGGGTCTCGCCGGCGAAGGGATGCAGCTCGCCGTCGACGCTGGCGCTTTCCAGAGCGCGCACGACCGTGGTGCCCACGGCGATCACGCGGCCTCCCGCCTCGCGGGTGCGCCGGATCTGCGCCACGAGTTCCGCGCCGACGTTGAGCCATTCACTGTGCATGCGATGCTCGCGGATGTCGTCGACGCGCATCGGCTGGAACGTCCCCGCCCCGACGTGCAGGGTGACGTGGCCGAACTGCACGCCGCGCGCCCGCAGCCGTTCGAGCAGGGCATCGTCGAAGTGCAGGCCGGCGGTCGGCGCGGCGACCGCACCGACTTCGCGCGCGAACACGGTCTGGTAGCGCTCGACGTCGTCCTGGCCCGGCGCGCGACGGATGTAGGGCGGCAGCGGCATCTGCCCGGCGCCCAGCAGCCAGGACTCCAGCGCGTCGTCGACCTCGAAACGCAGGTGATAGAACCCGTCGTCGCGCGACAGCACTTCGGCTTCGCCGCCGCCGTCGAGCAGGATCCGGCCACCGGGCTTCGGCGCCTTGCTCGCGCCGATCTGCGCCCGCGCCTCGTTGCCCGGCAGCAGGCGCTCGATCAGGATCTCGACCCGGCCGCCACTGGCCTTGTGCCCGAACAGCCGCGCCGGAATCACCCGCGTGTCGTTGAACACCAGCAGATCACCCGGCTGCACGAGATCCGGCAGGTCGCGGACATGGCGATCGGCGAAGGCGGCCGGGCCCGGCGGCACGAGCAGCAGGCGGCTCGCGGACCGTTCGGCGAGCGGCGCCTGCGCGATCAGTGCGTCGGGCAGGTCGAAATGGAAGTCGGATTTCTTCAACTGTCGTGCGGAAACGTGCGGGCGCACAGTGTAATGAGAAGCCGGCCTGGCGCATCGCCTGGTCGCGGCAGACCGCGGCGGGCGCACACTCGCGCGACGAGCGCCCCGGTGCCACGGGTGCGCACCGGTTCCGGAGATCCCGCTCGAATCCCCATCGATCGCTCCGGCTCCGTTTCCGCAGCCTCCGGCTCTCGGCCCGGCACGCGCCGGCGCGCGGACGACCTTCGCGATGCGGCGCGCGCGCAGGCGCGCTCCGACTCACCGGTCGCACACCGGGCTCGTCGCCCGCCCTGCCCCGATGCGCAGCGCCTGCACGTCCCGTCTCGGGGCGCGCCTGCGCGAATCGTCCTTCCGGGAGATCCTTATGCGCGCACGTGGCCGTTCGACCGGCGTCCGTCGCGTCCGCGTCCCCGCGACTAACGCTCGAACTTCGTCGACAGCACGATGGCCGACGTGGTGCGCTCGACGCCCTCGATGCAGCCGATGCGATCGGTCAGCGCGTCCATGTCCGCGACCGTCGGCACGACGCCCAGCGCGATCAGGTCGTAGGGCCCGCTGACCGAATGCAGCGCACGCACCGCGTCGATCGACCGCAGCGCGGTCACCACCGGCGTGAGCTGGCGCGGGCGTACGGTGATCATGATCTGCGCGCGGATATGACCCTGTTCGAAATCCTCGCGCACGCGCACCGCGTAGCCGGTGATCACGCCTTCGCGCTCGAGCCGCTCGATCCGGCTCTGCACCGTCGTGCGCGACAGGCCCAGACGACGCGCGATCTCCGCTGTCGAGAGACGGGCGTTCTCGCGCAGCAGGGTCAGCAGGCGGACATCGGGCGATGCGACGGGCATGGCGGGCGGTTTCGGCGATCCGCCGAAATTCTACCCATGCCACGGCGATCTGTCGCTTTCCCCCGACACAATCGTCCAGATAATGGAACGATCGCCGGCCAGCGCCTCGTTCCGGGCATCCGCCCATGCCTGCTGCAGGGGGTTGCCGGCCAATCCCGACGTCCTCCAAGGAGCGCCTTATGTCCGTGATCGATCTCCTCGCACCGCTGCGTGCCCACGGCGGCCAGCGCCGCACCCACGGCCTGCCGGACGACGTGCTGGAGCGGTTCGCGGCGCACCACCCCGACCTGCCCGACGCCGCACGCGCGGCCGCCGAGGCGCATGCCGCGCTGCACGACGATTTCGCCGATCTGCTGGACCTGGACGAGGATGCACAGGCGCGCGCGGTGCAGGCGGGCTACGTCAACTTCTATGCGGCCGATGCCGTGAACCCCTATGTGGCACTGGCCGCGCGCGGTCCGTGGATCGTCACGCTCAAGGGCGCGGTGCTGCACGACTCGGGCGGCTACGGCATGCTCGGTTTCGGCCACACGCCGGCGCATGTGCTCGAGGCCATGGCCCGGCCGGTGCCGATGGCCAACATCATGACGCCGAGCCTGTCGCAGCTGAAGCTCGATCGCGCCCTGCGCCGCGAGATCGGCCACACCCGCGCGGACGGTTGCCCCTTCAGCCATTTCATGAGCCTCAATTCCGGTTCGGAATCGGTGGGCCTGGCAGCGCGCATCGCCGACATCAACACCCGCGTACAGACCGATCCGGGCGGGCGTCATTCCGGCCGCGTGATCAAGCGTGTGGTGGTGAAGGGCAGCTTCCATGGCCGCACCGAGCGCCCGGCGCTCTATTCCGATTCGTCGCGCGCGGCGTACAAGAAGCATCTGGCGAGCTTCCGCGACGAGGACTCGCTGATCACCGTGCCGCCCTACGACGTGGATGCGTTGCGCCGGGTGTTCGCCGAAGCCGATACGAACGGCTGGTTCATCGAGGCCGTCTTCCTGGAACCGGTGATGGGCGAAGGCGATCCCGGCCGCGCGCTGCCACCCGCGTTCTATGCCGCCGCGCGCGAACTCACCCGCGCGCACGACAGCCTGCTGCTGGTCGATTCGATCCAGGCCGGCCTGCGTGCGCACGGGGTGCTGTCGGTCGTGGACTATCCGGGCTTCGAGGGCCTGGAGGCCCCGGACATGGAGACCTACTCCAAGGCGCTCAATGCCGGCCAGTACCCGCTGTCGGTGCTCGCCGTGACCGAACGCGCCGCGCAGCTCTATCGCAGCGGCGTCTACGGCAACACGATGACCGCCAACCCGCGCGCGCTCGATGTCGCCTGCGCGGTGCTCGAGCAGCTCACGCCCCAGGTGCGCGCCAACATCCGCGATGCCGGCCGCAAGGCGGTCGCGCAGCTCGAAGCCCTCAGGACCGAGCTCGGCGGCCTGATCACCAAGGTGCAGGGCACAGGCCTGCTGTTCTCCTGCGAGCTGGCGCCGCAGTTCAAGTGCTACGGCGCCGGGTCCACCGAGGAGTGGCTGCGCGAGCAGGGCCTGGGCGTGATCCACGGGGGCGTCAACTCGCTGCGGTTCACGCCGCATTTCGCGATCCGCGACGACGAGATCGAGCTGATGGTGACGATGGTCGGCCGTGCGTTGCGCGAGGGCCCGCGCCAGAGCGAGCAGGCGGCCGCGTGATACGCCCCGCGCGTTAAGCTGCGACGGTTCCACGGATGGAATCGAACATGCAGCCCCGCCAGTCATCCACCGGTGCCGCCGGTCCCACGCGGCGCGGCCGCATCACCCGCAGCGTCGGCGACGAACGGGGTGCCCGCGTCATGGCCGCCGTGCTCACGGCGCTGGTGCTGGCCGCCCCGGTGATCCGGCTGTTCGATCCGACCCGCCCGGCGCCGGCCGCGGCGTCCACGCTCCAGGTGGTGATGCTCGCGCTGCCGGCGCCACCGTCGCCGCCTCCGCCCGTCGTGATGACTCCGTCCGTTCCGGTTCCGACTCTGCGCGCACGTCCGCGGTCACGTGCGCCGGACCGGATCGTCGCGCCGACCGGGAGTGCAGCGGACGCGCCGGCCGAAGCGCCGGAGTTCCCGGCACGGCCGCTCGACTACGGGTCACTGCTCGGCGCGGACACGTCACTGACCTTCGCCGAACGCCGGCCCGGGCAGCGCGACACCGTGCGTACGCCCTTCGACTCACCGCCCGGGCGGTTCCGCATGCGGCGGCAGGTCACGCCTGAAGATGTCCTGCGCGGTTTCGCCCGGCTCGTCGGTCTGTGGCCGCCCGGCTACACCGCCAGTCCCTGCCCGGCGCTGCGCAGGCTGGTCGAGACGACACCCGATGCGCCCTCGCCACGGGAACTGGCGCTGCTGCAGGACGCGGTGCTCGCGCGCGAGCGGTTCTGCCGCTGAGCGCGAGGTCGGCGTCGACCTCCGCGATGCGACCCGACCCGCATGGACGGCGACGCTGTCGAAGCGCGGTCGGGGGACGCGACCCTCGAGGGGAAGCGGCCATCAGCCCGGCGGATCACTCCCAGCAGCGATCCGCCCGGCCCTTGAGCGTCGCAGCACGCGCATTGCAGTCGCGCTCCGGAATCCGGCCTTCGGTGATCTCGTGCAGGGTTCGCGTGGCGGGCGTCTCCCCGCGGATCTCGAACGCATCGTAGAGCCGGCCGGTGGCCGTGCGGGACTCGTAACGCAGGCGGTCGCCGTCGATCCTGATCACCTGGAACAGCTGGGTGTCCTCGGCCGTGGGGTCCATGTCCGCGCGGGCCCGGGCGCCCAGGCGGTACTGCTTGGCGCCCACCACCGAGACCAGATACTGCGGTGTCGCGCGAGCGGCGTCCTCGCCGCCGCGGCGTCCGTACACGTGGTCGTGTCCCTGCAGCACCAGGTCCACACGGCGCCGCTCGAGCACAGGAAGCACGTGTTCGCGCAGCAGTGTGTTCTCGCGGTCCTGGCGCGGCGAATACATCGGCTGGTGGATCAGCGCGATCGACCAGGGATGGGGGTTGGCCGACAGCGTGCGGTCGAGCCAGGCGGCCTGGGCTTCGGCCGTGCCCAGGTCGAGCGCGGAGGTTCCGTCGAGCACCACGACCCGCACGCCCTGGTAGTCGAACCAGTAACTGGTGGAATCGGCGCCCGCCGCGCCGTTGGCGGGCAGCGCGAACGTCCGCTCCCAGTGCCTGCCGAGCACACGGCGCTCCTGCGGCGTGTCCTCGAACTCTTCCCAGTATTCGTGGTTGCCCGGCGCCGGCGCGTTGACCACCATCGTGGCCAGCGGCCCCACCGCATCGAACCACTCGCCCCACTCGTTGTCGTCCTCGCCGTCGCCGCCGCTGACCAGGTCGCCGGCGAACAGCGCGAGCCGGGCGTCCGGCGCGTGGCGCTGGGCCTCGCGCATCACCCGCGTGGTGAGGCTGGCGTTCTTGTTCTGCGTGTCGCCGAAATAGAACAGGGTGAGCGGCGCATCGGCCGCCGCCGCGGTGCGCGTGTGCATCCACGGGCTCCAGGTGCCGCCGCCCTGCACCCGCCATGCATACAGGGTGTCGGGCTCCAGGCCGTCGATGTCGGCGCGGTGGAAATGCGCCTCGCCGTTCTCGGTCTCCAGCGTCGCGCTGCGGGCGACCACGCGGCGGCGCTCGCCCATGTCGGGTGAATCCCCCGCGACCACGATCTCAAGCACCGGCGCCGCCACGTCGGTGGAGGTGCGCCAGGACACCCCGAAGCCACGGGCGGCGTCCTCGGCGGGCGTCGCGATCACGCGATCGGGAAACACGGTGGCCGCGTAACGCATCACCCCGGCGGGCACCAGCGTGTTCGGCTCGACCGTGGTCTCGACGACGCGCTCGGCGAATGCGGGCGTCGCCAGCAGGCAGACGCCGAGCAGCAGAAGGCGCGGCAGGCGCGGGCGGCGGATCTGGATCATGACACTCCTGACTTGTCGGGCTGCGCGGCATGCGCTCGCCTATCGGGGCACGGATTGCGGTGACGCTGAACCGTCATCGCTCCAGCGCGAGAACGTCATGTTCGCGCGCCGAGATGACATCGGCATTGCACCGCATCGGACTGACGCCACACGGTCGCATGCATTCAACACAACTGTCATCGAGCGGACGCAGACTCCGCCGCCGCAGGGGTAGCAACGCCCATCGATGCGCCGGAGAGCGCGACCCACGATCGAAGAGGACGGGCCCGTTGCGACGGCGCCGGTGCTCCCCCGCGCACATCCTTTTTGCCGGAGCCGTCATGTCACCCAATCGCACCGCCATCGCCACTGCGATCGCCGCCACCCTTGCTCTTGCCTGGACCGCGCCCGCCACGGCGCAGTCCACCTCCAGCGGGACCATGGCCGCGATGGCCAATACGATCGTCGGCAAGGTCAGCGAGGCCTCGCGCGGCGTCTCGCTCGAAGGCGCGATCGTGACCGTCGGTGGACGCCAGGTCAGCACCGATCGCGAAGGCTTCTTCCGCGTCACCGGGCTGGCCCCGGGCCGCTACGCGCTGCAGGTGGACTACCTGGGGTATGTGCGCCACGAATCCGAGGTGGAGCTGGGCGACAGCCGCGGCGCTCAGGTCGACGTGACCCTGCGCAGTACCGTCGCCGCGACGGAGGTCGGCGTGGTCGAGGTACGGGCCAGCCGCGACGCGCAGGCGATGGCGCTCAACCAGCAGCGCGCGTCGACGAACTACGTCAACGTCGTCTCGGCCGATCTTCTCGGCCAGTTCCCCGACAACAACATCGCCGAGTCCACGCAGCGCATTCCCGGCGTGTCGATCGAGCGCGACCAGGGCGAAGGCCGCTACGTCACCGTGCGCGGCGCGCCCAAGGAATTCACCACCGTCTCCATCGACGGCGTGCAGCTGGCCAATCCCGATGCCGCCAGCCGCGGCGTCGAACTCGACACCATTCCGTCCGACGTGATCGCCGCGCTCGAGGTCACCAAGGCGCTCACGCCTGACATGGACGGCGACGCGATCGCCGGCAACATCAACATCCGCACCCAGAGCGCGCTCGACCGCGAGGGGCTGACCCTGCGTGCATCGCTGGCAGGCGGCAAGTACCAGCTCGGCGACGGCGAGAACCAGCGCTACAACGCCACCGTCGGCAACCGCTTCGGCGCCGAGCAGAACATCGGCGTGCTGGTCTCGGGGTCGATCAGCCGGCAGGGCCGCTTCACCGACAACGTCGAGACGCTCTACCAGGCGGGCGGCGGCGGCTTCCGCCCGACCGAGGTGCAGATCAAGGACTACGAGGGGCTGCGCACGCGCAAGGGCCTCACCGGCCGCTTCGACTACCGCATCAATCCCGACCACCTGCTGACGTTCGTGGCGTCGGACTCGAACTTCGAGGACCGCGAGTTCCGCGACAACCTGATCATCGCCCTGGACAACTTCGCCGCCGGCTCGGGCGAGACCAACGGCCAGGCCCGTGCGACGTTCGACAAGGAACTGCGCGAGCGCACCTACGACAAGACCATCCGCACCTACAACCTCAGCGGCGAACACTTCCTCGGCGACGCGTGGAAGCTGGACTGGCAGGCATCGCGCAGCGAGGCCACCAAGACCACCAGTCCGCGCATGCAGTACATCTTCCGCTCGGGCGTGCGCCCGCAGATGCGCTACGACTACAGCAATCCCGATTTCCCGGTATGGACCATCCTCGGACGCCCCGACGCTCCCGCGACCGGCGTGAACGTGCCGGAAAGCTGGTTCGCGTTCCGCCGTCTCAACGACCGCTACGAATACGGCGAGGAAGACGAGAACGCGCTGCGCGTGGATCTGGGCCGCAGCCAGACCTTCCTCGGCGACAGCGGCGATATCCGCTTCGGCGTACGCACGCGCCAGCGCGACAAGATGTTCGACGACGAGCGCAACCGGAACGGCAGCGCGGCCGACTTCGCCGCGCTCGGCATCACCATGTCGGACATGCTCTGCGACAGCGTCTCCAACAACTTCGATTACTTCCTCACCGGTCGCCGCTTCTGCCGCGACATCTTCGACCGTTACGCCGGGCAGCTGATCGCGAGCCCCAACCACGTGCGCCTGATTCCCGACTCGCTGACCGGCGATTACCGCGCATCCGAGGACGTGCAGGCCGGCTACGTGCGGCTCGACGCCAACTGGAACCGCCTGACCATGATCACCGGCCTGCGCTACGAGCGCACCGAGACCGAAGGCAGCGCGATCCAGTTCGATTCCGTGACCCGTGCGGTCACCCCGCAGACCGCGCGGCGACGCTACGACAACGTCCTCCCCAGCGTGCATCTGCGCTACGAGTTCTCGCCCGACACCGTGCTGCGCGGCTCGGTCTCCTCGGCGCTGAACCGGCCGGATTTCATCCAGGTCGCCCCGTACCGCGTGATCAACGAGCCGGACGGCACCATCGTGCCCATCAACGAGGGCAACCCGCTGGTGCGCGAGGCCTTCGCGTGGAACGCGGACCTGTCGTTCGAGCACTACCTGCGCCCGCTGGGCCTGCTGTCGGCGGCGGTGTTCTACAAGCGCATCGACGATCCCCTGTTCGTGGCCTCGCGCGACGAGGCGGCAGGCGCGCAGACCCTGCGCATCACGCGCGCCGAAAACGGCGAGCGCGGCCGCATCCACGGTGCCGAACTGACCTGGCAGCAGACCTTCGACATGCTGCCCGGCGCCCTCGACGGTCTGGGCATCTATGCCAACTACACCTATGCAAAATCGCGCGCCGAGCTGCCCTTCGGCCTGGGCCAGACCGAGCTGCCCGGCACCTCGCGCACCAACTACAACCTGGCGCTGACCTACGAGAAGTACGGCCTCAACACGCGGCTGGCCTACAACTACCGCTCGAAGTTCATCCAGACCTTCGACATCAGCGAGCCCGAGCTCAACGTGTACTGGGACGAGCGCGCGAGCCTGGATTTCTCGGCCAGCTATGCGCTGGGGCTGGGCTGGAGCGTGTTCGGTGAGGTCAACAACATCCGGGACACCCGGCAGATCCGCTTCCAGGGCCAGCGCAACCGCGTGCTGGAGATGGAAGGCTTCGGCCGCTCGTGGCTGGCGGGCGTGCGCTACCAGTTCTGAGCCTGCCCGGGCCGTGGACACGGAAGGCCGGCCCCTGCCGGCCTTCCGCGTTTCCGGCGCGCGGATCGACGCGGCCGGAGTTTGTTCGCCAAGGACGGGCGGCCCTGGCGGCGGTGAAATATCCTAGGCGCGTTATCCGCCGCAGGTCCGCCCATGAAGATCATCGAAGTCCGCCACCCGCTGGTGCAGCACAAGCTCGGCCTGATGCGCCGTGCCGACAACAGCACCAAGACATTCCGCGAGCTGTCGGCGGAAGTCGCCACGCTGCTCACCTACGAGGCGACGGCGGATCTGGAGACCGAGGAGGCCACGGTCGCGGGCTGGGCGGGCGAGGTGCACGTGCGCCGGATCAAGGGCCGCAAGATCACCCTGGTGCCGATCCTCCGTGCCGGAATCGGCATGCTGCCGGGCGTGCTCGAGCTGATTCCCGCGGCCAAGGTCAGCGTGGTCGGCATCAGGCGCGACGAGGCGTCGCTGGAAGCGGTGCCCTATTACGAGAATCTGGTCGGCGACATGGCCGACCGCACCGCCCTGATCCTCGACCCGATGCTGGCGACCGGCGGCACGCTGATCGCGACCGTGTCGATGCTCAAGGCTGCCGGCGCGAGCCGGATCAAGGGGCTCTTCCTCGTCGCTGCGCCGGAGGGCCTGCGCGCACTCGAGGCGGTGCATGCCGACGTCGAGGTCTATACCGCGTCGATCGACGAGCGCCTCAACGAGAAAGGCTACATCCTGCCCGGCCTGGGCGATGCAGGCGACAAGATCTTCGGCACGCGGGTGGATTGAACTGCCAGTCCTGGCGCGGATCGCCAGGCTCGGCACCGCGAGCGGGCCTGCCGGCAGACGCTCGCTTCAGGGCACGAGGATCGCGCCTGCGACGAAGCGCCACATTCCGACGCCCGCCATCGCCGCCAGCGTCAGGAAGGTCAGCAGTGCGCCACTGAATCGTCCGAACGAATAGCCGGCGGACCCGCCGAGGCCGATCGCGTGCAGCACGCGCGCGAGCAGCAGGGCGACGCCGAAGACCCACAGCAGGCGCGTCGACACCGCTGCGAGCTCGAGCAGCGCGAGCATCACCAGGGCCAGCGGGACGTACTCGCCGAAGTTGCCGTGCACGCGAACCTTGCGCACCAGCACGGCGTCGCCCCCTGTACCGACCCCTACCTTGTGCGCGCGCCGGTGCACTACGACCCGCGTCGTCAACACCAGGTAGAGCAGGACATGCAGCGACGCGATCAGCAGGGAAATGCGCGGGGTCATCCGAGTGCTCCATCGATGGGACGTGCCGACAGCGCGGCGGTGTGGTGGTGGGCGACGAACCGGCCCGAATCGTCCCGCACGACCTGGACCAGCGCGGCGCCCGGATCGTGGGTCAGGAACAGGCGCACGCCGCGCGCGGCCATGTCGCCCAGGAAGGCCTGCTTCTCGTCGATGATCAACTCGGGAAAACGGTCGTAACCCATCGTGATCGGCACGTGGATCCAGGGCAGCCCCGGCACCAGGTCGGCGCAGAACACCACCCCGCCGTGGGCCTCGCCATCCCGGATATCCGGTCCGCGCAGCTCGGCCAGCATCATGCCCGGCGTGTGGCCATCGCTGCGATGGAAGCGCACCGCATCACCCAGCACGTCGGAGTGCGTTCCCTCGAACAGGGCGAGCCGGCCGCTGGCCTGAAGCAGGCCGGGAAGTTCGGGAATGAAGCTGGCACGGTCGCGCGGATGCGGGTGGATGGCCCGCTCCCAGTGCGCGCGACCGACGACGTAGGTCGCGTTGGGGAACAGCAGCTCCGGCGCGGCGCCCTCGCGCCAGGGCGCGAGCAGGCCGCCGGCGTGGTCGAAATGCAGATGGCTGAGCACGACGACGTCGATGTCGGTGTGGTCGAATCCGGCGGCACGCAGCGAGTCCAGCAGCACGTGACGCTCTTCCTGCACGCCGAAGCGCGCGCGCATGGCCGGGTCGAAGAACGCGCCGATCCCGGTCTCGAACAGCACCGTCCTGCCGTCGAGCGGGGCCGCCAGCAGCCCGCGCGTTGCGAGGGGAATCCGGTTGAGCTCGTCGGGCCGGGCCCACTTCGTCCACATCGCGCGCGGCGCATTGCCGAACATCGAGCCGCCGTCGAGCTTCTGCGAGTTGCCCTCGATCGACCACAGTTCCATCGCGTTCTCCCGTGTCCAGGCGGCCGCCGGTGCAGGCCGCGCCTCAGTTCGCGACCGGTTCGACCTTCGCCTCGCCCACCGGATTGCGCGGGTCGCTGCCGCCGGTCAGGGTACCGTCGCGTCGGTTCCACAGCACCGTCTGCAGGTTGCCCCATACATGGCTGGACCCGCGACCACCCGCGGCGCGGTCGCCGGGCAGGTCGACGGTATGACCCAGCGCACGCAGGCCGGCGACAGTGGCCCCGGAGAAGGTGCCCGACTCGGCCGAGATCCGGTCCGGCGTCCACTGGTGGTGATAGCGCGGCAGCGCCGCGACGGCCTGCGCATCGAGACCGGCGTCGTAGCCGAGGATGCCAAGCAGCACCATGGTGATGATGCGGCTGCCGCCCGGCGTGCCGAGCACGGCCACCCGATCGTCGGACTCGAGGAACGTCGGCGTCATCGAACTCAGCGGGCGCTTGCCGGGCTGGGGAGCATTGGCCTCGAAGCCCATCACGCCGAAGGCGTTGGGCACGCCCGGCTGGAGCGCGAAGTCGTCCATCTCGTTGTTGAGCAGGACGCCGGTGCCCGGTGCGACGAGGCCGCTGCCGAACAGCAGGTTGACGGTCTGGGTGACGCCGGCGCGATTGCCCTGCGCATCGACGATCGAGAAATGCGTGGTCTCCTCGTCTTCCAGCGGCGTGGCCTCGCCGGAGAGCAGGTCGCTCGGCGTGGCGCGGGCCGGATGGATCGTCGCGCGCAGGCCGGCCGCGTAGTCCCGGCTGAGCAGCGTGCGCTGCGGGATGCGCACGAAATCGGGATCGCCGAGGAAGAACGTGCGATCGCGGAAGGCCCGTCGCATCGACTCGACGACCAGATGCGTGCGCTGGGTCTCGTCGAGCGCCGCCAGGTCCCATGGCTCCAGGATCTGCAGCATCTGCGCCATCGCGATACCGCCCGACGACGGCGGCGGCGCGGTGGTGACGGTCCACCCGTGGTAGCGGAAGCGGATCGGCTCGCGCTCCACCACGCGGTAGCCGGCGAGGTCGCCGGCGGTCCACTGCCCGCCCTCGGCGTTGACGCCGGCGATGAGCTTGTCGGCCACGTCGCCGCGGTAGAAGCCGTCGAACCCGCGCTCGCCCAGCAGCCGGAGCGTGCGCGCCAGCTCCGGCTGGCGGAACACGTCGCCCTCTTGCGGCGCGCGGCCGTCGACCAGGAACACCGAGCGCGTGCCCGGGTAGCGCTCCATCACCGCGCGACGCGCCTGGTAACCGCGCGCGAAGCGGGCGTAGACCGGAAAGCCTTCTTCGGCGATCCGCACCGCCGGCGCCAGCGACTGCGCCAGAGGCAGCGCGCCGTAGCGCTCGGCGATGTGCACGAACGCCGCCGGCAGCCCCGGGATGCCGGCCGACCAGGGCCCGTTCTCGGCGCGGTCGCGGTCGAAGCCACCATCGGCGGTGCGGTAGCGGTCGGCGTCCATGCTGGCCGGGGCAGTCTCGCGCGCGTCGATGAACACGTCGCGTCCGCTGCGCGCATCGTGCAGCAGGAAGAAGCCGCCGCCACCGAGTCCCGAGGAAATCGGCTCGACCACCGACAGCACCGCCGACGTCGCGATGGCCGCGTCGAAGGCATTGCCGCCCTCGCGCATGATCTGCAGGCCCGCTTCGGTGGCCAGCGCATGGGCCGAGGCCACGGCGTTGCCGGGCGGCCGCTCGCCGGTCTGCTCCGCTGCCGGGACCGGGGCCTGCCGTGCATCGCGGGCGCAGGACGGCGCCACCGCCAACAGCAGCGCGGCCAGCAGCAGGGCCCCGAATCCGGTAGGGGTCGGTCGCGAACGGCTCATGGCGTCTCCTGCTGCAACCGGGCCAGTTTGGCCAGCAGTTGCTCGTGGGTTTCCGGGATGTCGGGGTCCGGATCGATGCACTCGACCGGGCAGACCACCACGCACTGCGGCTCGTCGAAATGGCCCACGCACTCGGTGCAGCGCGCGGGGTCGATGACGTAGATGGTCTCGCCCTGTGCGATCGCCTGGTTCGGGCAGGCCGGCTCGCAGACGTCGCAGTTGACGCAGAGCGCATTGATCTTCAGGGACATCGGCACATTGTAGTGACTGCGCTCGTGCGCGGCGTTCGGACCCTGGAACCGCGACGCACGTCCCGCGTCCGCCGCGCGGACTCCGGAAACGGAACCGCCGCCGGGCGGAAACCCGGCGGCGGTCGGTGTCGGCCGGACATGCCGGCCGGCGAACGGCTTACTGGGCGGTATCGACGTGCACGTACTCGACGCCGGCCGGCTCCACCGCCGCCCTGACGCGGTCGGCATCGGCGGCCGCCCCGATGAACAGCAGGCGCACGCCCCGCATGGTGCCCGCCTCGACATCCTCGAAGGCGCCGACCGTGAGATTGGCGGTACGCGCCGAATCCAGGCCGGCGAAGATCAGCAGGTTGCCCCGCACGATGCCGCGCGAGACATCGGTCTTGGCCTTGTCGAGCAGACGCTCGTAGTCGCCGTCGACCGGTGCCGAGAGCACGGGATCGGCGTCGCCGCCGGCCACGGGCTCGGCCGGCGCGTCGGCCGCCGCCGCGGGCGCCGGCGGCACCAGATAGACGTAGGGCGAGCTGTTGATGCCGTCCATGTGCCGGTCGGCGACCGCATTGAGATAGTTGTTCCACTGGGTGCGGTCAGCGGTCTGCGGCGCGGCCACCGGGGTGGCGACCGTTTCCTGCTGCGGCGCGTCCTTGTTGCAGGCGACGACCGGCAGGACCAGGCAGGCGACCAGCAGGGCGCGGTTGATGGACTTCATGGGATTCCCTCTCGTTCTTCTTGGGTGTGGCGTGGATGGGGCAACGTCAGCGTTGCATGTGCGCGCGCAGCGCGCGATCGACTGCGGCGGGAACGAACCCCGACACGTCGCCGCCGAGACGCGAGATCTCGCGCACCAGCGTGGAGGAGATGAAGCCGTACTGCTCGGCCGGCGTGAGGAACAGCGTCTCGACCTCGGGGATCAGATGCCGGTTCATGCTCGCGAGCTGGAACTCGTACTCGAAATCCGAAACCGCGCGCAGGCCGCGCAACAGCACGCCCGCACCGACTTCGTCGACGAAGTGCGCGAGCAGCGAATGGAAGCCGGTGACTTCGACATTCGCATGGTGGGCGACCGCTTCGCGGGCCAGCGCCACGCGCTCGTCGAGCGACATCGCCGGACGCTTGGCGGGGCTCTCGGCCACGCCCACGATCAGGCGTTCGAACAGCGGCGCGGCCCGGTCGACGAGATCGACATGACCGTTGGTGATCGGGTCGAAGGTGCCGGGATAGACCGCGATGCGTTTGCGGTTCGCACTCATGCTGCAGGGTCGTGTAGTGGCGTGAGGCGCGGGCGCCCAGTGTAGCAGCGCGCCAGGGGCGTCAACCGGCGCGGCGATAGAGGGCGCAGCACGCCTCGCGGGTCCGCAGCTCGCGATGCGCGCGCCATCCGCCGCCCGGCTCGGCGGGACGTCCCGCAGGCGACTCGAGATAGAGCCAGGCGCCTTCGGCCAGTGCAGGCTCGAGCGCAGCCAGTGCCGGTTCCCAGAGATCGAGCGCGAACGGCGGGTCGACGAACGCCAGATCGACGCTGCCCGGAGACAGGCCCTTCAGGCCCTGCACGGCGTCGCCGCGTCGCACTTCGAGCACCTCACCGCCGGGAAGACGCGCCGCGGTCGCCGACAGCGCCGCGGCCAGGGCGGCATCGCGTTCGAACAGCAGGGCCGAAGCCGCGCCGCGCGACACGGCTTCAAGCCCGAGCGCACCGGTGCCTGCGAACGCGTCGACAACACGCACACCCCCGAGCACTGGTTGCAGCCAGTTGAACAGGGTCTCGCGGACCCGGTCGGCGGTCGGCCGCAGGCCGTCCGCATCGGGCACGTCGAGGCGCGTGCCGCGCCATCGACCGCCGATGATGCGGATCCTGCCGGGAGCACGATTCATGCGCGCAGGCCCGTACGGGGCCGTGGAAAGGCGGGTGATACCATGCGCGCCATTCTCCCCCATCCCCGTCACGACCGCCGCATGGTCAGCTGGTTCAAGCGCGACAAGACCCCCGACACGCCCGAGGCCGAGAGCGGCCGACGCCGCCTCAGCGCCGAAGAGATCGCCGCTGCGTTCGCGCCTCCCGCAGCGTCCGCGCCGTCGGTCCCGCCACTCGGCGCGACGCTGCGGGACGACGTGACGCGGTCGGTGCCGGCCGGTGGCGATGATCCATCCGCCGGCGCCGTCAGGGAAGCCGCGGAATCCGCTTTCGTGGAGGGCCCGACCGGGCCCGCGACGGATGCAGTGCCTCGGACGTCGCCCGCCTTCGTCGACCCGGCAGCTGCGCTGGCCGACTACGTGTTCGCGAGCACCATGCCCGCCGCCGCGCCCGGCAAGTCGGGTTGGCGCGAGCGCCTCGGCGGCAATACCTTCGCGCGCAGCTTCGGGGGGCTCTTCTCGCGCAATCCCAGACTCGACGAGGACCTGCTCGACGAGATCGAAACCGCGCTCCTGACCGCCGATGTCGGCGTCGCGGCGAGCACCGATCTGGTCGGATCGCTGCGCAAGCGGATGAAGCAGCGCGAGTTCGCCGACGCCGATGCGCTGCTCCAGGCGCTGCGCGCCGAGCTGATCGCGATGCTCGAACCGGTGGCGAAGCCGCTCGTGATCGACGCGTCCGCAAGACCCTTCGTGATCCTCACCGTCGGCGTCAACGGCGTCGGCAAGACCACCACCATCGGCAAGCTGGCCAAGCGCTACAAGGATGAGGGGCACGGCCTGATGCTCGCAGCCGGCGATACCTTCCGCGCCGCTGCGGTGGCGCAGCTCAAGGCCTGGGGTGAGCGCAACGGTGTGTCCGTCGTCGCCCAGGGCCAGGATGCCGATCCGGCCGCGGTGGCGTTCGACGCGCTGCAGGCCGCGAAATCGCGCGGTACGGGCGTACTGATCGCCGATACCGCCGGCCGCCTGCATACCCAGCAAGGCCTGATGGGCGAGCTGGGCAAGATCCGCCGCGTGCTCGGCAAGATCGATGCCGCCGCGCCGCACGAGGTGCTGATGGTCATCGACGGCACCACCGGGCAGAACGCGCTGTCGCAGCTGCGACAGTTCAACGCCGCCGTGAACGTGACCGGGCTGGTGGTCACCAAGCTCGACGGAACCGCCAAGGGCGGCGTGGTGTTCGCGCTCGCACGCGAATTCGGCATTCCGATCCGCTTCGCCGGCATCGGCGAACGCCCCGAGGACCTGCGGGTGTTCGATGCCGAAGCCTTCGTCGACGCGATGCTGCCGGAGACGCTCGGCGCGTGACCACGGCGGCCCCGGCGCCCGAGGCATCGGGGCCGCGACGTCGGCGCTGGCGGCGCCTCGTGCTGGCAGTCGTGGTCGGCCTCGGCCTGCTCGCCGGTTCCGTGTACGTGCTGCTGCCACCGGAACGCGCGGTGCGGCTGGCGCTGGACCGGCTCGGCCCGGCGCTGGGTCTCGAGATCACCTTCGATGGCGACATCGAGTATCGCCTGCGCGGCACCCCGCAACTGGTGGCGCGCGACGTGACGGCGCGCATGCCCGGTGAGGCGACCGCGCTGCTGCGCGCCGATCGCGTCCTGCTCTCGCTGCCGTGGTCGACCATTCGCAGCCGCGGCGAGGTGTTCGAGATCGCGCGTGTCGAGCTCGATTCGCCCATCCTGCACCTGCCCGCCCTGTTGCGCTGGCTGGGGACGCGTCCGCCGGGAGACGGCCCCTCGCCGGCATTCACCGACGGCGTGCGCATCCGCGACGGCGTGGTCGACGCGGACACCTGGCGGATCGAAGGACTCGCGCTCGACGCGCCCTCGCTGCAAGCCGATCGTCCGGTTGACCTGCGGATCGAAGGCAGCGCGATCGCCGGCGCGGTGACGGCGCCGTTCCGGCTGCGGATGCGCAGTGACCGTCTGGCGGGTGCGAAGCGCCTCGACGCCGACGGCACGCTCGGACTGCGGCTGCCGACCGGGCGTCTCGATACCCGGCTGCATCTCCATGCGGCGCGCGCCGACGACGACGCCATGCCCGGGCTCCGCTTGTCGCCGGTCCGGATCGCCGGCGAGGCGCACTGGCGTGCCCGCGCGACCAGCCTGCCGTTCGCCTTCGGCCTGCACGGCAGCCTCGCCTATCGCGCGGGGCGACTCGAACTCGCGCCGGTCGGCATCGCGATCCGCGGCCAGGGCCCGGTGCCCACCCTCGCGACCGGCGGGCGGATCGTGCTCGACCAAGGCCTCGTGCTCGCCCTCGACGGCCGCCTCGCGCACTGGCCTGACGCCTGGCCGTCGCTTCCTGCGCCCCTGTCCGCGGACGGATCGCCCCTGCCCTTCGCACTGCGCTACACCGGCCCATCGACGCTCGACGCACCGCTCGCGTTCCGAATCGAGCATGCCGGCGCGCGCTTCGACGGCGACACCCGCCTGCGGGCCGTGCTGCAGTGGTTCGACGCGTTCGACACCGGCAGCCCGCTGCCGCCGCTTCGCGGCCGCCTGACCGCCGGGCGGCTGGAGCTGCCGGGCGCGGTGCTCGAAGGCGTGCAGATCGATTTCGAGGACGGCGCTCCATGACTGCGTATGCCGCGCGGCTGCTCGCCTGGTTCGACGTCCACGGCCGGCACGATCTGCCTTGGCAGCACCCGCGCACGCCCTATCGCGTGTGGCTTTCGGAAATCATGCTCCAGCAGACCCAGGTGCGGGTGGTCGTGCCGTACTTCGAGCGCTTCGTCACCGCGCTGCCGGACCTGCGCGCGCTCGCGGCCGCACCGCAGGACGAGGTACTCGCATTGTGGTCGGGGCTCGGCTACTACGCCCGCGCGCGCAACCTGCATGCCGCGGCGAAACGCTGCGTGGATCTGCACGATGGGGATCTGCCGCGCAATCTCGAGGCGCTGGTCGCCTTGCCCGGTGTCGGCCGGAGCACGGCGGCTGCGATCCTGTCGCAGGCCTGGGGCGAGCCTGCCGCGATTCTCGACGGCAACGTCAAGCGGGTACTCGCGCGGCGCCACGCCGTGGACGGCTGGCCGGGCCTGCCCAAGGTGGAAGCCGCGCTGTGGGCCATCGCCGACACCCTGCTGCCGCCGGCACGCCTGGCCGATTACACCCAGGCGCAGATGGATTTCGGCGCGACCCTCTGCACCCGCCATGCACCCGCCTGCCTGCTGTGCCCGGTGGCGGACGATTGCGCGGCGTTCGCGCAGGGCCGGGTCGACGAACTGCCCACGCCGAGGCCGAGCAAGGTGCTGCCGCAGCGCGAGGCGACCGTGCTGGTGCTCGAGGACCGCGCAGGCCGCGTACTGCTGCAAAGGCGCCCGGCGAGCGGGGTATGGGCGTCGCTGTGGTCGCTGCCGCAGCTCGCACCGGGTGACGAGGTGCAGGGCTGGCTCGGTGCGCACGCGGCCGGACTGCTGGATGCCGTGGACCTCGACACGCCTGCCCGCCTGCCGTCGATCGACCACGGGTTCAGCCACTACCGGCTGCGCCTGCATCCGGTGCGCTGGGGTGGCCTCGCGCCGCGTAACGGGGTGCGCGACAATGACGCGCTGCGCTGGGTGGCGCGCGAGGATCTCGCCGCGCTCGGCATCCCCGCCCCGATCCGCACGTTGCTGCTCGCGCCCCCGCGCGCCCTGGAGGACTGACATGAGCCGACGCGTCTACTGCGTGCACGACCAGACCGAAGCCGATGGCCTCGACTTCGCACCATGGCCGGGCGGGTTGGGCCAGCAGGTCTTCGCCGGGATCGGCAAGCCCGCATGGTCGCGCTGGCTGGCCCACCAGACGATGCTGATCAACGAGAACCGGCTGTCGCCGCTCGATCCGAAGCACCGCGCCTTTCTCGAAGGCGAAATGCGCAAGTACCTGTTCGAACGCCAGACCGGCAGCGTCGCGGGTTACGTCCCCGAGCCGGAGGGCTGAGCCGGAGACGCCCCGGAAGGCCGGTCCACCGGGGTCGTATCGTCAGGATTGCGCCGCTCCGCATCGCGGATGGCGCGGGTGTCGAGTGGACGGATGGTACGGATGTGGCAGGGCATCTCGATCGTGCCGCGGCTGCGCACCAGAACCCGGTCGAAACGCGCGCTCACCCGACTCATGGTGCTGGTGAGGCCGATCGCCGGTGTGGACTGCAGGTCGTGGCAGGGTCCCGCCAGATCCAGAAGCCATGCTTCACCCGGCCGCGTCCACACCGCCAGCGCACTGTCGCCGAGCGGCGTCCAGCCATTGATGCGCCCGAAATAGCGGAAGTGGTCGGTTTCCGCACCCGCGTGGGCGGCATAGAGGGCATACCGGTCGGCATCCGAGGGACGCTGGGTTGCGCAGCCCGCGAGCAGCACGAGCAGGACCAGCACGAGCAGGCGGCGCGGGTGCGGGATCAGCATCGGGACCTCTGCCTGGCGAATGGAACCTGATCGTGCGCCGCACCTCATGAAGCCTTCGCGCATGCGCCGCGTTCAGCCTGCGCCGGAGGGGGTCGGCACGTCGTTGGCGGCAGTTGCACGACCGCGACGCATGATCCAGTTGAACAGCGGCGTGGCCATCAGTGTGGTCACGATCGCCATCAGCACCAGGATCGAAAAAAGTCCCTGCTTGATGACACTGGCCTGCAGGCCGATGTTGATCAGGATCAGTTCCATCAGGCCGCGTGCGTTCATCAGTGCGCCGATCGCCTGCGCATCGCGCGGACTCTCGCCCGCGAGCCGCGCGGCGCCCCAGCAGGCCAGGCCCTTGCCGGCGAACGAGGCCAGCAGGATCGCTCCGGCCGCGAGCAGCATCTGCGGCTCGAACACCATGCCGAGGTCGGTCTTCAGGCCGGAGAAGGTGAAGAACATCGGCAGGAAGAACACCACGACGAACGGCTGCAGCATGGCGCGCAGCTTCTCCACCAGCGCGCCCTTGGGCATGCAGGCACCCAGCAGGAAACCACCGAACACCGCATGGATGCCCACCGCGTCCATCGTCCACGCGCTCAGGCAGAACAGGATCAGCACCACCGCCAGCGTCGTCGAGCCGAGCGGCGCGTCGGGACGTACGGCGCTGGCAAGACGGCGCAGCAGCCTGCGACCGACGGTGAGCATGAACACCGCATAGGCAACGCCACCGCCGATCGCCAGCCAGGCGCTGTCCCAGCTGCCGCCGAAGCTGGCCAGCACGACGGCCAGGATGCACCACGCCGCGGCATCGTCGACCGCTCCCGCGGTCAGGGCCAACGTGCCCATCGGCGTGCCCGACAGCCCACGTTCGTGGATGATCCGCGCCAGCATCGGGAACGCGGTGATCGCGATTGCCGCTCCGAGGAACAGCGACGCGTCCGCGGGCTTGATGCTCTCCGAGAACAGGTTCGGCAGGCCCATCAGCCACGGCGTAATCAGGAACGCAAGTGCGAACGGCACTGCGATACCGGCCACCGACACCATGAACGCACCGCGCGCGCGGCTTCGGAAATGGTCGCCGCGGAACTCCGTGCCGACCAGGAACATGTAGAAGCCCACGCCGAACTGCGCGAACACGTACAACGTGTCCAGGGTCTGCGCGGGAAACAGCGCCGCCTGCAGATCCGGCAGCAACCAGCCGAACAGCGACGGGCCGAGGGTGACACCCGCGATCATTTCGCCGACCACCTGCGGCTGCCCGAGCCGCTGCGCCAGCCGCCCCACCAGACGGCAGACCAGCAGGATCACTGCAACCTGCAGGAAGAAGTACACGGACAACTGGGCAGTCGGCATCTCGCGGTCTCCAGCGCCTCGTCGGCGCGGCGCGATGATAGCCCGCCATATCCCCGCCCCTCTGCGGGCGACACAAAAAAAGAGACCCGCATTGCTGCGGGCCTCATCAAGCGTGTCGCAATGGTGGCCGGGGAGGGAATCGAACCCCCGACACGGGGATTTTCAATCCCCTGCTCTACCAACTGAGCTACCCGGCCACTGCGGGACGCGCATGATACGGGGCGGACGCAGGAACGGCAACCGTTCCCGCGTCACGCCCCCGCGTGCACGGCGGCCGCCCCCCGGCGGCGCGGGCCGACGACGCGCTAACATCCGGCTGTTGCCACGATGCCGGAGACCACGATGAATCCACGGAAGCTGCTGATCGTCCTGCTCGGGACCTGCGTGGTCGCCGCGTGCGCCACCGGGCCGCGTCGGGTGTCCGAACCGGCCGCGAGCCTGCAGCAGGTCACCGTCGCCGCCGATGGCAGCTGGTCGGTGGACGTGCGCCTGCAGAACTACAGCAGCATCCCGATGCGCTTCGACGCGGTGCAGCTGGACCTGCGCGTCGATGGCGAACCGGCCGGGACGCTCGCCTCAACGTCGGCGCTGACCATCGGCTCGGAATCCGCCGACGTCGTGACACTGGCACTCGATCCGACGTCGCAGGCACGCCTGCACGTGGCCGATGCGCTCGCGGGCGGACGCTCGCTGGCCTATCGCATCGAGGGCAGCCTGCGCGCCGCGCCCGAGGACAGGGGCAATGCCCGCGACTACCGCGTCCGCCGCGAGAGCGCCTTGAGCCCGGTCCCGGGCCTGCCCGGCGTACTGCGCTGATCCGCTGCACCCGCTTCGATTCCGCCGGCCTGCGCCGCGCCTTCCGTCCGACGAGTTGAGTCCATGAGCACCTATATCGCCCCAATGAACGACATCCGCTTCGCCCTGCACGACGTGCTGCAGGTCGAGTCGCTTTTCGCGAGGCTCGGCTTCGAGGACGCCACCCGCGACACCGTCGACGCCGTGCTCGACGAATGCGCGCGGCTGTGCGAGACCGTGCTCGCTCCGCTCAACCGTGTCGGCGACGTGCAGGGCGTGCGCTTCGACAAGACCACCGGCGCCGTGACCACGCCCGACGGCTTCAAGGCCGCGTACGACCAGTTCGTCGAAGGCGGCTGGACCGGCATGAGCGCCCCGACCGAGTTCGGTGGCATGAACATGCCGCACGCGATCGGGATCTGCCTCGAGGAGATGATCGACGCGGCCAATCTGGCGTGGAGCAATTTCCCGCTGCTCTCCCACGGCGCGGTCAATGCGCTGCACCATCACGGCGAAGCCTGGCAGAAGGAGGTCTTCCTCAAGCCGCTGATCGCGGGCACCTGGACCGGCACCATGTGTCTGACCGAGCCGCACTGCGGCACCGATCTGGGCATGCTCAAGACCCGCGCCGAGCCCGTCGGCACCGATGTCTATGCGATCACCGGCACGAAGATCTTCATCACCGCCGGCGAGCACGACCTGACGCCCAACATCGTCCACCTGGTGCTCGCGCGCCTGCCCGATGCGCCTGAGGGCAGCCGCGGCATCTCGCTGTTCGTCGTGCCCAAGCTGCGGGTCGCCCGCGACGGCACGGTGGGCGGGCGCAATGCCGTGCGATGCGGGGCGGTCGAGCACAAGATGGGCATCCACGGCTCGGCGACGTGCGTGATGAATTTCGACGGCGCCGAAGGCTATCTCGTCGGCCAGCCGCACAAGGGCCTGATGGCGATGTTCACGATGATGAACACCGCGCGGCTCGGGGTCGGCGTGCAGGGTCTGGGCCTGGCCACCCGCGCCTACGAGAACGCGTTGCGCTACGCGCGCGAGCGGCTGCAGTCGCGAGCACTGTCGGGGCCGAAGCTGCCGGCCAAGCCCGCAGACCCGATTCTGGTCCAGCCCGACGTGCGCCGGATGCTGCTGACCTGCAAGGCGCTGACCGAGGGTGGACGTCTGCTGGCCTACCACGCCGGCTCGCTGGTCGACGGCGCCGCGCACGGCGCGGATGCGGCCGCGCGCAAGGACGCCGACGATCTGCTGGGCTTCCTCACTCCGATCGTCAAGGGTTGCCTCACCGAGTGGGGCAACGAGTGCACCTCGCACGCTCTGCAGTGCTACGGCGGTCACGGCTACATCGCCGAGCACGGCATGGAGCAGCTCGCCCGCGATGCGCGCATCACCACACTGTACGAGGGCACCACCGGCATCCAGGCGCTGGACCTGATGGGCCGCAAGGTGCTGCAACTGCAGGGTGCCGGACTGCGCGTGTTTCTCGGGATGATCGAGACGTTCTGCGCCGAGCACGAAGGCACACCCACGCTCGCCGAGTTCACCGGACCGCTGCGTGCGCATGCCGCGCAGTGGCAGCAGATCACCGGATCGATCGCCGAGCGCGCGGCAGCGGATCCGGAGGAGATCGGCGCGGCCGCCTACGACTACATGTTCTTCTCGGGCTACGTCGCGCTCGCCTACTGGTGGGCCCGCAGCGTCGCGGTGGCGGACGCGTCCTCGCACCCCGAGACGTTCAAGGCAGGCAAGCGCGAAACCGCCCGCTTCTACTTCGCGCGCATCCTGCCGCGCACCGCGATGCACGCCGCGGCCATCACCAGCGGACCGGCGACCCTGCTCTCGGTTCCGGACGAGGCCTTCGACAGCTGAGTCGCGACGACGCGGGCGCGGCGCCCGCGTCGTCCCGCGAAGGGCGGCCTTGTCGGACCGCGGCCCGATTGCACAAACCGTCATGGTTCGGGTATATGCTCGATCCCCGATGGAGACCGATCGCGCGCGACATCGCCACGTCCCCACCGGTTCCGCACAGGCGCCGGCCCCGCTGCTCTCCCTCGACCCGGACGCCCGGCCTTCGCGTCGCGACGTGGTCAGACTGCTCGCGCTCGACGCGCACGGCCGCGCATTGAACTGGATCAGTTGGCAGGACGCCGCCTGCCTGTACGCCCGCGGCGCGGTCGCGTGGACCCTCGGCGAGCCCTGCATGACGCTCTACGGAGGACTGTGCCGAGCCACCGGACGGCAGAGCCGGATGGAGTTGCACCCGATCATCGCCGGGCGCAGCCATGTCCGCGCGTCCGCGGTGGATCCCACGCCCGCCCTGACCAACACGGCCCTGTTCGCACGCGACCAGTCGCTGTGCCTGTATTGCGGTCGCCATTTCAGCCGTCAGCTGCTGACCCGCGATCACGTCGATCCCTTGTCCCAGGGCGGGCTCGACATCTGGGAGAACGTCGTCTCGGCCTGCGTGCACTGCAACTCGCGCAAGGGCGGGCGCACCCCGCAGCAGGCCTCGATGCCGCTGCTCGCGGTCCCGTTCCGTCCCAGCTGGATCGAGCATCTGATCCTCAGCAATCGCGGCATCCTGGCCGACCAGATGAGTTTCCTGAAATCGCACCTGCCCAAGCGGCGGCGACACGCGCTGGCCTGACGTCCGCCGTCGCTTCGCGCGGTGCACGCGGGCTCCGGTTGAAGCGCACGTTTCGGACCGGCCGATTCCGGTCCCCGCCCACAGCGCGCATGCGTCTCGCTACACTCGCGGCATTGTTCCGACGGTAAACCCCGCATGCCCGTGACCATCGCCCTGAGCGGAATGGACAGCGCCACCGAAACCGCCCTGCGCGCCGCCTTCGCCAGTGCGAACCGGCAGCTCGGCGATACCTGTGCGCTGGTCTCGGAGCCGGAATCGCGTCTGGTCATCGTCGACATGGACAGCATGTACGGGCCGATGAGCTGGCTGCGCCTGCATGCCGCCGGCAAGCAGGTCATCGGCCTGACCTCGGCGCCCCGGGTCCAGACGCATTTCCGCCTGGGGCGTCCGTTCGACGAAGCGGCCCTTGTGGTCCTGTTGCGCGAAATCGCGGACAGCGAAGGTATCCCGCTGGGCGGTACCGCAGCGGCGGCCCCACGGCAGGCCGACGATGCGGCACGCATCACGCCGGCGCCGGCTGCGCCTGCACCGGCGCCCGCACAGGCCCAGGCCACGCGCCCGGCCGAGTCGGCGCCGTCGGCCACCGCCGTGGAGGCCGCCCCGGTGCACGTGCCGACGCAGGGGGATCGCGAGAAAGCCGGAGACGATGCGCCCGCCGTTGCCACGCCGGCGAACGGTGCGTGGGCGGCGCTCGTTCCGTCCGTGCCTTCGGATGCCGGCCTGCCGGTGGAGACCGCAGTCGATGCGCAGCTGGCGGACGAGCTCCCGCTGGTCGACTGGCTGGCGGGCCGGGCCCTGCGCGGTCGCCGCCGATACCGCACCGACACCGGCCCGACCCTGCTGATCGATCTCGATGCGCAGCTCTACCACGGCCCGACCACGCTCAAGCCGATGACGCCCTACTTCCAGGGCCTGGTGGCACGCGAGGCGCTCGAATCATTGGACGACGCCCAGTGGGCGCGGGACACCGCCGCCGCGGGCCCGGCGCAGCCGCTGCTGCGGTTGCGCTGGCTGGGCGCGCTGCTGGCGGGAGACGGCAGCCTCGCGCCGGGGCACGATCCGGACGCCCGTTACGTGCTCAACAAGTGGCCCCAGACGGAACGCGAGTACCCGCGTCATTTCCGCATCGCCACCGCGATGATGAAAGGGCCGGCGACCCTCGAAGAGGTCATCGCCGCGAGCGGCCTGCCGGCCGACGAGGTCTACCGGTTCGTGAATGCGAGCCTGGCCACCGGTTACGCCGAGCCGGTGATCGACGTGCCCGAGGATGCGACCGACGCGCAGAAATCCAGCGGCTTCTTCTCCCGCCTGCGCCGACGCTGAATCCGTCCGGCACATGACCGCCGTGTGACCTCCTCCCGGGGGCAGGTCGTACAATGCGGGGCATGATCGACTCCTCGCGCTATCCGCGCCTTGCGCGCATCGACGCGCCGTCCGACCTCCGCCAGTTCGACGAATCCGAACTGCCCGCGATCGCCGACGAGCTGCGTGCCTACCTGATCGAATCCGTCGGGCGCAGCGGGGGCCATTTCGGCGCCGGCCTCGGTGTGATCGAGCTCACCACTGTTCTGCACTACCTCTACGAAACGCCGGACGACCGCATCGTCTGGGACGTCGGCCATCAGACCTATCCGCACAAGATCCTGACCGGCCGGCGCGACCGCATCCATACGGTCAAGCAGAAGGACGGCGTGGCGCCGTTTCCCAAGCGCGAGGAATCCGAGTTCGACACCTTCGGCGTCGGACATTCCTCGACCTCGATCTCCGCCGCGCTGGGCATGGCGGTCGCCAATGCGCACGCCGGCAACGCGCGGCGCGTGGTCGCGGTGATCGGCGACGGCGCGATGACGGCCGGCATGGCCTACGAGGCCCTCAACCACGCCGGCGGCATGGAGCCCGAGCCCGACGTGCTGGTGATCCTCAACGACAACCGCATGTCGATCAGCGAGGCGGTCGGGGGCCTGACCAAGATGCTCGGCCGCGCCACCGGCAACCGCACGCTCAATGCGCTGCGCGAAGGCGGCAAGAAGCTGCTCGGCGACAAGAACAACCCCACGGCACGCTTCGTGCGCCGCTGGGAGGAACACTGGAAGGGCATGTTCGTGCCGTCCACGCTGTTCGAGGAAATGGGCTTCCACTACACCGGTCCGATCGATGGCCACGACGTCAAGGCGCTGGTCGAAACCCTGAAGACGCTCAAGGGTCTCAAGGGCCCGCAGCTGTTGCACGTCATCACCACGAAGGGCAAGGGCTACGAACTCGCCGAGGGCGACCAGATCGGTTATCACGCGGTCGCGCCGTTCGATCCCGTGAAGGGCCTGGTGGCCAAGGCCGGCGGCGCGAAGAAGCCCACCTACACCGATGTGTTCGGCGACTGGCTGTGCGACATGGCCGCGGCCGACGACCGCCTGCTCGGCATCACGCCGGCGATGCGCGAAGGCTCGGGTCTGGTGCGGTTCTCGAAGGAATATCCGCAGCGCTATTTCGATACCGCGATCGCGGAGCAGCACGCCGTCACCCTTGCCGCAGGCATGGCGTGTGAAGGCGCCAAGCCGGTGGTCGCGATCTATTCGACCTTCCTGCAACGCGCCTACGACCAGTTGGTCCACGATGTCGCGGTGCAGAAGCTCGACGTGCTGTTCGCGATCGACCGCGGCGGCGTGGTCGGCCCCGATGGCGCCACGCATGCCGGCAACCTCGACCTGAGCTTCCTGCGCTGCGTGCCGAACATGGTGCTGATGGCACCCGCGGACGAGAACGAGTGCAGGAAGATGCTCACCACGGGATTCCGCCACGCGGGCCCCGCCGCGGTGCGCTACCCGCGCGGCACCGGTCCAGGCGTGGCGCTCGACGCCCGCCTCGAGACCCTGCCGATCGGCAAGGCCGAAGTGCGCAGGCGCGGTCGCCGCGTGGCCCTGCTCGCCTTTGGTGCGATCGTGCCGGCGGCTGAAACGGTCGCGGCGGAACTCGACCTCAGCGTGGTGAACATGCGCTTCGTGCGCCCCCTCGATCGTGCACTCGTGCTCGAGCTGGCCCGGAACCACGATGCATTCGTGACACTCGAGGACAATGTCGTCGCAGGCGGCGCGGGCTCGGGCGTCGCCGAACTGCTCAATGCCGAAGGCGTGCTGCTTCCGATGCTGCACCTGGGGCTGCCGGATGCGTTCCAGCATCACGCCAGCCGCGAGGACCTGCTGGCCGAAGCTCGACTCGATGCCGCAGGCATCCGCGCCGCGGTGCTCGAACGCTGGCCGGACCTCGCGGCCCGGCCGTCCATCACCAGCCAGGCCGCGGCGGGCTGATCGTCCGCCCGGTTCAGGGTGTCGCGACACCCCGTGTCGCGTCATCCTCGTCCTCGACGACATCCGGCTCGTCCGGCGCCAGCACCGCGTCTACGCGCGGTCGCAAGGCGGCGAGATACCCGGACGTGCCCAGCAGATCGTCGATCGACAGCGTTGCGAAGGAGACGCGGTGGCGGGTGAGCGCCTCGTCGGCCGCCTTCACCCAATGCGCACGCACCTGGGCATCGAGATCGTCGAGCCCGCGCTTGCGCGCGGTCTCGGTCTGCAGAAAGGACGACATGCAGGCCTGCACCTGGCTGCTCTGTCCGGCGGTCGCCCGCAGCACATCGAGATCCCCGACCGCCCAAGCATTGGCCCGCGCCGCGACCTGCGGCAATCCCCGCTCGATGAGGTCGAGCGTGTCGCGCACGCAGGCCACGTCCTCGGGCTTCAAGCCTTCCTTGCGGAACTCGGCCAGCGCCGCGCGTGGATCGTCGATCTTGACCTCGAGCGTCGTTGGCGTCAGCGTCATGCCGCGCGCCTTGAGGACCTCGTCGAGCACTGGCGTGATCACGGCCCCCTCGCGCAGGCCATTGGCCTCGAGCGCGGCGCGATACAGCTCGTACACCGCGATCGCCGGCCGCTTGCGCTCGATGCCACGGTCACGCCCGATGTAGCGCGCCTTGAGCACCGACCAGCGCTGGTAGACATCCGCCGGCAGCAGTTCATCCAAAGTGGCACCGTCGGGATTTCTCGACGCACGCATGGCTGCCGGCAACATCGTCAAGCCACGGAAAATGCCGATACCGGCGCCCACGCGCATGCCCGGCGGCCCGAGGACGACGCCGGCTTCGGCGAGCACCTCACGTACCTCCTCCGAGCGCCAGCTGATGCCCTTGGGCAGCGGCGACTGCCTGCCGAGTATGTAGAGCGTGTTCTCGCCGCGCCGCACGCGCCAAAGGCCTGGCCCCGGCTGCGATCCGGACACCACGACCACGTTCATGTCGACGATGCCGCGCCCATCGTCGGCGTGTCCCGCTGGAAGTTCGACCGTCGGCTCCTGCGCCGACGCACCTGCCGCCATGCAGGCGAGCAACCCGAGAAGCCACATCTTTCGTGAAGTCCGCATCGTCCGTTCGCGCCTCTCTGAGTCGAGCGCGACTAATACGACGGCGCCGGGGACTACGCAAGGGCGGTTGGTCATGCGCGCATCGACATGCGCGATGTGGAAGCGATGCGCCGCAACACGTGCATCTGACGGCGGCACTTGCTTCATCCACCCCGCCCCACGCCGGTTGCGTCCCGCGACCGGAGCATCTGGACGCTCGGCTATGTCCAGACCCCGACAACCTCGACGCGCTCTACGCGATCTCCGACGACAAGCGGCACCCCTATTACGAGCATCGGGAGGCTGCATGAGCTCAGATCGGCGAGCCGAAGCGAAGCTGCGGCCCCTTTAACGCTGTGGTCTCTTTGCTATCCTCGAAGCCGACACATCGCTTGGTGTGGCTCGACTACAACGCGGCGAGTCAAGGGCTCGATTCGCTGACGGCCCTTCCGTATCTGCCTGACGACGTTGTCGACGCCGGCATCATCGTGCCGAACCTGCCGCTCCATCTAGGCGTGGAGCCAAGGACGACACCGCCGGCGTTCGCGTAATCGCGCAGGAAATCTCCGAGCGGCACTAGGAACAAGCGCTTTTCTTTTGCGTCGATGACCGGAGCCTCCATGCCCCGCGCTGTGATCCACCTGCCCATGAACCGAATCGCTTGCGCCTGGGACGCGGCATGGCCCTCATAAACCCTGTCGCGCCAATGCAGCCGATACCGCCATCGCTGAATACTGAGCCGATGACCTGACCTTGCTAACTGAGGATCGAAACACGGTCGACAATTCGCCAACGTTCCATGAGATCCGAAGCCTGGGCGGCGCGCTGCTGCGCGATCAGGGGTGGACGCTCCAGCAGGTCCAGGCGCTGATGGGACACGCCAGCGAGGCCATGACGGCTGTCTATCTGCAGGGACATAACGGTCCTTGACTCTCATCGAGCCTGAGGAACCTCGCCTTAGAAGATAGAAAACATCCTGCACGTAGTGGATCGCGAGCCCAGTGATTGGCTCGGAAATTCCCTACACCAGAGGACAAGGTCCACCCACGACCCAGATACTTAACGCTCGTTCATTGTTGAAAATGAGAGATCAGAGGAGAGACCTGTGGGACGTACAAAGTGGATTGCTGTCTTTCTTTGTCTAACTGTGCTCGCCGTCGGGCTTACGGCACTTTTCCGCTATCGAAATTCACCACAGGCTGGGCCGGCGCTCTCGGCGAACGCTCCCACCGATACAACGATTCCCGCTAACGATGATCCATTGCACTTAACGTCGCCCGCAGCATCTGGCGTAACTGCAACTGGCGCTGCGCAGATTGTTTCTGACCCTTTTCCCGGCATCAAAAAGGATCGGCATAACACAGCGCTCGAGGACGATATGTTCGGCCCCCAATCAAAAGCCGAGCAAGCATGGTTGCAGCGTAACGGCTATCCAACTAAGGAGCAGATTCAAGCTTACTCGGTCGCTACGGACGCTGCACTCGAACAGGCGTCGCGGAGGGGAGACCAAGTGGCCCAGACCTTTCTCGACATGCGGAAGTTGATGGAAGGCGATGAGAGTGCGGAGGTACGGCTCTTAGACCAAGTAGCAAAGGGCTATACATACCCCTTGTTGAGCATGGCTGGCTACTACGCAGGCTCGCAGACAGGGCGAGACGTCCCCAAGGCTTACTCATACACCCGCGTTCTGGAGATGTTAGGCGACACAAAGATGGGGCTCGTCAGGGACATGCTGCTTCCAGCTCAGCCGGATCCATCGCAGAAACTTGAAGCCGAATCTCAGGCGCTCGCTCACTACAACGCTCTCCTGCAGCGGCGGAGAGAGCTCGTCGGACCGAACGCTCCACCGATGGACCCGCGCCCCACCATCCCAGACTGAAAAACCACCTATCACTTAATTCAAAAGACTGATTATGAAACGAGCGACCGTGGCAGCGGCGACCGGTCTCCTGATCGTCGCACCGATCGTGTACGCATGTACCGTGATTCTCTTAGCCCCCTTATTGTCAAAGTGAGATTTTGGACATTGCGGTCGAATGGGTCTCAGGAAATCGATCCAACCCTGCTAACGCGGCCTTTCTCTCCGAGCTGGACGAACAGGGCGAGGCAATCTATGGTGCGGCGGCGTGGCGGGCTAATAACTATCAGGGCCACGTCTACCCGAGCACTTCCGTGGCTGGCATGAGCGGCATGACACAGCTTTATATTGATATTCCGTGCGGTCAGACCGCCCGTGAGAATGCAGGCACGTGGCAGGGCCCTGGGGGCGGTGGGGCGGCTACGATCTACGGTGGCGCGTATGTTCCTGGTTCATGGGGAGTTGTTGGCTCCAAGTAAATATTCAGATGGTTAACGTTTGTGTCAGCGGTGCATGCCAAAGACAAGAAGTAGTTAGTGGCTACACAGCCATGCGGAGCTCTTTGCCTGGTAGTGGTGGATGGAGACCAGAACTTGAGGGAGACGTGAACAACTAGTCGCCGGACCTGCCACTGCCGTGCCTTGAGGGCCCTTCCTGAGAAGGGCCCTTTCTCGTATTGCGCGGCGAGCGCTCGTCCATACCAGTAGCAACTGCCTGAGCATCAGCTTCGATGGCAGCCCTGAGGCTCATGGGCGTCAGGCCGCTTCATTTCACTCGCCTCCTTCGAGAGCCACGCGTTGGCTCGATGAGCCAATCATCCGATGAGGCTGAGTTGCGTGCCTAGGTGCGTGGATACAGGTGCCACAGCGCTGTTCCGCGCCCCTGCGCGGAGCGGGAGAAATCCATCACACGGCTTCGCCGAGTCGGCACCCGCGGCGTCCGATAGGGTTGCCATAGGGATGCGATAGGGTTGCAACGAAAAAGCGGCCTGCAGTGGAAGCTGCAAGCCGCTGATTCAAACCGTAAATTGGTCGGGGTAGCCGGATTTGAACCGACGACCACTTGTCCCCCAGACAAGTGCGCTACCAGGCTGCGCTATACCCCGGAATCTGGAAATTATACCGCCATGCGGGCGTTTCGCCCATCGCCGTCAACGCTTGAGCAGTTGCAGCACGTCCTCGAGCTCCATGCGCACCTGGCGCACGATCTGGTTGCTGAGCGCGGATTCCTGCTTCGCGCCCTCGCCTTCCAGACGCAGGCGCGCACCGCCGATGGTGTAGCCCTGCTCGTACAGCAGTCCACGGATCTGGCGCACCATCAGCACGTCGTGCCGTTGGTAATAGCGCCGGTTGCCGCGCCGCTTGACCGGTTCGAGACTCGGGAACTCGGTCTCCCAGTAGCGCAGCACGTGGGGTTTGACGTCGCACAGCTCGCTGACCTCACCGATGGTGAAGTAGCGCTTGGCCGGAATCGGCGGAAGTTCGCGGTTGCTGCCGGGATCAAGCATGCGCGGCTCCGGTCAGGCCGGTGTAGGCCTCGACGCGCTCCTTCAGCTTCTGGCCCGGCCGGAAGGTCACCACGGTCCGCGCGGAAATCGGAATCTCCTCGCCGGTCTTGGGATTGCGTCCGGGGCGCTCGTTCTTGCGGCGCAGATCGAAGTTGCCGAAACCCGACAGCTTGACTTGCCGGCCCTGCTGCAGCGCCTCGCGGAGGACGTCGAAGAACGCATCGACGAACTCCTTCGCCTCACGCTTGTTCAGCCCGACTTCCTCGTAGAGTTTTTCGGCCATGTCGGCCTTCGTCAACGCCACGCTGCAACCCCCTGTGAGACCTCAGCTCCGAAGTGCCGCGCCATGTTCACGCTGCAGCGCGGCGACCACTTCCGCCACGACGCCGTCGACATCGCGGTCGGTGAGAGTGCGGGAATTTTCCTGCAGAATCAAGCCAATGGCGAGACTCCTGGACCCGGTTTCGACCCCCTGCCCGGCATAACGGTCGAACAGCCTGATATCGGCCAAAAGCGGTCCCGCAGCTGCGCGTACGGCGGATTCGAGCGCAGACCACGACACGGCCTCCGGCGCGACCACGGCGAGGTCGCGGCGCACTGAAGGGAAACGCGACAGTGGTGCCACGCGCGGCAGCGAACGGCCCTGCAGGGTCGCGGCGTCGAGCTCGAACGCGAGGACGGGGGCATCGATGTCGAGCGCGCGCAGCAGACGCGGGTGCAGCTCGCCGATCCAGCCGACGTGCACCCCGTCGTGCAGGATGTCGGCCGAGCGCCCGGGGTGGCCGTGCGGCGCGGTCGAGCGCGCGAACGTCAGGCGGGTGCCGGCGATCCGCGCGAGGGCCTCGAGGTCACCCTTGAGATCGAAGTAGTCGGTCGGGCGCGCAACCTCGCTCCACTGCTCGGCACGTGCAGCGCCTGCGACCGCGGCTGCCACGCGCAGCGTCTCGACCGGCGCCGTCGACGCCTCCGCGGATGCGCGAAACACCTTGCCGAGCTCGAACAGCCGCACGCGCGACTGCTGCCGCGCGAGGTTGCGGCCGACCGCGGCCACCAGGCCGGGCAGCAGGGCCGGACGCATGACGCCGAGCTCGCCGCTGAGCGGGTTGGCCAGCGGCACACTGCCGGCCCCGGCGTTCCACGCTGCGAGCAGCGCTGCGTCCACGAACGCGAAGTTGATCGTCTCCAGACAGTCGCGGGCCACCATCTGACGCCGCAGTTCGGCCTCGGCCACCCGGGCTTCGCTGGGCACCGCGATCCGGGTCGCGCCGCCAGGGAGCGTCGTCGGCACGCGGTCGTAGCCGTGGATGCGGATGACCTCCTCGATCAGGTCCTCCTCGATCGCGAGATCGAATCGGCGGGTCGGTGCGACGACCCGCCAGCCATCGGCTGCGGCGGAGACATCCAGTCCCAGCGCGTGCAGGATGCGCTCGACGTCCGCATCGTCGATCGAGAGCCCCAGCACCCGCTGCAGGCGGGCGCGGCGCAGACCGATCGTCTTCGGTTGCGCGCGATGTGCGTCCAGCGCGACATCCGTCAGCGGGCCGGGCGTGCCGCCCGCGACATCGAGGATCAGGCGCGTCGCGCGCTCGATCGCCAGCGGCGGGAGCGCAGGATCGACGCCGCGTTCGAAGCGGTGGGCCGCGTCGGTGTGCAGGCCGAGCCGGCGGCTGCGGCCGATGATCGCGTCGGGCGCGAAGTGCGCCGCCTCGAGAAAGACGTTGCGGGTCGATTCGGTCACGCGCGTGTCGAAGCCGCCCATCACGCCGGCCAGCGCGACCACCCGGTCCGCGCCGGGCGCGCCGTCGGTGATCGCGAGGAACTCCGCATCGAGCGACACGTCACGGCCGTCCAGCAGCGTGAGCGTCTCGCCCGCGTGCGCGCGGCGTACGCCGACCGGACCGGTCAGCCGGTCGCGATCGAAGGCATGCATCGGCTGTCCCAGCTCGAGCATGACGTACTGGGTGACGTCGACCAGAAACCGCACGGGGCGGATGCCGCTGCGGCGGAGCCGCTCGGCCATCCAAACCGGGGTTGGACGGGTGGCATCGACCCCCTCGATCACGCGCCCCAGATAGCGCGGCGCGTCGGCGCCGGCGCCGAGCACCACGGACAGCGCGGCCTCGCTGGCGGCCGGCACCGGCTCCGCCTCGATCGGGACCACCCGGCTGCCGCAGGCGGCGGCCACGTCGAACGCGATGCCGTGCACGCTGAAGCAATCGGCACGATTGGGCGTGAGCTTGATCTCGATACTCGCGTCCGGCAGGCCGAGATACGCGGCCAGCGGCGCACCGACCGGCGCATCCGCGGGCAGCTCGAGCAGGCCCGACGCATCGGCATCGATGCCCAGTTCTCTGGCCGAGCAAAGCATGCCGTTCGACTCGACGCCGCGCAGCTTGGCCGCCTTGATCGTCAGCTCGCCGATACGCGTTCCGATCCGCGCGAGCGGCGCGACCAGACCCGGCCGCGCATTGGGTGCGCCGCAGACGATCTGCAACGGCGCGTCCAGCCCCGCGTCCACCAGGCAGACCTGCAGGCGGTCGGCCTCCGGATGGCGCTCGGCCGACACGATGCGCGCCACGACGACGCCTTCCAGCGCGTCGCCCAGCGACACCATATCTTCGACCTCGAGGCCGATGGCGGTCAGCGTGGCCACGAGTTCATCGCGGCTCGCATCGGTCCGAACGTGCTGGCGCAGCCAGTTCTCGCTGAATTTCATGGTGAAATTCCGTGATTCTTGATTCGTGATTGGGAATTCGACGACGCCCCGCTTCCGCGACCGGCGAGCACGCGCGCGAACCGCTGTGCCGGATCACGGATCACGGACCAGCGGTCCCGGCGCTCAGGCGAACTGCCTGAGGAACCTGACGTCGTTGTCGAAGAACGCGCGCAGGTCGTCGACGCCGTAGCGCAGCATCGCGAATCGCTCGACGCCGAGGCCGAACGCGAAGCCGGTGTAGCGCTCGGGATCGATGCCGACGGCCTTCAGTACATTCGGATGGACCATGCCGCAGCCCAGCACCTCGAGCCAGCGCGTGCTGCCGTCGGACTGCTGCCAGGCGATGTCGACTTCCGCGCCGGGTTCGACGAACGGGAAGTAGCTGGGACGGAAGCGCATCTCGAAGTCGCGCTCGAAGAACGCGCGGACGAACTCGCTGAGCGTGCCCTTGAGGTCGGCGAAGGTCGCATGCTCGTCGACCAGCAGTCCTTCGACCTGGTGGAACATCGGCGAATGGGTCTGGTCACTGTCGGAGCGATAGACCTTGCCGGCTGCGATCATCCGCAGCGGGGGCGCGTGCGCGCCCATGTAGCGCACCTGCACGCCCGATGTGTGCGTGCGCAACAGGCGACCGTCGCCGAAGTAGAAGGTGTCGTGCATCGCGCGCGCGGGGTGGTGCGGCGGAAAATTCAGCGCTTCGAAGTTGTGCCAGTCGTCCTCGATCTCGGGGCCGTCGGCGAGCTCGTAGCCGAGGCGACCGAAAATGTCGGCGATACGCTCGAGGGTACGACTGACCGGATGCACGCCGCCGCGCCCGCCGTCGCGCCCGGGCAGGGTCACGTCGAGGGTCTGCGCGGCGAGGACAGCGTCCAGGGCGGCGTCTTCGAGGGCGATCTTGCGCGCGGCCAGCGCTTCGCCGATCGCATCGCGCGCGCGGTTGATGGCTTCGCCCGCCGCCTTGCGCTGCTCCGCCGGCAACGTGCCGAGGGCTTTGAGCTGGGCGGTGACGCTGCCGCTCTTGCCGAGCAGGCCGACACGCAGCGCTTCCAGCGCCTGGGGGGCATCGGCCGCCGCGATGTCGGCCAGGGCCCGGGTCGTCAGGGATTCGATTTCACTCATCGCACTACACACCCGTCAGGTCTGGGATCCGGGAGCGGATCGGAATACCGCGCACCGCGCGGTGGGGCGGGTCCCGAAAACAACAATGGGGAAGGACCTGCGCCCTTCCCCACGTCGGCCACCGGACGGATCCGGCGGCATCTGCCGCTTCATGGTGGAGGCGGCGGATCAGGCCGCCAGCGCGTCCCTCGCCTTGTCGGCGAGCGCGGTGAACGCGGTGGCATCGTGCACGGCGATGTCGGCCAGAACCTTGCGGTCCAGCGTGATGCCGGCCTTCAGCAGACCGTTCATGAAACGGCTGTAGTTCATGCCGTTCAAGCGGGCCGCCGCGTTGATACGCGTGATCCACAGCGAACGGTAGTCGCGCTTCTTGAGCTTGCGACCGATGTACGCGTACTGCTCGGCCTTGATGACGGCCTGCTTGGCGACGCGGAAGACCTTGCGACGGGCGTTGTAATAGCCCTTCGCGCGGCCGAGGACCTTCTTGTGACGGCGGCGCGCCTGAACGCCACGCTTGACTCGTGCCATGGTTCAGTCCCCTCAGAGATACGGCAGCATGCGGTCCAGACGACCGCTGTCGCATGCCTGGATGTGGTTCGTCTGACGAAGGCTGCGCTTCCGCTTGGTGGCCTTCTTCGTGAGGATGTGGCTACGGTTTGCGTGACCGGCCTTGTACTTGCCGGACGCGGTCTTCCGGAACCGCTTGGCGGCGCCCCGGTGCGTCTTGATCTTGGGCATTGCGAGAGTCCTTTTGGGATACGAGTACTGACCGGGCGGTGGCCTGCGCCACGCTTTCCATCCTGCCCATGCCAATGTCTAAGCCTTTGATCCCGAAGGATCCAGGCCGGTCCTGGAATGTGGGTGATGCCACCCGGCGAACCGGGAGCCGCGCATTATGCCGCGCCGGACCCGGGCTTGCAAATGCCGGCACGGTCTGAAGCAGTGGCCGGGCACCGGCACCCGCCTGTGTCCGAACGCGAAAAAGGCGCGGCCATGGCCGCGCCTTTCCGGAGCACCGACCGCGGGGGCCCGCGGCCGCTTACTTCTTCTTCGGCGCGATCATCATCACCATCTGCCGGCCTTCGAGACGCGGGCGCGACTCGATGACGATGTCGTCGCCCAGATCGGCCTCGATGCGGGCGGCCATTTCACGGCCCAGTTCCTGGTGGCTCATCTCGCGGCCACGGAAGCGGATGTTGACCTTGATCTTGTCGCCCTCTTCCAGGAAGCCCCGCATCTTGCGCAGCTTGATCTGGTAGTCGCCCTCGTCGGTGACCGGCCGGAACTTGAGTTCCTTGATCTCCTGCTGGCGGGTCTTCTTCTTGGCCTCGTTGGCCTTCTTCTGCATCTCGAACTTGAACTTGCCGAAGTCCATGATCTTGCAGACCGGCGGATCGGCGTTGGGCTGGATCTCAACGAGATCGAGGCCCTCTTCCTCGGCGGCGCGCAACGCATCGTCGCGCGAGAGCACGCCGATCATTTCGCCGTCGGAGCCGATGACGCGGACCCGCGGAACGCGGATGTCACTGTTGCGGCGGTTCTGTTTGTCAGGGGTGCTAATGCTCGGATTCTCCAGTGTGGAACATGCCGCGACCTGTCAGGCTGCGGGCCGTCCGGCGCAGACCATCCTGGCGCTGCACCGGTGAAGGTTTCATGCTGAAACGTGCTCCGCGCGAATGCGCGAAACGAAATCTGCGATCGACATGGTGCCAAGATCCTCCCCGGTCCGTGTCCGAACCGCCACTGCGCCGTTCTCCTTCTCGCGGTCCCCGGTCACGAGCAGATACGGCACGCGCTGCAGCGTATGTTCGCGGATCTTATAGCCGATCTTCTCGTTCCGCAAATCGGCCTCGATCCGGACCCCTTGATTTGAAAGGGATTTCCGAACCTCTGAAACGAAATCGGCCTGGGCGTCGGTGATGTTCATCACCACTGCCTGCACCGGGGCCAGCCAGCTCGGGAACTGGCCGGCGTGGTGCTCGATCAGGATGCCGATGAAACGCTCCATCGAGCCGACGATCGCCCGGTGCAGCATCACCGGATGCTTCTTCTGGCTGTGCTCGTCGACGTACTCCGCGCCCAGGCGCCCCGGCATCATGAAATCGACCTGCATCGTGCCGAGCTGCCAGGTGCGGCCGATCGCGTCCTTGAGGTGGTACTCGATCTTCGGTCCGTAGAACGCGCCCTCGCCGGGCAGCTCCAACCACTCGACGCCGGCCGAGCGCAGCGCACTGCGCAGCGCGTCCTCGGCGCGGTCCCAGGTGGCGTCGTCGCCGAGTCGGGATTCGGGCCGCAGGGCGATCTTGATCTGGATGTCGTCGAAACCGAAATCCGCGTAGACCTTCAATGCCTGGGCATGGAAGTCGCGCACCTCCGCCTCGACCTGGTCCGGCGTACAGAAGATGTGGCCGTCGTCCTGGGTGAAGCCGCGCACGCGCAAAATGCCGTGCAGCGCGCCGGAGGGCTCGTTGCGATGGCAGCTGCCGAACTCGCCGTAGCGGATCGGCAGGTCGCGATAGCTGTGCAGGCCCTGGTTAAAGACCTGCACGTGGCCCGGGCAGTTCATGGGCTTCACCGCGTAGGTCCGCTTCTCGGACTCGGTGAAGAACATGTTCTCCTTGTAGTTATCCCAATGGCCGGACTGCTTCCACAGGGTCACGTCGAGAATCTGCGGGCAGCGCACCTCGCCGTAGCCGCTGTGCTGGTAGACGCGCCGCATGTACTGCTCGACCACCTGCCAGAGCGCCCAGCCCTTGGGATGCCAGAACACCAGGCCGGGTCCCTCCTCCTGCAGATGGAAGAGCTCCTGGGCCTTGCCGATGCGGCGATGGTCGCGCTTCTCGGCTTCCTCGATGCGCTGGATGTAGGCCTTGAGCTGCTTCGAATCCGCCCAGGCGGTGCCGTAGATGCGCTGCAGCTGCTCGTTCTTGGAATCGCCGCGCCAGTACGCGCCCGAGATGCGCGTGAGCTTGAAGGCCTTGAGGAAACGCGTGTTCGGCACGTGCGGACCGCGGCACATGTCGACGTATTCCTGGTGGTGGTACAGGCCCATCTGGGTGATGTCGGCGGACATGTCGTCGATCAGGCGCAGCTTGTAGTCCTCGCCGCGGGCCTTGAACGTTTCGATGACCTCGGCGCGCGGCGTCATCTTCTTGACGACGTCGTACTCGGTGTCGATCAGCTCGACCATGCGCTTCTCGATGGCCGCCATGTCGTCGGGCGTGAACGGACGCTCGGAGTAGATGTCGTAGTAGAAACCGTCGTCGATCACCGGACCGATGACCATCTTCGCGTCCGGATACAGCTGCTTGACCGCATGACCCACGAGGTGCGCGCAGGAGTGACGAATGATCTCGACACCCTCGGCATCCTTCGCGGTCAGGATCTGCAGCGAGGCGTCGTGGTCGATGAGGTCGGAGGCATCGACCTGGCGGCCATCGACCTTGCCGGCAATGGTCGCCTTGGCGAGGCCAGGACCGATCGACTGGGCGACGTCCATGACGGAGACGGGGTGGTCGAACTCGCGGTGGCTGCCGTCGGGGAGCGTGATGGTGATCATTGAGAAGACGCCGTGATTGGTGATTCGCGATGGATGTTCCGGGAGGCGAACGGGGGACTCGGGCCAGTGCCACTCACCCATCGCCGGTCACCGGCCAAAAAAAAGCGCCACGCGGGCGCCTGCTGCGGGAGCCCGGGGTCGATCAGCGCTGGAGGATCGTAGTGCTCATGTCGCACGCTCGGCCGGCGCAGGGCGCGGGCCACCTGTACGGAGGATCGGGCCGAGATGGTAGCGCAGAAGCAGGCCGCCCGGCGCTGCGACGGGCGGCCCCGGGGAGGCCCGCCGGTCAGGCGGCGCTGCCCGCGCGGCGCGTGGCATGATCGCCCCGGTACTCCCCGCCCGGGCCGCGATGACCATCAAAGGCAAGCCGACCTCGCTGGACATCGCCCACCGGGCCGGCGTTTCCCAGCCCACGGTGTCGCGGGCCCTGCGCGGCCACCCGTCGGTCAATCCGGAAACCCGAGACCGGATCCTGGCGATCGCCCGCGAGCTCAACTACAAGGTCGACAAGAACGCCTCCAACCTGCGCCGGCAGCAGTCGGGCACGCTGGCGCTGCTGCTGTTCGAGGATCCGACCACCGACCAGTCGCACATCAATCCCTTCTTCCTGCCGATGCTCGGCTCGATCACACGGGCCTGCGCGCGCCACGGCCAGGACCTGCTGATCTCGTTCCAGCAACTCTCCGACGACTGGCACGCCGACTACGGCGACAGCCACAAGGCGGACGGGCTGATCCTGCTCGGTTACGGCGATTACCTCGCCTACCAGGGCAAGTTGCGCACGCTGGTCGAGCAGGGCACGCAGTTCGTGCGCTGGGGCGCGGTGCTGCCGGACCAGCCCGGCATCTCGATCGGCTGCGACAACGCCAATGGCGGTGCGCTGGTCGGCGAGCATCTGGCCGGGATCGGCTGCAGACGGATCGCGTTTCTCGGCGATGCCTCGAGCCGGTATCCGGAGTTCCTCGACCGCTACCGCGGCTGCGAGGCTGCGCTCTCGGCCCACGGCCTGGCCATGGATCCTCGGTTGCAGGTGGACGCCGAGAGTGCGGAGGGCTCGGGGCATGCCGCCGCGACCGAACTGCTGCGCCGCGGACATCCATTCGATGCGGTGTTCGCGGCCAGCGACCTGATCGCGATCGGCGCGATGCAGGCCTTCTCCGCCGCAGGCCTGCGGATCCCGGACGACGTGGCCGTGGTGGGCTTCGACGACATTCCGGCGGCGCGCATGACCACCCCCGCCCTGACCACGGTGGTCCAGGACACCCTGACCGCGGGCGAGCTGCTGGTCGACACGTTGATGCACCTCGTGCACGGGGAGCCCGCGGAGAGCCTGCGGCTGCCGACTACGCTGGTGGTGCGCGATTCGACCGCGAAGGCGCGCGCCGGCTGACGCCAGGGGCCGGGAAGCGGGCACGCGGATGCCCGCTCCGACTGACGGTTCCCCCGCACCGCGAACGCCGCGACCCGCCCGCGCTACCGCGTGCCTGCAGGCTCCGTGTCCGGGCCGCCGTGACGTCCGGCCATCAGGGTCCGCAGCCGTGCGCGCAAGGTGGGCGACACCGGCACGTCTTCGCGCAGCAGCACGCGCACGCCGTGCGCGGAGACATCGAGGCGCAGTCCCGCGACCGACGCGATTCCGGACCCGTCGAACGCGTCGCGCCATGCGCCGTCGTCGATGTCCGTCGACCCCAGACGCGCCGCCCAGGGCGTATCGCCCTTGTTGAGCAGCACCAGCGCGGTCTGGCGCACACCGCCGTCGTCGAGCACGCGATAGAACACCGCGTGGTCGCCCTCGAGCAGCAGCGGCAACTGCAGGCCGCGCTGCAGTGCCGGTGTGTCGCGGCGCAGCGTGGCGATGCGGGTCAGCGCCGCATGGATCGGCGTGCCGACGCCGGCATCCACGCGCGCCTGCCCGTAGTACGCCCGGTTGCCGGCGTGTTCGGCGCGGCCGCGCATGAAGCCCGTCTCCGAGCCGTAGTAGACGACCGGAATCCCGCGCGCGGTGAACAGCCAGTTGTGCGCGTCGATGAAGCCGGCATCGGTGGCGTCCATGCGCGGCATGTCGTGATTGTCGTAGAACGTCGTCAGCTCGTAGGGATTGGCGTAGGGCCCGCGTTCGAGGTGCAGGCTCGGCGCGAGGCGCTCGAAGCCGGCGCTGCCGGCGAACACCGCATCCATCGCCTGTTTCATCGGGAAATCGAGCACGCTGATGCCGCCGTTCACGGCCCAGGTGTGCTCGGCGATCTTCGCCGCGTCGTAGTCGAAGGCCTCGCCGAACATGAAGAAGTCCGGCCGCTCGGTGCGGATGCGGTCGGCGAAGCGCTTCCAGAACGCATGCGGCATCCACGCGATGGTGTCGATGCGGAACGCATCCGCGCCCTGCCCGATCCAGTGTTCGTAGGCGCCGGCCAGGTAGTCGAACACCGCCGGATTGGCGGCATCGAAGTCCGCCAGCTGCGCCAGGTTGCCGTCGAAGATCGAACCGGTCTCGGCGTCCACCGGCCCGGTGGTGTTGTAGAACGCGTGCAGCGGATTGCGGCCCGGATCGAGCTGGTGCGGTGGCAGGTTCTGGTGATCGGCGATCAAGCGGCCCTCTGCATCGAAGATCTGACCGAAACCCGGCTGCGCGACCGGCATCGTCCACGCCGGCGAACCGTGGTTGCCGACGATGTCGAGCACGGTCTTCAGGCCGGCCGCGCGCAGGCCGTCGGTGAAGGCGCGGAAATCGAGACCGGCGCTCGGCAGGTGCTCGTCCACCTGGTAGAAGTTCGTGCCCCAGTAGCCGTGATAGCCCGTCTTGCCGCGGTCGGTGAGCGTGCTGCCGCAGCTGATCGAATCGCCCCCGGTGAACGCCTCGTCGGGATTGGCGACGATCGGTGTGATCCATACCGCACCGAAGCCCATGTCGCGGATGTAGCCGGCGTTGTCGAGCACGCCGCGGAAGTCGCCGCCCAGATACCCGATGTTGCCGTCGATGCCGTCCTCGCAACGCACCGGGATGTCGAAGGTGCGATGCGCACCGCCCTGGTCGCGCTGGTCGTTCGTGGGATCGCCGTTGACGAAGCGGTCGGTGACGACGAAGTAGACCGAATGCGCGGCGAACGGCGCGCGGGTGCCGTAGAGCGCGCCTCCGACCGGCGCGTCGGCACGCAACGGCTGACCTCCGTGCGAGCAGGCCGCGCACAGCGCGGCGGCGAGAACGGCGGTCAACGGTCGGATCATGCGCAGGCTCCAGCAGGATGGATTCAGGTCGGGGTGACGGCCAGCTCGGAGCGCGGCCGCGCGACACGCAGCGCGAACAGCCCGCCGATCGCGAGACTGGCGCCGCCGAGCATCAGCGCGCGCACCGGATCGCCGTCGAAGACGCGTCCGAGCAGCACGCCGAGCGTGCTCACCGCCACCAGCTGCGGGATGACGATGAAGAAATTGAAGATGCCCATGTACACGCCCATCTTGTGCGCGGGCAGGCTGTCGGAGAGCAGCGCATACGGCAGCGACAGGATCGAGGCCCAGGCGAAGCCCACGCCGACCATCGACAGCAGCAGCCACTGCGGATCGCGGATGAAGGCGATCGACACCAGCCCGGCGCCGCCGAGGAACAGGTTGACCAGGTGGGTCAGACGCAGGCCGAGGCGTCGTGCCATCCACGGAATGGCGATCGCGGCCAGCGCGGCGAATCCGTTGTAGGCCGCGAACAGCACGCCCACCCAGTTCGCGCCCTCGTTGAACGCGGTCGACTGCGGATCGCTGCTGCCGTAGTGCGTCTGCGCCACCGCGGCCGTGGTGTAGATCCACATCGCGAACAGGCCGAACCACGAGAAGAACTGCACGACGGCCAGCTGGCGCATCGCCGGCGGCATCGCGTGCAGGTCGGCGGCGATCGTCGGCAGCATCCGCTGCGACGCCATGCGCGCCGCGATCAGTCGCAGCGCGCCGTAGGCCAGCGGCAGCCCCGCCAGCACGTAGAGCATGCGGTCCCAGCCGAGACCGTAGACGAGCCCGAGCCCGGCCAGCCCGACGAGGAGCCAGGGCAGCCCGCCGAGTGCCGACGGCACAGGCGCATCGGCCGCGGTCAACGCACCTGCAGGCTGGGCATCGTCGAACGCGGCCAGCACCTCGGGCGGATATTCGCGCGTGCGCAGCACGGTCCACAGCACCGCGAGCAGCAACACGGTGCCGCCGAAGTAGAACGCGTAGCGCACGGTGTCCGGCACTTCGCCGGGGCCGGCGGTATTGGCGACACCGAGTTTCGCGAGCACGAACGGCAGCGCGCTGGCGATCACCGAGCCCACGCCGATGAAGAAGCCCTGCATCGCGTAGCCGGTGGGCCGCTGCGGCGGCGCGAGCTGGTCACCGACGAAGGCCCGGAACGGCTCCATCGACACGTTGAGCGAGGCGTCGAGCACCCACAGCGTGCCAGCGGCGATCCACAGCTCGGGCGAGTTGGGCATCACCAGCAGCGCCGCGGTCGAGAAGATCGCGCCCCACAGGAAGTACGGACGCCGGCGGCCGAGGCGTGTCCAGGTGCGGTCGGAGAAGTAGCCGATCACCGGCTGCACCAGCAGGCCGGTCAGGGGCGCGGCGATCCACAGCCCGGGCACCTGTTCCATGTCGGCGCCGAGCGTCTGGAAGATGCGGCTGACGTTGGCGTTCTGCAGGGCGAATCCGAACTGGATGCCCAGAAAGCCGAAGCACATGTTCCAGATCTGCCAGAACGACAGTGACGGTTTCGTATTGCGCATGTGCTGCGACTCCCCTCCCAAGGACCGCTGCGCCATCGCGGCAGTGCGACGGCGGACCCATGGTAGCGAGCAGCCGTTCGACGGCCACGACCTGCATACGTATTCATCGCATGCGCCACCACCGCACGCTTCCGCACGCGCCGCACCATGCACTAACGTCGCATCGCGTCGCGCACTGCGGCGGGGAGGCGAGACGAGTGATGGCGAACAACCCGTGGTGGCGCGGCGCGGTGATCTACCAGATCTACCCGCGCAGCTTCATGGACAGCGACGGCGACGGCATCGGCGACCTGCCGGGCATCATCGACCGGCTCGACCATGTGGCGCAGCTCGGCGTGGACGCGATCTGGGTGTCGCCGTTCTTCCGCTCGCCGATGCACGACTACGGCTACGACATCGCCGACCAGCGCGACGTCGATCCGATGTTCGGCACGCTCGCCGATTTCGACGCCTTGCTCGCCAAGGCGCACGGCCTGGGGCTGAAGGTGATGATCGACCAGGTGTTCAGCCACACCTCGAACGAGCACGCCTGGTTCCAGGAAAGCCGCGCCTCGCGCGACAACCCCAGGGCCGACTGGTACGTCTGGGCCGATGCGAAGCCCGACGGCACGCCGCCCAACAACTGGCTGTCGATCTTCGGCGGCCCGGCCTGGAAGTGGGAGCCGCGGCGCCGGCAGTACTACCTGCACAATTTCCTGTCCAGCCAGCCGGACCTCAATTTCCACAACCCCGACGTGCAGCAGGCCACGCTGGACTACGTGCGCTTCTGGCTGGACCGCGGCGTCGACGGCTTCCGGCTCGACTCGATCAACTTCTGTTTCCATGACCCGGCGCTGCGCGACAACCCGGCCAAGCCCGAGGCGCTGCGTCTGGGCCGCGGCTTCTCGCCGGACAATCCTTACGCGTTCCAGTACCACTGGTACAACAACACGCAGCCGGAGAACATCGGCTTCATCGAGCAGCTGCGCACGCTGATGGACGGATATGCGGACGTTGCCGCGCTCGGCGAGATCTCGTCCGAGGATTCGCTGGCCACCACTGCCGAGTACACCAGCGCCGGCCGGCTGCACATGGGCTACAGCTTCGAGCTGCTGGTCGACGATTTCAGCGCCGGCTACATCCGCGGCACCGTCGAGCGCCTCGAGGCGGCGATGACCGAAGGCTGGCCGTGCTGGGCGATTTCCAACCACGACGTGCAGCGCGCGGTGACCCGCTGGGGCGGCGCGGACGCGAGCGACGATTTCGCCCGGCAGATGATCGGCCTGGTGTGCACGCTGCGCGGTTCGGTCTGCCTGTACCAGGGCGAGGAACTCGGCCTGCCCGAGGCCGACGTGCCGTTCGAGAAGCTGCGCGATCCCTACGGCATCACGTTCTGGCCGAACTTCAAGGGCCGTGACGGTTGCCGGACGCCGATGCCCTGGACCGCGGACCCGGGTGCCGGCTTCACCACCGGCGAGCCCTGGCTGCCAATCCCCGACGCGCATCGCGCCCGCAGCGTCGAACAGCAGGAGGACGATCCGGCGTCCGTGCTCGTCTCGGCGCGGCGTTTCCTGCACTGGCGCCAGGCGCAGCCGGCACTGGTGCGGGGCGACCAGCAGTTCGTCGATGCGCCCGAGCCGGTGCTGGCGCTGGTCCGCAGCCTGGGCGCCGACCGCGTGCTCGCGGTATTCAATCTGTCCGCCGGCGCCGTGGACTGGACAGTGCCCCCGGAGATGGAGGCCGCCCGGGCGCTGGACGGCCATGGTCTGCGCCCCGGGACGCTCGAAGGGCGACTGTTGCGCCTGCCGCCGCACGCCGCGCTGTTCGCCGCGCTGCCCTGACCGGTGTCGGCGCACAGCACCGCCTCCGATCTGCACTCGCGCTCGCCGCGCTCGCTGGCGGCGGTGCGCAGGCCGCCGTCCCCGCCTGGACCGATTGCGACGCACCCGGGTTCGCACGCACCCTGCATGCGCTGCACACGGATGCCGCGCCCGTTCACGCCCGCGCTCACTGGCTCGATCGCCGCCTGATCCGCTGGCCCGGCGCCGATACGGAGGCAGGCGGCCGCTACCGGCTCTATCAGGCCCGGCGCGCGACGCTCGTCGCGCGTCCCGGCGCGCGGGTCACGGCCTATGACCACGTGTTCGATACCCGCCTGCATACCGATGCCCTGCCGGACGCATTGCGCGAGCGCTTCCGTTTCGTCGGCACCGGCCCCACGCTCGCCATCGACCTCGACGATGCCACCCTCGGCGCGCTGCATCGCGGTCAGCTGCTGCTGGTACACGAGGACGACGACGGCCGCGTGCTCGATGCGACCGCGCTCCAGGTGGCAGGAGCCTTCGACGACCTCTACAGCGCCGCACGTGACGCACCGGCGCCCAGGATCGCGGTGTCCGGCCGGGGCACGGCGTTCCGGCTCTGGGCGCCTTCGGCGCAGGCGGTCACGGTCTGCCTGTATCCGCAGCCGGGCGCCGCCGCGAAGACGATGATGCCGCTGGCCCACGAGGCGGCGACCGGGATGTGGACTGCCACGCTTCCCCAGGCGCTGGAGGGACACGCCTATCTCTACCTGGTGGACGTCTTCGTGCCCGGCGTCGGCATCGTCCGCAATCGCGTCACCGACCCGTATTCGGTCGCGCTGACCGCCGATTCCAGACGCAGCGTGGTGCTGGACCTCGATGCTCCGGCCCTGCGGCCCCCCGGCTGGGATCGCGATGCCGCGCCGGCGCTCGCAGCGGCGACCGACATGGTCATCTACGAGCTGCACGTGCGCGATTTCTCACGCGACGACACCAGCGTTCCCGAAGCGTTGCGCGGCCGCTACGCGGCGTTCGCGCAACCGGATTCAGAGGGCGTGCGGCATCTGCGCCGCCTGCGCGATGCCGGCGTCACCGACGTGCATCTGCTGCCGGTGTTCGACCTGGCCACGGTCCCGGAACAGGGCTGCGTGGTGCCGGCGATTCCGCAGGCCGCGCCCGACAGCACGCTGCAGCAGGCGGCCGTGGCGGCGGTGGCGGCCCACGACTGTTTCAACTGGGGCTACGACCCGCTGCATTTCGACGTGCCCGAAGGCAGCTATGCGAGCGACGCGGACGATCCGGGCGCGCGCATCCTCGAGTTCCGGCGCATGGTCCAGGCCCTGCATGGCCTCGGCCTGCGCGTCGGCATGGACGTGGTCTACAACCACACCAGCGCATCCGGCCAGCATGCGCAATCGGTGCTGGACCGCATCGTGCCCGGCTATTACCACCGCCTCGATGCCGAGGGGCGTGTCGAGACCTCGACCTGCTGCGACAACACCGCGACCGAGCACGCGATGATGGCGCGGCTGATGATCGACTCGGCCGAGCACTGGGTGCGCCACTACCGGATCGACGCCTTCCGTTTCGACCTCATGGGGCACCAGCCGCGTGCGGCGATGCTCGAGCTCCAGGCGCGCGTGGACGCGGCCGCGGGCCGCCCGGTGCCGCTGATCGGCGAAGGCTGGAACTTCGGCGAAGTGGCCGACGGCGCGCGGTTCGTGCAGGCCGCCCAGGGGACGCTGTCCGGCACCGGCATCGCCACCTTCAGCGACCGCGCGCGCGATGCCGTACGCGGGGGCGGTCCGTCCGATCGAGGCGATGCGCTGGCCGGGCGGCGCGGCTGGATCCACGGACACGAGGACACGAGCCTGCTCCATCGGCAGGCCGACCTCGTCCGCGCGGGACTCGCAGGCACGCTGCGCGACTACCGCATGGACCTCGACGACGGCACCCGCCGCACGCTCTCCGACATCGACTATGCCGGGCAGGCGGCCGGCTATGCCGCCGCGCCGGGCGAGGTCGTGAACTACGTCGAGAACCACGACAACCACACGCTCTTCGACATCAACGTTCTACGCCTGCCGCCCGGTGCGGACATGGACGCACGCATACACGCGCAGGTGCTGGCGCTCGCCACCACGGCCTTCAGCCAGGGCATCGCCTACCTCCACGCCGGTGTCGAGGTGATGCGCTCGAAATCGATGGACCGCAACAGCTTCGATTCGGGCGACTGGTTCAACACGCTCGACTGGAGCGGCCGAACGCACACGTTCGGACGCGGTCTGCCACCGGCGCCCGACAACGCGGACGACTGGCCGCTGCTGCAACCGCTGCTCGCCCAGACGCAGCACATCCGCCCACAGGCATCCGACATCCTGCGCGCACGCGACATGAGCCTGGACCTGCTGCGTATCCGCGCGAGCACACCGCTGTTCCGCCTGCGCAGCGCAGCCGATGTCCAGGCTTGCCTGCGCTTTCCAGCGACGGGACCCGCATCGGATCCGAGGCTCGTCGTCGGCCATCTCGACGGACACGGGCTCGCCGACGCGCTGTACGACGACGTGCTCTACGCCATCAACACCGCGGACGGGCCGCTCAGTATCGACGTCCAGGACCTGCGCGGGCGCGGCTGGATCCTGCACCCCGTGCACCGTCGTCCCGACGCAGCGGATCCGCGTCCCCGCGAGCTGGCCCGCATCGACGATGCGCGCGGCCGCTTCACGATCCCGGCACGGACGGCGCTGGTCTTCGTGGTCCAGGCAGGTGCCGCGCGGTGATGCCCACCGGCTAGGCGCCCGTCGGGGTTGGCACGTTTCCGTTGACGGCGACCTTCGCCGCCCGAGGCTCACCCCGCCCCATCGCGGCGCGTGGTGCGGGCGACGATGTCCGCGCCGCGCACGCCCTCCCATTGGCGCAGCAGCGAGGCCGGGGCGCCGACCCGTGCGCAGGCGCGCGGCGCGATGCCGTCGGGCAGCGCGGCGCGGAAGACCGGCGCCGATGCCCGCAGCAGGTGCGCACACGCCCGGTGGCGGGCCCGTTGCACGACGCCGATTCCGAGCAGCGCCTCGGCCCACGTCGGCAGCAGCGCAGCTCCGGCACCCAGGAACACTTCGCGTGACAGCGCGGCGCCGGGCACCGGCAGGCGGATCCGATGCAGGACGGCGAGCACCTCGCGCGATCGCGCGTCGAACTGCAGCTCGGGCCTCACGCCGGCGAAGTAACGCTCGATCTCTCCCGCACTCGCCGGCACATCGCGCGCGCCCAGCGCTTCCGCCACGCGGCGCGACTCGTCGTAGTAGCGATCCTCCAGCGCGCGCGGCATCGCCATGCCCGCGTAGGCGCGGAAGCCCTGCACGAAGGCGTAGGCCTCGGAAACATGCACCCAGGTCAGCAGGTCCGGATCGTCCGCGGCATATGGCACGCCCGCCGCCGTGGTGCCCCGCACGCGGACGTGGATGGCGGCCACCCGCGCGATCAGCCGCTGCGCCTCCGCCGTTCCGGCATAGCTCGTGCCGGCCACGAATGCAGTGGTCCGGCGCAGGCGACCGACCAGATCGGCGCGGAAATCCGAGTGGTCCCAGACGCCGGCCAACGCACGCGGATGCAGGGCCTGCAACAGCAGTGCACACAGGCCGCCGGCCAGCATGCCGGGGAAATCCGCATGCACGCGCCAGGTGACGGTGTCGGGCCCGAACAGGCCGGCGTCTCCGGCCGGCGTGTCGTAGTCGATGCCGCTCTGTCCGCGCGGGAACACGCCGAGCACCCAGCGGCGGATCGCGGACTGCACGGGATTGACGAAGTGTCTGGTCGATGACGGCATGGATCGATGCTAGCGCCCTGCCGCTGCACGCGCGGTCAAGCTGCGACCCGAACTCCCGGCGACACGTCCCCGGGGGCGTTGCAATGAATACGTATGCAGCATGCGCCCGCGCAGGAAACCCGCGTCTACCATGGCCGCGACCCGTCCAGCCACGCTCCTGCAGCGCTGCGCATCGACGGCACAACTCGAAAATACAGCTGTCCGCTGGACACCCTTGGGAGGGGAGATGTCGAAGCTCGATCGCAACCTGCTCAGTGCCGCACTGTCGTCGGCATTGCTGATGCTCGCTACCAGCGCGCACGCACAGACCACCACCAGCTCGAACCCGACGCCGTCGTCGGACGGCGCCACCGAACTCGATCGCGTCACGGTCACCGGCATCCGCCGCGGCATCGAGAGCGCGATCGCGGTGAAGCGCGACGCCACATCGATCGTCGAATCGGTCTCGGCCGAGGATATCGGCAAGCTGCCCGACGTCAGCATCGCCGAGTCGATCGCGCGCCTGCCCGGCCTGTCGGCGCAGCGCGTCGCAGGCCGCGCGCAGGTGATCAGCGTGCGCGGCCTGTCACCCGACTTCGCGACCACGCTGCTCAACGGCCGCGAGATGGTCAGCACCGGCGACAACCGCAGCGTCGAGTTCGACCAGTATCCGTCGGAACTCGTCAGCGGCGTCACCGTGTACAAGACGCCCGACGCCGCCCTCGTCGGCCAGGGCCTGTCGGGCACGCTGGACATGCAGACCGTGCGCCCGCTGAACTTCGCCGATCCCGTGATCACTCTGAGTGGACGTTTCCAGCGCAACTCGCTGGGCAAGGCCGCCGATACCGATCCCTTCGGCAACCGTCTGAGCGCGAGCTACATCGGCCAGTCGGCGGATCGCCGCTTCGGTTTCTCGATCGGCGTCTCGCACAGCGACACCCCGATCCAGGAAAACCAGGTCGGTCTGTACGAGCCCTGGAAGACCGACGGGCGGCCGGGCCTCGCCGAAGGCACCTGGGCCACCGACGGCATGAAGGCCTTGCGCCGGACGGGCTACACCAAGCGCGACGGCATCATGTCCACGCTGCAGTTCCGGCCGTCCAACGCATGGACGAGCACACTGGACATGTTCCACTCGCGCGCCGAGCAGGAAGACACTGCGAACCAGTGGGAAGTGAACACCCAGTACAACGGTTCGTTCCCCTGCGATCCGGCATGCGTGTACAGCAATGTCCGGGTAGGCGAGAACAACAGCTTCGCCGGCGGCACGCTCACCGGCGTGTATCCGCTGGTGCGCGGCATGTACAACAAGCGCGACGACAGGATCTCGGCCGTGGGCTGGGGCAACGAGTTCAATTTCGAGCGTGCCCGGCTGTCGACCGATCTGAGCTGGTCGAGGGCGAAGCGTTCGGAGCTCAGCCTCGAGAACAACTCGCAGCTGCTGCCCAATCCTTCGCTCGACACGATCGAGCTCGACATCCGCAGCAACGGGTTCTCGCAGATGCGCCCGGGCCTGGATTATTCCGATCCCGCGCGGCTGTTCCTGACCAACACCATCTACGGTTCCGGCTACGGCAAGACCCCCGAGGTCGAGGACGAGCTGAAGGGCGCACGTATCGCCCTCACCGTCCCCGGTCCTGACGCGGCGAGCTGGCTCGCCGATATCGATCTCGGGATCAATCACGCCGATCGCGAGAAGTCCAAGCGCCAGCCCGAGGGCAACATCAACCTCGGCGCGCAGGGCGACACCGCGATTGCCGGCGACCTGCAGTACGGGCTGGTCGACCTGGGCTTCGCGGGCATCGGCTACATCCCGGCCTGGAACGTGCCCGGCGCGGTCGGCCGTTACATGAGCTTCGAGCCGACCGAGGACCTCGACTACCTGATCCCGAAAGCCTGGACGGTGAGCGAAAAGATCACCACCGCCTTCGCCCGCGCCAACCTGCGCACCGAATGGGGCGAGACGACCGTCAGCGGCAACATCGGCGTGCAGATCCAGCGGGTGGACCAGTCGTCGGCGTCACGCTACTGGGACAGCACCCGGCCAGCGGGCAGCAACGTCCAGCCTTTCGAAGCCGGCAAGACCTACACCGATGTGCTGCCGAGCATGAACCTGGCTTTCCAGCTGCCGAACGAGCACACGGTGCGCGTGGGCCTGGCGGAGCAGGTGGCGCGACCGCGCGTGGACCAGCTGCGTGCGTCGCTCGAGTTCGGCGTGGACGAGGCGACCGGTCGGCCTGGCGGCAGCGGCGGCAACCCGCTGCTCGACCCGTGGCGCGCCTACGCGTTCGACATTTCCTGGGAGAAGTATTTCGGCAACCGCGCCTACGTGGCCGCCGCATTCTTCTACAAGGACCTGCGCACCTACATCTACACGCAGACGGTCGACGACTACGACTTCACCGACTTCGTCGCGAGCTACGTGCCGCGTCCGGGCGCCCCGCCGGTGCAGACCATCGGCAACTTCACCGCGCCGCAGAACGGCGAAGGCGGCACGCTGCGTGGTCTCGAACTGACGGCGTCCCTGCCCTTCGACCTGTGGACCGAGTCGCTGCGCGGCTTCGGCGTCGTCGCCAGCGCGAGCTTCAACGACAGCAGCATCCAGATCTTCGATCCGGAAAGCGCAAGCAGCGTGGGCGACGGCCCGATCGATCTGCCGGGTCTGTCGAAGCGGGTCTACAACCTGACGGCGTACTACGAGCGCGACGGTTTCGAGGCGCGCGTCAGCCAGCGTCGCCGCTCGGACTTCATCGGCGAGATCGGCAACTTCGATGGTGCGCGCACGCTGCGCTATGTGGTCGGCGAGAACATCACCGACGCGCAGGTCAGCTACACCTTCGGTGAGGGCGCGTCCCTGGCGGGGCTGACCCTGCTGCTGCAGGCGAACAACCTGACCAATTCCACGTACCGGACGTATGCGGGCACGCGCGACCGGCCGCTGGAGAACGTGGAATGGGGCCGGACCTACCTGCTGGGCCTGAACTACCGGTTCTGACCCGGGGACCCCGACCTGGGGCCCTGCGCAGCGACACGTGGCAACACTCCCGACGGGGCGGTCATTGCGACCGCCCCGTTCTACGTCTGGGGACCGACTCGGGCCTCGACGGCGACGGTGATCCGGTGCGGGTACATCGCGTGCACTGCGGCTCCGGCAGCGTCATGCGTGAGTGGCATCACGAGGCGATCGCCTGTCGCCGGCGGGTGGCAGACGCCGGTTCTCTCCGGGGGCAGGTCCTTGCAGACGACGCCAGCGTCGACCGAGTGAATACGGTCACGCTTCGTCGACGCATGACCGCGGACAGCGACGCCTGATTCGATCGACACGCGGTGTCCGTCCCGACCCGGATGGCCCGTCGACGAGACGCCATGCGCGGCTCCGACGCGAACCGGATCCCGTCGGCCGGGATCCTGAAACCGCGGGATCGATCTACCGAGGCCCAGACGCTGCACACGGCGTTCGCCCTTCCAGACAGCCCCACGCCCACGTCGTCCCCGGCGCCGTCCGGACACGAAAAACCCGGCGCGTGGCCGGGTTTCGTGCTTCGTCCACTTGGTCTCCCCGAGACCGGGGATCCAGGTGGTGGGCGGTACAGGGTTCGAACCTGTGACCCCTACCATGTCAAGGTAGTGCTCTACCGCTGAGCTAACCGCCCGAAGGGTGCGCATGATACACCGGAATCGCCCGATGGCGAATACCCGGTTGCGAATCTTCAGCGCACGAGGCTCAAGTCCTTGATCTGGCGGATCTCGTCGCGCAGGCGCCCGGCCTGCTCGAACTCGAGATCGCGCGCGTGCTGGTACATCTGCTGCTCCAGCGCCTTGAGCCGGGCCGCCAGCTTCTCCGGCGGCATGGCGGCATAGTCCTCGACCGGTTCGGCGACCTTGCGGGTCTTGCCGCGCCCCTTCTTCACCATCTCGGGCTCGGCCCGCGCGCCCTCCATGATGTCGACGATGGCGCGCGCCACCGAGGTCGGCGTGATGCCGTGCTGCTCGTTGTATTCGACCTGCTTGGCGCGGCGACGGTCGGTCTCGTCGAGCGCCATCTGCATCGAGTTGGTGATGCGGTCCGCATAGAGGATCGCCTTGCCACGCAGGTTGCGTGCAGCGCGGCCGATGGTCTGGATCAGCGAGCCGCCCGAGCGCAGGAAGCCTTCCTTGTCGGCATCGAGGATCGCCACCAGCGATACCTCGGGCATGTCCAGGCCCTCGCGCAGCAGATTGATGCCGACGAGCACGTCGAACTTGCCCAGGCGCAGGTCGCGGATGATCTCCACGCGCTCGACGGTGTCGATGTCCGAATGCAGGTAACGCACCTTGATGTCGTGTTCGCCGAGGTATTCGGTGAGGTTCTCGGCCATGCGCTTGGTCAGTACCGTGATCAGCACGCGGTCGCCCATCGCGACGCGTTCGTTGATCTCGCCGAGTACGTCGTCGACCTGGGTCGCGACCGGACGGATCTCGACCTGCGGATCGATCAATCCGGTCGGGCGCACCACCAGTTCGGTGATCTGCCCTTCCGATTTCTCCAGCTCGTACGAGCCGGGCGTGGCCGACACGAAGATCGCCCGCGGGGCGCGGCCTTCCCACTCCTCGAACTTCAAGGGCCGGTTGTCCATCGCCGAGGGCAAGCGGAAGCCGAAATTCACCAGCGTTTCCTTGCGCGCACGGTCGCCCTTGTACATCGCACCGATCTGCGGAACGGTGACGTGGGACTCGTCGACGACCAGAAGCGCATCGGGCGGCAGGTAGTCGAACAGACACGGCGGCGCCTCGCCGGGCATGCGTCCGGTCAGGTGCCGCGAGTAGTTTTCCACGCCGTTGCAGTACCCGACTTCGGCCATCATCTCCAAATCGAACTGGGTGCGCTGCTGCAGTCGCTGGGCCTCGAGCAACTTGCCCTCGGCATAGAACTGCTCCAGCCGCGGTGGCAGCTCGGCCTTGATCGAATTGATCGCCTCGTGCGTCGTGCGGCGCGTGGTGACGTAATGCGACTTCGGATAAATCGTGTAGCGCGGCAAGGTCCGCCTGGTTTCGCCGGTCAACGGATCGAACTGGGTGATCCGCTCGATCTCGCCGTCGAACAGCTCGATCCGCAGGGCCTCCATCTCGGATTCGGCCGGATGGATGTCGATGACCTCGCCGCGCACGCGATACGTGCCTCGCCGCAACTCGGTGTCGTTGCGGCTGTACTGCATCTCGGTCAGGCGCCGGATCAGCTCGCGCTGGTCGATGCGCTCGCCGCGCACCATGTGCAGCACCATGCGGAAGTACTCGTTCGGGTCGCCCAGGCCATAGATCGCCGACACCGAGCACACCACGATCGCGTCCCGCCGCTCGAGCAGTGCCTTCGTCGCCGACAGCCGCATCTGTTCGATGTGCTCGTTCACCGAGCTGTCCTTCTCGATGTACGTGTCCGACGACGGCACGTAGGCCTCGGGCTGGTAGTAGTCGTAATAGCTGACGAAATACTCGACCGCGTTGTGCGGGAAGAACGACTTGAACTCGCCGTAGAGCTGCGCGGCCAGCGTCTTGTTCGGCGCCATCACCAACGTCGGCTTCTGCACCTGCTGGATCACGTTGGCGATCGTGTAGGTCTTGCCCGAGCCGGTGACGCCGAGCAGCGTCTGGTGCGCCAGCCCCGCCTCGAAGCCCTCGACGAGCTTCTCGATCGCCTGCGGCTGATCGCCGGCGGGCTTGTAGGGCGAGACGAGCTGGAACGCGGCGGGATGGATGACGTCGTTCATGGAGTCGGCGCTTCAGGAAACGGGGGAGATGGGGACGCGGGAGCCGGGGCACAACAGGCGGCCCCCGGCCACATTCCGACCTTACCAGCCGGACCCTTCCGACCCTGCGAAGCGTGCACCCCCCAATGCACCGGCCCGCGATCTCGCGCACGGTGCAGGTCCCTGGCCGCAAGGATGCCGCCATGCCGAAACACACCGGCTTCACCCTGATCGAGCTGCTCACCACGCTTGCGGTCCTGGCCGTCCTCTTTGCGGTCGGGCTGCCCGGCCTTGCCGATGCCCTCGCCCGCCACCGGGTGCAGACCACGATGCATCTGGTCAGCGCCGATCTGGCGATGGCCCGGAGCAGCGCGATCATGCGACGTAGCGCCGTCGTGGTCTGCCCCGGCACGGGGGCCAACGGCTGCCACGGAGACGCGGACTGGGGACAGGGGTGGATCGTCTTCGCCGATCCGGACGGCAACCGGCGTCCCGACACGCTCGACCAGCTCCTGCGCGTTTCGAGCGCGCCGGGCACCGGCAGCGGCGCCATGCGTATCGGCGCGACCCGCAACTTCGTGCGCTACCAGCGCGACGGGCGCAGTGCCGGCACCAACCTCACGATCCGCGTCTGCAGCGGTGACACGCTCGCCGGCCAGGTCATCGTCAACAATCTCGGGCGGGTGCGCACCGCAAGACCGGCCCGACCCACGGTGTGCCCAATGTGAGGTGAGCAACCGGGGGCCGCTGCAGACAGGGACTCCGGGGAATGCGCAGCCTGCTGAACCGCTTTTGGCTGCGGCAGCGCGGGCGTGCGCGCCGTCACCGCCCCACCGGCCCGACAGGCCGGATGCAGGCACACGCACTCGGGACACAGCCTACCTGCACGACCGATGCGTCCCCGACCAGATGACTGCCGGAGCTGATTGGGTGCGAGGAGAACGTTGCGTGCGCGTACGGGAATGCCCGAGACCGGGCCATTCGGGCCGGTTCGGGCCCGCTGGGGCGCGTTCCGGCGCATCACTCCCGGAAACGTGCGGAACCTCGCGCCGCCGGGTCCGTCATCGACACGGCGCTCTCCTTCACACGGCGACGCTCCGCACTGCTGCCTGGAACATGCCTGAGGGCCATGGACCGGACACCGCGCAAAGCCGATCCCACCACCGGACCGTATCGGAGGCACCTGCGAGACACGGGTGGGCGCAGATCGAAGATCTCCCACCGATTCCAAGTCCAGCGTTCCTCGTGGACCGCGCTTTCGTCGGCGTCGAGATCGGCCGTGGAAGAGGCTTGACCCTTGGCGACAACCGATTAGAATGTGCGTCCCCGCCCGAATAGCTCAGCCGGTTAGAGCACTTGACTGTTAATCAGGGGGTCGTTGGTTCGAGTCCAACTTCGGGCGCCAGATACGAAGCCTGCGCAGTGATGCGCAGGCTTTTTTTGTTGGGCGATTCGTGCGCGCTGACAAGGCTTCGCCTCCACCACGATTTCCGTTGGGTTTGACGCGTCACTGACCGGCAGCAACAACCTCGCTCTGCATTCTGTTGGAACCACGCCGTCTGCTGCTTGCTCACGTCGGATCTGGCCCGGATCCCGGGTTCGGAATCAACTTCAGGGCCGACCCGCATAGTCGGGATCACTGCTGTGCAGACGCGCAGGGCCATAAGGGAGGATCTCGCCCCTATCACCGACCCCGCGCATCCACGAATCAGGTGCGTCGCGCGATCAGCGACCACCTGCCGCGTTCGTCACATCGCCCACCGGGCCGGGGGACTGCTACCAGCAGTCGGCCACCGTTCCGCTACCGGTCTTGGTCTTGGCCCCGGTATTGGAGAGGCCAAGCGTTCCACAACGCGTGTCCTTGACCTGGGTTCCCTGCGGCGCCGCAGTCAGCGTAAAGGTATTGACGGCCTCGGCGTTCGTGATCCGATACGCAAGAGCCGCGCCCGCCGTGGAGGGCGAAGGAACCTGGGCATTGGCTGCGCCGAAAGCGCTTTGCCAGAAGCCGACGTAGGTGTTGTTGATCGTATGGAAGCGTTCGTAGCGTTGCGCAATTTCGACCATGTCCGCCTTCACTTGCGCACGACGCGATTTCCGCACGGAATCCTGATAGCTCGGGTATGCGATCGCCGCGAGAATCGCGATCACCGCCACCACGACCATCAGCTCGATCAGGGTGAAGCCCCGCGCGTCAAGCGCGCGGAGCGATGTGGCCTTTGTTGAAAGCGCGCGCGTCACTGGATCTGTCTCCACGATTGACGGCCACAGGGCCGCTTGAGGTACATCGTCGGCGCACCCGCCACCTGCACGACCATCGAACACTGGGCTGCCAGGGCTGCGTCAATCTCCGCCTGGGTTGCGGTCGATGGCAGGGGCGCGAGACGAGGCGAGCTGAAGATCGCCACGTCCTTCACCGGTGCGGTGCCCTTGGTGTTGAGCGGAATCGCCCCGGTGCCTGGACCAGGCGAGGTACCGGTTGGCGTATCGAACGTCACGTTCGACAACCTCGCGGCACCCGTCAGCGAGTTCAGCCCGTACAGCCAGTTCGCACCGTCGACATTGCATTGCTGGGCGTTGATCGGCGCGTAAGTGGGCATGAACACGATGCCGCTTTCGACGCGGGGGTATCCCACGAAACGTTCGCGCTCGGGTAGATCCATATACCAGCCCATGCTTCCCGCTCCGGGGACATTGGCACTCGTCGTCCTCGAGCCCGCGTTCGACTGAATGATGGTCTGCCCAAGCAGGTTCGCACGCGTGAGCGTGGTTGTGGGTTGCCCACTCGCCAGGTCGAGAACACCGTAGAGGGACTGCAGGGTGGAATCCACGGGATCGTTGTTGAACGAGAAGCTGCCCGTGCCGAAGTACAGCATCACGCCGCCATTCCGGCCCGCGGCTGCCGTCAGGCCGCCGAGGATCGGCTGTCGCGTGCCGTTCTCGGCGCCCGAGGTGTAGGTCAGGGTTGTGAACACCGGCTGCGTCGGCCATGCCGGGTTGGGCAGGCGCAGGTCGAACTTCCAGATCGCACCCTTCTGATCGGCTGCGTACACGGTGTCGGCAAACCCATCGCGCCCCGGAAGCGTCAGGGAGCCATCCGGTGCCGCGCCGAAGCGGTCGAGCACGACGATGTTGCCAAGCCCGTTGCTTCCGGCCGGCGCACCGCTTTCGACGGCCTCGATCCGCGTGATCTCGGGCGTTGCGGAGTCGATATCCACGAGGAAAAGAACGGCGCGGCCATTGGTGCTGTTGTAGCCGTTGCCGAAGATCGCGCGCCATTTGATGGTCACTGCACCGCCCGCGGTCCGGGTCTTGACCGGCACGATGACCGGGCGGCCCAGCACATGCCCGATGTTGTTGCGAATGTTCGCGTCGGTGTTGGAGTCGTTCACTTCCCACAGACGATCGGCGCCTGCGAAGGTTCCGTTCTGGCGCGAAACGCCCGACACGTTCAACGCGAACGTGCCCTTGGCGCCGGCGCCGGTCGAACCGACCAGCACTGTCTTCCAGCCACCGCCGTAATAGGCATCGGAGACAGCCAGCGGGCCGTCCACGTAATAGCGATGCTGGAACCGTTGGTCACCGCCTGCTGCAGGATCGTAGGGATACAGCAGGTTCCCCATGTGCCCCACCACGGACTGCGGGATGAAGGCGAAGCGCTCGATGCCGCCGGCCGCAGTCGTGCGCCCGTCGAACCCGTGCAACATGCCGTCATTGGCGCCGGCGAACACCATCGGGCGACGCCGGTTCGTATCATCGGCCGCCGCCTTGGAAGTCATATATGTGCTGTAGCTGGCTCCGTAGGGCGCGGGCAGCGACCGATATCCGTAATCGTCGGTCGGCGCGCTGATCACCGGCGTCGCATTGACGATATCACCGAGCCGGTTGGTGCGGAAACGCAGCTTCCCGTTCGGGTTGCGCTCGACTTCGAGGGTCTGATCACCCTTCAGATAATTCACGGCCTCGGTCAAGCTCAGCGTGCTCGTCGCACCACCAAGCGCCGCCAGTCCGCTGGCCGTGCACAGCGACATGGGTGCAGGGTTGGAACACAGCCTGTCCAGATTGGCCAGGTTGGCCGGCGTAAAGAGTGCCGCACCCGTGCCCGTGCCGAACCAGATGTTGCGGTCGGCCGCCGCAGGAAGCCGGCTCGCCGCCTCCCATGCATCCACGAAAGTCACCACACCGGTGGTCGGATTCGCGGTGACGGTCTGGGCAGTCAGCGTGCTGTACCAGTCCGTGCCGCCGTTGCGTGCTTCGTAGAACGGGGAAACGGACACCGAGCCCGCTCCGATGCGCGCGCCGGTCAGCGCGATGCTGCCCGCGGGCGACTCGCCGGCGCTCACAGAGGCCAGAACGCGTCGCATGGCGGCGGTGATCAGCGAAGGCGAAGTCGCATTGATCATCTCGCCACGCGTGTTGAGCGTGGCGTGCCACATCTCATCGACTGCGCGCGGCGTGAGGTCCTGACGGGCCAGCCATGTGGGCGGGGTGAGATAGGGATCGGGGACCAGCTTGGCGGGGTCGGTCGGGCTCGGAAGATATGTGACGCCGAACTGCTCACCCAGCGTGCCCAGCACGATGCCGTAGAAGTTCATGTGCAGGTGCGTCTTGCAATCCAGGCTCCTCTGCTCGGGAAGCAGAGGAGTCGCCACGCTGGCACACGCCGGAGGCACCGGAACGGCATTGCGTTCCAAGGCATGCCCGGCTGGCAGCAGGCTGTTGAGGTAATACGGCATCACGAGGTCGGCCATCGTGTCCGCGACTGCATCCTCGAACGGAGGACCCATTCCGGCGTCGAGGTTGCCCACCGAGGGGCTGTTGCCCTCCTCGTTGATGTATCCGTCGGTGAAGAGCATGCCCGCGTTCTTCTGGCAGCTCAGCGTGATCGGCCGGCCATCGTCTGTCCGGCGGAACTGTTCGCCGATATGCTGTACGGCGCGCCGGTTGGGGGTGCTACCCGCGGCAGGCATGCGCACGATTTCGTCGTAGAGCGCCTGCTTCGCAGTCTCGTTCGACATGTCACGCATCGTGACGTTGTTCCGGTTGCTGATGCGGAACCAGCCGACCGTCATGTTCTCCACGTCGAGCAGAGCATTCACGACGCCACCGATCAGGCCTTCGCGACGCGTGCGATAGAAGCTAAACCACCGCGCGAAATTCCCAAGTGCGGCTTGGTACTGCGCCTGCGACGCGAAATTACCCGGCCTGATTTCGTATTTGTACAGGGTGCCCGGTCTGCCCCCCTCGGGATTCGTGATCGCGACTGGCGTCGCGGTATACCCGTAAGAAGGGGGCAGCGACGTCGTGCTCGCCATGAAAAACGTCGCAGGGAAATAGGAGAAGTGAAGCAAGCACGACTGCGTGATGCGGCGAGCGCTATTCAACTCCACGTAGGCGTTGGCGCTGTTGATATTGCCACCGTTCGCGTCGCACGTACCACGCACTCGGGTACCCGCCGGAAGAATCATTCCGGGTCGTACCCGGAAGCGCCAGCTGTCTACAGTCGATTCTGCCAACGCGGTGAGATTGAGGGTGCCGTTGATCTTTCCGGTCGATCCAGCTGGACGCGGATCAAGAGGCGCAGCGGTCGGGTCGATCGTCGCATAGTCCGTACGATTCGCCTGCTTCCATGAGGGATAGTCGAGGCGGGGATCGAAATAGCCCGGATTGACATCCGGCGAGCGCGCGAACCCGAAAGCATCGATCGGCGGAATGGCGTCATTGCCGCGACCATAAGGAGGAAACGCATAGTAGAAGCGGTGACTGACGCTGTCGTATCCACGCGGCGTGGCACCGTTGTAGAAGCTGCCACTGGCATTGGCGTTGTCGGTCCAGCCGAACACGCCGTCGCGGGTGTTGTTGAGGGTCTCCCATACCATCGAGCCCGAATCGTCCAGCGCCATGATGAAGGCCGGCGGGATCTGCCGCTGCACATTCAAGGGCTGCTGGGCAAGCGTGCCCTGTCCCTGCACGGCCATGACGGAATGCAGGAAGTAGGCGCTACCGGCGAGAACCAGCGCGGTGGCGCCGGCAAGAAGTTTTGTGCGGCCTTTCATGGCGCTGCCCTCACGGCCTGAAGATGGTGTCGATGACGGCCTGTGCCGTCGGGTTATCAGGATCATCCACACGAAACGCGGTGACCTGGTAGATCGGATTCGGGTCTTCGTTGACCGCTCCGCCCATGTCGAGCGTCGAATTGCCCGAGATACAAGGCCCGATCAAACGCGCATTGACCGATTGCGTCTGCGCGAGCGAGCGTTCGCTCGCCCACCCGCCAGGGTCGAACGCCGTGTCGCAGGACCTGATGTCGGCGGTTGCAACCGCATTGCAACCCGCTGTCGCCGTCCGGTTGACCATGTCCTCGAGCGCACATTCGGCATTGCGCGCGAGCGCCTCGGTCCTCTGGAATGCCAGGTTGACCGCGCGGTAGTTCGACGACATCCGCTCCTGCAACCCGGCCACCTGCATGCCGACGATGCCCAGGAGCGCCAGCAGCACCAGCATGATCAGTGCGATGTAGAGCACGGCGCCACGTTGGCGGTGTGGGATCGAAGCGGCGAATCGACGCATGTCAGTTTCCATAGAGGCGGTTGCGCATCGCGATGGTGCTCTCGTATCCCCAGCGATAGCGGCCATCGGAAGTGTCCGCGGGAGTGAAGGCGACGCCGAGCACGCTCCGAGCGACCTCGGACTGTTCGGACGCTGCCCGATCGGGACTGCTCGCCATCACGCCCAGGCGCACTGCGCCCACGGAGCGCCACGCGACTTCGGTGTTCGCCATCGCCGAAGGGCGGATGAAACTGCCCACGTAGCCGCTCGGCGGGGCAGTCGTCATTCCTGCGGTATTACTATCCAGGCCGAGCTGCACCTGGAGACTCTCGATCCCCTCGACCAGCTCCTCGGCGTCGTCATATGTGCCATCCGTAAGGGAGCGCGCCCGCATCAAAGCGCGCTCACCGGAAGCTCCCACGCCAACGAAATAGACCACCGACTCCAGCCGGTACAGCATCGTCTGGCCTGCCGGTTGCGGGGTGTAGCGATCGAGAACGGAGCCGACGGTGACCGTGCGTGCGACCGGATCCGTCGCAGTCGGTAGAAAGAGATCAACGAAGCTGCAGTCCGCAAGGCCGAACATCGTCGGCGCCACCACACCATCCCGAGTCAGGGCATTCCATCGCGCAACCCTGATCGTCGATGTGGTCCCGGCGACAGTGATCGAGTCGACCGGTGCACCTTCGCTCGCGAGAAAGCGCAGCTGCAGAATGTCGCTGCCCGGCTCTGGATCCAGCTCCGCCACGGTTGACGGAAGTGCCGGGTCCCACGTGGCGGCCGCGGTTCCGAGATTCATGGTGAACTCACTGGTCTTTACGGCCTCATAAGCCTGGATGCCCAGCGGAAAGTTCACCCCTGAGTTGGTGGTGCCACCTGCAGGAATTCCGTTCGCCAAGGCGCCGGCATTCTGCAGATGCGACTGGTCGTTGACGCACCCCATATGGCCGACCATGCGCAGGTCACGCTGGATGAAATCGATCGCAAAACGGCCGTTCTCCTGTACGCGGGATACGCCTTCCGACAACTGGTAGGCTGTGCGCGATGCCGAGAATACGCGCGCCAGCCCCAGCATCAGAAACGCGCCGATCGCCAGCGCGATCATCATTTCGACCAGCGAAACGCCCTGTACGCGACGATTGAACCAAGGACTCATAGCTGCGTGCTCGCGGTGAACGTGGATTGGGATTCGTTCGCCGTGGCGCTGCGCTCGCCCCAGGTCAACTGCACGGTGGCCACGCCCGTCGCGCTGTAGGTCACGGTCGCCGCCGTCGTCGGTCCAAGCGCATTGATCGCCTGACAGCGCCAGTTGCCGATCCCCTGGGCCACCGCATCGGTGCCCGTCACGGGGGCACACGCAGTAGCACGAGTGAGCGAATTCGCGGTGAATCCCGCAGCGGTGTACTTCGCGGCGGACAGCCGATTGGTGCGCATCTGGTCGAGCAGGCTGTACGCCAGATTCGTCGCCAGCGTGCGGTTGTTGGCGCTCTGCGTATAGCGCAGGTTGGTGGTCTGCAGCAGGGCAAACCCGAGCAGACCGATCGCCAGGACCACGATGGCGATCAGCACTTCGATCATGGAAAACCCGCGCTGCCGACCGGGGGGCAGACGCAAGCGAGCGTGACTCATGGGCATTCTCCGCGCGCGACGGACGTACCGCCAGTCGGGCGAACCGTGAAGGTCCGCACCAGGGGTGCACTGGTTGGGCAGGTTCCCGATGCAAGTCCCAGGGTCCGCTCTCCGCCTACGAGATAGCCCCGCTGGTCGAAACGGATGTTGAGGTTCGCGCCTCCTGCCTCTGCGGTGATCACGACCCCCGGCTTCGCTTGGGAATAACGCACGACCCGCTCGCCTTGTGCCGGCTCGAGAACATCATTGGCGTTGGTCGCGATCCACACGATCCAGCCCTGCTCCCAGGCGGTACCGGTGCACGATGTCCCGTTGTTGCTGGTGCAGACACGGGCACCCCCCGGGCTGCGCAAGGCCTCGGAGCGCGCCAGCGAGAACGAGGCCAAGAGCTCATTGGTGGTGGTCGCCACCCGGTTCGAGCGCATGGTCGCCTCGAAACTCGGAAACGCGATGGCGGCGAGGATCGCGACGATCGCGACCGTCACCATCAATTCGACCAGTGTGAATCCCCGTACTCGCATGATGTGCCCGCGCCGCCGGCGGATCCGGCGTTCCCCACCGCGCAGTCTAGCCAGCGCCGCCCGGCACACAAGCGCTCGCGGATGGACGGTCGGAAGCGGGCGATGAACGTCCTCGCCCGCCGCTGCCTCAGGCCACCACCTCGTAGCAGGGCTTGTAGTCGCCGGAGATCTTCATGCGCCGCTGCTCGACGAACGCGCGCAGCAGGGCGTCGAGCGACTGCATGATGTCGCGGTCGCCGTTGATCCGGAACGGGCCGAATTCCTCCACCCGGCGCAGACCGTCTTCCTTGACGTTGCCGGCGACGATGCCGGAGAACGCACGGCGCAGATCGGCCGCCAGCTCGTGCGGCTTGCGTCCGTGATGCAGGTCGAGCGCCGCCATCGCCTCGTGGTTGGGCACGAAGGGCCGCTGCAGGTCCAGCGGGATGGTCATCGACCAGTTGAAGTAGAACGAGTCCTTGTGCGCGACCCGGTATTCCTTGACCTTGCGGATGCCGGCAGCCATGCGCCGCGCGACCTGCTCCGGGTCGGCGACGATGATCTCGTAGCGCGCCGCCGCCTCGTCGCCCAGGGTGAGGCGGATGAACTGGTCGATCTGCTGGAAATACGGTGCCGACGCGGTCGGGCCGGTGAGAATGAAGGGAAACGGGATCTCCCGGTTCTCCTCCTGCAGCAGCAGGCCCAGCAGGTACAGGATCTCCTCGGCCGTGCCCACGCCTCCCGGGAACACGATGATGCCGTGGCCGAGGCGCACGAACGATTCGAGCCGCTTCTCGATGTCGGGCATGATCACCAGCTGGTTGACGATCGGGTTCGGCGACTCGGCCGCGATGATGCCCGGCTCGGTGATGCCGATGTAGCGCGCCGGGTACTGCCGTTGTTTGGCGTGGGCGACGTTGGCGCCCTTCATCGGGCCCTTCATCGCGCCGGGACCGCAGCCGGTGCAGATGTCCATCCCGCGCAGGCCGAGCTCGTAGCCGACCAGCTTGGTGTAGTCGTACTCACCGCGGTTGATCGAATGACCGCCCCAGCAGACCACCAGGTTCGGATCCCCCGGCTGCAGCAGCCGTGCATTGCGCAGCAGGCCGAACACCGCGCTGGTGATGCCGGACGAGGATTCCAGGTCGGTGGCGTATTCGGGGCCGAGCTCGATCGCGGTATAGGCCAGATCGCGGACCACGGCGAACAGCAGCTCGGCGACGCCGCGGATGATCTGGCCGTCGACAAAGGCCATGCCCGGCGCATTGACCAGCTCGATCCGGATGCCGCGATCCTGTTGCAGCACCTGGATGTCGAAATCGGGATACAGCTCCTGTGCTGCGCGCGGGTCGTCGGACGCGCTGCCGCTGGTGAGCACGGCCAGCGCGCAGCGGCGCAACAGGTCGTGCATGCCGCCGCTGGATGCGTCCTTCAGCCGCGCCACCTCGTCGCGCGACAGCACGTCCAGGCCGCCACGCGGATAGATGTAGGCGTTCACGGTAGGCAGCGCCGTCGCTGCCGGAATCTCGTTGCTCATCTGCTCTTCTTTGCTGGTGTCTTCGATCGGTGCGGCACTGTAGCGCAGCCGTTCGCACAAACGGAAACGGCCGGGTTGCCCCGGCCGTTTCGCGTATCGCCTGCGGTTTGGATCAGAACGCGTAGCGGAGCGTGAACTGCGCCGCCCACTGCGACTCGCCGCGCGCCTGGCGCGTGACGAAGTCTTCGACCTGCCCATCGACGCCGTAGATGTAGCGGCCCTGGGCATCGGTACCGAGGTAGTTCACGAAGCTGCGCGCCAGGCCGCCCTGCGACTGGAACGCCACTTCCTCGATCTGGCCCCAACGCTTGTTGATCAGGTTGCCGACATTGAGGATGTCCAGCGCCAGCGTGATCTTGTTGCCGTCGAAGAAGCCCGGGAACTGCTGGCTGATGCGCATATCGAAGGTGTTGGTCCACTTGGCGAACGAGGAGTTGCGCTCGGCCACGCCACCGGCGAAACGGTTCAGACCATTGGCGTTGACGATCTCCCAGAACAGCGCCTCGGCCTGCGCCGGGGTCTGCCCGTTGATGCCGCGGAACGCCACCTCGCCCGAACCGAAGCGGGTCGGGATGTACATCAGGTCGTTGGTGATGCCGTCGCCGTTGAGGTCGTTGTTGTAGATCCAGCTGTACGGCTTGCCCTTGCGCCCCTCGTAGAACAGGCCGACGCTGGTGGCGTTGTCACCGAAGAACTTGCGGCTCCAGTTGAGCTGGCCGGTGAAGCGGTCACGCACGAGGTAAGCGGAATTGGCGGCCACTTCCTCGTTCGGGTTGAACACCGACACCGAGTTCCAGTTCGAGTTGGCGACCGAGGACGTCAGCGGGCTGACTTCCTTGGCCTGGGTGAACGCATACGCGAGACCCCAGCTGAAATCCTCGAGGAACCGGCCGCTCAGCGACAGCGTCAGGTTGTCGCCGTGTCCACGGCTGGTCTGCTCGGCGACCAGCGCATTGGCGAAGTTCGGGTTGCTGAGCGCACGGTTACGGAAACCGGTACACGCGCCGGAGGTGATGGTGGAACCGTTGTTGTTGAAACAGGCGGTGTTGTAACCCTGCGCGGTCCAGAACAGATCGCGACCGTCGGAGCCCTGACGGGTCGGGTTGCCCAGATTGAGGTGGCGATAGTAGATCGCGTCCTTGACCTCGGTGCGGATGTACTCGATGCCCGCAACCACGCCCCACCACGGCAACTCGTGCTCGAACGCGAGGTTGGCCTTCCAGACGGACGGCTGACGCAGCGACGGCGACAGGAAGTCGACGTTGGCCGCCGGGATCGCACCGGTGAAGTTGGTCGGCTGGGCCGAGGTGTCGGGATTGAACAGGCCGTCGGCCGTCGGGCAGGCGGCGAAGCCGGTGATGCCGCATCCGATCACGCGGGTCGCGATGCCGGTGTTGGAGTAGGGATTGGACAGCCACACATTGGCCGCCGCGCCTTCGAACAGGCCGACGCCGCCGCGCAGCTGGGTCGGACGATCGGAGTCGAAGGTGTAATTGAAGCCGAAGCGCGGCTGCACCAGCTGGTTGCCGTCGAGGGTCTGGTCGTTGCGCAGGCCGAACCCGCCGGAGGCGCGGGTCAGTGCGCCGGTGGCCGGGTTGAAGGTGCCGGGCACGAACGGTGCCGCAGCGGCTTCGTTGAGAAATGGGCTCTGGCTCATGCGCTTGCGGTCGACGCGCACGCCGGCGGTCAGTGTCAGGTTCATGTTGACCGCCCAGGTGTCCTGCAGGAAGACGCCGAGGTTCTGGTAGTCCCAGTTGGCCACACCGTCGTCCAGGGTGAAGCCGGGCGCGCCGACCTGCACCTGGTAGCTGCTCGGACGGCCGCGACGGAAGTTCTCGAGCACCGCGGCCTCGTTCTGCGCACGCGTCAGCGTGTTGCAGGTCACGGCCGCGCCGCCATTGAACTCGTAGCTCAGCGTCGCCGACGAGTTGATGCAGGCGAACGTGTAATTGCCGCGGGTGTCCTGCAGGAAGGCGTTGTAGACGCTGTTGTCGTCGTAGTCGGCACCGAACTTCAGCGTGTGGTCGCCGAGGAAGAGGTTGCCGATCGCCGAGTAGTTCCAGGTCTTGGTGCCCAGATCGTTGAAGTGGCGGCTGCGCTCGGTGCCGAACACGAGGCCGGAACTGGTGTTGGCCACTGCGGGCGAACCGGCCGGCAGAGCGCCGGCAAAGTTCAGGCGCACCTGGGGCAGATCGGAGTTGTTGAGCGGCTGGCTGATGTAGTCGCGGTAGGAAACCTTGATCTCGGTGGAGAAGTTGTCGGACCAGTCCGAGAACAGCTCGCCGACCGTGGTCTCGATGGTCTTGTCCTGGCTGTACCAGTGCGAGCTCAGCGCGATCGCGTTGTTGAAGTTGGTCGGGTAGATCGGATCGCTCTGCTCGGTCTTGCTCCAGCGCAGGCTGGCGCGGTGGTTCTCGCCGATGTTGGCGTCGAGCTTGAGCAGGGCGTCCTTGACGCGCAGTTCCGCAGCCGCAGCTTCGGTCGCGCCGACGTCCACGTTGTAGCGGCTCTGCGCGATCTGCTGCACGCCGGCGATCGCAGACGGCGTGATCGCGACATTGGTGCGTTCGCTGCCGAGCGGGCCGAATTCCAGGCCGCCGCGCGTGCTGCGCAGGTCCTCGTAGGCCGCGAAGAAGAACAGGCGGTCCTTGATGATCGGGCCGCCGAAGGTCACGCCCTTGGTGGTCTCCTCGAACGCCGGCACGTCGAAGTACGTGTCGTTGCTGCGGTTGTAGCGGTCACCCGAGAGGTTCTCGTCGCGGTAGACGTAGTACGCCGAGCCGGAGAACGAGTTGGTGCCCGACTTCGTGACGGCGTTGATGTTCGCGCCCGTGTAGCCCTTCTGGGTCACGTCGAAGTTGGAGATGTTGATCTGCACCGACTCGATCGCGTCGATCGAGATCGGCTGCTTCGCGGTCGGCAGGTTGTTGGCTTCCAGGCCGAAGGTGTCGTTGGTGGCGACGCCGTCGATCGTGATGGTGTTGAAGCGCGAGTTCTGGCCGCCGGCCGAGATCTCGCCACGCTCCTTGTCGGTCTGCGAGATGCGCGGGTCGAAGCGCGCATAGTCCTGCAGGTTGCGCTGGATCGACGCATAGTTGTCGAGATCCTGACGGCTGATCGCAGTGCCGGCGCCCATGCGCTCGGCGCTGAAGAGTTCGGAACCGCCGACCGCCACCGCGGTCACGGTGCCCAGCGTGGTCACGTCGCCCGCCAGGGTCACGTTGATCTGCGACACCTGGTCCAGGCCGAGGAACACGTTGTCCTGCGTGCGCGTGCCTTCGCCCGCGCGCGTCACGGTGATGGAGTACGGGCCGCCGACGCGCAGGCCACGCGCGTTGTAGCGGCCGTTCGCATCGGTGGTCGCGCGGCTGACCGAACCCGACTCGGTGTGCACGATGGTGACTTCCGCACCCGCGACCGGCTGGCCGCCGGTTCCGAAGACCTGGCCGCCGACGCCGGCGGACGTGTTCTGCGCGAACGCGGGTGCAGCGGCGAGTGCGACGATCAGGCCGAGCGAGAGCTTGGAAAGTCGGGCGCGGTGCATATGGGTCATGGGTGTAAGCCTCGGTGCGTGGAGTGCGCCGGTGCCTCGCGGCAGCGACGTGCAGGACATGGACATGCAGGTGTGAAACAGAAGAAGGACCGCCCGCGCGGGGCGGGCTTGGCGTGCTGTAGTTAACAACAGGTTAACATGGTAGGGGCGGAAAATGACAACGCCGTGACAGCCGGCCCGCCCTGCAAGCCACTGACCCCGCAGGGTTTTATGCGGAACAGCAGGAGAGCGCGCCAAGTCATTGACTCGGCGTGGTCACACGTCAGACCGTCCCGGCCCCGCGCCAGAAGCCCACCAGGCCGTCGAGCAGCATCTGGACCGAGATCGCGACGAGCAGCATGCCCATCAGGCGCTCGATCGCGGTCAGTGCACGCAGGCCGAGCAGCTTGTAGAGATAGGTGGCCGAAAACAGGATCGCCGCGGTCGCCCCCCAGGCGATCAGCAGCGCGAGGCTCCATTCGCCAAGGCGGTCGGGCTCGTTGCTGCCCATGAGCATGACGGCAGCCATGCCCGACGGGCCGGCGACCAGCGGAATGGCCATCGGCACGATGAAGGGCTCGCCGTCGGGAATCTCGCCCATCAGGCCTCCTTGCGGCGGGAAGATCATCCGGATGCCGATCAGGAACAGCACGATGCCTCCGGCGATCGCCACCGACTCCTGCCGCAGGTGCATGACCTCCAGCGCGTACTTGCCGGCCCACAGGAATGCCATCAGCACCAGCAGAGCAATCAGCAGTTCCCGCGCGAGCACGATCCGCTGCCGCGCCGGCGTCAGCCGTCGCAGCATGCTGAGGAACACCGGGATGTTGCCCAGGGGATCGAGAATGAGGAACAGCAGCAGGGCCGCGGAAGCGATGGTCACGCGGCGCGATCCTCGGCCGGCGCCCAGACCCGACCGCGATGATCGCGCCCCTCGGGCGCGAGAAGCGTCACGCAGTGCGCCGCGACCTCCGCCGGCACCCGGGCGACGCGATCGTCCTCTTCCACGTGCGCACGTGCGCGCAGGCCGGTGCGCATGGGCGGCGGCTGCAGCCCGCTGACCCGCACCGGGGACCGGGCGAGTTCCGCATGCAGGATCGCCACCATGGCGGAGAGTCCGGCCTGCGCGATGCCGTAGCCCCCCCAGTACGCCGACGACGTACGCGCTTGGTCGTCGATCGCGAATACGAGCGCACTGTCTGCGGCGCGTCGCAGCAACGGCAGGCACGCCTGGGTCAGCCACCAGCGCGCAGTCAGGTTGACGTGCAGCGCGCGCGCGAACGCGGCTGGATCCGTGTGCTCGAGCGGCGTGAGCCCGGGGAAGTACGCCGCGACATGCAGTATTCCGTCGAGCCGCCCGAACCCGGCGTCGATGCGCGCGGCCAGATCCGTGTAATCGTCCGGCGTCGCGCCTTCGAGATCGAGGGGATACAGGGCCGGGGCGGCACCGGTTGCCTGCAGACGATCGTGCAGGCGGTTGAGCCGCGGCACCTTGCGGCCGAGCAGGACCGGCGTGGCGCCCGCCTCGGTGCACGCCAGGGACGCTGCTTCACCGAGGCCGCCATGCGCGCCGACCACCAGCACCACGCGTCCGGCCAGCACACCCACGGCCGGATCCCTGCCACTCGCCCCGTTCACGCCTGCAGCACCTCGGCGACCATCCGTGCCAGCTCGCCAGACTCGTGCAATTCGAGGGTGATGTCGCACCCGCCAATCAGCTCGCCGTGGATGAAGAGTTGCGGAAACGTGGGCCAGTTGGAGAACCGCGGCAGGTTCGCACGCAGCTCCGGCTCCTCGAGCACGTTGATCGTGCGGTAGCCGCGGGCGCCCGCCTCGTGCAGCGCCCCGACCGTGCGCGCGGAGAAGCCGCACATCGGAAACTCGGGCGTCCCCTTCATGAACAGCACGACGGCATGGCCATCGATTTCGGCCTGGATGCGTTCGAGGATCGACACGGGGGAACCACTCCTGGGGGACGCCGGCACCGGGCGATGCCGGCGGCGGTCAGGGTTTAGAATCGCGCATTCTATCGCGTTGCCGCCGACCGCACGGCACACAGGACTCCAGGCCGCATGCCTCTCGAACTCACCGCACTGCCCTACGATCGCACCGCGCTGGAGCCCCACCTGTCGGGCGATACCGTGGACCAGCATCACGGGCGCCACCAGCGCGCGCTGATCGAACGGATCAACGCGTTGAACGCGGGTGGCGAGTTCGAGGAAGCCGCGCTCGAGACGATCGTCCGCAAGGCCCAGGGCGAGCTGTTCGACTGCGCCGCCCAGGCCTGGAACAACGCCTTCTACTGGCGCTCGCTGCGACCGGCGGCCACCGCCGCCGGGGTGCCGTCGGGGGCGCTGGCCGACGCCATCCAGAGCCAGTTCGGCGATACGGACACGCTGCGCCAGCGTTTCGACGCGGCCGCCCTGCGTCATTTCGGTGCCGGCTGGGTCTGGCTCGTGCAGCGGCCTGACGGACGGCTGGGGATCGCGGTCACCGCGAACGCAGCGACGCCGCTGACCGGCGAGGACACTCCGCTGCTTGCGGCCTCGCTCTGGGAGCACGCCGCGTATCTCGATTACCGGGACGATCGCCGGCGCTACCTCGATGCGTTCTGGCAACTGGTGAACTGGGACAGCGTAGCTGCGCGTCTGCGCAGGTGAACGCGGTCGGCCGGGACGATACGCCCCTGCGCTGATCGATCGGCCCGCCAGCACGCGGTACCGTCTCCATGCCGGAATGCCCGCCGCACAGTGCGTGTCGGACGCAGCCGGTCGCGGGGTCGGCCCCAGGCGCGCCGACCGGACGGCACCCGTGTCGGGACGCGACGGACCTCGCAGCTTCGCGATGAGCGCACTCCGGTCGCGTTGCCGGGTCGTGGGCTGCATGCAGGACCGAGGCTCCGGCCATGCCGGCCGTTTCCGTCACGCGGATCGGCTCGGTCGACACGGCTGCCGTGTTCCGGCGCCTGCTTCGTGCGCGCAGTGGCCTGACCCCTGGACGGGGAGCCAAGGCGGGGCGTTCGCTTGATTCTGCGATCCGTGCGGTGCGGACGGCTGGTTCGACATGCCGCGCCCGACATTCCCCCTCTGCACCGGCCACGGACCAGGGCCCGACGCGTTGCAGCGGGTCACGCCGTATGCGGAGGCTCGACGCCGGACGCCGCGCGCGCACCGGCGACGATCATCTCGGCCGGCGCAGGCCGACCGATCAGAAAGCCCTGGGCGAAATCGCAGCCGAGCTCGGCCAGGCGCGCCAGCGCTGCGGGTTGCTCGACCCCCTCGGCCACGACGCTCAAACCCAGATCGTGCGCGAGATCGATCATCGTGCCGACCAGACGCTGGGCACGCTCCTCGCCTTCCATGTCGCGGATGAAGCTGCGATCGATCTTCAGCGTATCCACCGGCAGCCGGTGCAGATAGGCCAGCGACGAGTAACCGGTGCCGAAATCGTCGATGGAAATGCGAACGCCCCCCGCACGCAGCGTCGCGAGCAACTGTTCGCACTGGGCCATGTCGCGCATCAACGCGCTTTCGGTGACCTCCAGCTCGAGCGCCGTACCCGGCACGTTCCAGAGCCGCATCAGATCGAAGACCTGGTCCACGAAGCCGGGCAGCTGCAGCACTTCCACCGACAGGTTGATCGCGACCCGGATTCCAGGATCGACCTGGCGCAGCTCGGCCAGATGGCGCAGCCCGACATTCAGCGTCCAACGCGTGAGGTCCCCGATCTGGCCACTGCGCTCGGCCACGTCGACGAACAGCGCCGGCGGCACGGCACCGAGCTCCGGGTGGGTCCAGCGCGACAAGGCCTCGTAACAGGCGATCCGCCCGTCCGCCAGGCAGGTCAGCGGCTGCAGGTGGAGCTGGAGCTGGTTCTCGGCGATCGCGCCGCGCAGCGCGGTCTGGATGGCTTCGAGCGGCACGGCCGGTGCGCTCCAGAATGCGATGCGCTCGATGCTGCGCTGGGCCTCGTCACAGGCACGGTCGGCGCGCCGGCACAGTTGCTCAGGCGATTCGCCGTCTTCCGGGCACATCGCGATGCCGACGACGACGAGGGGATGGACGTCGCCATCGCCGGCCGGAAACGGCACCTGCAGCGCCCGCACGATCTTCGTGGCGGCCAGTGCCGCGTGCGCACGTCCGCGCAGTGCAGGCAGCAATACCAACAGGTCGCTTTCGCCGACCCGCAGGCAGGTGTCGCCCGGACGCAGCGCCTCGGCGACCGTGCGTTCGAGATGGGCCGCCAGTGCATCGGCGACGTCGTACCCGAACGAGAGTTCGACGTCCCGCATGCGCTGCACGCGGACAAGCAGTACCGCCGCCGGGAGCTCGCCACAGGCCTGGGCACGGAGCCGGGCGATCTCCTCGAATGCCTGTGCGCGATTCAGCATGGACCGGTCGTCTTCACAGGAACAGCGCCACCGGGTCCAGTCCGTGGGCGCCTGGCGGCAGCGGCGCGACCACCCGCACGGGATCGTCACTGTGCGCGCGGACCATGAGATCGAGCGAGTGGAACTGGTCGAGCACCCGCTTGTCCGGCGCCGTGAGCACCATCACCCGCGGTTGCAGGCGGCGCGCGCTGTTCTGGGCCATGACGATGGCGACCTCGCCCGTGCTCAGTTCGACCAGCGATCCGATGGGGTACACGCTCATGCATTGCATGAACTGTTCGACCACCTCAGGTGCATACCGGGTGCCGCGATCACGGTAGAGCACCTGCAGCGCGACATGCTGCCCGACGGCGCGACAATGCGGCCGATCGCTGGTCATCGCGTCGTAGGCATCCACGACCGAGGCGATGCGCCCGAGCAGCGGAATCGAATCCCCAGACAAGCCCGCCGGATAACCCGAGCCGTCGAGGCATTCGTGATGGGTGCGGATCATCTCGCGCACGTGGTCCGGCACGCTTGAGCTCTCGTCGAGAATCGACAGCGCATGCGCGACGTGGGCGCGCATGGCGCGCGTCTGCTCTTCGGTGTACGGGCCCGTCTGGGTCAACAGGACCGGGTCCACGCGCAGCTTGCCGATGTCCAGCAGCAGAGCGCCGCTGGCGAGATCGACGAGCAGCGATTCCGGCAGGCCCACGTGCCGCCCGAACGCCGTTGCCAGCGCACTGCAGCTCAGCGCGTGGGCGTACTCGTACTGGCCGCGCTCACGCAGGGTATCGAGCCAGAGCAGCGCGTCGGCATTGCGCACCAGGCTGCGGACCATCGGTTCGACCGCCTCGCGGACGCCCTCGGGATCCAGTGGCCGGCCGCTGCGCACATCGTCCAGCACCCGTCCTGCGAACTCGGCGGCGCGGGCATGGGCCTCGCGCGCCTCCGCCAGCGCGTGCTCGAAGTCGATCTGTTCCGGATAGCGGGTCGAGCCCTGCAGGGCGATGATGTCGAGGTCGGAAAGGGACGTCCGGGCACGGGTCGGCGCAACCGGCTGCGATTGTGCGTCGGACGGCAGCAGCGAAAGCCCGAGTGGTCCGAGGCCCCGGTCGAGGTCGATATAGACCCAGGCGCACAGCGCCGACAGGGTATCGATCTCCTCGACGGACTGGATCATGACGCCCTGCAGCAGGAAGGGCGTGCCCTCCCAGGGCCGGTCCAGGCCGCAGACGTACATGCCGGGGCGGAGCTCCGAAACCGGTAACTTGTGTTCTTCGAGCGCCATATGCCAGTCCGGTTGTCCGCACGCCCCAGATCGGCCGCGCGCCGGAAAACTTCAAGTTTTCGGCTTCGCCCCCCATGTACGACCTCGTCGGTCATCCATCGGCCCGACGGCGGGCAGTGCCGGACGGGCAGACAGCCTACCGCGATGCGTGGTATCCGGCAGTAGGCCGACCGTCGAACGCCCGATGTGGCACAGCGTGTGCCATCGCCCGGCCCCGAAGGACCTATGATCGGAGGCCTGGAGCCCCTGGACGCCGCCATGCCGTCATGCGAACCGCCCACCTGCCCCCCTCCGCCTGACAGCGTGCCGCGCCGCTTCGCGCTGGGATGCAGGGCGCGATCGACGGGGCCCTGGCGCGGCTCGTGCGTGGATGCGCGTTGCGGTGGTGGCCCTGCGCGGCACGACGGCGCACAGCAGCCGCGCCTGGCGGCACTGCGAGGTCCGGTCGGCATGCGGACACAGTTCCCCGCTCCTGTGGCGCAGGACGCCTGAATCCAATGGCGGCGCATACCCGGATCGTCGACCTCTTCAACCTGCGGCGCGGGGAGCTGGCCCCGGTCACGATCGCGGCCGCCTTTTTCTTCTGCATCCTGACCGCGCTGATGATGCTGCGGCCGGCGCGCGACGCGCTCGGCATGGAACGGGGCATCGAGAGCGTGCGATGGTTGTTCATCGGCACCGCAGTGGTGACCCTGCTGGTGAATCCGGTGTTCGGCTGGCTGGTGAGCCGCTTGCGCAGGTTGCAGTTCATTGCCGCGACCTATCTGTTCTTCATCATCAGTCTCGGCGGCTTCTGGGCCCTGCTGGTATTCGCTCCCGATGCGGTGGGCGCGCGCAGCGGCCAGGTGTTCTACGTCTGGTTCAGCGTGTTCAACCTCTTCGTGACGATGGTCTTCTGGGCGCTGATGGCCGACCGCTTCAGCAGCGACCAGGCCCGACGCCTCTTCGCCCTGATTGCCGTCGGCGGCACTCTGGGCGCGATCTTCGGCCCCTGGCTCGCCGCGCGACTCGCAGCGCCACTCGGCACACCGAGCCTGCTGCTGCTCGCGTCCGGTTTCCTGGCCGTCGCCATCGCCCTGGCATGGGGGCTTGTCCGGCTGGGCGCCACCGAGGCGACACCGCTGGCGCCCCACGACGCAGCGCCGCCCGAGTCGGCGCGCATCGGCGGCAGCGCCTGGGCCGGCTTGCGCGCGGTGGCGGCTTCGCCCTACCTCATGGGAATCGCCGGCTACGTGGTGATCATGACGATCGTCGCGACGTTCATTTATTTCACCCGACTGCAGATGGTCGCCGCGGCAGAAGCGGATCTGGACGCGCGCACGGCGCTGCTCGGCAACATCGACATGTGGACGCAGATCGCGGTGCTGGTATTGCAGGTGACCCTCACCGGCCAGATCATCCGCCGCCTCGGCCTGGGCATTGCGCTGGCAATACTGCCGATCGCAATGGCGATCGGCTTCCTCGGGCTGGCGCTGTACGGCTCGTTTCTCGTGCTGATCCTCCTCGAGGCGACCAACCGGGCCATCCAGCGCGGACTCACGCGCCCCGCGCGCGAGGCGCTGTTCACCGTGGTCGGCCGCGAGGACAAGTACAAGGCCAAGGCGGTCATCGACACGTTCCTCTATCGCATGGGCGATGTCCTCGGCGCCCAGACCGAGGGCGTGCTGGGTCGTCTCGGACTGGCGCTCGGCGGCCTCGCCAGCGTCGTGTTGCCACTGGCGCTGGTCTGGGCCGCCCTGGGGCTCTGGCTCGGCCGGGTGCAGCAGCGCCGCAGCCGGCCGGACGATGCCGGGACGCCGTCCGCCGAGCCCTGAGCACGCGCTGCGCCTTCGACGACGCGGGCGTGCCGCGCGCGATGGATAATGCGCGCCCCTCGCCGCGCGTTCCGCCATGACACCTGTTGCCAAGGCCTACTGGCAGATCCACCTCTGCGTGTTGCTGTGGGGCTTCACCGCCATCCTCGGAAAGCTGATCACGCTCCCCGCCCTGCCGCTGGTGTGGTGGCGGATGCTCCTGGTCGCAGCGGTGCTGATGCTCGTACCGACGGTCTGGCGTGGGCTGCGTGCACTGCCACTGCGCCTGCTGCTGGCGTATTCCGGCGTGGGGGCGCTGGTCGCGCTGCACTGGCTCACCTTCTACGGCGCCGTGAAGCTGGCCAATGCGTCCGTTGCGGCGACCTGCATGGCCCTGGCGACGGTGTTCGTCGCCCTGATCGAGCCGCTTGTCGCGCGCAGCCGCTTTTCCTGGCGCGAACTCGCCCTGGGCTTGGCCGTTCTGCCGGGCGTGGCACTCGTGGTGGGGGGCATTCCGGACGGCATGCGGATCGGAGTGGCGGTGGGCGCTCTGTCGGCCCTGTTCGTGGCCTGCTTCGGATCGCTCAACAAGCGGCTCGTCGAGCGGTCCGATCCTCTGACGGTCACTGCGCTGGAGCTGGGCGCCGGCACGCTCACGCTCACGCTGCTGGCGCCCCTGATGCCGCTGCTGTTTCCTGCGTTCGCAGGCCCTCTGCTCCTGCTGCCGGGTTTGCAGGACGGCGCCTATCTCCTGCTGCTGGCGTTCGCCTGCACCCTGCTGCCGTTCGCGTTGTCCCTGGTGGCCCTGCGCCACATGAGCGCCTTCGCCGCGCAGCTCGCGGTCAACCTGGAACCGGTCTACGCCATCGCCCTCGCCATCGTGCTGCTCAACGAACAGCATGAACTCTCGCCCCGCTTCTACGCCGGCGTGGCCATCATCCTCGCCGCGGTGCTGCTGTATCCGGCCTTCGTCCGGCCGCGGCGGATCCACGCCGAACAGCTCGGCACCGGAGAGTCGAAGGCCTTCACCGACTGAACGTCAGCGTGTGGCGACGCGGTTGCGGCCGTTTCGCTTGGCGTCGTACAGAGCGGCGTCGGCACGTCCCAGAAGCGACGACGGGTCATCGCCGGCCTCGAGCGAGGCCGTGCCGATGCTCACCGTCACCGGGATGCCGAGATCCATCGCGGTGACATCCGTGCGCAGGCGCTCGCATTCGGCCACTGCCGCGTCGGATGCACAGCCGGACATCAGCTGCACGAACTCCTCGCCGCCCAGTCGCGCCACCCGGCCGCGGGCTGATGCCTGCCCGCGCAGGTAGGCGCCCAGCGCCTGCAGGACGCGGTCGCCCTCGCCGTGGCCATGGTTGTCGTTGATGGATTTGAAATGGTCGATGTCGACGATGGCGAGCGACAGCGGCGTCGATTCCGACCGCGCCATTTCGATCGCTTCGTCGAGCAGGTGCGAGAACGCCCGCCGGTTGAGCAGTCCCGTGAGCGGATCGGTGGTCGACTGCTCGGCGAGGTCCGCGTTCTCCATCTCCAGTTCTTGCTGGTAGTGCAGGAGCTGCTGCTCGTACCAGTCGCGCTCCTCGAGCTGCAGGCTCAGCTCGCCACTGATGCGGTGCAGTTCGAGCAGGCGCGTCGCCTGCCGCGACAAGGCCTCGAGCGCCGCCAGCTGGGCCGGTGCCAGCTGGCGCGGTCGGCGGTCGATCACGCAGAACGCGCCGAGCGCGCTGCCTCCGCCGACACGCAGCGGAGCACCCGCATAGAAGCGCACGTGCGGCGGGCCGGTCACCATGGGGTGATCGTGGAACCGTGGATCGGCCAGGGTGTCGTCGACCACCATCAGTGTGTCTGGCGCCAGCAGCGCATGCCCGCAGAAGGACAGATCGCGCGAGGTTTCGGTGTCTTCCAGACCGACCTTGGCCTTGAACCATTGCCGGTCCCGGTCCACCAGCGACACGAAGGCCATGGGGACGTCGCAGATGGCAGTGGCGATCGCGACCAGATCGTCGTAGGCGGCCTCGCGTGGCGTGTCCAGGATGCGGTAGGCCGCGAGTGCGGCCTGCCTGGACGCTTCATCGACCGGACGACCGGGCGGGATCATGAGCGCAGGCTCCCGTCAGCGCAGATAACGCCGCCCTGTATAACAAAGCCGCCATGAATGCGGCGAGGCGGCGGAGGGGCGCCCCGCTCTCCCCGGCGGCACCCTGACGCACGATCCGCGCAGGCCGATGCACGTCCTGGGGGACGACCACGCGATACTAGGACTCCCGCTCCGGAATCCTCCCGATGTCTGCGCAGATTCATTTCCCGCTCGAAGGCGACTACGTGGAGCTCAACCAGCTGCTGAAGCTGACCGGCCTGTGTGACAGCGGCGGCGCCGGCAAGGCCGTCGTCGCCAGCGGCGCCGTCCGGGTCGACGGCACCGTCGAACTGCGCAAGACCTGCAAGATCCGCGCCGGCCAACGGGTGACGCTCGCCGACGTGACCATCGTGGTGGACGCCGACGCGGCGGAAGCGCCAGGCGCGCCTGTCATGTCGTCGCCCACCTGAGCCGGCGTCCGCTCAGCGCACGCTGTAGCCGGACACGCGCCAGGTCCGGTCTTCGTCGAGACGGAAGGACACCAGTTCGCGGATCGGCTCCGGCTGCAGGGCGAACGTCGTGGGGAATGCCACATTGACGTAGATTCCGGCCGGCACCGCGTCGCCTTCGCGGAACTGCGACCGGCTGACGACCGGCGCGTCACGGCGGCTGGGTGCGCCGAGGCGGGTGCGGTCCGCCTGCAGCTGGCTGACGAACTCGTCCCGGCCGACCGCCGCCTTCATGGTCTGCGATGCGCCGTCCCAGACCTCGGCGGCGCGATTGGCGTCGATCATCTGCAGCACCTGCTGCGCGGCAGCGCCCATCTCGGCATCCTGGCGTGCGACCTGGGCTTGCTGTTCAGCCGTGAGCGGCTCCTGCTGGGCCGCGGCGGCAGGTGCCGCAGGCTGCTGGGCGAAGGCGGGCGCCGCGAATGCGGCAAGCAGGACAGGGGACAGGGCGAGACGGACAGCGCGCATGTGGACACTCCGGATACGGTAGGCCCCGAGTGTACGCGGCGCCCCTGAGCCGGCAACACCGTGCCGTTTCGGGCCCTCAAACCATGCCTGGCTGCGCCGGGCATGGTGGGGGGCAGTGAGGGTTCCCGCGACCGCGCGTATCGGATTGCCCCACGCCGCCAGCCCCCGTGCCCCGCTCGACGGCCGTCGGCGCACGCCGGATAACGGGATCTCCGCGCGCGTGGCGAGGTGTCGCCCTTGCCGATCCGCGTCGATCGTTCCGATCCCTGCAAGCGCATCCTCGGCGCCGGCCGCGCCCACGGCGCGCGATCATCGTCTCGCACGCGACCCGCCTGGCGCATGCGGCGGCTCACTCTAGGAACGACGCCCCCGGACCCCGCTCAGCCGCGGCATCGTCGGGGTTGCGGAGCGGACATTGCGCCAGCGACAGACAGCCGCAGCCGATGCAGTTGTCGAGCTGGTCGCGCAGCCGGCCGAGCTGGTCGATACGGGCCTGCAACGCGGCCCGCCAGCGGCTGGAAAGCCGCACCCAGTCCGCCCGCGTCGGGGTCCGGCCCTGGGGCAGGCTGTCGAATGTCGCCCGGATCTCGGCCAGCGGAATCCCCGCGCGCTGCGCCACGCGGACGATCGCCAGGCGACGCAGCACGTCGCGCGGATAGCGCCGCTGGTTGCCCGCATTGCGGGTGCTCTGGAGCAGACCCTGGCGCTCGTAGAAGTGCAGGGCCGAGACGCTCACGCCGGTCCGTGCGGACACGTCGCCGATCGAGAGTGCGTCGATACGACCCATCGTCCTGCCCTTGACCTCAACAATGGTCGAGGTTTTAGCCTGCGGTTCCTTCCGATGCAAGCGAGCCGCGATGACCTTCGACCCACCCGCCGACGCCGAGCCCGTCGCCACCGCGCCCGCGACGGCGCCGGACGAGGACGCCATGCATGCGATGTCGATCGCACGCGACCGCGCCGACACGGGCCATGGCACCTGGTACCGGATCGCGACCCCCGTGCCCATGCCCGGCCCCGGCGAGGTCCTGGTCCGTGTGCTCGCGGCAGGGTTCGGGCACTGGGACGTGCTGGAGCGCGACGGTCGACTCGGCGCTGCGGCGTTGTCGACGGGCCCGGTCATCGGCGGGTCGGAAGGCGCGGGCAGCGTGGTCGAGGTCGGCCCGGGGGTCCATCGCGTCCGCGAGGGCGACCGCGTCTGTGCGATCGCCCCTCCGGGCCACCGCCGCAACGGGTTCCACGCACAGTTCGCCCTAGTCTCCGCCGATCTCGTCTGGCCTGTGCCGGTGCGCCTGCCGCTGCACCAGGCCGCGGCATTGCCGGTGGATGGGGGCCTCGCCCTGCATGCGATCGACCGGGCCCTGGACCTCGGCCGGGGCCAGAGCCTCTTGATCTCGGGGGCGAGCGGCGGCATCGGTCACATGGCGCTGCAGTTCGCACGGCACCGGGGCGCGCGCGTGCTGGCGGTCGCGTCTGGCGCCGACGGCGTCGACCTCGCCGAACGGCTGGGCGCCGACATGGCCATCGACGGGCGTCGGCATGACGTCACCGCGGCGCTGCGGATCTTCGCACCGGGCGGACTGGATGCGGCCCTGCTGACGGCGGACGCCCCGAGCATCACCGGCGCCGCATTGCGCGCCCTGCGCCCGGGTGGCCGCATCGCCTGGCCGCAGGGGGTACTCCCGCCGGCGGACCGTTCCGACGTCGCTGCGCTCGCATTCGGCGCCCGTGAGGGCATGGCCCAGGTGCGGGCCGCCTGCCGGGCGATCGCGCGCGGCCCCTTCGAAGTGCACGTCGGCGCGCGCTTCCCGCTGCAGCGCATCGACGATGCCGCACATGCGCTCGCGGCGCACCATCTGGGACGCATCGTTCTCGAGGTGCTCTAGCGGCGACCGCCCGCAATCCACGTCGGCGCCGGTCCGCCTCCCTCGACATCGCCGACAATAGGCGCCTCCCCTCGTCGCGCCGCTGATGGCGCATCCGCACAGGCCTCTTCATGCTCCGCTGGTTCGAAACCCGCATCGACCCGTTCCCGCCTGCGCCCCCGGCCCAGCCGCCGACCAGCCTGTTCGCCTTCTGCATGCATTACGTGCGAGGCAGCGGACGCTGGCTGCTGCTCATGGCGCTGCTGACGGCGAGCATCGCGATCGCCGAGGTCGTGCTCTACGCCTACGTCGGCTCGCTGGTCGACCGGCTCGCCGCACACACGCCGGCCACCTTCATGCAGGCCGAAGGCGGACGGCTGGTGGCCATGGCGGTGCTGGTGCTGCTCGCATTGCCGCTGCTGACCACGTTCAGCTCGCTGGTCATCCATCAGACGCTGCTCGGAAATTTCCCGATGCGCATCCGCTGGAACGTCCACCGCTACCTGTTGCGCCAGTCGATGGGCTATTTCCAGGAGGAATTCGCCGGACGCATCGCGACCAAGCTGATGCAGACCTCGCTCGCAGTCCGCGAAACCGTCATCAAGCTGCTCGACGTCGGCAACTACGTGCTCGTCTACCTCACCGGCGCGCTGGTCGTCGCCGCCTCGGCCGACTGGCGGATGATGCTGCCCTTCCTCGGCTGGGTGGCCTGCTACGCGGCGCTGATGCGCGTGTTCGTGCCCCGGCTCAGCCGGATTGCGGAAAAGCAGGCCGATGCGCGCTCGGTGATGACGGGCCGCATCGTCGACAGCTACACCAACATCGCCACCGTGAAGCTGTTCTCGCATTCGTCCCGCGAGCAGGCCTACGCGCGCGAGGCCATGGACGGTTTCCTGGTGACCGTCCACGGCCAGATGCGTCTGGTGACGATGGTCAACGTCTGCAACTACGCACTCAACATGCTGCTGGTCGCGTCAGTCGCCGCGCTGGGGCTGTGGTTGTGGCTGGAGGGCGCGATCAGCACCGGTGCGATCGCCGTGGCCCTGGCCCTGGCCCTGCGCATGCTGGGCATGTCGCAGTGGATCATGTGGGAGCTCTCCGCGCTGTTCGAGAACATCGGCACGGTGCGCGACGGCATCAACTCGATCGCGCTCGCGCCCACCGTCGACGATGCCCCGGGCGCGCCGGCACTCGCCGCCAGCGCGGGCGAGATCCGGTTCGAGCACGTGGACTTCCATTACGGCCAGCAGGAGCGCAGCGTCATCGAACGCCTCGATCTGCATGTGCGACCGGGGGAGAAGATCGGCCTGGTCGGCCGCTCCGGCGCAGGGAAATCCACCCTGGTCAACCTGCTGCTGCGCTTCTACGACCGCGAGGCAGGCGTGATCCGGATCGATGGGGTCGACATCGCGACCGTCACCCAGGATTCGCTGCGGGCGCAGATCGGCATGGTCACGCAGGACACTTCGCTGCTGCACCGCTCGGTGCGCGACAACATCCTCTACGGACGCCCCGACGCGAGCGAGGCCGAGATGATCGAGGCAGCGAAGCGCGCCGAGGCCCACGAGTTCATTCTCGGCCTCAGCGATGCCAAGGGCCGCACCGGCTACGAGGCCCAGGTGGGCGAGCGCGGCGTCAAACTGTCGGGGGGGCAGCGACAACGCATCGCGATCGCCCGGGTCCTCCTGAAGAACGCGCCCATCCTGATCCTCGACGAGGCGACCTCGGCGCTGGATTCCGAAGCCGAGGCCGCGATCCAGGAGAATCTCTACCGCCTGATGGAGGGCAAGACGGTGATCGCGATCGCGCATCGGCTCTCGACCATCGCCGCGATGGACCGGCTGGTGGTCATGGACCAGGGCCGCATCGTCGAGCAGGGCACGCATGAGGCACTGGTCGAGGGCGACGGCATCTACGCACAGCTGTGGCGCCGCCAGTCGGGCGGCTTCCTCCAGGACGCTGTCTAGCCGGGCTGCGCCGCCTGCATCAACGCCCGCCTTCGCGCTCGGCGGACGATTCGGGCTGCTCGGCCACGTCGACGGCTTCCTCGGTCGGCGGCGCCACCGACGGCTCGGCGGCGGCGTCGGCTGCCGGACGACCTGCGGGTGCCGCCGGCCGCGGCGAAGTCACGGCGCGCCGCGGTGCAGGCTCGGCGTTCGGCGCCGCCGCCCGCGTCGAGTCGGCAGCCGGCACTCCGAGTATGCGCAGACGGCTGGCGACGCCGGCGGCCGCGGTCATCTGGCCGACCAGGTCGAACTCCGAGAGCGGGCTCTCCGACGGGCATTGTTCGTCGGGAAACCCGAACGTACTGCGCAATTCCAGGCCGCAGGCCGCCATCTGTTCGACATCCCGGTCCGGCGCGTTGCAGGTGGCGTCGAAGGCGCGCGCGTAGGCATCGCGCCGGTTGACGAAGTCCTGCCCGCACTTGCGCATCAGACGCAGGCGGTCGAGATCGTCCTGGGCGGGGTTCACCCCGTCGAGACCGTAGAGCTTGAGCTCGTCGGTGGTGAGGATGCGCAGGCTGCGGTTGGGCACGGCCATCATCAGGTCGGCCACCGCGACCGCGGCGCCGTTGCGTTCGAGGTAATCGCGCACGCGGCCGTATACCGCGCGCAGCTCGCGGTTGAGCTCGGCGCGGGTGGAGGCCGTCGAACTCATGCGGATGATCCGGTGAATGCCGACCCGGCCGCCGATCAGGCGCGTGTCACCGCCTGCCAGCAGGAAGACGCAGGCACTGTGGCAGACCGCGCCGTCACGCACCCAGATGGTCCAGCGCGATTCGGCGATCACATCGCCGGCGCGGATCGCTTCCTCCACCATGCCGCCGCTCGAATCGATGTCCAGTACGCGCTTGTCGATGCCGAGACCCTCCGCGACCACGGCGAGACGCTGCATCAGCTGGGTGAATTCCTGGGTCACCCGGCCGCGGTAGCGCAGCCGGAACACCCCGCGTTCGGCGCAGGCCTGCATCGCCGTGCGCAGGGCGTCCTGTTCGAACGCGGCCAGGACCTCGCCGTCCCCGGCGTTCGCGTAGTCCAGTTCACAGCCGAGCGCCGCGGTCCCGTCGGTGAGCGTCATCGGCGCCCAGTCCACGTTCTCCAGCGGCGTCTCCGGCAGCGCCGACACCTCGGGCAAGTCCTCGTCGGCGAGCGGCGCGGTGCTGACTGCGCCCCCTTCCTCGGGGCTGGTCACCTCGACCGTCTCCACCGCGGAGCCGGCGGGATCGGTCGCCGGCCGGCAGGCGGCCAGGGCGATGCAGGCGAACAGCAGCAGGCAGAGGCGCCAGGACGACATGGGGCAACGGGCTCCGGACAGGACGGGCGGCGACAGGCCGCGACCGGTTCAGTTTAGGGGGTGGGCCCGGACACGTCCGAACGCGGTCTGAATGTCCCGGGTCGCCGCGGCACGTCCCGTAGCCGCTCGAGCAGTGCGGCATGGAACGTGTCCGGATCCTCGACCTGCGGCGAGTGGCCCAACCGGGGAAATTCCACGAGCTCTGCATCGGGGATGGCGGCCGCTGCCCGACGTCCGAGTGCCGGGTAATCGCCGAGGCGCGCCGCCAGTTCGGGGACCGCGCGGTTGGAGCCCGGCGCAGTGCGATCGGTTCCGCCGATCATCAACAGCGTGGGCACACGCAGGGCCGGCAGTTCGTGGATCACGGGCTGGGTGAAGATCATCTCCGAAGCCTGGGCCTGGTTCCATGCCACCAGCGCGCCGTCGGGGCCCGCGTACATGCCCGCCAGCATCGCCACCCAGCGCTCGAACCGCGGTGTCCATTGGCCGTCGTAGTACACGCGGCGCTGGTAGTCACGGATGGTGTCGGCGGTAGTCGCCCGCTCGACAGCCGCAAGCGTATCGATCGTGGCATAGGGCACGCCTTCGGCCTGCCAGTCTTCCAGGCCGATCGGGTTGACCAGAACCAGACGCTCCACGGCATCGGGATACTGCAGCGCATAGCGGATGCCGAGCATCCCGCCCATCGAATGCCCGATGATCACGGGCCGCTCGACGTCCAGCATCTCCAGCAGTCCGCGGGTGTTGGCGGCCAGCTGCGCGAACGAGAACTGGTAGCCGCGCGGCTGTGTGGACCCGCAGAAGCCCACCTGGTCGGGCACGACCACACGCCAGCCCGCTGCAAGCAGGGTATCGATCGTGTCCTCCCAGGTGGGCCCGCAGAAGTTCTTGCCGTGCAGCAGCACGGCGACGCGGCCGGTGTCCTCGCCTGGAGGACGGACATCCATATAGGTCATCGACACCCGCTGTCCCTGGGAGTCGAACGTATGCGCGCGGCGCGCATGGGGATAGTCGAATTCCTGCAGTTCGCCGCCGAGCGGCGTGCTCGCAGCCGTATCGACCGCCGTTGCGAAGAGAACCGCGAGCGTCAGGCCGGCAGCCAGGACTGGATCACGCATGGATCGGGCATCTCCGGATGAGGACGTCCCGGACCGAACCGGACGTCGGGCACGACTGCAGCCGTCCTGCGTGGCGCAGACGACAGCCCGCTGGACGCGCGGCGCGCCGTGAGGCGGCCGCGTGGTGGCTCAGCGCTCCGGCACGGTCCACATGAAGATCCGCGTGCCGTCGACCTGACGGGTCTCCTCCGGCTCCCACTGGTCGGCCATGTCGAAGGCGTGACTGACGATCCGCGTCCCCGGTCGCAGTTCGGCCAGCAGCTTGGGCCGCAGCTTCACGTTGAGGCTCTGCAGCAGATAGAGGGTGACGACGGTGGCCTCGCGGATGTCTTCCTCGAACAGGTCGGCCTCCTTGAACGTCACGAGATCGGTCACGCCCGCCGCTTCGGCGTGGGCATTGGCCTCGCGCACGCGGACCGGATTGATGTCGATGCCGACGGCGCGCACACCGAAGCGCCGGGCCGCGGCGATGGGAATACGTCCGTCGCCCGAGCCGAGGTCGTAGAGCACGTCGCCTTCCTTCACCCCGGCGAGGTTGAGCATCGCGTCCACGACCGGCTCGGGCGTGGGCACGTAGATGACGTCCGGTTCTCGCGAGGGACGCGGCGCATCGCCGGCGGCCGTGCCCGGCTCGAGCGCGGCGTCGACGGTGTGCGTGGTCTCGATCGGCGTGGCCACGCTGGTGGCAGGCGCGGACTCCGCCTGCCCGGCCGGTTCATAGGCATTGACGGCCTGGTCGGCGCAGGCCATCAACAGTGGCGTGCAGACGGCGATCGCGGTGAGCATCTTCTTGGAGGGGGTCATGGCAGGATTTCCTCGGTTCGAATGGCGGGGCGAAGCAACAGCAGCAGCAGGCCGCCGACGGCCAGCACCGCAACACCCACCACTGCGCCGCGGCCGGTGTAGGCGAGGCTCGAGTACAGCAGATAGGCACTGGTGGCACAGAACAGCAGCGGCAGGACCGGGTACAACGGCACCCGGAACGGGCGGGGACGGTCGGGCTCACGACGGCGCAATACGAACAACGCGATCCCGACCAGCAGAAAGAACAGCCAGAACACCGGGGCGGTGTATTCCACGGCGACCTCGAAGCCGTCGCGCGCGAACGCGCCGAGTCCCACCAGCGCGAGGGCCAACACGCCCTGGGTGACGATGGCGGCGCGCGGTGTGCCGCTGCGGGCATCCCAGCGCCCGATGAAACCCAGCGTCGGGAAATCCCGGCCCACCGCGTAGACGCTGCGCGCGCCGGTGATCATCGTGGCGTTGGCCGAGGTCAGCGCGGCGGCGATGACGATCGCGCTCATCAGCACGGCACCCGGCGCTCCGAAAACGCGGCCCATCAGCTCGGCGGCCACCGCGTTGTGCTCGGCCATGCCGCCGAGTCCCAGCACCCGGAGGTAGGCGAGGTTCACCAGCAGGTAGAGCACGGCGATCGCAACGAGGCTCAGCACCAGGACGCGGGGCATCCACGTCCTGGCATCGCGCACTTCCGAAGTCACGTAGACCGCCTCGTTCCAGCCGCCGTAGGTCAGCAGGACGAACACCAGAATCAGGCCGATCGCGCTGTCGCCGCCTGCGCCGGGCACCGGCGCGACATCGCCCGGGGCGAACAGCAGCCCCGCGACCACGATCACGAGCACACCCACGATCTCCGCCACGGTCAGCCACCCCTGCACCGTTGCGCCGTGGCGCGTGCCGATCCAGTTCACCGCGGTCAGCACGATGATGGCAGCCGCGGCATACAGCGATGCGCTCCACGGCCCGAGGTCGTAGAGCTGCGCCATGTAGTCGCCGACGATGAAGCAGAGCAGCGCGATCGAGCCGGTCTGGATCACCGATACCCGGGCCCACGCGAACAGGAACGCCAGACGCGGCCCGTAGGCGCGGCGCAGGTAGGTATAGTCGCCGCCGGCCTGCGGATACGTCGTCGCGAGCTCGGCGTAGCACAGCGCGCCGATGATCGAGAGCGCCCCGCCGGCCAGCCACGCGGCGAGCATCACGAACTCGGTGCCCGACGCACCGGCGATCAGCGATGGCGTGCGGAAGATGCCTGCACCGACGACCACGCCGATGGTGATCGCGAATGCATCACGCGCGCGTAGCGTCGTGCGCGGGGACACCGGGTCGGCCCTCCCGGGCCGGCGTTCGCGTGTATCCATGGGGCTCCAGAGTGGCGCGGGCGTCTGTTGCCGGCGGGCCGGCGACTCGTGACTGCTGGGCCGTCCGATTCAAGCATCGCGGCGATGCCGGGCATGTGAACGCATCGCGACGATGACAACCGCATGTCGCATCGATCCCGTCGCGAGTCGATCGACGGCGTGGGTCGCGCACCCGCCGGCCTCTGCCGCCGGATTCCGGTCGCTGAATCCCACGGCGCAGCGGCTCAGTCGAACATGCAGTCCACCGGCAGGGTCGCGTCCGGCTCCGGCACCACCACCGTCTCGACGCACGCCGCATCGCGCATCGCTTCCAGCACGCCGAACAGGCTGCGCAGATCCTGGGCGTTGTGCAGGCCCACGCGCCGCAGCTTGTCTGCGCTGCCGCCGCGCAGATACGCGAGCCATGCGGCGGGTGCCTCACTGCCGGGCAGGTCGTCCTCGCGCAGCACGCCGAGCAGTTCGCGCTCGACGGTCGCCAGCTTGCAGTTCGCCCATACGCCGCGGTAACGGCGTCGCACCGGATGCAGCAGGTCGACGTGGCGCAGTTCGATCAGCGGATCGCGCAGGCGCGCGAGACGATAGCGCGTGGTCAGCAACGGCCGGTCGTAGCTGCGGCCGTTGTAGCTGACGAGCACCGTCGAAGGCCGCAGCCACGTCGAGAACGTCTTGAGCATCTCGCGCTCGGCGCCCAGGGTGGTGATGCACAGCTGACGGATGCGCAGCGCTCCGTCGACGAAATCTGCGGCGCCGATCATGAAGGCGCGGGTGCCGGTGCCGCCGGCCAGACCCGTGGTCTCGGTGTCGAACGCCAGGAGATCGGACCGCTGCGCCGGTTCGTGGCGGATGTCGTAGAGCGCGAGTGGGCCGTCCTCGTGCGGCCATGGCGCGATCTGCTCGAGATAGCGCAGGCCGGGCGCGATCTCCTCGCCTGGCAGCGCGCGATCGATCGGTCCGGCCGGGCGGGATGCGGGCGTCGGCACGCGCAGCTTCATCAGCCTGCGCAACTGCGCGACGACCTCCTCCGGCGAACGCTCGCCGTCGGCGCGCGGCCAGTGCGCGCGCGTCGCCGTCGGCAGCGGCGGTGTCGGAGCCACCGCCGGCAGCACGGTCCCGGCCTGGCTGCGCAGCAGGCCCAGGCGTTTGCCCAGCGCACTCATGCCGGCTGCTGCGGCGCTTGCATCAGCAGATCGATCACGCGCGCCGCGAGCTGGCGCGGCGTGCGCTCGGCGTCTTCCTCCGAGGCGAGAATCGGTCCCACGCAGGCCGGGCAGCCGGCACGGCAACTGCAGCCGGCGACCAGCGCCGCGGCCTTGTGAAGCAGTTCGTCGCGACGCTCGAACAGCGGTGACGACAGGCCCACGCCGCCGGGATAGTTGTCGTAGAGATACAGCGTCGGCGCGAACCGCCCGAGCAACTCGATCGACGTGCTGCTGCCGTCGCCATCGCGCAACTGACCGCGGCCGCGCTGGTCGGCGGTCGCGAACCAGGTGCCGTCGCCACTGCCCACCGCCTTCTGCAGATCCCGGCTCTCGGCCATCACCGCGACCTGCGCCACCAGATGCAGCGCATACGACGCGCCGAGGAAGCCGTCGAGCGCCTCGTGACGCGCATCGAACGCACGGTCCAGCGCCTGCTGCGGCAGCTGCCACCACACCGCGCTGGTGTGCAGTTCCTGATCGGGCAGATTCACCGGCCCGTAGCCGATGTTCTCGTGGGTGTGGAAGCGGATCTTCTTGTAGCCCGACACACGCCGCACCACGTGCACTTCACCCAGGTGCGCGCTGCCCTGCCCGGCATCGGCCTGCTCCTCGTCATCGAGGACTTTCAGCTTGGTGTAGTCGATCGCGTCGGTGTAGTAGTCGACGTTGGTCCGCGTGACGTAGGCCTTGCGGCCCTCCCAGTCGAGACGCTCCACCTGGAAGGGCTCGGACTGGATCATGTGGATCGCGCCCTCGTACAAAGTGAGCGCGGCGGCCGAATAATCGACCTCGGCGATGATCGTCTGGCGCCCGTCGGTGCGGTCGACGACGACGAAGTTGCCGTCGGCGACCGAGCGCAGGTTCACCGCCTGCGCCGGATAGCTGTCGGCGATCCACTCCCAGCGGTCGCCCTCGTGATGCAGCACCCCGGATTCGGCCAGCACCTCCAGCCACGGCATCGGCGCGACGGGCCCGAACATGTCGCCATCGACGAACGGCAGCTCGAACGCGGCGCAGCGGATGTGGTCGAGCAGGATCAGCGGCTGGTCGGGTTCGATGCGCGCGTGTTCGGGATTGGCCTCGGCGAAGAACTCCGGATGCCGCACCACGTACTGGTCCATCGGCTCGGAGCTGGCCACCAGTACGCCGACCGAGGGTTGCTGCCGGCGACCGGCGCGGCCGAAGCGCTGCCAGGTCGCCGAGATGCTGCCCGGATAGCCGTTGAGCACCACGACATCGAGACTGCCGATATCGACGCCCAGTTCCAGCGCCGAGGTACTGACGATGCCGTCGATGTTGCCCGCGCGCATTTCGCGCTCGGCCGCGCGGCGCTCGGTCGGCAAGTAGCCGCCGCGGTAGGCGCGGATGCGTTTCGGCTTGCGCGGGTCGTGGTCGAAGACCTCCTTCAGATACTTGGTCAGCACTTCCACCATCAGCCGGGTCTGGCAGAACACCAGGGTCTTGAGGCCCGCGCGAATCGCCATGCGTGCGATGCGGTTGGACTGCGAACGCGCCGAGGCGCGCAGGCCGAGATCGGGATTGACCACCGGCGGATTCCACAGCAGCACGTGCTTGTCGCCGCGCGGCGCCCCGGATTCGAGAATCGCTTCGAGCGCGGCATCGTCCACTTCCACCAGCGCAGCACCGTGCTCGCGCGCGTTGCCGATCGTCGCCGAGCACAGGATGAACTGCGGCGTCACGCCATAGAACGCGCAGACGCGCTTGAGCCGACGGATCACGTTGGCGACGTGCGAGCCGAACACGCCGCGGTAGGTGTGGATCTCGTCGATCACGACAAAGCGCAGGTTCTCGAAGAACTGCGCCCACTTGGTGTGATGCGGCAGGATCGCCTGGTGCAGCATGTCCGGATTGCTGACCACGATGTCGCCGTTGATGCGGATCGCCTGGCGGGCATCGCCCGGCGTGTCGCCATCGAACGTCGCCGCGCGCAGGCCCAGCTCGCCGGCCTTGTTGAGTTCCAGCAGCTCGGCCACCTGGTCCTGGGCCAGCGCCTTGGTCGGGAACAGATACAGCGCCTTGCTGCGCGCGGTGATCGCCGCCGACAGCACGGGCAGCGTGTAGCACAGCGATTTGCCCGAGGCCGTCGGGGTCGCGACCACCAGATGGCGTCCCGCCTGCGTCGCCGCCCAGGCCTCGGCCTGGTGGCGGTACAGCCGGTCGATGCCACGACTGCGCAACGCGCGTGCCAGGGCCTCGGGCACGTCGTCGGGGAGCGGCGCGTATTCGCCGGCCTGGCCGGGCAGCAGGAGCGTGCCGGTGACGCGGCCGGGATACTTGGCCGCGAGCTTCGTGGCAAGGGCGCTCCCGGTCGCGGACTCGCCTGTGGTGACGAGGGCCTGCACAGGCTTGAGGATCGCGTTCAGAACCTGCTCCGGCGCGTGGAAGAAAACGGCGCCCAGCGTGACCGCCCGGCGTCTCATTCCCCGAGACTGGCCGCCGCGCGGCGCACGCTTCACGGCCATGGCACCGTTGGCTGCCTAGCATCCGGTGCTCCTTTCCCTCAGGAGCACCCCATGCAGAACCTCGACGGCAAGAAGATCGCCATCCTCGCCACCGACGGCTTCGAACAGTCCGAACTCGAGCAGCCGCTCAAGGCCCTGCGCGAGGCCGGCGCCCACGTCGATGTCATCACCCCCGGCGATGCCGGCTCGATCAAGGGCTGGGACAAGAAGGACTGGGGACGCAGCGTCGATGTGGACGTGCCACTGGCCAAGGCAAACCCCGACAGCTACGACGCCCTGGTCCTGCCGGGCGGCCAGATGAACCCGGACGTCCTGCGCGCCGACGAAGATGCGGTCGCCTTCGTCCGCACATTCGGCGAGTCCGGCAAGCCGGTCGCCGCGATCTGCCACGGCCCGTGGCTGCTGGTCGAAAGCGGTCTGGCCAAAGGTCGCAAGGTCACGTCCTGGCCGTCGGTGAAGACCGACCTCGTCAATGCCGGCGCGCAGTGGGAAGATTCGGAGGTCGTGGTCGACGGCAACCTGATCACCAGCCGCAAGCCGGACGACCTGCCGGCGTTCAACGCCGCGATCGCCAAGGCGGTCGCCGGCTGACACCCGCCGCGACGGAGCTCGGACGATGACGATCGAACTGCAAGTGCTGGCTTGGGCGATCGTCCTGGGCCTCGTTCATATCGGCGTCGCCGCCGCGTTTGCCACCTGGCAGCGCGGCGTGCGTTGGAACGCCGGAAACCGCGATGCGGAGGCGCCGCCGCTCCGGGGTGCCGCCGTCCGCACCGCGGCGGCCAGTCGCAACTTTCTCGAGACCTTTCCCTTCTTCGTCGCAGCCGTGCTCGCGGTGGTCGTGGCCGGCCGTAGCGACCCGACGACGGCGCTCGGCGCCCAGGTCTACCTCTGGGCACGCATCGCCTATCTCCCGATCTACGCGATCGGGATTCCGTACCTGCGCAGCCTCGTCTGGGTTGTCTCGTTGTGGGGCCTGTTGCAGGTGATCAAGGGCCTGTTCTGACGTGTCCGCGCTGCCCGCGGGTGACGCAGGGGTGCTGGGTGCCGGGCCCTATTCGGCAGCGTTCAGCCGGTGGCGCGTCTGTCATGGAAATCGCTCGACAGGTTCACCAAGAACACACGAAACGCGCCGTAGCCTGCGCGCTCCCGATCACGGCACGACGCAGATGGCTCGCTCCGATTCCGACCGTACACTGGTGCTTTCCCTCGGCCGAAACGGGCGCGCTTCGTACCCCGAACGCCCATGGGAGGAGATCGAACCTGTGCTGCGGCGCGTCTGGGAATTCGACAGCCGTCTGCGTGCCTGGCATGACGTCCGGGCGGACGTCCAGGCCGCATGGCAGGCCTTCGAGGTCCCCGCTCCCGCGGGCCGCCGACGCGGGTTCAGCCGCGCGGCCTGAGCGTGACACGGGCCCTCGACGGGACCTCCGGATGATTGCTCCGTTGCGTGGCCCGATTCGGCTGCGTTGCTCCATGGAGCCCCGGAACGCGAACACACGTGCGGCCCGGGGCGAGCGGATGCTGGCGGATCGCGATTGCCCCGGCAGGCTGCCTGCGCCGTGCTTCACGGATGCAGGCGGCTAAGCCGCGTCGTGAACCGTCAGCGCACAGGACGCCGGTACAGCGCGGCGTTGATGCACGAGAACACGCTGACGACGAACCATCCGAAGGGCAGCAGCGAGACGGTGAGCAGCCAGGTCACGGCGAATGCGATGCAGGCGGCGACGAACCACAGAATCGCCGAGAAGACCCGCCCCTGCACCAGTTGGCCAAGACCCGGCACGATGAAGCTGCAGATGGCGGCGATGACGTTGCCAGCGGAACCCTGACCCATGTGACCACTCCCATGATGAATGGGCGAATGCTCGCGCAGGGCGCCACGCAGGAATGTGAAGAGTGCCGCGGGTGAACGCCCGCGACACATGCGCGGCGGCAATCGGGATCGGCTTCTTCATCTTTCGTACCGATGCGATGGTCGAGGTATCTGAGCGCGCAGGTCGCCTGAGAGGCGCCCAGCGCGGGCGGAGGCGCCTTCAGGCCGGCAGCGACTGTTCACGCACTTGGCTTCGACCGTCCTTCCCGACGCTCCAGCCCCCCCGGAACAACACCTGGTTTGCCACATGTCCGTTCCGCCCACGCCCGATACCGAGCTGGCGGGGCGCAGCGCGCGACCTGTGCCCGATACGGAGAGATCCCGCCATGCGCACGCGCGTCCAGGGCATCTCCAACGCGCGCGCTGGCGCGGACGACGTTCCGGGAGCCGCGCACGTTCCGGTCGCTCGGCCCGCTGGCCGCGCCGGGCGCGCCGGTACGTTGTGCCACAGGATGTCAAACAGTGGTCCAAGCGATCTCTCGCTGCGCTCGGTCGCACGCGATGTCGAAACCGGCGCCCCTCGAACGTCGCTCGGATGCAACCGGATGTCCGGTGCCTCACGTCCAACCACGGAGTTTTCCATGTCCTACATCGATGGTTTCGTCATCGCCGTTCCCACCGCCAATCGCGACAAGTTCGTCGAGCACGCGCGTATCGGGGATCCGTTCTTCATCGAGCTGGGCGCATTGCGCGTGCTCGAGTGCTGGGGCGACGATGTCCCCGACGGCACGCAGACCGACTTCCGCAAAGCCGTGCAGGCACGCGAGGATGAAACCGTGGTGTTCTCCTGGATCGAATGGCCTGACAAAGCCACCCGGGATGCGGCGTTCGCAAAAATGATGGATGGCAGCGATCCTCGCTTCGATCCGGAAAAAAATCCGATGCCGTTCGACGGCAAGCGGATGATCTTCGGCGGGTTCCGACCGTTGCTGGAGCTGCCCGCGCCCGACGCCGGCGCTGCGAAGCGCTGAGGCCGGGCCGCCCGGGAACTCGACGATTCGCATTGCGCATAGAAAAAAGCGCACCCCCGGAGGGGTGCGCTCGTGCGTCAAGCCTTCTGAACAGCGAAGCGGATCAACCGACGCGGAACCGGTCTCCGCCATCGCGGCCGTCATCGCTGTACTGGCCCGAGCTGTAGTGGTCGTGTGACACGTACGCATGCTGCACGGCGGCCTTCGCGCGGTCCCACTCGAGCTTGGACGTGCCGCGGCGCGAACCCCAGTCGCGGGACAGTTCGCTCTCCAGCGAGTCGTCCCAGTTGCGGTCGGGATGACGCGAGCGCGCATACACGCCGTACCGGTAGGCGGGCTGGTAATCGTCGAAGCTGTCGTCCTCGCTGCGGTAATCGGCCTTCTCGAACTCCGAGCTGTGGTAAGCATCGCTGCGCTGGTAAAGGTCGTGCGTCCGCTCGGTCCGATCCCAGGCATCGCGCACGGCCGGCTTGGCTTCGTCCCACGGAAGGCGAGAATCGCTGCGCGCGGACTCCCATTCCTCGCGCAAGGTCGCTTCGGACTCGTCCCAGCCGCGCGTGCGGTCGGCTTCGCGGGCCTGCAGGCCGAACCCGTAGGCCGGCGCGTAGTCACGGTCGTAGTCGTAATCGGACTTCACGTACGGACGTTCTGCGTGGGCTTCACGCCAGTACTCGGTTTCACCGGTGGGGTCGATACGCTCCGCGACGCCCTTGCCTACCGCGGCGCCCGCGACCACACCAACGGCCGCGCCGATCAGGGTTCCGACGGGGCCGAAGATCGTGCCTGCGGCCGCGCCCGCGGCTGCACCGCCCGCGATTCCACCCACACCCACACCGACGGGATGCGCGCCGGGCGCCTTGGTGATCGGATCGCGGTTCATGTCACGGCCTTCATCGCGGATTTCATCGTTGTTGCTCATGAGCGCTCACTCCAGGGGATGTGCATCCACCCTGCGCGAGGCAGGATGAAGCCGCCGTGGGGGAAGACAGAATGGGCGCGTTCGCCGTTCAGGCATCACGCCCGCTGATGTCTTCGCCTGTGGGCGCCGCGCGGGCGGGATGATGCATGCGCGGAATCGCACGTACGACCAGAAGCGCGACGATGGTGGTGATCAGCGCGACCATCTCCTGGCCCATCCCGGCGGCCATGCCGATCGCTGCGGTCATCCAGACACCGGCTGCGGTGGTCAGGCCTTCGATCCGCTCGTCCTTGTCGAGCTTGAGGATCGCCCCTGCGCCCAGGAAACCGATCCCGGAGACGATGCCCTGCATCACGCGTGTCACCTCGTCACCGCCGATGCCGGCCATCAGGGGCGCCAGCACGAACAGCGCCGAGCCGATGGACACCAGGATATGGGTCTTGAGGCCGGCGGGGCGGCCCTTGTTCTCGCGCTCCCACCCGACGATTCCGCCCAGAAGGGCGGCGACCAGCACGCGGACGATGATCGTAGTCAGGGTATCGACATCGGGAACCGCGAGCTCCCGGGCCAGCGCGTTGCCGATCTGCGCGACTACCGACATCCGGCACCCCCCGGTCGGCGTCGAACGGAGTCCCGGGGGGACGCGGCGGTTTCGGACATCGCAGCTCGTCTCTGAAGAATTGCACGGACCCTAGCGTCGTGACAGTTGCATGACAGTGAATGCCGTCCGCATCCCGGGTCCGGACACGGGCAGCGAACCGGGCGCAACGCTGCATCCCGGGAGCCTGCACCCGGGGGCGCTTGAATCCGGCCGGCACGACGGCACCTTGGAAGCCCCCTACGCAGGACTCTCTTTCATGCCCACCCTGTTCGATCCGCTGAGCGCAGGCGCCCTCGATCTCGCCAACCGCATCGTGATGGCACCGCTGACCCGCAACCGCGCGCCGGGTGCGGTCCCCCAGCCCAGGACCGCGCAGTACTACGCCCAGCGCGCGACGGCGGGCCTGTTGATCACCGAGGCGACCGCGATCAGCCATCAGGGCCAGGGCTATGCCGACGTCCCGGGGCTCTACGCCCCCGACCAGGTTGCCGGGTGGCGGCGGGTGACCGACGCGGTGCATGCAGAGGGCGGACGCATCGTCGTGCAGCTGTGGCACGTGGGACGCATCTCGCACACGTCGCTGCAGCCGGACGGCGGGGCGCCGGTGGCCCCGTCGGCGATCCGCGCCGACAGCAAGACCTTCGTGCTGGACGCGCATGGCGGCCGGTTCGTGCCCACGTCGATGCCCCGCGCGCTCGACACCGACGAGATTCCCGGCATCGTCGAGGACTACCGGCGCGCTGCACGGGCCGCGATCGAGGCCGGCTTCGACGGCGTGGAAGTGCATGCCGCCAACGGCTACCTGATCGACCAGTTCCTGCGCGGTGGCAGCAACACGCGCGAGGATGCCTACGGCGGGTCTGTGGCCAATCGTGCGCGCCTTCTGGAGGAGGTCACGCGTGCCGTGGCCGACGAGATTGGTGGTGCACGCACCGGAATCCGGCTTTCGCCGGTCACACCTGCCAACGATGCCCGTGACGACGCGCCGCAAGCCCTGTTCACCCATGTGGTCGAGCGCCTGGCGCCGCTGGGCCTGGCCTTCGTACACGTGATCGAAGGGGCCACCGGGGGCGATCGCAGCTATTCGCAGGGCGACGCACCCTTCGACTACGACGCATTGAAAGCCGCGTATGCCGGCGCCGGCGGCACAGGCGCATGGATCGTCAACAACGGCTACGACCGCAGCGCCGCCGAGGCCGCCATCGGCTCCGGTAGAGCGGACGCCGTGGCGTTCGGCCGCCCCTTCATCGCGAATCCTGATCTGGTACGGCGTCTGCGGGACGACGCGCCGCTCAATGTGCCGGATCCGGCGACGTTCTATGGCGGAGACGACGCCGGCTATACCGACTATCCCGCCCTCGATTGACGCCGGGCGCGCGAAGCGCGCAACACGCGCCGGTGGCGTGCCTGTCGTTCCGCCTGGAGAGCGGCGGGTGCAGGCATCGCTCCGACGGTGCGCAATGCCCGGGCGTGCGGCCGCCGGCCCGGCGATCACCTCGCCTGCTCGGCCGGGTCATTCCACGCTTACGACGCAAGGCGTCGTCAGCGCGAGGCCGCTATTCCGGCCGCGTCGGCGGCGCGGTCTGGATTTCCTGTCCTGTCGCGGGATCGCGGGCGCGGCCGGGGACGATCTCACGCGCCCCGGGCAGGACCCGTCCCCGGGCATCACGAACGGTGGCCGGCATCGGCGGTGAGGGGACAGGCGCCACAGTGGGTCCAGCCTCGGACGGACCGGCGGCAGGAATGGCCGGCGACGTCCGCGCTCGCTGCGCGGGCGTCGCCGGTACCGCGGTCGGAGCCGGGCCGCTCAGGCCGGTGTCCGCCGGCCGCGATGCAGGTGGCGGGGTCTGCAGCGTCTGCGCCTGGGCACCGACGCACAGCAGAAGCAGGACGGCGGGGGTCATGCGGAACGTCGCGCGGATCATGGCGCCTCCAGCGGATCTCGGGCTCCCGACCCTGGACCCGGGCGAGTGCACGTGCAATGAAACGTACTCACGGGCGCGACGCATCGAGAGCGCGGGACGCATGTCGTAACCGGCTCCGCTCCGGACCTCGATCACCCCGCTCGACCGCCCCTGCATGCAGCCGCGGTGGCGCAGTCGGCGCCGCCCGCCGGGGCGCGCGCACGAGGCGCGTCGACGCCGTCAGTCGACGCAGATCGTCGAAGCCATGCCGTCACGCACGCGCTGCTGGCATCCGAAGGGATTGGTATCCACGCTGCACTGGCCGGTGACCGTCGTGCCATCGACGCTGCCTTCCGGCGCCAGGCAGTGACCCTCGCATTGTTCGCTCTGGCTGCAGGCCTTGCCGGCATCGGTGGTGCGGCGCAGACACTGCTTGACGGGTGCCCGACCGAGCTGGCGCCACTCGCCTCCGACCCGATCGCAATCCGCTTCATGGGTGACCGTTGCGGCATCCGGGCCGGCATTGGCGGACAAGCGCTCGGCGGGCGCGGCGCATGCGGTGAGGGCGGCGGCAGCGAACAGCAGCAAAGCGAGACGCTTGATCATGGGCGTGGCCGGCAGTTGGGATGGGCGCGAGTCTAGCCAGCGCCACGTGACGATGTCCGGATGGTCGCGCCCCGGAGCATGCGACATCCAGGGAGGCCCATGCGCATGGCCGGACACCGGCGGCGACGATGTGCCGGGGTGACTTCGCACTCCGTCCGGGAGCGCTCCACCGGCGCGTTGTACCGCCGGGCATGCATCGCCTGCCGGGACGTGCTTCCAGCCGACCGGATTCCGTGCATACCGCACCGGGGCCTGCGCGCGGGCTGCCGCTTCCCGTCGTCGGACAGGCCACGCCCCTGGTGGAATCGTGCCCATCTCGCAAATTCGCGACGCCGGAGACGCGTCGCGCATACCATTCCCCGCCCGCCGGACTCCGGCTCTCCGCAAGGTCGCGACCGCCCATGCTCAACGTGCTGATGTTCGTCCTTGGACTGGCCGCGCTGATCGGCGGCGCCGAGCTGCTGGTCCGTGGCGCGTCGCGCCTGGCGCTGTCCTTCGGCATTTCGCCGCTGGTCGTCGGCCTCACCGTGGTCGCGTTCGGCACCAGCGCCCCGGAGATGGCGGTGTCGGCGGGCGCGGTGCTCGGCGGGCAGACCGATCTGGCCGTCGGCAACGTGGTCGGCAGCAACATCTTCAACGTGCTCTTCATTCTCGGCGCGAGTGCGCTGGTCGCCCCGCTGGTGGTCCACACCCAGGTCATCCGCCAGGAAGTGCCCATCCTCATCGGCGCCTCCGTCCTCGTGGCCGTGCTCAGCCTCGACGGCAGCCTGGGCATGCGCGATGGCGGTCTGCTGCTGGGTCTGCTGTTGGCCTACACGGTGTTCCTGATCGTCCAGTCGCGGCGCGAACTGCGGGCCGGCACCGAAGGCGACACACACGCGTCCGAAGTGCCCGCGGCGGCGCCCGGCGCGTGGGACGCACGGCTTCCGGTGCAGTTGCTGCTGATCGGCGTGGGGCTGGGTCTGCTCGTACTGGGTTCGAACTGGCTGGTGGGCGCCGCGGTCGCGTTCGCCACCGCGCTGGGCGTGAGCGACGTCGTGATCGGTCTGACCATCGTCGCCGCCGGCACCTCGATGCCGGAAGTGGCCACGTCGATCGCCGCGGCACTGAAGGGCGAGCGCGACATCGCGGTGGGCAATGCGATCGGCAGCAGCACGTTCAATCTGCTCGGATGCCTGGGGCTGTCCGGACTGCTGGCCGGCGGCGTCGGGCTGGGCGTGCCGCCTTCGCTGCTCACCTTCGATATGTGGGTCATGACCGCGGCTGCGGTGGCCTGCCTGCCGATCTTCGTGACCGGGCGCGAGATCGCGCGCTGGGAGGGCGCGCTGTTCCTCGGCTACTACGTGGCCTACGCCAGCTACCTGATCCTCGCGGCGCAGGACCACGACGCCCTGCCGGCGTACTCGAACGTGATGATGGGCTTCGTGATTCCGTTGACGGTGGTGACGCTGGTCGTGGTGCTGATCCGGCGCCCGGCGGCGCCTACCGCGCGCTGACGCCGTTCGGCGTACCCGGTGGTGCCGCGATCGCGCCGCAGCGGGTGATCGGCAGAGCCTTCTTCCCGACGCATCCGCTCGTCGGCCACCGGCATGACCTTCGACCTGTTGACTACACCTGTCGTCAAGCGGCAGGATTGACGACAGGTGTAGTCAAGCGAGGGTGTGATGACCAAGAAGACGATCGGGGACCAGGAACTGGCCCTGCTGCAGCACCTGGACGAAGCCGGCCCATCCACCGTCGGTGAAGTGGCGGCCGCGTTCGGCGAGCCCCGGGGGCTCGCCCGCTCCACCGTGTTGACGATGATGGAGCGCCTGCGCGCGAAGGCCTATCTGCGCCGCAGCCAGGCCGGCGGCGGCGCCTACCGTTATGCACCGACGACCGGTCAGGACGAAGTGGTGCGCAGTGCGATCGGCAGCTTCGTCGAGAAGACCCTGCAGGGCTCGGTGTCGCCGTTCGTGGCGTGGATGTCGGAGCGCAAGGAGGTCAGCGACGACGAGCTCGCCGAGCTCGAGGCGCTGGTCGCCAGCCTGCAGTCCAAGCGCACCGGAGCCTGACATGGCCATCGCCGCACTCATCGATCTGATGCTGCCGCGCCTGCTCGCGGCCAGCGTGCAGGGCACGCTGCTGGTGGCGCTGGTCTGGGCGCTGTGCCGTGCCCTGCCCCGGTTGCCGGCGGCCGCGCGCTGCTGGCTGTGGTGGCTGGTCGCGCTGCAGCTCGTCGTCGGCCTGGTGTGGTCGTCGCCGGTCGCGTTGCCGCTGCTGCCCGCGGTCGGGCAGGTGGTGGCCGCGCCCGCTGACGTCATGACCGCCCCGGTGGTGGATGCGAACCTCGCCTTCGCCCCCGTCGCCGTCGATGCCGTGCAGATGGACGCCGCCGCGCCGTCCGCATGGTCGTGGATGTTCGCGCTCGGCGTGCTGTGGCTGCTCGGGATCGCGGCGATGATCGCGCGCAGCGTGCAGGGCTTGCGGCGTTCGCGCCGCCTCGTCGCCGGCGCCGTCCCGTGCGAGGACCGCACGCTGCTGCAGGCACTCGCCCTTGCCGCCGATGCACACGGCCTGCGCGCAGCGCCCGAGGTCCGCGTGTCGGAGGCGATCGCGTCGCCCCAGCTGATCGGCCCCTGGCGTCCCGTGCTGCTGCTTCCGGACGGCTATGCACAGTCCCTGCGCGCCGACGAACTCGACATGGCGCTGACCCACGAGCTGGTGCACCTGCAGCGCCGCGATCTGTGGCTCGGCCTGCTGCCGGCACTGGCCCAGCACCTGTTCTGGTTCCACCCGCTGGCGCATCTGGCGCTGCGCGAATACGGCCTCGCCCGGGAGGGCGCCTGCGATGCCGCGGTGCTCGCCGGCCAGGACCACGGCGCGCGCGAGTACGCGCAGCTGCTGCTGCGCCTGGGCATCGCGTCGCGTCCTGATGCCGGCCTGGCCAGCGCATCGCCCGACTACACCTTCCTCAAGCGGAGACTGACCATGCTGCAGACCACCCGTCCGCTGTCGCGTGCGATCGCACTGTCGACCACCCTGCTGGTCGCCGCCGTCGGCGTGCTGCCCTACCGCGTGACCAATGCCGCGCCCATGCCGCCACCGCCTCCCCCGCCGCCTGCGCCGGCCGCGATCGCGCCACCGGCACCGGAGACGCCGCCGGCACCACCCGCACCGCCGATGCCGGTCAGCCCCGCAATCCCGCCGGCACCGGCCACACCGGCCGCGCCACCGGCGCCTCCTGCCCCGCCCGCCCCGCCCGCACCGGACGACAGCGACGCACGCGGCCATGTGCACACCATCCGCACCCAGGTCCGGCAGCGCGACACCGGCCCGATCCGCGGCACCTTCACCCTCAGCCGCACGCCGGGCGCCGAGTCGTACGTGCTGCTCGACAGCGCGCACAGCGTCGCGATGAGTTCCACCGACGAACTGCGCGAGGCGCGCGCCGCGCAGCAGGGCGAGGGCCCGATGCTGTGGCTGCGCCGCGGCGACGACCGCTACATCGTGCGCGATGCCGATACCGTCGCCCGCTTCCGTGCGGCGTTCGACGACGTGCGCGACCTCGGCGAGCGGCAGGGCGCACTCGGCGAACGCCAGGGTACGATCGGTGCCGAACAGGGCACGCTGGGCGCACGCCAGGGCGAGATCGGCGGCCGCATCGCCGAGCTGGCCCTGCAGGCGGCACGCAGCGGCGACGACGCCTCGCGCCGCAGCGCACTGGACGCACTGCAGGCCGAATCGCGCGCGCTCGGCGCGCAGATGGGCACGCTGGCGAGCCGGCAAGGCGTACTGGCCGGCGAACAGGGTGAACTCGCGAAACAGCAGGCCGACGCACAGGTGCGCGCCGCCCGGCAGGCCCGCGCGATCGTCGACGAGATCATCGCCAGCGGACGTGCCGAGCGGCTCTGACGCCGCGTCCATCGAGCGCGTCCAGGACGGCCCGGCAACGGGCCGTCCGCACGTCCGGCGTCAGCGCTCGGGCCAGTGCCACGCAGGTGCGTCGAGCATCCCCTGCCCGTCGATCACGGTCTGGCTGTCGCGTTTGACCAGCTGGACCGGGTTGCAGTCGGAGCTCTGCTCGAGCGCGGCGATCAGCCGCGTCGCGTGCGAGACCACCCAGACCTGGGTGCGCTGCGATGCCCCGTCGATCAGCCGCGCCAGGGCCGGCAGCAGATCCGGATGCAGGCTGGTCTCGGGCTCGTTGAGCACCATCAGCGGTGGCGGTCGCGGCGTGTGCAGCGCGGCGATCCACAGGAGATAGCGCAGCGTGCCGTCCGAGAGTTCGGCCGCCGACAACGGCCGCAGCAGGCCGTGCTGGCGGAACTGCAGCGAAAAGCGCCCGCCGTCGACCAGCACCTCGACGCGCGCGCCGGGAAACGCATCGGCGACCGCGGCGTCCAGCGCTTCGGCATCGCCGATCTCGCGGATCGTCGCCCAGGCCGCGGCGAGGTCGTGCCCGTCATGACTGAGCACCGGCGTTCGCGTGCCCAGTTGCGGCAGACGCGCCGGCGCATCGGCATCGGCGCGGAAATGATCGTAGAAGCGCCAGCCGCGGATCGTCTCGCGCAGCTGCAGCACTTCCGGCGCATCGCGCGGATCGGCGATCTGCGCGAACAGGCTCTCGAAGGGATTCAGATGCTCGGCGGCCACGCGCCAGTCGCGGCCGTCGCGCACGCGCACCAGCGCGCCGCGGCGATCGACCAGCGTGTTGCCCTGACGCAGGAACGGTCCGCCCCAGATCACCTCGCGCTTGATCTCGGGATCACGGGCGAACAGCGACTGCGACGGCACTGGCAAGCCGAGATCGATCGCGTACCCGAAGTCCTCGCCGGCGAATCCGAGTTTCAGAGAAACGGGCTGCTGCCGCGGCCCGCCTTCGACCGGCACCTCGCCGCGGCGCATGCGTGCGCTGAGCGTTTCCGGCCCCGCCCACAGCGTCGACTGCAGGCCGCCCTCGCGCGCCAGTGCCGGCACCACGCCACCCTGCGCGGTCTCGGCCAGCAGACGCAACGCGCGGTACAGGCTGGACTTGCCGCTGCCGTTGGCACCGGTGACGAGATTCAACCGCCCCATCGGCACCACCAGCGTGTGCAGCGAACGGTAATGGGCGATGGCGAGCGTGGTCAGCATGGCCGAGGCGACACGAATGGAGACGCCGGGGTATCAGCGCGTCGGCGAGGTCCCGGCGATCAACAGACGCACCCGCGCGAGAATGCTGTTGGATGTCATGTACAGCGTGCGGCCGTCGTCGCCGAACGCGACATTGGCCACCGGGCCGCCGGTTTCGATCCGACCCAGGCGCGTGCCATCCGGTGCGAACACCAGGACTCCGCCGGGGCCGGTGGCGAACAGCGTTCCGTCGGCGGCGATGGCCATCCCGTCCGGCAGCCCGGGGGCATCGTCACCCACCTCGGCCGTCGAGTCGGCGAACACGCGTCGCGACGTGACCGCGCCGTTCCCGTCCAGCGCATAGGCCATCCACACCGCGCGTTCCGGATCGGAATTGGCGACGTAGAGCGTGCGACCGTCGGGCGACAGCGCGATGCCGTTCGGCCGGCTCAGGCTGTCGTCGAGAAGCTGGACGCGGCCGTCTGCATCGAGCCGGTACACCCCGTTGAACGGCAACTCCTTGACCGGCGATTCGTCGAAGGCCTCGAGGCCGTAAGGCGGATCGGTGAAAAAGATCGCGCCATCGGCGCGACGCACCACATCGTTGGGGCTGTTGAAGCGGCGTCCGTCGAACGCATGCGCCAGCACAGTCTTCTCCCGCGTCCGCGGGTCGAGCCGGGCCAGCACGCGGTTGCCGGAGTCGGCGAGCAGAACGGTGCCGGAGGGTTCCGCGAACAGGCCGTTGGCGCCCGCTTCGCGCAGCACCTCGAGCGGCGGCCCTGCATAGCCCGAGGGTTCCATGAACACCGAGAGGCCGTCGGCCTCCGACCAGCGATGCATCCGGTTCTCCGGCACATCGGTGAACAGCAGATAGCCGCCATCCTCGATCCATGTCGGACCCTCGGCCCAGGTGAAGCCCTCGGCGAGCCGTTCGATGCGCGCGTCCGCGGCCACGACGCGCTCGAAACGCGGTTCCTCGGACGCGACGCGCCCGATGGACGGAAATCCGGAGACGCTCGCACACCCGCTGACCAGCGTGGCGACGACGAAACCCGACAACGGCAGAAAACAGCGCATGGCATCCCTCACTCCGGACGTGGAGGCCAAGCCTGCCACGTTGTCGCGCCGGACGCGCGCCGGCGTGCCGTGATGCCCACGCCGCGAGGCGCGGCGCGCAGGACCCATAAGGAGCAATTCGACATGTATGAGGCGAGACCTGTGCGCACCCCGGCTCGTGCAGACCTCGCGCTCGTGAGCGACCGCGGTCCGGGATGCGCGCTCCGACGCGTGTCTGCCGGCCCATCCGACGCGCGCCGATGCGATGCGCTGCGCGATCAGGCATCCAGGGGCATACGCCGCGGCTCCCGTTTGCTGTGGTTCGAAAGCGACACGCCGGACAACGGTCCGGCCGGCAGACGGCGGAAGACCGCTCTGCCGTGAGCAGCGTGGCGGATGCCGTCTGCCCACCGCGTTACCGTCTCGACCTCGTGCCCCGAAGATCGGCCCATGCTGCAGTCGCGCATCGATACCGCCACGCATGGCGATGGCCAACCCGGGCTCACCATGTTCCAGCGCATGCTGGTCGGCGTCATCCTGGCCAGCGTGGCCGTGGCCGTGCTGTCGACCGGGCCCGTGGTCCGTGCCGTCGCCGAGTCCGGCCTGCCCCGGCTCGAAAAGGGGTTCGGCGCTGCGATCTCCTCACGGACCGGCACACCCGCCACGCCATCGTCGGTGAGCGGTTCACGCCGGGGGCGGCGCGCGCCTGCCGGCACGGCATCGAACGCCTTCTACACGCCGCTCCGCATGCGCTTGCGCAGCCTGCTGGCCGTCGTCGGGCCCGCCGAAGCGGCGCACGGTCACGCTGCAGCCTCTCGCCGGGCCTCGGCCCGCGATCACGCCTGACCCCCGCGATGCAGCCATGGAGTGTCCCCGAGACACGGGGCCCGAGGGTCGGTGCCCGAGCTCTGCGCCGATTCCGCTTCGAAGCATGGATGCCCGCCGAGGACCGCCCACCGCCAGCGGTGTGATATCCACCGTGCACCTGCGAACCACTCCATGACCGCCCAACGCGAGACGCCCCGTGGACCCTGCAGTTACCGCCGCCGCACTCGACGACGAGCATCGGACGTTCGCCCGGTTGCTGCGCGAACACCAGGGCATCGTCGCCACCGTGGCGGCCAGCTATTGCCGCGATCCGCACGATCGTGCCGATCTCGCCCAGGAAATCGCGGCGCAGCTGTGGCGGGCGTGGCCGAACTACGACCCGGCCCGTCGCTTTAGCACCTGGATGTACCGCATCGCGCTCAATGTCGCGATCAGTGCGGTGCGCAGCGCGGCGCTGCGCCAGCGGCACGCGGTGCCGTTCGACGAGCGCCTGCACGACGTGGCCGATCCCGCGCCGCGCGATCCGCAGGCCGAGCAGCAGATCCGCGCGCTGCATGCCTTCATCCAGGCGCAGGCACCGCTCGACCGGGCCCTGCTGCTGCTCTATCTCGACGATCGCAGCCACCGGGAAATGGCCGAGATTCTCGGCCTGAGTGAAACCAACATCGCGACCAAGATCAGCCGGCTGCGCCAGCGCATCCGTCACGAACTCTGAGGAATCCACGATGCAAGACGAAGATCTCAAAGCCGCTTGGCACGCACTGGAAGCACGCATCACCCGGAGCGATGCGCTGCAGCTCGCGGTGCTGCGCGAAACCCGGCTGGCGCGCGCGCGTGGCCACCTGCGTCTTTTCAAGGCGGGTCACTGGCTGCAATGCCTGCTGGGCCTGGGACTGGTGGCACTCGGCGTCGCCTGCTGGACCCGCAATCCCGGTGTCACCGGCCTGCTCGTCGCAGGAATCGCGCTGCATGCCTTCGGCCTCGTCAACATCCTCGGCGGCATCACCAGCCTCGTACTCGCGTCGCGTATCGACTACGGCGCGCCGGTCCTGCGCATCCAGCGGCAGCTCGCCGCGCTGCTGCGTGCCTATGCGCTCAATTCCACGATCTGCGGACTGCCGTGGTGGACCATGTGGGTGCCGGTCGTGGTGGCCGTCGCCGGCCTCGGCGATGTGCCGTCCGGCAACGGGACACCGGCCTGGATCGTCTGGAGCCTGACGCTCAGCACGGTGGGTCTCGTGGCGACGGCGATCTACGGTCTGGGGCATCGACGCCGCATTCTCGCGACGGCAGACGCGGACGCGCGCGACTGCAGCGACGGGGCCGACGGCATCCGTCGCAGCCGGCGCGTGCTGGCCGAGATCGCCGAGTTCGAAGCGCGCTGAGCGCGCGCCCCGCGAAGCGTGCCCGCCAGGACCGGATGCCCGGGCCGACCGCGCTGGGCGCGCGGATGGTCAGCCGCCGGCGGGCCGAGGCAGGCGCCGCCAGAGGCGATACGCCAGCGGGTAGACGATGCGATGGGCCAGCATCGAGACGACCACGACGACGCTGCCGATGAGCACCGGCAGCACCGCGCCGAACACGAACGTCATCGCCAGCACGAAGCCCAACAGGCACTCGGCACGATCGGCGCGGAGCAGCACGGCGAGACCCAGGGCCGCCATCAGGACCAGACCGGCGAGGTTTTCGTGTCCCTGCACGAAGGCGACGGACAGGAATACGCCCGTCAAGGCCGCGACCGAGAAGCCGAACACGCCTGCGAGCACGACGCGGCGCAGGTCGGCGGCCCGGTCCAGGCGACGCGCCAACCTGCCGGACGCCCACCAGGCCAGGGCCGGCAGCAGGATCAGGCCCCAGCCGTTCCAGATGGCGGGCAGCGCGGGGTCGGCCAGCAGATGGTGGCTGACGATGCCGCCATGCAGATGTTCCCAGGCCAGATGGGCGAGCTCGGCCAATGCCACGCAGGCCACAGCCCAGATCCGGATCGCGTGCGTCCGGCGCCCTGTCCGATTGTCGATGACTGGCTGCACCGCTGTTCTCCCCGACCGAGTGCGCCACTCTGTCGCCCTACCACGTGAGCCGCATGTGGGATCGGTCACCGTGACTTCCGTCCGCCGGAGATCGCTGCACCGCTACCTCGATGCGCGGTCTCCGCCGCGAGCGCCGGTGTCGGCGCGCCCATTGGGCACCTGGACACCCGTCAACGAGGTCTAGGCACTGCCAGTGTCCGCGTCGCCGCGCTGCAACGGATCCGGCAACGACGCGTTCGCATCGACGAAGGACAGCGACACGGAGTTGAGGCAGTGCCGCTCGTAGGTGGGCGGCGGCCCGTCCGGAAAAACGTGGCCGAGGTGACTGCCGCAGCGGGCGCAGACTTCTTCCACCCGGATCATGCCGTGGCTGGTGTCGCGGATCAGGGTGATGTGCGCCGGATCGAAGGGCGCGAAGAAGCTCGGCCAGCCGGTGCCGGAATCGAACTTCGCGCTGGAGCGGAACAACGGAAGGCCGCACAGGCGGCAGCAATAGGTGCCCTCGCGCTTGTTGTCGAGAAAGACACCGCAGAACGGCGCTTCGGTTCCGTGCTGCAGCAGCACACGGCGCTCGTCGGCGGTCAGGCCGGCCTCCAGCACGGCGCGCTGGTCCGGGCTGGGCGGGTTGAGATCGAAACGGCTCATGCGGGCGTCCGGCAGGGGAAGTGGCAACGAGATGGCGACGCAGCCCGCAACGCGCAAGGCCTTGCGGCATGTCGACCTGGCGGGATGGTGCCGGCGCCACTCTGTCTTCAGGACGCCGTGGGATTTCCCTGGGTGCCAGGCGACCGGTACGGCATTCAAGTCGCGCGCGGGGCCCGGCCCACATTCGCAGGACCGAACGCCGGAGCAGGTCAACGGCCGGCGTCTCTCGGCGCCTTCGAGTGCCCGCCGGGCGGGCTGCGGCGCGCTCAGTGCATCATGAAACCGAAGCTTCCGGACCTCGGGTGCCCGTCGGTCCCGATGACATGCCATTCCACACGATAGTGACCCTGCGCGGGCGATTGTTCGGGTGTGGCCCATACACGTGTCCTGGCGCGGTCCATCGTGATCGCGAGACCGCCGACGGGCATTGCCTCACCCCCGGCGCCAAGCCGGCTCAGGGTGACCCTGGCACTGCCGGGCTGGAGCGCCCCGTCGAAGACGAGCTCGATGCGCGGTAGCGCGGGGACATGGGCGTCGGCTGCCGGTGTGGAGCCGACAAGGTTCACGTGGGCCGCGGCGCCGCTGGAGGCCAGCAGCACGGCTGCGAGCAGGAGCCCGCGCAGCAACAACCGGGAGGACAGAACGAACATGGTGGACATCCTTTCTTAGTCGAGGGATCAGTCAAATTCGAGAGTGCCGGGGGCTCAGCCTCAGAACCACACGCGGATGCCGGCAACCAGGTGTGTATCGCGCGCATGCTCGCCGGCCGTGCGCCGATGGCGGGCGGTACCGCCAAAGGCCCGTTCATGAGCAAGGCCGAAGTACGGAGCGAAGCGCCGGCTGAATTCGTACCGTAAGCGCAGGCCGGCGTCGAGCATGGCGACGCCGGACCCGAGGTGCGCAGCCGGCTCGTCCTTGAGCGCGATGGTGGCCTCGATCTGCGGCTGCAGGATCAGGCGGTTGGTAATCCGCATGTCGTACTCGGCTTCCATCCTGATCTGAACCTGGCCGCCACTCGCGGCATAGGCAGTTGCCGAGACCTCGAACATATAGGGCGCAAGGCCCTGAACGCCCAGCGCCGCCCAGGTACGGGAGGCCGGCCGCGTGTCGTGACGCACGCCCATCACGACATCCCACCATGGATGCACGCTGCGTCCGTAGAGTGCCTCCAGCTCGAGGGCGCCGCTACGTCCGCCCTCGCGCTCGCCTTCGCTGCGCAACCAGAGACGATCGAGATCGGTGCCCACCCATGCTGTCGCCTCCCAAGCCTGCCCGGTGCCGTCGTCCGCACCCCAGACTTCGAGCCGGTCGACAAGCACCATCCAGTTCACCGCTGACGCGTGCTCCATCGAATGATGGTCAAGGCTCGGAAACGCCGCCGCGATATCCGCCGCGGTCGGCACCGGGATCGGAGTGCGAGGTGTGGCCCGCCCCGCGGAAGGCATCGTGCAGTGTCCAATCGCAGCATGTTCCGGCGTGCAGGCCGGAGCGGCAGGCGTCGATGGATACTCGTGCGCGTGACCGGACGATGCCGGCATCGTGCAATGTCCCATCGCTGCATGGTCCGCCGTGCAGCCTGGAGCGGCAGGCGTCGCAGAATGCCCGTGCAGGTGCTCGGACGATGCCGGCATCGTGCAATGGCCCATCGCTGCATGTTCCGGCGTGCAGGCCGGAGCGGCAGACGTTGTTGGTCGCTCGTGCGCGTGACCGGACGATGACG